>JAZKDR010000011.1:0-130060 GCA_040387435.1 Pseudomonadota bacterium
AAGAGGGCGCTGATGAAGAGGCGCGCGATGACTTCGCGATGTATTTTGTCGGCCCCACGCCGGCGTCCATCATGCAGGTCCAGCGCGACCTGCTGGTGCAGGACACCATTGGCCTGATGGAGCGTCACTTTGACGGCTCCGAGCTCGGTGAAGTTGTGGCTGCGATCGACAAGCTCTTTGCACAGCGTTTCGACGCCCTGGTCAGCTCCATGCAGCTGGGCCGTCCGCCGCGCGGCATGGGTGGTTCACCCGGCAGCTCTGGCCACGGTGGTGGTGGGCGCAAGCCGCGCCACCTGCACTAGCCGGCAGGCATGCAACGGACACGCCGCGTTTTCAGCGCGGCGTTTCTTTTTGGGCCTTGAGCTTCAGGCCCAGCCCTCGCAGGTAGACGTCCATCACCTGTTCGCCGGTGGATGCCAGGTCGAACCCTGCCGGGTCCAGCAACCAGTTCTGCAGCAGGCCATCCAGCAGGGCATGCAGCCCGTTCGCGGCGTTGCGCAGTGAAATGGCTGGCGTGAGGTTCTGGCTGGCAATCGCCTGCTTCAGGCCGTCTTCAATGCGACCCAGGAATTCATCGCGGCAGGTGAGGTGGCGCGCCCGCACGGCCTGCAGCTCATCGATGTACTCGACCTTGTGTGTGACGACTTCGAACACGCGCCGCGTGCGGTCGTCGGTCGAAATGAGTGCAAAGCCGGAATTGAGCACATCCCGGATGCGATCCAGCGGATCCTGGCCGGGTCGGTTGCGGTCTGCGGTTTCAAAAGAGCGTTCCAGCGGCAGGGTGACGCGCTCCATCATGGCGTTGAACAGGTCGGCCTTGTCCTTGAAATGCCAGTAAATCGCGCCGCGTGAGGTGCCGGCTTGCCGTGCAATGTCATTGAGTGAGGTGCGCGACACCCCTTGCGCCTGGAACAGCACTTCAGCTGCGTCCAGCAGACTTTCACGGGTGGCGAGGGCGTCTTCCTTGGTACGGCGAACCAAAATATATTGTCCGGTTGGGTAATTTTTTTGCGAAGCTGAACTATACATTCATTAATGTATGTAAAATAATCTGCAGGTAAAAACCCTTATGCTTGAGAGTTGCACTCGTGGGTGTCGGGCCTTTTCAGCATGGCCTCCCCCTCAAACCAACCCCTTTTCAGCCGCTTTCCACCGTCTTGCCTGTCTTTTTTTGTTTGCTTCCCAAAAACCCATCTTTCAAGGACGCAGTATGCCTACGCCCAGCATGATCCCGACTTTTATGCCTTTCCCGCGCCTTCCTCTTCAGTCGCGTTTCCAGCGGCTTGCGCTTGTCGCCGCCGTGTCGGTGTTGCTGGCCGCCTGCGGCAAGGGTGGCGAGGCCGGTGGTGCCGGCGGTGCGCCGCCGCCTGCTGAAGTTGGCGTCGTCACGGTCACCCTGGGTGACGTGGGGCTGGTGACTGAACTGCCGGGCCGTCTTGAAGCCTCACGCGTGGCGCAGGTGCGCGCACGTGCTGCGGGCATCCTGCAAAAGCGCCTGTTCAAGGAGGGCAGTGATGTGAAGGCCGGGCAGCCGCTGTTCACCATCGATTCAGCACCGTATGCCGCACAGGCTGCCAGTGCCAAAGCGGCGCAGGAACGCGCCGAGGCCAACGCATCGCAGACCAAAGCCCTGGCCGAACGCTACAAGCCGCTGGTCGAAGCGAACGCCGTCAGCAAGCAGGAATACGCGAATGCGGTGGCTGCACAGAAGCAGGCAGAAGCCGATGTCGCCGTGGCCAAGGCCAATGTGCAGACAGCGGGCATCAACCTCGGTTACGCCGCCGTCACCTCGCCGATTTCAGGTCGCATCGGCCGCGCGCTGGTGACCGAAGGCGCGCTGGTGGGCCAAGGCGAAGCGACCCAGCTTGCCGTGGTGCAGCAGATCAACCCGATGTATGTGAACTTCACGCAGTCTGCCGGCGATGTGATGAAACTGCGCAATGCCATGCAAAGCGGCCAGTTCAAGCGCGCCAGCGGGGCCGAGGCGGCCAGCGTGCGCATCGTTCTTGAAGACGGCACCGAGTACGCAACGGCCGGCCGCCTGCTGTTCTCTGACCTGACGGTGGACGCCACCACCGGCCAGATCACCCTGCGCGCTGAAGTGCCCAACAACCAGGCGCAGTTGCTGCCCGGTCTCTACGTGCGCGTGCGCCTCGAACAGGCGCAGGCCAGCAATGCCATCACGCTGCCACAGCAGGCGGTGACCCGGACCAACCAGGGCGACAGCGTCATGGTGGTCGGCGCGGACGGCAAGGTCAGCCCGCGCCCGATCAAGATTGGTTCTGCCAAAGGCAACCAGTGGGTGGTGACAGAAGGCCTGAGGGCTGGCGAGCAGGTCATGGTCGACGGCTTCCAGAAACTGCGTCCGGGCGCCACTGTCAAGCCAGTGCCATGGAAACCAGCCAGCGCGGCATCCGCACCGGCAGGCAGCGCTTCTGCGCCCGCCGCCCCGGCTTCTGCAGCGTCCGCTGCCGCCAAATAAGCGAATCAAGCCACATAAGGAAACCAATCCATGGCCAAGTTTTTTATTGATCGGCCGATCTTTGCGTGGGTGATCGCGCTGTTCATCATCGTGATGGGCAGTGTCGCCATCACGCAGTTGCCGGTGGCCCAGTACCCGCCGGTTGCGCCGCCGTCCATCGTCGTTTCCGCCGCCTACCCCGGTGCCTCCGCCCAGACGCTGGAGGACAGCGTGCTGTCCGTGATCGAGCGCGAGATGAACGGCTCGCCCGGCCTGCTGTACATGGAGTCCGTGGCCCAGGCCGACGGCTCCGGCAACATCACGCTGAGCTTCCAGCCCGGCACCAATGCCGACCTGGCGCAGGTGGATGTGCAGAACCGCCTGTCGCGTGCCTCGCCGCGCCTGCCACAGGCCGTGACGCAGCAGGGCGTGCGCGTCGACAAGTCACGCAACAACTTCTTGCTGTTTGCTATTTTGTCGTCCGACAACCCTGCCATCGACCCGATTGCGCTGGGCGATTACGCTTCGCGCAACGTGCTGCCCGAACTGCAGCGTGTCCCCGGTGTCGGCCAGGCACAGCTTTTCGGTACCGAGCGCTCCATGCGTGTCTGGATTGACCCGGCCAAGCTGACCGGCCTGAGCCTGTCGTCCGCCGATGTCACCAGTGCCATCCGTGCGCAGAATGCACAGGTCGCTTCGGGCACCATCGGCGATCTTCCCAACGTTGCGGGTCAGGGCATTGCTGCCACCGTCATTGTCAAGGGCCAGCTCTCCAGCGTCGAGCAGTTCGGCAACATCGTGCTGCGCGCCAACACCGACGGTTCATCGGTCCGCCTGAAAGACGTCGCCCGCATTGAACTCGGTGCACAGACCTATGCCACCTCCGCGCGCCTGAACGGCAAGCCCTCGACAGGTATCGGCGTCCAGCTGTCGCCGAGCGGCAATGCGCTGGAAACCGCCAAGGCCGTGCGGACCCGCATGAACGAGCTTCAGAAGTTCTTCCCCGCGGGCGTGAAGTACGAGATCCCGTATGACAGCTCGCGCTTCGTCAGCATCTCCATCCGCCAGGTGGCCGAGACGCTGATCGAGGCCGTGATTCTCGTGTTCCTGGTGATGTACCTGTTCCTGCAGAACTTCCGCTACACCATCATCCCGACCATCGTGGTGCCGATTGCGCTGCTGGGCACATTCGCGACGCTGCTGGCGCTCGGGTTTTCCATCAACGTGCTGACCATGTTCGGCATGGTGCTGGTGATCGGTATCGTCGTCGACGATGCGATTGTGGTCGTCGAGAACGTCGAGCGCATCATGAGCGAAGAGGGGCTTGCGCCGCTTGAAGCCACACGCAAGGCCATGGGCCAGATCTCGGGCGCCATCATCGGCGTGACCGTGGTGCTGATCTCCGTGTTCGTGCCGCTGGCCTTCTTCTCAGGCTCCATCGGCAACATCTACCGGCAGTTCTCCGCGGTGATGGTGGCGTCCATCGGCTTCTCGGCCTTCATGGCGCTGTCGCTGACGCCCGCTTTGTGCGCCACGCTGCTCAAGCCGGTCGAGGCCGGCCACCACCACGACAAGCGCGGTTTCTTCGGCTGGTTCAACCGCAAGTTTTCCAGCACCGCCAAGGGCTATGAAAGTTTTGTCGCGCGGATGCTCAAGCGCGCGGGCCGATACATGGCCGTCTGGGTGGCCATCATCGGCGTCGTCGCGCTGCTGTATGCGCGCCTGCCGACGTCCTTCCTGCCCAACGAAGACCAGGGCACCATGCTGGTCAACATCCAGTTGCCGCCTGGCGCCACACAGGAGCGCACGCGCGCCGTGATCGAGCAGGTCGAGGCTTTCATCCTCAAGCAGCCTGAAGTCGAAAGCATGGTCGGCGTGCTGGGTTTCAGCTTCTCCGGCCAGGGCCAGAATGCAGCGCTTGCGTTTGTGACGCTGAAAGACTGGAAGGAACGCAGCGGCAAGGAACACTCTGCCGAAGCGATTGCCGGCCGCGCGTTTGGTGCGCTGTCGGGCATTCGCGACGCGTTCATCTTCCCGCTCAGCCCGCCACCGATTCCTGAACTCGGCACGGCTTCGGGCTTTACCTTCCGCCTGCAGGACCGCGGTTCGGCCGGCCACGACGCACTGCTGGCAGCGCGTAACCAGTTGCTCGGCATGGCCGCGCAAAGCAAGGTGCTGGCACAGGTTCGCCCCAATGGCCTGGAGGACGCACCGCAGCTGCAGATCGACATCGACCGCGACAAGGCCAATGCCCTGGGTGTGACGTTTGATTCCATCAACAGCGCGCTCTCCACGGCGCTGGGTTCCAGCTACGTGAACGACTTCCCCAATCAGGGTCGTCTGCAGCGTGTGGTGGTGCAGGCCGATGCGCCTGCCCGCATGCAGCCCGATGACCTCATGCGCATCAACGCCAGCAACAGCAGCGGCCGGCCCGTGCCCATGTCCGCCTTCGCCACCACGCGTTGGGTGACCGGCGCGATGCAGACCGTGCGTTACAACGGCTACCCTGCGATGCGCATCGACGGTGCCGCCGCACCCGGCTACAGCAGCGGCGCCGCACTGAAGGAAATGGAAATGCTGGCCGCCAAACTGCCGCCCGGTTTTGGTTTTGAATGGACGGGCCAGTCGCGCGAAGAAAAACTGGCCGGTGCGCAATCGCTGATTCTTTACGGCTTCGCGATTCTGGCGGTCTTCCTGGCGTTGGCCGCGTTGTATGAAAGCTGGTCCATCCCGCTGGCCGTCATTCTGGTCGTGCCGCTGGGCGTGCTGGGCGTGCTGCTCGGCACCCTGCTGCGCGGCTACTCGAACGACGTGTACTTCCAGGTGGCGCTGATCACCATCATCGGGTTGTCGGCAAAGAACGCGATTCTGATCATCGAGTTCGCCAAGGACCTGGAAGCGCAAGGAAAGACCGCCGTGCAGGCCGCGCTGGCCGCCGCGCACCTGCGGTTCCGGCCCATCGTGATGACCTCGCTGGCCTTCATCCTGGGCGTGCTGCCGTTGTTCCTCGCTTCCGGCGCGGGATCTGCGAGCCAGCGTGCGCTTGGTACCGGCGTGATCGGCGGCATGATCACGGCCGTCGTGCTGGCAGTGTTTTTTGTCCCCATCTTTTTTGTCGTGATTCGCAGTGTCTTCAAGGGCAGCGCGCGCCAGCGCGAGCGTTTTGCCGAGCACGCGAAGGCGGCAGGCGTCACGTCGCAGGATGCGAATCCTGAAAACGGAGGAAACCACCATGGTTAAAACCACCCCTCTCAAGCTGTCAGCGGTCTGCGTGGCCGTGCTGCTGTCGGGCTGCTCGCTGATCCCGAAATACGAGCGTCCCGCGGCACCTGTGGCTGCCGACTGGCCTGCGCTGAATGCAGCGTCCGGTGCCTCACGTGTGGCAAGCCCTGCGGCCACCACGACCGTAGCTGCTGCGGATATCGAGTGGCAGGCCTTCTTTAGCGACCCCAAGCTCAAGCTGCTGATTGAAGCGGCGCTGAAGAACAACCGCGACCTGCGCATTGCCGTGCTGAACATCGAGCAGGCGAGGGCGCAGTACCAGATACGCCGTGCCGACCAGTTGCCGACGCTGAATGCCGCTTTCACGGGTTCGCGCACGCCCAACGCCACCGGCGCGGGCGGCATCACCAACGTCTACAGCGCCGGTCTGGCCGTGACGGCCTATGAGCTGGACTTCTTCGGCCGCGTGGCCAGCCTGAAGGAAGCCGCGCTGTCGCAATACCTTGCCACGGAAGAGGGCCGCAAGAGCGCGCAGATCAGCCTGATCGCCTCGGTGGCCAACACCTACCTCAGCCTGCTGGCTGATGAAGAGCTGCTGGCCATCACGCAGCAAACGCTGGACACGCGCGTCGAGTCGCTGCGCCTGGGCAAGATGCGCTTCGACAACGGCGTGACATCTGAACTCGACTACCGCCAGGCCGAGTCGCTGACGGAAGCAGCACGCGTGGCCTACGCACAGACGGTGCGCCAGCGTGCGCTCGACCAGAACCTGCTGACGCTGCTGCTCGGCCAGCCGCTCACCGGTGACCTGGCCGTCGCGCTGCCCGTCGGCCGCGGCCTGGCCGACACGCCCATGATGGCCGACGTGCCCGCCGGCCTGCCTTCCGACCTGCTGGCGCGTCGCCCCGACGTGCGCCAGGCCGAGCAGACGCTGCTGGCCTCCAACGCCAACATCGGTGCTGCGCGTGCCAACTTCTTCCCGCGCATCACGCTGACCGGCACGGCCGGCAGTGCCAGCAACCGTTTGTCGGGCCTGTTCAAGAGCGGCTCCTACGGCTGGACGTTTGCGCCGCAGCTGATATTGCCGATCTTTGACTTCGGCCGCAACAGCGCCAACCTGGACTCGGCCAACGTTGGCCGCGACATCGCCGTCGCGCAGTACGAAAAAGCCATCCAGACCGCTTTCCGCGAAGTGGCCGATGCACTCGCCGGGCGCGCAACATTGGGTGAGCAACTGCGTGCAGCCCAGGCCCAGGCCAATGCCGAGACGGTGCGTTACAAGCTGGCTGGCCTGCGTTTTGAAAACGGCATCGCCAGTTCGCTTGACGCGCTGGACGCACAGCGCTCCCTCTTCGCCGTGCAGCAAACCGTGGTGCAAACCCGGCTCGCGCAACTGCAAAGCCAGGTCACGCTTTACAAAACGCTGGGCGGGGGCTGGAAAGAGCCGGCACCCGGTACGCCGGGCACCTCAGGGGCAACCGCCAACCCTTGAGGGTGTGTGATTTGCTATAAATAAAGTAGCTGCTCACGCTCATATCTATTGGGTTTTAGCCACTTTTGGTCCCTAAAAAAGCCCCAAAAACAGCCTGAAAAGGCATTTTTGGGGCTTTTTATGCCTTTGAGGCTGTGAAAAGCCAAAAAGTTAACTCCTATATTAACTTTTGGTCAAAAAGTTAAGTTGGGTATTAACTTTTAAGATTTTGCGTCAAACGGGTGATGCTGGCCGCTTCAGTTCGTCTACAGGGGCTTGCCAAGCGCTTGCACGGGCGTCCAGGCCCAGCCAGCGGTGTGCGGCTACGCCCAGATTGGCCGCGTCGCCTGTGGCCAGCAAGGCCACCGTGCCATGCCCTGCTGTTGCAGACGAGCTAACCGCCCCCAACTGGCGGCGCAGCTGCCGTGCAATGGCCTCGCCGTTGTCAACGATCTGCACGTCGGTACCCACCAGTTCCTGCAGGCAGGCATGTGCAAACGGGTAGTGTGTGCAGCCCAGCACCAGCGTGTCGATGTCGCCGTGCTGTCGGCCGAATCGGCCCATCGCCGAGATGTGGTGTTTGCAACGTTCAATGACCCCCGTCTCGTCGCCGTTGGCTGCGCTGCGTTCGATCGCATCGGCCAGGCCGTCGCAGGGCTGCAGCACGAACGCGGCGTGTGTGGATTGCGACGCGAGCAAGCTCTGGAATTTGCTGCTGGCCAGCGTGCCGCGTGTGGCCATCACGCCTATGCGCGCCGTTTTGCTCAGGAGCACTGCAGGCTTGAGTGCCGGTTCAACGCCGATGATGGGAAGGTCGGGATGCGCAGCCCGCAGCTGCGTGATGGCGGCTGCGGTGGCCGTGTTGCAGGCGATGACCAGCGCCTTGATGTCATGCTTCACCAGCCAGCTGGCGATGCGATGGGAGCGTTCAATGACATGCGCATCATCACGCTCGCCATACGGCGCGTGGCCGCTGTCGGCGAGGTAGATGAAGTTCTCGAACGGCAACTCGGCCCGCAGCGCTTTCAGAACGCTGAGGCCGCCCACGCCGCTGTCAAAGACTCCGATCAAATGCTTGCTACTGGAATCTTTTTGTACTCGCCGCTGGCAATCTTCTTTTGCCATTCTGCAGGGCCGGTGATGTGGGCACTGGTGCCGCCTGCATCCACCGCAACAGTGACCGGCATGTCGACCACGTCGAATTCGTAGATCGCTTCCATGCCCATGTCGGCAAAACCGACGACGGTAGCGTGCTTGATGGCCTTGCTGACCAGGTAGGCGGCGCCGCCCACGGCCATCAGGTAGGCGCTCTGGTGTTTCTTGATGGCTTCGATGGCGACGGGGCCGCGCTCGGCCTTGCCGATCATGGCGATCAGGCCGGTCTGGGCCAGCATCATTTCGGTGAAGCCGTCCATGCGGGTGGCGGTGGTCGGGCCTGCGGGGCCGACGGCCTCGCCCTTGACCGGGTCCACCGGGCCGACGTAATAGATCACGCGGTTGGTGAAGTCGACGGGCAGCTTCTCGCCCTTGAGCAGCATGTCGGAGATGCGTTTGTGCGCGGCATCACGGCCGGTCAGCATCTTGCCGTTGAGCAGCAGCGTGTCGCCGGGTTTCCAGCTCGCGACTTCAGCGGGGGTCAGCGTGTTGAGGTCGACCTTTTTGCTCTTGTTGTAATCGGGTGACCAGTTCACGTTGGGCCACAGATCGAGCGACGGCGGGTCGAGGTAAACCGGGCCGCTGCCGTCCATCACGAAGTGTGCGTGGCGGGTGGCCGCGCAGTTGGGGATCATCGCCACAGGCTTGCTGGCGGCGTGTGTCGGGTACATCTTGATCTTGATGTCCAGCACGGTGGTCAGGCCGCCCAGGCCCTGCGCGCCGATGCCGAGGGCATTGACCTTGTCGAACAGTTCCAGGCGCAGTTCCTCGACCTTGGTGAGTGCGGCGCCGCTCGACGATTTGGCCTGCAGCTCATACATGTCGAGGTCGTCCATCAGGCTTTCCTTGGCCATCAGCACGGATTTTTCGGCGGTGCCGCCAATGCCTATGCCCAGCATGCCGGGCGGGCACCAGCCGGCGCCCATGGTTGGCACCGTTTTCAGAACCCAGTCGACGATGGAGTCGCCGGGGTTCAGCATCACCATCTTGCTTTTGTTCTCGCTGCCGCCGCCCTTGGCCGCGACGGTGACTTCAAGCGTGTTGCCAGGCACCAGCTCGGTGAAGATCACGGCGGGCGTGTTGTCTTTGGTGTTCTTGCGGTCGAAATGCGGGTCTGCCACGACGGAGGCGCGCAGCGTGTTGTCGGGGTGGTTGTAGCCGCGGCGCACGCCTTCATTGATCGCGTCGTCGATGCTGCCGGTGAAACCTTCCCAGCGCACATCCATGCCGACTTTCAGGAACACGTTGACGATGCCGGTGTCCTGGCAGATGGGGCGCTGGCCGGTCGCGCTCATCTTGCTGTTGGTCAGGATCTGCGCAATCGCATCCTTTGCCGCGGGGCTTTGTTCGCGCTCATAGGCGCGCGCCAGGTGCGCGATGTAGTCGGTGGGGTGGTAGTAGCTGATGTACTGCAGCGCTGCGGAGACGGATTCGATCAGATCGGCTTGCTTGATGGTGGTCATGGTGGGGCTATCGTTGTGGGGCAGTCACTTGGGAAATTAACGGGCAAACCCCTGAATTATCCGCGCTCTTGCCTGACGGCAGCCCGGCGCCAAAAACCATGCAAATGAGATATGTTCTCATCGGAGGTCATACTCGGCGTTGACCCATTCAGTACAGGAGCGCATCACATGACGACCGGCAGCCAGACCACCCGCATCGAAAAAGACACCTTCGGCCCGATTGAGGTGCCCGCCGGTAAATTGTGGGGCGCGCAAACACAGCGATCACTGCAGAACTTCGACATCTCCGGTGAGAAGCAGCCGCGTGAAATCATCACCGCACTGGCACAGGTCAAACGTGCATCCGCCAAAGTGAACCATGCGCTGGGCCTGCAGGACGAGAAAAAGACCAAAGCCATCATCGCCGCCGCCGATGAAGTGATCGCCGGCAAGTACCCGGATGAATTCCCGCTGGTGGTGTGGCAGACCGGTTCGGGTACGCAGACCAACATGAACGTCAACGAGGTGCTGGCCAACCGCGCCAGTGAACTGCTCGGCGGTGAACGCGGCGAGGGCAGGCTGGTGCACCCCAACGACGATGTCAACCGCAGCCAGTCGTCCAACGATGTGTTCCCGACTGCCATGCACGTGTCTGCCGTGGCGGCCATCACGCACAAGCTGTTGCCGGCGATTGAAAAACTGCGCAACACGCTGGCGCAAAAATCGAAAGACTTTGATGGCATCGTGAAGATTGGCCGCACCCACCTGCAGGACGCCACACCGCTGACGCTGGGCCAGGAGTTTTCGGGCTACGTGGCGCAGCTGGACCACGGTGCCAGACATGTGAAGGCCGCCTTGCCGCATTTGTGTGAACTGGCTCTGGGCGGTACCGCCGTCGGTACCGGCCTCAACGCGCCCAAGGGTTATGCCGAGCAGGTGGCAGCCGAGCTGGCCACCCTGACAGGCCTGCCTTTTGTCACGGCCCCCAACAAATTCGA
The DNA here is from genome assembly GCA_040387435.1 of Pseudomonadota bacterium. Lineage (GTDB taxonomy): Bacteria > Pseudomonadota > Gammaproteobacteria > Burkholderiales > Burkholderiaceae_C > Polaromonas. The sequence goes on from JAZKDR010000011.1 coordinate 10,750, forward strand.
GGCACTGGCCTCGGCCGATGGCCTGGTGCATGCGCATGGCGCGCTGAAAACGCTGGCGGCCAGCATGATGAAAATCGCCAACGATGTGCGCTGGCTGGCCAGCGGCCCACGCAGCGGTATTGGTGAATTGAGCATTCCCGAGAACGAGCCCGGCTCATCCATCATGCCGGGCAAGGTCAACCCGACGCAGAGCGAGGCCGTCACCATGCTGGCCGCGCAGGTCTTCGGCAATGACGTCGCCATCAACATCGGCGGCTCGTCCGGCAATTTCGAGCTGAATGTTTTCAGGCCCATGATTGCCCACAACTTCTTGCAGAGCGTGCGCCTGCTGGCCGACGGCATGGTGAGCTTCAACGACCACTGCGCCGTGGGCATAGAGCCCAACCGCGAACGCATCACCGAACTGGTCGATCGCTCACTCATGCTGGTGACGGCACTCAATACCCACATTGGCTACGACAAGGCTGCGTATATTGCCAAGAAGGCGCACAAGGAAGGCAGCAGTTTGCGCGATGCGGCGATTGCCTCGGGCCATGTGACCGCAGAGCAGTTTGACGAATGGGTTATTCCCAGGAACATGGTCGGCAAGAATTAGCTCACCCCTGTCGGACGCTCACTTCGTGTAAGACCTCCGTGGTGCGGCCAGAGGCCTTCCCCTTCGAGAAGTCCAAGCCGCGTCCCTCAGCCCCTTGCAGGAGACTGCGCCTGCGGCCCGGCGAAGCCGGTTCCGCGGCGCAGGCTTGCAGGTCAAGCAAGTCGGGTATGTGCGACTTTTGACTCTCGCTGCATGACAATCGCAGTATGCTGAAATTCATCCCCCGCAAGCTCAACGAATTCGTCCAGTCTCAATCGTTTGGCGGGATTGTTCTGGCTGTTGCGGCGCTGCTGGCGCTGGTCATCAGCAACTCTCCGTGGCGCGGCTTTTATGAAACTTTCCTGCACTGGCCCGGTGAGCTGCGTGTGGGCGGTGACTGGCTGGTGCTGTCCAAGACATTGCTGCACTGGGTCAACGACCTGTGGATGGCGGTCTTCTTTTTCCTGGTGGGGCTGGAGATCAAACGCGAAATGCTCGAAGGTGAGCTGGCCTCGCGCAGCCAAGCCTTGTTGCCTGCAGGCGCAGCGCTGGGGGGCATGGTGGTGCCCGCACTCATCTATGCGCTGATCAATCTTGGCAATCCGGTTGCGCTGCGCGGCTGGGCCATTCCGGCGGCAACCGACATCGCCTTTGCGTTGGGCATCCTGGTGCTGCTGGGCAGCCGTGTGCCGGCGTCACTGAAAGTGTTTTTGACGGCCGTTGCCATCATCGATGACCTGGGCGCCATCCTCATCATTGCCTTCTTTTATACCGACGGGCTGTCCCTTCAGGCGCTGCTGGCGGCCGGTGTGGGCGTGCTGGTGCTGGTGGCGCTGAACCGGGCACGCGTGATGGCTGTCGGCCCGTATGTGGTGGTGGGGCTGGTGATCTGGTTGTGCGTCTACAAATCGGGCATCCATGCGACGCTGGCCGGTGTGGCAACGGCGTTGGCGATTCCGCTGTCGGATGGCAGGGGCGACTCACCGCTCAAGCGCGCGGAGCATGCCCTTCACCCTTGGGTTGCTTTTGCGGTGTTGCCGATGTTTGCGTTTGCCAATGCCGGTGTGTCGCTGCAGGGCGTGAGCCTGTCGACCCTGTTGCAGAGCATTCCGCTGGGCATTTCTGCCGGTCTGCTTCTGGGCAAGGCGCTGGGCGTCTTCGGTGCATCCTGGCTGCTGATCCGCTTTTGCGGTGCACGCCTGCCGGCTGCGGCCAGCTGGGGCCAATTTTTTGGCGTGTGTGTGTTGTGTGGTGTGGGCTTCACCATGAGCCTGTTCATAGGCGCACTGGCTTTTCAGGGCCAGGGCGGCGACTATGAAACGCAGGTCAAGATTGGCGTGCTTGTAGGCTCGCTGGTGTCCGGTCTGCTGGGCGCCGTGCTCCTGCTGCGCTCCGGCGCAAAAGCCCAGACATAGACGCACGTCGTCCCGAGAGGGACGATCGCCTCAGTGTTTTTGCGAGACGTGAATGCCCGACATGATCTTGTCGGTATAGGCAATCGCAATCGCCGACAGCAGGAAGGTGATGTGGATCACCGTCTGCGCAATCAATACCCGGTCGGTGTAGTTGTCGGCATTGATGAATGTCTTGAGCAGGTGGATGGAGCTGATGCCGATGATGGCGGTCGCCAGCTTGACTTTCAACACTGAGGCATTCACATGGCTCAGCCACTCCGGCTGGTCGCGATGGCCTTCGAGGTCCATGCGGCTGACAAAGGTTTCGTAGCCGCCCACGATGACCATGATCAGCAGGTTGGAGATCATGACCACATCAATCAGCGCCAGCACGACCAGCATGATGACGGTCTCGTTCAGTGTGACGATGGGCGTGGCGGTCTTGTAGCCAATGCTCGTGATCAGGGCCTGCAAGGCGGTCTGGCTGCCGAAGGCTGCTTCGATCAGGTGCCAGAGCTCGACCACGAAATGAACGACGTAAACGGCTTGCGCGGCAATCAGGCCGAGGTAAAGCGGCAACTGCAGCCAGCGGCTGGCAAAAATCAGGTTGGGCAGGGGGCGAAGCGGCGGAGGTGGTGGTTTGACAGGGTGGTCGGACATGTGTGCTCAGGTGTGCGGGATCAGTGGGAAGGTAGCAAAATCACGAAATTGTAAGGTTCACGCCAGTCAGTGGCTTGTAAGTGCAGGGCATGACATTACCACGCAGTTAATGACAAACAGGAGACAAAAGCAATGAGCACCCCTACGTCCGGCACGGCCAATTCAAACATCGAGTCCATGCTGGTGGAAAACCGCGTCTTCCCGCCCACGGCCGCCGCCGTCAAGGCCGCCCGCATTTCCGGCATGGAGGCCTACAACGCGATGTGCTCTTCGGCTGAAAAAGACTTTGAAGGTTTCTGGGGCAAGCTGGCCAAAGACAACCTGAGCTGGAAGAAACCTTTCACCAAAGTGCTGGATGAGTCGAACGCGCCTTTCTACCAGTGGTTTGCCGATGGCGACCTGAATGCCTCGTACAACTGCCTGGACCGCCACATGGGCACGCCGGTCGAAAGCAAAAAAGCCATCATCTTTGAAGCCGACGACGGCAAGGTGACCAACGTCACCTACAAGGAGCTGCATGCGAAGGTGAGCCAGTTCGCCAGCGCGCTGAAAGACATGGGCATCAAGAAGGGTGACCGGGTCATCATTTACATGCCGATGACGGTCGAGGGCGTGGTCGCGATGCAGGCCTGCGCACGCATAGGCGCAACACATTCAGTCGTGTTCGGCGGCTTCTCGGCCAAGAGCCTGCAGGAGCGCATCCAGGATGCCGGCGCCGTTGCCGTCATCACGGCCAACTTCCAGTTGCGCGGTGGCAAGGAGTTGCCGCTCAAAGCCATCGTCGATGAAGGCATCGCGATGGGCGGTTGCGAGTCCATCAAGAACGTCGTTGTCTACCAGCGCACGCCCACCGCCTGCAACATGGTGGCCGGTCGCGACAGCCTGATGCATGAAGTGACGGCCAAGGCCGCGCCTGTTTGCGAGCCTGAGTTTGTGGGCGCAGAGCATCCGCTGTTCATTCTTTACACGTCGGGTTCCACCGGCAAACCCAAGGGCGTGCAGCACAGCACCGGCGGTTACCTGCTGTGGGCCAAACTCACGATGGACTGGACGTTCGACCTCCAGCCGTCCGACATCTTCTGGTGCACTGCAGACATCGGCTGGATCACCGGCCACACCTATGTCGCCTACGGCCCGCTGGCAGCCGGTGGCACACAGGTGATCTTCGAGGGCATTCCCACCTTCCCGAACGCCGGCCGTTTCTGGCAAATGATCGAGAAGCACAAGGTCACGATTTTCTACACGGCACCCACCGCCATCCGTTCGCTGATCAAGGCTGCGGAAGGGGATGAAAAAGTACACCCCGCACGTTCGGACCTGAGCAGCCTGCGCATCCTCGGCTCGGTGGGCGAACCCATCAATCCGGAAGCCTGGATGTGGTATTACAAAAACGTCGGTGGCGAGCGTTGCCCCATCGTCGACACCTTCTGGCAAACCGAAACTGGCGGCCACATGATCACGCCGTTGCCCGGTGCCACACCGCTGGTGCCCGGCAGCTGCACGCTGCCATTGCCCGGCATCATGGCCGCCATCGTCGACGAGACCGGCAAGGACCTGCCGAATGGCGCTGGCGGCATGCTGGTCGTCAAACGCCCGTGGCCTTCGATGATTCGTACCATCTGGAACGACCCCGAGCGTTTCAAGAAGAGTTATTTCCCCGAAGAGATGGGCGGCACGATTTACCTGGCGGGCGACGGCGCGGTTCGCAATGCCGACAACGGCTACTTCCGCATTACCGGACGGATCGACGACGTATTGAATGTCTCTGGCCACCGCATGGGCACCATGGAGATCGAATCGGCACTGGTGGCCCATTCCGCATTGGTCGCAGAGGCGGCTGTGGTGGGCCGTCCCGATGATCTGACCGGCGAAGCCATCGTCGCGTTTGTGGTGCTCAAGCGTTCACGCCCCACCGGCGAAGAAGCGAAAGCCATTGCCAAGGAATTGCGCGACTGGGTCGGCAAGGAAATCGGCCCCATCGCCAAACCCAAGGACATTCGCTTCGGCGACAACCTGCCCAAGACCCGCAGCGGCAAAATCATGCGCCGCCTGCTGCGCGGCATCGCCAAGGGCGAGGCCATCACGCAGGACACCTCCACGCTTGAGAACCCTGCCATCCTTGAGCAGCTGGCGGAAAAGCAGTAAACCGCCGGAGGCCGGCCCATAGAAAAAGCCCGTCATTGACGGGCTTTTTTGTGAGCGGTTTTGGGCGCTTATTTGGTGCTCAAGACCCAGGTGACCAGCTTCTTGGCTTCATCGGGCGTGACCTGCGGGTTGGCAGGCATGGGCACAGGGCCGTAAACGCCGGCGCCGCCCTTGATAACCTTGGCTGCCAGTTTGTCCACTGCGTCTTTCTGGCCTGCATATTTGGTTGCGACTTCCTTGTAGGAAGGGCCGACCAGCTTTTTGTCGACGGCGTGGCAGGCCATGCAGTTTTTGGCAGTTGCAAGGGCAAGGTCAGCCATCGCAGGGGTGGAGACGGCGATACCGGCTGCAAGGGAAGCGATTGCGAAAAGAATACGTTTCATGTGTGCCTCGTGGGGAGTAATTGTTCGGTTACAGTCTTTTAACGCCATTGTAGTGACACAGGTTGACCCGGTTTTTGAAGGGTTTGTTCCGTCTGGCGGGCTGTTTACAGCTTGTTTACGTAAAGCAGGAGTTGGAAATGCTGTTGTTGATCGCCGGAATCGCGCTGTTGGCCCTTAAATACCTTGAAATCGGACCTTTTGCCGCCTTGAGCTGGTACATCGTGCTGGCACCATTCCCGATGGCCGTCGTCTGGTGGTGGTGGTCGGACAGGTCGGGCCGTACCAAACGGCTTGAGGTCGAAAAGATGGACAAGCGCCGGACCGACCGCATTGAAAAGCAGCGTGAGCAGATGGGCATGCTTTCTTCCAAAAAGAAGAAAAAGTAAACGCCCCAGCCCTGAGATTGCGGGGCGACGTCCTGGCGCGTCCCACAACTTCTTATTCGACTTTGATGCCTGCGGCCTTGACCACAGGCCCGTAACGCTGAAGATCACGCTTCATCTCGTCGCCGAATTTCTCAGGCGCGCCAGGTGTCGCTGCGATGCCCATCACATTGAGTTTGTCGCGCGTCTCGGGGTCGTTAAGAACGGCGTTCAGCTCTGTGTTCAGTTTGTCGATGATGGCTTTGGGCGTTTTTGCCGGCGCAAGCAGGCCTACCCATGAGTTCACCTCGAAATCGGCCACACCACTTTCAATGAAGGTAGGAACATCGGGCAAGGAGCGTGAGCGCTGTGCGCTGGACACCGCGATCGCTTTCAACCTGCCCGCCTTCACCTGTCCCTGCGCGCCCGCTACGGCTGTGTAGACCAGCGGTATCTGGCCACCCAGCACATCGGTCATGGCCTGGCCCCCACCTTTGTAGGGCACGTGCGTGAGGTTGGCACCGGTGCGCAGCTTGAGTTGTTCACCCGCGATGTGGGGTGTCCCGCCTGTTCCCGACGTGCCGTATGACAGGCCGCCAGCCTGCGTTTTCGACAGGGCAATCACCTCCTGCAGCGTTTTGGCAGGCAGGGACGGGTTGGCGACCAGAATCAGCACCGCATCACCGATCTTGCCCACGGGCGAAAAGTCACGCAGTGTGTCGAAAGACATTTTTTCGAACACGTGGGGGTTGATGACCATGGTGCCGTCGAATGCCAGCACCAGCGTGTACCCATCAGGCGGCGAGGTCGCGACCAGCTGTGTGCCGATGTTGCCCGATGCACCCGGGCGGTTGTCGACGATGACCTGTTGACCGAGCCGCTTTGAAAGTTGTTCGGCAATCAGCCGGCCACTGGTATCCGTCACGCCGCCCGGCACAAAAGGCACGACCAGACGTATGGGTTTGGCGGGATAGGCGGCCTGAGACAGCGCGTGGTGCGGTAGCGCCATGGTCATGGCCGCCAGTGCGCCGACCTTGAGCAGACGGGTAAGGGTTTTTCTCTTGGGTGAAGTTGTCGGGCGTGTCCTGCGCTGATCCATGTCTGTCTCCGTTATTTCCAGGCTTTAAACAAAGTACTTTTATAAGTGTTCTAATAATTTTTAGACACCTCTTTAACCCTGATATCCCTCGCATGAAACTCAACCTCGACAACAAACACATCCTCATCACCGGCGGCAGCAAGGGCATAGGGCTGGCTTGCGCGCAGGGCTTTCTGGAGGAGGGGGCCCGCGTGACGCTGGTATCCCGCAGTGTGGACAACCTTGCGCTTGGCAGGCAGTCGCTGCTCTCTGTGTATCCCGATGCGGGCGCGCGCATTGCCACCATTGCCGCAGATCTGACAGACCCGGTAGCTGCGCTGAAAGCCCTGGACAAGGCTGAGGCGGACAACGGGGCGGTGGACGTGCTGGTCAATTCTGCGGGCGCCGCCAAACGTACGCCGCCCGATGAACTCACCCCGAAGGCCTGGCACGACGCGATGCAGGCCAAGTACTTCAGCTACATCTACATGATCGACCCCGTGGTGCAACGCATGGCGAAGCGGGGTGGTGGTGTCATCGTCAACGTTGTGGGCAATGGTGGCAAAGTGGCCAGCCCAACACATCTTGCCGGTGGTGCCGCCAATGCGGCGCTGATGCTGGTGAGCGCCGGCCTGGCAGCAGCCTTCGGACCCAAAGGCGTTCGCGTGAATGCCATCAACCCCGGCCTGACCTTGACCGAGCGGCTAAAGGAGGGCTTGAAGGCTGATGCGAAAGTGCAGAACGTCAGCATGGACGAAGCCCTGAGCATCGCCAATCAGCGACAGCCGCTGCGCAGGCTGGCCGAGCCACGCGAGATTGCGGATGCGGTGCTGTTTCTGGCGTCAGAGCGGGCCAGCTACATCACGGGTGCGATTCTGGCGATGGATGGCGCGTTGACGCCCATGATTTAAGCCGGGCGCAGCGGCCTCAGGCAGCAGCTTCCAGCCCGTTGGTGAAGTGTTCGCGCATGCGCTGCATGGCCAACGCCGCATCGTGCGCCGTGATGGCCTGCATGATGGCGCGGTGCTCGGCCAGTGATTCTTCGATACGCCCGGATTTCAGCAGCGAGTTGTGCCGGTTCAGCTTCATGACCTTGCGCAGGTCGGCCACCATCTGGTCGCGCCAGCGGTTGTTGGCGATTTCCAGCAGGCGCATGTGGAACTCTTCATTGAGTTTGAAAAACCGTTCGCGGTTGCCCACTGCTTTTTCAAGCTGGTTGTGAAGGTCCTGCAGGCTTTTGAGCTGCACGGGCGTGGCCTGTGCAGCCACAACGCCGGCCGCGTCGCTCTCCAGCAGGCCGAGCAGGTGGTACACGTCAGACAGGTCCTTGTCGTCCACCTCGGTCACATAGGCGCCGCGCCGCACCTTCATCGTGACCAGGCCTTCGGTGGCCAGCACTTTCAGCGCCTCGCGCAGGGGCGTGCGGCTGATGCCATATTCCTCCGCCAGCTTCAGCTCGTCTATCCAGCTGCCCGGTACCAGTTCGCGATTGAAGATGCGCTGGCGCAGCAGCTCAGCCACTTCTTCATAAAGCGCACGGGGGGTGAGGGAAACGGCGGCCATGGTGTTTTTTTGTGGAAATCAGCTGTTATCAGCGCAGGTTCCTTGAACTATAACTTAAACTGAATTTTGCATCAATAATTATAAATGATGTAAACTTTGGACAACCGACAATCCCACTGCAGGTCGCCATGTGGCGTCCTGCACTCTTGCACCAGGCTTTTCATGACCGATAAAACACCTGCCATCGAATCCGGCTTCGCGCCCAGCAGCCTCGAAGCCTGGGCCAAGTCCGCCGCCAAATCCGCGCCCGGCGGTGACGTCAATGCGCTGAACTGGCAAACGCCCGATGGCATCAGCGTCAAGCCGCTGTACACCGCTGAAGACATCAAGGACCTGCCGTACACCAACACCCTGCCGGGGTTCGAGCCCTTCATACGTGGCCCGCAGGCCACCATGTACGCCGTGCGTCCATGGACCATCCGGCAGTACGCGGGCTTTTCCACTGCCGAAGAATCCAATGCGTTTTACCGCAAGGCCCTCGCTGCCGGCGGGCAGGGCGTGTCTGTGGCGTTTGACCTCGCCACGCACCGCGGTTATGACAGCGACCACCCGCGTGTGACCGGCGATGTCGGCAAGGCCGGCGTGGCGATCGACTCGGTCGAGGACATGAAGATATTGTTCGACCAGATCCCGCTGGACAAGGTCAGCGTCTCCATGACCATGAACGGCGCGGTGCTGCCGGTGCTGGCAGGTTATGTGGTGGCGGCCGAAGAGCAAGGCGTGGCGCAAGACCAGTTGAGCGGAACGATACAGAACGACATTCTCAAAGAGTTCATGGTGCGCAACACCTACATCTACCCGCCGGAGCCCAGCATCCGCATCATCGGCGACATCATTGAATACACGGCAAAGAACATGCCGAAGTTCAATTCGATTTCCATCTCCGGCTATCACATGCAGGAGGCCGGTGCGAACCAGGCGCTGGAACTGGCCTTCACACTGGCCGACGGCAAGGAGTATGTGAAGACCGCCATGGCCAAGGGCCTGGATGTGGACGGCTTTGCAGGCCGCCTGAGTTTTTTCTGGGCCATCGGCATGAACTTCTATCTTGAAGTCGCCAAGATGCGCGCGGCCCGCCTGCTGTGGTGCCGCATCATGAAGGGCTTTGACGCAAAGAGTCCCAAAAGCCTGATGCTGCGCACGCACTGCCAGACCAGCGGCTGGAGCCTGACGGAGCAGGACCCGTACAACAACGTCGTGCGCACCACGATCGAGGCGATGGCTGCGGTGTTTGGCGGCACACAAAGCCTGCACACCAATGCGCTTGACGAAGCGATTGCCCTGCCCACCGAGTTCAGCTCGCGCATTGCGCGCAACACCCAGCTCATCATCCAGGAAGAAACCCACATCACCAGTGTGATAGACCCCTGGGCCGGCAGCTACATGATGGAAAAGCTGACGCAGGACATGGCCGACGCCGCGTGGAAGATCATCGAGGAAGTCGAGGCCATGGGCGGCATGACCAAGGCCGTGGACAGCGGCTGGGCCAAGCTCAAGATCGAAGCCGCCGCCGCCGACAAGCAGGCGCGTATCGACAGCGGCAAGGATGTCATCGTCGGTGTCAACAAGTACAAACTCAAGACCGAAGATGCGATTGACAGCCTGTCGATTGACAACGTCAAGGTGCGCGACGGCCAGATCGCACGCCTGAACACCATCAAGGCCAAACGTGACAATGCCGCGGTGCAGGCCGCGCTGGACGCGCTGACCGCTGCAGCTGAAAATAACAGCGGCAATCTGCTGGCCCTGTGCATCGACGCTGTGCGTCTTCGCGCCACGGTGGGTGAGGTCAGCGATGCACTCGAAAAAGTTTACGGGCGCCACCGCGCCGATACACAAAAGGTGACCGGTGTGTACGCTGCTGCCTATGACTCGGCCGAAGGCTGGGAAACCCTCAAGACCGAAATCAACAAGTTCGCCGAAGAGCAGGGCCGCCGCCCACGCGTGATGATTTCAAAACTCGGCCAGGACGGCCATGACCGCGGCGCCAAGGTTGTGGCCACGGCGTTTGCCGATCTGGGCTTCGATGTCGACATGGGCCCGCTGTTCCAGACACCCGAAGAATGCGCCCGCCAGGCGATTGAAAACGACGTGCATGCGGTGGGTGTTTCAACGCTCGCTGCAGGCCACAAGACGCTGGTACCTGCCATCATTGCCGAGCTCAAAAAACAGGGCGCGGACGACATCATCGTGTTTGTCGGCGGCGTGATTCCGCGTGGCGACTACGAGATGCTGTACGAGGCCGGCGTCAAGGGCATTTACGGTCCAGGCACGCCGATACCGGCGAGCGCCAAGGACGTGCTTGAGCAGATACGGGCTGCATTGAAGTGACTTCAAACGGGCTGGTTGCGGAGGTGTTGCGTGGCAGTGCCATGGCCCAGCGCCGTGCCATTGCCAAAGCCATCACGCTGCTCGAATCCACACGCACCGACCATCGCGCGCAGGCCGATGAGCTGCTGACGGTGCTGTTGCCTGATACCGGGAAATCATTTCGCCTCGGCATCAGCGGTGTGCCGGGTGTGGGCAAATCGACTTTTATCGAAGTCCTGGGCCTCTACCTGATTGCGCAAGGCCATCGTGTGGCCGTGCTGACGATTGACCCGTCATCGACGGTCTCGGGCGGCTCCATCCTGGGCGACAAGACGCGCATGGAAATGCTCTCTGTCCATGAGCGTGCCTACATCCGCCCCAGCCCGTCGAGCGGCACGCTGGGCGGTGTGGCTGAAAAAACGCGCGAAGCCATGCTGGTTTGCGAAGCTGCGGGCTACGACGTCGTGATTGTCGAAACAGTCGGCGTTGGCCAGAGCGAAACCGCGGTGGCCAACATGACCGACATGTTTGTCCTGATGCAGTTGCCCAATGCGGGGGACGATTTGCAGGCCATCAAAAAGGGCGTGATGGAACTCGCCGATTTGGTCATCATCAACAAGGCCGACATAGACCCCGACGCAGCCACCCGCGCAGAAGCGCAGATCACGTCGGCGATGCGCCTGTTCGGCCTGGTCAACAACGCCATGGGTCATCACAACCATGAAGCACAGGCCGCAAGCTACGACAGCTTCTGGCACCCCAAGGTCGTGCAGCTCAGCGCGCTGCACAACAAGGGTGTGGATGCCTTCTGGGCCGCCGTCAGCCAGTTCAGGGAACTGCAAACGGCCAACGGCAGGCTGGCCGAGCGCCGCAAGAACCAGTCGCTGTCGTGGATGTGGGAGCGCATCGATGCCGGCCTCAAGCAGGCATTCAGGCGCGATGCAGCCGTGAGCGCACTGCTGCCCGACATGCTCGCGCAGGTTGCAGCCGGCCAGCTCCCGGCCTCAACAGCCGCCCGAAACCTTTTGGCCGTCCAGTCCGGCGGCAATTCATCCGGCAACTAGATTCAAGATTCAGAAAGACGAGAAAGCAAACCATGCAGGAAATCCTCGAACAACTTGAGAAAAAACGCAGTGCGGCACGCCTGGGCGGCGGGCAGAAGCGCATCGATGCGCAGCACGGCAAGGGCAAGCTGACGGCGCGCGAGCGTCTTGAAGTGCTGCTTGATGAAGGCACGTTTGAAGAGTGGGACATGTTTGTCGAACACCGCTGTACCGACTTCGGGATGGAGAACACGAAGATTCCTGGTGACGGCGTGGTCACGGGCTACGGCATGATCAACGGCCGATTGGTCTTTGTCTTCAGTCAGGATTTCACCGTCTTCGGTGGTGCCCTGTCTGAAGCGCATGCCGAGAAAATCTGCAAGGTGATGGACCAGGCCATGAAGGTCGGTGCGCCTGTGATCGGCCTGAACGACTCCGGTGGTGCGCGCATCCAGGAAGGCGTGGCGTCACTGGGCGGTTACGCCGATGTGTTCCAGCGTAACGTGATGGCCAGCGGCGTCATCCCGCAGATCAGCATGATCATGGGACCCAGTGCAGGCGGGGCGGTGTATTCGCCCGCCATGACGGACTTCATCTTCATGGTGAAGGACAGCAGCTATATGTTTGTCACCGGCCCTGAAGTCGTCAAGACTGTGACGCACGAAGAAGTTAGTGCCGAAGAACTGGGCGGTGCGATCACCCACACCACCAAAAGCGGTGTGGCCGATCTCGCGTTTGAAAACGATGTCGAAGCGTTGTTGATGCTGCGTCGCCTGTACAACTACCTGCCGCTCAGCAACCGCGAGAAGGCGCCCGTGCGCCCCAGTGCCGATCCTGCAACCCGCATGGACCTGAGCCTGGACACGCTGGTGCCCGAGAACCCGAACAAGCCATACGACATGAAGGAACTCATCGTCAAGACGGTCGATGACGGTGACTTCTTCGAGATCCAGCCCGAGTACGCCAAGAACATCATCATCGGTTTTGCGCGCATGGAAGGTCAGACAGTCGGCATCGTTGCCAACCAGCCTCTGGTACTGGCCGGTTGCCTGGACATCAAGAGCTCCATCAAGGCCGCGCGCTTTGTGCGCTTCTGTGACGCCTTCAACATCCCCGTCATCACCTTTGTCGATGTGCCCGGATTCATGCCCGGCACCAGCCAGGAGTATGGCGGCATCATCAAGCATGGTGCCAAGCTACTGTACGCCTACGCAGAATGCACGGTGCCGAAAATCACCGTCATCACGCGCAAGGCCTACGGCGGCGCCTACGACGTGATGTCTTCCAAGCACTTGCGCGGCGATGTGAACTTCGCGTGGCCTAACGCAGAGATCGCGGTGATGGGTGCCAAGGGCGCGGTTGAAATCATCTTCCGCGAAGATCGCAAGGACCCGGTCAAGCTCGCTGCAAAAGAAGCCGAGTACAAGGCCCGGTTTGCGAATCCGTTTGTGGCCAGTGCGCGCGGTTATGTGGATGACGTCATCCTGCCGCATGAGACCCGCAAACGCATCTGCCGTTCGCTGATCATGCTGCGCGACAAGAAGCTTGAGAACCCGTGGCGCAAGCACGGCAACATTCCACTGTAGAAAGCTGCAGGCATGTTGGCTTCCGTTGTTGACAGCTGGCTGGCATCTTGGGCGTGGCGTCTTCATGCCGGCGCTGGCGCGCGCGCGCGCCCTGCAGCATCGGGGTTCAGCTATGTGGAGACTCCTGCGGGCAAGGTTCGTTGCATCGACTCGGGCGGTAAAGGGCCCGTAGTGGTATTTGTGCCGGACGGCCCCAACGTCGTTGAGCACTACCAGGAACTCATCGCGCGCATGGCATCGTCCTGCCGTGTGATCTGCTTCGACATGCCGGGTTTTGGTTTTTCAATTCCCGGCCCCCGGTACGCCCATTCCCTGGACCAGGGGGCTGCTGTTGTGATGGCCGTCCTTGACCATTTCGGAATTGAAAAGGCCACGCTGGCGTTCAGCTGTGCAAATGGTTTTTATGCCTTGCGCGTGGCGGCATTGGCGCCAGCGCGGGTGTGCGGGCTCGTCTTGTCGCAGACGCCATCACTTGAGGCCATGCACGCATGGACTGCGCGCATCGTCCCGGGCGTGCTGCGAATTCCTGTGGTGGGCCAATTGTTTGGCTGGCTGTTTCGCGAAAAGGCCGCGCTCGGCTGGTATCGCGCAGCACTGCCACGCGGGGCCGATGCAAAACCTTTCCGGGACACCGCCCGCAGTGCCTTGCATTGTGGTGGTTGTTTCAGCCTGGCCGGGGTTGTGCAGGGGCTGTTGAAAGAGCCTGGTACGGGTCTGGATGTCGGCGGCGTGCCATGCACCCTGTTTTGGGGCAAAGGTGACCGCTCGCATGCGCCAACAGACCCCTATTCACTGCTGGCGCTTGTGCCACATGCCGAGGTGATCGAGCTGGACGACTGCGGGCACTTTCCCGATCTTGAGGGGAAAGAACGTTATGTACCGCTTTTGATGGCTCGCGCTGACCGCTGGAGCGGCCGCGAGATAAATGCATTTCAGAGTTAGAAAGACCGACTTATGTTTAAAAAAATCCTCATCGCCAACCGCGGCGAAATTGCTTGCCGCGTCATCCTCACCGCCCGCAAGATGGGCATCAAGACCGTGGCGGTGTATTCCGATGCCGACAAGGATGCACGTCACGTGGAGCTGGCCGACGAGGCCGTCAACATCGGTCCTGCACCCAGCCGCGACAGCTACCTGCAGGCTGAAAAAATCATTGCTGCCTGCAAGCAGACCGGTGCTGAGGCCGTGCATCCCGGTTACGGCTTTTTGAGCGAGAACGCCGGCTTCTCGAAGCGTGTCGAGGAAGAGGGCATCATCTTCATCGGCCCCAAGCACTATTCCATCGCCGCCATGGGCGACAAGATCGAATCGAAAAAGCTTGCGGGTGCTGCCGGCGTGAACTGCATTCCCGGCGTCAATGATGCGATCGAGACGCCGGAGAAGGCCGTCGAGATTGCAAAGGGCATTGGCTACCCGGTGATGATCAAGGCGTCGGCCGGTGGTGGCGGCAAGGGCCTTCGCGTGGCCTTCAATGACAAGGAAGCGCTGGAAGGGTTTACCTCCTGTCGCAACGAGGCGCGCAACAGTTTTGGTGACGACCGTGTGTTCATCGAGAAGTTCGTCGAAGAACCCCGCCACATCGAGATCCAGCTGATCGGCGACAGCCACGGCAATGTGATTTACCTGAACGAGCGCGAGTGCTCTATCCAGCGCCGTCACCAGAAGGTGATTGAGGAAGCGCCCAGCCCCTTCATCAGCGATGCGACGCGCAAGGCCATGGGCGAGCAGGCTGTGGCGCTGGCCAAGGCCGTGAAGTACGAAAGCGCCGGCACGGTGGAGTTCGTGGTCGGCAAGGACCAAAGCTTTTATTTCCTCGAGATGAACACCCGCCTGCAGGTCGAACACCCGGTCACCGAATGCATCACCGGCCTTGATTTGGTGGAATTGATGATCCGTGTGGCGGCGGGGGAAAAGCTGCCGCTCGCGCAGAAGGATGTGCAGCGCAACGGCTGGGCCATCGAGTGCCGCATCAACGCAGAAGATCCTTTCCGCAACTTCCTGCCATCGACGGGCCGCCTGGTGCGTTTCCAGCCGCCCAAGGAAAGCATGTTTGCGTCCGACACCTCGCAGCTGTACGGCGTGCGCGTCGACACCGGTGTGCAGGACGGCGGCGAGATCCCGATGTTCTACGACTCGATGATTGCAAAACTTATAGTGCACGGCAAGGACAGGCTGGAGGCGATTGCCAAGATGCGCGAAGCACTCAATGCCTTTGTGATTCGCGGCATTTCCAGCAACATTCCCTTCCAGTCCGCCTTGCTGGCGCACCCTAAGTTCGTCAAGGGTGATTTCAACACTGGTTTTATTGCCGAGAACTACAGCCAGGGCTTCCATGCGGAAGACGTGCCGCACGACGACCCGGGTTTCCTGATCGCATTGGCCGCTTATGTGAACCGCCGTCAGCTCGGCCGCGCTGCAGGCATCAGCGGGCAAATGCCTGGCCACGGTGTGACGGTGGGCGAGCAGTTTGTCGTGGTCGGCCTGGGTACAGACGGCCAGAACAAACCCAGCGCCGTCACTGTGCGTGATTACGTGGCAACAACGGGCTCCAGCGCCATCGACACTTCGTCAGGCAGTTATGAAATCTGCAGCAACTGGCATCTGGGCGGCGCGCGCATTCGCGGCACGGTCAACGGCAAGCCGTTTGCGGCTCAGGTGGAGCGCGGCGTGGGCCGTAACCCGCTGGCCTTCAGGATCGCCCACAACGGCACCCGCCTCGATGCGCTGGTGCTGTCGCCGCGTGCCGCTGAATTGCACCAGCTGATGCCTTACAAGGCACCACCGGACATGAGCCGCTTCGTCCTCTCGCCCATGCCCGGCCTGCTGGTCGAGGTGTCTGTGCAACCCGGCCAGAAAGTGCAGGCCGGTGAGCGCGTCGCTGTGATCGAAGCGATGAAGATGGAAAACGTGCTGTTTGCCGTGGCAGATGGCGTGGTCGGCAAGGTGCTGGCGGCCAAGGGCGAATCACTCAGCGTGGACCAGCCGATTGTGGAGTTCGCATGACCCGCCCCTTCAAGGTGCTGGGCATCCAGCAAATCGCCATAGGCGCGCCGAGCAAGGACAGGCTTCGCACCCTCTGGGTCGACATGCTGGGGCTGGAAGTCACCGGCAACTTTGTCAGCGAACGCGAGAACGTCGATGAAGACATCTGCGCCATGGGTGTGGGTGCGTTCAAGGTCGAAGTCGATTTGATGCAGCCGCTGGACATCGACAAGAAGCCGGCCGTGCACACCACGCCGCTGAACCATGTGGGTCTGTGGATCGACGACCTGCCCAAGGCCGTTGAGTGGCTGACAGCGCAAGGCGTGCGTTTCGCACCCGGTGGCATTCGCAAGGGTGCGGCCGGGTTCGATATCTGCTTTATGCATCCCAAGGCGAACGACGAATTCCCGATTGCGGGTGAGGGTGTGCTGATTGAAATGGTGCAGGCCCCGCCTGAAGTGATCAAGGCGTTTGCTGCGATGGCGGGCTGACGGGCACCGTCAGATTTGTGATTGCGCTGCCTTGCCGCAGTGCGGGTGCGTCGTCTAGACTGCAAGTGCCTAGCACTTACAACAGGAGACAAGATGAACCAGACCGGAAAATCGGCAAACCTGATGCTATCGGGTCATCCCCCGCAACCCACGCGCCGCCGCGTCGCTCTGGCGCTTGGCGCAAGTGCAGCGTCGGTGGCATTGCCATCCTGGTCACAAAGTGCGTGGCCAAATAAACCGGTGCGTATCGTGGTGCCCTACACGCCCGGGGGCTTCACGGACCAGATGGCGCGCATTGTGCAGCCCGGCCTGCAACGGGCCCTCAACCAGACGGTCACCATCGACAACAAACCCGGTGCCAACAGCATCATCGGTGTAGACGCCGTGGCCAAGGCCGTGCCGGACGGCAGCACGTTTGGTGTGGTGATTGCCGCCTACGCTGCCAACACCACGCTGTACAACACGGCCACCAGCAAGCTGCCTTACGACCCCCGGAAAGACCTGTTGGGTGTGTCGCTGATGGGCATCTCGCCGCTCGTAGCCGCCATCAATATCAATGCGCCTTTCAAAACCGCACGTGAGTTGATCGACTACGCACGCGCCAACCCCGGCAAGGTCAGCTTCGGCTCATCGGGTAACGGCTCGGCCGCGCATCTGACAAGTGAGTTGTGGAAGGCGTTGACCAAAACCTATATGGTCCACATTCCTTACCGGGGCGCCGCACCTGCGCTGACCGACTTGCTGGGTGGGCAGATACAGCTTTTCTTCGATGCCGCTACCGGCCTCATCAACATGGGCAAGCAGGGCAGGGTGCGCTTGATTGGTGTGGCGAGCGACAGGCGATTGCCTGCGATACCCGAGGTGCCGACGTTTCTTGAACAGGGCTTTGCGGGGTTTACGGGCAGCACGTGGGCGGGCATGCTGGCCCCGGCGGGTACGCCGCAGGCCATCGTCAAACGCATGTCCGAAGAGATCGCAAAAATCATGCGCCTCGACGAAACCAAGGCCAGGCTGGACACCATGGGCACCTTCCCGGCTGGCAGCACGCCTGAAGAGTTCGATGCCTTCATTGCGCTTGAGACGACCAAGTGGGCCAAGGTGATCAAGGACGCAAACGTCAAGCCGGACTGAGGACCGGGCACGGCTCAGGCAACGACGTCCGCCACTGTCGCTCACCGGCGGCTCCTGGCGGCCATGGTCGCGGTCATTGAGGCGGCACAATGAAGGCCATCGTTTGACTGACTGGAGACCTTCATGGACCTGAGCCGCTTCCCCCGCCGCCGCTATACCAAAGACGCCACGCCGCTGGAGTTTTTGCCGCACTTCACCAAGGCACTCGCCGCTACCTGCCCGGACGGCGCAGGCCCGAACGTCTGGATCAAGCGTGACGACATGCTGGGCCTGACGCCCGGCGGCAACAAGACGCGCAAACTTGAATTTCTGGCCGCCGATGCGCTGGCCAAAGGTGCCGACACGCTGATCACCTGCGGTGCGCCGCAGTCCAACCACTGCCGCGCCACCTTGTCCGCATCGATCAAGGAAGGCATGAAGTGCCGCTTCGTGATTGAAGAGCGTGTGCCGAACAGCTACCGCGAAGACGCCAGCGGCAACAACTTTTTGTTCCGCCTGCTGGGCGTGGAAGCCATCACCGTGGTGCCTGCGGGCACCAACATGCTGGAGGCCATGCAGAAGGTGGAGGCTGATCTGGCGAAGGAAGGCCGCAAGGGCTACATCGTGCCGGGCGGCGGCTCCAACGCGATTGGCGGCCTCGGGTATGTGGCCTGCGCGCAAGAGCTGCAGCAGCAGTTCTTCGAGCAGGGCGTGCAGATCGACAAGGTCGTGGTGGGCTCGGGCAGCTCAGGCACACATGGCGGCCTGCTGGCCGGGTTTATGGGCAACCGCATCAACATTCCCATCATCGGCATCGGCGTGAGCCGCGACCCGGTCGACCAGGACCCGCTGGTACATAAAGAGGCGCAAGCTGTGAGTGACTTGCTGGGCCTGAACATGACGGTGCCGCGTGAGATGGTGGTGAGCCATGGCGACTGGTGGCGGCCCAAGTACTCGGTGCCGAATGAGGCCATGGTCGAGGCGGTGCAAATGCTGGCGCGGACCGAGGCCATCCTGCTCGACCCGGTGTACACGGGCAAGATCATGGCCGGGCTGATCGGCCTGGCGCGCAAGGGGCACTTCGCCAAAGGCGAGAACGTGCTCTTTATCCACACCGGTGGCGCGCCGTCATTGCACGCCTATGAGGCCGAGGTGCTGGGTTTGAAAGCGCTGCCGGCCTGAAGGCCACGCGCGCCTGAATCAGGTTTTTGGCTGGCGCGCCGCGCGTGCGCGGGCCATGGCCGCTTCAATCACCGCGCGTTTTTTGTCGGCGGCGCTTTGTGCGTCGTCCACCTGCGGCACTTCGTCTGCCGATGAAAAAGCGGTCTGCTCGTCGATGCTGGAAGGCATGCGCGCATTGCGCGGACCGGGCTGCGTCTGCAGCACGCGGTGCATCTCATAACGCTGCAGGGCGGCGTCGGCTTCAGGCTGTGACCAGGCCGCCCAGCCGGTGCGCGGGCCGGTGACATTTTCAAGGCTGATGCAATCGACCGGGCAGACGGGGATGCAGAGCTCGCAGCCGGTGCAGTGCACTTCGACCACGGTGTGCATCATCTTGTTGGCGCCCAGGATGGCATCTGTCGGGCAGGCCTTGATGCACAGCGTGCAGCCTATGCACCAGTCTTCGTCAATGATGGCGACGGCGCGCGGGCCCTCAAGGCCGTTTGCAGGGTTCAGGGGCAGGGCGGGCTGACCGGTGATGTGGGCCAGGCGTTCTATGCCTTCTGCGCCGCCGGGTGGGCACTGGTTGATGCCTGCTTCCTGGGCCGCGATGGCCTGCGCGTAAGCCGCGCAGTCGGGGTAACCGCAACGCGTGCACTGCGTTTGCGGCAGGGCAGCGTTCAGGCGTTGGGCAAGTTGCTGGACGGCGGTGGTGTTCACCGGGCTATTGTCGGACAGGTCGCGTTGGTCGCATCGTTGCCTGCCCGGCGCTCACGTCATTTGCTGCGGGCGGCCTTTGCCGGTGCGCGCTTGGCAGCTGGCTTGGCGGTGGGCTTTGCTGCAGGCTTTGCAACCGCTTTGGCAACCGGTTTTGCTTTTGCCGGAGCAGCCTTTTTGGCTGCAGGCGCAGCGCGCTTTTTCGGTGCCGTGTGGTCGTCGTGCGCCAGGATGAAGGCCTTGACGGCCGGGTAGACCTGCTCGCGCCAGCGGCGGCCGCTGAAGATGCCGTAGTGGCCTGCGCCCTTGACTTCGAAGTGCGTCTTCTGGCTGGCGGGCACGCCGCTGCACATCTCGAGCGCGGCTTTGGTCTGGCCAGATCCCGAGATGTCGTCGAGCTCACCTTCCACGGTCATCACGGCTGTGGTCTTGATGTCTGCGGGCTTGACGCGCTCGACCTTGCCTTCCGGCGAGGTCACGTCCCAGGTGCCGTTGACCAGCTTGAACTCCTGGAACACCGTCTTGATGGTTTCAAGGTAGTAGTCGGCGTCCATGTCCAGCACGGCGTTGTACTCGTCGTAGAACTTGCGGTGCACTTCGGCGCTGGCGTCGTCACCCTTCACCAAATCCTTGAAGAAGTCGAAGTGGCTCTTGGCGTGGTTGCTGGGGTTCATGGCCACGAAGCCGGTGTGCTGCAAAAAGCCGGGGTAGACGCGGCGGCCCGCACCCGGGAAGTTGCTGGGCACGCGGAAGATCACATTGTTTTCAAACCACTCGTAGCTCTTGTTCATGGCCAGGTTGTTGACGGCGGTCGGCGACTTGCGCGCGTCGATGGGGCCGCCCATCATGGTCATGGACAGCGGCGTTTTCTGGCCGCGTGAGGCCATCAGCGAGATGGCTGCGAACACCGGCACCGTTGGCTGGCAGACGCTGATGACGTGGCAATTGCCGTAAATGCCCTGCACGTGGGTGATGAACTCTTCCACGTAGTTCACGTAGTCATCGAGGTGGAAAGCACCATCGGCCAGGGGCACGGTGCGGGCATTTTTCCAGTCGGTGATGTAGACCTTGTGGTCCTTCAGCATGGTCTTGACGGTGTCGCGCAGCAGGGTGGCGTAGTGGCCGGACAGCGGCGCCACGATGAGGACGGCGGGCTGCCCCTTGAGTTTGGCGAGGGTGTCGGTGTCGTCCGAAAAACGCTTGAAGCGGCGCAGTTCGCAAAACGGCTTGTTGATCTCGACGCGCTCATGGATGGCAATGCTGGTGCCGGCGACGTCGATGGTCTGGATGTCGAAGTTCGGTTTTTCGTAGTCCTTGCCCAGACGGTAGATCAGGCTGTAACCAGCGGCAACGCGTTGCGCAAACGGGTTTTGCGCCATCGGCGAGAGCGGGTTGCCGTAGAGCTTTGCCGCGGCCTGGGCAAAGTCGACAAACGGTTCCATCAGCGTGCGCTGGGTTTCATAGACCTGGTAAAGCATGGGAAAACCTCTGGATGTTGGTCTTGTCGGGCCGTGGCCAAACTGTTTTATGTTGCAGTGCAATATAACAGTTCAGGCCGGTGCTGGTTGGAGGATAACCACCAATTTGGTGCCTGAAAAGGGCAATTTGTCGCAGGCAGCACAGCACGCCGGCACGGGCTTAATATTCGGCTTGAACCAATCCGCGAGACGGTATCGCAGGTCAAAACACTCACTTTTCAGGACAAGAACAACATGGTCACCGCCACCGACACCGCCGCGCTCGACGGCATCGCCTCCCTCAAAAAATCCGAGCGCATGCCGGTGCTTTTTCTCGGTCACGGCAGCCCGATGAACGCGATCGGCGACAACGAATACCTGCGCAGCTGGCAGGAACTGGGCAAGGATTTCGGAACCAAAATGCCGCGCCCGCAATTGATTTTGTGCATCTCGGCCCACTGGCTGACGGAAGGCTGGTGGCTGACGGCGATGGACAAACCCAAGACGATTCACGACTTCGGCGGCTTCCCGCAAGAGCTGTTCGACCAGCAATACCCGGTGCCCGGCGACCCGGCGGCGGCGCGCGCCATCAGCCAGGTGGTGCGCCAGCGCGGCGCCCAGCCGCTGGGGCTGGACGTGGCCGAGTGGGGCCTGGACCACGGGACCTGGGCGGTGATCAAGCCCATGTTTCCCCAAGGCGACATACCGGTCATCCAGCTGAGCATGGACTACAGCCGCGCGCCTGAAGAACACTATGCGCTGGCCAAACAGCTGAAGGTGCTGCGTGACCGCGGCGTGCTGATTGTGGGCAGCGGCAACATCGTGCACAACCTGCGCCAGATGCAGCGCGGCGCCACGGCCAACCAAGCGTATGACTGGGCGCTGGAGTTCGACCAGACGATTGCCGGCTACATGCAGCAGGGCAACCTCGATGCGCTGCAGAACTTCCTCAAGCTCGGCCAGGTCGCCAAAATGGCCCAGCCCACCCACGAGCATTACCTGCCGCTGCTCTACGCCGCTGGCGCGGTCGATGCCGGGGAGCCGATGCGCTTTTTCAACACCAGCTATCAGCTCGGCTCCATCTCCATGCGCTCGGCCGTCTGGGGCTGACGAGTGACAGCCACGGGCTGATTTTTAACGTACACGGCAAAATTATGTCGTGTACGTTAAAAAACACGCAAATGTTAAGTTGCAGGTTAACATTTCGCACGTTCGAAGCTCCTCGACGCCAAAAAGACGAAAAAAATGGCCTCAAAAGGCCATTTTTAAGTGCCAAATCGGCCTTCAGGCCAATAGACACGAGCGTGAACAGCTACTGAATTAATAGCGGCTGCCGCTCCGGTTTACAGGCTCAGGCCGCTCAAATGACCTTCGCAATCGCTGCGCAGACGTAGTCGATGTTCTTGCTGTTCAGCGCGGCCACGCACATGCGGCCGGTGTCGGTGCCGTAGATGCCGAACTCGCTGCGCAGGCGCACCATCTGGTCCTTGGTTAAACCCGAGTAGCTGAACATGCCGATCTGCGTGGTGATGAAGCTCATGTCCTGCGTCACGCCGGCGGCCTTCAGGCCGTCCACCAGCTTCTGGCGCATGGCCTTGATGCGAACGCGCATCTCGGTCAGCTCTTCTTCCCACTGGGCGCGCAGGGCAGGCGTGTTGAGCACGGTGGCTACCACAGTGCCGCCGTGGATTTGCGGGTTGCTGTAGTTGGTGCGAATCACCAGCTTGAGCTGCGACAGCACGCGGTCAGCTTCTTCTTTCGACTGGCACAGCACCGACAGGGCGCCGACGCGTTCGCCGTACAGGCTGAAGCTTTTCGAGAACGAGGTCGAGACAAAAAAGCTCAGGCCGGCCGCGACGAACTTGCCGACAACCGCGCCGTCTTCCTTGATGCCGTGGCCGAAACCCTGGTAGGCCATGTCGAGGAAAGGCGTGAGTTTTTTGGCCTTGACGGCGGCAATCACCTGGTCCCACTGCTCGGGGGTGATGTCGTAGCCGGTCGGGTTGTGGCAGCAGGCGTGCAGCACGACGATGGTGCCTTCGGCAGCAGCGTTCAGCGCGGCCAGCATGCCGTCGAAGTTGATGCCCTTCTTGGCGGCGTCGTAGTAAGGGTGGCTGTCGACGACAAAACCGGCCTGGGAGAAGAGGGCGCGGTGGTTTTCCCAGCTTGGGTCGGAGATCAGTACCTTGGCGTTGGGCAGCAGTTTCTTCAAAAAGTCAGCGCCAATCTTCAGGCCGCCGGTGCCGCCAATGCCTTGCGCCGTGGCGACGCGGCCGCTTTTCACGGGTTCGCTGTCAGCGCCGAAAACCAGGGATTTCACGGCGGCGTCATAGGCGGCGATGCCGTCGATGGGCAGGTAGCCGCGTGGCTTTGGGGCTTCGGCCATGAACTTTTCAGCCGCCTGTACGCACTTGAGCAGGGGCAGCTTGCCGTTGTCGTCGTAGTACACCCCGACGCCGAGGTTGACCTTGTTCGGGTTGGTGTCGGCGGCGAACTGCTCGTTGAGACCCAGGATGGGGTCGCGTGGGGCCATTTCGACAGCGCTGAACAAGGTGACTGGCAAAGACATGAAAAATCCTCAGAAGTTTAAAAAGAACGTTGAATCAGAAAGGCTTTTTTGACGGCCCGCAGCCGTGTCAACAAAGGTAAAAAAGGGGTAGCCCAGCTTGCAATTCCGTTTTTTGCCCGAATGTCGTATGCTGATCGGTTGCCCTGATTTTAACGGGCCTCAACCTGCGCTTTGGAGATTGGTTTATGCCGGAAGCTTTGGAACTCATAACGGAAACAGCAGACACGGGCGAAGGCCCCCTGAAAGGCGAGTTCGTCAGCTTCCCCGATTCACCGTTTGAGCTCTTCATGCCCTACCAGCCAGCGGGCGACCAGCCCACGGCCATCGCCAAGCTGGTGGAAGGCGTGAACGACGGCGAAGTCTTCCAGACCCTGCTGGGCGTGACCGGCTCGGGCAAGACCTTCACCATGGCCAATGTCATTGCCCGCCTGGGCCGCCCGGCCATCGTGTTCGCGCCCAACAAGACGCTGGCCGCCCAGCTGTACAGCGAGTTCCGCGAGTTCTTCCCCAAGAATGCCGTCGAGTACTTCGTCAGCTATTACGACTACTACCAGCCTGAGGCCTATGTGCCACAGCGCGACCTGTTCATTGAAAAGGACTCGGCCATCAACGAGCACATCGAGCAGATGCGTTTGTCGGCCACCAAAAGTGTGCTCGAGCGCCGCGACACCATCATCGTGGCAACCGTCAGTGCCATTTACGGCATTGGCGCGCCGGAGGATTACACCCAGATGCGGTTTATCGCCCGCATCGGCGACAAGATGGGCCAGCGCGATGTGATTGCGCGCCTGATCCGCATGCAGTACAGCCGCAACGACCAGGACTTTGCGCGCGGCACCTTCCGCGTGCGGGGTGATGTGATCGACGTCTTCCCGGCCGAGCATTCCGAGCTCGCCATCCGCATCGAGCTGTTCGATGACGAGATCGAAACCCTCTCGCTGTTCGACCCGCTCACGGGCCGCATCCGCCAGAAGATTCCGCGTTTTGTGGTCTACCCGAAAAGCCATTACGTCACGCCGCGCGACAAGGTCATGGCGGCTGTCGAGACGATCAAGCTGGAGCTGTCTGAACGCGTCGGCCAGTTCGTCGCCGACGGCAAGCTGGTCGAGGCGCAGCGCATCGAGCAGCGCACGCGTTTCGATCTGGAAATGCTCAGCGAGATCGGCCACTGCAAGGGCATCGAGAACTACACCCGTCACCTCAGCGGTGCGCCCCCGGGCTCGCCGCCGTCAACGCTGTGCGACTACCTGCCGAAAGACGCGGTGATGTTCCTCGACGAGAGCCACGTCATGATCGGCCAGCTCAACGCCATGTACAACGGAGACCGCTCGCGCAAGACGACGCTGGTCGAATACGGTTTCCGTTTGCCGAGCGCACTGGACAACCGGCCGCTGAAGTTCGAAGAGTTCGAAACCAAGATGCGGCAGGCGATTTTTGTATCGGCCACGCCCGCAGCCTATGAGAACGAACACGCTGGCCAGGTCGTCGAGCAGGTCGTGCGGCCCACCGGCCTGGTGGACCCTGAGGTTGAAGTGCGGCCCGCCACGCACCAGGTCGACGACGTGCTGCAGGAGATCCGCATCCGCGTCGACAAGAATGAACGCGTGCTGATCACCACGCTGACCAAACGCATGGCCGAGCAGCTGACCGACTATCTCACCGACAACGGCGTGAAGGTGCGTTACCTGCACAGCGATGTCGATACGGTGGAGCGGGTTGAAATTTTGCGTGACCTGCGCCTGGGTGCATTCGACGTGCTGGTCGGCATCAATTTGCTGCGCGAGGGGCTGGACATTCCCGAGGTGTCGCTGGTCGCCATTCTGGATGCCGACAAGGAAGGCTTTTTGCGTGCCGAACGCAGCCTGATCCAGACGATTGGCCGCGCCGCGCGAAACCTCAATGGCCGCGCCATTCTGTACGCCGACAAGATCACCGATTCGATGAAGAAGGCCATGGGCGAGACCGAACGCCGGCGCAACAAGCAGATCGCCTTCAACCTGGAGCACGGCATCACGCCGCGCAGCGTGGTCAAGCGCATCAAGGACCTCATCGACGGCGTGTACAGCGAGAAGTCCGGCAAGGAAGCCGAAAAACTCAGCATGCAGAAGGCGCTGGTCGAGGACATGAGCGAGAAAGACATCGCGCGTGAAATCAAGCGGCTGGAGAAACAGATGGTCGAACACGCCAAAAACCTGGAGTTCGAAAAGGCCGCCAGGGTGCGCGACCAGCTGCACATCCTCAAGGAGCAGGCGTTTGGCGCGCCGGGTTCAGACAACGTCATGCCGATTTCTGCGGCCGGCGGCGACCGAAAGTAAGTTTTGCCGTTGCACCGGTTTGGTGCAGCGTTCTGCAGGGCAGGGCAAATAACCCCTTGATATCTACGGGTTAGCCCTGATTTCTATGGCTGTCCTCCAGCTAAAAGGCCCAGTCGGTGCTATACTTGACGAATTCAGTCAGGAACACGAAATAACAAAAAGCCCCCGCGATGAGTGGTTGACTGGCCTGGGCGGCTGGAGGAAGAGTTCCCTGCGGGCCACAAGCTTTCAGGGTCGCAACATTTGTTGCTGACAGTCAAGCCATTTAAAGGAGCTTGTTATGCGCCTCACAACCAAAGGCCGCTTTGCGGTCACCGCGATGATTGACCTCGGATTGCGCCAGAACAATGGCCCGGTCACACTCGCCGCCATCAGCCAGCGCCAGCAAATTTCCCTGTCTTACCTCGAACAGCTGTTCGGCAAACTGCGTCGCCATGAGCTGGTCGAATCCACCCGCGGCCCCGGCGGCGGTTACACCCTGGGCCGCAAGGCGTCTGAAATCACCGTTGCCGACATCATCGTGTCGGTCGACGAGCCGATCGACGCCACCCAGTGCGGCGGCAAGGAAAACTGCCTCGGCGAAAACGGCCGCTGCATGACGCACGAGCTGTGGGCATCGCTGAACAGCCGCATGGTCGAGTTCCTGGACTCCGTCACCCTGCAAAAGCTGGTGGAAGAGCAAATCGCCAAGGGTGTGGTCATCGAGAACACGCCCATGGTCAAGAAAGCAATTTTCACGGCACCCGTGGCCAAGCCCATGCGCGTCAACGCGCCGAACTCGGTCTTCGCACTCGGAAACGCCTTCTCAAAATCCTGACCGGCGCTGACCTGCGCGTGGGCTGACGGTCGTCAGCCCATGCCAGCCAGCCGCCCTTAAAGAGCTAGCCAAAAAATGGAAACCCCACACTTCCCCATCTACATGGACTACAGCGCCACCAACCCGTGCGACCCGCGCGTGGTGGACGCGATGATTCCGTGGTTGCGTGAGCACTTCGGCAACCCGGCTTCCCGCAGCCATGCCTGGGGATGGGAAGCCGAAGCGGCTGTCGAGAAGGCCCGTGGCCAGATCGCCGACCTGATTGGTGCTGACCCACGCGAAATCGTCTGGACCAGCGGCGCGACCGAGTCCAACAACCTGGCGCTCAAGGGCGCTGCCAATTTCTACAAGTCCAAGGGCAAGCACCTGATCACGGTGAAGACCGAGCACAAAGCCGTGCTCGACACCATGCGTGAGCTGGAGCGCCAGGGCTTTGAAGTCAGCTACCTCGACGTGCAAGCCGACGGCCTGCTCGACATGGACGTGCTGAAAGCCGCCATCCGCCCCGACACCATTCTGGTCAGCGTCATGTTCGTCAACAACGAAATCGGCGTCATCCAGGACATCGCGGCCATTGGCACCCTGTGCCGTGAAAAAGGCATCATCTTCCACGTCGATGCAGCGCAAGCCACCGGCCGTGTCGACATCGACCTCGCCACGTTGCCCGTCGACCTGATGAGCCTGACCTCGCACAAGACCTACGGCCCCAAAGGCATTGGCGCGCTGTACGTGCGCCGCAAGCCGCGTGTGCGTTTAGAGGCGCAGATGCACGGGGGCGGCCATGAGCGTGGCATGCGTTCGGGCACCTTGCCCACGCATCAGTGCGTCGGCATGGGCGAGGCTTACCGTATCGCCAAAGAAGAAATGCATGAAGAAAACAAGCGCATCCGTGCGCTGCATGAACGCATGCTCAACGGCCTGAAAGACGTTGAAGAAGTTTTCCTCAATGGCCACGCCGACAAGCGCGTGCCGCACAACCTCAACATGAGTTTCAACTTTGTTGAAGGTGAATCGCTGATCATGGGCATCAAGGGCCTGGCTGTGTCCAGCGGCTCTGCCTGCACCTCGGCCAGCCTGGAGCCCAGCTATGTGCTGCGCGCCCTCGGCCGCAGTGACGAACTCGCCCACAGCAGCCTGCGCATGACGATTGGCCGCTGGAGCACCGAAGAAGAAATTGACTACGCAGTCGGCACGATCAAGGAGAACGTTGCCAAACTGCGCGAACTTTCCCCGCTCTGGGAAATGTTCAAGGATGGTGTGGATCTCTCCACCATTCAGTGGGCTGCACACTAACCGCAGCGTGAACGCTTAAAGAGGTAAACAAAATGGCATACAGCGAAAAGGTCGTAGACCACTATGAAAATCCCCGCAACGTCGGCTCCTTCGAAAAGGGCGACGAAAGCGTAGGCACCGGCATGGTCGGCGCGCCGGCCTGCGGCGACGTCATGAAGCTGCAGATCAAGGTCAACCCCGTCACCGGCGTGATCGAAGACGCACGTTTCAAGACCTACGGTTGCGGTTCCGCCATCGCGTCCAGCTCTCTCGTGACCGAATGGGTCAAGGGCAAGACGCTCGACGAAGCGGCCAGCATCAAGAACAGCGCGATTGCCGAAGAGCTCGCTTTGCCACCCGTCAAGATTCACTGCTCCATCCTGGCTGAAGATGCCATCAAGGCCGCCGTGAACGACTACAAACAAAAGCACGGTTCAGCGGCCGCAGTCACCGCCGCGCACTAAATTCCGCCAGATTCAAATCCATCATGTCCGTAACCCTGACCGACGCCGCTGCCCGCCACGTGACCCGCTATCTCTCAAAACGGGCCAAGGGCGTGGGCGTGCGTCTGGGCGTCAAGACTACCGGTTGCTCGGGCCTGGCGTACAAGCTTGAATACGCCGACGAGATCGCCCCCGAAGACGTGGTGTTTGAAGACAACGGCGTGAAGGTGCTGGTCGACCCAAAAAGCATGGCCTACATCGACGGCACCCAGCTCGACTTTGTGCGCGAAGGCCTCAACGAAGGCTTCAAGTTCATCAACCCCAACGAGCGCGACCGCTGTGGCTGTGGGGAGTCGTTTCGCGTTTGACGCCGTTTTACCGCTGAAACAAAGCCGCCCTCACTGAACGTGCCGGCGGCTTTTTACCGACATGAACCTCCAATCCACCGACTTCGAACTCTTCGGCGTGCCGGCGCAATTTGCGCAGGACCGCGCCGCGCTCGATGCCCGGTGGAAAGACCTGCAACGTGAAGCCCACCCGGACAAGTTTGCCGCGCAGGGCGCAGCAGCGCAGCGCGTGGCCATGCAGTGGTCGGTGCGCATCAATGAGGCCTACCAGCGCCTGAAAGACCCGCTCAAGCGCGCCAGCTATTTGTGCGAGCTCAACGGCGCGCCCATCAACGCAGAAACCAACACGGCGATGCCGACCGACTTCCTCATGCAGCAGATGGAATGGCGCGAAGCGCTTGATGAGGCGGGCGACATGACTGCACTCGAAGCATTGGCCACAGAGGTCACCCAACACGAACGCGCGCAGCTGACCACCATCGGCCGCGCCATCGACGAGGCCAAAGACTTCAGTTCAGCGGCAGGGCAGGTGAGAAGCCTTATGTTTATGCAGCGATTTGCCAGCGAGGTTGATGCGCGCATCGACCAACTGGGACAATAGCCGCTCACCCAGAAACGACATGGCACTCCTACAGATATCAGAACCCGGCCAGACGCCAGACCCGCACCAGCGGCGCATCGCCATTGGCATTGACCTTGGCACCACACATTCGCTGGTCGCGAGCGTGCGCAATGGCATTTCCGAATGCCTGCCCGACGATGAAGGCCGCGTGATTTTGCCCAGCGTAGTGCGCTACCTTGATGCTGAACGCCGCCAGATCGGCTTCGACGCACTGGCCGCCCAGGTCGAAGACCCCGCCAACACCATCTCGTCCGTCAAGCGCCTCATGGGCCGCGGCATCAACGACATCGCCAACCGCGCACAACTGCCTTACGAGTTGAACGACAAGCCCGGCATGGTCACGCTGCAAACCGTGGCTGGTGAAAAGAGCCCGGTCGAGATCAGTGCCGAGATTTTGGCCACGCTGCGCTTTCGCGCTGAAGACACCTTCGACGACGACATCCACGGCGCCGTCATCACCGTGCCCGCCTACTTCGACGACGCACAACGTCAGGCCACCAAAGACGCGGCGCAACTGGCCGGCCTCAATGTGCTGCGCCTCATCAACGAACCCACCGCTGCCGCGATTGCCTACGGCCTCGACAACGGCAGCGAAGGCGTCTACGCGGTCTATGACCTGGGCGGCGGCACCTTCGACATTTCCATCCTGCGCCTGACGCAAGGCGTGTTCGAGGTCGTTGCAACGGGTGGTGATTCCGCACTCGGCGGTGACGACTATGACCGCGCCCTCGTCGAGTGGGCACTTGCCAAGGCCGGCGTCGCCGCAGACACCCTCACCCCCACCGACAAGGCCGCACTGCAGCGCGCCGCCCGCGCCGGCAAAGAGGCCCTGTCCGCATCCAGCCCTGTGCCCTTCAGCGTGCAACTCGCCAAGGCGCTGGTCAGCTTTGAACTCAAGGCCGACGATTTCGAGACCGCCACCGCGCACCTCACGCAGCGCACCCTCACCGCCGTGCGCAAGGCATTGCGTGATGCCAAGCTGACGAAAGACGACATCAAGGGCGTGGTGATGGTGGGCGGCTCCACCCGCATGCCGCAGGTCCGCAAGGCCGTCGCCAACTTCTTCGGCACAGAGCCGCTGACCAACCTCAACCCCGATGAAGTGGTGGCGCTGGGTGCCGCGATTTCCGCCAACCAGCTCGCCGGCAACAACACCGGCAGCGAGTTGCTGCTGCTCGACGTGATTCCCCTGTCGCTCGGCATTGAAACCATGGGTGGCCTGGTCGAGCGCATCGTGCCGCGCAACCAGACCATCCCCACCGCGATGGCGCAGGACTTCACCACCTACAAAGACGGCCAGACCGCCCTCGCGCTGCATGTGCTGCAAGGCGAGCGTGACCTCGTCGTTGATTGCCGCAGCCTCGCACGTTTCGAGCTGCGCGGCATCCCGCCCATGTCGGCAGGCGCTGCACGCATCCGCGTCACCTTCACGGTCGATGCAGACGGCCTGCTCAGCGTCAACGCCAAAGAGCAGGTCAGCGGCGTCGAAGCCACCATCGACGTCAAACCTTCCTACGGCCTGAGCGACGACGACATCGCCCGCATGCTGCAGGACAGCTTCTCAACAGCCCAGCAAGACATGCAGGCGAGGGCGCTGGCTGAAGCGCAGGTCGATGCCGACCGCATGCTGCTCGCCACACAAAGCGCACTCGATGCCGATGCAGACCTGCTCAGCCCCAACGAGCGCGCCCAGATCGACAGCCTCATGGTCGGCCTGGCCGACACCCGCGCCAACGGTGATGCAGCAGCTATTGAAGCTGCCACCAAAGCGCTGGCCAATGGCACAGAAGCCTTCGCGGCCGAACGCATGAACAAGGGCATCCAGAAAGCCCTTGCCGGCAAAAACATAGAAGCGGTTTAAGCAGCACACCCGGCGACCAGACAACCAGTACACACGATGCCCGTCATAAAAATCCTCCCTCATCCAGAGTACTGCCCCAACGGCGCAGAAGTCACGGCACCCGCCGGCACCTCCATCTGCGAAGCGCTGCTCGACAACAAGATCAACATCGAACACGCCTGCGATATGAGCGCCGCCTGCACCACCTGCCACGTCGTCGTGCGTGAAGGCTTCAGGTCACTCAACGAGCCCGATGAAACAGAAGAAGATTTGCTGGACCGCGCCTGGGGCCTCGAGCCCAACTCCCGCCTCAGCTGCCAGGCCATTCTGGCCCAGGCCGACGTGACAGTCGAGATACCCAAGTACTCGATCAACCACGCCAAAGAGTTGCACTAAGCGCGGTGCAAGCTCTGCCGCAGCAGAGCTACCAGCGCCAAACCAAAGCCTTGTCCAGCCAGGGCTCGCTCTCCTTCGCTGCATCCACCGCAGCCTGCCCCGTGGCAAAAACACCCTGACCAAACTTGTTGAGGCATTGCCGCACCCCCGGTCCTGGGGGTCATGGGGAAACTCCTCAAAACCAAAACTCCCATCGCTCCGCTGGAAGATGTCGACGCAATACGTAGCGGTGGACTCGCGTTACGCGTTGACAGCCATAGCGGGCCTCGTCGGGCCACCGCGGTGTCGCTCATACCGCACTTGCATGCATGCCTTAGTGCATGGCGATGCAGCCGAGGCCGTTGGGATGGCCATGCGGCTAAAAATTCATGAGGCGCCCAAACAAAAAAGCCGTCTTTCGACGGCTTTTTTGACTTCGCTTTCAGCGCACCCTACAAAACGGCGGAGGGCTTGTTAAAGGCCTTCCGGGCTGTTCTGCCTAATTTCTTAGGCGGCCTTTGCTGGGGCCAGTGCCAAAGCTTTCACCTTGGCGGACAGGCGGGACTTGTCGCGCGCTGCCTTGTTCTTGTGGAAGATGCCTTTGTCGGCAACGGTGTCCACAATGCTCTGGGCCTTGGCGAACAGGTCTTTGGCCTTGTCCTTGTCACCGGCTGCAACGGCTTTTTCGACGTTCTTCACAGCGGTGCGGTATTTGGAGCGCAGCGAGGTGTTCGCAGCGTTGAGTTTGGTGTCCTGGCGGACGCGTTTGCGGCCCGACGCAAGGCGTGGGTTCTTTTTCTTGGGTTTGGCGGTTGCCATAAATAGTTTCCTTGATCCTGGGAGGAGTCTGTGGATGATAAAAGCGAAGCCAATGATTATAGCCTGCCCCCACGGTCGTTCACTTCGTGTCACTCCCTGCCCCCCGAGGGGGCCGTTCGCCTGCGGCCTGGCGGAGCCAGTTCCGCGGCTCGGCTGGCAAAGGCATCGCTGCGTTTATGGGATGTTGCGCACCTACCTCCAGGGTGTCCCCACGGCTAAACTCCAGCGGTGTCACTTTTCAAATCCGCCTCTACCGTCTCCCTTTTAACCCTGGTTTCGCGCATCACGGGGCTGGCGCGGGAACTGCTGATTGCTTCGGCTTTTGGTGCCAGCGCCATGACCGACGCGTTCAATGTCGCTTTTCGCATTCCCAACCTGTTCCGCCGCCTTTTCGCGGAAGGGGCGTTCAGCCAGGCGTTTGTACCGGTGCTGGCGGCCAGCAAGGCGCAAAACGGTGAGGAAGCGACCAAACTGCTGATCGACCGGGTCGCGACCTTGCTGACCTGGGCTTTGCTTGTGACCTGCGTGCTCGGAGTGGCCGGCGCGCCGGTGCTGGTGTGGGCGATGGCGAGCGGGCTCAAGCAGGACCCGCGTGGTTTCGAGGCCGCCGTGTTCATGACGCGCTGGATGTTTCCCTATATCGGCTTCATGTCGCTGGTGGCGCTGTCGTCGGGCGTGCTCAACACATGGCGGCGTTTTGCAGTGCCGGCGGCCACGCCCGTGCTGCTCAACCTCTGCATGATCGTGGCGGCCTGGCTGGGCGCGCCGTGGTTCAAGGCGCATGGCATCGAGCCCGTCTACGCGCTGGGTGCGGGTGTGATGGTCGGCGGCGTGCTGCAGCTGGCAGTGCAGGTGCCGGCCTTGCTGCGCCTCGGTCTGCTGCCGAAAATCTCTTTCAACTGGGCGGTCATGCGCGCGGCGTGGGCCGATCCGGCCACCAAAAACATCGCCCGCCTCATGGTGCCGGCCCTGCTGGGTGTCAGCGTGGCGCAGATATCGCTGCTCATCAACACCCAGATCGCCTCGCACCTCGCCCCGGGCAGCGTGAGCTGGCTGACCTATGCCGACAGGCTGATGGAGTTCCCCACCGCCATGCTGGGCGTGGCCATTGGCGTGGTGCTGATGCCGCAACTGTCCGCTGCCAAAGCCGCCAACGACGCAGAGCGCTATTCGGCCATGCTGGACTGGGGCCTGCGCATCGTGGTGCTGCTGGCTGTGCCCTGTGCCGTCGCCTTGCTGACGTTCTCGCAGCCGCTGGTCGCCACGCTGTACCACTACGGCGCCTTCACCGACCGTGATGTGCAGCAGACCACCACGGCGCTGATGGGTTACGGCGCAGGCTTGGTGGGGCTGGTCGCCATCAAGGTGCTGGCGCCCGGGTTTTACGCCAGCCAGGACATCAAGACCCCCGTGCGCATCGCCGTGCTGGTCCTGGTGGTGACGCAGTTGCTGAATCTGGCGTTTGTGCCCCTGTTCGCGCATGCCGGGCTGGCGCTGGCCATCGGCATAGGTGCGCTCATCAATGCGCTGCTGCTGCTGGTCGGGCTGATACGGCGCGGCAGCTACACACCTGCGCAGGGTTGGGGCGTGTTTGCCCTGCGGGTGCTCGCCGCCAGTGCCTTGCTGGCCGTGTTTTTGATATGGTCCGCCGGTTATGTGAACTGGACGGGCATGAAAAGCATGGCTTTCCAGCGCATAGGCCTGCTGGCCGGGGTGCTGGTCGGTTCGGCGGTCATCTACTTCTCGGCGCTTTGGATAGGTGGCCTCAAATTGCGCGCTTTGTTAAAACGCTAATGCTATTTATTTGATAGCTTTAGTGCTTTGATTTAATTGAATTTATTTTGATTTTGATGCAAAAAACAGGCTTCTAAAATAGCTATATTAGCTGTTTTGAATGCTGGCATGGAACGCCGAGGCTTGCGCCAAACCTCGTTGGGGCTCAAAAAAGGCCTTTTTGGAGGGCAGAAAGTGCCTTCAGCCCAATAAAAACGAGCGTGAGCAGCTACTGAATTAATAGCAAATTGCCTTCGGAAAGGATGCGTATGGCGCTTGTCTGGACGGATTGCCTCGCAGCGTGTGACTGGGACGAGCTTTCAACGCTGTACAAACTGGCCCCGCTGGGCGAAAAACCGGCGGCCAGCCTGAAACTGGCCTTTGCCAACAGCATGTTCAGGTGTTTTGTGCATGATGAGGGACGGCTGGTCGCAGTGGGCCGGGCGCTGGCCGATGGCGTCGATTGCGCCTATATCTGTGATCTGGCCGTACACCCGGACTACCAGGGCGCTGGCTTGGGGCGCGATGTGGTGGCCAGGCTGGTGGACGCATCGCGCGGCCACAAAAAAATCATCCTCTACGCCGTGGCCGGCAGCGAGCCGTTTTATACAAAACTGGGCTTCAAACGCATGACGACGGCGATGGCGATTTTCAGCAACGAGACGCAGGCGTTTGAGCGCGGGCTGATCAGCCAGTCTGATGCGCCCTGAAAAACTTGAAACAGGAAACGGGACAGCGGTGAACAATCTTCTTTTTATCTGCGGGAAAAACAAGTGGAGAAGCCCGACCGCCGAGCAGATTTTTGCGGAGCATCCGGGTGTTGCATGCGCCTCCGCAGGGCTTGCAAACGACTCGGAAGTCCTGGTGTCGGCCGACCTGGTGGAGTGGGCCGACATGATTTTCGTGATGGAAAAAACCCACAAGACCAAACTGGCAACGCAATTCAATGCGCAACTTCTGGGCAAGCGGGTCGTGGTGCTCGGTATCCCGGACAACTACAAATTCATGGAGCCGCCACTCATTGCCTTGCTGAAAAAGAAGGTCACGCCTTTTCTGCCCTGAAGGCGTCCGGCATTCAGGCTTCAGGCGGGGCCTCACATCCGCAGCGGCGCGGCATACCCCGTCATCTCCAGATAGCCGCTGCCCACACGCTTGCCGTTACTGTCGATGAGCTCGCTCAGGCCTTCCCAGTAAATCGCCCCCGTCGATTGCCGGCTGTCGAGTTCCTGGTTGTCGATGACCGCGCGCACGGTGTAGAAGTCGGCCGGGGTGCGCACCATCCATTCGACCGGGTAAGTCGCCTGCGTCAGCGGGCTCTTCCAGAGGCGGGTGGGTTTGAAAATCACTTCGCCCTTGCTGAAAACATAGACATCACTTTTGGGTGACCGGAAAGAGCCGCCATCCCAGAGCGCGTCGCCCGCCTTGTTGCGCAGCCGGAAGGCGGTGAGGGCGCTGCCGTCGTCGAGGTTCATGCCTATCCAGTCCCAGCCGGTGGCCGCGGGGTGAAGCAGCTCCTGGCTCCACTCGTGGTCCAGCCAGGCCTTGCCGGTGACGTCAAAGCTCTGGCCCTTGACCTGCAGCCTGCCCGTCGTGGCGAGCTGGGGATGGCTGTAGTAGTAGCTGGCCTGCTTTTCTTCGGGGCCCTTGCGCGACAGGCCTTGTTTGCCTTGCAGCAGCACGGCCTGCGTCTCTGAAAACTGCAGCTTGATGGCGAAGTCGCTGGACGTCAGGCTGGCGGTGTAGCGCGGACCCTTGCTTTCAAGTGACCAGTCGCGCAGGCGGATGGCCATGTCGGTCTCGCTGGTGGAGGCCACGCCGAAGCCGTCGCGCGAGATGCGCTGGTCGTGCCAGAGCTTTTTCCCGTCCACATCGGTGATGGCGGCGTGCGCAAACACCAGCTGCTTCGCCGCGAACTTCGAACTCATGGCCTGCGTGCTGTCGACGCGCGAGCGGAAAAACGTCAGCTGGAAACCGAACACCCGCTTGCCCGACGTCGCCTGCCCGGTGATGTACCACCACTCCGTGCGAAAGTCCGGGTGCGCGCCACGGTCGCGCGGAAAGGCCAGCGTCTTCAGGGGCAGGGCGTGGGCGTGCTGCAGCAGGCCCGCCAGCGGGCTCAGGCCGAGCGAGCCCGCTGCGCCCATGCGCAACAAGTGCCGTCGTGGAATGTTGTGCATCTCAGGGCTGCATGGCTTGCGCCATGCGTTTCTGTGCGGCGCTGCAATCGCCGAAGCGCGCCTGCACCCACGCCGCATCGTGATAGGTCGGCAGGTAGCGCTCGCCCGAATCACAAAGCAGGGAAAGGATGGAGCCCTGCTCGCCGCGCGCCAGCATCTCGTGCGCCAGCGTGAGCATGGCGACAAAATTGGTGCCGGTGGAGGGGCCGACCTTTCGGCCCAGCAGGGTGGACAGCGCCTGCATCGCCGCCACCGAATCGGCGTCCGGCACATCGACCATGCGGTCTATCACCGTGCGGATGAAACTCGCCTCGACGCGTGGCCGGCCAATGCCTTCGATGCGCGAGCCTGCGCCGGTCAGGCTGGTGTCGCCGCTCTGGTGATAGGCGCTGAACACGGAGCCGACCGGGTCGGCCACACAGAGCTGGCAATCATCACCATGATGGCGCTGGTAGCGCATGTAGCGGCCAATCGTCGCGCTGGTGCCACCAGTACCGGCGCCGACCACAATCCAGCGCGGCACGGGGTGGCGCTCGCGTGTCATCTGGCTGAACATGCTTTCGGCGATGTTGTTGTTGCCGCGCCAGTCGGTCGCGCGCTCGGCATAGGTGAACTGGTCCATGTAGTGGCCGCCGGCATCTTGTGCCAGCTTGCGCGCCTCGTCATACACCTGCGCCGCGCTGTCGACCCAGTGGCAGCGGCCGCCGTAGTGCTCGATTTGCGCGATCTTTTCGGGTGAGGTGGTGCGCGGCATCACCGCAATGAAGGGCAGGCCCAGCAGGCGTGCA
This sequence comes from Pseudomonadota bacterium, assembly GCA_040387435.1. Taxonomy (GTDB): domain Bacteria; phylum Pseudomonadota; class Gammaproteobacteria; order Burkholderiales; family Burkholderiaceae_C; genus Polaromonas. The sequence continues at coordinate 47,923 of JAZKDR010000011.1, forward strand.
AAGTAGGCTTCGCTCACCGCGGTGGAGCCGCTCGACGCCTCGACCACCGTCGTGCCTTCGCTGACCAGGCCATTGCACAGCGCATACAAAAACAGCGAGCGCGCCAGCCTGTGCTTGAGGCTGCCGGTGGGGTGGGTGGATTCGTCCTTGAGGTAGAAGTCAATGCCGTGGGCTGCAAACCCGGGCAGCGGCAGCGCGATCAGGTGGGTGTCGGCGCTGCGCTGGTAGTCGGCCTCGATGCGGGCGATGGCTGCCGTGAGCCAGTTGACGTGTGCATCGCCTTCCGGCGCGGGGGTGCGGGTAAGTGCCATGCGCCCGATTCTCGCAGCAAGACCGCGACGCATGAAGAGGGTTGAACCCTGTCAGGACCCCGGCTTGCCGTCGTCTGCTGCCGGTGTTTTGAAAACCACCTCGCCGCTGGGAACGTGCACCACACGCACTTCCTGGCAACTGGGGTCGGCCACGCTTTTGACGGCGACGGCCACTGCGAGCGATGCGTCGGCGTAGAGGTGGCCGGGCTCGGTCTCGGGCAACAGGCTGTCGCCGTCGGTGTGTGTTTTTTCGATGCGGTAGTCGTGCGGCGGTGTGCCGGAAAATGCCATGTGTGAAAGCTCCTTGAAATGACACCTCGATGGTAGGTGCGCATGGCCACGCGATCATGACAGGCGAGGCAACAGCAACGTGAAGGACGTAATAAAAAGAAAAGCTGCTTGCCCCGTCACGTGACGGGGTCAAGCAGCTTGAAGCCGGGGTGACCCGGGGAGACAATTCAGTTCAACGCATCAGTTCAGTGGTGCTGGCCCGGTGGTTTCAAACATCACTTCGCCGCTGGGAATGTGCACCACACGCACTTGCTGCCGTGTCGGGTCGGACACGCTCTTCACCGCAACGGCAACCGCCAGCGAGCAGTCTGCAAACACATGGTTGAAGTCGGTAGGCGGGAGCCTGCTGGCTTGCGACGGATCCCTGCTTTCAATACGGTATTGAGCGGATGCCATGGTGTGTGCCCCTGGGTGTTGAGCGTTCATCGTAGTGACACGCGGGCGCGCTGTCATGACAAACCTGCTGCGGTCGGGACGTATTTTGGTAAGCAAAAGAAAACAGCCATCGCCTGCAGGGCGGCGATAGTAGCCAGGCCCGGGGTACCCAGATCGGGGTCTACCAGTCTTCCTTGACCGCCAGCACAGCATCCTTGCCAGCGGCCGCGCGGCCGGCCAGCCAGGCCGTCACCGTGCCTGCGAGCACCACGGACGTGCAGAGCGCCAGCAGGCGCAGCCAGGGCAGCACCAGGTCCATGGTCCAGTGAAAACTTTGCGGGTTGACGACGTGCACCAGCACCACGGCCACTGCCAGGCCCAGAGCCAGCCCGGCAACCGAGCCGATGAGTGTCCACGCTGCGCCTTCCCCGGCAACGACCGCCAGGATCTGCCGGCGCGTCAGGCCCAGGTGTGCGAGCAGGCCGAACTCCTTGCGCCGGGCCAGCACCTGTGCGCTGAAGCTGGCCGCCACACCGAAGAGGCCGATGGCAATCGCCACGCCCTGCAGCCAGTAGGTCACGGCAAAGCTGCGGTCGAAAATCTTCAGCGATATGGCGCGTATCTGCTGTGTCGATGCAAATTCGACCAGGCCGCCTGCGCCGGCCTCGCGGTCGGCAACTGCGCGCACGGCCTGCTCGACCTCGCTGGCGACTGCGCCTGCCGCCAGCCAGATGGCCAGGTCGTTCACACGCGTGTCGCCCGTCAGGCGTTCAAAGTCCCGTCTGTCCAACGCCACTGCGCCGAACTGGCGGGCGTAGTCGCGCCAGACGCCCGCCACAAAAAACCTCGGGGGTGCCGCACCTGGCGCGGCGGGGAAGGATGCCGCCAGTGCCTTGAAGACCGTGCCCGGGCGCGCACCGTACAGGTCCACCATGGCCTCGCTCACATACACCGGCACATCGCCTTCAGGTGCCGCGACCGGGTTCCCAACCAGCGGCAGCATGGACGCAGCGTCGCCGATCTCGCGAGAAATCAGCGCAATGTTGGGCTGGGCAGCATTCAGGGACAGCGCTGTGGTGCGCAGCGTGCTGGTGCGCTTGATACCGGGGATGCCGGCCACCGCGCTGGCGAATGCGGGCGTGAAGTACACCGTATCGCCAGCTGCTGACGTCGACGAGGGCAGGGCAGTGCGCACATAGAGGTCGGCGGGCAGCACGGTGTCCAGCCAATGCGTGACCGAGTCGCGGAAGCTGGCCACCATGACGGTGAGCGCCACAGCCAGGCTGAGCGACGCCACCACGCCACTCACAGCCACGGCGGCACTTTCACGCACACGGCGGGCCCGCTCGACGGCCAGCATGGTCAACAGGTGTTGAGCGACACGTGGGCTGAGCCGGTCGTAGAGCAGGGCAATCAGCCAGGGCAGCGCGGTGATGCCGCCCGTCAGCAGCAGCGCGACGGACACATACGCGCCCAGCGGAATGCCGAGCACCGGGGGCAGCAGGGCCAGGCCGGCACCGGCCATGATCAGCGTCAGGCTGAGCCAGTGGCCGCGGCCCTGCGTCGCTGTCGCACACAGGCCCTTGAGGGTTTGCGCCGGGGGCAGCTTTTGTGCCGAACGCGCCGGCCACCAGCCACCGACCAGCGCCGCCGCCACACCCAGCAAGCCATACGCTGCGGCGGCCCAGCCACTCCATTGCAATGAGGGCGCGACGCCCGAGAAATAACCACCACCGAGATCACCTCCCAGAAGTCGCAAGGCGAGAGCTGCCAGGCCTGTGCCCAGTGCCACGCCGGCTGCACTGCCTGCCAGCCCGAGCAAGCCTGATTCGGCCAGCACCAGCATCAGGCGCTGCCGGCCTGTGAGGCCGAGGACACCGAGCAGTGCAAACTGTTGCGCGCGTTTGGCGACGCTCAATGACAGCACCGAAAAAACCAGAAACGCGCCGGTGAACAGAGCCACCAGCGCCAGCACGGTGAGGTTGACCCGGTAGGCGCGCGACAGGTTGCTCACCCGCTGCGCGGCATCGCCGGGCTCCGCACCATTGACGTTGGGCGGCAGTGGCAGAGAGGCGAGGAAGGCTGCGCGGTCGACGCCTGCTTTCAGACGTATGTCGATGCGGGACAGCTGGCCCTGACGGCCGAACAGCTCCTGCGTCGCGCCTATGTCCATCACGGCCAGCGCGGCGCCGCCGGCGCTGACGCTGCCGGCTACCTGCACGTCTATCTGCCGCAGGCCGCTTTGCAGGCTGAAATGCCCGGCAGGCAGGATTTGCCTGGCCGCCGGATTGAGGAAAACAGCGCCCGGCGTGAAAAGTGCAAAACGGTCAGCATCTGCGGACGGGATGGGCATGAGCGCCGGTGCCAACTGCGCGATGGCCAGCGCATCAAGCCCGAGCACACGCAGGGCGACGCGTTTGCCCGCGGCGTCGGTGGCATAGCTGGTCAGCTCCAGAACGGGCCCGGCCACCAGCACCTGCGGGTGCGTGGCCACCGTTTCAAACACGGCTTCATCGAAGCTGCCCTGTACCGTGCGCAGTTCAAGGTCGGGCTGGCCGTTGACTGAACGCACGGCCTGCGAGAACTCGCTGAGCGCGGAGGCGTTGATCAAATGAACCGAAAACGCCAGTGCGACGCCCAGCATCACGGCCGCTGCTGCGGCGATGTTGCGCCACGGGTTGTGCAGGAGTTCGCGCCACGAAAAATGCTTCAGCAACGCAGGCAGCGCGCCGCTGTGCTGCTGCAGCGCTGCGGTTTCAGGCGCTGATGCCATCGCTGCGCAGATACAGGATGCGGTCGGCACGCGCTGCAGCCGCTTCTGAATGGGTGACCAGCACCAGCGACGCGCCGTGCTCGCGCGTTTGCGCCGTCAGGGCATCCATGACCTTGCCGGCAGTCGTCGGGTCAAGATTGCCGGTGGGCTCATCGGCCAGCAGCAGGGCAGGCCTGTGCACCAGTGCGCGTGCAATGGCCACGCGCTGCAACTGGCCGCCGCTCAACTGTTGCGGCAGCCGTGCGCCAAGGCCCGAAAGGCCTACAGCATCGAGCATGGCCTGCACGCGGCCGTCATCCTGCTGGCCCAGCAACAACAAGGGCAGGGCCACGTTTTGTGCCACGTCGAGGTGCGGCAGCACGTGAAAAGCCTGAAACACAAACCCAACATGCTGGCGGCGCAGCAAGGCCCGCTGGTCGTCGGTCAGTGTGGCGAGGTCGGTTCCCTGGAGCGTGACGCTGCCTTCATCCCAGGTGTCCAGTCCGGCCATGCAGTTGAGCAATGTGGATTTGCCAACACCCGAATCGCCCACGATGGCGACAAACTCGCCGTCCGCCACCTCGAGCGAAACATGGCTGAACACGGTTGCGTCGCCATAACGTTTGCCGAGCTTGTGTATCTTGAGTGTCATGCCTGTGAGGCTTTCACCGCAGCCAGCACCTGCGCCAACGCATCGGGTGCATCGCACGCGACCACATGGCGTTGGGGCATGGAGCGCAGCCAGGTGATTTGCCGCTTGGCCAACTGCCGGGTTGCAAAAACACCCTTGTCGCGCAACTCGTTCATGGGTGATGTGCCCTCCAGCGCTTCCCACGCCTGGCGGTAGCCGACGCAGCGCATGGACGGCAGGTCGGGATGAAGGTCGCCGCGCGCGCGCAGGGTTTTGACTTCATCGAGAAAACCTGCAGTGAGCATCGCGTCAAAGCGGTGGGCAATGCGCTCGTGCAGCCAGCTGCGCTCACCGGGTTCCAGAGAGATGAGGGTGGGCGCTGCCTGATCTGTGGCGGGCGTTGCTTTACGCCGATGGAACGATGACAGGGGCTGACCCGATACGCGGTAGACCTCCAGCGCACGGGAAATGCGTTGTGAGTCCTGGGGCTCCAGTCGTGCGGCCGTGAGGGGGTCTATTTCTGCAAGCTGCGTATGCAAGGCTGGCCAGCCTTTGTCCAGCGCTTCGGCGGCGATGGCCGCACGCACCTCGGGATCGGCCTTGGGCATATCGTCCAGCCCCTCGAACAGCGCCTTGAAGTACAGCATGGTGCCGCCCACCAGCAGCGGCAGCTTGCCGCGTGCAGCGATGTCGTGGATGAGCTGCCCTGCATCGGCCACAAACTCGGCGGCGCTGTAGGCGTTCAGCGGGTCGCGGATGTCAATCAGGTGGTGCGGTGCGGTGGCGAGTTCTTCGGGGCGGGGCTTGGCCGTGCCGATGTCCATGCCGCGGTAGACAAGGGCCGAATCGACGCTGATGATTTCTACCGGACGCTGGCGGGCAATGGCGAGTGCGGCGGCCGTTTTGCCGGAGGCTGTCGGCCCAGCCAGCGCAACGTAGCGCGGCAGGGTGTCAGGGTTTTGCAGTTTCATGCACAGGCTCGCCGTATTTCTGCACCGCCGTCCATGCGGTGCCTGCCAGCAGGACGCTCCAGAACCACATGCCGTTGGTCATGGGCAGGACGGTGCCGTCCATGTGTGTGCCCATCCATCCGCCCATGACAAAGGCCACCGACATCATCAGGAAGCCGTTCATCGCAGAGGCCGTGCCCGCGGCCTGGGGGAATGGGCCGATCGCACCGCTCTGGCTGCAGGGCTGGTGGATGCCGTGGCCGATCATGAAAATGAAATGCGGCAGGGCAATGGCCCAGACACTGCTGACGCCTGCCCAGGCCAGCAGGCCCATGGCGGTGCCGCCGGTGATGCTCAGCACGCCTGCAATCGCCAGGGTTTTGCGGATGCCGAAACGTCCCAGCAAACGCCTGCACAGCACAGTGCCCACGATGTAGAACAGGGAGGCGACCAGCAGCAGGAAGCCGTACTGGATGGTGCTCAGGCCCAGCACCTTGATGAAGACGAAGGAAGAGCCTGCCAGGAAGGTGAACATGGCCCCGTAAGAGGCCACGGAGAGTGCGGCAAAGGTCAGGAAGACCGGGTTGCGCAAAATCAGGGCCCAGGTACGCACCAGGCTGGCCGGGTTCAATGCCCGCGGGTTGCCCGACACAAGAGATTCCTGGAAACGGACGGCCATAAACCACAGGCAGCCAGCGCTGAACACGGCCAGTGTGGCCAGTGCCGTACGCCAGCCGAACAGGCCTGCCAGCAGGCCGCCCAGAGGCGGGCAAATGCCTGCGATGATGCCCAGTCCCGTGAGCGCCCGCGACATGATGCGAGCACCTTCAACCGGTGTGTAGAGGTCACGCACGATGGCCCGCGCGCACATCACGACCGCCCCCATGGCTGCGCCCTGCACGACACGCCAGGCAATGAGGAGTTCCATGGTGGGCGTCAAGGCGCTGCCTATGGAGGCCAGCGTGTACGCCGACAGGCCACACAGGAGGATGGGGCGGCGGCCAAAGCGGTCAGACAGCGGGCCCCAGACCAGTTGGGAAATTCCGAAGGCCAGCAGCAGCGCACTGAGCGTGAGTTGTGCCTGCGTCATGGGCGCCGCAAAACTTTCGGTCAAGGCGGGCAGGGCGGGCAGGTAGAGGTCGGTGGTGACGGGCTGCAGGCTCAGCAGCGTCGACAGGATCAGCACCGTCAGCGTGGGCGACATCGGTGCCTGGACCAGGGGGAGGGTGGCAGTGTTTTCCGGTCGCAACGCAGGCATCTGTCTGAGGTTAGCAGATTGACGCTGACGGGGCCGCGCGGCGCAGGGATGACCCGTGGCCTGATGCCGGGTTCCAACGGCCGCCGGGCGCTACTTCAATGAGAAAAGTTGCGTCAGCGCCTGACGGTACTGGGGCTGGCCGATCTGGTTGGTGTTGTGGTGCGACCCGCCTTCGACCAGCACAAACAGCTTGGGTGACGCGGCCGCCTCGTACAGCTTGCGTCCGAGGTCGGGCAGGATGAGGTTGTCTTCACCGCCGTGCACCACCAGCAAGGGCGAGCCGATCTTGTCCACCTTGTTGACCGCCTCGAAGCGCTGGGTGATCAGCAGCGACACCGGCATCCAGCCCCAGCGCGAGCTGGCCACCACGTCGGCGATGGAGGTGAAGGTGCCTTCGACGATGGTGCCGCTTTCATCGACCACCTGCGTCGCCAGGTTGATGGCGATGGGGCCGCCCAGCGAGTGGCCGAAGATATAGCGTGGCCGGTCGGGGTATTTTTTGGCCAGCCAGTCCCAGGCGGCACGGGCGTCTTCATACGCTGATGCTTCGGAAGGCAATTCATGGGTGCTTTTGCCGAAGCCGCGGTAGTCGATGGCCAGCACGGAAAAACCCAGTTCCTGCATGCGGCGGATACGCGGGGCCGAACCGGTCACGTTGTAGCGGGCGCCGTGCAGGTACAGCATCACGGGGGCCTTGCTGGTGGCCGGGCCATCTGCGGCAAGCCAGAGGCCGTGAAGCCTTACCGGGTAGTCCTCGCCACCGGTCAGCGCGCCTTTTTTTGCTTTGTAGTCAATCCAGACATCGTCCATGCCTTCCGCTGCAGCGAGGCCGCCGCTCCAGGTGCGGTCGCTGGGCTGGAAGATCCAGGCGCGCTGTTTTTCGTCCAGCGCAGCGCAACCTGTCAGCAGGGCAAAGGAGGTCGCAAGCGCGAGAAAAAGTTGCAGGTGCAGTTTCTTCATACCGTGTAACTGAGTGGGGCGGCCTGAAAAAGTTCGCGGTACCGCAGCCTGCGGCATGTGAAGTTTTGAAAAGCACCCGACATGCCGTCTGGCTTCCCGGGTAACGATGCAAGGACCGCGCCGGTGTACAGGCCCGGTGCCCGCAGTTACAAATCGCTGGAAAACCCCGAGACGGCGGGGGCATGGCTGGCGTTGGTGGGCTAGCGCCCGCGCATGAAGAGGGCATCCAGCTCGCGGATGCTGACCTGGCGCCAGGTCGGCCGGCCGTGGTTGCACTGGTCGGAGCGCTCGGTGGCCTCCATCTGGCGCAGCAGGGCGTTCATTTCGTCAATGGTGAGCTTGCGGTTGGCGCGAACTGCACCGTGGCAGGCCATGGTCGACAGCAGCTCGTTCTGCGCGCGCTGGATCACCGTGCTGGCGTCGTGCTGCGACAGCTCGGCCAGCACGCTTCGCGCGAGCTCGACGGCATCGCCCTGCGCCAGGCTGGTCGGCACCGCACGCACGGCCAGGGTTTTGGGCGAGAAGGCGCTTATTTCAAGCCCCAGCGTGGCCAGGACGTCGGCGCTGCTCTCGGCCGTGGCGATCTCCTGCGGGCTGGCCGGAAAGGTGGCTGCGATGAGCAGGGGCTGGCTGGCGATGCCTGCGCCCGCATCGCCCCGGCTGTCCATCTGCGCCTTCAGACGCTCATAAACAATGCGTTCGTGGGCCGCATGCATGTCGACGATCACCAGACCCTGGGTGTTTTCGGCCAGCACATAAATGCCCTGCAGTTGGGCAATGGCGCGGCCCAATGGCCAGTCGCCCGGGGGAAGAGTGGATTCCTGTGCTGCAGCAGGTTGCTGGGCGTAAGGGTTTGGGGCAAACGGGGCCGAAACGCTGTCGGCCATGTCACTGCGGTCGGGCGTCGGCCACATGGCTTCGAAGTCTGAAACGCGGCCGCTGGCGTGATTGGCGCCATGGAGGGGCGTTGAAAAATTGATGCCGGGCTGTGCCCAGGAATAGGGGGCTGAAGGCTGTGCGAAAGGGCCCGCTGCCATGGCGGCGGCATTGGCCGCGTTGTCGGGCCCGTTGTGTGCGTTGGAGCGGGGAATGGCCAGCGCGTTCTCTGTGCCGTGGCGCACGGCCTGGTGCACCTCGCGGCTGTCCCGGAAGCGGACCTCAATCTTCGTGGGGTGCACGTTCACATCCACCTTGGCAGGGTCAATCTCCACATACAGGGCATACACCGGCTGGCGGTGGCCGTGCAGCACGTCTTCATAGGCACTGCGCGCCGCATGCGTGAGCACCTTGTCGCGCACATAACGGCCGTTGACATACGCAAACTGCTGGTCCGCACGTGAACGAGCCGCGTCCGGGATGCCTGCACGCCCCCAGATGCGCACGGCAGGCTGACCGTTGGGACGGCGCGCGCTGCTTTCGTAGTTCACCGCGACCGACTGCTCGACAAACTCACTGCCCAGCACGTCGGCCAAGCGCAGTTCGTGTGCCTTGTCACCTGTGCACGCACGCCATTGTTCGACCAGCTTGCCTTCATGCCAGATGGCAAAACCGACATCGGGCCGGACGAGGGCATGGCGGCGCACGGCTTCAATGCAGTGTGCGAGCTCGGTCGCGTCGGTCTTCAAAAATTTGCGACGCGCCGGCGTGGCATAAAACAGTTCGCGCACTTCCACGCTGGTACCGCGGCTGCGCGCGGCGGGTTTGATCTCGCCCGTGCGGCCGTCGAGTTGCCAGGCGTGCCCGGCGTCATCGGTGCGTGACAGCAGGCTCATGTCGGCAATCGAATTGATGGCGGCCAGCGCTTCACCCCTGAAGCCCATGGTGCCGACGGCTTCCAGGTCCTGCAGCGAGGCAATCTTGCTGGTGGCGTGGCGGCGCAGGGCAATCGGCAACTCCTGGCGCGGAATGCCCTGGCCGTCGTCTTCCACCAGGATCAGGCGCACGCCCCCTGCGAGCAGCCGAACGGTGATGCTTGCTGCACCGGCGTCGAGCGCGTTGTCCACGAGTTCGCGCACCACCGAGGCCGGCCGCTCCACCACCTCACCGGCCGCAATCTGGCTGATCAGGTCATCGGGCAGTTCAAGGATGGGGCGGCGGGCCGGGAGAAGGGCAGTCATTACTGGGGATTTTAGGCCGGGTGCGCCTATGACCTGTCAAAATCACGGCCATGGAAATTGTGACCTACCTCATTGACTTCATCATCCACGTCGACAAGCACCTGGAAACCTTCGTCACCAACTACGGTGTGTGGGTTTATGCGCTGCTGTTCCTGATTATTTTTGTCGAAACCGGCGTCGTGGTCATGCCCTTCCTGCCCGGCGATTCGCTGCTGTTTGTGGTGGGTGCCATGTGTGGCGTGGGCCTGATGAGTTACCCCGTAGCGGTGGGTCTTCTGTTTGTGGCGGCCGTGCTGGGCGACCAGTGCAACTATTCGATTGGCCGGTATTTCGGCCCCAAGGTGTTCCAGTGGGAGCAGTCGCGCTACTTCAACAAGAAGGCGTTTGACCAGGCCCATGCGTTTTACGAACGTTATGGCGGCATCACCATCATCGCGGCGCGCTTTGCCCCGTTTTTACGCACCTTCGCACCTTTTGTGGGAGGCGTGTCGGAAATGACCCGCAGCAAATTCACGGCCTACAACATCATCGGTGGCGCGCTGTGGGTAGGCGGCATCGTGACGGCGGGCTATTTCTTCGGCAATGTGCCGTGGGTCAAGGCCAATCTTGAAAAGATCATCTGGGCGATGATCCTGGTGCCGGGCCTGCTGGTGATCTTCGGCGCATGGAAAGCCGGCAGAAAGCAGTCGCCGGCAGCCTGATGTTTTAAAGCGCACAAAAGAACGCGGGCAAGAAAAAAGGCGGCAACCGTGAAAGGTTGCCGCCTTTTGCGTTAACAGCAGCGGGTTGATCCTCAACCTGCTATTCGTTCATGCCGGCTCTACCAGCAAGAACAGCCGTAGCGCAACTCGTGATGGATCAGCGCTTCTTGCCGACTTCGTTGCCGACAACTGCACCGACGGCAGCGCCGCCAATGGTGGCCAGTGGGCCGCCCAGCAGCACATTACCGGCAACACCACCGACAACGGCACCTACACCGGTACCGATTTGAGCATTGGTTGGGTTGGTACCGCAGCCGACAAGACCGGACAGTGCCAGAACGGTAGCGGCGGATGCCATCAAAAATTTCGTGTTCATTTGTTTATTCCTCTGTTTATAGGTCTTGCGACCGGTTTGCTTTTAACTGTTCACGATCACCCTCGGACCGATGACCTGCCTCATGCAGACTTGATTTGAAGCCAGGCGATGACATAAGTCACCGCCTGGCTTCAATTTGTTTAGCGCTTTTTACCGACTTCGTTACCGATCAGTGCGCCGGCAGCGGCACCGCCGACGGTACCAAGCGTGCTGCCGAAGACGGCGTTACCGACAACACCACCGGCGACGGCGCCTACGCCGGTACCGATCTGTGCATTGGTGGGATTGGTTCCGCAGCCTGCCAGAGCAGACAGTGCGAGTACAGAAGCTGCTGCAGTCATCAAGATTTTCGATTTCATAATTTTCACCTTTGGTTAAGAGTTTCAGGCTCTTTCACTGCTGACATCGGGTCCGCAACCCTTGTGATGTGTTGGCTCTGCCTGTGACTTCAATGTAGGCGGGGCGCATGCAATGACCTGTAGGAGAATACCGCCGCAAACTGTCGGTCCTCTGTGTTCAATTGCAACAGTTGTGCAGTGGTTCACGTAATGTGCCCGCCACGCGCGCTGCACGCGTTGCATAAAGCCAGCCGCGCCGGGCTAGATCTGGCGGTTGCGTGCCAGTGGTGGATTGCGCGCGAAGTAACGGCTGATGCCGCGCATCAGTGCGTCGGCGAGTTGCACCTGATAGTCGTCGCTGCGCAGCTTCGCTTCTTCGTCGGGGTTGCTGATGAAGGCGGTCTCCACCAGCACGCTCGGAATGTCCGGGGCCTTGAGTACGGCAAAGCCGGCCTGTTCGACCTTAGCCTTGTGGAGTTTGCCGACAGCGCCTATCTCGCCCAGCATGGCTGTGCCCAGCTTGAGGCTGTCATTGATCTGCGCCGTGGTGCTCATGTCCAGCAGGGCTTTTTGAACCTGCGCATCCTTGGCCTTGACGTTCACGCCGCCGACCAGGTCGGCAGAGTTTTCCTTGTCGGCCATCCAGCGTGCGGCGCTGCTCGATGCGCCCTTGTCGCTGAGTGCAAATACGCTGGCACCTTGCGGCCGGGGTGTGAAGAATGCATCGGCGTGAATGCTGACGAAGAGGTCGGCCTGTACCTTGCGCGCCTTTTGAACCCTGATATGCAGGGGCACAAAAAAATCTGCATCGCGCGTGAGGTAGGCGCGCATGTTGGGCTGCTGGTTGATGCGGTCACGCAGGCGGTGCGCGATCTGCAGCACCACATCTTTCTCTCGCGTGCCGCCGGGGCCGACCGCGCCGGGATCTTCGCCGCCATGGCCGGGGTCGAGTGCGACGATGACCAGGCGGTCTGTCTTGCCCTGAATGGTCGTGGCCGTATCAACAGGCGGACGTATCGCGGCGGTGGCACCGACTGGCGGCTTCGCAGCCTGCTGCGGCGGTGGATTCGCAGCCGTCGGCTTGCCGGCCTGCTGTGCAATCAGGTCGCCGAGCGGGTCGCGCACAGGCGCGCTGGCCTGCGCAGGGGCTTGCGGCGTGGTTCTGTCGGCGAGCTTCTCGGCAATCAGGGCTTCAAGCGGGTCTGCGGCCTGGGCAGGGTAGAGGTCGCAGACCAGGCGGTACTGGTAAGCAGCGACGGGGGGCAGGGTGAACACCTGCGGCAGGATGGCGCGTTTCAGGTCTATCACCAGCCGCACCACGCCGGGCGCGTTCTGCCCCACACGAATGCCCTGAATGTTGGGGTCATCCGACTTGACCTTGGCGACCAGCTCACGCAGCGCAGGGATCAGGTCTATGCCTTCGATGTCGATGGCCAGGCGCGGGGGCTCCGACACAAAAAACTGGCGGGTCTTGATCTCGCCATCGGATTCGATGGTCAGACGTGTGTAGTCTTTGGACGGCCAGACACGCACCGCCACGATGCTCGCACCGCGCGCAATGTGCTGCACGCCCAGGGTGAGCACCACGCTGCCGAGCTGCAGCGCGCGGCGGCGTGTGACGGTGGTGCTTGCAGGCTGCTTCATGCGATCAGTGTCGCACCGGTGCGCGTGTGCGCGGTCAGTGTCACGGTGCGTGAATCATCGGGCTGCAGCTCAATCGCGACCAGCAGGTCCGGTTCTGGCAAATGTTCACCGGCTTTCTCTGGCCATTCGACCAGCTTGAGACCTTTGCTGCCGAAGATGTCGCGAAAGCCGGCCTCTTCCCATTCGTCGGGGTCGTTGAAGCGGTAGAAATCGAAATGCCAGATGTCGAGGCCGCGCTGGGCCAGTGTGTAGGGCTCGACCACCGCGTAGGTCGGACTTTTGATTCGGCCCTCGACACCCAGCGCAGCGAGCAGGTGGCGGACAAAAGTGGTTTTCCCCGCGCCCAGATCGCCGTGCAGCTCGATCAACGCGTTTGCGATGCCGGTCCTGGTTGCCAGGGATTCAGCAAAGGACTGCGTTGCCGCCTCGTCCTTCCAGGCAATCCTTTTTACAATCGGCAAGTGGGTGTCAACAGTCATCAGGGCAATCAGGAACTCGTCAATCAGATACAGGACTGGGCGCGCGAGCTTGGATTCTCGCAAATCGGCATTGCAGGTGTTGATCTGTCTTCGGCCGAACCCGGATTATCGGCCTGGCTTGCGGCGGGTTTTCACGGTGACATGCATTACATGGCTTCGCATGGCATGAAAAGGGCGAGGCCCGCAGAGCTGGTGCCGGGCACCGTCAGCGTCATCACTGCCCGCATGGATTATTTGCCCTCCACCACGCCGACAGACGCCGGCGAATGGCAGGCGCTGGAGTTCAGCCGGCTTGAGCGCCCAGCGGAGGCCATCGTGTCGGTCTACGCCAGGGGCCGCGATTACCACAAGGTCATGCGCAGCCGCCTGCAGAAACTCGCCGAACGCATCTCGGCACACGTCGAGCGCCTGGGGCACCGCGCCTTTACCGACTCGGCGCCGGTGCTGGAGGCAGAACTGGCATCGCGATCCGGACAGGGCTGGCGCGGCAAGCACACGCTGCTGCTCAACCGAGAGGCGGGTTCCATGTTTTTTCTTGGTGAAATTTATGTCGACCTCGCACTGCCGCCCAGCGAACCCGTCACACCGCATTGCGGCAGCTGCACCTCGTGCATTGATGTGTGCCCCACGCAGGCCATCGTGGCGCCGCACCAGCTGGACGCCCGGCGCTGCATCTCTTACCTGACCATTGAACACGACGGTGGGATCCCGCTGGCATTGCGGCCGCTGATGGGCAACCGCATTTACGGCTGCGATGACTGTCAGCTCATATGCCCGTGGAACAAATTTGCCCAGCGCAGCGCCTTGCCCGACTTTGATGAGCGGCAGGGGCTCACCGGGCAGCAGCTGGTCACCCTCTTCGCCTGGACAGAGGCGGAGTTTCTGCGCTTCACCGAAGGCAGTGCAATTCGCCGCATAGGCCATGAGCGCTGGTTGCGCAACATCGCGGTGGCCATGGGCAACGCCTTGCGCCGCCTGGAAGCAGGGCAGGAGGCTGACGACATCCGCTCGGCCCTTCGCGTGCGACAGGAAAGCGCCTCCGGCCTGGTGCGTGAGCACATTGAGTGGGCGTTGACGCAGGTTTTTGCCAATGCTGCAATTTGAAATTGCTATTCTTTTAGTAGCTGCTCACGCTCGTATCTAAAGGGCTGGAGGCCGATTTGATGCCTGAAAACGGCCTTTTTTCGGCCTTTTGACCTCCCAAAAACGCCTGCACCTCCTTTTGGTTGCTCAGAAAACAGCTGTTATAGCTAAAATAGCTGTTTTTGGGGGCCGCCAGCCATGACTACTTTTTCCGCACTTGAAGCCAAAAATCGTTTGGGCCAGATACTCGACGCCGCGCAGCGCGAGCCTGTGACCATCACCCGCCATGGGCGACCCGCCGTGGTGGTGCTGGCGGTCCAGGACTATGAAGCGCTGCTCGCAGGTGGCGGCCGCATCAAGCCGACACGCCCGCCCAAACCGGCACCGGCCCTTTAACAGCGCCGCTAGCGCAGCACGCCCAGCGCAAACGACAGGCTGAGCACCCCCAGCATGGTCGACAGCGTGACCAGCCCGGCGACATACGCACCGTTGTAGCCCATGCGCGCCGCCAGCACATAGGCGCTGGACGAGGTCGGCAGGGCAGAGAAGGCCAGCAGCATGGTGGTCTGCACCGGCGACAGGCCAAACAGGCGCGAGAGCGCCCAAGCTGCCAGTGGCAGCAGCAGGTGCTTGATGCCCAGCAGCGCCACGCTCAAGGTGCGGGATTGCGCGAGATGCGCAAACTGCAGCCCCGCGCCCGCAGCCATCAGGCCAAGAGCCAGTGATGCAGCACCTATGCGCGTGATGGTCGGCTCCAGCCAGAACGGCATATGGAAACCCAGCAGGTTGGCTGCGAGCCCCGTCACGGTGGCGATGATGAGCGGGTTTCGCAGCAGCTCACCACCCAGGTTTCGTTGCGCATGCCTGGCCATCGGCCACACCGCCGCCACATTGAACAGCGGCACGCACACACCGATCAACACCGCAATCAACTGCAGGCCCTGGGCGCCTGCCAGCTTGTCCGCCAGCGCCAGTGCGATGAAGGAATTGAAGCGAAACGCAATCTGCGCGCTCGCGGCATGCTCGCGCGGGTTGATGCGTTTGCCCAGCCACGGCAGGTGCGGCAGGCAGTAGGCCATCGCGATGCCGCACAGCCCAAGCAGCAGACCGGCGCTGATCAGGCTCGAGGTGGCGCGCAGGTCCAGCGGGCTTTTGACGATGGAATGGAACAGCAGCACCGGGAAAAGGAAAAAATACACCAGACTTTCAACCTGCGCCCAGACCGTGCGGTTGAGGGCGGTGTACCGGCAGACGAGGTAGCCGCAGACGATGAGCGAGAAGTCGGGAAAGAGGAGTTGCGCGTAGTTCACCGGGGAAGAATAACCTTAAAAATTCGAGGTGATCCGGGTTTGCCCTTATGCGTAATCCACAACTGCAGCGCGCGGTTCTTGCACGTAATATCCAGCTTGCTTTTTATTTGAAGGATCTGATCATGCAACGTCGTCGCCTCTTCGCGCTCTCAACCCTTTCCGCACTCGCATTGGCCACAGCTGCAGGTTCTGCGCTGGCCCAGGGCTACCCCAACAAGGTGGTCAAACTGCAGGTGCCGTTTGCACCTGGCGGTACCACCGATATCGTGGCGCGCGTGATTGCCGAGCCGCTCGGCAAGGCATTGGGTCAGACCGTTGTTGTCGAGAACAAGGCCGGCGGCGGCGGCGTGATCGGTGCGACTGAAATTGCGCGCACCGCGCCCGACGGCTATGTGCTCGGCGTCGCAACGGTGTCCACCACGGCGGCCAACCCCGCCATCAACCCCAAAATCACGTACAACACGCTGACGGACTTCACGCCCATCATCAATATCGCGGCAACGCCCAACATCATCGCGGTGCACCCCAGCTTCCCGGCCAAAAACTACAAGGAGTTCATCGCCGAGATCAAGAAAAACCCGGGCAAATACTCCTACTCTTCTTCTGGCACCGGCGGCATTGGTCACCTGCAGATGGAGCTGTACAAAAGCCTGAGCGGTGCATTCGTCACGCACATTCCTTACCGCGGCGCTGGCCCAGCCCTGAACGACACCGTTGCAGGCCAGGTCAACATGATTTTTGACAACCTGCCCTCTGCCTTGCCGTTCATCCAGCAAAAGCGCCTGGTGCCCATCGTCGTGGCTGCGCCGCAGCGCCTGGCGGTCCTGCCTGACGTGCCGACCTTCAAGGAACTGGGTCTTGAGCCCGTCAACCGCATGGCCTACTACGGCATCCTCGGCCCCAAGGGCCTGCCCAAGGAAGTGGTCGACAAGGTCAGCGCTGGCGTGAAGAAATCGCTGGAAGACCCGGCAGTGCGCAAGCGCATCGAAGACACTGGCTCGCTCATCGTGGCCAATACGCCTGAGCAGTTCACGGCGCAGATCAAGGCCGAGTTCGAGGTCTACAAGAAGGTGGTCGACTCCGCCAAACTCAAGCTCGACTGATCACCGCGTGAATTTGCCCCACGGGGCGACAAGCCGTCGTGCAGCTTTTGCCGGCGGCTTTTTTTCGCCCATATTTTTGGTATGGTGAGCAGCATGCAAGCCGCCAGCCAGTCCAGCATTGATGCCTTTATTGACGCCCTGTGGCTGGAAGACGGCCTGTCAAAAAATACGCTGGCCGCTTACCGGCGGGACCTGTCGCTTTACGCAGACTGGCTGGGTGCCCCGGCGCAGCGGGGGCGAAGGATCGACGAGACCGTTGAGAGCGACCTGAACCGCTACTTTGCAGCCCGGCATGCCGCGACCAAGGCAACGTCGGCGAACCGCCGCCTCACGGTGCTGAAACGCTACTTCCGATGGGCACTGCGCGAGCGGCTTTTGGTGGGTGACCCGACGCTGAAGCTGCAATCGGCGAAGCAGGCCTTGCGTGTCCCCAAGGTGATGAGCGAGCAGCAGGTTGAAGCCCTGCTTGCCGCCCCGTCAGAAGACACGCCACTGGGCCTGCGTGACCGGGCCATGCTGGAGTTGATGTACGCCAGCGGTTTGCGTGTCAGTGAACTGGTAGGTTTGAAGACGTTTCACCTCGGCCTCAACGAAGGTGTGTTGCGTGTCATGGGCAAGGGCAACAAGGAGCGGCTGGTGCCTTTCGGCCAGGTGGCCAGGGATGCTGTGGTCCGTTACATGGCAGAGGGGCGTCCCGCCATTTTGGGCGGACAGCAGACAGATGATTTGTTCGTCACCGCGCGAGGCAGCGGCATGAGCCGCGTGATGTTCTGGATGCTTGTCAAAAAATATGCACAGCTTGCCGGTATCCATTCACCGCTGTCGCCACATACGCTGCGGCATGCCTTCGCCACTCACCTGCTCAACCATGGCGCAGATTTGCGCGCGGTGCAGATGCTGCTCGGACACGCAGACATCTCAACCACCACCATTTACACCCATGTTGCGCGTGAGCGCCTGAAGAACCTGCATGCGCAGCACCATCCGCGCGGCTAGGTTTTCGGCCAACGTGGCTGCAGCTAGCGTTGGTACATGTAGTCGCGGCTGAAGGGGTAGACGGACTGTGCGCCCTTGATTCGGCCTTCGGCGAGGTCGCCTGAAGGCCGTGCGGCCAGCATCTGGTGCAAGGAGATCCAGCCTTGCTCAAAGCTCATGGCGCTGCCTGCAAGGTAGAGACGGTAGGCGCGCAGTGTTTTTTCTGCGCGTTCAGGGCCACCGTCCTGTGTCAGCACTTCGCGTGCGGTGTCGAGTTTTGTTTCCAGCGCGTCCGACCAGTCCCAGAGTGTGCGTGCGTAATGCGGCCGCAGGTTCTCCGTGTCCAGCATTTCCAGACCGGAGCGCGACATGTGCTCCAGCACGGCGCTGACGTGCAGCAGCTCGCCGCCGG
Organism: Pseudomonadota bacterium; assembly: GCA_040387435.1. Taxonomy (GTDB): domain Bacteria; phylum Pseudomonadota; class Gammaproteobacteria; order Burkholderiales; family Burkholderiaceae_C; genus Polaromonas. The sequence goes on from JAZKDR010000011.1 coordinate 65,989, forward strand.
GGAAGATGTATTTTTCGATGAAGTCGCCCATGCCCGCGCCGAGCTGGCTGTTCTCCAGTCCGCCTGCCGTGATGCCGTGGTTCATGACCAGGCCGCCCGGAACCAGCAGGCGCAAGATCTTTTCGAAGTAGGCCGTCATGTTGGCGTGGCCCACGTGCTCGAACATGCCGACAGATGAAATCTTCTCGAAGGGTTGCGCTTCCGGCAGGTCGCGGTAGTCGCGCAACTCCACCCGCACACGCCCGCCCAAACCCTTGTCATCGATCAGCTTTTGAACGTGCGCATGCTGATTTTTAGACAGGGTGATGCCGGTCGCATCCACGCCGTAGTGCTCGGCCGCCCACATGAGCAGCGCACCCCAGCCGGAGCCGATGTCCAGATAGCGCTCGCCGGGCTTGAGCATCAGCTTGCGGCAGATGTGGTCGAGCTTGGCCTCCTGTGCCTGTGCCAGTGTCATCTCCGCATCGCGGTAATAGGCGCATGAATAAACCCGGCGCGCATCCAGCCAGAGTTCGTAGAAGGCGTCCGACACGTCGTAGTGAAACTGGATTTGTGCCGCGTCTTTGGCCTGGGTGTGGGCAGCAAGTGAGCGTGCCCGGCGAAGCAGTTGCGAGAACCAGCCCATGTCGCTTTCAACCGGGTTGCCGGGCAGCAGGTGGGACACCGCACTCATCACATCCCGCATGCGGCCGTGGATATTGAGCTTGCCCTCGACATACTCTTCACCCAGTGCGCCGATTTCACCTGCCTTGAGCCTGGCCAGGCTGGCCCAGCTTGAGAAGTCCAGCTTGACCGGCGCATTGGTTTGGCCGACCACATTGCCTTCGGGCAACTGCAGGGCGACGGGCGGTGAGAGCTGGCTTAAACGCGATTCAATTTCCGGAATCAGGCGCTGGAACATGGGCAAATTCCTTGTTAGGTCTTCAAGACTAGCCGTGTGTTTTTCCTAAAAGTTTAGCCAAATTTGCGGTGTTTCGCTCGCGCGCGCGTGAGGTAGGCGTCAGCGTTTGACCTATGCCGATGTAGTCAAAAGCATCAATTCGTCTTCGCTGAAGCCTGCATAACGGCGGGCCTCAAGATTGAGTGGGCCTTTCATGCGGGGTGCGCCGTATTGTTCCGCCAGCCTTGCATAGGTGGCAAGGGCGTCCAGGCCGCGCTGGACGCAGAGATGTCGATACCAGTAGTTGCCAATGGCCACATGCCCGATCTCGTCGCGCAGGATGATGTCCAGGATGTCGACGGCACGCAAGGCAGCCGGTGAGCCGACCCTGCGCAACTTGGCCTGCATGGGTGGGGTGGCATCCAGGCCGCGGGCCTCCAGCGTGCGCGGCACCAGCGCCATGCGCGCCAGCACATCGTCCCTGGTTTTCTCCGTCATGTCCCACAGCCCGGTGTGCGCGGGGAAGTCACCGTAGTCGTAACCGAGGGTCTGCAAATGAGCGCGCAGCAGGCTGAAGTGCCCGGCCTCTTCTGCCGCCACCTTGAGCCAGTCGAGGTAATAGGCGGTTGGCATGCCGTCAAAGCGCCAGATCGCATCAAGTGCGAGGTTGATGGCATTAAATTCAATGTGCGTGACCGAGTGAAGCAGGGCGGCCAGACCTTCGGGCGTGAAAGGCGAACGTTTGGGGACATCAAGGTGGGAGCGCAGTTCCGGGCTTGCCGGGTGCCCGGGTACACCCGGCAACTCATCAAGAGGGGTCTCCGCAGAAACAGACAGGTCTTTTTGCGCGCCATACAGGGAGAGGGTCAGATTCTCCTTCCGGCCAGGATCACGCTCGATGAGCGCATCCAGCGCCAGACGACGCAGATCATGGGCTGAGGGTGGGGCGGTCATGGCTGAATTGTGCTTGAACCCAGGAGTGCTCCAGTGGGCCGGGACAGTCGACCTGCCCGGTCTTTACAATGGTTTCACCCCACAACTTTTGAAGAAGCACAGAACCGACATGTCCATCTATCAACTGGAAAATCTTGTACCTTCCGTCCACCCGTCAGCCTGGGTCGCTGGCAATGCCCAGGTTCTTGGCAAGGTGACCTTGGCGGAAGACGTCAGCGTATGGTTTGGCGTTGTGATTCGTGGCGATACTTCCAGTATCAGCGTCGGCAAGGGGTCGAACATCCAGGACAACAGCGTCATGCATGCAGATGAAGGCATGCCCCTGACTGTGGGCGAGAACGTGACCGTCGGCCATCAGGTCATGCTGCATGGCTGCACCATAGGCGATAACTCCCTGGTCGGCATCGGCGCCATCGTGCTCAATGGCGCGAAGATTGGCAAGAACAGCCTGGTGGGTGCCGGTTCGCTGGTCACCGAAGGCAAGGAGTTCCCTGACGGCTCGATGATCATGGGTACACCCGCCAAAGTGGTCCGGCAATTGACGCCCGAACAGATTGAGGGTTTAAAAAAGAGCGCCGAGCACTATGTAGAGAATGCGGCCCGGTACAAGTCAGGGCTTCAAAAGCTCGATTGAGCCTGCCCATACTTTTTAATCATCTTCATGTCCGAACTCCACAAATTCATTTTCGACGGCCTGCCGGTGCGCGGCATGCTGGTCCGCTTGACCGATTCCTGGCAGGAAATCCTGAAGCGCCGGCAGGCCGCCGGTGGCTACCCGGTGGAAGTCATGCACCTGCTGGGCGAGATGACTGCGGCGGGCACACTGATGCAGGGCAATATCAAATTCAATGGGGCGCTGATCCTGCAAATCTTCGGCGACGGCCCTGTGAAAGTTGCTGTGGCTGAAGTGCAACCCGACCTCACGGTGCGCGCCACCGCAACCATCGCCGGCACTGTCGATTCGGGCGCCACACTCAGTGATCTGGTCAACGCCCACAACGAGGGGCGCTGCGCCATTACGCTGGATCCGAAAGACAAGATGCCGGGCCAGCAGCCGTATCAGGGGGTCGTGCCCCTGTTCGGTGACCAGCACGAAAAAATCGAAAGTCTGGGTGAGGTGCTGGAGCACTACATGCTGCAGAGCGAGCAGCTCGACACCAAACTCATTCTTGCTGCTGATGGCAACATTGCCGCTGGTTTGCTGATTCAGCGCCTGCCGGTCAAGGGTGAAGGCAACCTGGAGGGGCAGGTCGACCGCGATGCCAATGAAGACCAGATTGGTGTCAACGAAGACTACAACCGCATCGCCATGCTGGCCGGCACGCTGAAACGCGAAGAGTTGTTGACGCTGGATGCAGACACCATCTTGCGGCGGCTTTTCTGGGAAGAGCCCATTACCCGGTTTGAAGTCCTGCAACCCAGTTTTGCCTGCAGCTGCTCGCGCGAGCGCGTCGGCAACATGCTGCGCGGCCTGGGCGCAGAAGAAATCGAGAGTGTGATTGCGGAACGCGGTCAGGTGGGCGTCACGTGCGAGTTCTGCGGGGCTCAGTATGATTTCGACCCGGTAGATGCAGCACAGCTCTTCACAAACCCTGACCGGCAACAACCGCCTACGGCGACGGTTCAATAGCGGGCGTTGTCCCTTTTCCGCGGTCCGCGAGCAACCTGCCCAGCAGCTGGTGTTCGCATTGTGGATCGCTGCATTTTTCGCATGACCAGATCCAGGGCATGCCCCTCGACAGGGTGGCTTCCCTGGCATCGCCATTGTGGGGGACTTCTCCAGGCAGCGCTGCGGCAAGCTTGCTGCGGATGATTTGCAGGGCCTGGGCCAGGCACTCCTGCTCCAGGCCATAGAGCACCTGGTAGGGAATGCCGCGCTTCTCGAGGTCGGCTCGCAGAATGCGGTCTGCATTGGCAGCGTCGGCATCCATGCCGTTCAAGCCATTCCAGCCGGTCAGCAAAACCAAATCCTGTTGCGGGGCCTCATGCGATGTGACGACCTGGGCAGGCAGTCCGTCTGCACGTATGGCCTTAGTCAGCAGGGCCAATAAACCTGGGTGGGGTGCATTGGGGATAGCGGGAAGAACTACCCTCAACAAGGGGACGCCGCTACTTGTTGACCTGGACAAAAATTTCGTTGGGCTTGACCATGCCCAGCTCGCTGCGCGCTTTTTCTTCGACCATCTCCAGCCCTTCCTTGAGGTCACGCACCTCCGCTGCAAGCTGTTCGTTTCCAGCCTGGGCTTTCGCATTTTTGGCGTTCTGCTCATCCAGCCGTTGCTGCATGTGGCGAACGCTGGGAATGCTGCCCCGGCCCAGCCACAGTTGCGCGTGGAACAGGGCCAGCAGCGCAATCAGGATGGCAGGGACGAAGCGCTTTTCCAAGTGGGGCTACTCTTCAGGCGCGCTTTGCCATCAGCGGAGGTTGTAGAACGCTGCGCGGCCAGGGTAGGTGGCGACGTCGCCCAGGTCTTCTTCTATGCGCAGAAGCTGGTTGTACTTGGCCATGCGATCAGAACGCGAGAGCGAACCTGTCTTGATCTGGCCGGCGTTGGTACCCACGGCAATGTCGGCAATGGTGGTGTCTTCGGTTTCGCCAGAGCGGTGCGAAATCACGGCGGTGTAACCCGCGCGCTTGGCCATCTCAATGGCTGCAAATGTCTCCGTGAGCGTACCGATCTGGTTGATCTTGATGAGGATGGAGTTGGCGATGTCCTTCTCAATGCCTTCCTTGAGAATCTTGGTGTTGGTGACAAACAGGTCATCACCGACCAGCTGGACTTTTTTGCCGAGGCGCTCGGTCAGGATTTTCCAGCCGTCCCAGTCGCCTTCAGCCATGCCGTCTTCGATGCTGATGATGGGGTATTTGTCGACCCAGGTGGCCAGCATGTCGGTCCACTGCGTGGCATCCAGGCTCAGGCCTTCGGCGCCCAAAACGTATTTGCCGTCCTTGTAAAACTCGCTGGCCGCACAATCCAGGCCCAGTGCAATCTGCTCGCCGGCAACGAAGCCGGCTTGGTCGATGGCCTCCAGAATCATCTGGATGGCCGCCTCGTGGTTGGTCACGTTGGGCGCAAAGCCACCTTCATCACCAACGGCAATACTCATGCCCTTGTCGTGCAGGATTTTTTTCAGTGCGTGGAAAACTTCTGCGCCATAACGCACGGCCTCACGGAAGCTGGGAGCGCCGACGGGGATGATCATCAGTTCCTGGAGGTCCAGGTTGTTGTTGGCGTGCGCGCCGCCATTGACCACGTTCATCATCGGCACCGGCATCTGCATGCCACCACTGCCGCCGAAGTAGCGGTACAGGGGCAGGCCCGCTTCTTCTGCGGCTGCGCGCGCAACCGCCATGCTGACAGCGAGCATGGCATTGGCACCGAGTCGTGACTTGTTGTCCGTGCCGTCGAGGTCAATCAGGGTGCGGTCCAGGAAGGCCTGCTCGCTGGCATCGAGACCCAGCACCGCCTCCGAAATTTCCGTATTGATGTGCTCGACGGCTTTCAGAACACCCTTGCCAAGGTAGCGGGACTTGTCGCCATCGCGCAATTCAATGGCTTCGCGTGAACCCGTGGATGCACCTGAGGGAACGGCTGCGCGGCCCATGACGCCGGATTCCAGCAGGACATCACATTCGACGGTTGGGTTGCCACGGCTGTCGAGAATTTCGCGGCCGACGATATCAACAATTGCGCTCATTTAACTCTTTCAGATCAAAACAAACTGGGATATGGAAACAAAAATCAGACACCTTCAACCAAAACCATGCGCATGATGGCAATGCCTTCACGTGCTTGCCTGGCCGCGCCATATTCTGGCGAATTGCTGAAGGCGCGGGCCCTCTCGGCATCAGGAAACTTCAGCACCACGACACGCTCGGGCGACCAGTCGCCTTCCAGCACTTCGACTTTGCCGCCCCTCACGCAAACCTCTGCCCCGTAGACCTTCATGGCCAGCGTGGAGAGTTTTTTGTACTGCTCGTATTGAACGGGGTCCTGGACGGTGACATTGGAAATCAGGTAAGCACTGCCCATGTCACGCTCCGAAATTGTTTTCAAGAAAGCCGTTCTTTTTGGTCACGCGGTCCAGTTCAAGCAGCGTTTCCAGAAGGGCTTTCATGTGTTTCAGCGGGACGGCATTGGGCCCGTCGCTCATTGCTTGTGCGGGGTTGGGGTGCGTTTCCATGAACAGGCCTGCTACACCCACCGCCACCGCAGCACGCGCCAGGACGGGCACCATTTCGCGCTGACCCCCACTACTGGTGCCATTGCCGCCCGGCAACTGCACCGAATGGGTGGCGTCGAACACCACGGGTGCTTTTGTGTCGCGCATGATGGCAAGGCTGCGCATGTCGGACACCAGGTTGTTATAGCCAAAGCTGGCACCGCGCTCGCAGACCATAAAGCTGTCTTCATTGAGACCCTTGTCGCGCGCAGCTGCCCGGGCCTTGTCGATGACATTTTTCATGTCACCAGGGGCTAGGAACTGCCCCTTTTTGATGTTGACCGGCTTGCCCGACTGTGCCACGGCGTGAATGAAGTCGGTCTGGCGGCAGAGAAAGGCGGGGGTTTGGAGGACATCCACCACGCTCGCGACGGTGGCGATATCGGCTTCGGAGTGGACGTCGGTCAGGACCGGCACGCCCAGCTCGCGTTTGACCTTGGCCAGAATGTCCAGTCCCTTTTGCATGCCGGGACCACGAAAGCTCGTGCCGCTCGAACGGTTGGCCTTGTCGTAACTCGACTTGAAGATAAACGGGATGCCCAGGGCACCGGTGATCTCCTTGAGCGTTCCTGCCGTGTCCATCTGCAACTGCTCGGACTCAATGACGCAGGGCCCTGCGATCAGGAAAAACGGCTGGTTGAGGCCAATGTCAAACCCGCAAAGCTTCATGCCACCACTTTCAGTGATTTGCCTTCGACCTGATGGTCAAGCGTGGCCTTTATGTAGGCGTTGAACAGCGGGTGTCCTGCCCATGGCGTTGACTTGAACTCAGGGTGAAACTGCACGCCCACATACCAGGGGTGTGTGGCCTCTGGCAGCTCGACAATTTCCGTCAGCTGTTCGCGCTGGGTGAGCGCAGAAATCACGAGACCGGATTCACGCAGCTTGTCCAGGTAATTGACGTTGGCTTCATAGCGGTGACGGTGGCGTTCGGTCACGACATCGCCGTAGATCTTGTGTGCGAGCGTTCCTTTGGCAACATCGGAGCTCTGCGCGCCAAGGCGCATGGTGCCGCCGAGATCGGACTGCGCATCACGCGTTTTGATGGTGCCGTCGTGGTCTTTCCACTCGGTGATGAGCGCGATGACCGGGTTGGGCGTGTTGGTGTCGAACTCGGTGCTGTTGGCGTCCTTCAGGCCGGCAACATGGCGGGCAAACTCAATGGTGGCCACCTGCATGCCGAGGCAGATGCCCAGATAGGGCACCTTGTTCTCACGCGCATAACGTGCCGCACAAATCTTGCCTTCGACACCGCGAACGCCGAAGCCACCCGGGACCAGAATGCCGTCGAACTTGGCAAGACGAGAGACGTTGTCGGGCGTAATGGTTTCCGAGTCCACGTACTCGATGACCACCTTGGCGTGGTTCTTCATGCCCGCGTGGCGCAGTGCTTCGTTCAACGACTTGTAGCTGTCGCTGAGATCGACATACTTGCCCACCATGGCGATGTTGACTTCCTTCTGGGGATGTTCGGTCTCGTAGACGAGATCGTCCCAGCGCTTGAGGTTGGCCGGCGGCGTGTTCAGGCGCAGCTTGTCGCAGATCAGGCCATCCAGACCCTGCTCGTGCAGCATGCGGGGCACCTTGTAAATGGTGTCTACGTCCCACATCGAGATGACACCCCATTCGGGGACGTTGGAGAACAGCGAAATCTTGCCGCGCTCTTCCTGGGGAATGCGCCTGTCGGCACGGCACAGCAATACATCGGCCTGAATGCCGATCTCGCGGAGTTGCTTGGCCGTGTGCTGGGTAGGTTTGGTTTTCAGTTCGCCTGCAGCGGCGATCCATGGGACGTAGCTCAGGTGCACGAAAGCCGTGTTGTTGGCACCCAGGCGCAGGCTCATCTGGCGCACGGCTTCAAGGAAGGGCAGCGATTCAATATCGCCCACTGTGCCGCCGATTTCAACAATCGCGACGTCTACCGCGTCAGGTGTTTCGTAGCCTGCGCCGCGCTTGACGAAGTCCTGAATTTCATTGGTGACGTGTGGAATGACCTGGACAGTCTTGCCCAGGTAGTCGCCGCGACGCTCTTTCTCAAGAACGCTTTTGTAGATCTGGCCGGTGGTGAAATTGTTGGCCTTGCGCATGCGGGTTTCGATGAAGCGCTCGTAGTGGCCAAGATCAAGGTCGGTTTCTGCGCCGTCATCGGTGACAAAAACTTCACCGTGCTGGAACGGCGACATCGTGCCCGGATCCACATTGAGGTAGGGATCCAGCTTGATCAGGGTGACTTTGAGGCCTCGCGATTCAAGGAGCGCAGCGAGGGAGGCTGAGGCGATTCCCTTGCCCAGGGAAGACACCACACCGCCGGTGACGAAGACAAATTTGGTCATGTCAGGTACGAGCCGGAAAGCTCGCAGAGGTGGGAAATGCTGATTATAGAGGGTCGCTTTTAGCCGCTGCCGCAGTACGGACAAACTGATACATTGCGGGACATGACGAATCAAGCAAATCCGGGGCAAATAACCACGCCGGACGGCCCTGCCGCCGAGCTGGCCGGTAAACACATCCTGCTGGGCCTGTCCGGTGGCATTGCATGCTACAAAGCGGCCGAGCTTTGCCGCGCACTGATCAAGGCCGGTGCCACCGTTCAGGTGGTCATGACGGAGGCTGCCGAGCAGTTCATCACCCCCGTCACCATGCAGGCTTTGAGCGGCCGGACGGTCTATACCAGCCAGTGGGATGGCCGGGAGCCCAACAACATGGCGCACATCAACCTCTCGCGGGAGGCCGATGCCATGCTGATTGCGCCCATGAGCGCAGATTTCATGGCAAAGCTGCTGCATGGCCGGGCTGACGATTTGCTTAGCCTGATGTGCCTGGCACGGCCCATCGACAAGGTCCCCTTGCTGGTTGCGCCTGCGATGAACCGCGAGATGTATGCGCATCCGGCGACGCAACGCAATTTCATCCAGCTTGACGCCGATGGCGCCACCGTACTGGGTGTTGGGACGGGTTTTCAGGCCTGCGGAGAAACCGGCGATGGACGCATGCTTGAACCCGACCAGATACTTGAAGATGTCATCAGTTTTTTCGCGCCCAAGGTCATGGCGGGCCAGCACGTCGTGGTGACTGCAGGCCCCACTTATGAGGCCATTGACCCGGTGCGCGGCATTACCAATCTTTCGAGCGGGAAGATGGGTTTCGCGGTCGCACGTGCAGCGCATGAAGCAGGCGCGAAGGTCACGCTTGTGGCGGGGCCGGTTGGCTTGCCCACGCCGCGCGGCGTGACGAGGGTCGACGTGAAATCGGCGCAAAACATGTTTGATGCCGTGATGGAGCACGTTTCGCAGGCAACAGTACTGGTTGCTGCTGCGGCCGTTGCAGACTGGCGCATTGCCACACCTTCAACCCGGAAAATTAAAAAGGACGCGTCCGGTCAGGCCCCGCAATTGGCATTTGAAGAAAACGCCGACATCCTGGCGACGGTTGCAAGCCTTCCCCGGTCGGTCGCCGGCAAGCTGTTCTGCGTTGGATTTGCCGCTGAAAGCCATGATCTCGAGGAAAACGCGCAAGCCAAACGGTTGCGGAAAAAAGTGCCCCTGCTGGTCGGCAATATCGGACCGGATACTTTCGGGCAGGACCACAATGCCTTGCTGCTGGTCGATGCCCAAGGCAGCAAAGCGTTGGCACGTGCATCGAAAATTTCGCTGGCGCGCCAGCTTGTCAATGAAATTTCCATCAGGCTGGGCGCATCAAAGTCCTGAACTCCATATCCCGAATCATCAGAACACACGCAAAAAAACATGAAAATCGACGTCAAGATTATCGACCCGCGCCTCCAGGGCAATCTTCCTGAATATGCGACCCAGGGCAGTGCCGGCCTTGATCTGCGTGCCTGCCTGGACGCACCACTGACGCTTGCAGCCAATGCATGGCAATTGGTGCCGACAGGCATTGCGATGTACCTTCGGGACCCCGGCTATGCGGCAATGATTCTGCCCCGCTCGGGCCTGGGCCACAAACACGGCATCGTGCTTGGCAATCTCGTAGGCCTGATCGACAGTGATTACCAGGGCCAGTTGATGGTCAGTGCATGGAATCGCAGTGACGTGCCCTTCACCATCGAGCCCATGGAGCGTATTGCGCAACTGGTGATCGTGCCGGTGGTGCAGGCACATTTCAACGTTGTGGCGGAGTTCCCGGCCAGCCTGCGCGGTGAGGGTGGCTACGGCTCAACGGGCAAGGCCTGATTCATGCTCCGCGCAGGCGTCTTCAGGCGGGGTCATCTTTGGCCTACATGTGCGCTGAAGCCTTTCCTAGGTCCTTACCCTCTTTAGACCGATGAGTGGATCGCACGAGTGCCTTTTCAATGGACGTATCAGCGGTTAACACCGTGTTGATATTTTCAAAGGAGAACTTTTATGCGCTCATCACATCGTTTCGGTGCCGTCGTCGCGTCTGTCATGGTGGTAGCCGGTCTGGCCGCCTGCGGTGCACCACCTGTCGACCGTTCCTATCCCGTCAATACAACAAGCTATCCGTCAGGGACCGTCTACCCCACCAGTACCGCTCCCAGCGCTGCTGTGGAATATGGACGTGTGACCAACGTTGAAGTTGTTCGTACCCAGGCGCCTGCCGGCACAAATGCAGCCGGCACCATCATCGGCGGTATTGCCGGGGCCGTTATTGGCCACCAGATTGGCGGCGGTTCGGGCAAGGATCTTGCCACCGTCGCAGGTGCGGTGGGCGGTGCGGTAGCCGGCAATGCGATACAACGCAATGCCAACGGCGGAAACCGAGTGACAGACGTTTACCGTGTGTCAGTGCAGGTTGACAATGGCTCGTATCGGGCTTACGACCTGGGCAATCCCGGCGATATTCGTGCCGGCGACCGTGTACGTATTGAAAACGGCCAGATCTACAGAATCTGATAGTTTCCGGGCAGTGACTGAAGGCGCCGCGGCAAGTTTGCGGCGCCTCTTTTAATGCACAGTATTGTTACCGGGCAGGCTGGACTCCAGTTTAAAAAAGCCTGTGCCCAAAGTCCCTTGTCCTATTTCAGTTTCGCTAGCTTCACGCACTGATTCCACCTTCAGTGACAGGCGCAGTGCAATGCCGGCCAAGGGGTGGTTGCCGTCGAGCACCACGTGTTCAGGATAAATTTCCGTCACGGTGTAGATGTTTTCCTTGGGCGTTTCCTGGCTGATGCCTGCGGGCAGTGCCAAGCCATCAAAGGTCATGCCCTCTTCGAGTTCTTGGGGAAAAATCTTGCGCGCTTCAAGAAACACGAGGTTCTCGTTGTAATCGCCAAAAGCGTCTTCCGGTTCGAGATGAAGGTCGGCTTTGTCGCCTGCTTCATGACCCTGCAGGGCCTCTTCAACTTTCGCCAGAAGATCATTGCCGCCAAGCAGGAATTCGACCGGCTCGTCGAGTTCGTCGAGTACTTCGCCCAAAGTATCTTTCAGCGTCCAGGTGAGGGCAACGACGCATTGAGGGGTGATTTTCATTGGACAATTGTCCCATGGATGTAAATCAAGCACTGCCTCTTCTCGCCGGGCTCAGCCCCGCGCAATTCATGCGCCGCCATTGGCAGAAAAAACCACTTCTGGTGCGCGGCGCGATTCCTGGTTTCGGGCCCCTGCTGGGTAGAGCAGAGCTGTTCAAACTGGCGCAACGTGAGGGTGTGGAGTCCCGTCTTGTCATTCAGGGCAAGTCTGGATGGCGCATGAAACAGGGGCCTTTTGGGCCACGGTCTTTGCCGCCTCTTGCGCAACCGGGGTGGTCACTGCTTGTGCAGGGCGTCGATTTGCATGTGCCAAAGGTGCATGAACTGCTGCAGCAATTTCGCTTCGTGCCGGATGCGCGGCTGGACGATCTCATGATCTCTTATGCGACGGCAGACGGCGGCGTGGGCCCCCATTTCGACAGCTATGACGTGTTTTTACTCCAGGCCAGCGGAAGGCGCCGCTGGCGGATCGGCCGCCAGAAAGACCTGACTTTGCAGGCAGGCGTACCTTTGAAAATATTGCAAAATTTCGAGCCTGAGCAGGAGTTTGTGCTGGAGGCGGGCGACATGCTTTATCTTCCGCCGCGTTACGCCCACGATGGTGTTTCAGAGGTCGCCACTGCGCAGGACGGCAAAAACGCCGACTGCATGACTTATTCCATCGGTTTTCGTGCGCCGTCGCGGACGGAGCTGGCTTCGGAGCTGTTGCACCGCATCGCCGGCTTTGGTGAGGATGCCGCAGATGAAGATGGCGTGCCGGGTCGTACGCCTCCGAAGCCCTTGCTGTACCGTGATGCCGGCCAGGGTGCAACGGCCACGCCGGCGGCGCTGCCCGATACGCTTCTCGATTTCGCCGGGGCGGCCTTGCGGGATGCATTGAAGGACCCTTTGGCACTGGCCTGCGCATTGGGCGAGTACTTGACGGAAGTCAAGCCGTCGATCTGGTTTGACGAGCCTGACGTCGCTTGGTCGGGGCGTGGATACGCGCTTCGTCTGGATGCAAAAAGCCGGATGATGTACGACGCACACCATGTGTTTCTGAACGGTGAGAGTTACCGTGCGGGTGGCGCAGATGCGCGCCTCATGAAGCGATTCGCGGATGCGCGCTTTCTTTCGGCGGCGGACATCGCCAAAGCCAGTCCCGCAGCCCGGGCGCTGCTGGCAGACTGGCATGAGGCAGGTTGGATACGCATTGAACGGTCGCTGCAGGCTTAAAGGACTTGGCGCATGGAAACTCCCGATTCTTCTGGTCTGGCGGCGTTGCCTCTGGGCCGCTTTTCCGGGCCAACGGAATTTGCAGGCCTGATTCGTCTTGCATTTGAAGCCGCCGCCAGGCAGGGATGGCGCGAAATTATCCTGAGCGACCGGAGTTTTGAGGATTGGCCGCTCGGTGAACGTGCGGTGTCGCAGTCACTGCAGGACTGGTCAAAATCGGGCCGCAAATTGACGATGCTGGCCAAAAATTACGACGAACTCATCAGGCGCCATGCCCGCTTCGTCACGTGGCGGCGTACCTGGGCCCACATCATCGATTGCCGCAGCAATACATCCATGTCGGCAGATGATTTTCCCAGCGCCATCTGGAGCCCGGTCTGGGTATGCCAGCGACTTGACCTGGACCGCTGCACCGGGATCTCCGGTGATGAGCCCGCCAGACGCGTATTGCTCCGGGAGCGCCTCGACGAATGCCTGAGACGCAGTTCTGCCGCTTTTCCGGCCACCACCCTCGGGATTTAGCATGCACCTCTCTGGATGCAGGCGGGTGAACAGTATTGGTGCAGTGCTTCACAAGGTGAATACTGGCTATAATCCAAAGTTGGGTAAAAGAGCTCGAGTCCTTTTATCCGGTCAAGTTCGCCTGCTTCCAGGTGCGCCGTGACAATTTCCGGAAATTGTTTTCTTTAATCATCAAGGATAGTAAAAATGAATAAGTCCCTCGTCCTGGCAGCCGTGGTTGCTGCTGTTGCTCTCGCTGCTTGCGGCAAGAAAGAAGAAGCTCCTGCACCAGCGCCAGCTCCAATGGCTGCTCCAGCACCAGCTCCAATGGCTTCCGCACCAGCTGCTGACGCTTCCGCCGCCGCAGGTGCTGCAATGGGCGCCGCTTCTGCCGCCATGGGTGCCGCTTCCGGTGCTGCAGTTGCTGCACAAGCCGCTTCTGCTGCTGCTTCCGCTACTTCCGGTGGCCCAGCTGCTGCAAAGTAATAAACACAGCGCCGCCAGGCGCAGTGAAAAAGCCACCTGACGGTGGCTTTTTTTATGTCCGGTCGTTGCGCGCTGCCGGCTCAGCCCGGCTCAGACCTGTAGCCACGGGGTGCCCTGTGTGGCGTCGGCAATCACGATATCGTCTGCGGCGCACTTGAGTGCCCCGGCCATCGATGCGCGGGCCAGCCCGGGGAGGTTGTTTTGCCGGCTGAGGTGCGCGGCGACCAGGTGTTTGAGTTTGGGGTGACAAACCGCAGTCGCAATTGCGGCTGCTGCTTCATTGGATAAATGCCCGAGATCGCCACTGACGCGGCGTTTCAGAAAGTAGGGGTATGCGGATCGCAGCAGCATCTCGCTGTCGTGGTTGCATTCCAGGATCAGCGCGTCACACGCTGAAAGGTGGTGCAGCACGTGCGCTGTTGCATGGCCAAGATCGGTCACCACCGCAAGTTTCACGGCCCCGTCCGTGCAACTGAGCTGCAGGGGTTCGCGGGCGTCATGGGGAACGGCAAATGGTGTCAGTTGCAGTCCGCCCAGGTCTATCGTCTTGCCGTCACGCGCAAAGTGCAAAAGGCCTTCAAAGTCCGGGGAGCCGATGGCCGCATAGGTGCCCCTGCTCATCCACACCGGGATGCGGTGACGCAGCGCGAGAGCCCGGGCGCACCCGATGTGATCGCCGTGTTCGTGGGTGATAAATACCGCATGCAGATCGCCCAGTTCCAGGCCGGCCTGGCCAAGCCGTGACTGGAGCTGTCGTATCCCCAGCCCGCAGTCAACAAGCAGACGAAGCGGCGTCAAACCGCCTGATTCGATGACGGTTGCGTTGCCCGAACTGCCGCTGCCCAGGCTCTTGAATCTGAGCAAGTGCTTCAAAGGCCCGATGGGGCCTCACGTGGCAAAAAATTCCGCACAGGCCTTTATTTGAGGTCGTCCGCAATCACCTTCACAATGCGCTGCGCATTGGCGGAGGATTCTGCAGCGCCTTGGGCATTCAGCACGGACACCGTCGTGGCATTGCCCTGGCTCTTGACCGTGATCCGGTATTTCAGCGGCGGAACGGAAGGCTCCGAGCCGCTGAACAGCTTGGCCAGGAAGCCGGGCTCTTTCTTGTCGGGTGTGGGTTCGACATAACGCACAAAGTAGGTGCCCTGTGCGCGATCACGATCCTCGACCGTGAAGCCGGTGCGGTCAAGCGCCAGCCCGACGCGGCGCCATGCGCGGTCAAAGTCCTCGTCCATCTGGACGACGGGCGCGCCATTGACATCCGCAATGCGTGAACCGGGGCGAACCGGGCCTGCCGACGCCACCAGCGCACGGGACTGCTCCTGGTTCACGCCCAGCTTGACCATGAGCCGGCGCAGGAATTCGGCTTCCAGTTCGGGGTCGGCCGGCCGCGGTTGCCAGATGGTGTTGTCACCGGTCTGCCCGGCATTGGTGTTGTTGGAGCGGACCGTTTCGATCATGCCGCGATGGCTGATGTAAATCTCGGTGCCGCCGGCCGCATTGCGTTCCAGGCGGGTACGGAATTTGTCGCGCTCGCCCGTCGAATAAAGGCCGTCAAAGACCTTGCCGATGGTCGAACGGATGAAATCCTGCGGTATCTTGGCCCGGTTTTCGGCGTAATCGGTTTCCATGATGCCGATGTTTTGCTGGTCAAGGGCCAACAGGAAGCCGCCTTCCAGCCAGAAATCACGCACAGGGCTCCACAACTGATCCGCCGGACGGTTGACCACCAGCCAGCGCTGGTTGCCGGCACGCTCGATACGCACGTCACCGACACTGGTTGCGGCTACCGGTGCGGTTTGCGAAGAGGCCTGTCCGACCTGGAAGGCATTGGCGCTGACTGCCGTGCCCGGTACGACATAGCGTGTTTCCTTGGACAGTTGCGTCAGGTCCGGAGGAACATCAAGGGAGGGACCGGCTTTACCGTTGGATTTGTAGTCCAGCTTGTCACCCGACATCAGTTCGCTGACGGTAGAGCAACCTGCCATCAGCATTGATGCAGCCAGCAGGGACAGACCCGCCACGTTTTTTGCTGTCCAAAGGCCACTGCGATTTTGCAAAGTCTTCACTTGGGTTTCCTTAAAAATCAGATCAGGCCGCAAAGGCGCAGTGCGCCTTCCACAGTCGCTTCGTTCGATGTTTCCAGCGGGGTCATGGGCAACCTCAGGGTCGGGCCGCACAGGCCCATACGCGCCATGGCCCATTTGACGGGAATCGGGTTGGCTTCCACAAAGAGGTGCTTGTGCAGCGGCAACAGTTTCATCTGCAGCGCCATCGCGCGCTTGGCATCACCGGCAACCGCTGCCTTGCAGAGTTCATGCATCAGCTTCGGGGCAACGTTGGCTGTCACGCTGATGTTGCCATGGCCGCCGCAAAGCATGAGGGCTACGGCGGTGGGGTCGTCGCCGGAATACACGGCGAACCCTTCGGGTACTTCCTTGATCAGCCATTGCGCACGTTCAATATTGCCAGTGGCCTCCTTGATGCCCACGATACCCGGCACTTGCGTCAGACGGAGCACGGTGGCATGGGCCATGTCCGCGACGGTGCGGCCCGGCACGTTGTACAAAACAATCGGCAGGTCGCCTGTGGCTTCGGCGATGGCCTGGAAGTGGCGGTATTGCCCTTCCTGCGTGGGCTTGTTGTAGTAGGGCACAACCTGCAACTGGCAATCGGCGCCGACACCGCGGGCAAATTTCGCAAGCTCGATCGCTTCGGCCGTTGAGTTGGCACCGCAACCCGCCATGATGGGGACGCGTTTGTTGGCCTGCTCGACCGCAACGCGAATGATCTCGCAGTGCTCTTCCACATTGACGGTGGGTGACTCGCCCGTCGTGCCCACCACCCCGACGCAATCGGTGCCTTCTGCAATGTGCCAGTCCACCAGCTTTCGCAGGCTGGGATAGTCAACCTTGCCGTTTTCAAGCAAGGGAGTAGCCAGTGCAACGATGCTGCCAGTAATGGTTTTCATGTCTTTGTCAGGCTCTGGCGTCAACCAGTCGGCCTTTTATCAGGGGTGAAAGCAAATCCAGCATTCTACCCAGAGCCCGCGAGCTCATAACGTGCGGGCGCCGCATTGCCCGTCGGTTCCCGGACTGCGGCAATCCGCTGGATGAATCGGGGGAATTCCCCATCAGCGCCCGCCTGAAAGCCGTCTTCGTACCCAATGATGCGAAGCGCTTTACACATCTCCAGCAATTCGCCATGCCGCAACAGGAAGTCAGACCGCGAGGGTTTGCCGACAGTTTCATTGCCGTCGGTAAAAGTCTCGTAAATCAGGACGCCGTTCGGTGCCAGGCTGGCCAAAAGAGTGGGGAAAAGTGGCCGCCAGAGGTAGTTGGTCACGACCACGGCATCAAAAAGCCGGCCGGCAAATGGCCACGGCCCCTCCTCAATATCGGCTACGACGGCTTCGCAGGACGCTGGGGGCAGTGCTATCGATTCAATGGCTTGCGCGGACTTGTCGACCACAGTCACCGGGTGCTGGCGTTGATGGAACCAGCGCGCGTGGCGTCCGTGACCGCAGGCCACGTCAAGAACCCGGCCACCTGGCGGCACGAGGTGGGACCAGCGTTGCACCCATTCCGATGCGGCCCCCATGCCATGTGGACTGGAAGCCGTCACTGCGGCTTGACCTCGTCTTTGAGCGCTGCCAGCGCCATCGCCTCTACGCGCCCCGGGGCAATCAGCTTGAGCCAGCGCCCGAGTTTGCCCCTGGAGGTCATGACGACTTCCCGGTCACGCCCGTTCATGCCCTCGATGATCAGGCGCGCGCACTCTTCAACCCCCATCGCGTTGTCTTCCCTCAGGCCGCTGGCGCCTGCGGGCAGGCCGGCGGCATTGAACCCGTGATGCCGGATGTTGGTCGACACCACGCCGGGGTAAGCGGTGGTCACGCTGACACCTGCTGTTTTCAACTCTGCCCTCAGGGCCTCAAAAAATCCGGTCATGGCAAATTTTGTGGCGCTGTAGGCCGTGCGCCCGGGCACACCGACCAGCCCTGCGAGGCTGGACACCGCCACGATGCTGCCCCGGCTTTGTTTCAGCCAAGGCAGGGCGGCATGGGTGCACCAGACGCTTCCCCAGAGATTGATGCGCATTAACTGTTCATACCAGGCGAGGTCTTCGGCCTTGACCTCTTCCAGCAAGGCCTGTGCGGACATGCCGGCATTGTTGATGAGAACGTCCAGTCGGCCAAATTTGCCAATGGTGGCGGCGATCAGCTGGCGGCAGGCGGGTTCATCGGAGACATCGGTGGGCGCGACCAGCGTTTGCGCACCCAGGGCCATACAGGCGTCAGACACGCCGTTCAGTCGGCTGACATCGCGGGCTGCCAGTACCAGGCTCACGGCTGCGCCATGGCTTGCGGCCAATTGGCGTGCCATCTCTGCGCCTATGCCATCCGATGCGCCGGTGATGATCACTGTTTTCATGCGAGTGGAACCTGTTGAACCGGGGTGGTGTACCCGGTCGTTATCTGCCGTTATCTGCCCTTACGGGTCATCCAGGCTGCCCTAGAAGCAAGCCCAGACCTGGTTGGCAAGTGTGACAAGGAATTCCGGCTGCGTGTACAGGGCAAACACGCCCAGACAAAGCAGCACGGCACCTGTCCAGGTGGCCAGTTTGAGGGCCAGGGCTTGCGGCACGTTAAGCCCCTTGGCCCAGGGGGACTGCTGTGTTGCGCTGGATAGGCGCTTCCTTGATGGGCAGGTTGATCAGGCCCGCAAATATGCCCAGACCGATCGTGATGTACCAGACGATGTTGTAGCTGCCCGTCTTGTCATACAGGTAACCCCCCAGCCAGACGCCCAGGAAGGAGCCGATCTGGTGGCTGAAAAAGATGAAACCCGCCAGCATGGACAGATGCTGTACGCCAAAGATCTGGGCCACCACCGCGTTGGTCGGCGGCACGGTGGACAGCCACAGCAGGCCCATCATGGCCGCAAAAATGTAGACACTCATGGGGCTGAGGGGCACCAGCAGGAACACGCTGATAAAGAGGGCGCGCAGGAAGTAGTTGCCGGCCAGGATGTTCTTCTTGAGCATTTTCTGGCCCAGCGCGCCCGCAGCGTAGGTCCCGAACACGTTGAACAGCCCGATGAGCGCCAGCGCGTAGCCCGCGACCTGGGGCGAGAGCCCCTTGTCCTTGAGGTAGCTGGGCATGTGTACGCCAATAAAAACAACCTGGAAGCCGCAGACAAAATAACCCGCCATCAGCAGGCGAAAGCTCGGGTATTTAAAAGCCTCTCGCAGCGCCTGGCCGATGGTCTGTTCGCGTTTCTGGGCTTGTCCGCCGCCAAAATTGGCCTCCCGCAGACCCAGCGACAGCGGCACGACCAGAAGCACAACGCCGCTCAGAAGGAGCAGTGCCTCTTTCCAGCCCAAATGGCTGATGAGGAAACTTTCGACCGGCACCATCAGGAACTGACCGAACGAACCGGCCGCCGCCGCGACACCCATGGCCCAGGACCGCTTCTCAGCCGACACGTTGCGGCCGATCACCCCATAAATAATGGCGTAGGTGGTGCCTGCCTGTGCCGCGCCTATGAGGACGCCAGTGGTCAGGGTGAACATGAAGCCTGTCGGCGACAGTGCCATGCCCGCCAGGCCCAGTGCGTAAGCGATGGTGCCCGCGACCAGGATGCGGAAGGCTCCAAAACGGTCGGAGACCATGCCCGCAAGAATTCCGAAAACGCCCCAGGACAGGTTCTGGATGGCGATGGCAAAAGCAAACGTTTCGCGGGTCCATCCCTGGGCCTGTGTAATGGGTTGCAGCCAGAGACCAAAGCCGTGGCGTATGCCCATGGAAAGTGTCAGGATGGCGGCGCCGCAGGCGAGAACTTGTGCGGTGCTCAGTGTTTTGCCGGGTGTGCCCGATGCAGCAGGGGTAGAAGACATCCAGCGACTTTAACGAAAATACGTTTTGCCTGCCTTTGGCCGCATTCGCCCGGATGGCTGGAGCGAGACGCGCGCTGTATATTTGTCCAGTATTTTCTGCCGCACGTCTACAATCGCCGCACATTCCTGATTCCCCATGGCCGTCAAATTACCTCCCGAATACTCTGAAAGCTCCATTCGTGTGCTCAAGGGCCTTGAGCCCGTCAAGCAGCGGCCGGGCATGTACACGCGCACCGATAACCCGCTGCACATCATCCAGGAAGTGCTGGACAACTCCGCCGACGAGGCGCTGGCCGGCCACGGCAAAAAGATCAAAGTCACGCTGCACACCGACAACTCGGTGAGCATTGAGGACGACGGCCGCGGTATTCCGTTTGGCATGCACCCCGAAGAAAAGGCACCGGTTGTAGAACTCGTGTTCACACGGCTGCATGCGGGTGGCAAGTTCGACAAGGGCCAGGGCGGCGCCTATAGTTTTTCCGGTGGATTGCACGGGGTCGGCGTCAGTGTGACGAATGCGCTCTCCAAACGCCTAGAAGTGACGTCCTACCGTGAAGGCATGGTGGCGCGGCTGGTGTTTTCGGGCGGGGACGTGGTCGAAAAACTCCACCTGCGCAAGAACGGTGAGGGCGACCGCAAGCTGGGCACCACCGTGCGGGCCTGGCCTGACGCGAAATACTTTGAGTCGTCGGCGCTGCCGATGGCCGAGCTGACGCACCTGCTGCGCAGCAAGGCGGTTTTGATGCCGGGCGTGACAGTCACGCTGACCATCGAGAAGACCAAAGAAACCCAGACCTGGCTTTACAAGGGCGGCCTGCGTGACTACCTCATGCAGACGTTGACGGCTGACCCGGTGATTCCCATGTTCGAGGGCGATGGGTATGCCGACGCCGCACACGACAGCTTCGCCGAAGGCGAGGGCGCTGAGTGGTGCGTGGCCTTCACCGAAGACGGCCAGCCGGTGCGTGAGAGCTATGTCAACCTGATCCCGACCAGCGCCGGTGGTACGCATGAAAGCGGCCTGCGCGATGGCCTCTTCAATGCGGTCAAGAGTTTCATCGAGCTGCATTCGCTGCTGCCCAAGGGCGTCAAGCTGCTGCCTGAAGATGTTTTTGCCCGCGCCAGTTATGTGTTGTCGGCCAAGGTGCTGGACCCGCAGTTCCAGGGCCAGATCAAGGAGCGCCTCAATTCCCGGGATGCGGTGCGTCTGGTGTCGAGTTATGTGCGTCCATCGCTGGAGCTGTGGCTCAACCACCACGTCGATTACGGCAAAAAACTGGCCGAACTCGCGATTCGTGCTGCCCAGACCCGGCAAAAGGCCGGCCAGAAAGTCGAAAAACGCAAGGGTTCCGGCGTCGCGGTGTTGCCCGGCAAGTTGACCGACTGTGAAAGCCGTGATCTCGCGCACAACGAGGTGTTCCTGGTCGAGGGCGACTCCGCCGGTGGCAGCGCCAAGATGGGGCGCGACAAGGAAAGCCAGGCCATCCTGCCCCTGCGCGGCAAGGTGCTCAACACCTGGGAAGTCGAACGCGACCGCCTGTTTGCCAATACCGAGATTCACGACATTGCCGTGGCGATTGGTGTGGACCCGCATGGCCCAAACGACACGCCCGACCTGACGGGCCTGCGCTACGGCAAAGTCTGCATCTTGAGTGATGCCGATGTCGATGGCTCGCATATTCAGGTGCTGCTGCTGACCCTGTTTTTCAGGCACTTCCCCAAGCTGATCGAAGCCGGACACGTTTATGTTGCCCGGCCGCCGCTCTTCCGTGTGGATGCACCGGCACGCGGGAAAAAGCCCGCTTCCAAGGTTTATGCGCTGGATGAAGGCGAATTGACCGCAATTCTTGATAAATTACGCAAGGAAGGCGTCAAGGAAGGCTCCTGGAGCATCAGCCGCTTCAAGGGCCTGGGTGAAATGAGTGCGGAACAATTGTGGGAAACGACACTCAATCCTGACACCCGCCGCCTGTTGCCTGTACAACTGGGTAACCAGAGCTTCTTGCAAACGGAAGACCTC
Source organism: Pseudomonadota bacterium (assembly GCA_040387435.1). Classification (GTDB taxonomy): domain Bacteria; phylum Pseudomonadota; class Gammaproteobacteria; order Burkholderiales; family Burkholderiaceae_C; genus Polaromonas. The sequence goes on from JAZKDR010000011.1 coordinate 87,619, forward strand.
ATCACCAGATTGATGGGCAAGGGCGAAGCTGCGGCGCGCCGTGAACTGATGGAACTGCACGGTGATGCCGTGGAAATAGATATTTAGACCCTGATGCAACCTGTCCTGCCTGTTTTGATCAAGCGATGGTTCGCGGCACTGAAAGTGTCGGCTTTGCGGATGGCCACGCGCAAACCGGCTGGCCTCGTCGTGCCCGCAATGCTGGCATTGCTGCTTGGCAGCGTGTTTTCGGCACCCGCACGGGCTGACGTGTGGGGTTATGTCGATGCCAAGGGTGTGGCGCACTTTTCAGCCGAAAAGCTGGACGAACGTTACGAGCTTTTCTTTCGCGGCAATGAAAGCTTTTCTGCCGGCAACCTGAAGGCGTCGCCCGCAATCGGCGACAAGGGCACGACGGCCGTGCGTGCAGGGGCGGGTGGTGCCTATGCACCGCCCAAGCTGCTGGCCTATTTTGACGTTTCGCCCAATTACAAGGCGGTCAAGCACCTGATGCGCGAAGCCTCGGCAACCCACGGCATCGACTACGAGCTGCTGCAGGCCTTGATCGCGACCGAGTCGGGTTTTGATGCCCACGCCGTGTCCCCCAAAGGCGCGGTCGGCCTGATGCAGCTGATTCCGCCGACGGCCGAGCGCTATGGCGTGCGGGCCGACAAAAAGTCTGCGATTTCGCAAAAACTGACCGATCCCAAGATCAACATCAAGGCTGGCTCCAGCTACCTCAAGGACCTGATCGACATGTTTCCCGGCCAGCTGGAGCTGGCGGTGGCGGCTTACAACGCGGGCGAAGGCGCGGTCCAGCGGGCCGGCAACAAGATCCCGAACTACCCTGAAACCAAAAATTACGTGAAGACCGTCATGCAGCTGTATGGCCATCTCAAACCGTCCGGCATTCTGGCCGACGGCCGCAGGACACCTGGCCGTGTGCGCATGGAGATGATGGGTGGAGCCTCCGGGCGCGGCAACATGCTGCCGGTGGCCGCTGCACTGCCGCCCGACGCGCGGCGCTCGCCTGATGCCCTGTCAGAGTAAACGGGCACCCAGGCAGCGCGGATGAACCTGATCTTCAACCCTGATATTTTTGCACTCGGCCTGACCGTTGGTGTGCTGGGCCTCGTGTTGCTGCTCAGCCTCATCATTGCCTATGCCTACGAGGAACGCACCCTGCTTTTCCTCGCGGCCTACATTGCGGTCGTGGTCGGACTGATTTTCGGTGGCGAAAGCCTGATGCCGGGCCGCCGGCTCATGCAACTGGAATTGCTGGTTGCCGGGCCTGCCCTGGTCACCATTCTCGAGATGTGGCTGCTGCGCAACCGCCACAATTCGCGCGTCGACAAGGTCGTGATGGTGGCGATTGGCCTGGCGACCTTGGCCCTGATGGGTTTTTATGCGGTCAGCGGCCTGGTCCCGCATTCAGGCCATGAGGGCGGCCAGATTGCGCTGGGCCTAGGCATCATGTGGATGTTGCTGCTCGTCGCTTCGTCCATTTACCTGGGGCGGCAATCCTGGGACAGTGCGGGCCCCTGGAAATGGTGGCTTGTGCTGGGCGATGTCCTGGGCATCGGCGTGGCGCTGGTGTTTCTCTCCAGCATCGTTGAAGCCCAGAGGGCCTATTGGCCCGTGGTCCTGATGCTGGTGCTGCAGGTGCCGCCCATTTACCTGTCGCTGGTCTGGCGCAGCCGCCTGCTCAACGAAAGCCGCCTGCGCAGTGCCTCGGCCGATGTGACCGACCCCTTGACGGGCCTGGCCACCATGCCGGTTCTGGTCGAGCGGCTGATGCGCATCACGTCGCGTGCCAACCAGGCCAAACAGGGTCAGTCGAGCAGCGCGCTGTTCCTCATTCATGTCCAGAACTGGAACGGCCTCATCAACGAGATGGGCTCGGAATTCAGCGAAAAACTGCTGCTCGAAGCCGCCTTGCGCCTGCGGCGTTCCATCGGTGACAACGACCTCGTGGCGCGTATCGCCGGGGGGCGTTTTGCGGTGGTGGCCCAAGGCCTGAGCAACCCCGCTGAGATATCGGCGCTGGCGACCCGTCTGGTGGTCAGTGGCTTGCGCATTGACAGCCCTCAGTTGCCCGGCGTCGAGCTGCAGTTCCGTGTGGTCCTGCGTCCCCTGAGTTTTGCCAAACCCATGTCCATGCCGGCGGTCAAGGACTGGCTCACCAACCTCGCTGCGCGCTTTGACGACTGGCCTCGCAGCCACCGTGCACGCAGCATCCTGGTGGTCGAGGGTGACGTCAGCAAACCTGTGGCGACCTGAGGCGCCGCCGCCCCGGGGGTTTGGTTCCCCGGTCAAAACAGCCTGATAAAGTTTGCCTGCATTTTCCGGTTCGACCGTTTTCATTCACATTTGCATTCGTACTGACACATGGACCTTTTCACCGCAGACCCGCAGGCTGTCACTCCTGAGCCGGCCGATCAGGACTCCCTCGCCGCCTACGCGCAACGTGCCTACCTTGAATACGCCCTGAGCGTCGTCAAGGGCCGGGCCCTGCCCGACGTGTGCGACGGCCAGAAGCCGGTCCAGCGGCGCATCCTGTTCAGCATGGCGCGCATGGGCCTGGCTTTCGGCGGGGCCAATGGTGCGAGTGGTGCCAAGCCTGTCAAGAGCGCGCGTGTCGTTGGCGACGTGCTGGGCAAATACCACCCGCACGGCGATCAGGCGGCGTACGACGCGATGGTCCGCATGGCGCAGGATTTTTCGCAGCGTTACCCGCTGGTCGACGGCCAGGGCAACTTCGGCTCACGCGACGGCGACGGCGCGGCGGCCATGCGCTATACCGAAGCGCGTCTGGCCCGCATCACGACCTTGCTGCTCGATGAGCTGGATGAAGGCACGGTCGACTTTGTCCCCAACTACGACGGCTCTTTCGAAGAACCCCGCCAGTTGCCGGCGCGCCTGCCGTTCACCTTGCTCAATGGGGCCAGCGGCATTGCCGTCGGCCTGGCGACGGAAATCCCCAGCCACAACCTGCGTGAAATTGCAGACGCCTGTGTGGCGCTGCTCAAATCCCCCAAACTCAGCGACGACGAGCTGTATGCCCTTGTCCCCGGCCCCGACTACCCGGGCGGCGGCCAGATCATCTCCAGCAGCGTCGACATTGCTGCGGCCTACAGCAGCGGTCGCGGTTCGCTCAAGGTGCGCGCACGCTGGAAGATAGAGGAACTGGCGCGCGGCCAGTGGCAACTGGTGGTGACCGAGTTGCCACCCGGCGTCAGCACCCAGCGTGTGCTGGAAGAAATCGAAGAGCTGACCAACCCCAAGGTCAAGGCCGGCAAGAAGGCACTCAGCGCCGACCAGGCGCAGCTCAAGCAGACCGTGCTGGCCGTGCTCGACGTGGTGCGCGATGAGTCCGGCAAGGAAGCTGCTGTTCGCCTCGTGTTCGAGCCCAAGACCAGCCGCATCGAGCAGTCCGAACTCATCACCACGCTACTGGCCCACACCAGCCTCGAAAGCTCCGCGCCCATCAACCTGACCATGGTCGGGCTGGACGGCAAACCTGCGCAGAAGTCGCTGCGGCAAATGCTGGTGGAATGGACAGAGTTCCGCCAGACCATCATCCAGCGCCGTTCGCAACACCGCCTCGACAAGGTGCTGGACCGTATCCACATCCTCGAAGGCCGGCAGCTGGTACTGCTCAACATCGATGAAGTCATTGCCATCATCCGCCAGTCGGACGAGCCCAAGGCGGCGCTGATTGCGCGCTTCAAGCTCAGCGACCGGCAGGCTGAAGACATCCTCGAAATTCGCCTGCGCCAGCTCGCGCGGCTGGAAGCCATCAAGATCGAGCAGGAGCTCAAAAACCTGCGTGAAGAGCAGGGCAGGCTGGAAGAAATCCTCGGCAGCCCGGCAGCGCTCAAGCGCCTGATGGTGAAAGAGATCGAAGCCGACGCCAAACAGTTCGCCGACGCACGCCGCACGCTCATCCAGGCCGAGAAAAAGGTGGTGTTTGAAGTCAAGGTGATCGACGAGCCTGTGACGGTGGTCATCAGCAGCAAGGGCTGGCTGCGTGCACGCACCGGCCACGGCCATGAGGCATCGAGTTTTGCCTTCAAGTCGGGCGATGACCTGTACGGCACCTTTGAATGCCGCACTGTCGACAGCCTGCTGGCTTTCGGCAGCAACGGCCGCGTTTACTCGCTGCCGGTGTCGTCGCTGCCCGGCGCACGCGGTGACGGCCAGCCCATCACCACCATGATCGAGCTGGAAACCGGCACGCAGATCCTGCATTACTTCGCCGGCGCCGCCAGCGCCTGGCTGCTGCTCAGCGGCTCGGGCGGTTACGGCTTCCTGGCCACGGTCGAGAACATGCTGTCGCGCCAAAAGGCGGGCAAGGCCTTCATCAGCTGCGGCGCAGGCGAGACCGTCTGCCGCCCCTCACCCGCCAACGTGCCACCAAACGTGCCGGCCACCCACGTGGCCTGCGCATCGACAGGCGGCCGCATCCTGACCTTCGAGATCGGCGAACTCAAGCCCATGGCCAATGGCGGCCGCGGCCTGATGCTGATTGACCTCGAGGCCAAAGACAGCCTGGCAGGCGCAGCCGCCTACACCCGCAGCGTGAAGATCAGCGGCATCGGCCGTGGCGGCAAGGCGCGTGAAGAGACGCTGGAGATCCGCAGCCTGAACAACGCCCGCGCCGCACGTGGTCGCAAGGGCAAGGCGGCTGACCTGGGGTTCAAGCCGGCTTCGGTTGAGCGGGTGGAGTAAGGTTTCCCGTTCGCCCTGCAGGTTCGAAGGGCCGGTGCGAAAGGTCACCAGCTATTTTTTGTCGTACACGTTAAAAATTTAACGTGTACGTTAATAAATGGCAAAATGTTAAGTTGGGTATTAACTTTTTGCCAATTCCCTGGTTTTGGCTACGCTGAGAAGCAAAAAAATGGCCAAAAAAGGCCATTTTCAGGTGCCAAATCGGGCTCCAGCCCTTTAAAAACGAGCGTGAGAAGCTATTGAATTAATAGCGATCTGGGTGATGCGAGCCCAGCGCACGCGGGTGCAGACGCCTATTGCAGCTTGATGCCCAGCCGTTTGACCAGCGGTTCCATGTCTTTCCTGTCGTTCTGAATGGTCCGGGCCAGCTCTTCCGGGCTGCTGCCGACGGGAACCATGCCCAATGTTTCCATCTGCGTTTTCATGGCCGGTTCTTTCAGGATGGCGGCGACGGTGGCCTGGATCTGGCTCACTATGGCTGCGGGCAGGCCGGCAGGTGCCATGAGGCCAATCCACGGTTGCGATGAATAGCCCTTGAGGCCGGCTTCATTGAGCGTGGGCGTGTTCGGCAGGCCGGAGAAACGCTCCGGGCTGGTGATGGCCAGTGCGCGCAGCTTGCCGCTGTCGATCAGGCCCCTGGCGCTGGAAGGCGCATCCAGCACCACGTCCAGCAGGCCGCCCATCAGGTCGAGCTGCGTCTTGCCCGACGAAGGCGAGGGCACATACAGCGCCTTGATGCCGGCCTGGCGCGCTGTCTGCTCCCACACCAGATGGAATGCCGTGCCGACCGAGAGCGAACCCATGCTCATGTCGCGTTTGCCGGCCTGCTGCACGAAGTCGTTCCAGGTCTTGAGCGGGCTGTTCTGTGCGACCACAAAGACGAAGGGCGTGCGTGCGACGAGCGAGATCGGTTGCATGTCCTTCACCGGGTCGTAGGGCAGGCTTTCGACCGCGAACGGCATGATGGTGATGGAGGACGCTACAAACATGCCCAGCGTGTAGCCGTCTGCCGGTGACTTGATGAGGGCGGTGGAACTGACGATGCCTGATGCGCCCGGTTTGTTCTCGACCACCACAGGCTGGCCCCAGACGGTAGACAGGCGTGTCGCCAGCACACGCAGCATCACATCCACCGGCCCGCCTGGCGGGTTGGAGACGATGATCTTTACGGGTTTTTCGGGAAACGCGGCCATCGCCGAGGCGGACAGAAACAGGGCGAAGGCGCACAGGGTCTTTTTCATCATGCTGGTCTTTCGGTCTGTGTGTTGAATGTGAGGCGGGCTGTGTTGAGGCCTCACGCAAAGATGCGCAAGTTGTCGTCGGTCGGTGTCGCAGGCTGCCAAGCCGGCGAGCCGCCCTTGATGAAGGCCAGCCAGCTGGACTGCATCTCACGGCTGAGCTGTCCGGCGTGCCCTGCATCCACGCCCTGCAGCATGGGGGCCTCGCCGTAAGCGGCCAGCGTGCCGAAGATGAACGGCAGCTCAATGCAGTGGCACGCACCCCAGGCCGCAGATGGGGCGTAGTCGAAACGGTAGGTCCAGGCCAAGCGACCTGAAGCGGCTGCATTGCGGGCCCATTGCAGGGAGGGTGCCCCAAACAGCATATCGCCCAGCTTGCGGCCCGCCTCGCCGGGCGGTGCGCCGGGGAAGGAGCGCATTTCTTCAGCGGTGCTGCCGATGATGACGTCCACCTTGCCTGCTGCGGCCTTCATGCCTTCGGTGTCATGGGACGTGCCGGCGGGCAGCACGTCACCATCGGCCACGGGGCCGAAGATACTGCGGCTGCTGCCTTCTGCCTTGAGCGCTGCCAGCACCGCAGGCGCTTGCTGGGCACTGAGGAAGACATCGGCGGGCAGCTGGCGTGCGGCGTCCAGGCTGTCGGCGCCTGCGGCTTCCAGAAAAGCGTTTGCAATGAGTGCCGCCTGTGCGGTGTTGCGCAGGCCGCGGCCCAGCGGCGTGCTTTGCATGATGGCGCGTTTGAAGCGGGGCTGGCGTGCCAGCAGGCAGGCGATGGAGCCCGCACCGGCTGATTGCCCCATCAGCGTGACGTTGTCGGGGTCACCGCCGAAATGTTCGATGTTGTCCATCACCCAGGCGAGGGCGGCTTCCTGGTCCAGCAGGCCGACGTTGGCCGTTTCACCCGGCACGCAGAGCCAGCCCAGCGCGCCGAGACGGTAGTTGGGCGAGACCACCACGATGTCGCCTGTTTGTGCGAGGTGCGCGCCCGAGTACCAGTCGATGGCCCCCGCACCGCTTTGCCACGCGCCACCATGCAGCCAGACCAGCACCGGTCGTTTTTTACTGTCTGCCGCGGGTGTCCAGACGGTCAGGTTCAGGCAGTCTTCGGACTGAGGCTCGTGAATGTCGCCCATGGCCTCGCGCAGGCGCGACGGCAGTTGCGGCGCGATGGGGCCGGGGCGTGTGGCGTCCAGCGTGCCTGACCAGGCTGCCGGTTCAGGGGCACGCCAGCGCAGCTTGCCGATGGGCGCTGCTGCAAAGGGCATCGCGCTGAAACGACAGACGCCGTTGGGTTCGCGTGTGCCGGTGACGGTGCCCTGGCTGGTTTTTGCTGTGGCGGGTACTGCGTTGCTGCTCATGCGGGTGGGCGTCCTTGTCCTTGTGGTTCGAACTGTCTCCCGCCGATGTTAGGACGCCTGCGCCCTCAGCGGGCATGCGGGTTTTGAGAAAAGCCATGAGGAAGACGCATACCGGCCAGCTTCCCGGCGCAGGGATGCCGAACAGGCCGGCGGCTCAGTGGTTCTCGAGCGCTTTTTCGGCCTTGATGACGCGCGACAGCACCGCTGAGAAAGCCCGGACTTCACGCGTGCTGGGCCTGTCACGGCGCCAGATGGCGGCCATGGGTGAGCGCCTGAGCGGCACATCCACCGGCAGCACGTGGATGTCGCCCTTGCTGCGCATGACGGCGGCGACGCTGCCCGGCAGCAGCCAGAGGTAGTCGCCGCCAGCCACCATCTCACGGCCGAACTCCGGCGACAGCGCACCCACCATGTCGGGTGCCACGAGCTGGTTGGCCTTGATCAGCGCGTATAGCTCGGCACGCAGCCGGCTGCCCGGCAGCGGCGTGATCCAGGGGAAAGCCACACAGTCGGCCAGCGTCACTTTTTTCTTTTCAGCCAGTGGATGTTTCGGTGCGCAGCCCATCACGATGGCATCGTCCAGCAGCGACAACGAACGATAGGCCTGCGGGTCCAGGCCCGGCGTGTAGCGGCTGATGAGCACATCGATGTCGGCCGCATCCAGGTCCTTGATGAGGCGTTCATGCGTGCCGATCTGTATGGTCAATGTGACCTGCGGGTGCTTGGCGCGAAAGGCCTGCACCGCATCGGCCAGCGGCCAGCCGCTGAACATCGAGAAACAGCCTATGGTGAGGCTGCCGAGGTCGCCGCCCGAGATGGCGGCGAGGTCTGCTTCGGCCTTGCGAAACTGGCCCAGCAGCGTGCCTGCGTGGCGGCACATGGACAGGCCCAGCGCCGTGCAGGCCATGCCGCGCGGTGTGCGTTCAAACAGGCGGCCGCCCGCAAGCTCTTCAATTTCCGCAATGGCCCGCGAGAGGCCGGACTGCGTCATGCCCAGTTGCGTGGCCGCGCGCGAAAGGTTGCCGCAGTCCGCCACGGACAGCACAACTTCCAGGTGCCGGATCTTCAGCTTGCCCTGAAAGGAGGTCATGCGGCGTGCCAGCGCTGGCGGGTTTGGTGTTTAGCCGACTTCGGCGATCAGCTCGATTTCGACACAGGCGCCCAGCGGGATTTGCGCCACACCGAAAGCACTTCGCGCATGTTTGCCGGCATCGCCGAAGACTTCGCCGAACAGCTCACTCGCGCCGTTGGTCACCAGGTGTTGCTCGGTGAAGTCGCTGGTCGAGTTGACCAGGCTCATGAGTTTGACGATGCGCTTGATCTTGTTCAGGCCGACGGCTGCTTCCAGCGTGCCCATGAGGTCGATGGCGATGGCGCGTGCGGCAGCCTTGCCTTCTTCGGTCGTCACGTTCTTGCCGAGCTGGCCGGTGATGACCTTGCCGTCTTTGCGGGGCAGGTGGCCACTGACAAAAATCAGGTTGCCGGTCTGCACAAACGGCACATAGGCGGCAGCCGGGATGGCCAGTGGCGGCAGGGTGATGTTGAGTGCTTTGAGCTTGTCGTAGATGGGTCCGGTACTCATGGGGGCTCCTGAAGATAAAAAGAAGGGGTGATGCCGGAGGGCTGAACGCGAAAAACAGAGCACGGAGCACGGAACGCCCCGTAGCGCCTAACCCTGCTGCTGGTTGTTCCAGGGCATCCAGCCCTGTTGCGCCTGCAGATTGTTTGGCACGGGTTCGGTGTGCGGGAGGGTGGCGGGCTCTTCCACCGGCTCGACGGTCACGGCCACGTCGAGGACGTGCCGCGCGCCACCGCGAATCACGCCGCGCATGGGGGAGACGTCGAGGAAGTCGCGGCCGGTGGCCAGCGTGACGTAGTCTTCACCCGGCGGCCTGTCGTTGGTCGGGTCAAAGTCCAGCCAGTGCCCGGCTGCGTTGCTGCCTGCTGCGCCGGGGCAGTAGACGGATGCCCAGGCGTGTGAGGCATCGCTGCCGATCAAACGCGGCATGCCGGGCGGCGGCTTGGTCAGCATGTAGCCGCTGACATAACGGGCCGGCAGGCCCATGGCCCTGCAGCAGGCCACCATGATGTGCGCGAAATCCTGGCATACGCCCTTGCCCTGGCGCAGGGCGACCAGTGCCGGTGTGCTGACTTCGGTGCTGTTGCTCTCGTAGACCATGCCGCTGTGTATGCGCTCCATCAGGTCATGCGCAGCTTCGGGCAGGGGGCGGCCGGGCGTGAAGCTGGGGCGCGCAAACTGCACAAAGGCGTCGTCACGCGGTACATAGGGCGAGGCGAAGAGAAATTCCGAGGCACCGTTCCATGCCGCACCGGCGCTGTAGCGGAACTGGTCGCGTACCTGTTCCCAGGACGGGGCCGGCCCGCCGAAGTCGGGCGCCTGCACGGGGCTGGTCTCAACGATGCTGTCCGCGACAACGCTCAGGCTGTCGTGGCTGGTCTGCAGTGAAAAGAAGGTGCGGTAGTTGCCATAGACATCGGGCACATCACGCTGCTGCGCGGGTGTGGGGCTGATGCGTAGCTTGTGGCTCTGCAGCACCTGGCTGGCGTGGTCTATGGGTTTGAGGTGAACGACGTGATGGGCGTTCTCCACCGCCGGGGTGTAGAGGTAATGGGTTTCGTGGACGACGTGGAGAAGCATGATCAGGCCTGAGAGCCCAAGTTTAAGGCCGCAGCTCAGGTGCCCAGGCTGTGGTTGCCGGAGGCCGCGTGACTGAAGTATTGGCGGCTGATGTTGTCCGACAGCTCGAAGGCGGCGTCGTTGCACTGCTCCAGCAAGCCGATCACGCGTTCGTAGCGGGTGTTTTCGGGTTTGCCGGAAGGTGCATCGCACAAATCCGACAGCACCCAGTTGCCAGGGTCGGGCAGGTGACCGGTGAGGTCGGGCAATTCACCCGGCGTGCTCTGCGCCAGTTTGGCGAGCCGTCCCTTGAGCGTTTGCACCACCCAGCCCAGGGAACGGGGATTGTCGCGGTCCAGCACCAGCAAGTCGAGCAGGGCGGGGATGTCGCGGCGCTGCTGGTATTGCGCGTGGAAGGTGATGGTGCTGTCGAAGAGTTCAACCATGGCGCCGAAGCCGCCTTCATCAAACACGGCCTCGGTGCGAAAGCCCTCAATCAGCGCGGCGGACAACATGCTCAGGCGCTCGATGTGCCGCCCGGTGCTGAGCAGGCGCCAGCCGTCGTCGCGCATCATGCGGTCCGTCTGCGCGCCCGTCATGGCGGCCATGAAGCCGCTGGCGAGCTCCAGCGTACGCAAGGCCTCGACCGATGAGGATTCGAGCCCGTGCGCGCCGTGCTGGCTGGCCTTGTTGAAGGCTTCGCAGCGGGTGAAAAAATCGGCTTCTGCACGCACGATGACATGCCACTGTTCCTGCGAGAGGCGCTCGCGCACGGCAGACGCCGCGCTTTTCAGTGCGCGCAAATTGAAACCCACGCTGGCAGGTTGCGAGGTCTGCGACAAACCGGCAATCAGCGATCGCTGAAACACGCGTCGCGCCTGCGTGGCGGGCGGCACGGTTTCCAGCACCAGTGCGTTGTTGACGGCCATTTCGCTGAGCCACTGAAGCAGGGGCTGCGAGGACTGGTCTTCACCGCCCAGGCTGTGCAGCGTGAGCTGCGCGAGGCGCAGGGAGTTTTCGGCACGTTCGGTGTAGCGGCCCAGCCAGAACAGGTTTTCAGCGGCACGGCTGGTGACCGGTGGTTTGTAACGGCTGAACGTTGAGGCCCACACCTCGGGCGCAAGCGTGGTCGCGGGCTCCGCCAGTGCTTCGGCGGATTCCGCTTCCTGCGGTGCGGCTTCGGCGGCGACCATCGCCTCGCTCAGCGTGCGGGCCGGCACGCCCTGTCTGGCGAGGTCATTGCCGCCGTCGTCGAGCACCCACACGTCCGCGCTGCTGCCACCGTGTTGCATGGACGCAATGTTCTGGTTTTTGCCGGCCAGTCGCGCCAGGCCACCTGGCAGCACCTGCCAGTCGCCCTTGCCATCGGCGACAGCGAACACCCGCAGCATGGCCGATCGCGGCGCGATGCGCTCACCCTGCCAGGTGGGGGTCTGCGACAGCGGGAGATAGGCTTGTACGGTGTAGTCCTCGCCCTGGCGGACGATGCGGCCAGCCCACTCATCGAGCGAGCGGCGCGACAGGCTATGGCCTATCACCGATTCCAGGCGCGAGCCGGGGTAGGTCGGCTTGATCACGCACTCCTTGAGCTGCGGCAGCACCTCCTGCATCACGGCCTGCTCGCCGCACCACCAGGTCGGCAGCGAAGGGATGCTCAGGGTCTCCCCGAGCAGGTGTCGCGACAGCGCGGGCAAAAAGCCCAGCAGGGCGCTCGACTCCAGAAAGGCCGAGCCCGGCGCATTCGCCACCAACACGTTGCCGGCGCGTATCACCTGCAACAGGCCGGGAACGCCCAGCGTTGAATCGGAGCGCAACTCGAGCGGGTCGAGGAATTCATCGTCCAGACGCTTGAGCAGGCCATGCACAGGCTCCAGGCCCTGCAGTGTCTTGAGGTAGAGCCGCTCATCGCGCACCATCAAATCGCTGCCTTCGACCAATGTCAGGCCGAGGTAACGTGCGAGGTAGGCGTGCTCGAAGTAGGTCTCGTTGTAGGGGCCGGGCGTCAGCAGCACGATGCGCGGGTTGCCTGACGCACCTTGCGGGCTGGCGGCTTTCATGCCATCGACCAGCGCCTTGTATGAAGCTGCCAGGCGCTGCACCTTCATCTCGCGGAAAGCTTCCGGGAAGAGCAGCGAAATCGTCAAGCGGTTTTCAAGCAGGTAACCCAGGCCGGACGGCGCTTGTGTACGCTGCGACACCACCCACCAGCGGCCATCGGGCCCGCGTGCAAGGTCAAACGCGGCGATGTGCAGGTAAGTGCCGCCTGCGGGCTGCACGCCCTGCATGGCACGCAGGTAGCCCGGGTGGCCCTGCACCAGAGCTGAGGGCAGCAGGCCCTTCGACAGCAGGTTTTGCGGACCATAGACGTCTGCCATGACGTGGTTGAGCAGGCGTGTGCGCTGGCGTATGCCGGTGTCGATCTGCTGCCAGTCCTGCGGCGAAATGATGAGCGGGAAAAGATCCAGCGACCAGGGACGCTGCGGCCCGTCGGCGTCGGCATAGACGTTGTAGGTGACACCGTTGTCGCGTATCTGCCGCTGCAGGTTGGCGGTGCGGCGGTTCAGGTCATGAAACCCGTCGTTGCCCAGAAAGTTGAAAAACGTGGTCCAGGTTTTTTCCAGTGGCGCAGCGGCACCTTCGGCTAAAGGCGCCGGGGCAGATTTTGCAGCTGCAAACGGCTGGTCTGCACCTGCCAGAAAAAGACCGGCACCCTGGGACTGTGATTGCGTTTGCGACTGGCCCGGTGTGGCCTGTTGTTGGGAGGGGGCGATGAGCGGCGGCTTGGCTATCGTGCGGCCGCGCAGCTCGTCAAAGTGGCCGGCGGGCGCGGGCGGTGCCAGGGCTGAAGCCAGCTCCGCCGGGGTTTCCAGCGAATCGGCTGCAAAAAGTGACTTGTTGTTGTTTTCCACGTGGCCCAAAAGGTGGCAAATTTGCAGGCAATCCAGAACACCAGTCTCTCCCGGAGACTGGCCCTGATTCTAGTATGCGCCGCTGTATACACGCGGCCTTTGCCGGACGCGCACGGGCAATGTGCCCACGCCTGTTGTGTTAACGCAAATCCAGCGTGAAAGGGAACTCGCGGCTGGGTTGCGCCGGCGCGACCAGCATGCGGCCCGGCGTGTGGCCCAGTTGCAGGAAACGCGTCAGGCGGCGGCTTTCGGCCTCGTATGAGTTGACCGGCAGCGTTGCATAGCTGAGGCCGCCGGGGTGGGCCACGTGGTACTGGCAGCCGCCCAGCGAGCGTTCCATCCAGGTGTCGACCACATCGAAGGTCAGCGGTGCATGCACACCAATGGAGGGGTGCAGTGATGAAGGCGGGTTCCACGCCTTGTAGCGCACACCTGCCACATATTCACCGACGGTGCCGGTGTTTTGCAGCGGCAGGGCGCGGCCGTTGACGGTGACGACGTAGCGGTTGTCGTTGAGGCCGGTGACGCGAACCTCGATGCGCTCCAGCGATGAATCGACATACCGCGCCGTACCCGTGGACGAGCCTTCCTCGCCCATCACGTGCCAAGGCTCCAGTGCACTGCGCAGGGTGAGCTCGATGCTGTTGGCCTTGACCTGGCCGATCATCGGGAAACGGAACTCGAAGTGCGGCTCGAACCACGCCATGTCGAAGGGGTAACCCGCTTCGTTGAGTTCGGTCAGCACGTCCTTGAAGTCCATGCGCACAAAGCTCGGCAGCAGGAAGCGGTCGTGCAGCTCGGTACCCCAACGCGTGAGGCGGCCGTGATAAGGCTGGTTCCAGAAGCGCGCCACCAGCGCGCGCAGCAGCAGTTGCTGGGCAATGCTCATGCGGGCGTGCGGCGGCATTTCAAACGCGCGCAGTTCCAGCAGGCCGAGACGGCCGGTGGACGAGTCGGGCGAATAGAGTTTGTCGATGCAGAACTCGCTGCGATGCGTATTGCCGGTCACGTCGACCAGGATGTTGCGCAGCGTGCGGTCCACCAGCCACGGCGGCATGTCTGCGCCGTATTTTTCGCGGTTGGCCGCGATCTCGCGCATGGCGATTTCAAGCTCGTAAAGCTGGTCGTTTCGGGCTTCGTCAATGCGTGGCGCCTGGCTGGTCGGGCCGATAAACATGCCCGAAAACAGGTAACTCAGCGACGGGTGGTTGTGCCAATAGGCGACCAGGCTGGCCAGCACTTCCGGCTTGCGCAGGAAGGGGCTGTCGGCAGGCGTTGCACCGCCCAGCACAAAGTGGTTGCCGCCGCCGGTACCGGTGTGGCGGCCATCGGTCATGAATTTTTCGGCAGACAGGCGCGTTTCATGCGCGATGTCGTACAAAAACTCGGTGTGGGCCACCAGTTCGCCCCAGTTGTAGGCCGGGTGGATGTTGACCTCAATCACGCCTGGATCAGGCGTGACGGCCAGCATTTTCAGCCGCGGGTCACGTGGCGGTGGATAGCCTTCGATGACGATTTTCAGGTTCAACGTCTGGGCCGTGGCTTCAACCGCTGCGAGCAGGTCGAGGTAATCTTCAAGGCGCTCCATAGGCGGCATGAAGATGTAGATCGCGCCTTTTTCACCGCCACCGACGCTGCCCTGACCGGAGGCCTTGGCATCGGCCTCTTTTTTGGCCTTGGGGCCGTTGGCGCGTTGCGGGTCGCGCACTTCGACGCAGAGCGCCGTGCGCGTCAGCCATGCGGCTGATTCAAACGCATTGGGAGCACGCACAGTGGATGTGTGCGTCGCTGTTGAAGGCGCGTTGGCTGCAACCGCGTCTCCCTGCACGCCGGCCACGCCCACCGGGCTTTGCATCACGCGGCGGGCTTCGTAGCGCGGCGGGACATTCTTCGTAAAACGGGCGAGGTATTGCTCGACGCGCTGGGCCTGTGAATCACTGCCCGCGCCAACGGCGTAGCGGCCTGCGAACGCTGCCGTGGTCGGCAGGGCATCGCGCGGCGCGAACGGGTCGGACTCGATCATGTAGGGGTAGTCGGTCTTGGACACCCAAGGCACCGAGTCCAGCGGCAGGCGATAGCCCATCGGTGAGTCACCAGGCATCAGGTACATGCGTTCGTCACGGAAGAACCACGGGCCGGTCGTCCAGGCGGGGCCGGACAGGGGCGCCGATGAGCCGGGGATGGTTTCGCGCGCCTTCAGGGGCAGCACGTAGCCGACGACCGAATCCAGGCCCTGCATGAAGACGCGGCGCAGGCGCTCACGCTCCATCACGTCGTCGAGTTTCGAGTCGAAGGGGTCGACATTGACCGGCAGGCGGCGTTCGCGCCAGAGGTAGTACCAGACGTCTTCAAAACCCGGAGTGATGAAGTCTGGTGCCAGGCCGAGTTTGTCGGCCAGCGTGGCAGTGAAGCGTGCGGCGTCTTCAGCGGTGTAATTGCAGGGCTGACTCTCATTGGCGAACAGGGCCGGGTTCTTCCAGACGGGCTGGCCGTCCTTGCGCCAGAAAATGCTGAGTGCCCAGCGCGGCAGTTGCTCGCCGGGGTACCACTTGCCCTGGCCGAAATGCAGGAAGCCGCCCTGGCCGTATTCGGCGCGCAGCTTTTGAACGAGTTCGGTGGCGTAGCCGCGCTTGGTGGGGCCCAGCGCATCGATGTTCCACTCTGCGGCATCCCGGTCACTGGTGGCGACGAAGGTGGGCTCGCCGCCCATCGTCAGGCGGACGTCGCCAGCCACGAGGTCGCGGTCAACGGCTTCACCGAGCGCCAGCACCTGTGCCCATTGTTCTTCGGTGTAAGGCTTGGTGACACGCGGCGATTCGTAAATGCGCTGGACGCCCATGTGGTGGGCAAATTCGACTTCGGACTCGTCCACGCCGCCTTCAATCGGCGCGGCGCTGGAAGGTTCAGGGGTGCAGGCCAGCGGGATGTGGCCTTCGCCTGCCATGAGGCCGGAGGTGGGATCCAGACCAACCCAGCCGGCACCGGGTAAAAACACCTCGCACCAGGCATGCAGATCGGTGAAATCGACTTCAGTGCCGCTGGGGCCGTCGAGCGATTTGACGTCGGCTTTCAGCTGGATCAGGTAGCCCGAGACAAAACGGGCAGCCAGGCCCATGTGGCGAAGCAATTGCACCAGCAGCCAGCCCGTGTCGCGGCAGGAGCCGACGGCCAGTTTGAGCGTTTCCTCGGGCGTCTGTACGCCGGGTTCCATGCGGATGGCGTATTTGATGTCCTGCTGGAGCTGCTGGTTGACGCTGACCAGGAAGTCATTGGTGCGCCTTGGTGTTTTGTCAATTTTGTCGAGATAAGCCTGCACCAGGGGCGTTGCCGGTTCCGCAACCAGATAGGGCGCCAGTTCCTGCGCCATCGATGTCGAGTATTTGAAGGGAAATTCTTCCGCCTCCGGTTCCAGGAAAAAGTCGAACGGGTTCAGCGTGACCATGTCGACCACCATGTCGACGGTGACCTTGAACTCGCGCGTGGGCTTGGGGAAGACCAGGCGCGCCTGGTAGTTGGCAAACGGGTCCTGCTGCCAGTTGATGAAGTGCTCGGCGGGCTCGATCCTCAGCGAGTACGACAGCACCTGGGTGCGGCTGTGCGGGGCTGGGCGCAGCCGCACGATTTGCGGCCCGAGATTGACCAGCCGGTCGTATTTGTAGTGGGTGATGTGGCTAAGGGCGACGTGAATGGACAAGGGCGGTCTCGCTTTGGCAGGTTGTGCAGTTGACCGCAAGCTTACTCTCGGGCTTGCAGGCAATTGCTGACGATAGCCCCAATGCTAGCAAGAGGCGAGCCAAATGGGGGCCTGTCGGCCAAATGAGCTGCTTGTTCGTTGAACATCCAGCCATGCGGCGCACGCATGAGACAAAAAGTAAAAAAAGCGTCAGGGGGACGGTATTTCAATCAAAACATCTGCACCCGGTGCAAAACCGTTGCTGCCTGCATCAGTTTTATGGGCGCTATTGGCTGGCTTTGTGGTTGGCGTGGCACTCCAGTTGCAGCAGGCTGCGCTCTGGGATGGCTGGGTTTATGGGGCTGTGCCGGCTGCTTTTGCAGGTGCTGCTGCGCTGTGGTTCTTTCTGCCTCCTGGGCGTACGGCAGCTCCGGGCAGGGTGTGGGCTTTCCTGGTCATCTTTACCTGCATCGCCACCGGTTTTGGCTTAACCGGCCTTCGTGCGCTGGCTTTCCAGAAAACCGCGCTCAACCCGGCGTTGGAGGGTCGGGATATCGCCGTCACCGGCCAGGTTCTGGCCATGCCGCAGACAGGTGAGGATGGCATCCGCTTCCGTTTTGCGGTCGACTCGGCCCGGCTGGATGGGCAAAACGCCGTCCTCCCGCCGCAAATCTACCTCGGCTGGTATACCGGCTTTGGCCCCCGTCCCGTGAGGGCCGCAACTCCCCGACCAGTCGATAACGACAGCGCCGAGCCACCCGAATTTGCGCCCGACCAGCGCCTGCCGCAAAACCTGCGGGCCGGTGAGCGCTGGCAGATGACGGTGCGGCTCAAGGCGCCGCACGGCAACAGCAACCCCCATGGGTTCGACTACGAGTTGTGGCTATGGGAACAAGGCGTTCAGGCCACGGGCTACGTGCGCACCGGCGTGCGTGACGCTCCGCCAAAAAAGACAGGCGACAGCTGGGCGCACCCGGTCGAGCGTGCCCGCCAGACGGTGCGCGAAGCCATTTTTGCGCGGGTCGACAACCGGCAGCTGGCAGGCGTCATCGCCGCACTGGTGGTGGGAGACCAGGCCGCGATTGAGCGCGCCGATTGGGATGTGTTTCGTGCCACCGGCGTTGCACATTTGATGTCCATCTCGGGTTTGCACATCACGATGTTTGCCTGGGTTGCTTCGCTGGTGCTGGCGTGGCTTTGGCGTCGCTCCGTGCGGCTCACGCCCCGGCTCTGTTTGTGGGTGCCCGCGGCGACAGCGGGCGCTCTTGGCGGCCTGATGTTGGCCGCTTTGTATGCGCTGTTTTCAGGGTGGGGTGTGCCGGCCCAACGAACCATCTGGATGCTCGCGGCCGTCGTGTTGCTGCGCCAGAGCGGCAGGCAATGGCCCTGGCCCATGGTGTGGCTGCTTGCGATGGTGGTTGTGGTGGCGCTGGACCCCTGGGCCTTGATGCAGGCGGGTTTCTGGCTGTCCTTTGTCGCGGTGGGGGTGCTGTTCGCGACCGGGTCTGGCGATGTGGCCAACAATGCGGCCGATCTCGAGCCTGAAAAAGGCGGCAGGGCGTGGCTGACCAAACCTGCGGCGGGGCTGCTCAGGGCCGCGCGGGAGCAATGGGTGGTCACACTCGCTCTCACGCCGTTGTCGCTGCTGCTTTTTAACCAGGTTTCGCTGGTGGGTCTGCTGGCCAATGCGGTGGCCATCCCGTGGGTGACCCTGGTCGTCACACCGCTGGCGATGCTCGGTGCGCTCTGGGCGCCCGTTTGGGATGCGGCGGCGCTCTCCGTCAGCGTCCTGACGGTGTTCCTGCAATGGCTGTCGGGCTGGTCGTGGGCATCCATCAGCGTTGCGGCCGCGCCGCTGTGGTTTGCCATTGCGGGTGTACTGGGGGGTGGTTTGCTGGCCATGCGTCTGCCCTGGCATTGGCGAGTCCTTGGTGTTCCGCTCCTGCTGCCGGTACTGCTCTGGCAACCGCTTCGTCCTTCAACGGGGGAGTTCGACATACTGGGCGCAGACATCGGGCAAGGCAACGCCGTGCTGGTACGGACCGCCAGCCATGCGCTGGTGTACGACACCGGGCCGAAATTTTCGCGCGAGAGCGATGCCGGGCACCGCGTGCTGGTGCCCTTGCTGCGCGCGCTGGGCGAACGCCTAGACATCCTGATGTTGAGCCACCGCGACATTGACCATATAGGCGGGGCGCAGGCGGTGTTGGCGATGCAGCCTCAGGCGCAACTCATCAGCTCCATCGAGGACGGCCACGAGTTGCAGGCGGTTCGCAAATCCACGCGCTGTGTGGCGGGGCAACGCTGGGCTTGGGATGGCGTTGATTTCGAAGTCCTGCAACCCGCCGCAAGCGACTACGACGGGGCCAACAAGTCCAATGCCATGAGCTGTGTGCTGCGGATCTCCAATGGCCGGAAAACGGCCTTGCTGGTGGGCGATATCGAAGCGCCGCAGGAGTTGAAACTGGTCAACGACGAAGCAGCCAAAGCCAGGCTGAAAGCCGATTTTTTGCTGATCCCGCATCACGGCAGCAAAACCTCATCCAGCGCGGCGTTCCTCGATGCCGTTCAGCCCAAATTTGCGCTGGCGCAGGCCGGCTATCGAAACCGCTTCGGTCACCCGGTAGCGTCGGTCATGCAGCGCTATGAAGAGCGTGGTGTCACGGTCGTCAAATCCCCGGCCTGCGGGGCCGCGACCTGGCGCAGCGACCAGCCTGAAACCGTGCTTTGCCAGCGAAACGAGGGGTTGCGCTACTGGCATCACCGGCCCTGACCGAGGGCTGTCGAACTTTCAGGTCAAGCCAGCGGCCTACAGTGCCGGCGTGCAAAAAAAACCTTCGGACTCAAACCTTTGGCGCATAACTTGCTAAGCTAGAGCTACAAAGAACGCGACAGCGATGACCGTAGCCGGAGATAAAGTAAATGAGCCGACCGATGTTTGACGAAATGAACCTGACCGCCGATTCGGTCAGGGACCACTACAAGGGTTATCAGCGCTGGCTGGCCCGTCAGCCGGACGACACCATGCAAAAGCGGCGCGCTGAGGCCGAGATGATTTTCCGCCGCGTCGGCATCACCTTTGCGGTCTACGGTGCCAAGGACGAAGACGGTGCCGGCACCGAGCGCCTGATTCCCTTTGACCTCATCCCCCGCATCATTCCGGCCCACGAGTGGGCCACCATGGAAAAAGGCTTGGTACAGCGCGTCACGGCGCTCAACCGCTTTATTCACGACGTTTATCACGACCAGGAAATCCTCAAGGCCGGCGTGATCCCGTCCGAGCAGATTTTCCAGAACGCGCAGTTCCGCCCCGAAATGATGGGCGTCGATGTGCCGGGCAACATCTACTCGCACATCAGCGGCATTGACATCGTGCGTGCGCCGGATGCGCAGGGCAATGGCGAGTACTACGTGCTGGAAGACAACCTGCGCGTGCCCAGTGGCGTGAGCTACATGCTGGAAGACCGCAAGATGATGATGCGGCTCTTCCCCGAGCTGTTCAGCGAGAACCGCGTCGCACCCGTTGCGCATTACCCCGATCTGTTGCTCGAAACCCTGCGCGCCTCCGCGCCGCCGGCCACGGCCGATCCGACGGTGGTCGTGCTGACACCCGGCATGTACAACTCGGCTTACTTCGAGCACGCCTTCCTCGCGCAGCAGATGGGCATCGAGCTGGTTGAAGGCCAGGATTTGTTCGTCAAGGACAACTTCGTCTACATGCGCACGACGCGTGGGCCGAAACGTGTGGACGTCATCTACCGCCGTGTGGATGACGACTTCCTCGACCCGCTGGCTTTCAGGCCAACGTCGACGCTGGGCTGTGCGGGACTGCTCAATGTTTACCGCAGCGGCAACGTCGCACTGTGCAACGCGATTGGCACCGGCGTGGCCGACGACAAGTCGATTTACCCCTATGTGCCCAAGATGATCGAGTTCTACCTCGGCGAGAAGCCCATCCTGAAAAACGTGCCGACCTACATGTGCCGCAACGAGGAAGACCTGAAATACACACTGGCCAACCTCAAAGACCTGGTTGTCAAGGAAGTGCACGGCGCCGGCGGCTACGGCATGCTGGTCGGCCCTGCGTCAACCAAGGCGGAGATTGAAGAATTCCGCGCCGCGCTGCTCAAGAATCCGTCCGGCTACATCGCGCAACCAACGCTCAGCCTGTCGACCTGCCCGACCTATGTGGACAGCGGTATTGCGCCGCGCCACATCGACCTGCGGCCTTTTGTGCTCAGCGGCAAGGAAGTACAAATGGTGCCCGGCGGCCTGACGCGTGTGGCACTGAAAGACGGTTCGCTGGTCGTCAACTCGTCGCAGGGCGGTGGCACCAAGGACACCTGGATTCTGGAGGCCGAGGGCGCGCCGCCCAAACCTTCGCAGTCCCAGTCGCAAACCCAAACCCAAAACTCTGCCGCGGGAGCCTAAGCCATGTTGTCACGCACCGCAGACCACCTCTTCTGGATGTCGCGCTATACAGAGCGGGCCGAAAACACCGCCCGCATGCTGGACGTCAACTACCAGACCTCCATGCTGCCGCAATCGGCCGGCGCCGCACAGGTCGGTTGGGAGGGCCTGCTCAGCATCAGCGAGCTCAAGCCTGCCTACACCGCCAAATACGGCAACAGCATCAACCAGCGCGACGTGATGGACTTCATGGTGCGTGACGAAGCAAACGCATCGAGCATCATTTCCTGCCTGCGCAACGCGCGCGAAAATGCGCGCGCTGTGCGGGGCACGCTGACGACGGAAGTCTGGGAAACCGAAAACCAGACTTTCCTGGAAGTCATCCGCATGCTGAACAACGGCGACTTCGAGCGCGACCCCGGTCAGTTCTTCGAGTGGGTCAAGTTCCGCTCGCATCTGTCGCGCGGTGTCACCGCCGGCACCATGCTGCAGGATGAAGCCTTTCACTTTTTGCGGCTGGGCACTTTTCTTGAGCGCGCCGACAACACTGCGCGGCTGGTGGACGTGAAGTTCCATGCCGTGCAGAGTGATTTCCTCGGCCTTGCGACCGAGAAAGACCTGGAGTTCGACTTCTACCACTGGAGCTCCATTCTGCGCAGCGTCTCGGGCTTCGAGATCTACCGCAAGGTCTACCGCGACGTCATCAAACCCGAGCGTGTGGCCGAGCTGCTCATCCTTCGCGCCGACATGCCACGTTCACTGCTGGGTTGCCTCAATGAGGTGATGAGCAACCTCGCCATGGTGACCAGCGATGCATCGAGCGAAACCCGTCGCCGCGCCGGCAAGTTGCGCTCCGACCTGCAGTACGCACGCATCGACGAGATTCTGGCCAATGGCCTGCACGCCTTCCTCACGCAGTTCCTCGACCGTGTCAATGAACTTGGCGCGCATTTGAGCCGCGAATTCCTCGTGCCGGCGACCAACTGAACCAGGTCTTGTCACCTTTGCTGACTGACGATGTTTTCACTGGACACCTCCAGTGAAACTCCACGTCAGGCACGTCACGGACTATCGCTACAGCGAGCCTCTGCACTACGCGCTTCAAACCTTGTGGCTGACGCCGCAGAGCGGCCCTGCGCAGACCGTGAAATTCTGGAGCGTTGGCGCGCCTGAAAAGCTCTACATCCAGAAAGACGCCTACGGCAACACCATCCAGTCCTATACCTTTGTCGGCAAGGACGTGGACAACGTGCGCTGGAGCCTGGTCAACGCGGCGGGCGACGTCGAAACGCTGGGCGTTGCCGAGTTCACCGATGCCGAGAGCCTGCCGCACCCGTATTTCTTTTTGCGCGCCACCCACCTGGCCGAGCCGCATTGGCAGCTCGCGGAGTTCGGCCGCAAATTTATTGCGCAAAGCGTCGATGGCAGGGCAGACCTGCAGGCGCTGCTGGCCCTGAGCCATGGCGTGGCAGACGCAGTGAGCTACCTCAAGAACAGCACGACAGTGACAACGACGGCACTGCAGGCCTTCGAGTCCGGCGCGGGGGTGTGCCAGGACCAGGCGCATGTGATGGTGGCGATCTGCCGCAGCCTGGGCTACCCGGCGCGCTATGTCAGCGGCTATTTCTACGCCGCCAACGAGCCTGATCTGGCCAGCCATGCCTGGTGCGATGTCTGCCTGGACGTCGCTACCCGCCGCTGGGTCAGCATCGACGTTACCCACCACTGCCTCATCGACGAACGCCACGTTCGCCTGGCCATGGGCACGGATTACAACGCCTGCCCGCCCATCAAGGGCGTCCGCCAGGGCGGCGGACAGGAAAGCATGACGGTGGACATCACCATCGTGCCGGTGGCGTAGCGATATCCTCGTTTGTTAATAATGATTCATATTTCAGACCTTAATTTAATAAGGTCTGATTTGTGAGTCTTTATATGGAAACAAACCTTGGAATCGAAGATTTTCAGGCCAAAAGAGGCCTTTTTAGGCCATTTTTAGAGGCCATTTAGGCCTCCAGCCCTTTAAAAATGGGCGCGGGCAGCTATATATTTAGTAGCAAATCGTCTTCAAATATCCGTGGATGGGTTGGCGTTGTGGGAATTTCACCGGTCTGAGCCTCTCAGGCGAGGCGAGCTGTGACCCGGCACATCGGAGATGCGTCAAACGCATTCCCGAAGTGCAGCTAGCCTGAGGGCTAGCAGTCAGGGCGCCTGTAGTTGGCCATGCAAAGCTCGCGAATGCGTGCCTTGTCTGATGCCAGCCGTTGCTGGGCTTCGCGCGCGGCCGTTTGTTCGCGGTTTCTGCGTTCGGCTTCCTTCTGCCGTTCGTCGATCTGGTCTGAGCGCGCCTGGCGGGCGTCGTTGGCACTGCGCTGGTTTTCGATCACGCGGGCAACAGCGAAGGCGTTGTTGCTGTCCTGGCGGAACTGTCTGTCCTGCTGCTCGGCTTTTTGCGCCAGTTGCGCTTTGGTAGCTTCCTCCTGCGCTACACGTTCGGCTTCCAGCTTGAGGGCTGCTTCCGCGAGCTTCTTCTCCTGCAGTTCACGCTCTGCCACCGCCTTGGTGGCGGCAATGTGCTTCTGGTTGACGTAAAGCCCGCCGCCAATCACCAGAAGTACCACCATGGCCAGTGCTGGCAATGGGCGCATGAACCAGGCCGGCTCCGTTGTCACGATCACGGGTTGCATGTTTCTCCTGGGGATGGCCTGCGCTGCCGGGGAGGCTTGCGAATTCAGCTTTCTGTCGTGGGCCGCGCGCGATTCCGCATCTCGCAGGACCTTGTACGCATTTTTGATTTCCAGGAATTTGTCGACTGCCGTGGCGTCTGCGGCAAGCCTGGCTGGTGAGTAGTAAGCCTCGGCGGTTTTAAAGGCGGTTTCGATCTCGTCGCCGGATGCATTTCCGGGAATACCCAACACCGCGTAAGCTGATTTCATGTGAACTTCCTCTTTTCTCTTTTTGTATGTGCTGGTTCTGGCCGTTTACCTGCGCGCGGCGTCGGCAGCTGCGCGTGCGGCGTCGTTTGCGACTCTTCGGCCGGCATGTGAACTGCTTTGAATGGGCGTGTAATACGCGCCTGCTGCGGTTCTGTTGCCGCGCTTGCGATCCATGCAGTCGCTTTCTATGCTTCCCCGGATATCGGTGGCACTGCCGGATCTTGAGTAGACCGCTGTAATCAGGTCTTTTTCCTGCGCCCGTTGCTGAAGCGTCAGCGGCTTCTGGTCGACTTGCGCATGCAAACCCTGCACGGGTTCATTCCGCATCTTCGACTGGATGATGGGCAGGGCCTGGAGGCCCAAATCTGCACACTGGTTGTCGGCGCTGGCGGTGACCTGCTCTTTGCTGAAAGAGCCGGTCAATCGTGAATACTTTTTCTGCACCTCCGCATCGCAGGGCTTGTCCTGGAAGGTGGCGCCGCACTTGAACAGATTTTGTGCAGCCGTGCCGAAGCAGGCGCACGCAGTCAAGGCGAACGCAATAACGCTGCTGCGTAGTCGCATGATTTTCCTCCCCCTATGCAATTTTTGACAGGTGCATCCTTGATCTTCTTGTGCACCGCCCTCCGCGCCAGTATATCCAGAGGCGCGGTAAACGTTCTGGCGTGCGTGGAGACGCTGGGCCCCCGTGGAGGCGCCGGTTTTGACCGCCTATTACAGGCGTTTGGCCACTTCCCGGCCCAGCTCAATGACCGACATGGCGTAGTAGCTGCTCCAGTTGTAGCGGGTGATGACGTAGAAGTTCTCGGTGCCGGCCACGTACTGAGGTGCATCGGGGCCGTTGAGCAGCTCGATCAGGGCGAGCGGGCCTTTGTGCTCCAGGGCGGGGCCCTCGATGACCGCGCCTTTGGCGGTGAAGCTGGCGACGCTGAAGGTGGGCAGGATGTCTGGCGCCATCAGGGCGTCCTTGTCGAGCTTGCTGTTGTCAAAGCTGACCGGGTAGTGGGTCGGCATGCCGGGCTGCCAGTTGAAGGCCTTGAAATAGCTGGCGACCGAGCCGATCACGTCGGCCGTGCTGTTCAGCAAATCGATGTTGCCGTCGCCGTCAAAGTCGACCGCGTATTTCACGATGCTCGACGGCATGAACTGCGGCATGCCCATGGCGCCGGCGTAGCTGCCGCGGGGCTCGAAAGGGTCTGCGCTGCGGCGGCTTTGCAGGGTCAGGAACTGCTCGACCTCGCCCTTGAAAAAGTCGCTGCGCTCTTGCGCACGCGGGTGGCTGCTCGGGAAATCGAAGGCCAGCGTGACCAGCGAATCCATCACACGGAAGCTGCCGGTGTCGCGCCCGTAAATGGTTTCGACGCCGATGATGCCGACGATGATCTCGGCGGGAACGCCGTATTCTTTTTCGGCGCGCTCGAGCGTGGCCTGGTTGGCGCGCCAGAAGCGAACGCCGGCGTCTATGCGTATCGGGTCGATGAACCGGCTGCGGTAAACGCGCCAGTTTTTGACAAACGGTTTGGCCGCCGGTTGCATGAGGCGGGAGACCGTGGCGTTGTAGCGTGCCTGGCCGATGGCATTGCGCACCCAGGCGGGGTCGAGGTCGCGTCTGGCGGCGAGGTCGTCGGCAAACTGCATGGCGTCGGCGCGTGCGGCATAGATCGGGCCGGATGACGCTGCCGTTTTTGCGGCCGGTTTTTTCGGCGTTTGGGCGGGGGCCGTGACGGTGAAGGCCAGTCCGGCCGTCACAAGGACAGCGCATGCCAGCGGGCGAAAAGCGGTGGCGGGCAGGGCAGTGCGGGTCATGCAGCTTTCGGGTTGGGGTTGGTCGTCAGGTGTCGCGTGAATTTTAGGTGGGCCAGTTGAGTGTGCCGAACTGCTTTTGCAGTTGCTGTAGTCCGTGTTCGGGTCTCACCGCGTAACGCTGCTGCTCAAGCTGCATCAGCCAGTCATAGAGCGCCCTGGTCGGCCCGCCCTCGGGTGTGCCGTAGGCCTGCTGGAGTCTTTCTGCCAGCTGGCGCGGCGATGTGGCCGCGTTGCTGTTGATGCCTGCCTTTGCCAGGTGCTTGCGGGCGCGAGCCAACAGCCGTAGCCAGGGGTCGTGCTGTACGCGCTCCCACAGCGTCCACGCTGCACCGATGGCTGCGGCCAGCACCACGATGGCGATCAGCACGTAGCTCAGGTCAGCCCAGCTGGGCGATTCGAACCCGATGTCCTTGAGCAGGTTGAGCTGTTTGCCCTGTGTGTAGTTGAGCACCCACTGGTTCCAGGCGTTGTTGACCGCTTCCCAGGTCGCCCGCAACCGCACCGAGAAGCCCGGGCTGATGTTGCCCAGGGCCTGCGCGACCACCCCTTGCGGTGCGGCCAGCCGCTGGAAGGCACCGGTACGTCCTGGCGAGACAGCGGAAGTCGGGTCCACACGCACCCAGCCGCGGCCTTCCTGCCAGACCTCGGCCCAGGCATGGGCATCGCTCTGGCGCACCACCCAGAAGCCGTCGACCGAGTTCTGTTCACCGCCTTGGTAGCCGGTGACCACCCGTGCGGGCACGCCCATGGCGCGCATCAGGATGACGAAGGACGAGGCGATGTGTTCGCAAAAACCCTGTTTCCGGTCAAACCAGAATTCGTCGGCGGTGTTCTCGCCGTAGATACCGGGCTCCAGGGTGTAGGTGTAGCCGCCGGTGCGCAGCATGTCCATGACCACCTGAACCAGTTGCGTGGCGCCTGCGTTGGCATTTCGAACATCGCTGCGGATTTGCCGTGCCAGGGCGACGGTGCGCGGGTTGAAGCCCTGGGGCATTTCGGTAAACACGCTCAGGCCGGCCACGTTTTGCGTCGGCCCATGCCTGAATTCGGGAAAGCTCTGGGCCTTGTAGCGAACGATGTCCGTGATGGGGCGGTTCACCATCCACTGCAGGTCGGCCTGCATGGTGGCCTGGTAGCCCGGAAGTTGCGGGCTTTGCTCCGCGGCCTCCATGATGAACAGCCATGGTCGATTGGTGGGCTCCAGCGTGACCTCGTAGGTGAGGGAAGTGCCCGACACAGACAGGTTGGGCAGTACACCAAAACGCGCCGCCAGGTTGTTACGTGGCGGTCGCCACTCGCGGCCGTCAAAATCCGACAGAACAGGGCCGCGGAAATACAGGGCCTGTTGAGGCGGTGGCCGTCCTTCGAAACGGATGCGCATGGCCACGCTGTCGTCCAGCGCGAGGCTGGCGATGGTGCCAACCTGCATGCTGGCGCTCAGGCCGCTGCGCCCCGTCATCGCATCGCTGGGCACGCCCCACAACGGCGCCAGGCGCGGGAACAGCAGAAACAGCGTGAGCATGATGGGCGCACCCAGCAAGGCCATCCAGCCTGCGGTGCGCGCGGCATGCATCAGGGGCGGTTTGCCGACGGGCATGTGGGCGTTAACGAGCACCGTCAGCAGGCCGAGCAGGCCGATCATCATGCTGAAGGCGGTCAGCAGCGACTGGGAGTAAAAAAAGTTGCTCAGCATGCAGAAGAAGCCGAGAAAGAAAACGACGAAAGCATCGCGCCGCGCGCGCAACTCCAGCGTCTTGAGTGTGAGCAGCACGACCAGCAGGGTGACACCCGCATCGCGCCCCAGAATGGTCCGGTGGGTGACGAGCGTGCCGGTGACGGCCACAGCCAGCAGGCCCAGAAGCCACCATTTGCCGGGCAATGATCTGGCGCCCAATGCAAGCCAGCCGCGCCAGGCGAGTACGCCGGCTGCCAGCGCTGTGCACCAGAGGGGCAGGTTGGGGGTTTGGGGCAGGAGCACCCAGGCGATCACCGCGAGCAGGAACAGGGTGTCGCGGCTGTCTCTGGGGAGGGACGTTAGTTTTGCTGAGATTTCTTTCAGCATGGTTTGTTGCCTTGCTGGGTGGTGTTGCCCTTCACTGCCAAGCCGGGGGTAGCCCGGCGGCTAGTCACTTTCTTTTGCTTCGCCAAAAGAAAAGTAACCAAAGAAAAGGCGACCCGACGTCTGGGTCCTTTCGCTGCGCTACAGGCAACCTGCGGTGCTCGATTCCGCCGGCGGGAAAAACAACACGCCCTTGGCTCAAACAAGTTTTTCCCCTTTATGCCGTCTCCATCTGTGCTCCTCGGCCCAGCCTCCACGGGGTGGGGACGAATTCGGATTCGTGGAGCCTTCAAGCGCTTCGCGCTTGAAGGCGGTCTTTGGTCTTTCCCCCAAACCCTTCGAGAGGAGCCGAGAAGTCGAGCATCGCAGGGTGCCCGAAGCGAAGCGTAGGGACGACGAACAGGGTCGCCTTTCTTTTGGTTACTTTTCTTTGGCGAAGCAAAGAAAAGTGACTTGCCGCCGGGCAACCCCCGGCATCTAAGTGAAGGGCACACCTTCAACATAAAGCCAACGCCTCAAGACACCGCCTCTTATGCGCCTCCCCACTCCCAGGCTTGATCTCAAGCGGAGGAATCCGCAACCCATAATCCAGCCCCATCTTGTCCGCCCGCAGCACCCAGGCCGTTAACCGCGACAGCCGATGCTCTGTATCCGTCGTTCCTGCATGCGCAAAGTCCAGCCAGAGTTCGAGCCGTTGTGCCTGCTGCGTGTCTCGCACGATCAGGCCGCCGTCTTCGCTGGTGACATGGTCGCCGGTGCGGGTCGCCTTTTTCCAGACGACCAGTTTCATCGGGTCGCCCCGCCGGTAGCCGCGCACGCCATCGAATTCGCCCGAGCTTTGTGACTGCGTCGCGACGGCCGCGCCGCCGGAACGGGGCTCGCCGGGCGGCAGGGGTGGTGCGTGCGATTCAGGTGCGGGGTAGACCAGGATTTGCGCCGCCGGCCGCCACACCGTCCAGACGCGGAAGGTGCCAAGCGGAAAACGTGTCTCGGCTGTGAGCGTGGGCAGGCGGTGCAGGCCGCGGCTGGGCGGCATGAAAGCTACCTGGACGGTGCTGCTGCCCTGGGCGGGCACATCGGTCCAGACCCAGTGTGTTTCTTTGGCTTCCTTGCTTGTGGCGCCTGGACGGTTCAGAACGCTCAGGCCTATGCCGTGTCGAATGCTGCGTCTTGTGTTGGTGAGCCTGACATCGAAGGTGGCTGTCGCGCCCGCATGTTGTGCCGGTGGCGCGGTCAGGTTCATGGCCAGCCCGCGCAGGGTACCGTGGCAGACGTGCATGCCGATGATCGCACTGCCGGCGAGCAGAAAGGTCAGTAGGTAACCGAGGTTGAGCTGGTAGTTGATGGATGCCACCAGCAGCGTCAGCAGCGTCACGGCCAGCATCAGGCCCGGTCGGGTGGGCAGGATGTAGACCGTGCGCTGGGTCAGCTCGACCTGGTCGGTGAACGACAGGCGGTTTTCAAACCATGAGCGCATCCGCCTGCGCAGCGGGGCAACGGGGTTGGCAAGCGTCAACAGTCCGGCCACTGTGCGTCCCTAAGGCAGCGGCACCGCATCCAGCATGGCCCTGACCTGCTCGACGGAACCCCTGCCCGCATCGCTGACGGGAATCAGCCGGTGCGCAGCGGTTTGCGGGAGGACGGTGGCGATGTCGTCAGGTGCCACATAGTCGCGGCCGCTGAGGAACGCCTGCGCGCGGGCGGCCCGCATGATGGCGATGCCTGCGCGCGGGCTGAGCCCCTGCAGAAACCAGCGCCCAGAGCGCGTGGCCGCCACCAGATCCTGAAGGTAGTTCAGCAGGGGTTCGGCTGCGTGTACCTTGCTGGCCTGTTCCTGCAGCTCAAGCAGTTCGTGCGGCGTGAGCAGGGCCTTGAGGTTGTCAACCATGTCGCGCCTGTCGCTGCCCCTGAGCAGTTCACGCTCGGCGGCGCGGTCGGGGTAACCCAATGAGATGCGCATGTGGAAGCGGTCCAGTTGCGATTCAGGCAAGGCATAGGTGCCGAGCTGGTCGTGCGGGTTTTGTGTGGCGATCACAAAAAACGGCACAGGCAGTGGGCGCGTGGCGCCTTCGACCGTGACCTGCTTTTCTTCCATCGCCTCAAGCAACGCGCTTTGGGTCTTGGGGCTGGCCCGGTTGATCTCATCAGCCAGCAGCACCTGTGCAAACACCGGGCCGGGATGAAAGACAAAACCTTCTTTTTGACGTTCGTAGATCGACACGCCTGACAGGTCGCTGGGCATCAGGTCGGCGGTGAACTGCACGCGTGAAAATTGCAGGCCGAAAGAGCGGGAGAGTGCGTGGGCGAGGGTGGTCTTGCCGACGCCGGGCACGTCTTCGATCAGCAGGTGGCCGCCAGCCAGCAGGCATGCCACGCAGTCCTGTACCTGAGCGGGTTTGCCGACAATCACCGTGTTAAGCTGATTTATCAGCGCCTGAAGTTTTTCTTTGGCTTGCATATTGATACGTTAACCCAAAACATTTACGAGATGAACGCGACCGGTTATTTCACCCACAAGGACTGCTGGAAGCATGAAATGGGCCCGGGTCACCCCGAATGTCCCGAACGGCTGGACGCGATTGAAGACTGGTTGCTGGCCACCGGCGTCAAGGATGCGCTGGATGCACGGGAGGCACCGCAAGCCTCGCTTGGTGACATTGAGCTGGCGCACGACCGCATGATGGTTGCAGCGTTGCGCGGCATGAGTGACCGTTTGGCGGACGACATCAAGGCGGGCGGCCCCACGCATGCACAGATCGACCCGGACACGTGCATCAATGTACACACCTGGAACGCAGCACTGCGCGCATCCGGGGCCGCACTGGCCGCGACCGATGCGGTGATGGCAGGTGATCTTGAAAACGCCTTTTGCGCCGTGCGCCCGCCCGGCCATCATGCCTGCCACGACAAGGCCATGGGCTTCTGTTTTTTTAACAACGTGGCGGTTGCTGCGCGTTATGCGCTCGAGCGTCACGGCCTTAAACGTGTGGCGATTGTTGATTTTGATGTTCATCACGGCAATGGCACCGAGGACATCCTCAAGGGCGATGACCGCGTGTTGATGGTGGGGTTTTTCCAGCACCCGTTTTATCCCTACAGTGGCACTGACCACCCTGCTGCCAACATGCTTAACCTCCCGGTTCCGGCCTACACCAAAGGTATGGATGTTCGGGAGATGATTGAGGTCATGTGGATTCCCCGGCTTGAGGAGTTCAAGCCCGAGATGATTTTTATCAGCGCGGGTTTTGACGCGCACCGTGATGACGACCTGGGCCAGATGCGTCTGGTCGAACAGGATTACGCCTGGATCACCCAGCGAATCAAGGATGTTGCCAAACGCCATTCAAAAGGTCGCATCGTGTCCTCGCTGGAGGGTGGCTACAACCTGCAGGCGCTGGCGCGCAGTGTGGAGTCGCACATCCGTGTGCTCGCGGACTTGTAGGAATTTCAGGATTGTTGATGGACATGAAGACCACACCCGTGCTGTTGCACACCAGCGAGGCGAACGGTGTGCATACGCTGACGCTGAACAGCCCCAAGACCTTCAATGCACTGAGCGAAGAGATGCTGTCGGCCTTGCAAACGGCGCTCGACGGGATCGCCGCAGACAGTGCTGCACGCGCTGTCGTCATCGCGGCAGAAGGCAAGGCTTTCTGCGCTGGCCACAACCTCAAGGACATGCGTGCGCAACCGGAGCTGGCCTACTACCAGCAGCTGTTTGCACAGTGCACCCGCATGATGTTGAGCATCCAGAAACTGCCCGTACCCGTCATTGCCCGGGTACAGGGACTGGCGACTGCGGCGGGCTGCCAATTGGTGGCGCAATGTGATCTGGCGGTTGCTGCCAGCCACGCCACCTTTGGCGTGAATGGCGTTGATGTTGGCCTTTTCTGCGCCACGCCCAGCGTGCCGCTGGTGCGCAACATGCCCGCCAAACAGGCCATGGAGATGCTTCTGACGGGTGAATTCATCAGTGCCGACGAAGCCCGCATGCGCGGCCTGGTCAACCGTGTGGCACCGGCAGACGCGCTGGACGCTGAAGTCACGAAACTTCTGGACGCGATACTTCTCAAACCCCGGGAAGCGCTGGCCATGGGCAAGGCGCTTTTTTACAAACAGCGTGAAACCGGTATTGAAGCGGCCTATCAGCTGGCCGGCCAGACCATGGCCTGCAACATGATGCACCCGGTGGCGCAAGAGGGCGTTCAGGCCTTCATCGACAAAAGGAAACCGCAATGGCCGGACAGGACGCCATGAATTTCGCGTCGTTTTTTCCCGCCGGAAAAGTACAGCACGCAGGCAAGGTCACCACCCTCGACGAATGGGTTGCGGCCATGCTGCAGCCAAGCGCACTGCTTGAAATTGCCACGCTGATTGCCTGTGTGCTGCTCGCGTGGCTGCTGGTCAGATTGGCAAGGCGGGCTGCGGGTGAGGTCGATGACACGTCCATTCTTTTTGGCCGCCGCATCATCGATGGCGTGCTGTTTCCGTTGCTGCTGCTGTTTTTTGCTTACGTGAGCGGCGGCCTGCTGGCGCGATGGATGCCGCAAGCCGTGTTTGTTGTGGCCATCCCCGTGCTGGTGTCGCTGGCCGTCATCAGGCTGGGCGTCAAGGTGCTGCAGGTCGCCTTCAAAACTGCGACGTGGGTGAGGGCGCTGGAGCGCACCATTTCCTGGTTGGCGTGGATTGCCATGGCGCTCTGGGTCAGCGGCCTGTTGCCGGTCATCCTGGAGGAACTGGACAAAATCAAGTGGAAGGTGGGTGCCTCCACCCTGTCCGTGCGCACCATGCTGGAAGGTGCCATCACGGCGGGCATCGTGCTGCTGATCACGCTCTGGATCTCGTCTGCCATTGAAGGGCGGCTGCTGCGCTCGGCCACGGGCAGTGAACTGTCGTTGCGCAAGGCGGTCAGTAATGTCGCGCGTGTGGTGTTGATATTTGTCGGCCTGATCGTGGCGCTGTCTTCGGTCGGCATCGATCTGACGGCATTGTCGGTACTGGGTGGCGCCATCGGCGTGGGCGTGGGTTTTGGCCTGCAAAAGCTGGCTGCCAACTACGTCAGCGGTTTTGTCATGCTGGCCGAGCGCAGTGTCCGCATCGGCGACAACGTGCGCGTCGACACGTTTGAGGGCCGCATTACCGAAATCAATGCCCGCTACACCGTGGTGCGGGCCGTGTCGGGGCGGGAGTCCATCGTGCCCAACGAGATGTTCATCACCGAACGGATTGAAAACCTGTCCTTGTCGGACTTGCGGGTGCTGCAATCAAGCGTGATTTCCGTGGGCTATGACAGCGACCCGGAACTGGTCATGCGCCTGCTGATTGAAGCGGCCCTGTCGCAGGACCGTGTGCTGCGCGATCCCGCACCGGGCGTGAATTTGACGAATTTTGGCCAGGACGGCATCGAGTTCACACTCAATTACTGGATGACGGACCCTGAAAACGGGCAGGCCAACCTGCGGTCGCGCATCAACCTGCAGGTCCTGAAGGCCTTGCGGGAGAACAATATCGACATCCCGTATCCACAGCGGGTGATCCATACGCGCCCGGTGCCTGGAATATCGGCGGCACAGGGGCCGGCGACAGAGGCGACGACACCCTGATGAGGGTGTCGCAGGTGTGCCCCTGCGTGATTGGTACTGGTGCTCTAATCAGAAGCCCGCAAGCCCGTATAATAAAAATAGAACGACCGTTCGTTTTTAGCGCTCACGCCGGACCATCAGTTCCGGTAACAGGCTGAAATCCCCGCATCATGAATGCCGCGCAGAATAGAATGTAGAGCTTACCTTTACGTAAACGTCAATTGATAAACTTCTGGAGCTGTAATGAAGGTCTTGGTCCCCGTCAAACGAGTAGTCGACTACAACGTCAAAGTCCGCGTCAAATCTGATGGCACCGGCGTCGACATCGCCAACGTCAAGATGAGCATGAACCCGTTTGACGAGATTGCGGTTGAAGAAGCGACCCGGCTGAAAGAAAAAGGCGCCGTGACTGAAGTCATCGCCGTCAGCTGCGGCGTACTCCAGTGCCAGGAAACCCTGCGTACCGCCATGGCCATAGGTGCAGACCGCGCCATCCTGGTCGAGACTGCCGAAGAATTGCAGCCGCTGGCCGTCGCCAAGCTGCTCAAGGCCCTGGTCGAGAAAGAAACCCCGCAACTCGTCATCCTCGGCAAACAGGCCATCGACGACGACTGCAACCAGACCGGCCAGATGCTGGCTGCGCTGCTCGGCTGGCCACAGGCCACCTTTGCCAGCAAGGTTGAAATCGACGGCGACAAGGTCAAGGTCACGCGCGAAGTCGACGGCGGCCTGGAAACTCTGGCACTTAGCCTGCCGGCCATTATCACCACCGACCTGCGCCTGAACGAGCCGCGTTATGTGACGCTGCCCAACATCATGAAGGCCAAGAAAAAGCAGCTCGACAACTTCAAGCCTGAAGACCTCGGCGTCGACGTCAAACCGCGCCTGAAGACCCTCAAGGTCAGCGAGCCGCCAAAACGCAGCGCCGGCATCAAGGTGCCCGATGTCGCCACCCTGGTCGACAAGCTCAAGAACGTTGCCAAAGTAATTTAAGGATTGATGACATGACCGCACTCGTTATTGCAGAACACGACAACGCCAGCATCAAGCCAGCAACCCTGAACACCGTCACCGCAGCCGCCCAGTGCGGTGGTGATGTGCACGTGCTGGTGGCAGGCAAGGGCGCAGAAGCCGCCGCCAAGGCCGCAGCCGCCGTCGCAGGTGTCGCCAAAGTCATCCATGTCGACGGCGACCATTTCGCCCACGGCCTGGCAGAGAACATGGCAGCCCAGGTGCTGGCCATTGCATCCGGCTACTCGCACATCCTGTTTCCCGCCACCGCATCCGGCAAGAACATTGCCCCCCGCGTGGCCGCCGCGCTGGACGTTGCGCAGATCTCCGACATCACCAAGGTCGATTCGCCAGACACTTTTGAGCGTCCCATCTATGCCGGCAATGCGATTGCCACCGTGCAAAGCGCCGATGCCACCAAGGTCATCACCGTGCGTACCACGGGTTTTGACGCTGCAGCCGCAACGGGTGGCAGTGCTGCAGTCGAAACGCCGGCTGGCGTGGCCGACAGCGGCAAGTCGACTTTCCTGGGTTCTGAAATCGCCAAGAGCGACCGCCCTGAGCTGACCGCCGCCAAGATCATCGTGTCCGGTGGCCGTGCGCTGGGCTCTGCAGAGAAGTTCAATGAAGTCATGACGCCGCTCGCTGACAAGCTGGGCGCTGCGCTCGGTGCAAGCCGCGCTGCGGTCGATGCGGGTTACGCCCCGAATGACTGGCAGGTCGGACAGACCGGCAAGATCGTCGCGCCGCAGCTGTATGTGGCCGCAGGTATCTCGGGTGCCATCCAGCATCTGGCCGGCATGAAGGACAGCAAGGTCATCGTCGCCATCAACAAGGACGAAGAAGCGCCCATCTTCTCGGTGGCCGACTACGGTCTGGTGGCTGACCTGTTTGTGGCTGTGCCTGAACTCGTCGCAGCGCTCTGATTGCGTGACGACCGAAAAAGGCATCGTTGACGATGCCTTTTTTTTGCTGATTTTTTTGAGTTTGAACTGCGGAGACAAGACATGAGCTACAAAGCCCCCCTCAAGGACATGTTGTTTGATATCAAACACCTGGCCGGCATTGACCAGATTGCGCAGATTCCCGGCTTTGAAGAGGCGGGTATTGAAACGGCACAGGCCGTGCTTGAGGAGTGCGCCAAGTTCAACGAAGGCGTCACGTCTCCGCTGAATCGTGAAGGCGACATCAACCCTTCCAGCCTGAAGAACGGAGTCGTCACAACCACGCCCGGATTCAAGGAAGCTTTCAAGCAATATGTAGAGGGCGGCTGGCAGGGGCTGCAGCATCCGGCAGACTATGGCGGTCAGGGTCTGCCCAAGGCAATTGGTTTTGCCTGTGGCGAGATGCTCAATTCGGCCAACATGAGTTTTGCCCTGTGCCCGCTGCTCAGTGATGGCGCGATCGAGGCCTTGCTGACAGCCGGTTCTGACGAGCTGAAAGCGGTTTATCTCGAGAAGCTGGTCAGCGGCCAGTGGACGGGGACGATGAACCTGACCGAGCCGCAGGCCGGATCGGATCTGGCAATGGTGCGCAGCCGCGCAGAACCACAGCCTGATGGCACCTACAAGGTTTTCGGCACCAAGATTTTTATCACCTATGGTGAGCACGACATGGCCGAGAACATCGTCCACCTCGTGTTGGCACGCGTCAGCGGCGCACCGGAAGGCGTCAAGGGCATCAGCCTGTTTGTGGTGCCCAAGTTCATGGTCGGCAAGGATGGTTCGCTGGGCCCGCGCAACGACGTGCACTGCGTGAGCATCGAGCACAAGATGGGCATCAAGGCATCGCCCACGGCTGTGCTCCAGTACGGCGACAACGGCGGTGCTGTCGGCTATATCGTCGGTGAGGAAAACCGTGGCCTGGAGTACATGTTCATCATGATGAACTCGGCGCGTTATGCCGTGGGCATGCAGGGCATCGCGATTGCCGAGATGGCCTACCAGAAGGCCGTCACTTTCGCGAAAGACCGCGTGCAGAGCCGTCCGGTCGACGGCTCCATCAAGGCCAGTGCGCCCATCATTCATCACCCTGATGTCAAGCGCATGCTGATGACGATGCGTGCCTATATCGAGGGTTGCCGCGGCATGGCGGCCGTTGCGGCTGCCGCTTATGACGCCACGCATCACCACCCCGATGCCGATGTGCGCAAACAAAACCAGGCGTTTTATGAGTTCATGGTGCCGCTGGTAAAGGGCTACAGCACAGAGATGAGCCTGGAGGTGACCTCATTGGGTGTGCAGGTGCACGGCGGCATGGGTTTTATTGAAGAGACCGGCGCAGCGCAGTATTACCGCGACGCAAAAATCCTGACGATTTATGAAGGCACCACGGCCATCCAGGCGAACGACCTGATTGGCCGCAAGACCTCGCGTGACGGCGGCCAGACCGCCAAGGCGATTGCCGCGCAGATCGAAAAGACGGAACAGGCCCTGCTCAAGGATGGCAGCGACCATGCGGTGGCCGTGGGCAAACGCCTGAAGGCTGCGCGGGAAGCCTTTATCGATGTGGTTGATTTTGTGGCGGGCAACACCAAGGCCAGCCCGAACGCTGTTTTTGCCGGCAGCGTGCCTTACCTGATGCTGGCGGGCAATGTGATGGCGGGCTGGCAAATGGGTCGTTCGCTGCTGGCCGCACAGCAGGAGATCGCCAATGGCGTCGACACCGACTTCATGAAGGCAAAGATCACGACCGCGCGTTTTTATGCCGACCATTTGTTGACCAAAGCACCGGGCATGCGCGACAGCATTGTCGAAGGTGCCGACTGCGTGACGGCGCTGGCGCTGGAAGCCTTCTAGTCGCATCCTTGAACAGCCCGGTCCGTTTTGCTGCCGGGTTCCAACCTTTTACCTGTAAAGACACCCATGTCCAGACTTCCTGCGCCGCTTGATAGCCTTCCATTGCCCATCATCGCCTCGCCGATGTTCATCATCAGTACGCCGAAACTGGTGATTGCCCAGTGCATTGCGGGCGTTGTGGGCTCGATGCCTGCCCTGAATGCCCGGCCTGCCGAACAGCTTGAAGAGTGGTTGATTGAAATCACGGAAACGCTGGCCGCCTACAACAAGGCCAACCCGGACAAGCCTGCCGCACCGTTCGCCATCAACCAGATCGTGCACAAATCCAATGACAGGCTGGAGCACGACATGGCCATGTGCGTGAAGTACAAGGTGCCCATCATCATCACCAGCCTGGGCGCGCGTGAAGACATCAATGCGGCTGCCCACAGCTACGGCGGCGTGGTGCTGCACGACATCATCAACAACAAGTTCGCACGCAAGGCGATTGAAAAAGGCGCAGATGGCCTGATTGCGGTGGCGGCAGGTGCCGGGGGCCATGCAGGTGTGAAAAGCCCGTTTGCATTGATCCAGGAAATTCGCCAGTGGTTTGATGGCCCTATTGCCCTGTCCGGCGCGATCGCGACCGGCGGTGCCGTGCTCGCTGCACAGGCCATGGGTGCAGATTTTGGTTATATCGGTTCGGCGTTCATCGCGACCGACGAAGCACGTGCCGTCGATGGCTACAAGCAGGCCATTGTTGACAGCAACTCGGACGATATCGTCTACAGCAACCTGTTTACCGGTGTGCATGGCAACTACCTCGCACCGTCAATACGGGCTGCGGGCATGGACCCCGAAAACCTGCCTGAAGGCGATGTGAAAACCATGAACTTCGGTGGGGGCGAAGGCTCCAAGTCCAAGGCCTGGAAAGATATCTGGGGCAGCGGGCAGGGCATTGGCGCGATCACGAAGATCCAGAGTACCGCCGCTTTTGTCGCCCAGCTCAGGCGCGAGTACGAAGAAGCGCGCAGCAGGCTGCTGAAGGCCTGAGCGCTTGCCGGATGTTCAGGCCCGGCGCCTGAACATGTCCAGCTTCAGTGCATATTCATTGCCAAGCCATGAGGCGTGCGTGGTGTGATCTGCGAGGTCGTCGCCGGTCTGACCGTGCACAAACACATCCAGCCCCTTGCGTTCGTTTTCCAGCCACGCAATAACCTGATCGAACTGCGCGCGGTCAAACGACAACTGGCAACTCCACTGCGGGTGGGGGCCTACTTCCCGCTCATGGACACGACCCACCGCTATCCCGAATTTCTCTCCTGCAGCCGTGCACAGTGCGCGCGCTTGCGCTACCGTGTCCGGCCCGAAATAAACATGCGCGTGGTAGTGCTCGTAAACGTTTTCAGGTCTTTGGGTCATGGATTTGTTGATGATGTGCGGTCGCCTGGATCTGGCTGATTATGTAAGACGCAGTGCGACCTTGCGCATGGGTGAAATGGGGATTAAACTGTATATTTATACAGTATTTGCTAAGCACGCCTAAAGCCCTGGTGATCATGAGCGACGCCGTCATTCCCATACATGCCATCAAGGGTCGAGGCACAGCTACGCGCACGGCGCACCGTTTCGAAAAAGATGCACGCGTCGCCTATGACGACGGATGGGGCTCGCTGGAAGATGCGGTAGAAGATGGCAAGGGCAAAATTGAAACCGAAATCATTTTTGAGGATGCGCGCAGTGCCATCAGCGTCAACGATTCCCCGGACATTTTTTTCGACTATGGCCTGAATCCTTACCGCGGTTGCGAGCATGGGTGTGTGTATTGCTACGCGCGGCCCACGCACAGCTACCTCAATCTTTCACCGGGGCTGGATTTTGAAACCAGGATCATCGCGAAGCGCAACATCGCCGATGCCCTGCGCAATGACCTGCGCAAAAAGAGTTATGTCCCGCACCTGCTGAACATCGGCTCGGCCACTGATTGTTACCAGCCGGTTGAGCGCGACCTTCGTTTGACGCGCGGCGTCATCGAGGTGCTCCAGGAAACACGCCACCCCTTTTCACTGGTGACCAAATCCGCCGGTGTTGAGCGCGACCTTGATCTGATTGCGGCAATGGCCCACGACAACATGGCGGCGGTGTATGTCACGATCACCACGCTGGACGGTGAGTTGGCCCGCAAGCTCGAGCCCCGCGCTTCCGCGCCACACCGAAGGCTCAGGTTGATCCGGACACTCGCCGAACACGGCATTCCTGTCGGTGTCAGCGTGGCACCGCAGATCCCCTTCGTGAACGACGATATGGAACAGGTGCTCGCGGCTGCATGGGAGGCCGGCGCGCGAAGCGCCTTCTACACCGTGATTCGGTTGCCCTGGGAGCTCGCCCCCATTTTCCGGGAGTGGCTGGACCTTCATTACCCGCAACGCTCAGCGCGCATCATGGCGCGTATCCAGGAAATGCGGGGTGGCAAGGACTATCACAGCGACTTTGCCACTCGCATGAAAGGCCACGGTTTGTGGGCTGATCTCATACGGCAGCGTTTCGAAAAAGCCTGCCACAAACTGGGCTTTAATC
This sequence comes from Pseudomonadota bacterium, assembly GCA_040387435.1. Taxonomy (GTDB): domain Bacteria; phylum Pseudomonadota; class Gammaproteobacteria; order Burkholderiales; family Burkholderiaceae_C; genus Polaromonas. The sequence continues at coordinate 127,303 of JAZKDR010000011.1, forward strand.
GGCGGCGCATCGAACTCGACATGAGCCGTTTTCGGCCCGCAGGAGCCAAAGGGCAATCCAGCCTGTTTTAGACCGGATTTAGCCAGCCCGACGTTTATTCGAGGTCTTCGATCGCCAGCAAGTGATAACGCTGGCCATACGAGAAAGAAGCTTTTCTGGCCGTATCTGTGACCCTTTTCGCGTCGTCGTCGGACGCGACTTTGGTCATCAAGGCATGGTGCCCTTTGCGTGCAAGCTCGACGTAATTGTTCACGGTCGCACCCTCGGTACCGACGGACGGGAGGGGAATTTTGGACTCACCGTCCACCTTGCCAATCTCCCTCAAAACTGTCGCGGGGCTAAGCAGCATGACGGCTTCATTGCCGGGGTGGCCATCAATCGCGCGCGCCACCTGCTCTGCGCTCTCCCCATCTGGAAACATGATGAAGACATAGCCTTTGGGATAAAACGCTCCGCCCATGCTGACCATGTCGGAGGTTAATTTGAATTCTTTCATGGCTTTTGCTCCTTGTTGTCGGGTTGCCGGGCTGGTCCGGTATGACCCTGATTAAAGAGCAGGCAGGTATTTTTAACCGTCAGTTTTGGCGGCCCGGACTTGTAAGACGGTGCCTCAAATGCGCGGGCCAAAAGCCGTGTTCAAGGCAGATCTTCAAGCTTGAAGGCGGGTGGCGCCATCACACGCATGGTATTTTTCAACTCGTCGATCAGGTGGTTGGCGAAGTAGCTGCTTTGTGTGTCGGGCTCCAGTGCTGCCACCACGAGGTTGCCGAGCGCCTGGTTAAGCGGCACGTAAAAGCTGCCCCGCGGGAGATCCAGCAGGCCACGCGCGAGGCTGACCTGCACCCTGACCGCCTTGTTGTTGCCGTTGCCTATCGTGCCGCGCACATCCTGCCGTTCGGCAGTCGTGCGCGAGGTCTCGCGGTAGCTGTCGCCCAGAACAGAACCTGCTTCAGCCAGCCGCTGTACCTGCACGCCCTGCATGCGCAGGCGCTCCACGGCAGTAGTAGATGTTGCCGACAGCCAGTAGCCGCACGGTCTTGCGCGTGTTTTGAGGACTCTCAGCGACAGCGCCGAATCCCAATCGACGACCAGTGTTTTGTCTGCGCCCGTGACGGGGTCCAGCATGGCCAGCTCATACTGCGCAGGCGTTGGTCCGGCCTCAATCACCACGTCGTTGCGGCAGGCAAGGGCACCGACTTCTTTGTCGATGTAGGGCCGCAGCTGGTTGAGTTCTGTCGCGCGCTGTGCGGTGCTGTTGAGCACATTGGTCATGGCTGCAACATGAGTGTGAACGCGGCGCTGGATGTGCAGCCGGCCTATGCCCACACCCCGTGTTTCGATCAGCAGGCTGACGGCATTTTTCAGGCCTTCCACGTTGCGGCCTGTGTCCGGCTGGGTGCCGCCCATGGAAATCTTTTTATCGGCCACATCCGTTGACGTGGTGTAGTACCACTCTGTGCTCAGGCCCTGTGTTTTGAGGGAACTGACGACCGGCCTGCGATACCACTCTTCAGCAGCCTTGGTCAAAAACTCCGGCAGGTTGGCGGTGGTGGCATATTGAAGCAGTGCATCAAATTTCTGGATGGTGCCGTATTTCTCCAGAAAACGGCCGACGACTGTGTATTCGTGCGCGTCTATGGTCACCGTGGGGTGATAGTCGCGGGCGAGTTTCGCCAGCGCCTGGGCTTCCGGCGTGTTGAGCAATAGGTGGTCGCGATTCATGTCCACGCCGTTGGTGGTTTCGCGCCGGTCGGCAGACGCGCCGTCAGGATTGGCGCGGGGAACGATGACCACGTTAATCCGGTCAAGCAGGGAGCGCAGCAGGCCCTCCGCCAGCTCTCGTGAAATCACCAGCAATGCCTCGCTGCCCGCGGGTTCGTTGCCATGCTGTTGTCCGACCAGAAAAACTGTGGGCCGGCCATTGGCCAGAAGTGCGGCGGGGTCTGTGCCGGTTGCCCTGGCGAGGACCAGCGCTTCAATCGCTTCGCCCCGCTGCGAGGTGCCTGCGGTCACGACCGCTGATGCCAGTCCGGGGACACGGCTTGCTGCTGACGCTTGTGCGCGCAGCCAGGCCTTGATTTCTGCCTGCGTTGTGTAGCTTGTGCGGCCACCCTGCAGGCCGGGTGTGCTGTAAGTGATGGGGGGCGATGGAAATCTCGCCGCTACCGCCGCACTGTAGGGCAGGGGCTGGTCCTGAAGCGGCGTAGCCGTAATGGGGGGACGTGGTGCCGGTAACACCCTGATTTCCGGCAACGTCGCCGTGATGGCGGCAGAGGTGTTCGCCATAGGGACTGCTGGCGCTGGCGAAGGCTGTGCCGGGGGTGCCTTAGCCGCCGAGGGCGGGAGTGAAAAAATGTTTTTCCAGTCCGGCATGGGCGAGGAGGCACAGCCCATTAAAAGGATGGGCGTGAGCACGGTGAGCATCAGGGTCGAACGCATCGCGCCGGCGCAGAAAGCATGGTGTCTCGGGAAATTCAGGGTGCGGGCGGTGGGCATGGCTGGCTTTCTGGCATTTGGCAGTCTTCTTAACTGCAGTACGGGTGCCGTTTCTACTGCACATCAAACCCATATTACCCGCCGCTGACGTTCAGGGGCTTTGTCTTTCTGGGAAAATAGAGGGATGTCTGTGCTTGATCCCGAAACGCCGTTAGCCACCGCCTTGCCAGCCAGGGGCGTCAGTCCATGGCGCGTCTCGGTCGCACCGATGATGGACTGGACGGAATGGTGAGGCTTTATGCGGCCTGCAGCCCTGCTTGTA
>JAZKDR010000012.1:0-375051 GCA_040387435.1 Pseudomonadota bacterium
ACATGCTGCCCAGAACCAGACCGTTGATGATCTGTTGCAGGAATACTTCCATAAACGACTCTCCCGTGACTTGTAGAAAATTCTGCGTACCCGGCCTTCATGCATGTCGCTGCACCAGGCCGGGTTAACAAAAAGCCCGCCTTGAAGACCTGTGGCCAGAGGCGAGCTGATGCGCAAATTGTAGCCACGGGCTATTAGCGAGAATCGGGCCAACCCGGCGGTTTTCGCGGGGTTTACCCGGGGAAAACACAGGCTGTCACGATTTTTCAGCCGCTTTTTTTGTCTTTGTTTTTTTGCTTCAGCTCGTTGAGCTTGTCGGCGATACGGATTTCAAGGCCGCGGTTGACCGGGCGGTAAAACTCCGGTGCCTCCATACCCTCAGGGAAATAGTTTTCGCCCGCCGCAAAACCGTCTTCCTCGTTGTGGGCGTAGCGGTAGTTTTTGCCGTAATCGAGCGACTTCATCAGTTTGGTCGGCGCATTGCGCAGGTGCATGGGCACGGGGCGCGTGCCATCATTTTTGATGAAGGCCTTGATTTCATTAAAGGCCACATAAGCGGCATTCGACTTGGGCGCAATGGCGAGGTAGAGCACGCACTGCGCGAGCGCCAGCTCACCTTCAGGCGAGCCCAGGCGCTCATAGACTTCAGCCGCATCAAGCGCCATGCGCAACGCGCGCGGGTCGGCGAGACCAATGTCTTCGCTGGCCATGCGTATGAGGCGGCGCGCCATGTATTTGGGCTCCGCGCCACCGTCGAGCATGCGCATGAACCAGTAGAGTGCAGCATCGGGGTCGGAACCGCGCACGGATTTGTGCAGCGCCGAAATCGTGTCGTAAAACTGCTCGCCACCCTTGTCATAGCGGCGCATGCGCTCGCCCAGCACCTTCATCAGCCAGGCATCGGTGACGTCGGTGATCGGCCCGGCCTTCTCGTTGCCTGCGGCGACGGCCAGTGATTCGAGCGTGTTGAGCAAACGCCGTGCATCGCCATCGGCATAGGCGACCAGCCTGTCGACGGCGGCGGCTTCCATGCCTTCGATGCCCTGCAACGCCCTTCTTTCAAGCGCTACGGCCACAATTTTTCGCAAATCGTCTTCTGACAGCGGCTGAAGCACATACACAGCTGCGCGCGATAGCAAGGCCGAATTGACTTCAAACGAGGGGTTTTCAGTGGTCGCACCAATAAAAGTGAACAGGCCGCTTTCAACATGCGGCAAAAAGGCGTCCTGCTGGCTTTTGTTGAAACGGTGCACCTCGTCGACAAACACGATAGTGGGTTTGCCCGCCGCATCTGCCAGGTCGCCGCTCTGACCACGCCAGATGGTGGCCTGCTCGACGGCTTCGCGGATTTCCTTCACGCCGCCCAGCACGGCCGAGATGGTGATGAAGTGCGCGTCAAAGCTGCCGGCCATCAGGCGCGCTATCGTGGTCTTCCCGACACCCGGCGGCCCCCAAAGAATGCAGCTGTGCGGCTGGCCGGATTCAAATGCGATGCGCAGCGGCATACCCTCACCCAGCAAATGCTGCTGGCCGATCACCTCACCCAGGGTTTGCGGACGAAGGCGTTCCGCCAACGGAATCGCGGGCGTGTTTTTTGGTTTGCTGGAAGGTCTGGCGGCGCTCATGACGTGTCAAGCTTAACCCGCAGAGGGCGAGCCCGGATGCGCCTGGTTTACTGGCGAATCACCGCCGCACCGGCAGGTGGCCTGAACTGGAAGCTGGCCGCAGACAACGCAGGATTGACCTCAAACTGGCTGAAGGTCATCACCGACTTCTGCCCGAAGCTGTCGAGAATTTCCAGCGCGGCCAATTCACTGCCCTTGTCGGTGGGCTTGAGGCCGACCGTGATGCTTTGCAATTGCCCGTCTTTTGTCTTGGGCGTGGCTTCAACCCACTGCAGGCCAGATTTTTCAGGCAAAGCCTTCAGGTTGAAATCAGCCTGCAGGCCCTTGAGGTCGGAGGCGGTGGCAATCACGGCCGCCGGCGTGCCGTTCAGCGCCTGGGCCAGCTTGCGTGAGGTCACCTGGTTCAAATCCAGGTCATGCAGCCAGAGCGTTTGCCCATCGGACACGATGCTCTGTTCGAACGGCTTTTTATAGATGAACTTGAAACGGTTGGGCCGCATGAACTCGAAGGTCCCGCTGGATGTTTTGCTCTTGGCGGCCTGGCCGTCTTTGGCGGGCGCCGTCACCACCTGCGTGAATGCGGCTCTACCGCTTTTTGTGTTTTTGACAAAACTTTCCAGGCTCTCAAGGCCGGAAGATGCGGAAGGCGCCGGAGTGGCAGCTACCTGCGCCAGTGCTGCTGACGAAAGACAAGCAAGCGACACCAAAGCCAGCGTGCGGCGGGTGAAGATTTTTGAAGAAATTGTTGGGGTCATCATGACATCAGTGTGGTGCAAGGCGGGGAAGTGCGCTGTCGTCATTCAGCCCGTGCCGGCACCAGAATTTCACGTTGGCCGCTGCCCGACATCGCACTGATGAGGCCGGCTTTTTCCATGTCCTCCAGCATGCGGGCGGAGCGGTTGTAGCCAATCTTGAGGTGACGCTGCACCAGCGAGATCGAGGCCTTGCGGTTTTTGAGAACCACCTCAACCGCCTGGTCATACATCGGGTCTTTTTCGTCACCCTTGCCGCCGTCGACGCCAAACTCGCCACCCAGGTCGCCGCCCTCCCCGTCCACGGTGCCGCCTTCCAGCACGCCGTCGATGTAGTTGGGTTCGCCCTGGGACTTGAGGTAAGCCACCACGCGATGAACTTCGTCGTCACTCACAAACGCACCATGCACCCGAATTGGAAAGCCTGTACCACTCGGCATGTAAAGCATGTCACCCATTCCCAACAAGGCCTCGGCGCCCATCTGGTCAAGAATGGTGCGGCTGTCGATCTTGCTGGAGACCTGGAAGGACAGGCGGGTCGGGATGTTGGCCTTGATCAGGCCGGTGATCACGTCGACGCTCGGGCGCTGCGTGGCCAGCACCAGGTGGATGCCGGCAGCACGGGCTTTTTGCGCCAGGCGGGCAATGAGTTCTTCAATTTTCTTGCCAACCACCATCATCAGGTCGGCGAGTTCGTCGATCACGACGACGATGTAGGGCAGGCGCTCCAGCGGTTCAGGCTGGTCGGGCGTCAGGCTGAAGGGGTTGTAGATGAATTCGCCACGGTCCTTGGCTTCATCAATTTTTGCGTTGTAGCCGGCCAGGTTGCGCACGCCGAGCTTGCTCATGAGCTTGTAGCGTTTTTCCATCTCGGCCACACACCAGTTCAGGCCATGCGCAGCCTGCCGCATGTCCGTGACCACAGGGGCAAGCAGATGGGGAATGCCTTCGTAAACACTCATCTCCAGCATCTTGGGGTCGATGAGCAGCAGGCGCACATCGCGTGCATCCGCTTTGTAAAGCAGGCTCAGGATCATCGCGTTGATGCCGACGGATTTGCCGGAACCGGTGGTACCGGCCACGAGGCAGTGCGGCATCTTGGCGAGGTCGGCGACCACCGCATTGCCGCCGATGTCCTTGCCCAGGCCTATGGTCAGCAGCGAGCGGGCCTCGTTGTAGACCTGCGAGCCGAGGATTTCGCTGAGCTTGATGGACTGGCGCTTGGCGTTGGGCAATTCCAGCGCCATGAAGTTTTTGCCGGGAATGGTTTCGATCACACGAATCGACACCAGGCTGAGGGCGCGCGCCAGATCCTTCGCCAAATTGACGACCTGCGAGCCCTTGACGCCGGTGGCGGGCTCGATTTCATAACGCGTGATGACCGGGCCGGGTGCGGCAGCAACCACACGCACTTCAACGCCGAAGTCCTTGAGCTTTTTCTCGATGAGGCGCGAGGTCATCTCGAGCGTCTCGGGCGAGACGCCCTCCTGCCGCCCCACGGCGCCATCGAGCAAATCGACCTGCGGCAACTTCGAGTCCGGCATTTCGCTGAACAGCGGCTTTTGCCTTTCCTTGGCCACGCGTTCGCTTTTGGGAATATCCACCAGCGTGGGCTCGATCAGCACCGGCACGGGGTGATGCTCTTCAATTTCGATGCGTTCATCGACCAGTGTTTCTTCACGCTCACGGGCGGCGAGTTTGCCCAGGGCCAGGTCTTCAGCGATCTCGCGCTTTTCACGGCGCGAGTCAATCAGGTTGTAAATCCACTCGCCAATGCCCTGAGCGGTGTGTGCCCACGAAAAGCTGAAGACCACGGACACGGCGATCACACCCAGCGCAATCATCACCAGGCCCGAACCGGCAAAGCCCATCCACTTCATGCTGGCGCTGCCGACGAGGTAACCCAGCGCGCCACCGGCATGGTCGGGCAGGCGGGTTTCGAAACGGTAAAGGCGCGACCACTCGAGCGCTGTGCTGGCGGCCAGCAGCAGCAACAGGCTCAACCAGAACTTCAGGCGGCTTGAGTGCAGGGCAGAGTCTTCCGCGCGTGACTCACCGCGCAACCAGCGGGCCAGGGATGCCAGCCACACACGTGTGCCGGCAGCCAGCATCCACCAGACGGAAAAGCCCAAAAGAAAATAACTGGCATCTGCGAGCCAGGCCCCCAGCCGGCCGCCCCAGTTGCGCGCCACGGACGGCAACACGCCAGAAGCCTGCGCACTGCCCGACGTGGACCAGGCGGCATCCTGAGGCGAATAGCTCAAAAGCGCTGCCAGCCAGAACACCAGGCCCAGCAGGCCAAGAATGAGTCCCACTTCGTGGGCAAAACGCTTCACGCCCGCAGGCGCACCCGCAGCCTGGGCATTTCGGGAATTCAGGGTATCGAGAGAGTAAGTCATGGTCGTTTCAGAGCTTACCGCAGTCGGGTAAAAGATCCGAAAACAGCAGGCAGGCTGCCGTGATGGTCTGGCAACAACCGGGCAGGCTAGCCGAGGGAATTAAGACGTTCCTTGACCAGCATGGAGCCATCGCTGCGCGTTTCGATAAAACCCCGTTCTTCAAGGTCTTTCATCACGCGGCTGACCATTTCACGCGAAGCACCCACCATTTTGGCCAGATCCTGGCGCGAAACCTTGTCGCGGATGATGGCGTTGCCTTCAGCATCCACCGTCGCGAACTCCAGCAGTGCGCGGGCCACACGGCCGTAGACATCCATCAGGGCGAGCGACTCAATCTTGCGGTCGGCATGGCGCAGGCGCTGGACCAGGCCCTTCATCACGGCATAGGCCATGGACGAGTTTTCGGGCAGGCAACGGGCAAACTCCTGGCGGCCCAGCACCAGCACATCGGTCTGGACTTCGGCACGCACGGTGGCGGAATGGGGTTCGTTGTCGATCAGGCTCATCTCGCCAACATAGTCGCCGGGATGCATGGTGGCCAGAATGACTTCGCGGCCACGGTGGTCGGTCGTGATGACGCGGGCGCGGCCCGTGAGAATGATGGACAGCGCATTTGATTTTTTGCCCTGCTCGACAATCGCATCACCGCGCTTGAAACGCGACTTGACGACTGCCTCGGACACCGACTCGGCCTGGGCAGCAGTCAGCATTGAAAACAGGGGAACCCGGCGAATCAGCTCCAGGTTGGACACCATCGTAGACATATTTGACTTTCCTCCGACCTCACCGACGACAGGACTAAAGCGTCTTCATACAATCAGGCTGTACGCAACCTTTGCATGCTGGATGAGCTTCCCGAATAGCGCGACTTTAACTTAGTTGCAACTATTGCAAAAAACACTTTCACAATGAAACATTCTAAAGTCCTGATTCTCGGTTCCGGCCCTGCCGGCTACACCGCCGCCGTCTACGCCGCACGTGCCAACCTGAACCCGGTTCTGATCACCGGCATCGCCCAGGGCGGCCAGCTCATGACCACGACCGAAGTCGACAACTGGCCAGCCGATGTTCACGGCGTCCAGGGCCCCGATCTGATGCAGCGCTTTCTGGAGCATGCCGAGCGCTTCAAGACGGAAATCATCTTCGATCACATCAACAAGGTCGATTTCAGCAAGCGCCCCTTTACCCTGACCGGCGACAGCGGCACTTACACCTGCGACAGCCTCATCATCGCGACCGGCGCGTCGGCCAAGTACCTCGGGCTGGACTCCGAAACCGCCTTCATGGGCCGCGGCGTCTCCGGCTGCGCCACCTGTGACGGCTTTTTCTACCGCGAGCAGGAAGTCTGCGTGGTGGGCGGCGGCAATACCGCCGTCGAGGAAGCCCTGTACCTGTCGAACATCGCCAGCAAGGTTTACCTGGTCCACCGCCGTGACAAGTTCAAGGCCGAGGCCATTCTGGTCGACAAGCTCAACGACAAGGTCGCCGCCGGGAAAATCGTGCTGAAAGTCCACAACACACTGGAAGAAGTGCTGGGCGACCAGGGCGGCGTGACCGGCGTGCGTCTGAAGAGCACCCTCAACGACTCCAAACAGGACATCACCCTGAAGGGCTGCTTTATCGCCATCGGCCACCAGCCCAACACGGACATCTTCAGCGGCCAGCTGGAAATGAAGGACGGCTACATCATCACCAAAACCGGTTTGCAGGGTTTTGCCACCATGACCAGCGTGCCCGGCATCTTTGCCGCGGGCGACGTACAGGACCATATCTACCGCCAGGCCATCACCAGCGCGGGAACCGGCTGCATGGCGGCACTGGACGCCCAGCGTTTCCTCGAACAAAACGACTGAAAAACCACGATTCCGGGAGTTTGCGGCTTCCGGCCGGGCCGATTTGGAGAAAATTCCTTTTCAGGCTATAATCATTGGCTAAGCTGAATTCCCGAGCATGCAGCAATATCCAAGCGATATAAGCAACATCCAGGGACTTCGCATCCGATTTCCAATTTTTTTATACGGAGAGTGCTCATGGCACGCGTCTGTCAGGTAACGGGCAAAGGCCCGATGGTAGGAAACAATGTTTCCCACGCCAACAACAAAACGAAACGCCGGTTCATGCCCAACCTGCAGTACCGCCGTTTCTGGGTCGAATCCGAGAACCGTTGGGTGCGTCTGCGCATCACCAGCGCCGGCCTCCGTTTGATCGACAAAAAAGGCATTGATGCTGTCCTGGTGGACCTTCGTGCCCGCGGTGAAGTCTAAGGAGAACCGACATGGCTAAAGGCGCACGCGAAAAAATCAAGCTGGAATCTACTGCCGGCACCGGTCACTTCTACACGACCACCAAGAACAAGAAGACCACGCCCGACAAAATGCTGATCATGAAATTTGATCCAAAAGCACGCAAGCACGTGGAATACAAGGAAATCAAGCTGAAGTAATTCAGGCTTGCTTCCCAAAGAACCGCTGTCCCTACAGCGGTTTTTTTACGCCTGGCGTTTGTCGCTCCCACCCATACCGGGCGATGCAGGAGGCGATGCACAACGCGACGCGGATACGTGTGGGAGAGCCAGCGACCTGCGAGTTGCGTCCCCCAGTCTCTTGCTCTTCAAACCGGGCACCGTCCAAAGACGCCATAAAGCCGAACATAAAAAAACCGCCTGGCGTTGCCGCTGGCGGTTTTAAGGTCTGACACCCGGAGGTGCCAAAACTGACTGGGCGATCAGGCGCGGGCGGCGCGCAGCTTCATCGAGAAGTCACGCAGGGCGGCGATACCGCTCTCTTCAGCGCGGTGGCACCAAGCCTGCAGATCGGCAGCCAGCTGTTCGCGCGATGCCGTGGTGGTGAGCCACATCTGGCGCAGCTCTTCACGCATGGTGACCATCTTGTCGAGCACGGGATGCTCGGCACGGGCCTGGGCGATGTGTGTCCTGGCAGTGGCAGGCACCTTGTCGTCGTCACGATGCAACCAGCGGTTGGCAGCGCGCAGCACGGAGATGTCGGCCTTTTTGGCGCGCAGCACTTCGACTTCAGCGCGGCCAGCACGGCGCAGTTCGCGCGCAAAACCAGCCATCACTTCATAGCGATGGGCGATCAGGGCCTCAAGCGTTTTCTCATCGGCCACCGGCTGGATGGAGCCCATCTGCAGCTTGGGCGGCACCTTCTTGACCGTTGCCAGACCCACACGCTCCAGCGCACGGATGTAAATCCAGCCGATGTCGAACTCATAAGGCTTGACCGAGAACTTGGCCGATGTTGGATAGGTGTGGTGGTTGTTGTGCAACTCTTCGCCGCCAATCATGATGCCCCATGGCGAGATGTTGGTGCTGGCGTCCGGTGCCTCGAAGTTGCGGTAGCCCCAGTAGTGGCCGATGCCGTTGATGATGCCGGCGGCGGTCACAGGAATCCAGGCCATCTGGACAGCCCAGACAGCCAGCCCGGCGAAACCGAACAAGGCGAGGTCGATGATCATCATCAGGCCGACGCCCTGCCAGCTGTAGCGGGTGTAGAGGTTGCGTTCAATCCAGTCGTTGGGCGTGCCGTGGCCGTACTTGACCATGGTTTCCTTGTTCTTGCTTTCGGCGCGGTAGAGCTCGGCACCTTCCCAGAACACCTTCTTGATGCCGTGGGCCTGGGGGCTGTGCGGGTCTTCAATGGTTTCGCACTTGGCGTGGTGCTTGCGGTGGATGGACACCCACTCCTTGGTGACCTGACCCGTGCCCAGCCACAGCCAGAAACGGAAGAAATGCGCGGGAATGCCGTGCAAATCCATGGCTCGGTGCGCCTGGTGGCGGTGCAGGTAAATCGTGACGCTGGCAATGGTGATATGTGTCGTCACCAGTGTGTACAACACGATTTGCCACCATGCGGCGTTCAGCAGGCCATTTGCCAGCCAATCGATGGCGGCATCAAAAACGATCATAAAAATCCTTTAAACAATCCGGGTCGGCGTTGCTGAAAAAATCCAGTCTCAAACGCGCCGTGGACGAGACGCCATTGTAGGTTCTTACCCCTTAAACCTCAAGCAAATGACAGGGGTTTGCAATGGAGATTCAACAGCGCGGAAAATTCCCAAAATCCGGCATCGCACCGCAAGTTACCGCAACTTCCGTACAAATATCACGCTAACGTGCCTCTACAGGACGGAATCTCAACCCTTTTGCCACACCGCTGCGAAGAACCCGTCGGTGTGGTGCAGGTGCGGCCACAAACGCAGATAAGGCCCGCGCGCCAGTGTTTCGGCCTTTTCAACACCCAGATGCGTCAACAATGGTGCCGTTTCAAGCACCTGGAATTCTTTATTTGCGTTTGAGAAAGATTCCGCAATTTGTTCGTTTTCTTCGCGCAAAACGCTACACGTGGCATAAACCAGACGGCCGCCGGGCTTCAACAGGCGCGCGGCACTCTGCAAAATCGCGGTCTGTTTGGCGACCAGCTCTTCAATCGCCTTGGGGTTCTGGCGCCATTTGAGGTCCGGATTGCGGCGCAGGGTGCCCAGGCCGGAACACGGTGCATCGACCAGCACACGGTCGATCTTGCCGGCCAGGCGTTTAATGCGGTCATCACGCTCATGTGCAATCGCCACGGGGTGCACGTTCGACAAACCGCTGCGCGCAAGACGGGGCTTCAGCGCATCCAGCCGATGGCCCGAGGTGTCAAACGCATACAGCCGGCCGGTGTTGCGCATCATGGCGCCCAGCGCCAGCGTCTTGCCGCCTGCGCCGGCGCAAAAATCGACCACCATCTCGCCGCGCTTGGCATCGACCAGCAAGGCCAGCAGTTGTGAGCCTTCGTCCTGCACCTCGATGGCGCCGCGCGTGAAGGCATCCAGCTTGCCGAGCTGCGATTTGTCGGCCAGGCGCAGCCCCCAGGGCGAATAAGGCGTAGCCACGGTCTTCAGTGCCGCCTTTGACAATTCCTTCTGGATGTCGGCACGTTTGTCCTTGAGCGTGTTGACGCGCATGTCCAGCCCGGCAGGCGCGTTGAGGCTTTCAACCAGCGGCCAGAAATCGTCGCCCAGCTGTTCTTTCAGCGGCTCGACCAGCCACGCCGGCAGGTTGTGGCGATGGAGCTCCATCAGGTCTTCAGGCTTGACCTGGTCACAGCGCTTCAGCCAGTCGACTTCCTGGTCGGTCAGTGCCGCCAGCAAAAAGTCACGGTCGGCTGCGAAGCCCAGAATTGCCAGCCGGCGTTCAGGCGGGCCACTGCCGTGCTGGGCGAGGTAGGTATAGAGGTTTTTCTTGCGCAGCACACCGTACACGGTTTCGGCCACGGTCGCGCGCTCGCGCGGGCCCAGGCGGAACTCGCGGAAATAACGCGACAGCACCATGTCCGCAGGGTGGTCAAATTTGAGAACGTGCTTGATGAGCTCGGAACAACTGTCGAGTAAGGCTTTAGGATGCATAGATGGGAACTTGTCCGTGGGTAATTTGGGGCCGCGCAAATGGCTTTTCGGGATGAGCTGCTAGGCGCAAAATCCAAGGCAAGGCTGATGCCTTGCCTGATTTTGCAACAACGCAGATCGCCCGAAAATCCGTTTGCCCTACGGGTTGTGACGAAATCGGGCGATTTGACTACCAAATCCCTTGCAAGGGCATGAGCCCATGCGAGGTGATGTTGGCAGCCAACTCATCCCGATTGCGTCGCAACGCGACCCCAAATTACCCACGGACAAGTTCCTTATTGTCCCACCTGCCCACTTTGCCCACCTTGATACCCCTCAAGAACCATGTCTGACACCACGCCCGAAAATTTCCCGCCCCTGATCGAAACATTGCCCGGCCGTTACCGCCACTACAAGGGCATGCTCTACGACGTGGTCGGTACCGTCCGCCACAGCGAAAGCCTGGAGGCGATGACGCTTTACCGCGCGCTTTACGGTGAACACGGCTTGTGGGTGCGGCCCGCGGGCATGTTCAATGAAGAAGTCGTGATCGCGGGTGTTCGCCAGCTACGCTTTACCAAGGTGCCGGACGACACCCCTGTCGCCTGAGTCCATCCCATAAGCCCGCGTCATCGATAATCGTGGGTTATGTCCGAATTCCAAGCTCCCACTGAAATCGCGAAGCAGGTCAAGCGCCGCCGCACGTTTGCCATCATTTCCCACCCCGACGCGGGCAAGACCACGCTGACTGAAAAGCTGCTGCTGTTCTCGGGTGCCATCCAGATTGCCGGCAGCGTCAAGGCGCGCAAGGCTGCACGCCATGCCACGTCTGACTGGATGGAAATCGAAAAGCAGCGCGGCATCTCGGTCGCCTCGTCCGTGATGCAGATGGAATACCGCGACTGCGTGATCAACCTGCTGGACACGCCCGGTCACCAGGATTTTTCGGAAGACACCTACCGCGTGCTGACGGCTGTTGACGCCGCCCTGATGGTGATTGACGCTGCAAACGGCGTCGAGCCACAAACGCGCCGCCTGCTGCAGGTCTGCCGCGCACGCAACACGCCCATCCTGACCTTCGTCAACAAGATGGACCGTGAGGTGCAGGACCCCATGAGCGTCATGGACGAGATCGAACGCGAGCTCGGCATGACCGTCATCCCGTTTACCTGGCCGGTCGGCATGGGCAAGCTTTTTCACGGCGTGTATGACCGCCGCGAAGACCGCATGCGCGTCTTCAGCCCCGGCGAAGAAAAAGCCGGTGGCGATGACGAAATCCTCTCCGGCCTGGACAACGCCGAGGCGATCAGCCGCTTCGGCGCCGAGTACACCCAAGCCCAGGGCGAGATCGAGCTGGTCGCCGGTGCCACACCTGAGTTCAACCGTGACGAGTTCCTTGCCGGCAAACAGACGCCCATGTTTTTCGGCTCCGCCATCAACAACTTCGGCGTGCAGGAAGTGCTGGACGCGCTGGTTGACCTCGCACCCGCGCCGGCCGACCGCGAATCCATACAGCGTGTGGTGCACCCTGAAGAGAAAAAATTCTCCGGCGTGGTTTTTAAAATCCAGGCCAACATGGACCCGGCACACCGTGACCGCATCGCCTTCCTGCGTGTGGCCAGCGGCGAGTTCACGCGCGGCATGCGGCTCAAGGTCGTGCGCAGCGGCAAGGAGCTCCGCCCCAACACCGTGGTGAGCTTCATGAGCCAGCGCCGCGAGCTGCTCGACACCGCCTTTGCCGGCGACATCATCGGCATCCCCAACCACGGCGTGCTGCAGCTCGGCGACACGCTGACCGAAGGCGAAGCGCTGCAGTTCACCGGCCTGCCGTTTTTTGCACCGGAAATGTTCCGTTCTGTAGAAGTGGCCGACCCGCTGCGCAGCAAACAGTTGCGCGCGGGCCTGACGCAGCTGGGCGAAGAAGGCGCGATCCAGGTCTTCAGGCCGATTGCCGGCTCCGTGCTGCTGCTGGGCGCGGTCGGCCAGCTGCAGTTTGAAGTGGTCGCACACCGTCTGGAACATGAATACGGCGTCAAGGCGCGCATCATGGGCAGCAGCTTCAACCTGGCGCGCTGGGTCACCTCGGAAGACCCGAACGAGCTGAAAAAATTCATGGATGCCAACCAGCACCGTGTTGCCCTCGATGCGGTGGACGCGCCCACCCTGCTGGTCGACCACAGCGCCACCTTGCGCGCCGTTGAGCAGCAGTGGCCGAAGATCAAATTCCATGCGCTGCGCGAGCACGCAGGCCTGGTCTTCCAGTCGAAGATGTGAGGCAGCGGGCTGCCGCAAGTTACGTCGGTAACAACACGGTTGTTTTCGGCCGGAAACATGCGACAGTCGGTGCTCCATAACACCAACCGAGGAAAACAGCATGAAATCGATATTTGCCGCAATCGTCCTGACACTGGGCATGAGCTCCGTCTTCGCCCAGATGATGGACCGCGCGCCTGACCCCTGCACCCCTGTTTTTCAGGCCTGCGAAGCAGCCGGCTTTTCCAAGGATGACAGCGCACCGGCCGGCAAAAAGATTTATGCCCAATGCGGTGGCCCGATGATGGCCGGCAAAAAAGTCGAAGGCGTGAAGGTCGACGCCAAGGTCGCTGCGCGCTGTGTTCGCTTCAAGGCCGACAAGGACAAGTTCGAGAAGAAGTGGCAGCTCACCAACAAGTGAGCGCACCCACTACAAGCTGCGCAGCAATCGGCAATGGCGACCCGTATCAGGTAGTCGCTTTTGCCCGTCATCAGATAGCACACCATCGCTTCGTTGTGCGCGGCGATGCGGCGTTCAAATTCGCCCAGCGACTCCCTGCTTTGCGAAAGCAGGCTGATCGGGATGAACCCGCTCAACTCCAGCCCCAGCCCCAGCGCCGCCGCATTGACGGTCGCCACATCGCCTGCGTTACGGGCCGGGCGTTCTGAGGGCATCGCACGTCTGCCAAAGTGCTGCACGCTGGCCATTCTTATTGCACGAGCGGAGCCGCCGCTAGGGAAACCCTTAGAGCGTGGTAATTTGCCGACCTGACTCTTTAAACTTTGCGTTCTAATTCTTAATCGGAGACAACCATGAAATTCAAATCCCTGCTTCTGCTCACACTGGCCACCCTGTCCTGCGCAGCTTTTGGCCAGGCCTATCCCAACAAACCCATCAAGGCCATCGTGCCGTTTGCGGCAGGCAGCGCGACCGACCAGATTGGACGTGCCTTTGCCGCCAAGATGTCTGAAGCACTTGGACAAACCGTGGTGGTGGAAAACAAGGCAGGCGTCAACGGCATGCTCGGCGCTGATGCAGTGGCCAAGTCACCGGCTGATGGCTATACGATTTTGATCGGCACCAACAGCACCAATGCTGCGCTCAAAAGCCTGATGAAAAAGCTGCCCTATGACCAGGACACCGCATTTGCGCCTATTGGCTACATGGGCTCGGTGCCGCTGATCGTGGCCATCAACAACGACGTACCCGCCAAAACGCTCAGAGAACTTGTGACCCTGGGTAAAAGCAAGCCGGGCCTGTTGACGGTGGCCAGTGCCAGCACATCACAGCTGGTGTCTTCCGAAATGCTGGCGAGCATGGCCGGCATGCAAACCACCAACGTCCCCTACAAAAGCGGTCCCGCAGCCATGACCGACCTGATTGGCGGGCAGGTGATGGTCTTTACGGCTGACTTTGCCGTCATGCTGCCGCAGGTCAAGGGCGGCAAGGTCCGCGGTCTGGCAGTCACATCCAGCAAGCGCTCGCCAGCGATTCCCGAACTGCCCACCGTCAACGAGGCGCTGGGCCTGAAAGACTATGAACTGATTGCTTACTTCGCCATGTTTGCTCCCGCAGGTACGCCGCCGGACATCATCACCAAGCTGAACCAGGCGATCAACGCGGCTGCGCAAAGCAAGGACATTCAGGAGAAATTTGCGGCCATCGGTTTTGCAGCAGAGCCCGGCACGCCTGACGCCCTGGCCCAGCGTAGCAAGCTTGAGACCGCAAAATGGGCCAAGGCAATCGCTGACGCGAAGATCGAGCCGCAGTAACGCGCTGAACCACAAGCACACAGAGACCCGCAGGCGAGGGGCCATTCCGCCCGGATCAGCCTGGCTCACCCTGGATCACCGTGGTAACGGCAAGGCGGTCTTGTAGCGCACCTGCTTGAGCGCAAAGCTTGAGCGGATTTTTTCGATGCCCGGGATGGGCGTCAGCTGTTCGAGGATGAATTTCTCCAGTGCAGAAATGTCGGCGATGGCGACGCGTATCAGGTAGTCGCTGTCGCCGGTCATGAGGTAGCACTCCATCACCTCGTCATGTTCGGCAATGCGCCGCTCGAACTCGCTGAGCGCCTCCTTGCTTTGTGAGCGCAGGCTGATGGAAATAAACACGCTCAGGCCCAGGCCAAGTGCTGCAGCATTGGCAAGCGCTACATAACGGTCGATGACTTTCGCGGCCTCCAGCGCCTTCACCCGCGCCAGGCAAGGTGATGGGCTTAAATGAACACGCCGCGCCAGTTCCACGTTGGACAAAGAGCCATCACGTTGCAGTTCATCAAGAATCTTCAAATCGAGGCTATCGAGATTCATAAAACCTTAAATTTATGATTTTTCAGCATTTTATGCTTCATAACGTGGTTCTCATCACTTATTAAGGCAGCACCTTTTGCAGGCAACTGCGTAAAGTTCAAAATGCCATGAATGACACCACACCCCTCCACTTGCTGCACGCTGCTGAAGCCTCTTCAACCATGAACCAGCACGACCCCGACCCACAGGAAACCGCCGAATGGCGCGAGGCCTTTGAAGCGCTGGTCGCCACGCAGGGCCCGGCCCGCGCGCGCCAGATGCTGGACGAACTGAGCCGCGTAGCCCGCGCCCAGCGCACCGGCTGGCAGCCCGACCTGTCCACACCTTACGTCAACAGCATTCACGTCAATGAACAGCCCGTGTTCCCCGGCGATCTCGCCATGGAAGAGCGGCTCGCATCCCTCATGCGCTGGAACGCGCTGGCCATGGTGGTGCGCGCCAACCAGGTCGAAACCGGCGGCTCTGCCGAGCTCGGCGGCCACATCGCCAGTTATGCCAGCGCAGCCGATTTGTTTGAAACCGGCTTCAACCATTTCTTTCACGCCCGCGAAGGCACGGCTGAAGGCCAGCACCGCGGCGACCTGGTGTTTTTCCAGCCGCACAGCGCGCCCGGTGTGTATGCACGCGCCTACCTCGAGGGCCGCCTCACCGAAAAAGACCTGGGCTTTTACCGGCAGGAGCTCACCTCCGGCGATGCGCAAGGCCTGTGCAGCTATCCGCATCCCTACTTGATGCCGGACTTCTGGCAGTTCCCCACAGGATCGATGGGCATTGGCCCCATCAGCTCGATTTACCACGCACGCTTCATGCGTTACCTCACGCACCGCCGCCTGCTGGACTGCAGCGGGCGCAAGGTCTGGGGCGTGTTCGGCGACGGCGAGATGGACGAGCCCGAGTCCATGAGCGCCCTGACACTGGCCGCCCGCGAAGGCCTGGACAACATGGTCTGGGTGGTCAACTGCAACCTGCAGCGCCTCGACGGCCCGGTGCGCGGCAACGGCCGCATCATCGACGAGCTTGAAAAGCTTTTTGCCGGCGCAGGCTGGAACGTCATCAAGCTGGTCTGGGGCAGCGACTGGGACGGCCTCTTCGCACGCGACCTGACCGGTGCACTGGCTGGTGCGTTTGCCAACACAGTGGACGGCCAGATGCAGACTTTTGCGGCCAAAGACGGCCGTTTCAACCGCGACAACTTCTTCGGCCAGAACGACGAACTCGCGCGGCTGGCGCAGGGCATGACCGACGAGCAGATCGACCGCCTGAAACGCGGCGGTCATGACTTGGTGAAGATACACGCCGCCTATGCGGCTGCGGCCAACCACAAGGGCCAGCCCACGGTGATTCTGGCGCACACCAAAAAGGGCTACGGCATGGGCAGCGCCGGCCAGGGCAAGATGACCACACACTCGCAAAAGAAGTTTGACGAAACTGATTTGCTGGAATTTCGCAACCGCTTCAACCTGCCGCTCACCGACGAGCAGGCCAAACGCATCGACTTCTACAAGCCCGGCCCCGACAGCGCCGAGATGCAGTACATGCACGCCAAACGCACGGCGCTGGGTGGGTATTTACCCAAACGCGAAACCGCAGCGGACATCGTCGCCGTGCCGGCCCTGCCCGCTTACGCCAGTTTTGCACTGAAGGCGGACGGCAAGGAGATGAGCACGACCATGGCGTTTGTGCGCATCCTTGGCGGCCTGCTGAAAGACGCCGCACTGGGCCCGAAGATCGTGCCCATCGTGGCCGACGAGGCACGCACCTTCGGCATGGCCAACCTGTTCAAGCAGGTCGGTATTTATTCAAGCGTGGGCCAGCGTTATGCGCCTGAAGACATTGGCTCGGTGCTGAGCTACCGCGAAGCACTCGACGGCCAAATCCTTGAGGAAGGCATCAGCGAGGCCGGTGCAATGGCGAGCTGGACGGCCGCCGCCACCAGCTACAGCGTGCACGGTCTGGCCATGCTGCCCTTCTATATCTATTACTCGATGTTCGGCTTCCAGCGTGTGGGTGACCAGATCTGGGCCGCCGCCGACCAGCGCGCGCGCGGCTTTTTGCTGGGTGCGACATCGGGCCGTACGACACTGGGCGGTGAAGGCCTGCAGCACCAGGACGGCACCAGCCACCTGATCGCCGCGACCATTCCCAACTGCAAAGCCTACGACCCGGGCTTTGCCTGCGAGCTGGCCGTCATCCTCGACAAGGGCATGCAGGACATGATGGTCGAACAGAAAGACGTTTTTTATTACGTCACGCTGATGAATGAAAACTACGCCCAGCCCGACCTCGTGGCCGGCAGCGAGGCCGACATCATTCGCGGCTGCTACAGCTTCAGGCGCTTTGAGGCCACCGGCAAAAAAGGGGGCTCGCAGGAAGTCACGCTTTTGGGCTCGGGCGCCATCCTGACGGAAGTCGTCAAGGCAGCGCAGCAACTGGCCGAACAAGGCATCACCGCCACCGTCTACAGCGTGACGAGCTGGAGCGAACTGGCACGCGACGGCGCAGCCTGCCAGCAGGCAGCCCTTGATGGCGGCGCCATTACCAAAACCTTTGCCGCACAACAGCTCGAAACCAGCAAGGGCCCCGTGATTGCTGCCACCGACTACGTGCGTGCCGTGCCGGAAAGCATTCGCGCCTTCCTGCCCGCAGGCCGCAGCTACATGACGCTGGGGACCGACGGCTTTGGCCGCAGCGACACACGTGCTGCGCTGCGCAGTTTCTTCGGCGTGGATGCCGCCAGCATCGTGAAGGCGGCACTGCTGCAACTGAAGACCTCATAAAGACCTCACAAAGACCTTGTAAAAGACCTCATCCACACGGCCAAAAGCCGCGACGCAAAAACAAAAGCCCCGCACGGCAAAACCGTGCGGGGCTTTTGTTTATTTCATGCTGGCCTCAATCACCATTCAGTGAATGAGGCGGGCAGAAATTATTTAGGAAGCAGAACCTTGTCGACCACGTGGATCACGCCGTTGGACTGGTACACGTCGGCGATGGTCACGGTGGCAGAGCCGCCCTTTTCATCGGTGACCATGACCTTGCCGCCAGCTGCCGATGCAGTCAGCGTGCCGCCAGCTGCGGTCTTGAGCATGGCCTTGCCGCCACCGGCTGCGATCGCCTTGGTCAACGCTGCTGCGTCCATCTTGCCCGGCACGACGTGGTAGGTCAGGATGCCGGTCAGCATGCCCTTGTTTTCAGGCTTGAGCAGTGTGTCGACCGTGCCGGCAGGCAGTGCTGCGAAGGCAGCATTGGTCGGTGCGAAAACAGTGAAAGGACCAGGGCTCTTGAGCGTGTCGACCAGGCCTGCAGCCTTGACCGCGGCGACCAGCGTGGTGTGGTCCTTGGAGTTGACGGCGTTGTCGACGATGTCCTTGTTGGCATACATGGGCGCACCACCGACGGTGACCTGCGCGAACGCGGACGCTGCGCTCAGGCTCATGGCGATAGCCATACCGATGGAAGCAATCTTGTGTTTTGTCTGCATGTTGAAGTCCTTTGGATTGAAGTGAAACAAAAGCCGAAATCAAAATTGATTCAAGCGGCTGAGTTGAATACGGAGGGGCCCCGGGCAACGGATTCGTTCGACCTTGCGCGGGCGTAGGGCTTTCGCAAAATTGAATCCAGTGCGGCGGCTGCTGCGAACCCTGCGCGCGCAGCGGTATACACAAGTCAATACTCGGGGCCGAAAGCGCGCGCATGAAATGAAGATGGGATGGATGCTTGGGCGCAATCAGCTCGTGCTGCTGGATTTTTAACGTAAACATTAAAAACTTAACGTATACAGCAAATTTTTAACGTGTACGTTAAAAATTGCTTTTGAACTGTGCGTGAAGGCTCAAAAACCCGCTGAAAACGCCCAAAAAACCCTGTTTTAGGGCATCAAAAAGGCCTCCAGCCCGTTAAACACGAGCGTGAGCAGCTACAAAATAAATAGCACTCAAGTTGCCGCAAGCAGTGCACGAATGGCGGCGGGGTAGATGCGGTGCTCCTGGCTGAGCACGCGCGCTGCGAGCGCGGCCGCGTCGTCACCCGCCAGCACCGGCACCACCGCCTGCGCGAGGATGGGGCCGTGGTCGAGGTCAGCGGTGACCAGATGCACGGTGGCACCTGCGACCTTGCAGCCCGCGTCGATGGCGCGCTGGTGGGTGTTGAGTCCCGCAAAGGCTGGCAGCAGCGACGGATGGATGTTGATCAGGCGGCCGGCGTAGTGCGCCACAAAACCCGGCGTGAGGATGCGCATGAAACCGGCCAGCACGACCAGCGCCGGATCAAATTGGTCGATGGCCGCCTGCAGCGCCGCATCGAAAGCCTCACGCGATTCAAACTGCTTGTGGTCCAGCACCTGTGTTGAAATGCCGAGGTTGCGTGCAGAGGCCAGGCCTTCCGCCTGGTCGCGGTTGCTGATAACGCAGACCACGCGGCCACCCCATTTCCCCTGCCAGTCCTCTTTCTGCGCCGTCTCTGCAATCGCCACCATGTTGGAGCCGTTGCCCGAGATCAACATCACAATGTTCTTTTGAGAAGCAGCCATCACTTTTTCCATAGCCCTCTAGTTTATGACCTTGAAGACACTCACCCCCATCGAAGCGCGCGTGCTGGGCACACTGATGGAAAAAGCCCGCACTGTGCCCGACAGCTACCCGCTGAGCCTGAACGCCCTGGTCTCCGGATGCAACCAGAAAACCAGCCGCGACCCACTGATGGAAGTCGGCGACGACGAAGCCCGGGCGGCCATCGACAGCCTCAAGTCACAAAGCCTGGTGTTCGAAGGGAGCAGCAGCCGGGTGCCACGTTTTGAGCACAATTTTCAACGCGCAGCCGGGGTCAGCGAGACGCAAGCCGTCGTCATGGGCCTGCTGATGCTGCGCGGCCCGCAAACACCAGCCGAGCTGCGCACCAGCGGCGAACGCTGGTACAAATTTGCCGATGCCGGTGCGGTCGAAACCGTGCTGCAGGAGCTTCAGCAGCGCGGCGACGAAGGCGGCCAGGCACTGGTGCTCAAGCTGCCGCGTGCGCCGGGCGCGCGCGAGCAGCGCTGGGTGCACCTGCTGTGCGGCGAGCCGGACATCAGCGCGCTCACGGCCAGCGCGCCTGCCGCATCAGATGCTGGCGACGTGCTGGCGCGCGTCACTGCACTCGAGAACACGGTGGCGCAACTCAAGAGCGAAAACGCGCAGCTGCAACGCCACATCCAGACCATCAGCAGCCAGTTGGGCATTGACCTGGCGGCCGAATGACTTTTCAGGTTTAGCCGCCCAAAGTCCCCGCTTTGACAAGACGAAAAGCACATTCGTGCTAAAAACCTGCACAGCACGTTGACATCACCACTGACAGCACCCGGAGACAAGACATGGATTTAGCGTTCACCCCTGAAGAACAGGCCTTTCGCGAAGAGATTCGCGCCTGGGTCAAGGCCAATTTGCCAGAGGACATCTCGTACAAGGTGCACAACGCCCTGAAGCTGTCGCGTGACGACATGCAGCGCTGGGCCAAGATCCTCGGCAAAAAAGGCTGGCTGGGCCACGGCTGGCCCAAGGAATTCGGCGGCCCGGGCTGGAACGCCATCCAGAAACACCTGTTTGAAGAAGAGTGCGCACTGGCCGGCGGCCCGCGTGTCGTGCCCTTCGGCCCCGTGATGGTGGCGCCGGTCATCATGGCCTTCGGCTCGCCGGAACAGCAACAACGCTTTTTGCCCGGCATCGGCAGCGGCGAAGTCTGGTGGAGCCAGGGTTACAGCGAGCCGGGTTCTGGCTCCGACCTCGCATCTCTCAAGACACGCGCAGAGCGCAAAGGCGACAAATACATCGTCAACGGCCAGAAGACCTGGACGACGCTGGGCCAGTATGGCGACTGGATGTTCAACCTCGTTCGCACCTCGACCGAAGGCAAGCCGCAAACCGGCATCAGCTTCATCGTGCTGGACATGAAGTCGCCCGGCGTCACCGTGCGCCCCATCAAGCTGCTCGACGGCGAGAGCGAGGTCAATGAGGTCTTCTTCGACAACGTCGAGGTGCCGGCAGAAAACCTGATCGGCGAAGAGAACAAGGGCTGGACTTACGCCAAACATTTACTGAGCCACGAACGCACCAACATCGCCGACGTGAACCGTGCCAAGCGCGAGCTGGAGCGCCTCAAGCGCATCGCCAAAACCGAAGGCGTGTACGACGACATGCGTTTCCGCGACGAGATCGCCAAACTGGAAGTCGACGTCGTCGCGCTGGAAATGCTGGTGCTGCGTGTGCTGTCGGCTGAAAAATCCGGCAAGAACTCGCTCGATATCGCCGGCCTGCTGAAAATCCGCGGCAGCGAAATCCAGCAGCGTTACAGCGAACTCATGATGCTGGCCGCCGGCCCCTACAGCCTGCCCTTCATCGAAGAAGCCATGGAAGCCGGCTGGCAGGGCGACTTCCCCGGCGGTGCGCTGGGCAATGCGCCGCTGGCGTCCACTTACTTCAACATGCGCAAGACCACGATTTACGGCGGCTCAAACGAAGTGCAGCGCAACATCGTCTCGCAATTCGTCCTCGGCTGAGCCCGGTCAAAAGAATCAAGGAAAACATCATGGATTTCGATTTCACCGACGACCAGGAACAACTGCGCGATGCCGTCCGCAAATGGGTGGACAAGGGCTACGACTTTGAAAAACGCCGCGGCATCACCAGGGCGGGCGGTTTCTCGCGCGATGCCTATGGCGAGCTGGCCGACCTCGGCCTGGCCGGCCTCTATATTCCCGAAGACGATGGCGGGCTGGGCATGGGCCCGGTCGAAGGCATGGTCGTGATGGAAGAACTCGGACGTGGCATCGTGCTGGAGCCACTGGCGCAAACGCTGATCGCCGGCGCGGTCATCGCCTCTTATGGCGGTGCGGATGTCAAAGCCGCGTGGTTGCCAAAAATTGCTGGCGGTGAAGCGCTGGTCGTGTTGGCATACCAGGAGCGTGCAGCGCGCTACCACTTCGAAAAATGCGACGCCACGGCCACCGGCTCGGGCGACGCATGGGCGGTCAACGCCAGCAAAAACATCGTGCCTGCCGGTGATGGTGCAGATGCCTTCATCGTCCCCGCGATGGCGGGCGGCAAGATGGCGCTGTTTCTGGTCGAGCGCAGTGCGGCCGGTGTCACGACACGCGGCTACGGCACGCAGGACGGTGCCCGAGCCGCCGACGTGACCCTGAAAAATACACCTGCGTCGCTGATTACCCTGGACGGCCTGACCGCCCTGGCCCATGCCGTCGACGTTGGCATTGCTGCGGCCTGCGCCGAAGCCGTCGGCGTGATGGACAAAACCCTCGCCGTGACCGTCGAGTACATGAACCAGCGCAAGCAGTTCGGCGTGGTCATCAGCAGCTTCCAGGCGTTGCGCCACCGCGTGGCCGACATGAAGATGCAAATTGAACTGGCGCGATCGATGAGCTACTACGCCTCGCTCAAGCTCAACGCCCCCACGGACGAACGCCGGCGCGCGCTGGCCAGGGCCAAGTACCAGCTCGGCCAGTCCATGCGTTTTGTGGGCCAGCAGTCGGTGCAGCTGCATGGCGGCATCGGCGTGACGGACGAATACATCGCCAGCCACTACTTCAAAAAGCTTACACAGCTTGAAATGACGTTTGGCGATTCGCTCTACCAACTCGGCGAAGTCAGCGCCCGAATGCAGGACACAGCCGGCGTTTTTGCCTGATCCCGGCATCCGCCCCACGGCTGGGTGGCAGCTTGCAAAAAACTTGCAGGCGCAAGTGAAAATCTGATTTTTTGACACGATTGGTTACAAACGGCACGGTTTTGGTGACAAAATAGGCGCTCCGAAGCGGCATTGCCGACTTTGGTCGCCAGGGCGACAGGCCCGGCACCTTGTTCTTCAGAACAAGCGGCACCCAAGACCGCGAAATCGTGCCCAGGCGTGCAATAACAATTCCAACATCGTCCGACCCGGGTTTTTACAACCGCCAGTCGATGTTGCCTGCCCGCCAATGAATCCCACCTGCGATACCTTCAACCGCTTTTTCAGGCCCGCTGCGGCGCGCCTGCTCGCCTTTTTGCTGCTGGCAGCCAGCCTGGCCGGGTTCCAGGCGCAGGCCCAGACGGTGTACGGCGTGGGTACACAGGGCGCCAATAACCGGTTGTTCTCGGTCAACCCGGCAACCGGTGCGGCCGCCAATCTTTGCGCGATCGGTATTGCCAGTGCGGCCAATGGCGTCAGTCCGCTCAATGGGCTGGTGTATTACATCGAAAGTGGCAGCGCCAATCCCGATTTGCGGATCATCAACCCGCTGACATGTGCCGACTCGCTGGTGGGGGCAACCACCCTCGTTACCAGCATCATCCGGATGACGTTCTGCCCGGATGGCCGTCTGTATGCCGCTTCCAACACCGGGAATGGAGCGACCAACACCTCTTCGGTTTATATCTACGAGATCAACCCGTCAACCGGTGCCACCAATCGACGGATCACCCTGACCGGCGTTCGCGTTCAGGGCAGTGGCGACATGACCTGCGTGAACAATGGAAACCTGTACATCCTGTCCAACTCCACGCGTGGCAGTACCGGCTACAGCCTTTACCGGGTTGACGGAACAGCGCTCCGTACCGCAGCGAACAATGGCGCCGTCGCGACCACCAACCTGGGCGCAGTCGGCCTGACCGGCACGCCCAACGGGCTGACCGAGGTGTCCAGCGTCGTCACCGGCTGCAACGCCACCATTGCCACCTTCCCCTGCCTGATTGCCAGTACCGGCGCGACCAACCAGACCTGGGGCATAGATACCCAGGACGGCTCTGCGGCCAACATAGGCGCCACCGGCACGGGCTTCAGCGTCAACGATTTGTCGCGATCCTTCCCGGTCGATGCGGTGGTTGTGAAGAACCGGACCAGTGCGTCCACCATCCAGCAGGGCAACAACCTGACCATCACTTACACCATCACCGTCACCAACAACGGGCCCGGTTTGGTGGGCGGTGGTGCCACCGTGACCGATGTGCTGAATCCGAGCGTGTTTAACGTTGCCGCAGCCACCTGGGCTTGCAGCGTCACCAATGCCGGCACCACCAGCAGCGTGATCACCACCTCGTGCGGCGCGGCCAGCGGCACCGGGAACATCAGCCGTACGGTCACACTGGCGCCCAGCGGCGTCATCACCTTCAATGTCAATGCGCCGGTGCTCAACACCTTCAACGGCACAGCCACCAACACGGCAGTGCTGGACTTGCCGGATAACGTGACCGACACCAGCCCCGCCAGCCAGACAGGAACGGCGCCCAACACCACCGTCACGGCCGCCACCTCACTGACGGTGTCCAAAACCAACAACACCAGCGTGCTGGTGGCCGGTACCACCACCACTTACACCATCACGGTGGCGAACACGGGGCTGGCCGATGCGGATGATTCGGCATTGCGCGACCCCGATATCCCGGGGCTGAGTTGTTCCCAGGTGGCCTGCAGCAATGCGGTGGGCAATGGCGCAAGCTGCCCGCCGGCGGCAGGCGTGAACATCGCCAACCTCCAGAACATGACCCCTTCGGGCGGTATACGCATACCGGACTTCCCATATGGCAGCACCTTCACCTTCACGCTGACCTGCGGGGTCGATGCTGACGGCCTGCCCTGACGGAAAGGCCCTCGGCGAGCGCCTCAGCCGGCCAGCGTGATTTCGGGCATACCGGCGTCGGGAGGCTACAACAGCCGCATCCGTTTGTGCTTGTCACGCGTATTGGCTATGTACAATTCGTAGCACTTCCTGACTACATGCAGATGCAAACCCGCCTTCAACCCCCGAAGACCGACTCACGGTTCTGGCTCACGGCCTTGGGTATGGCACGGCGTTTATTGCTGGCTTTGGTATTTTCCCTACTGGCCATGCCGGGGATTTCCTTCGCACAGTCTGCATGTACGGCGATGTGGGCCATTGTGCTCACCGGGGCGGCGGCACCAGCGCGTCTGGCCTACTTCAATAACAGCGCAGGCACAGCGCAAAAATTCACCACTCTGAGCTTCACGCTTCAAGGGGGAACCAATGCAAACGCCTTGGCCGGTGACCCTGCCAATGGCATGCTGTATTACTTTGACCGCGCCGGATTTACCGTAGAGTCTGCCAATCTCAACACCATGACGACGGCAACTGTGGGGACCATCACACCTGCAGCGCCAGGCGGCAACGGCAATATTATTGGTGCTTACAACGATGCCGCTGGCAATCTCATTTATTTGAGCGGCGGCGGCAATTACTACGTTGCTGCTGTTTCGAAAGTAGGCAACACCACCAATGCCGTATGGAAGTCTGTTACTTACGCCATCGGCGGCACTCAGGTTCCCAGTGCCAGTGGCGACCTTTACCTTGATCAGGCCGGACAGGCCTGGCTGTTGAGTTCCACAACGCCAAAGTCGGCTTACCCGCTCACACTGGCCATCACGGCCGGCAGCCCGAATGGAACGATAACAACTGCCACCGTAGGAACTACCCGAACTTTTGTATCTGCCGGGGCCATCGCTGGTGGCTCTGTTGATCCAAACACGGGGCTCAACTATTACGGTGGCAACACGGCCAACCAGGTTTTGTACAGGTTCGATCCATCGACGACAAACTCTGAAGTACTGGTCGATGCCTCAGCCGGTACGATTTACGGCATCACTGACATGGGCAATTGTGCGACGGCCCCGGCCAACCCCACAATTACAAAAAGTTTTGCCAACACCTACGAATCTGGTGGCGTAGGTAACACGACCACGACGTTAACGATCACATTTGGCAACTCCAACTCGGCGCCTGTCTGGTTGACGCAGCCGTTCACGGACGTGTTTCCCGCAGGGATGCGGGTTTTTAATACAGTGCCGTTCACCAGCACCTGCAACACAACCGTGCCCAGTGCAACCATCACTGTTGGCAGTACCAGCATGAACTGGGCGGCCGGCGGAAGAATTCAGACCGGCGGTTGCTCCATCAGTTTTCCGGTGACCGCCACGGCAGCCGTGACTCCCTATGTCAACACGGTAGCGGCAGGCAGCCTGACAACCACGGCAGGTACCAATACCGTCGCGGCCCAAGCAACTTTGACGGTCGGCACAGACTTCGCGGTCACCAAGCAGATCCGAGCAGGCCTTACCGACCCCCTGACCAACACAGCTACCCTGGGCGTACTGCAAACCATGCAGTACGTGCTGACGATTACCAATTCGGCAAGCGGGGGGACAGGGTCGGCGACATTCACAGACACCTTCCCGACACTGATAACCCCGGTGTTCAGCATTACGGCCGTTCAGGCGGGGGGGGGTAGTTGTACAACAGCCACGGCGGTAGTGGGCGGTCGAACGCGTGTCACGGGGACCATGGGCTATGCACCTGCAGGCGCAACGTGTACGGTGACCGTCACCGCTCTGGGAAGTTCTACGGTAGGAACCTTTGTCAACACTGTGACCATTGCTGCGGTATCCAGCACCGTGGACATCGACGCCACAGACAATAACGCCACGGCAACAGTGACATTGACGCCGATTGCCAACATCACCATCTCGAAAACCAACGGCCAGGCAGGTACGGTAGTCGCCGGCCAGACTGTGGTTTACACCATCACCGTGGCCAATCTGGGGCCGAGTGCGGCAGTACCGTCCTACCTGCTGGACCCTGGAGGGGTTCCGGGTCTGTCGTGTACCAATGTGACGTGTGCCGGGACGGGGGTCGGTGCGACGTGTCCGGGGGCCGGGTCCACCACGATGGCCTATCTTCAGGGGAACGCGGGGGCGGGGCTGGGTATTCAGATCAATACATTTGCCGGTGCCCAGACTCTGACCTTTGCCGTCACCTGCGGCGTCACCGCGACCGGCTTACCGTAGGCATACGCACGTCCATAAAAAAACCGCCCATCGAGGCGGTTTTTTTATGGACGTGTCAAAACCCGCAGTCAGGACAGCAAACGAGAGGTTCGCGGCACATGCGCCATCAAAAACTCCATCTGGTCCGCGAGAATGCGGCGGTTGCGCAGGATGAAGTCTTCCCAGAGGCTGGGGATGTAGGGTGTGTACAGCAGCGGCATGTGTGCCTGTTCGGGGGTGCGGCTGCTTTTACGGTGGTTGCAGGCGCGGCAGGCGGTGACCACGTTCATCCAGGTGTCCACGCCCTTCTGAGCAAACGGCACGATGTGTTCGCGTGTCAGGTCTTCCTCGTGGAAGTGCTGGCCGCAGTAGGCGCACACATTGCGGTCGCGGACAAACAGCTTGCTGTTGGTCAGGCCGGGCTTGAGGTCAAACGGGTTGATGCTTGGCACGCCCTTGGTGCCGATGATGCTGTTGACGGTGATGATGGACTGCGCGCCCGTGACGGCGTTGTGGCCGCCGTGGAAAGTCGCCACGCGTGCGCCCATTTCCCAGCGCACCTCCTCGGCCGCGTAGTGCAGCACGGCTTCTTCAAGGCTGATCCAGGATTGCGGCAATCCTTGCGCAGAGAGCTTCAAGACCTTCAAAACAGACCTCCATCATGGTGAAAACACATGGAAACGGGGCGTTCGACTGACTGACCAACTTTGTATCAATATACAGTGAAATCATGACAAAGAGGCGGCAAGGCTCGCCGAAGAGCCAGGCAGCGCTATAAAAACGATAATCGGGCGCTTGCCGTGGATAATTTGCCCATGAAAGTCTTTCGCGGATACCGCCAGCCGAGGCTCGCAGCCGAATGCGCCCTGACGATTGGCAATTTTGACGGGGTGCACCGGGGCCACCAGGCCATGCTGGCCCTGCTCAAAAACGAGGCCCAACATCGTGGCGTGCCCAGCTGCGTGATGACGTTTGAGCCCCATCCGCGTGATTATTTCGCCGCCCTCGCCCGCAAGCCCGAGCTGGCGCCGGCCCGCATTGCCACCCTGCGCGACAAGCTCACCGAACTGAACCGCTGCGGTATTGACCAGTGTGTGGTTCTGCCCTTCGACGCCCGGCTTTCAGGCCAGTCCCCCGACGCCTTCATCAATGACGTTCTGGTCGATGGGTTGGGCGCGCGCTACGTGCTGGTGGGCGATGATTTCCGCTTTGGCAGCAAGCGTGCCGGCGACTACGCCATGCTGGATGCCGCTGGCGAACGCCTGGGTTTTGACGTCGCCCGCATGAACAGCTATGAAGTACATGGCCTGCGCGTCTCCAGCTCGGCTGTGCGCGAGGCGCTGGGCCAAGGCGAAATGAACAAGGTCGCTGCCCTGCTGGGCCGGCCCTACAGCATCTCGGGCCATGTGGTTCATGGGCGCAAGCTTGGGCGGACCCTGGGTTTTCGCACCCTCAACCTGCGCTTTTCGCACTGGAACCCGGCCGCGAGCGGCATTTTTGCGGTGCATGTGCATGGCCTCGCCGACAAGCCCCTGCCAGGTGTCGCCAATCTGGGCATACGACCGTCGCTGGACCCCGACGACGTCAACGGCGGCCGCGTGCTGCTGGAGACCTATTGCCTCGAATGGCCCGCCAGCCTTGGGGCCGAGGGGGCATACGGTAAAATCATCCGCGTGGAACTGCTGCACAAACTGCACGATGAACTCAAGTACGACAGTCTTGAAAGCCTGACCGCAGGCATCACCAAAGACTGCGACGACGCACGTGCTTTTTTTGCCCAGGGGCATTCGGCTTCCATGCACCTTGAGACCACCCGCCAGACGACGCGCGACCGAATTTAGACGATCTCGTCACTGGCCGCCGCCCCTTCGACACGGCTCTGGGCAAGCGGTACCCTGATTTCCTTTTCCACCCAACGCCAGCGTTCGGGCTGAGCCTGTCGAAGCCTTTTTCAGCACACCCCATGTCCGACAACAAAACCGATTACCGCAGCACCCTCAACCTGCCTGACACCCCTTTCCCGATGCGCGGCGACCTGCCCAAGCGCGAAGCCGGCTGGGTCCAGGAGTGGGAGGACAAGGGCATTTACAAACGCCTGCGCGATGCCCGCCACGGCGCACCAAGGTTCGTGCTGCACGACGGCCCGCCCTACGCCAACGGCAAGATCCACATCGGCCACGCCGTCAACAAAATCCTGAAAGACATGATCGTCAAGGCGCGCCAGCTCAAGGGCATGGACGCCATCTACGTGCCGGGCTGGGACTGCCACGGCCTGCCGATCGAAAACGCCATCGAAAAACTCCATGGCCGCAACCTCCCCCGCGACGAAGTGCAGGCCAAGAGCCGCGCCTTCGCGACCGAGCAGATCGCCGGCCAGATGGCCGACTTCAAGCGCCTCGGTGTACTCGGCGAATGGGACAACCCCTACCGCACAATGGACTTCGGCAACGAGGCACAGGAGATCCGCGCGCTCAAACGCATCATGGAGCGCGGTTTTGTCTACCGCGGCCTCAAGCCGGTGTACTGGTGTTTCGACTGCGGCTCGTCGCTCGCCGAGTTCGAGATCGAATACGCCGACAAAAAATCGCAGACGCTGGACGTCGGGTTCAAGGCCGCCGATCCTGCCAAACTGGCCGCGGCGTTTGGCCTGAACAAGCTGGACAAGGATGCCTTCGTCGTCATCTGGACGACGACTGCCTGGACCATCCCCGCCAACCAGGCGCTCAACCTCAATCCCGAACTCGAATACGCGCTGGTGGACACGCCGCGCGGCCTGTTGCTGCTGGCCGCCGTGCTGGTCGACAAATGCCTGGAGCGCTACGAGCTAGAAGGCAAGGTCATCGCCACCACTTTGGGTAAAAGCCTGGCCAACCTCGAATTCCAGCACCCCCTGTACGACGTGAAGGACGACAAGGGCCACTACGGCTACCAGCGCCTGAGCCCCATCTACCTGGCCGACTACGCCACCGCCGACGATGGCACGGGTATCGTGCATTCAGCCCCTGCCTACGGCGTAGAAGATTTCAACTCATGCGTCGCCAATGGCCTGGCCTACGACGACATCCTGAACCCGGTGCAAGGCAATGGCCGGTATGTCGATGAGCTGCCGCTGTTCGGCGGCCTCAACATCTGGAAGGCCGCGCCGCTGGTCATCGACACGCTGCGTGAACACGACCGCCTGTTCGCCACCCAGAACATCACGCACAGCTACCCGCACTGCTGGCGACACAAGACGCCGGTCATCTACCGCGCCGCCGCGCAGTGGTTCGTGCGCATGGACGAAGGCGAAGGCGTCTTCACCAAGGACAAGGCGGCGCAGACCCTGCGCAAGCTGGCGCTCGCCGCAATCGAAGAAACCAGCTTTTACCCGGAGAACGGCAAGACCCGCCTGCGCGATATGATCGCCGGCCGGCCCGACTGGTGCATCAGCCGCCAGCGCAACTGGGGGGTGCCCCTGCCGTTTTTCATCCACACCGCCACAGGCGAGCTGCACCCGCGCACCATGGAGATCATGGACCAGGCCGCCGACATGGTGGCAGCCGGCGGCATTGAGGCTTGGAGCAAGGCCAGTGCCGAATCCATCATCGGCGACGACGCGCCCAACTACATCAAGAGCACCGACATCCTCGATGTGTGGTTCGACTCCGGCACCACGCATGACCACGTGCTGCGCCACAGCCACGCCGCGCAATCGACATGGCCCGCAGACCTGTACCTCGAAGGCCACGACCAGCACCGCGGCTGGTTCCACTCATCATTGCTTACGTCGTGTGCCATGTACGACCGCGCGCCCTACAAGGGTCTGCTGACGCACGGTTTCACGGTGGACGG
This sequence comes from Pseudomonadota bacterium, assembly GCA_040387435.1. GTDB lineage: Bacteria > Pseudomonadota > Gammaproteobacteria > Burkholderiales > Burkholderiaceae_C > Polaromonas. The sequence continues at coordinate 30,358 of JAZKDR010000012.1, forward strand.
CAAGGGCCGCAAGATGAGCAAGAGCGAAGGCAACACCGTGGTGCCGCAGGAAGTCAGCGGCAAGCTCGGCGCGGAAATCATCCGCCTCTGGTGCGCGTCGACCGACTACTCGGGCGACCTCGGCATCGACGACAAGATCCTGGCACGGGTGGTCGACGCCTACCGCCGCATCCGCAACACGCTGCGCTTTTTGATGGCCAACGTCAGCGACTTCGATCCGGCGACGGATGCCGTGCCCTTCGAGCAGATGCTGGAGATCGACCGCTACGCGCTCAGCCGTGCGGCGCAGCTGCAGGCCGACATCCTGGCGCACTACGAGGTGTACGAGTTCCACCCAGTGGTCTCCAAACTGCAGATCTACTGCAGCGAAGACCTGGGTTCTTTCTACCTCGACATCCTGAAAGACCGCCTCTACACGACGGGACCGAAATCGCTGGCACGCCGCAGCGCACAAACCGCCTTGCACACCATCACCCACGCCATGCTGCGCTGGATGGCGCCTTTCCTGAGCTTCACGGCGGAAGAAGCGTGGACGGTGTTCGGGTCGTCCGAATCGATCTTCCTGGAAACCTATGTGCAGCTCAAGCCGCAGGACGACGCGCTGCTGGCCAAATGGTCGCGCATCCGCGAAGTCCGCGATGCCGTCAACAAGGACATCGAAATCCTGCGTGCCGACGGCAAGGTGGGTTCATCGCTACAGGCCGACATCTCGCTGCAAGTCAATGCTGAAGACGAGGCCCTGCTTGCCAGTCTTGCCGACGACCTGAAGTTTGTCTTCATCACCTCGGCCATCCGTCTGGCGTCAGGTGCCGAGCTCGCCACCAGCGTCAAGGCGAGCGAAAACGCCAAGTGCGAGCGCTGCTGGCACTACCGTGAAGACGTGGGCAGCGATGCCGCCCATCCCACCATCTGCGGGCGCTGCACCAGCAACCTGTACGGCGCCGGTGAAGACCGGAAGTTCGCCTGAGCATTATTTTTATGGCCAAAACCACTTTCACAAAATCATCCAGTGCCATGCTGCCGTGGCTGGGCCTGGCCCTGCTGCTGCTGATTGCCGACCAGTTCACCAAGGTCCTCATCCTGGGTTACTACAAGCTTGGCGATGCGACTTACGTCACCAGCTTTTTCAACATCGTGCGGGTGCACAACGCCGGTGCGGCGTTCTCCTTCCTCGCGTCGGAGTCGGGCTGGCAGCGCTGGTTCTTCACGGCCATCGGCGTCGGTGCCGCGCTCTTCATCATCTGGATGCTGCGCTCGCATTCGGGGCAAAAGCTGTTCTCGTTTGCGCTGGCCTGCATCCTGGGCGGTGCGATCGGCAACGTGATTGACCGCAGCATGCATGGATACGTGGTGGACTTTCTGGACTTCCACTACCGCACCTGGCATTTCCCGGCCTTCAACATCGCCGACAGCGCCATCACCGTGGGTGCCATCTGCCTGATTCTTGACGAGCTGCTGCGGGTCCGGAAAACAAAATAGGCATCTTGTTTTTGATGCTTCAGCCGCCCTGAAAAGCGGCCAGTCGCAGGCGTATAGTCAAAGCTCACGCCTATGAAGCATTTACTGAACTTGTTGGCAGCCGTGTCGCTGCTGGTCTGGGGTACCCACCTTGTCCGCACCGGCATCCTCCGGGTCTTTGGCGCCAACCTGCGCCATGTGCTGGCCACCAGTGTGGGCAACCGTTTTACAGCCGCGCTTTCAGGCATAGGCGTCACGGCCCTGGTGCAGTCCAGCACCGCCACCGCACTTATCACCTCGTCGTTTGTGGCCCAGGGCCTCATCAGCCTGCCGGCTGCGCTGGCCGTCATGCGCGGCGCAGACATCGGCACGGCGCTCATCGCCGTGGTCTTCTCGTTTGACCTGTCGTGGCTGTCACCGCTTCTGATTTTTGTTGGCGTCGTGCTGTTCATTCCGCGCCAGGCGTCGACGGTGGGCCGTGTCGGCCGCATCCTCATCGGCCTGGGCCTGATGCTGCTGGCCCTGCGGCTTGTCACCGTGTCGACAGAAGTCCTCACCCAATCGCCGGCGGTCAAGGCGCTGCTCGATTCCGTCGGCAGCGACCTTCTGCTGGAAATCACGCTGGGCATGGCGCTGGCCATCATTTCGTATTCCAGCCTGGCCGTGGTGTTGTTGATCGCGACACTCGCCGCATCAGGTGGCGTGCCGCTGGAAGTCGCACTCGGGCTGGTGCTGGGTGCCAATCTCGGCAGCGGTGTGCTGGCGGTACTGACCACACTTCGTTCATCCGTCGAGGCCCGGCAGGTGCCGATCGGCACGCTGGGTTTCAAGTTGCTGGGTGTCGTCGTTGTCGCGCCCTTCATCGGCCTGTGGCTCCAGCATGTTCGGCCCCTGCTGGGCGGGCAGCAGGCAACACTGGTGGTGATGTTCCACCTGATGTTCAACGTCGTCGTGGGCGTGGCCTTCATCGGCCTGACCGACCCTTTTGCACGCTGGACGCAAAAGCTTCTGCCCAAGCCGCAAACGCCCGTTGCCAGCAACCGGCCCAACCATCTCGACCCTTCCGCACTCTCCACACCATCGCTGGCGATTTCGAACGCTGCGCGTGAAGCACTGCACCAGGCCGATGTGGTTGAAAGCATGCTGCTGGGTGTGCTGCAGGTCATCAAGAACAACGACCTCCGGCTGGCCGAAGACCTGCGCAAGATGGACGACCAGGTCGACCGGCTTTACTCCGCCATCAAGTACTACCTGACCAAGATTTCACGCGAGGCACTGGCCGAGGAAGAAAGCCGCCGCTGGACGGACATCATCAGCTTCACCATCAACATGGAGCAGATCGGCGACATCATCGAGCGTGTGCTCATCGATATTGAAGACAAGAAGATCAAGCCCGGCCGCAGTTTTTCCGAAGCCGGCATGGCAGAGATCTGTGAGCTGCACAGCCGCCTGCTCGACAACCTGCGCCTCTCCATGAGCGTCTTCCTCAACGGCTCGGTGCGCGACGCGCAAAAACTGCTGGAAGAAAAAGCGCGCTTTCGTGACCTGGAACGGGCCTACGCCACCAGCCACCTGGGCCGCCTGTCGGCCAACACCGTGCAAAGCCTGGAAACGAGTTCGCTGCACATCGACCTGATCAGCGACCTCAAGCGCATCAACTCGCACATCTGCTCGATTGCCTACCCCATCCTGGATTCAGCCGGCGCCCTCGCGCCCAACCGGCTGAAGCAACAAAGCCTAGCTGAGAACTGAGATTGAAGGCATTTATTACAGTCAATGTAATAGCTTTTGATAATTCTGTTGAAATTATGCCAATTCATACATTTTTTGCATGAATATCATCCCAAAACCGAAACCGCCCAGAAAAAAGCGTCAAAAAACAGTCCCAAAATGCCATTCTCAGGCATCAAATCGGCCTCCAGACCAGTAAACACGTGCGTGAGCAGCTACTTATTTAATAGCAAACTAAAGGCCTATGAGTCTCCCCCGTAACGTCCGCATGCTCGTCCGCTATAGCGCGTGGGCCAATACCCGGCTTTTCCGTGCACTTCATGCGCTGCCTGATGGGCAGGCAACCGCCCCGCGCGTCACAGGTTTTGGAAACATGGTCAACACGCTCAACCACGCCTGCGTTGTCGACCAGATCTGGCAGGCCCACCTGCAGGGCCGCCTACATGGATTCACCACCCGCATAACGGCGCAAGAACCAACGCTTGCAGACCTTCAGACTACCCAGACCTTGCTGGATCAGTGGTACATCAGTTATGCCGACGCACTGACAGACCAGGCGCATGAAGAAGTCGTTCATTTCAACTTTGTAGATGGTGGCGAAGGTTCAATGACGCGCGGCGACATGCTGCTGCACATCGTGAACCACAAAACATATCACCGGGGTTATGTAGCAGACATGCTGTACCAGGCAGGAACCAAACCACCCGGCATGGACTTGCCCGTGTTTTTGCGGGACTGCGGTCATGTGTAGCAGCACTGAAACCTGGGGTGCCTTCTGTTTTTTGCTGCTTTTCGTGTTGATGGCCCTGGGCCTGTGGTGCCAAAGCGGTTTGATGCCCATTTGAAGAAAAATCACCCTCTGCTGTGGAGTGATCTTGCACATCGAGGCAAATACCTCAAGCCAGAAGATGGGGACTACAACTCGGCAGCCTCACAGCACTATCTTCTGTTTTTGGGTGGCTACAAAAAAATGGGCGACGCCGAGCTGGTACGACTCGGTTTTCAGGCGCGAGCTGTCTCGGCTGCCGTGCTCGTGGGGGGCCTCAGCGCATTGGTGTACGCCGTCCTCGCACATGGTTTTCCTTCGCTGGCCTGTCTGCAGGTGTGGCGATAGAACTGACTGTACCGGCGATCAAACTTCAACCGTCGCGCCGTATCAATCAGGTGAGCTAAGACCCCAGCGCCGCGGCCAGGATCAGCGCCGCTTCCGTCGTGAACTCCCCGCGCTGCAATGCCGCCACCAGTTCCGCAGCGTCCATCAAACGGAACTGTTCAACCTCACCATCCTGGTTTTCAGGTGACATGCCGTCGGGAACGGTGCAGGTGTACCAGTCGATGTCCTCGATCACAAACCCGCAGCCTCCGCCGTCCGCGGCGGGACGGCGTGTGGTGATCTGGCCGCCGTGGCGAACGTCCTGCAGCTCGCTGACTTTCAAACCCGCCTCTTCCCAGGTTTCGCGGGCAAGGGCGGCGTCCACCTTGTCGGTGGCCGAGACCATGCCGCCCATCAGCGTGTCCCAGAGGCCTGGGTCGTTGGACTTGGTGAAGGCGCGCTGCTGCACCCAATAGCGGCCGTCCGGCGACCGGCCAACCAGGTGCACCGCCATGGTGGCGATGCCCAGCACACGCACCACAGCCCGTTCAACCGTGCCCTTGAGGTGGCCGAACTGGTCATGCACGGCGAGTTGTTCGCTGCGCCACTCGGCGGCCATGCCTGCGTCGTGGATGGCCCTGGCGAGCTGGCCCAGGCTGATGGTGACATCACCCATCAGGCGCCAGCCCAGCGCCGCCGGGTGTTCGGCCTTGATGAGGGCGTGGGCATCGTCCATCAGTTCATGGAGCGCAATCTTGCCGAGGAAGTCTGCTTCGACCGAGCCGATGACCGACTGCCCCGCCCAAAGCGGCACACGGGGCCGCAGGGGTGGCACGATGGCGCCGGCACGAAGGGCCTTGAGCCATTCGGCGTCCAACACGAGCGGGCCGGACATGCGCCTACAGCGTGAGGATGGTGCAGCCGGTGGTCTTGCGCGCTTCGAGCGAGCGGTGAGCCTCGGCGACCTCGGCCAGCGGGAACTGCTGGTCGATGTGGATCTTCACCTTGCCGCTGCTGACCATGGCAAACAGGTCGTCGGCCATTTCCTGCGTGGCTTCGCGGCTGCTGATATGGGTGAACAGGGTCTGGCGCGTGACGTAGAGCGAGCCCTTGGGGGCAAGAATGCCCGGTGAAAATGGCGCCACGGGACCGGACGCATTGCCGAAGCTGACCATCAGGCCGAAGGGCCGCAGGCAATCGAGCGACTTGTCGAAGGTGTCCTTGCCGACCGAGTCGTAGACCACCTTGACGCCCTTGCCGCCGGTGATTTCCTTCACACGCGCGACAAAGTCTTCGGTGCTGTAGTTGATGACGTGGGCTGCGCCGTTTTCTTTGGCCAGCGCGCATTTGGCGTCAGAGCCCGCCGTACCGATCAGCTGCAGGCCCAGCGCTTTGGCCCACTGGCAGGCGATCAGGCCGACGCCACCGGCTGCGGCATGGAACAGCACAAAGTCACCGGCCTGCAGGCCGCCCTGGGGCAGCGCACGGCGCAGCAGGTATTGCGCGGTGAGGCCCTTGAGCATCATGGCGGCACCGGTCTCGAAAGAGATCGCGTCCGGCAGCTTGCAGACACACATGGCGGGCATCACGCGCAACTCGCAGTAGCTGCCGGGGGGGACGCTGGCGTAGGCGGCGCGGTCGCCAACCTTGAGGTGGGTCACGCCCTCGCCGACCGCCTCGACGATGCCCGAGCCCTCCATACCGAGTTGCAGGGGCATGGGGAACTGGTAGAGGCCGCTGCGCTGGTAAATGTCAATGAAGTTCAGGCCGACCGCCTTGTGGCGGATCCGGATCTGGCCCGGACCTGGTTCGCCCACGCTGACATCGACCAGCTTGATTTCTTCGGGACCACCGTGTTTGTCGATATGTACAGCGCGGGAGGTGTGTGATGTCATGCTTGTCCTTGATTGTTGTTGGGCGGCGATGGTGGCGACGCGCGTCCAGGCAGGGCCAAAAAGGCATCACAAGGCCTGTGCGCGCGGCGGGCCTTATGGTGCCATGAATCAAAAGTTGCTGCACTACGCCAAAAGAGGCTCAGGCCTACACATACCGGCGAGGCAAACCCTACACGATGGGCACCTGCTGCCGGAAAATTAAAACAGATGTCGGCCAGCCCCTTTGCCCCATGGACCCAGAAAATCCGCGACTTCCGGCCCAAACGCTGGCAGTCGGTGCTGCTTGCCATCGCCGTGCTTCTGGTGATTGTGATCATTCTGTTTGACTGGAACTGGTTCCGCAAGCCGCTGCAGAACTACGTCACCGACAAGACGCAGCGCGAGTTCCGCATTTCCAATCTGGATGTGGATTTGGGTTTCACGCCCACCATCAAGCTCAAGGACGTCTACTTCGCCAATGCCGACTGGTCAAAAACCGGCAAGCCCATGGCGCAAATCGGTTCGCTCGAATTTTCGGTATCGCTGCGCGACCTCTGGGAGCACAAGGTACTGGTGCCGCGCGCCGCTCTGTCCAACGCCGACCTGCTGTTTGAAAAGGGCAAGGACGACCGCAAGAACTGGGTGCTGCAGGAGCCGACCGAAACCGCCACCTCCAGCACCTTCCGCATCAGCAGCCTGTCGGTGGACCAAGGAGTGCTGCGCTATGTCGACTATGGTGAGCCTTTTGAGGTCGACATCCAGGCCAGCACCTTTGTACCCACCGCGACCGCAAAGGTCACCAAAGCCGACGCCCCCGCGAACAACACCAGCTACACCACACGGTATGCCTTCAAGGGCAAGTACCACGAGGCGGGGTTTGATGGCGATGCCTTTACCGGCGACGTCCTGAGCTTTCAGGAATCGAACATACCCTTCCCTATCAAGGGCAAGCTCAAGGCGGGCACCACACGTTTTAGCGTGGAGGGCACGATTGCCGACGTGGTGAACATCTCGGCGATTGATGCAAAGCTGGAAATTTCCGGGCAGACACTGGCCAGCCTTTATCCCTTCCTGCTGCTTCCCCTGCCGGCCTCACCGCCCTACGACTTCCGGGGGCGGCTGGTGCAAAAAGGCAATCGTTATGCCATCGACGACCTGACGGGCAAGATAGGTTCGACCGATGTGCGCGGCAGCGGTGCCTACGTGCGTAAAAAACCCCGGCCGCTGCTGACCGCCAAGCTCAACAGCAAGCTGCTCAACATCGCCGATCTGGGGCCCATCATCGGTATCGAAACGAAGGACACCAAAAGCGTAGCCCCGGGGACCCAAACAGTCGCAGCAGCGGGCACCGCCACAACGGTGGCTGCCGCCAAACCGACGCAGGCCGAGACCAACACCCGCGCTCAGGCGCAGGCCAAGGAGCGGCAGACCGGCGGCGACAAGATCCTCCCAGCGGGCACAACCGCCCCCAAGGGCGATGGCATCCTGCCCAACGGCAAGTTCGAAGGCAACCGCCTGAAAGCCATTGATGCCGAGGTCGACTACACCGCGGCGAGTTTGAAGGCCCCCACATCGTTACCAGTCGAGGACATGAAGTTCTCGTTCAAGCTGAACAACGCGATTGCCAGGCTGGCACCGCTGGAGTTTGGTTTTGCGGGTGGCAAGATCATCTCCGACATCACCATAGATGCGCAGCAGGAGAAAAACCTGCACTCCATCTTCAACGTGGACTTCCGCAACATCAAGGTCGCCAAGCTCTTTCCGGACATGCCCGACATTGCCAAGGGTGTTGGTGAACTGGGCGCGCAGATCCGACTCAAGGGTACGGGCAATTCCATCGCCGATGCTGCTGCAAACGCAGACGGCTCGCTGGGCGCTGCGATTGCCAACGGCCGCATTTCCAACCTGCTGGATGCCTTGGCCGGGCTGAATGGCGGCAAGGCGATCGCGCTGTTTCTGGGTGGCGACAAGGACATCGCCATCAATTGCGGCGGCATGGCCTTCAACGTGCAGGACGGTATTGGCCGGTCCGAGTTGTTTGTGGTGGACACCGAACAGACGCGCGTGGACGGCACAGGCACGTTCAGCCTGAAGGAGGAAGAGTTCGATTTTGTGGTGGCACCCAAGCCCAAGAAGCCGGGCATCCTGTCACTGCGCACGCCGGTCAGGCTGTACGGCACCTTCCGTCATCCTGAGTTCGGGCTGGACAAGGGCAGGATCGCATTGCGCGCCGGCGCAGCAACTGCCCTTGCCCTGGTGAACCCGCTGGCAGGGCTGTTGCCACTCATCGAAACCGGTCCCGGCAAAGAGACCAACTGCGCCGCCGTTCTGGCACCGGTGCAGGGCGCCCAGCAGCAGGCCGTCGCCACGACGCGGGCACTGCCCAAGGCGACCCCCGACCAGGCGCCAATCAAGGCGAAGGCCGACGCCGAAGCGAAAAAATAACGCCCGGGCGCCTAAAAGGTGCCGGGATAAGCCCCGCCGTCGGCCAGCACGTTCTGCCCGGTCATGTAGGAGGCATGCACGCTGCACAGGAAGGCGCAGATGGCGCCAAATTCTTCCGGCGTACCAAAGCGCTGCGCAGGAATGGTTTTCATGCGCGCGTTCATCACTGCATCCAGCGGCTGGCCGGTCTTCTGCATGGCACCGCTAAAGGTGGCCTTCAGTCGGTCGGTGTCAAAAGCGCCTGGCAACAGGTTGTTGATGGTGACGCCGCCGGCGGCGAGTTTGCTGCGCGAGGCACCCGCCACAAAACCCGTGAGGCCGCTGCGCGCGCCATTCGACAGGCCCAGGATGTCGATGGGTGCTTTCACCGCACTGGAGGTGATGTTCACAATGCGGCCGAAACCACGCGCCGCCATGCCATCCACCGTCGCCTTGATGAGTTCTATCGGTGTGAGCATGTTGGCATCGACCGCCCTGATCCAGGCGTCACGGTCCCAGTCACGGAAATCCCCTGTCGGCGGGCCGCCCGCATTGGTGACGACGATGTCGAAGTCCTTGCGTATGGCAAACGCCGCGGCACGCCCTTCAACCGTGGTGATATCTGCAGCGACAAACAGCACCGCGGGTCCGCCGGCCGGCACGCTGGCCTTGAGTTTTGCAGCGGCAGCCTCGAGCACTTCCGCGCCCCGCGCGACCATCAACACGTTCACGCCTTCGGCGGCCAGCGCCTGCGCACAGCCCAGTCCCAGGCCCTTGCTTGCGCCGCACACCAGCGCCCATTTGCCTGCAATACCCAAATCCATAATAATTCCTTCGTTACACCGACATACAAGAGGGGAGCGGGCCATGATACTGAGTAAAACCGGATTGCGCGCAAGCCTGGTCCTTGCCGGCGCACTGCTGGCCCTGACCGGCACAGCATCTGCGCAGAGCGAGGCCGTGATCATCAAGCGCGCCGCACAGCTGCGCGAGGCACCTGGCGAAAGCGGCAAAGCTTTGGCCACCCTGCCTGTTCAAACCTCGGTGACGCGACTGGCCGAGCGCCAGGGCCCCTGGATCAAGGTGCGCATGGCCGACGGCACGCAGGGCTGGCTGCACATATTCGACATCACAGCCGCCGGCAACGCGCAGGCCAGCAACGCCGGGACAGGCGCGTTGCGCAGCATCACCGGCTTTTTCAACCGCAGCAATGCGCAGGGCAATGCCAGCCCGGCGACCTCCACTGTGGGTATTCGCGGCCTGGGTGCGGAAGACATTGCCAATTCACAGCCCAACCTCACGGCCGTGACATTGCTGGATACGGCCCGGCTCGACGCCAGCCAGGCCCGCCAGTTTGCAGGTACGGCATCGCTGTCGAGCAGGGCCATCGAGCCCCTGCCCATTCCCAACCCGCCACCACGTGCGGCGCCACCGTCTGGCCCTTCAGGCGGCGCAAATGGCCAGTTCGGCGGCGGCTAGGAGCACCACATGACATCCACAAACATGATCAGGGTTATCGCGCTGGCAGCGCTCATGACGCCGGCTGTCGGACAAAGCCAGGACGCGGGCAAGGCCCTCAATCTTTTCCAGAACCTGCTGCGCGGTGCGCAACCCGCCCAGCAGGCAGCCCCCCAGCCCGCCTCACCAGGCGGCATCGCTGGCGGTCTGCTGAACAGTTTTACCGGCGGCGGCCAACAGGCGGCACGGCCTGGTGCCGGCGATCTGGTGCAGTTGCTGTCGCAGTCGCTGGAGCAGATTGACGAACCGAAAGAAATCCAGATCGGCAGGCAACTCGCCGCGCTGCTCATGGGCAGCAAGCCGCTCTATGGCGACCTAGCCATGCAGCGCTACATCAACCAGCTGGGCCGCTGGATCAGCCTGCAGTCGTCACGCCCCGACCTGCCCTGGACATTTGCGGTGCTCGATGATGGCGGCTTCAATGCGTTTGCCACGCCGGGCGGCTATGTGTTTGTCACCAAGGGGCTGATGGACCGGGTGACGGACGAGGCCGAGCTCGCCGGCATCTTGGCGCACGAGATCACACACGTGACGGCGAAACACCACCTCATCGCGATGAACAAGGCCGCTCGTGCAGGCCTGCTGACCCAACTGGTCGGCTCACAGCTCAGGAACGATGTCGGCGGCATGCTGTCCGCCCAGCTTCTCGGGCTGGGGAAAAACATGTACACCAAAGGCCTGGATCAGGACGATGAACTTGAGGCCGACCGCACCGCCGTGGCACTGGCAGCGCGGGCCGGCTTTGACCCGTATGGACTGGTGGCCGTGCTGCAGAACCTGCGCACCGCGTCGCCGGACGATGCTTTTTTTGCCCTGTCGCTGAGCACCCATCCACCGGCCCAGCTCAGGCTGAACCAGCTTGAACTGGCCATGGGCAGTCGCCTGGATGCGTATGCCGGCCAGCCGGCGATCACGGTTGCGCAGCGCATGGACACACTGGCAGCCGCAGATCGCCGCGGCAATGCACAGGCAGCAGCGCCCGCAAAGCCGGCCGCCAAAAAGAAGTAAGCGGCTACTGCTTTCTGGTGACCACAAAGATACCGGTCAGCACCAGCAGCGTTCCGGCAGCCACCAGTGGCGTGAAAGGCTCGCCCAGAAAAACCGTGCCCATCGCAATGGTGGACAAGGGCCCGACCATCCCGGTCTGCGCCGCCAGACTGGCGCCTATGCGCTCCACACCCATCATCACCATCAATACGGGCACAGCGGTGCACAAGGTGGCATTGATCACCGACAGCCAGATCACTTCCGGTGCGACGATGGCAGCACTTAATGGCCGCAGGATGGCAAACTGGAGCAGGCAGCACACGCACGCGACCGAGGTCGCCAGCCCAACCAGCCGAAGGGCGCCGAGGCGGCGCACCAGTTCGCCGCTGTAGACCAGGTAAACCGAATAGGTGATGGCGCTGAGAAAAACCAGCAGCGCACCCCAGGCCGTGTGTGATCCCTGAACGGACAGCTCATGCCCGAACACCAGCACCACGCCGGCATAACTCACCGCCGTACCAACGATCTGGCGCAAGGTCACCTTGCGTTGGTACAGGATCAGGCCCAGCACAGCAACAATGGTCGGGTTCAGGTACAGGATGAGGCGCTCAAGCGACGCGCTCACATAAACCAGCCCCGCAAAATCAAGCATGCTGGACAGGTAATACCCGGTGAACCCCAGGCCGCAGACGCCGAGCCAGTCCTTGCGGGTCAGGGCTTGCCTGCCGCGGCTGGCCCACCAGGCCATGAGCGCAAATATGGGCAGCGCAAACAGCATGCGAAACATGATGAGGGTGACTGCATCGACGTTGTGCCGGTAGGCCAGTTTGACGATGATGGCCTTGCCGCTAAAGGCCACGGCGCCAAAAGCCGCCAGCAGCAGTCCAGGCAGGAGGTTTTGAGCGACTGGTTGATGCGGTGCCGGCACCGGCGTTGATGCTCCCTGATGAGGAGGGCTTATCGGTTCAAGGGTATCGCTCAAAATTCTCTCGTTCAAAAACAAGGCCGACAAGGCCGGTCGCTAGAAGCCGACCGCCTGACCATCACGCCGCGCATCACTGGCGGCGACATAACCTTCGGCGTCCGGTTCACCCGCACGCCAGATGAACTGGCCCGCGCCAAAGTCCTGGTAAGAGTCATTGATGACCTCCATCTGGTGGCCACGCGCGGCGAGCTCGCGGACGGCTGCCGCATCCATGCTGGATTCCACATTGATCTCAAGACCGCTGTTAAAGCGCCAGCGTGGCGCATCGCAGGCAGTCTGCGGGTTCTGGTCGTAGTCGAGCATGCGAACGACGGTTTGCAGGTGTCCTTGCGGCTGCATGTTCGCGCCCATGACACCAAAACTCATGACAGGCTGGCCGTCTTTTGTCAGGAAGGCGGGGATGATGGTGTGAAACGGACGCTTGCCCGGTGCCACCTGGTTAGGGCCGGCCGCCAGACTGAACGCATGACCACGGTTTTGCAGGCTGATGCCGAACTCCGGCTCGACACAGCCCGAACCAAAGCCCTGGTAGTTGCTCTGGATGAAGCTCACCATCATCCCGTTTTCATCCGCTGCCGTGAGGTAAATCGTGCCGCCCTTGACCGGGTTGCCAGCACCAAAGTCCTGCGCCTTTTTCATGTTGATGAGTTTGGCACGGGAAGCAAGGTAGGCGTCATCGAGCATTTGCTCGGCCGTCACCGTCATTGACGACGGCTCGGACACATATTTATAGGTATCGGCGAAAGCCAGCTTCATGGCCTCAATCTGCAGGTGCTGTGAATCCGCGCCATCAACCGGCATGGACGCCACATCAAACTGGCTGAGGATGCCCAGTGCCATCAATGCCGAGATGCCCTGGCCATTGGGCGGGATTTCGTGCAGGGTGTAGCCGCGGTAATCCTTGCCAATGGGCTGGACCCACTCCGGTTTGTAGCCTGCAAAATCTGCTGCCGTCAGACTTCCCCCGTGCTGGGCCGAGAATTTTTCAAGTGCCTGTGCAATTTCCCCGCCGTAAAAAGCCGCGCCCTTGCTCTGTGCAATGGCGCGCAGGGCCTTGGCCGCCGCCTTGAAGCGGAAAAGTTCGCCCACGTTGGGCGCGCGCCCCCAGGGCAAAAAGGACTGGGCAAAGCCAGGTAATGACTTGAGCTCGTCCGTCGCGGCGGCCCATTTCTGCTGCACGACAACCGGCACGAGATAACCCCGTTCGGCAATATCGATCGCCGGCTCGAGAAGATCTGCAAACGGCAATTTGCCAAACCGTTCGCTCAGGGCCATCCAGCTGCCGACTGCACCGGGCACGCTGACCGAATCCATGCCGCGGCGCGGTGGCGCATCTGCCCCTTCGCCATGTTTTCGCTTGAAGTACTCCGGCGTCCAGCTTTTCGGCGCGTGCCCTGAAGCATTGAGGCCGTGCAGCTCCTTGCCGTCCCACAGGATGCAAAACGCATCACTGCCCAAGCCATTGCTGACCGGTTCAAGAATGGTCATCGCGGCAGCCGCCGCAATCGCGGCATCAACAGCATTACCACCCTTGAGCAGCATGCGAAGGCCGGCCTGCGCGCCCAGAGGGTGAGAGGTGGACACCACGTTGCGCGCAAACAGCGGCAGGCGCGTGGAGGTGTATGAATTATCGAAGCTGAAATTGAGTGTCATCTTGCCCGCCAGAAAGTTTCAGAAGCCTGTCCCTCATTGTGCAGTGTCAGCCTGATCGACGTCACGCGTTGCGAAAAGGCCGTGCATGAAAAAAGGCACCCGGAGGTGCCTTTTTTGAAGTGGTGCAGCGCAAGGGCCTGAGCCCCGGCTGCAAGGGCCTTACTCTTCGACGAAGGCCTCTTCCCGTTTGTTCTTGATGGACGGCAGGAGCACGATGACCAGCATCAACACCGCAGCACCCAGCAAGCCGGCAGAGATGGGACGCGTGACAAACACGCTCCAGTCACCGCGGGACAGCAGCAGCGCACGTCGCAAATTCTCTTCCATCATGGGGCCGAGAATAAATCCGAGCAGCAATGGGGCCGGTTCGCAACCCAGCTTGACGAACAGGTAACCGATCACGCCGAAGATGGCGACGGTCCAGATGTCAAACGTGTTGTTGTTGGTCGAGTACACGCCAATCGCGCAGAACAGCACGATGGACGGGAACAGGTAGCGGTAAGGCACGGTCAGCAGCTTGATCCACATGCCGATGAGTGGCAGGTTCAGGATGATCAGCATCAGGTTGCCGATCCACATCGAGGCGATCAGACCCCAGAACAGCTGTGGGTTGCTCGTCATCACCTGGGGGCCAGGCTGGATGTTGTGGATGGTCATGGCACCGACCATCAGCGCCATCACGGCGTTGGGCGGGATACCCAGCGTCAGCAGGGGAATGAAGGACGTCTGTGCGCCGGCGTTGTTGGCGGACTCAGGGCCTGCAACACCGCGGATGTTGCCCTGGCCGAATGGAACTTCGCCCGGCTTCATCTTCATTTTCTTTTCGAGCGCGTAGGCAGCAAAAGCGGCCAGCAGGGCACCACCGCCGGGCAGGATGCCCAGTGCAGAACCCAGCGTCGTACCGCGCAGCACCGCAGGCGCCATGTCCTTGAAGTCCTGCTTGGTGGGGAACAGGCCCTTCACCTTGGCTGTGAAAACTTCGCGTTCGTCTGACGGTTGGGCCAGATTGCTGATGATTTCGCCGTAACCGAACACACCCATGGCGATCACGACAAAGCCGATGCCGTCGGTCAATTCAGGAATGTCGAAGCTGAAACGTGCCACACCGGAGTTCACGTCCGTGCCGACAAGACCCAGCAGCAGGCCCAGCACGATCATGGCGATAGCCTTGAGCAGCGAGCCGGAAGCCAGCACCACGGCACCGATCAGGCCCAGCACCATCAGTGCGAAGTATTCGGCAGGGCCGAACTTGAAAGCCAGTTCAGTCAGCGGAGGTGCGAAGGCAGCCAGGATCAGCGTACCGACGCAACCGGCAAAGAAGGAACCCAGGCCGGCAGCTGCAAGCGCAGGCCCCGCTCGGCCTTTTCGGGCCATCTGGTAACCGTCAATACAGGTCACGACCGATGAAGACTCACCGGGCAGGTTGACCAGGATGGCGGTGGTCGAACCACCATACTGCGCGCCGTAATAAATACCGGCCAGCATGATCAGCGCGGAAACAGGAGGCAGCGCGTAGGTTGCAGGCAGCAACATGGCGATGGTCGCGACAGGGCCGATGCCGGGCAACACGCCAATCAGGGTACCCAAAAGGCAACCGACAAAAGCGTAGACCAGGTTGATTGGCGTGAATGCGACGCCAAAACCGAGGGAGAGATTTGCAATCAGATCCATTTTTTATCCTTAGCCCGTGATGAAGGCAGGCCACACAGGAAACTGCAGCTTGAGAATGACGACGAAGGCAATATAGCTGCCGATCGCCAGAACGGTCGCCAGGATGAACGTGTTTTTGACCTTCCAGCCGGCTTCAGCCATGCTGGCAATAAAAGTCAGTGCGTAGATGGCCACAATCATGCCCATGGCGGGCAGCTTGATGCTGGGCAGGCCTGCAAGCAGGATGCCGAACACAAGGTTAGCCAGAATAATGAAAACCAGCGGCTTCCAGGCCCACTTGCCGATCCTGTCGCCGCCCACAACCTCAACGACAAGCGCCTTGAACGTGATGGCTGCACCGAGGACGGCCATCAGGATACCCAGCATGAGCGGGAAGTAGCCCGGGCCCATACGCGCACCTTCACCAACGTTATAGGTCGTAGCACCCCATGCGAACGCCACCCCGACGCCCATGAACATGAGGCCTGAAAAAAAGTCTTTCTGACTCTTGATATTCACGGCTTGTCTCCATTAGAAAATTGAACTTTGCGATTGTTGCATCTATTCATGCCACTTTGGCATGTGGCTTTCACCTATAAAAATGCGCCCTTTTCCCAATGCAAAAAGCTTTTTTTGCCACTGGCCGATTCATATGCACACATATGGCTCGCGAGGTCAGTTGGTGGTCAGGTTGGACGCCGGATTTATAGGGGTAAACCAGATGTAAAAATACAGGGGCGCCCTGTTTTGTGAGGCGAAACGCACCACAGAGGTGCTAAAAATAAATCCGGGCTGGAAAAACGATGCCTGTCTTCAGGACATCGAAGGCGTGGCGGACAGGACTTCCTCAATGGTGGTGAATCCACCCGCCACCTTGAGCGCACCCCCCAAACGCAGGGGGCGCATGCCTTCCGACACCGCCTGACGACGCAGGGCGTCGATGTTCGGCTCTTTGGTCACGCGCTCCTTGAAGGCCTCAGTCACCGTCATCAACTCATACAGGCCCATGCGCCCCCTGTAACCGGTCAGGCGGCAATCCACACAACCGACCGGCTTGTAAGGCTTGTAGCCACCGTTGATTTGCCAGGGTTTGACGAGTTCAGCCAGCGCTTCGCGTGGCGTGGCCTCATCCGGTTCGCGGCAGTTGCTGCACAGGGTACGCACCAGCCGCTGCGCCAGCACGCCGAGCAGCGTGGCGTTGATGAGATAAGACGGCACACCCAGTTCCATCAGGCGCGACACCGCAGAAGGGGCATCGTTGGTGTGCAGCGTGCTGAAGACGAGGTGGCCCGTCAATGCGGCCTGCACCGCCATTTCCGCGGTTTGCAGATCCCGGATTTCGCCCACCATGATGATGTCCGGGTCTTGCCGCATCAACGCACGCAGGCCTTCCGGAAAGTCGAAATCGAGATGGGGCTGGACCTGCGTCTGGTTGAACGCCGTCTCGATCATTTCAATCGGGTCTTCCACCGTGCTGACATTGACCTCTTCGGTGGCCAGGCGCTTCAGTGTCGAATACAGCGTCGTGGTTTTACCCGAGCCCGTCGGGCCTGTGACCAGGATGATGCCGTAAGGCTTTTTGACCAGCTGTTCCCAGCGGTCGGCGTCGTGTTGCGAGAACCCGAGGCCGTCCAGGTCCTTGACCGTCGTATCCGGGTCAAAAATACGCATGACCATTTTTTCGCCAAACGCCGTGGGCAGCGTCGACAGCCGCATTTCAATCTCGTCGCCGCGCGGGTTGCGGGTCTTGATGCGGCCATCCTGCGGCCGGCGCCGCTCAACCACATCCATCCGTCCCAGCAACTTGATGCGCGCCGTCATGGCGTTGTGCACGCCCATGGGCAACTGGTAGACGAGGTGAAGTACACCATCGATGCGAAAACGTATCACGCCCTGCTCGCGGCGCGGCTCCAGGTGAATATCGCTGGCACGCTGGTCAAAGGCATATTGCCAGAGCCAGTCCACCAGCTGGACCACGCCCTGGTCGTTGGCATCCAGCTGCTTGTTGGTCTTGTTGAGTTCCACCAGCTGTTCAAAGCTGGATCCGCCCGCGTTGCCGCCAGCCTTGATCGCGGCCTTGACGGATTTGGCGAGCGCAAAAAATTCAGCGGTGTACTTGCTGATCTCCAAAGGGTTGGATACCACCAGGCGCACCGTACGTTTGGCCTGGCGCTCAATCTCGGGTATCCAGTCGGTGACAAAAGGCTCGGACGTCGCGATCACGACTTCGGAGCCGCTCACCTTCACGGGCAGCACCTTGTGGCGCTCCGCATAAATCGCGGACATGGTGTCCGAGACCTTGCCGACCTCCACCTTCAGCGGGTCGATGCGCAGGTACTTCATGCCGGCACGGCCTGCCAGCCACTCGGTCATGGTTTCGATATCGAGCGGTCTGCCATCGGAAAGCCGGGTCATGCTGACGCTGGCCAGCCGGGCAAGCGGTTGCAAGGCGCTTTGCACCTGTGAACAACGCGCAATTGTGCGCTGCGCTTCCGCCTGGCTGATGAGGCCGTCATCGGCCAGCCATTCCACGAGGCTCCGCCAGTCCAGCGGCCCGACATGGGGCGGTTTTGCCGCGCTTTTACGCGACGACGCTGGAGGGGTGGGGGGCATCACTGCGCTCATGGCTTCACTTTAACGCATGGGCGTAAAGGTGCGCACTTTTCCCGGCAGCAAGGCACACAGAGATCAGGCGACCGGTTTGAAGAGTCGCAGCCACTTTTTCGCCGGCAGTTCGAAGCGCGACTGGATGTCTGCCGCGCGCAGCGCCAGCGCAGCCCGCTCCGGCCGGGAAGGTTCGCGCTGCGCCAGCACAATGGTGTTGCCTTCGCGCGTCGGCGTAAACGCCCAGAGCGCCTGCAGCCCGAAGGCCTGCGCAATCTTGTCCAGCGACGCCTGGTAACTTGATGCACGCCCGAACAGGTTGACCGTCATGACACCCTCTTCTGCCAGCAATGCGCGGCAGTCTGCATAAAACCCTGCACTGTCCAGCACCGGCGCTGCCGCTTCGTGGTCGTACAGATCCACGTGCAACAAATCAACGGTTCCACCATATTGCGGCCTTTTGATTTCGATCGCTGCATCAGCCTCGACAACATGCAGCCGGAGGTCATCCCTCGGTAGTTTGAACCAGACACGGCAGGCCGCGATGACCTGCGGGTTGATTTCAATGGCACTGGTTTTTGTGCGTAGTTTTTTGTAGCAAAACTTGGTCAGTGCGGCCGAGCCTAGGCCAAGTTGCATCGCGGTTTTTTTATGCACGCTGGAGGGCTCCATGAAGAGCAGGCCGGCCATCATGCGCTGCACGTATTCAAGCTCGATGTCGTAAGGCTTGTCGATCAGCATGGAACCCTGCACCCACTCGGTCCCGAGGTGCAGGTAACGCCGGTCGCCAAAGTCAGAGAAGTTGACTTCAGGCAATTCAACAGCAGGAGAAAGTACTTTTTTGGCCATCACACCAGTCCGTGTTTTTCAAAAACCTCGCGCCATGCGGCGAGCTTGCGTTCAAAACTCCAGGAGGCATTGGCCGGACTGGTGGACGGCAACCTGTGGACCGGAACCCCCAGCGCCAAAGTGTGCTTCGAATGCCTGAAACTCTCGCCGCCATTGTGTGCAATCGCCGCCATCTTGGGGCACAGCGCCGGCAGCAGCGTGAAGTCGTTGAGCAACGCATGGCGAATGTCGGTATCCAGGCTGCCTTCACGCTCACATGATGCATAGACGTCCCAGACCCCGAGCTTTTTTGCCAGCAGCCACTCGCAGCGCGCCGCGTAATCGGCAGGCAATGCGTCCTGGGGCCACAGCGCTTGCAGGATTTTCCAGAAATGATTTTGTGGATGCCCGTAATACTGCTGCGACTGCAATGACGCCACGCCGGGAAAGCTGCCCAGTATCAGCAAGCGCGTCTTCACCGACACGATGGGCGGCAGCGACGTCAGGGGCGGCGTCGGCGATTTCACGCGGCGACCAACCCACGCAGTTTGGGCAGCGCGTGCAATGCATTAGCCGTGGTGGCTTCCGCCAGCTCGCTGCTGGAAATGCCGCGCAGGGCAGCCAGTTCGGCGGCGATGCGCGGCAATTGCGCGGGCTCATTTCGGCCTTGCGCCTGGCCTGCGGCGCGCTGGCCTGCCGTTTTGTAAAGCCACCACGGCGGTATGTCGGGTGAATCGGTTTCCATGACCAGGGCATCGAGCGGCAGCTCTGCCGCGATACGGCGCAATTGCAATGCAGGCTCAAATGTCATGGCCCCGCCAAAACCCAGCTTGAAGCCGAGTTCCAAAAAGCCCATGGCCTGCCGGTCGCTGCCATTGAAGGCGTGCGCAATGCCCGTCCAGCCATCGCCGGGCATGATCTCGCGCAGGTGCTTGAGCAACTTGTCCGCAGAACGCCTGACATGCAGGATGACTGGCAGGCCGTGCTTGCGGGCCAGCTTGAGTTGTGCACGATAAAAAAACTCCTGCCGCTCCCGCATGGCAGGCCCGGTCAGCGCAGGCACAAAAAAATCAAGCCCGATCTCACCAACTGCGACAAGCCGGGTGTCACCCTTCGCCTGGCCCAGTGCCTCGTCCAGGATGTCCAGATCCGACTCTTTGGCTTTCGGCACACACAGGGGATGTATGCCCAGCGCATAGCTCCAGGAAAAGGCATGGGCCAGCCCACGCACATTTGTAAAGTTGCCAACGGCCACGGCGGGGATCACGCAATGGCCCACACCAGCCGCCAGCGCGCGTGCATGTACATCGGGAGCTTCCGTCCCGAATTCCGCCGCATCGAGGTGGCAGTGCGTGTCTATCCAGAAAGTCATGGGTTGAAGATAGCCGGGGAGGGCGCGCGCACGATAGCCAAACTGCGTGCACGGATGCAAAAATCGTGATACCTTGTTTGTGTCAGCCCGGTTATTTCCCCGATTTTGACACCAACCTCACAGGTGAACGGATGCGAAGGCCAGCCCTCTACAGCAGTTCCACACGCCCTTCCCCCGCGCAGGCTTCCAGCCCGGGCGGCGATCAGGCGACTTCCGGCCAGGTCGCGGCTGCCGCGGACGGGCCGACCCCCTCCCGGCTGGCGCGCTTCAGGCGCCAGTTGTCACCCACGAATATCTACACGCTTTGGGGTGTCGTCGGCCTGCTGGCGCTCATGCTGGGTTTCAGCCTGTTCATGTCCACCCGTACCGGCACGCAACGGCTGACGCAGGAAGACATCAACGCAGCCGTCCTGAAAACACTCGAGAACACCGTACTGCCCTCGCCCGCCTCCCGGGCTTACGACGTCATCAGCCCATCGGTGGTGCGTGTGGTGGGCCTGGGCAAGGATGTCGAGGACAAGGCAGCCGCGGGCAAGCCGGGCAGCAGGGACTCTAAAAATGCCGGCAAGGATCCCAAGCCCGGCAAGGACAAGGATGGCAAGGAGCCCAAAGAGCAGACGCGCAGCGTGGGCACCGGCGTTGTCATTGTCGACAAGGGCATCATCCTCACCAACCTGCACGTCGTGCAGGGCGCAGACATCATCAAGATCACGTTTGCAGACGGGCTGGAAACCACCGCATCGGTCATCGGCGTACAGCCCGAAAACGATCTGGCCGTCCTGCAGGCGCACAAAATTCCCGATGACATGATTGCCGCCACCATGCGCTCGACCGCCGACCTGCGGCCCGGCGACCAGGTGATGGCTGTCGGCTTTCCTTTCGGCATTGGCCCGTCCGCATCGGCAGGGGTTGTCTCCGGGCTCAAGCGCAACTTCCGTTCGCCAGAAGGCAAGCAGGAAATGACCAACCTGATCCAGTTTGATGCGGCAGCCAACCCCGGGAATTCCGGCGGCCCGCTGGTCACCATGGATGGCGAAGTGGTGGGCATCGTGACCGCCATCTACAACCCCAACCAGCAGCGCACGTTTGTGGGCATAGGCTTTGCCGTGCCGATTGAAAATGCCGCGGCGGCTGCAGGCATGCCGCCGTTCTAGTTCGCTCTAGTTGTAAACCCGCAGCATTGAACTTTGCTGCAATCCTCGCCTCTGTCTGAAACACCTGTTTATTGAAGGACCGCCATGGAATCGTTCAACCCAGAAAACGCGCCGGCCAACCAGGAAACTGCCCAGCTGATGGAGCAGATCCTTTATGAAGTGAAACGGGTCGTCGTCGGGCAGGACAGGTTTCTCGAGCGTGTGATGGTGGCCATCCTGGCGCAGGGCCATCTGCTGGTCGAGGGTGTGCCCGGCCTGGCCAAGACACTGACTGTCAAGACGCTGGCCGAAACCGTGCGCGGCAACTTCAAGCGCATCCAGTTCACGCCCGATCTCGTGCCGGCCGATCTGGTCGGCACGCGCATCTACAACCAGAAGACCGGTGAATTCACAACCTCACTGGGCCCGGTGTTCACCAACCTGCTGCTGGCCGATGAAATCAACCGCGCGCCCGCCAAGGTGCAAAGCGCGCTGCTTGAAGTGATGCAGGAGCGCCAGGTGACCATTGCCGGCGTGACGCACAAGGTGCCCGCGCCCTTTCTGGTCATGGCAACACAAAACCCCATTGAAACGGAAGGCACCTACCCGCTGCCTGAAGCGCAGGTCGACCGTTTCATGATGAAGGTGCTGGTCGACTACCCGACCGAAGAGGAAGAGTTCGTCATCGTGCAACGCGTGACCGGCCCGGCCGTCGCGGTGTCCAGTGTCGCCACCACCGAGCAGTTGCATGGGCTGCAGGCCGAATGCCGCAGGATTTATGTCGACCCTTCCCTGGTTCAATATGCCGTCAAGCTCGTCTCGGCAACCCGCAACCCTGACAAACACGGCATCAAGGACCTGGCCCGCTTCATCACCTTCGGCGCCAGCCCGCGTGCCACGATCAACCTGACCGAAGGCGCTCGCGCGCTGGCCATGCTGCGCGGCCGCAGCTACGCGCTGCCGGAAGACATGACCGACCTGGTGCCGGACGTATTGCGCCACCGTATCGTGCTGTCTTATGAAGCGCTCTCCGAAGGGCTGACTGCCGACATCGTGGTCGGCAAGATCATGGCCAAAGTCCCCGCCCCAGCGAAGCCGCTTGCCCATGAAAAGCTCGCGGCCTGATCAGGACGCTGTGCCGACAGGCGCGGCAGGCGCAGAGCAACTGCTCAAGCGCCTGGAGTGGACGGTCCTGCGCCGTCTTGATGGCCTGTTGCAGGGCGACTACCGCACGCTGCTGCGCGGCACGGGCATGGACCTCGCCGATCTGCGCGAGTACCAGCACCACGACGATGTGCGTCACATCGACTGGAACGTCACCGCGAGGCTGGAAATCCCCCACGTCCGCGTCTTCACCGAAGACCGCGAAATGAGCGCCTGGTTTTTGCTCGACCTCAGCCCGTCCATGGACTTCGGCTCCGGCGATCAGCGCAAGCGCCATGTGTCCGCTGAATTTGTCGCAGTGCTGGCGCGCATGCTCACGCGCCACGGAAACCGGGTGGGGGCCATGCTGTATGGCTCGGGCGTGGACACGGTCATTCCAACACGGGGCGGCAGACACCATGTGCTGAACCTCATCCACAAACTGCAGACACGGCCTGAAACCACGCAGGTCGGGCCGACCCGCCTGCATGAACTGCTGGAAGCGGGCGCCAATCTCATCAAACGCCGTTCCACCATTTTTGTGGTGTCAGACTTCATCAGTGAAACCGGCTGGGAGAAACCCCTCGGCCTGCTGGCACAGCGCCATGAAGTGGTCGCTGTGCGGCTGCTGGACCCGCTGGAACTGCAGCTGCCAGACCTCGGCCTTATTCCCATACGTGACGCCGAAACAGGCGAGCAACTGCTGGTCGACACGCACGATGCAGGTTTTCGCAAACGTTTTGCACGAATTGCCGCCCAGCGCGAAGCCGAGCTCCGTGAGTCGCTGGTACGGGCCGGTGTCGACGCCCTCGAACTGTCGACCGACGACGACCTCGTCAACGCCCTGATGCGGTTCACCGACCTGCGCAAGCGCCGCAGCCGCGCGTCGGCAGGCGCCATGCCGGCACACCTCAAGCGGGCGGCCTGAGAAGCCCACGACGCAGATGATCAAAGGACATCCATGACTTTCCTCTGGCCCGAATTCCTCTGGCTATTGCTGGTGCTGCCATTGCTGGTGCTGCTCTACATCTGGCTGCTGCGCCGCAAGAAAAAACTGGCGCTGCGTTACGCCAGCCTTTCCATCGTGCGCGAAGCCATGGGCAAGGGCCAGACATTTCGCCGGCATATTCCGCCCATCCTTTTCCTGCTCTCGCTCGCCGCCATGCTGGTGGCATCGTCACGACCCTTTGCAGTGGTCACCCTGCCCTCGCAGCGTGAAACCATCATCCTGGCCATGGACGTCTCCGGCAGCATGCGCGCCACGGATGTGCAACCGAACCGGCTGGTGGCCGCGCAGAACGCAGCCAAGGCCTTCCTGAAAGACCTGCCGCGCAATGTGCGCGTGGGCGTTGTGGCCTTCGCCGGCACCGCCTCCGTCGTGCAGCCCTCCACCCTGAGCCGCGAAGACCTGAGCGCCGCCATCGACAAATTCCAGCTGCAACGCGGCACTGCCATCGGCAACGGCATCGTTGTGTCGCTGGCAGAAATTTTTCCCAATGCCGGCATCAGTCTGGATGCCATGCAAAACGGCCGCGACCGCCAGCGCGGAGTCTCGCTGGACCAGGCCGGAAAAGACAAGGACGCCAAACCGGCGTTTGTGCCCGTGGCACCGGGCTCCTACACGTCGGCCGCCATCATCCTGCTGACCGACGGCCAGCGCACCACCGGTGTCGACTCACTCGAGGCCGCCAAGGTTGCTGCCGATCGCGGCATACGCGTGTACACCGTGGGCGTGGGCACCGTCGACGGCGAGACGATTGGTTTTGAAGGCTGGTCGATGCGCGTCAAGCTTGACGAAGAAACCCTCAAGGGCATCGCCAGGACCACGCAGGCCGAATACTTTTATGCGGGCACCGCAGCCGACCTCAAGAAGGTCTATGAAACCCTGAGTTCGCGCCTGGCTGTCGAGAAAAAGGAAACCGAGATCTCAGGCCTGATGGCCCTGGTTGCCGCCGCACTCGCCCTGCTGTCTGCAGGCCTGTCACTGGCCTGGTTCAACCGGATTCTTTAAGGCGCCTGTTGCGGGCGTTTATTGCGGCCCTTGTCTACTTCACGCTGCATTCGCGGCGCAGCAGGCTGAGCGCATCTTCCAGCCCCATCACCGCGTCGCTGGTCAGCACCGCCTCGGCTTCTTCAACAAAGCCACTCCACAGTTCCAGGTAGTCGTCCCGGTAGTGCGCGGGGGCGTTCTCCGAAATCCACTGCGTCGCCAGAAGTGGCTTGAAGCCGGTCTTCTGGATTTTGCGGATCAGGGTGGTGGCGGTTTTTTCAGTCAGCAGTGTTTTGGCCGGTGCACCTGCGGCCATGCAGGTAAACAGCGTCAGCAGCGCGCCTTCATCGGTTTGCCCGCCGGTGGCCTTGTCCCAGGCTTTGGAGACCGACTGTTCAAATTCGGCCAGCTCGCCCATGGCGTCTTCCACCCAGTAATAGCGGCCCAGCAGGGCAGGCGAACTCACGCTGTTCATGGCCTTGAAGAGTTGCGGCACCGGCCTGGCGGCCTCCAGAATTTTCGGCAGGTCGGCGATCACCGATTGCCGCAGCTCCTCAACATCGGCCTTCAAATGTGCAGGCAAACCGGCAGGCGTCTTCAGCACGATGTCGGCCAGTGTCTTCTTGCGCAAGGCCAGCACCATTTTCTGGAACTCCGGCCAATCGGGCATCTTTTTGCGCCCGGCCGCCAGCGCCAGCAACGCGCTGCGGATGACCGACTCGGCATCTTTCATGTCGGGGTTGCCGGCACCTTCAAGTGCGCTCTCGTCCAGGTCCATTTTTCCGGCCAGCCAGAGCGCGGCGTCCAGCCTGCGCACAAGCGCGCTGCGCACGGCAAGTTCAGCCTGATATGCGGCCAACCCCTTCAGCGACCATTCCGCGAGCTCGTTACCCCTCGGCAGGTCGGGTTCAAAGCTGGTGCTTTGCGGCATGGCGATGAGGGCCTTCAGCATGTCCGAGCCGCCTTTGGAGCGAGACAGAAACGAGTGGTCACGCAACGACTCGGCGGCCAGCCTGAGGTCGCCGCCCGTCGAGCTTTCGAGGTACAGGCTCACCAGGTTGACCATGCGGTCGCGGGCCTTTTCAAGCTCAGGGCGCAAGAATTCAGTGCCGAAATGGCGTGCAATCTGCACCATGCCCTTGGGGGCGTCGGTGCGGATGGCCTCAATTTTTTCAGCGTTGAGGATGCCGTTTTGCACCCCGTACTGCAGCGCCTTTTCAAAAAATGGCCGCGCGTCATAGAGGGACACCGAGGACGCAGAGGGTGCCTGCATCTCAGGCGCAACAAGCTCTTGGGGGGCGGGCATGTTTTGCAAGGATCAGATCGCCGACTCTTCGTCCGATTCGCGTGCGCTCGGCGTGGCCTTGCCGCGGTCGGTGTCGCCGGTCTCGACCTTGCCGTCATCTTCCTCGTCTTCCAGATCC
Source organism: Pseudomonadota bacterium (assembly GCA_040387435.1). Classification (GTDB taxonomy): domain Bacteria; phylum Pseudomonadota; class Gammaproteobacteria; order Burkholderiales; family Burkholderiaceae_C; genus Polaromonas. Next base: position 56,225 of record JAZKDR010000012.1, read on the forward strand.
TCTTCATCAGCGGTGGCCAGCTCGTGGGCGCTGGCCTTGGCGCGAAGCACCATCAGCATTTCGATAAAGAGATCCGGGCATTCGTGGCGCAGGATCCAGGCGAGCTCCATCCAGTCGCGGTCTGACACCTCGTCACGCTCGGTCTTGGGCCGCGCATAGGCATTGGCCAGCAGGGCGCTTTGCGACAGCATTTCGCCGTGGTCTTCCATCGCGTCGAAGGTGCCGCTCCGGGCAAACGCCTCCACACGGCTCCACTTGTCGGAGAAGTAATCGGCCAGCGCTTCGCTGCCGCCTTCAAGATCGCCAATCGCGTTCAGAAAATCCACCGGGTCTGCTTCGTCGCGGAAGATGATGGCGTTGACCATGCCGCGCAAGTGCGTGCGGGTGAGGTCGCGGTATTGTTTTTCGATCACCACGGCGCGGGCAAACTGCGCAGGCGTCACCAGCAGGTTGATGACCGACTCTTTCGAGTTGTCGTACTCGCGGATCACCGCCAGCACGTCCTTGGCCGGCAATTGCTCCAGCACCACCATCAGCGCGGCGTCGCCTTCGCTGTCGGCGAGTTCGACCAGCGCCGATTCGGCACCGCTGATGTCGCCGGCAGCGATCAGGGTCTGGGTCTTTTCAATCAGGGCGAGGTGGTTCATTCGTGTTCCTTACGGTCAATCCTTGCGGTCAAAGCCCTGGTCGGCCATCCAGTCGTCAGCGGCTTCCTTGCCGGCTTTCGCCCCACCGTCAAACCCGTCATCGGATTCGCCCGCCCCGACCACATCATTGCGGTCGTCCCCGGCATCTTCAAAATCCGCGTCTTCGTCGTCATCACCGCCGTCAACCGCTGCCGCAAAAACCGGTTTGCCGGCCATGTACTCCAGCCCCGCCGCGGCGGTCAGGAACCAGTCGCCACCCGCTTCCTTCAGGAAGGTATCGGCCAGCGGCTGGGCCCAAGGCGCAATCAGCACCACATCTGCCAGGCTTTGCCATTCCGGAAACTCGTCGGCCTCGCGGCTGATCAGGTCGTCCATCACGGCGGGCAGGCGAAAGGTAAAGCCACGGTGCAGCACCACAGCGACCATCTCGGGGCTGGTTTCCATCATGTTGACGAGAAAGGCGATCTCCTGGCGTTTGTCGGCCAGGCGCCTGTGCAGCACGTCCTGCCCTTCGGAGTCCAGCCGCAGGTCGTCCAGCTCGGACAGGTAAGAGGAATTCAGCGCCTCGAAAAAATGGGAAACGGTCATGAGGTGCTTTTTAGAAGGGGAAAGGAGCAGGTGGGGTCAAACGAGGCGATTGAAATACTGCGCCCAGATCTCGCGCGCAGTGTCGATGGGGCTGTCGAGCAGGTTGCGGCGGCGGTTGTCGTCATAGGCCTGGCGTTTATCGGCATCCGACAGCACTTCATAAGCGGCCTGCACCGCCCTGAATCGCGCCGGCGCATCGGCGGCCGGGTTGCGGTCCGGGTGCCAGAAAGACGCCTGCTGACGAAACGCTTTTTTGACGTCGGCCAACGTTGCAGCGCTGTTCACGCCCAGGGAGGTGTAGTGGTCTGTCAAGCTGGATATGGAGAAAGTCGGAACCGGAATCGCCGGTTGGGCGGCACGCTCAGGCAAATGCTGCGTCTTGCAGCTGGCTTGGGCAACCCTCCATTATCGGCGAACAGAGCAAAAATTGCACTCCCGGGCCTTTCCGGGCTTCCGTCCCTGCCAACTGCAGACGCGTCAGCGTTCTACTGAGGGCACTTCTGTCGTCGCAAAGTCACCGGGCATGACCACTTCGAGCATTTCAACGTCTTCGCTGTGTCCCACTTCACGGTGGCGGATGCCCGGTGGCTGGTAAACCGATGAACCGGACTCCAGCCTGACGATGCCCTGGCCTTCGTACTCAAACTCTATCCACCCCTTGAGGATATAGACCAGCTGAAAGCTCGTGCCATGCGCATGCGGCTGGGCCGAAAACTCGCCGCCCGCCGCCCTGATGACGTGGGCAACAACCTTGCCTTCAGTGGCCTGTTTGATGCCCAGGTCGCGATACTCGAAAAAAGAACGCAGGCCGCGCTCAAAATCTGCGTCCCGCGCGTGGCTGACAGTAAAACCTTTCGTGGTCATATCTGCTCCGTGTTTCTAGGCCCACTCTGACAGTTTGCCCGACACCAGCCTGTAACGCCGTCCGCAGCGCGCGGCCAGCGTTTCGTCGTGCGTGACCATCACAAAGGCCGTGCCCTTGTCGCGCGCCAGTTGCAGCATGAGGTCGAACACACCGTCGGCCGTCGAACGGTCGAGGTTGCCGGTCGGTTCATCGGCGAGCACGCAGGCCGGGTTGGTGACCAGCGCCCGCGCGATTGCCACACGCTGGCGCTCACCGCCCGACAGCTCTGCGGGGCGATGGTGAATACGTTCTTTCAGCCCCACCGCGGCCAGCATGGCTGTGGCGACTTCAGCAGCCTTCGCCGGTGAGTCGCGCCGGATCCACAGTGGCATGGCGACGTTGTCCAGCGCACTGAACTCCGGCAGCAAATGATGGAACTGATACACAAACCCGAGGTGCTTGTTGCGCAGGTCGCCCTGCTGCTGGGGCGACAGCGATGACATCAGCTGCCCCTTGAGTTCGACTTGTCCTGCGGTCGGCGCATCCAGCCCGCCCATCAAATGCAGCAAGGTGCTTTTGCCCGAGCCTGACGAGCCGACGATGGCCAGGGTTTCGCCGGCATGCACCTGCAGGTCGACGCCGTGCAGCACAGTCAGGTCGATCAGGCCTTCGTGGAAACGCTTGGTAAGGCCAGTTGCGCGAAGAACCACTTCAGACATGCTGACTCCAAAAGACCTCTGAAAATTCGATGGCCGGGATGCAGAGTGAGGCGCACGGAGCGCAGGACACCGGAGCGTACTTCGGTACGTGAGGATTCCGAGCACCGCGCAACGAAGCTATGTGCCCGGCCATTGGATTTGCAGGGGTCTTTTCATTCATAACGGAGAGCCTCGGCGGGGTTGACGCGACTGGCGCGCCAGCTCGGATAAATGGTGGCAAGAAAAGACAGGATCAGCGAGATCACCACGATGGGCATGATGTCGCTGTACTGCGGCTCGCTGGGCATGCGGCTGATGAGGTAGATGTCTTTCGGCAAAAAGCTGGCGTTGAGCAAACGCTCAAGCGCGGGCACGATGACATCGATGTTGAGGGCAATGCCCAGACCCAGCGCCAAACCCGACAGCGTGCCGAAGACACCGACCAGCGCGCCCTGCACCATGAAGATTTTCATGATGCTTTTCGGGCTGGCACCCAGCGTGCGCAGGATGGCGATGTCGGCGCGTTTGTCGGTAACGGTCATGACCAGCGTGCTGACCAGATTGAAAGCTGCCACTGCAACGATGAGCGTGAGGATGATGAACATCATGCGTTTTTCAAGCTGCACGGCCGAGAACCAGGTCTTGTTCTGCTGGGTCCAGTCGCGTATCAGCAGGTCGCCACTCAGCGAGCGCGACAGCTCGACGGCGACTTCACGTGCCTGGTGCAGATCCTTGAGCTTGATGCGTATGCCCGTCGGGCCTTCCAGCCTGAAGATTTTCGCGGCATCGTCCTGGTGCAGCATGACCAGCGCCGAGTCGTACTCAAAGTGGCCTGAATCAAAGGTACCCACCACCGTCATCTGCTTGAGACGCGGCACCACACCGGCCGGTGTCACCTGGCCGCTGGGGGCAATCAGCGTGACCGTATCGCCCTCGCGCACACCCATGGCGCGCGCCAGTTCGCCGCCCAGCACGACCCCGAACTGGCCGGGCACCAGCTTGGCCAGCGTGCTGACAGACGCGGCGGCCAGGTCGGTGACCTGGCCTTCCAGTGCAGGGTCTATGCCGCGCACCAGCGTGCCCTTCATGTCTTCACCGCGTGCCAGCAAGGCCTGCGCTGCGATGAAAGTTGCCGCACCCACCACCTGTTTGTTGGACTTGATTTCGGCCAGCGTCTTTTGCGGGTCGGGCAAGGCCGCCCCGCCTGGCGCAAACACCTCGATGTGGGAAATCACACCCAGCATGCGGTCGCGCACTTCCTTCTGGAAACCATTCATCACGCTGAGCACGATGATGAGGGCGGCCACGCCCAGCGCAATGCCCAGCATGGAAACGCCCGAGATGAAAGAGATAAAGCCGTTGCGCCGCGTCGCCCGGCCGGCGCGCGTGTAGCGCCAGCCCACAATCAGTTCGTAGGGGGTTTGCATAGTTAACCTGGAAACCGCAGCTGACCGCTGATATTTACTTTTGGCGAATGCGAGTGAATAAGCATGTACTTGCCTGTAAAGAAAACCGTTTAACTTGAACCGCTACACACCCGAGGATGCCGCCCTGGACCGCGCTGGCTGCGTTGCGGCTTCCTTGCAGGCATCAGCCTGCTGCGTTGCCGCGCCTTGCCAGCCCGCCCCATGACGACACCCTCGGGCGCGTCCAGCTGCGGTTTCCAGGTTTGATTCTCGCATCCCGGACAATAGCCCCATGCCAGCCGCCCCCGTATATCCCCAGCTCGTGATCCCGTTTGCCGCCTGCGCTGGCGAGGCGTGGCAACAGGCCATGAAGTCGCTGCCCGCCGCCAGCCTGAAAAACCTCGGCAAACTGCTGCAGGGCATGACGCCGGTGGAGACCCTTTCAGGCGATGCGCTGTCCTTGTCCACCCCGCATGAAAAGGCGCTGGCCACGGCTTTGGGCCTGAACGCAAGTGTCGACGGGCTGATCCCGTGGGCCGCCCTGCAGGCCTCGACTGCCGGGCAGGATGCCGAAAAGGCCTGGGCCTTCATCACGCCCTGCCACTGGACCATGGGCCGCGAGCACGCCACCATGACGGACCCGGGCGCTCTGGGCCTGACCGCCGAACAGTCGCAAACCCTCCTGGCAGCGATGCAACCCTACTTCGAAACCGACGGCATCACCCTGCACTACGCTGCGCCTGACGGCTGGCTGGCCGAAGGCGACATCTTCAGGCAACTGCCAACCGCCTCGCTGGACCGTGTCCTGGGCCGCAATGTGGACCCGTGGCTGCCGGACACGAAACGTCCCGACGGCCGCCGCGCCGGGCCGCCCCAAGCAAGGCCAGCCCCCTCGGGGGGCAGCGCATTACACGCAGTGAAAAGTGTGGGGGCCATATTAAGAAGGCTACAGAACGAAATGCAGATGCTGCTTTACACGCACCCGCTCAACGATGAACGAGTCGAAAAGCGTCTGCGCCCCGTCAACTCTTTCTGGATCAGCGGCACGGGCGCGCTGGGTGAGCAAGCGCCAACATCGGACAAGCACATCAACATGCCCCGTACCCTGGCGCAAGCCGCCTTCAGCGATGACTGGCCCGCCTATGCGCAGGCCTGGGCCACGCTCGACGCCAGCGAGATTGCCGCGCTGCTCGCCCAACAAACCGCCGGGCAGACCGTGCGTATCAGTCTTTGTGGCGAGCGCAGCGCCCAGACCTTCGAAACCGCAGCGCAGGGTTTTTTCAAACGCCTGACCAACATGCTGGCCCCCACGTCACCCATTGCCGTGCTGGAACAGTTGTGAACCCGAGAGCCAACAACTCCCCATGAAAATTCAGGTACGCGACGTCCCCCCGCGCAGCGTCTGGGCGCTGCAGCAGGCCGGTGTGCATCCGCTGCTCGCGCAGCTTTACGCCGCGCGCGGCGTGAACTCAGCCGACGAACTTGACGACGGCCTGTTGCGGCTGCTGCCGCCTGCCGGCATGCTGGGCACGCAGGCTGCAGCCAGGCTGCTGGCCGATGCCATGTCGGCAAACAAAAAAATCTGCGTGGTGGCCGACTACGACTGTGACGGCGCGACCGCCTGCGCCGTTGCCTTGCGCGGCCTGCGCCTGCTGGGCGCCACCAACGTGAGCTACCTCGTGCCCGACCGCGTGGTCGACGGCTACGGCCTGACCGCGCCGATTGCAGACCGCGTGAAAGCGTCAGGCGCCGATGTGCTGGTCACCGTCGACAACGGCATCGCCAGCATGGACGGCGTGGCCCGCGCCAAGGCGCTGGGCATGCAGGTGCTCGTCACCGACCATCACCTGCCGGCCATGAAAGACGGCCAGATCGTGCTGCCCGACGCCGACGTGATCGTGAACCCCAACCAGCCGGGTTGCAGTTTTGAGAGCAAATCCATCGCTGGTGTCGGCGTGATGTTTTATGTGCTGCTGGCGCTGCGGGCGGAATTGCGTGAACGCGGTGTTTTCACGGCGCGTGCCACCGACGGGCCGCCCCTAGGTGGCACAGCCCCCTCGGGGGGCAGCGAACCACACAAAGTGGGGAGCGTGGGGGCCATGCCTCAGCCAAAAGTGGATGTGCTGTTGCCGCTGGTTGCCCTCGGTACGGTGGCCGATGTGGTGAAGCTCGACCCCAACAACCGCCGCCTCGTGGCCCAGGGCCTGCGCCGCATCCGCGCGGGCTTTTTGCCTGCGGGCCTGGCCAGCCTGTTCACGGCTGCAGGCCGCAAAGCCAACGTCGCGACCACATTCGATTTCGGTTTCGCCCTCGGCCCGCGCATCAATGCCGCAGGCCGCCTCAGCGACATGACGCTGGGCATCGAATGCCTGCTGACCGACGACGCGGGCCGCGCCGATGAACTGGCGCGCACGCTGGACGGCATCAACCGCGAGCGCCGCGACATCGAGGCTGGCATGCGTGAGCAGGCGCAGCTGGCCGCCGACGCCATGATCGATGACGACGAAACGCCGCCCCCCGCGATTGCGATTTTTGACCCCGACTTTCACGAGGGCGTGGTCGGCATCGTGGCCTCACGCATCAAGGACAAACTGCACCGCCCGACCTTTGTCTTTGCCGCCAGTGGCGCGCCGGGCAAGGCGCATGAACTCAAGGGCTCGGGCCGTTCGATTGCCGGCTTCCATTTGCGCGACGCACTCGACCTGGTGGCCAAGCGCCATCCCGGCGTGCTGCTGCGTTTTGGTGGCCACGCTATGGCTGCGGGCTGCACCATCAACGAAGAGAATTTCGAGACATTCGAAAGCGCGCTGCAGCAGGTCGCCCACGAGTGGCTGGACGCCGCCACCCTGACCCGCCGCATGGACACCGACGGCCCGCTGGCTGCCGAGTACCGCCGCACCGACATGGTCGATACCTTGCACAAGGAAGTCTGGGGCCAGGGGTTTGCCGCGCCCACCTTCAGCGAAGAGGTCGAAGTGGTGTCGCAGCGCCTGGTCGGCGAGAAGCACCTGGCGCTGAAACTCAAGCACCAGGGCCAGCCGGTGGACGGCATCTGGTTCGGCCACACCGAGCCGCTGCCCTCACGCGTCACACTGGCCTTCCGGCTGGATGCGGACGAATGGCAGGGCGTACGGCGGGTGCGATTTCTGGTCGAGGCGGCGGAAATCAAGGCCGCCTGAATCTGCGTCAATTGCTACAAATTTCGTAGCTGCTCACGCTCGTGTCTATTGGCCTGTAGGCCGATTTAGCACCCTAAATTGGCCTTTTTCAGGCCTTTTTTCATACTGACGGCCGAAAATGTCGCCGGAGAGCAGGCATATGCCTTGACATATGCCATCTGAAAAGCCCCTTGGCGACTGCGTGGCTTAGGTCTCTAATGAAAATAATTCTCATCTAAGATGGGCCAGCGCAGCCTGCTGGAGGCGCGCATTTTTGACAGGGAAGCCAACATGAAAGGACCTATGAACCTTCAGGCAACAAACGCGCTGGCGCATGAGCACCAGACGCTGGTCACGCAGTATGGCGAGGTGCAAAACCGCTGCAGCGCCGTGATAGCGACGCAGGCCGCCGAGATCAACCGCCTGCAAACCGAGGCCGTGCGCCTGCGCGCCGCAGCCATGGTGCGCGAGACCGCGCTGGCCTGGGAGCGCGAGGACAGGCAGGCCGTCGAGGCGGCCATCCCCGGGCTGCCCAAACGCCTGAACCTGGCACGTCGCGTTGAAACCTTGATGGCCCGCGTGCAGGAACTGATGCGCGAACGCCTGGGCCGGCAAAAACACCGGCCGCCTGTGCTGGCGCAGGCCAGCGAAGGCATGGCCGGCGGGCTGATGGGCCTGGTGGTGTCCGCAACAGAACCCGGCGCCGTCTACGGCGACCTGCGCGAAAAATCAGTGCTGTGCGTGGGCGAAGACATTCCGGGCACCACCGTCGCGCAGCATGTGGTCGAAATGGCCGGCGGGCGCTTTCTGCACCATGGCGGCGACATCGAGGAAGAAGGCGAAGACGCCTGCCTGCTCGAAGCCAGTCTGGTCGCTGCCGACCTGGTCATCTGCCAGACCGGCTGCGTCAGCCACAACGCTTGGTGGCGCGTGCAGGACCACTGCCGCCGCACCGGCAAGCAGTGCGTGCTGGTCGACCAGCCGCAGGCGATGCAGTTTGTGCGCGGCACCGGGTTTGTGGACTCCAGCGCGCCCACGGAGCATGCAGAGGAGCACACCGCGGGTTAGACCGCGGCCTGGGCGCGTCAATCCATCAGGCCGTACTCACCGCCACGCTCAATCGCCTGTTTGTAGGCCGGGCGGGCGTGGATGCGTTTGAGGTAAGCCATCAGTTTGGGCCGGCTGGCGTCGAGGCCGGCGCGTGCGGTCGAGGCCTCGATCGGGAAACTCAGCTGGATGTCGGCCGCTGAAAACTCATCGCCTGCAAACCAGGTGGATTTGCCCAGTTCGCTTTCGAGGTAATCGAGATGCGTGGTGATGTTGGGCGTGATGAAGGCGGTTTTGGTCTTGCCCGAAATGGCTTTGGCGATCGGTTTGGCAAAAAACGGCATGGGCGAACGCTCTATCTTGTCGAACACCAGCTTGAGCAGCAGCGGCGACATCAGCGAGCCTTCGGCATAGTGCAGCCAGTAGCGGTAGCGCAGGTAGGCGGGCGTGCCGCGGGCCGGTGCGAGGCGGCCGGCGCCGTAGGTTTCGACCAGGTACTCGATGATGGCGCCCGATTCAGCCAGTGTGAGGTCGCCATCGGTGATGACGGGCGATTTGCCCAGCGGGTGGATGGCGCGCAGTGAAGGCGGTGCCAGCATGGTCTTGGGGTCGCGTTCGTAACGCTTGATCTCATAGTCCAGCCCCAGCTCTTCGAGCAGCCAGAGCACACGTTGCGAGCGGGAATTGTTCAGGTGGTGGACGACGATCACGGGCGGCTCCTTGGCGAAACGAATTGAGCCCTGATTGTGCAGCTTCCCCATGGCCAAAAGAGGGTGAGCCGACCGTTACAGGCAGGACTGGAGCACAACGCCTAAAATGAAGCTGTGACTTCCCAGACTACGCCAGCTGCCAGCATCCTCAACGCCGACCTGCACTGCCATTCGGTGGTCTCCGACGGCACACTGACACCGGAAGCCCTGGCTGAACGGGCAAGCGCCAACGGCGTGGAACTCTGGGCCCTCACCGACCACGACGAGATCGGTGGCCAGCACCGCGCGGCGGCCGCAGCCAAAGCCAATGGCATGCGTTACCTCACCGGCACCGAAATTTCCGTCACCTTCGCCGATGAAACCGTGCACATCGTCGGCCTGGGTTTTGATCCGGACGATGCCGACATGCTCAAGGGCCTGCACACCACACGGGGTGGGCGCGGTGTGCGGGCGATGGAAATGTCCGACGGCCTGGCCAAGGTCGGCATCAAGGGGGCCTACGAAGGCGCCCTGAAATTTGTCGGCAACCCCGAACTGATTTCGCGAACCCACTTCGCACGCTTCCTCGTCGAAGGCGGTTACTGCAAGGACACCTCGGAGGTCTTCCGCAAATACCTCACCGAAGGCAAGCCCGGCTATGTGCCGCACCGCTGGGCCTCGCTGCGCGATGCCGTGCAGTGGATCACCAGCGCCAAGGGCCTGGCCATCATCGCGCACCCGGCGCGCTACAAGTTCACGCCGAATGAAGAGTACGCGCTGTTCACAGAATTCAAGCTGCACGGCGGCCGCGGTGTCGAAGTCGTCACCGGCAGCCACACCGCACAGGAATATGTGAAGTACGCTGAAACCGCGAAAGAGTTCGGCCTGGCCGCTTCGCGCGGCAGCGACTTCCACAGCCCCGACGAAAGCCACACCGATCTGGGCACGCTGCCTTTCCTGCCGGGCGGCCTGACGCCCGTGTGGGAACTGCTGGCGGACCGTATCCAGTGAGCCGTCCGGCTTCGGCAGCCGCAGGCGGCGCCATGAACGGCATCCTGCTCATCATTGCGGGCATGTTCTTTTTTGCCGCGCTCGACACCACCACCAAATACGTCACGGCCAGTGTCCCGCTGCTGATGGCACTGTGGGTGCGGTACGCCTTTCAGGCGGTATCCACCACGCTGCTGATCCTGCCGGTGCGCGGCCTGAGCATCTTCCGGACCGCACACCCGAAATTCCAGGTGCTGCGCGGCCTCCTGATCCTGATGAGCAGCCTGCTGGCTTTTCTCAGCCTGCGCTACCTGCCGGTGGGTGAATTCACCGCCATCCAGATGATCACGCCGCTGGTCATCACGCTGCTGGCCTCGACGTCACTCGGAGAGAAAGTCTCTCCCATGCGCTGGGCACTGGTAGGCGGCGGCTTTCTGGGCACGCTGATCATCATTCGACCGGGCGGCGAAAACTTCACCTGGGCGATGCTGCTGCCGCTGGGCCTGGTCGCGTCCAACGCCTGGTTTCAGGCGCTGACCAGCAAGATGACGCGCACCGAAGACCCCGTCACCATGCACATGTACACGGGCTGGGTTGGGACGCTTGCGGTGTCATTTGCCCTGCCCTTCGTCTGGAACGCCCAAATCTCGTGGCAGTTGTGGGGCCTCCTGATGCTGATGGGCCTGTTCGCCACCATCGGTCACTTCCTCATCATCCTGGCCTACCAGGGCTCTCCAGCGGCATCGCTGACACCCTACCTCTACACACAAATCGGCTTTGCCATGCTCGGTGGCTGGCTTGTTTTTTCGCATATTCCCGACGGCTGGTCCGTCATCGGCATGGCGCTGATTGCAGTGTGTGGCACAGGCGGCGCATGGCTGGCGTTTCGTGAAAGCCGTGTCGCCCGTCAAATGGAAGTGCAGCCCGTGGAGGCCTGAGCAAGACCCGACAACACCATGGCCCAGTTTTTCGAAGTCCACCCCGAGAACCCGCAGACTCGTTTGCTCAAGCAGGCCGTGGCCCTGCTCGAAAAAGGCGGCATCGCGGCCGTGCCCACCGACTCCAGCTATGCGCTGGTCTGCCACCTGGACGACAAGGTCGCCGCCGACAGCCTGCGGCGCATACGCGGTGTGGATGACAAACACCATCTGACCCTGCTGTGCCGCGACCTCAGCGAACTGGCCAGCTACGCGCGTGTCGACAACAAGCAGTTCCGCCTGCTGAAAGCCGCGACGCCCGGCCCCTACACCTTCATCCTCGAAGCCAGCAAGGAAGTGCCGCGCCGCCTCAGCCACCCTTCGCGCAAGACGATAGGCCTGCGCGTGCCCGAGCACAAGACGCTGCAGTGCCTGCTGGAACTGCATGGCGCGCCGTTGCTGGCCACCACACTCATCCCGCGCGGCGAGACCGAACCCCTCAACGACGCCCACGACATCCGCAACCTGCTGGAGCACGAACTGGCGGCCGTGGTCGACGCCGGCGCCTGCCACCAGGAGCCCACGACGGTGATCGACCTCACGCCCATGGGCGATGGTGACCTGGCCGTCGTCACCCGTCAGGGCCGCGGCGACGTGGCCGCGCTCGGCCTGTAGGGCGCGGGGCCGCCCTCACGGCGCGCCGGGGATAATCGAGCTATGGATATTGCCAACCTGATTCAAACCGTCGCCATCTACGCGCTGCCGGTTCTTTTCGCCATCACCATCCACGAGGCCGCCCACGGCTATGTGGCCCGCTATTTCGGCGACAACACGGCCTGGATGCTCGGACGTGTGACGCTGAACCCGATCAAGCACATCGACCCGCTGGGCACGATTGCCATGCCGCTGCTGCTGTACTTCGCGACGTCGGGGGCCTTCCTCTTCGGCTATGCCAAGCCGGTCCCCGTGAACTTCGGCAACCTGCGACACCCCAAACGCGACATGATCTGGGTCGCGCTGGCCGGGCCCGCCTCCAACTTCATACAGGCCATTCTGTGGGCGCTGGCGCTGGTGGTGATGGCCCTCTCAGGGGTGCAGGAAGAATTCTTCATCAAGATGGCGCAGGCCGGCGCACTCGTCAACCTCGTCATGTGGGCGTTCAACCTGTTCCCCCTTCCTCCGCTGGATGGTGGCCGCATACTGGTGGGCCTGCTGCCGCTGCGGCAGGCGCTCTGGGTGTCGCGCATCGAGCCCTGGGGCTTTTTTGTAGTGATGGGCCTGGTGCTGGCCGGTGTCGTCGGCACCTACTGGCTGCGCCCCCTGATCTCTTTTGGCTATGCCGTGCTCAACCTGCTGACGGCCCCCCTGATGGCCCTGCTCCGTTAATCAACTTATGACCACAGCTTCCAAACCTTCCGGCACCGCCCAGCGCTTCCTCACCGGCATCACCACCTCCGGCACGCCGCACCTCGGCAACTATGTCGGCTCCATCCGCCCCTCGGTTGCGGCCAGCAAGGGCGCGGGTGCGGAGAGTTTTTATTTCCTCGCCGACTACCACGCGCTCATCAAGTGCGATGAACCGGCACGCATCCAGCGCTCCACGCTCGAGATTGCCGCCAGCTGGCTGGCCGCCGGCCTGGACCCGGAACGTGTCACCTTCTATCGCCAGTCCGACATTCCCGAAATCCCCGAACTCACCTGGCTGCTGACGTGCGTGACCGGCAAGGGCGTGCTCAACCGCGCCCATGCCTACAAGGCGTCAGTCGACAAGAACGACGCCGCAGGCAACGACCCCGATGCCGATGTCACGGCAGGTCTCTTCATGTACCCGGTGCTCATGGGCGCAGACATCCTGATGTTCAAGGCCCACAAGGTGCCCGTCGGCCGCGATCAGATCCAGCACATCGAGATGGCGCGCGACATGGCGCAGCGTTTCAACCACCTCTACGGAGACCACCTCGTGCTGCCCGAGGCGCTGATCGAGGAATCCGTCGCCACGCTGCCCGGCCTCGATGGACGCAAGATGAGCAAGAGCTACGACAACACCATTCCGCTGTTCTCGTCGCGCGAACAGCTCAAAAAGCTGATTGCCGGCATCGTCACCGATTCACGCGCGCCCGGCGAAGCCAAAGAGGTCGAAGGCTCGGCCCTGTTCCAGATTTACCAGGCCTTCGCTTCTGAAGCTGAAACAGCGGCCATGCGGCAGGCCTATGCAGACGGCATTGCCTGGGGCGACGCCAAGGCCCTGCTGCTCAACCGCATCGACCAGGACATCGCGCCCATGCGCGCGCACTACGAATCCCTTATCGCCGACCCGGCAAAGATTGAAGCCATCCTGCAGGCGGGCGGCGAAAAGGCGCGTGCCCTGTCGGCACCGCTGATGCGCGAATTGCGCCACGCGGTCGGCCTGCGCAAGCTGGCGGCACCTGCCGCACCGGCCGCCAAACAGAAGGCGGGCAAATCAGCGGCCGCGGGTTTCAAGCAGTACCGCGAAAGCGATGGGCAGTTCTACTTCAAGCTGGTGGCCAGCGACGGTCGCTTGCTGCTGCAAAGCCTGGGTTTTGCCCTGCCCAAAGAAGCCGCACAGGCGATTGCGGCACTGCAGCAGGACGGCGAAAAAGCCCTCACCGCACTCCAGGCCCAACTGGCGCCGATGGATGCCACGGCGGCAGTCGAGGTGGCCGGCGTATTGCAGCAGTTGAAAGACGCCGCTAATTGAGGCCTAAACATTCGGGTTAGAGGGAAATAGCTAGTTTCCGAATTGCAAACCCTCTGTTGTGTTGTCGAATCGAAAATGAGACAAAATTCCGGTCTTTAAAAATATCTTAAGGCGTTCAATTTGACTTTGAACGGTTATGCTTGCTTTTTACAAAAAGTAATGCATCTTTTTAGACCCGTTCATGAGTATTTTTGTTATAGACGAGCATCCCCTGATGCGCGAAGCCGTTGCTGCCATTCTGGGCAGAATGGGCCATCCGGCAATTGAGCTCGACAGCGTTGCCGCTGCGGCCGGAGCGGCCCTGTTACACGGAACACCTGAACTGATTTGTGTCGAAATCGGTGCCGGCAATGCCGACGGCATTCCTGCCCTGCGCCAGTTGCGCAGCCAATTTACCAATGTGCCCATCGTGGTGTTGACGGCATCCTCCGCGCCCGATTACGAAGAGCGCGCGCTTGAAGCCGGCGCCAATGCCGTTGTTCACAAATCAGCCAAAAGCGACACGGTCACGCTGGCATTTCGCAAACTTCTGGGCAAAGAGGCGGCTACAGATGAAGCGGAAACCGTCGAGAAGCTTTCCAAGCGCCAAAAGCAGTTGCTCAACCTGCTGGACAAGGGCATGAGCAACCGCGACATCGCCGAGTCACTTCAAATCAGCGAACACACGGTGAAGGTTCACCTCTGGCGCTTGTTCCGCAGGCTGAACGTGAAAAGCCGCTCCCAAGCCAGCCACCTGGCACGCACACAAGGCCTTCTTTGAGGGCTTTTTTTTCGCCTGTGCCTCAGGCTGAGCGATTTCCTGCTCTGCTTGCTGGTGCTTGTGGGCAGTTCGCTAATCCGCGCCAGGTCTGCAACGCGTGGGGCGACTTGCATCCACGTCATTTGCTCCTGAAAACATAGCTGCTCACGCTCATTTCTATTGGCCTGGAGGCCTAAAAGACCGTTAAAAACGGCCTCAAAATGCCGTTTTCGAGCGATTTTTCGTGCCGAAAACCATGTTTGGGAGGCGCAAGGCAATTAATGTCTCACAAATAACGCATTAAGCGTTTAATGGTGTTTCTATAAGACATTAACTCAACATGACCGCCCTGCGTTCAAGGACGGCCATCGCAATGCCGCCACGGGCTTGCACAAGCCGAAATTGCTTACACTTGACCCGGCCTGACGGCGCACCTGTCGTCAATGCCGCATGCACAGCCAGGCCAGTTCAGGCAAGACTCCAGGACCTCCATGTGACTCCGGCCCCACCTCTTCAGGACACCCAGCAGCCGGCCACACGCGCAACGCCGGTCGCCAACAGCGCATCGGGGTCGACGGCTCGAGCAGGGCTGATGCTGCTGTTGCAGGCCGCGTTGCTGGGCGTGGTCTACGCCGTTCTCTCGACACCTGCGGCCTTCACCGCCAACGACAACACGCTGGCCGCCATCATCTGGCCCGCGCCCGCCATCGCAGCCGCCTGGTTGTGGCGCATGCCCTACCGGCAATGGCCGCCCTTTTTGCTGGCGGTGTTCACCGCCATGCTGTTCGTCGGCAATTTCGATGCGCTGTCAATTGCCGCCGACTCGGCGTTTGCCGTGCTCAATGTTTTTCAGGTGACGCTTTACAGCGCCGTCGGTCGCCGCTTCGTCAACGAGCGCGGCGAGCTCGACACCACACGCAAACTGGCACGCTTCATGGTGCTGCTGGCGCTGCTGTGCACGGTGGTCGTCGCGGCGCTGGGCGCAGCCATCGGCGTGGTGACCAAACACACGCTCTGGCTGGACGAATGGCGCGTGATGATGGTCGGCAACGGCCTGGCCATCCTGGTGCTGCTGCCGGCACTGCTGGCCTGGTGCCCCGCCGAGCGGTATGCGGCGATGCACGACGCGGCCGAGCGCCGAACCTGGACCGCCAGCATCGCCGCCGTGCTGTCGGCTGCGATATTTGTGATCGCACTGCTGCCGCGTTTCCCCGCAGAACTGCTGCGCGCGCTGCTGTCGCTGGTGCTGGTGTGGGCGGCCATCCAGGGCGGCATGCGGGCAACGTCCTCCGGCCTGCTGGTGGCTGCAGCGCTGGGCATAGGGCTCACTTTTGTCGGCCTGGGGCCCTACGCACCCTCGGCATCATCGTTGCGGCAGGAAGGCATCTGGGACCTGCAACTGGACCTGGCCGGGCTGGCGGTACTGTCGTTTTTTGTGGCCATCACCGTGTACGAGCGGCAAAAGCTCAACCTCCGGCTGGACCGCGCGCGGCGCTTTGAGTCCATGGGCATGCTGGCCGGCGGCATCGCACACGACTTCAACAACATTCTGGGTGCTGTCGGCGGCTACACCGAGCTGGCCAATGAACAGCTGGGTGCAGGCTCTGCCGCACAGAACTCCCTGCGCGAGGCGGCGCGTGCCGTGGCGCGCGGCAAGGACCTCACCGAGCAGATCCTGCTGGCCGGGCGCCGCGGCGAACGGGCTCGCACATGCGTCGACTTCGCCGGCCTGGTGTTGCAGGCCACCGCGCTGGCCAGGCCGCTGCTGCCTGCCGGCATCACGCTGGATGTCAGCGTGCCTGCAAACGCTGTGCCCGTGCTCGCGCATGAAGGCCAGCTGGTACGTGCGCTGCTGAACCTGGTGCGCAACGCCTCGCAGGCGGCCGGCAGCAAGGTCAGCGTCACGCTCACTGTCGCCAGCGCAGATACCAACGCGGTGATGGGTGCAGACCAGGTGGTGGGCGAAATGCCGGAGCCTGCCTTTGCCTGGGTGGACGTGACCGATGACGGCAGCGGCATTCCGCCAGCGCACATGCACCAGCTGTTCGACCCTTTCTTTTCATCACGGAAGGCGACTGGCGGGACCGGCCAAACAAACCAGGGCACAGGCCTGGGCCTGGCCATCGTCGCGGGCGTGGCCACCGACCATGCCGGCGGCGTTGCCGTGTGGAGCGGCCACGGTGCCGCCACGCGGTTTCGTTTCATGCTGCCGCTGGCAGCCGATGCCACGCCACTGGCGGCACCGCCCGCAGGCGGGGAAGGGCAAACCATACTGCTGCTGGAACCCGTCGACAGCGTGCGTGAAACCCGGGAAAACCTGCTGGCGGAACTGGGCTTTGAGCCGCTTGGTTTTGCGCGGGAAGGGGATGCACTCGCGGCACTGGCGCAATCACCTGCAGATTTTTTGCTGTTCATGGCCGGCACCAACGCCAGCGCAGACACCAGCGCCCTGATTGCGAGGATAGCGACCATAGCGCCTTTGTTGCCGGTCATCACATGCCTGCCTTCCGGCAACCATGACACGGCCAGCATCAGCCAGTCCGGACGGGTCGTGACGCTGCCTGCAGTCCATGGCCTTGCTGCGCTGCATAAAGCAGTGACAATGGCAACTGGCATCGGACCCGGTGCCAGCGCGCAGACCCTGACAGCAAGCCAGAGCCTATGACCCCGCAACACCCTTCAGCCATTCTTGTCGTCGACGATGATGACGCACTGCGCACCCTGCTGATCGACTACCTCGCCGGCCATGGCCTGAGTGCCAGCGGTGTGGGCACCGCCACGGAAGCGCTCAAGGCTGTGGCCAGCCAGAAGTACGGGCTGGTTCTGCTGGACCTCGGCCTGCCCGACGGAGACGGCATAGACCTGGCGCGCAAGTGGCGTTCGGAAACACCGATGTCCATCATCTGCCTGACGGGCAGGCTTGAAGAAGCCGACCGCGTCATGGGCCTGGAGCTGGGTGCCGACGACTACATCACCAAACCGTTTTCACTGCGCGAGGTGCTGGCCCGCATACGCGCCGTGACACGCCGGGCGACCGGCGCCCCTGCCGGCGAGGCCGCCGCCAGCCCCGGCAACAACAACAGCCAGGTGCAGGTGCCGGTCACGCGCGGCAAGCACCCACGGTCCTACCGCTTTGCGAAGTGGTCGCTCAACCTCAACACCCGCAAGTTGCTGACGCCCGATGGCAAACCGGTTTCGCTGACGAATGCCGAGTTCAACCTGCTCACCGTCTTCCTCGCAACGCCAGGCCGCATCATCTCGCGCGAACAGTTGCTGGAACGCACACGCGCCTTCGACGACATCTACGACCGCGCTGTGGACGTGCAGATCCTGCGCCTGCGCCGCAAGCTGGAAACCGACACCCGCAACCCGAAACTGCTGTGCACCGAGCGCGGCGTCGGCTATTTTTTAAACACCGAAGTCGAAGCGCTGTGGGAATAGCGGCCGCCCGCTTCCTGCACCTTCACAGAGTCATTACTCCATCTCCATGAGCACTGTCGATATTTCAGACCTGGGCAAACGCCCGATCGAAGGCGGTGACACACCCGCCGGCAGCGACGTACGCGATGAGCCGGCCTTCGAAAAACTCGAGGCTGAAATCGCCAAGCTGACGAGTGCCATCAACAGCCCGCTGGTCGACTGGAAGGTCATCAACCAGCTGTGCACGGAGCTGCTTTCGGACAAAGGCAAGGACCTGCTGGTGGCCTGTTACCTCGCCGCTGGCCTGCTGGAGACGCGCAGCCTGGCCGGCCTGTCGGACGGCCTCAAGGTCATCGCCGACATGCTGGAGACTTACTGGGACACGATGTACCCGTCGGTCAAACGCATGCGCGGCCGGCGCAACGCACTGCAGTGGCTGATAGACCGCGTACAGCAACGCGCCACTGAAACGGGCTGGACAGAACTGCCACCGATAGAGGCCGGCATCCCGGACGCACTGCAGGGCAGCCTGGCGGCGATAGACGCCGTGCTGGTCGACAAAGACAGCGATGCCCCCTCCATACGCAGCCTGATCACGCTTGTCCGCTCGGTGCCCGTGGTCGAAGAAGCCCCGGCCCCCTTGCCTGCAGCCGAACCCCTGCCTGCGGGAGGTACTGTCGCAGGGAACTCACCATCCCCCGCTCTTGCCGCATCAACCGTGGCAGCCGCAGCGCCCGACTCGGGCGAGCAGGCAGAACAGGCGCTGGACGACCTTTGTGCCCGGCTGGCACCCATTGGCGAATGGCTGCTCAATGCAGACCTCACCAACCCGCTGCCTTACCGTCTGGACCGGCTGGCCGCCTGGACGCCCATCAATACCTTGCCGGGTGCGGACGCCGGCGGTGAAACCCACATCCCGGGCCCGATCTCGCAGGTCGTGGACGCACTCGAAAAACTCAAGGTGACACAGGCCGATGCAGACCTGGTGCGTCTGGCTGAAACTCAGCTTGCGGCGTTTCCGTTCTGGCTGGACCTCAACTGCATTTGCGCCACGGCATTGCAGCGCCTGGGCAGTGCCTACGAGGCTGCACACCGGGAAGTCTGCGGTGAGACTGCTCGCCTGGTGGCACGGCTGTCCGGCATCGAAAAACTGGCCTTCGCCGGCGGCATGCCTTTTGCCAATGGCGATACCCTCGCGTGGCTGGGAAGCCTGGCCTCAGCGTCAGGTAATGCCCAGCCGTCGGCAAGCGCTGCCGAGCGCAATGCGGCGATCGCCGTAGCCGTGGGCAACGCACGTGCCATGGCGGCCACGGACGATCTCGTCGGTGCCGTCAATGCGCTGCAGCAGCAACTGCTGGCCACGGACCATCCGAAAGACAGGCTCTATCTGCAGATCAGGTTGTGCGAGTTGCTGCTCCTGCAGCGCCCCGGTGCCGCGCTGGACGCCTTTGCACTGTCCATCGTTGACACGATAGACAAACACCTCCTGACGGCATGGGAACCGGTTCTTGCGCTGGACGGACTGCAGGTCGCCTACAAGGTCATGACCCGCAACGATGAGGGCAAAGCCGTGGCGGACGGCCTGCTCCAGCGTGTGGTCGCGCTCGATAGCGCGGCGGCCGTCAAACTGGTGACCTGATGGCCACCTGAAGCCTAACGCGTCGTACCGGTGCCAGTGCCGGGCATGGACGACGCTGGTGAGGCCGGCAGGGCCAGCTGCGCCGCCACCAGTTCCCTGAACATCGCCTGCGTGTCCTGGGGCCTGTGCGGCGTCATGCGGGTGTCCCAGCACACGCCAATCTGTTTGGGCAGGGTCACCTCGGTGGTGGAGGGGCGGTTCACGCTGGCAATTTTGGCCTGCAGGCCGCGTTGCTGCTGGCTGAACTGTGCGTCCTGCAGCCGCTGCTTCTCGGCGGTTTTTTCCTTATCCTGACGGTCCAGGGTTTCCAGCTGCTGGCTGGCGCGAAGGATGGCGTCATGCCCGTCAAAGGTGTAGCGCACACCGATCTGGCGCACGCCCAGCGCATCCAGCCGGCCACGCGCTGCCGGAAACTCATCGGCATTGAACTGCCGCGCACCGTCGCGGAAATCCTGCAGAAAGCGCACCACGCCATTGGCACCGGGATATTTTTTCGACAGCACCAGGTCTTCGATCTTGATCTGCAGGTTGACCTCACCGCACAGCCGGTCACCGAGAGGGAAGCTGTCGCTCACCGGGAAATTGAAGTTGCTGATCACGCGTGCGCCGGAAGCGCACTGGATGGACAACACGGTGGCAAAAGGTTTTGACTTTGCCCCGGGGTTCACGCTCGTCGGCTGCGTCGTGATGCCCAGTTGCAGGACCTGCGCCTTGAGTGCGTCGACCTTCTGCTTGATGTCAGCCAGCACGCGGTCGACCTGGGCCAGCGACTGCTGCGCCTGGAGTTGCTCTTTTTCACCCGCCAGCTTTTGCGTCTGGTCTTCCAGCTCGACGCGCTGCTGCATGACAAGTTGTTCCACCCGTTTGCCCGCGGCATCGTTGAGCATGGGCAGGAACTGCCTGGTGAACGGCACGCTGTAGCCCAGCGTCTGCACCACGCCGAAACGATTGGCGTCGCGGGTCAGGAAGGGCTTGGCCGGACCGTCCGCAAAGGCCCAGACGCTGCCCTTGGCCCCATACAGCTGGTCGACCATGGAAGACATGTTGGCGGCAGTCTGCAGCGGCCAGTCGACCTTGGACTCCCACTCCTTCTGCAGGCTGCACGAGGCCTGCTCTTCGGTATAGAGCAGCACAAACCGCAGGGGCGCACCCATCAGCTGCCAGACGGCCTCCTCATTCGGGCCGGCAAACCCGACCAGCTTGCGCAGCGCGATCAGGTTGTCTGCCGCCGTCAGCAGGAGCGAGGACTTGATGGCCGGGTCTATGCCGTATGCATGGAAATCCGCCGCCACCTGCCAGGCTTTGGCTGGCCCGCCAGACACGTCAGCTGCAACCGTGTTGATGCCCGTGAAAAACTGCTGCATGGTGGCGACTGCATTGAGATTGTTCTTGATGGTGCTCTCACCCTGCGAAGGCGCACCCGACAGCACCTCTTTCATGGCCTTGCCACCCACTGTGTTGATGGCGCCCACCACCTTGACCGCTTCTCCCGCTGCGCCCAACCTGACCGCCTGCGTGCGTACCTGGGCCAGCTGGCGTGAAAGCTGGAGCCACCCGGGCAGCTGATCGGTGGCTTCGGCCGCGAACTCCTCATTCAACCGGTCCATGACCTTGTAGTACGGGCTTTGTGCGCCGGCAATCAGGCCCAGTGCGGAGCGCCATTCCGCCTCGCCAGAAAGTGTTCGTTCCGTGCCCGGGAAATCGGCGACAAACTTTTGCCAGGCCTGCAGGCGCTGGTCTTTGTACCAGGCTTCGAATGCACGTTTCTCACCAAGGAATTTGGGGCCGTTGTCTATGCTGCGCTCCATCTCCGCGAGAAAGCTGTCGATGTATTTCTTGCCTTCCACGGTGAACGCCGACGACACCGCAGTCGGTGCGATACCGGTCACAGATGTGGTGCGGGCACCTGTACGCCAGAAATCGTGCACAGTCACGGACTGAAGCGCCGGATTGGACGTGGCCAGGCCCGTCAGCCAGGTCAGGTTGGGGTCATTGAAGGCCAGCCTGTTGAGAAGTTGCTGCTGGGACCTCAGGCGTTGCGACACATAGCCGTCGCCTGGCGGCGACCAGGCAATGTTCGCGACATACAGGTCGTTCAGCCGTGCATAAAGTTCCGGGGTGTAGCGCGCCACATACTCGCGCTGCGGCATCGCCTTGAGCTGCTTCAGGTCGGCACCCCGCTGGCGCGCCTGCAACTGGTTGATGTAGCGCACGATGTTGCGCATCTGGCGCGGGAACTCATTGCCGGGATCGCTCGCCACCACACGCTCGATGTCGGCGTTGTAATTGGCGTCGTCGGTGGGCAGGATGTACTTGCGGAAATTGTCGATGAAGCTGCTTTTGAGGCGGTCTTCGAGGTCGTCCATGTTGGTGCTCTCGACCATCCACTCCGTACGCCAGTTGTCGTTGCGCGCTTCCATCAAGGCCACCGAGTCGGCAATTTTTTCCAGCGTCAACGCATCGTCTGCGATGCGCCCGACAAAGGTCGGGTTGAACCGGCTGTTGTCCTGCAGCAGGCGCAAGGTTTCCAGATTGGACACAAACGCCACCGTCATCAGGATGGCGATGGCCGTGCTCAGCAATAGCCACGACAGCAGGCCCAGGTTCTGTGTGGCCGAACGCCACGGATTGCGCAGCGAGGCGGGCAGCGAAATGTAGCGGTCCTGCGGCAGCACACGGCCGAAAAAGTCATGCAGGAAAAGCCCCGCCGTGCTGGTGGTGTGGCGCGGCACAGGCGGCAGCGCATGGCCCAGCAGGCTGGACATGGCACCGCCCTCCTGCAGGCCGCTGCTGAAAAACAGGCCGCGCAGGAAAGGCGTTTCCAGGTAGGCGTTGTCGCCCAGGCAAGCCTTGAGAAAAACGTCGAGGCCGGGCTTGAGTTGCTGCAACTCGTTGGGAAACATCAGCAGTTCAGGAGCGATCTGCGTGCTGCGCGCCATCAGGGTCACGCGCAGGGTCTGCAAGCGTTCGCCGATGCTCTCAAAAGCGGTGTGGATGAAGCCCGGATTACCTGGCTCGTTGTGGCCAGGCTCGGCCAGGTAACCCATGGCCTGCTCCAGGGCGTTTTCCGGTAACTGCCGCGCCCATTGCTCAAGGCCGTACACACGGTCGCATTGGGTAACCAGGATGTAGACCGGAAAGCGCTTGCCGAAGAGACGTATGAGCTGCTCGATGCGCTCGCGGATGACGCGGCCTTCGTCGATCAGTGCATCGCGGTCAGGCGCGAGCAGTCGCTCGGTGCTGATGGCCAGCACCAGGCCGTTGAGCCCTTCCTTGCCGCGGTATTTGGCCAGCAGGTCCAGGCCGAGTTCCCACTCGCTGCGGTCCTGCTCGAGGTCTGCCGCTTCCACGTAGCGTCCTGCGCAATCGATGACGACGGCACGGTCAAAGAACCACCAGTCGTAGTTGGCGGTCTGCTGTATGGGTGCGCTCTGGTTGACTTTCTGTATGGACGAAGCCAGCCGGCTGCGTGTCAGCGCGGTGGTCTTGCCGGTACCCGACTTGCCCACGACCATGAACCACGGCAGCACATAGAGCGGATTCCCGAATCGCCTGAGGCTGGAGTTGCGCAGCGTCGTGACCGCCGCCGTCCATTTGCGAAGCAGCACCGCCCGCGGCGACATCTGCCTGATCACCGGGCCCTGGCCGGCCGCCGTGAGCTGCGCCATGCGGGTGCGCGATCGGTAAACCTGTACCAGCCGGATGGCGAACCTGACCAGCAGATACAGGCCCAGCACGCCAAAGAACACGGCGAGCAGGGCCCACAAGGGCCACTGCATAAAAAGGGTGACGCCCCAGCTGACAAGTGCCAGCAGCAGCAGCGCAAGCACCCACAGCAGGAAGGTACCGATCTTGCCCATCACTTCACCTGCACCAGCAGGGCATTGACCATCTGCCAGATGATGATGTGGTACACGCCGTAGAGCACGATGAGGATGATCAGAGGGATCAACAGGACATTGAAGGTCAGCGAGGAAAACTTCCAGTTCCAGCGGCCTGCAGGTTTGCTGGCGGCAGCTTCTGCGGTGGCATGCAGATGGGCATAGCCCTCGGGAAACATGAGCTTTTCCATCTCGGACGTCAGGCCCGAGCCTTCACGCTGGGCGCGCATGACACGCAATATCGGCTGCAGGCTGGCTTGCCTGATGTCGGCCAGCGCCTTGGCGTTCCGGTCATAACCGTAGCGGCCGGCAAAGCCCAGACTGAGGCAATAAAAATAGACCTCGCTGACCTGCATCTGCTGCTCATTCAAGGCCTCCAGGCGCTTGAAGAAAGCATCCCCCGCATTACTGACATTGAAGTAACGCCTCTGCAGCAAATGCCTGGCCCATTCGCCGGCACCAGCCCATGGCGTTGTGAGCAGGACTTCATCGGCCCAGGCCACCACCGCGAACAACGCTTCTTCCGTATCGGCAGCGCTGAAACCTTGCTCACTGGCCATATTGCGTGAGTGGGCAACCAGCTCTTCCAGTTGCTGCCGCACCGAGGCGAGATCACCCGCAGGCTGTATCTGGAACTGCCTCAGAAACGCAAGCGGCGCGATAAAACAATCGATCAGGTGCACGCTATCTCCGCAACACGACGATTTCCGCCTTCAGATCGTCAGGTGCGTCCAGCCAGTACAGCGCGACGGTGCCCTCACGCTCGACGACGTCCCACTGCTGGCTGACCTGTTCGATCCGGAAATAGTAGGAATAGGACCTGCGCGGCAAGCCCTGAGGCGCCGTCGCCATGTGGATGAGTTCAAGTCCCGGCAGCGCATGTGCAATGAGGCCTGGCATCTCGGGCAGCGCAGCGAGCCGCACATCACGTTCAACCGAACTGACCACCCACTCCATCGGTTTTTCAGTACGGATGACCAGGTAAAAACGGTTGCGCTGGCCGAAGAAGTTCCGCGGCAGACTACCGACATGGAAGCCGTCACGGTATTCAAGCACGGTCAGGAACTCCGGCCCCACCGTTATCTCGTTGAGCAGGTGGCCGACCATGGTGCGCACCCGGTCAAAACACTTGCCGAGATCGGTGTGGTCGTAAGGCGGCAGGCCAGGCGTGCCGTCCTGGGCCTCACCCAGCATGTTGAAGCGCTCGGAAAACGAGCTGAGCTCGCCGACCAGCTGACGCATGGCGCCGTAAGCCAGCCACGGATGTACCTGTCTGGTTTCGGTCAGGTGAAACAGGTACGGGCTGGCGCGGTTCAATGAACGCAGGGCCAGCAGAAACACCATGTAGCTGGCGTCGAACTCGGCCTTCTGCATTTCGCGCGGGCTTTTGTACTCCTGCAACTGGCGCGCGCGGCCTGTCAATTCGTCACGCAAATCCTTGATGAGGCGCATCAGCACGCCCGAGCCGGAGATGGCATAAGCAGGCGGAATAAAACTGTCTGACAGCTTGATGGCATCGCCATCGCGCACCAGTCGTGCGATGGGAATCAGGGTGTAGTCCTGAAGTTTGTCGATTTCCGACTCGAAGAAAATCTTGACGACGTGAATCAGGGTCCGGACCTGCGCGTCCGGACCATCCGAATACAGATCGGCGGTATCGGGCGGCGCACTCAGCGTGGCGAACCGCGTGGGTGCGGCGCCGGCTTCAGCCAGACCTGACACGATGGTGACGTTTTTCTCGCTCGCGCTCAGCGTCTTCAGGCCCACATAGACCGTGAAGGGTTTGTCGCCTTCTACCCAGTCGGCGGCGAACGCACGCGGCTTGATGACGGCGTTGCCGGGGTATTCGACATAAGTACGATCCGGAAAAATCAGCTTGGCCGACTGGACTTCTACCGTGCGGTTGGCGGTCGCGGATTCAGCGAGCTCCAGTTCACCCACGCCCCAGAAATGCGGCAGCCCGGACTCCTGCAACGGCTTGGACTGGAACTGGCTGTGCAGGTCAGCCATCTGGAAATGCTGCGACTGCAGGAACATTCCCTGATGCCAGTAAATACCCTGTTTTTCTTCCATATCGCCGTGTCGCCTTTATTTGTCCAGCTTGCGCAGTGCACTGCCCATGTTGATCGCATTTTTGGCGTCTTCAACCGTCAGTTTGAGTTCTTTTCCACCACCGTCCAAGGGTACCGCCTCAAGCTTGGGTTTAGCCGCTGGATCGTGGTTGAGGCGTTGTGCATTCACCACGCCGTCAGCCCCGAGGTTCAAGCGCAACGCCAGCGTCGCAGGCGCGGCCTTCCAGGTGGTGGTGACCATGCCGTCACTTTCGACCGTGAGCGGGATCTGGAAAAGCCGCGTGCTTTTGGCTGCGTCCATCTGGTAGTAACCCGCAGAAATGCCGACAAATTTCGCTTTTTGCGCCCTGTCCATGGCAAAAATGATGCGCTGCCCCGGTGTCACCACGTAGCGCACAAACTGCACAAAGGCATCACCGCCCTTGCCGGTTTCCAGTGCCTTTCCAAGCAAAGCCGGGTCCGCCGCGAGTTTGTAGAACGCGGCAGAGTCTTCCATCTGGTAGACGCCCAGCAACAGCGTGTGCGCCTCGCCGTCGTATTGGTTCAGGCGGGGGTCGGCTTCTATTTCGATCAAGACCCCGTTTTCAGCAAAATCCCAGGAAATTTCAGCGACCGCCTCCTTGCGCGAGTTGCCCCCCATCAGGGAGTTCGCAGCGGCACAACCACTCAGCGAAGCCACCGCCCCGCACGCGATCAGACCCGCCACTACGCGGGCTGTCGTCGAAGTCGCGGTACGCTGGTAAAAACTGGTAATTTTTGTCAATTTCATGGCCGACGCTCATAATAAGCCATGCGTATTCGCGCGATCAGCCGCCATACCCGACTTTTCCCTCTGAAAAGCCCGATCACAACGCCTTCGCGCATGGCCGCGCTGATGGCTGGATCGATGTGGCTGGCGTTCGCCTTTTCCGCCAACGCCCAGACAAGCCCAGAGGCGGTGGCCGACACCCCACCCGAAGTGCTGGCGCCTGTGCTTTTCTCCTATGCCACCCTGGTCAAGGAAGAGAGTACCCAGCCCATGTGCTGGCAGGTTCTCACGCCTCAAAGGGATGTGTTGATTCGCGAACACAACGCCAAACCCTGGCTGGTGCGCAACTGGATGCCGATAGCCGGCGCAGTGATGGGCGGCGTAGTGGGCGGACTGGTTCTCAAACACCATTACAGTGCGGCCATCGTCAAAAAGCTGCGCTTGCCGGTGGTCGCAGGCAGTGCTGCGGCCGGTTACCTGCTTGGACCCGGAGCCGTTGCCGGTTTTGTGGTCGGTGGTGGCATCACGGACTACGCGCTGCGCGGCGCGGTTGGCAGAAAATTGGGCAAGGGCAAGGTGCCCATCACCATCGGTGCTGCCGTTGGCGGTGCCGCCGCGGGAAAGAAGCTGTGGGAAAAGGTTTTTCCGCCAGACGTTCCAGAACCACCCGCGATGGACCCGGAAGGCGACATCGATGTCGAGGTGTTTGTACGCGACCAGGTATGCGGCAAGACGACGCAAGTCGCGTACAGCCAGTCGCTGTACCGGGTTGGCTATCGTTTCAACGGCGAGGAACTGGTGGCAGAACTCCCCTACGATCCCGGCGAGGCCCTTCGGCTCACATCGACCGGAAACATCACCGGCCCTGCCCGTGTGCGCCTGGATTAGGGACGCAATCACTTCAGGCTCAGGATGGTCGCGCTGACATCGCTGTCATCGGCATAAGGCATGAACAGTATCGCGTCAGGGCAACCCTTGATGCGGGCAAAGTAGGAACTCGCAGCATCGACCTTGTTTCGCACCGCCCATGCGGTGAACTCACGGCTACCTGCCTGGATCTTCAAACCTTCCTGCGCGTATTCAAGCGTGGTTTTCTCCGGCAGTTGTCCTTTGGGGCCGATGGCCTGGAAATTGATCTCCGCGCCCTCGCCCGTCACACCCAGCATCACGCCGTTCCACGAACCTTCGACGGGCCCGATTTCGAACCATTGGCCCAACCGTTCATCCCCCTGGACGTCCAGCCGGTACTCGGACGCTGCGGCCTTGCCGGGCATATTGGCCCTGGCCACAATTTTGGCGGCCCACGAGGCAACAGACTCTTCGGCAAGTGTGGCCGACTGCAAGAGCTGGGGCAGATGATCGACAGCCGGTGCCGGAGAATTCCATAGAAAGACAATTGGAAAGCCCAGTCCCCTGACCTGGCGCAGCGATGCAGCCATCAGGGACAGCGCATAACGCACGCCTGGTTTGGCCATCTCTGCATCATCGGCCAGCACCAGCCAGAGGTCTGCCTTGGCATCGAGCAGCGCCGTCATGGCGGCACGCCAGCTTAATTTTTCTGGTGCATCAGCCCAGAAATGCCCGGTGCAATTCAGCCCATACTGCTTGAGCACTGCAGTCACAGCGCTGACGCGTGGCTGGTTTTCGGTCAGTGCGCTGATCCAGACGTTTTTCATGTGTGTTCCTGTGAGTGCTCAGGGGCGGACCCGTTTCAGCCCATGATCATGACAACGGCCTGGCTGGGTGCCAGCACTGAACCGACGGCATTACCCTCGTTCTGTTTGGTAGGGTCGCCCAGGCGAACAGCGGGATTGCCCTCGAGCTTGACCTTCAGGCTGCCCATGATGAACTCGGCCGCGCCCATGATCTTGCCCGACACCACACCACCCGCCACACCGGCCTGGTCACCGTTGCTCATGCTGATCTTGGACGACTTGGTCAGCGCAGGCATGCCCGCGATGAGCACTTTCATGGTCGCCGGGTTACCCATCATGGGCATGGCGATATTGGGGTAAGGAATCGGAATGGGCGGGGCGGGTGGTGCTGGCGTCTTGCACACATCGGGCATGGCCATGCACTGGCCGTTTTGTTTGGTGACTGCAAACATGATGTTTCCTGATCTGGTGTGTTTAACCGAGGTCAATCTTCTCGGCGTCGATCTTGACCTGGCCTTCGGAAATCATGCTGGTATGTTTTGACTTCAGGTGAAAGCGCTCTGCGACCTGCAAACGCATGCGGCCCGCGCGGGATTCGTCGAGGTTCTCGGTCCAGCGAAAGCTGTTGGTAGCCTTCTGAAGCAGACGGCCAACGGTGGAGTTGATGGTTTGGGCCACAGTGGTCACGCTACCAAGTACACCGCGCAAATCCTTGATGGAAGTACGCAGGCTCACAAACTGCATGTCACCGTCGACAGCCTTCATGTTTAGCTGCGGTGCACTGACACTCACCGACTGCCCGCCCTCCATGGTGATCTCGTTGGCCGTAAAAGCCAGCTTGCCGTTCCCCGCCGTGATGGCAGCCCCGCCAGGCAAGGCCAGCACGCCCTGAGACGGATGAGCGCGAGACAATACCGCCAGGATGTAAGGCACACTGGTCACGCCAACGGTGACACCCTTGCACACCAACACCGTGTCTCCGCACTCCGGCGCCAGCAGGCAGCTCTCGGCACGCAAGGCTCGTTCAGAAACATCCGGACCGCCCAGAAAAAACCATTTGTCGGCTTGCCCTGTGACCGTGGCATGGACGAGGCCAACGCTTTGGTCCGTTAGACCGGCAGGAGTGGAAATCGTGTTCAACATGACGTTTCGCTTTCAGGTTATTTTGTTCTTTGTTTCAGGCCGCTTGCCAGCGCTCTGCCCGCGCGAGCGCTTCGTCAGTTCCACGCACGCCGCTGCGTTCCGCGCCATCCCAACGAGTGCCGCTGTCGCGGACTGCATGCAGATTGGCACCGCTCAAATCCGCACGGCTGAAATCTGCATTGCCAAGGTCCGCATGGGAGAGGTCACAGTACACCAGGCTCGCATTGCCAAACCCTGCGTCCGCGGCCTTGATTCTCTGCAGCATGCACATGTGCCAGCTTGAATCTGCACAGCGCGCACCGGTCAAGTTCGCATCGCTGGCATCTGCCATTTCAAAACTCGCGCCAGCCAGGTTGGCAAGCGTCAGGTCTGCACCCAGAAGTGCCGTGTACTCACCTTTGACGGCCGCCATATTGGCTTGCTGCAACTGGGCGTCCATAAAGCTGGTGCGGTCCAGCGCCAGGCCGCTCAGGTCTGTCGACTGCAGATTGGCACCGTTAAAGATCGTCATCGTGAGGTCACAACCTGTGAACCGCTGACCTTCAAGATTGCAGCCCTTCAGGTAGGCCTGCACCAGTTTCGCCTGCGCCAGGTTGACGCCTCTGAGGTCCATGTCCATTGCCGTCCAGCGTGTCAGGTCCGCACCGGAAAAATTCACGCCCGCCACAAGGCACTCGTGAAAAGACACCTTGAAAAACTTCACGCCAGGCAATTGGGCATTGCCGAAGTCGCAGTTTTCAAAATAGGACTGGCCAAAGTCAGCCGCTGCGGCCTGCAGGCCGGTGAGATTGCAATGTGACCAGTTGCTCTCCGTAGCCGCGACAGAGTCCAGGGTTGCACCATGTACGTCGGTGCTCATGAATTGCGCACCGATGAGATTGGCTTGCGACAGCTTCACACCCGAGAGGTCGCAACGCTGGAATCGGCAACCCGCGAGGGTGGCCGTGGACAGGATCGCACCCGCAAAGCGTACATCTTCAAAATTGCAACCCGAAAAGTCTTTTCCGGACAAGTCCAGACCCGAGAGATCTGCTTTTGCCAGATACCGACTTTCAAGAAGAAGCGTCAGCGCTTGCTGTTGTTGCCCGGTCACTCAGACCACCGGCTTTCTGATCAGCAGAATCGTCTGATCGATATTGGACCCTTCCAGGCTGGCGATAGTGGGCGATGTGCCATAAAAGTCGACGCCATAAAGGTTGGCCCTGCGCAGCAGCGTGGCGGTCGTATCCGTGTGTCGCATGGAGCCTTTGAAGAGGTTGACGCCGGTGAAGTCCGCACGGCTCAGATCGGCCTTGTCAAATTTCGCACCCTTGGCAGAGGCGCGGCCAAAGCGTGCATCTGCCGCATTCGCCTTGCTTAAGTCGGCGTCGTCCAGCACAGCGCCTTCCAGGTTAGCGCCGTCAAGTTGCACGCCTTCCCACGCGGCACGACCCAGATGCGAGCGTCCGAATTGCGCCTTTGCAAACTGACTGGCCGCATCCGCACGGGACGCTTTCAGACTGGCATTGGTGAAATTGGCTTTCGCGGCATTGGCGCCATAAAATTCGGCGTTGTCGCATGCACTGTTCGAGAAATTTGTATCGACTAGTTTGGCGCTTGTGAACACTGCAGCCGTCAGCCTCGCATCGAAAAAGTCCGCAGCGCCCAGATCGCAATCCGCGAAACTGGCTCGTTGCGCATTGCAGTTTCCTGCTTTCATGCCGGCCATTTTTGAACCGTCAAAAATGGCGCCCGCAATGTTGGCATTGCGCAGTTGAGCAGCGGAGAAATCAGCCCCCGTAAAGTCCGCTTTGCTGGCATTTGATCCGTCAAGACGCGCTTTGGCAAACAGCGCCGAGCCGGCACTGACACCGGTCAGCGTGGTGCCGCCTAGATCGGCATCCGAAAAATCGCCGCCCGCCAGCAGCGCATCCCTAAAAGTAGCGCCGCTCAGCCTGCAGCCCTTGAAGCTGGTTTTCTCCAGCAGCGCTGACGAAAAATCCGCGCCGGCGAGATCAAGTCCCGCCAGATCAAGGCCAGACAGGTCGTATGCAGCGAAACTTTTCTTTGCCGCATGGCGCGCCACAACTTCCTCTCGCGTGAGCCTGCTGGTTGCCGCAGGGGGTTCGGGATCAGGCAAATCCTGCGTCAATTCAGGCATGGCAGCAGCCTGCAGCGGGGCCAACACAGGCATGACGGCGGCCAGTCCGGCCATGACGTACTTGATATCCGGCACGGGTTGGCCAACCATATCGGCCATCTCCGGCGTTTTGGCCATGAAGGCGTTGATGTCCGCTTGCGTCAGGCCAGCCTGTTTCATGGTCGCACCGGTATTCGCATTGAGGTCAATCAGGGCCTTTTCCATATCGCGCAGCAAGTTAGGAGACTCGACCTCGGGTTTGGGCATGAATTGCTCGATATCCCTGTCGGTGAGCCTGTGCTTTTGCATCAGCTCCCGTGCCTGCGCCTCCAGGTCAGCGGCCATCTTCTCTACCGTCTCCAGGGAAGGGACCGGGCCTTCGGGCTCCTGCTTCAAATAGGGCGCGAGGTCGGCCTGGGTCAGGCCGTTTTTTTGCATCATCTCCTGTGTACTTTTTTCCAGATCCGCTGCCAGTTGGTGCAGTTCCTGCAATTCCGGGCCTGGTGCCACAACATCGGCGGACGTCATCACCGCCGCTTCCGGGATGGGTGCAGCGGGGGTCAATGGTGCTGCGGCGACTGCCGGCATTGCAGCCGCAACTGGAGTAGCCTCGGCCGCAGTCGCCAGGGCCGCCGGACTGATGAGCTGCGGAAGCTGTTTCAGGAATTCCTCGCGGTAGTGCGAAAAATCAGCCGGTACCTCGGCCATGGACTCCCATTCGGCCATGACATGCAGGATGTCATCGGCATCCTCATCCAGAGTATTTGTCACGGCACGG
This sequence comes from Pseudomonadota bacterium, assembly GCA_040387435.1. GTDB lineage: Bacteria > Pseudomonadota > Gammaproteobacteria > Burkholderiales > Burkholderiaceae_C > Polaromonas. Next base: position 88,122 of record JAZKDR010000012.1, read on the forward strand.
TAAAGCACGATGCCACAAGCAAGCCCCGGAAAAAGCCACACGGTCTCGGCCCGCGCCTCGATTTCAGAAAACTCCTCGACGTCCTGTACCCGACGATTTACAAAACAGCGGGCACGCAGCGCAGGCAATGCTGCATCAAGCCGCGCGTGCTCGGCATGCATGCCTGTGATGGAAATTTTTTCATCGCCGTGAAAAAAGCCATCCAGCCGCTGGTCCGGTGGCGCGACCTGAAAGTATTCCGGACTCGTGGTTTCGGGCAGGTGGGGCCAGGTTTTCTCCAGCCAGCGGCCGTCAAAACTCCCGAGGTGGCGAGTACGCTCCGGCGCGTTCGCCGGCAGCGCCCAAAACCCGGCGGGAGACGCTTTGTCACCGGCACCCAACACAAGCTTGCTGGCGATTTCAACATTGGGTAGCGGCAGCACGGTGGAACCGTCTTCGACCCTGACTTTGGCGCTCCCTTTACCTGACGGGTTTTCGGAAAAATTTTCACCGCCAAAGGCCGTTTCGGGAGCGACGGGCATGCATGTAAACGGCTCCGGCGCGGTGATGAAGCCCAGTGCATTGAAATGCCGGTCACCGTAAACCATCAGGGATTTTTTTACTGCCCCCAATGACGCGCTGACTGCCACCTCGCCGGCCTGGGTCCCGGCAGCCGCATACGCCGACCCGTAAACCAGGAATTCACCGCGTGATTTCGGACTGCCTTCATCGAGCACTGCATTGGCGCCCACGGCAGCAGCCGCGTCAGCCCACAGCTGCGCCTCAGGAAGGAGGGCATCCTTGCCGCTGTTGCCGAACGGAAAAAATGCCATCAATCCCAGCGAGAGCCGGTTTTGACCGGCTATCCTCAGACTGCGATAAAGAAGGCCCAGATTATCGGGTTTGAAAATTTTCATGACGATGATGAGAAGTGCTGAACTAGCCGATTCGAATGATCGCGCCACTGATCATCACGCCGGCCGCAGTCGCCACAATGACCTTGCCTCCGGGGGCAGTCAGCATCACGCCACTGGCAGTAGCCGACATGGAAGATGGACCGCACTTTGCAGACACTTCCATTGGCAGGACGGCCATTGAGCTGGCAGGGCCACCCGTGAGGGTGGAACCTGCGGCCAGAGTCATCTCCAGCTTGGATGTCCCGGTTTTCGCAAGCAGGCCAGCCGGCCGTAACAGCAGGCTACCGCCTACTTCGTGAACCGCACTGATGGAACCAGTGGGGTTGACCATGGCGATTTTTATCACCTCCGCGGCCAGGGAAATCTGATTGGTCACACCCGCAAACGGCGTCACGCCGAGCTTGATCCCTATGGCAGTATTTTCAGTTTCGGTATTCGGGAAAAGGACAGTCTCAGTGCCCGGAACATTGGTACCCACCTGTGTCACCACGGATGAATTCTTGATATTGACAAAGCCTTTTTTAAGCGGCGCAATGGTATCGCAGGACATCATGATGCCTTTTCCATCAAGCTTCATGTTGCTCGCATGCGCGGTCGCCTGGCTGCCGATGGTACCGACCGCGCGCGAAGCCGCAACGACAGTCGCGGTCAGCGCAGCCACAGAAGGAATAAAACTGCCAATTGCCCAACTGCGCGCTTCCTTGATCGTATCCCCGGTCGCCCATGGGCCGACCTTTCCGTCCTTGGTCACGGTTGAAAGCGTTGATGCAGATTTGTACGCCATCGCGGCATTCGCCGCCATGTTCAGGGCCATCGATATCTTCAGGACTTTCTTGGCTGTGTCGATGGCTGCCTTGACGGCCGGACGCTGACCACCACCTATCTTGACATCGTCGCATCCAAAAAGCTTTCCCGAGGTCTTGAGGGAGATGTTGTCCGAGTCATCAATGGAGATGCTTTTGCCGGCTTTGTAGCTGATATCCAGGCCAAGACTAAAGCCGGTACTTGCGCCGATGGAAAACTTGTTGGCCAGCGATGCGGAGATGGAGTTTTCCATCGACAGGCTTGCGGAATTTTTGGCTCCGGCAAACAGGCTGTTGGTTTGTCCCACCGTGACACTTTCAGAACTGCCTGCCGTGCTGGTCCAGATGCTGCCGCCACCCTTGGGATCTATGGAGCCTATGCCGATGGTCGAGTTATGGAAAGGAGAGTGCAGCCACATGACTTCCTTGCCCGCTTGGTCACCCATATGGATCACATTCCCGCCCGCCGTGGTGATCTTGTTTTCGTAAGGATTCTTCTGGTTCACGATACTCGGGTTTTCCGAGTTGGGCACGGCACCAAGAATCACCGGCTCATCTGGGTTACCGTCGATAAATGACAGCAGCACTTCAGCGTCCTTGTGCAGCGGAAAATTCATGCCATGGTCACTGCCCGAGTAGGGGGATGCCATGCGCACACGGGCCGAACCCTTGCCCGCGTCCTTGTCGCTGCTGTCGAAGGGCAACTGCACCTTGTACTGGCCGTACTCATCAAGCTCCGCGTACTGGCTGGGGCCACCCGCGTCGATGATGGCATTCATGGTGCCTGACACGCGCGGTCGCGGTGTGGTGCGCTCCGGTCTGAATTGCGCCGCAGCGGGAATAGCACGGAAAGTGTTCCGATAAATCGTCTCGCCGCCCTGACCTTCGCTGTAGGTGGTCTTGATGCCTGCGAGCAAAGCGGCCGCCTGTGACCCTTCATGGTGTACTTCGGTTACCAGATACTGCCCATTGAAGTTGTCACGGTAGTGGCGCGACATCTCCATCAAATATCCGCTTCGCAAGCCCACGGCCGTCGCTTCGCCCGTGAACACCTTGCCGCCGCAGAGAATTTCTTCAGAGCGCAGCTTGGCATAACGCTGCCCTTCCGCCTCATTGCGAAAGTTCTCGCCATAAATGTTGACTTCACCGATGCCATTGTCATACACGGTCTCGGTCACCTTGAGTTCGACGTTGGCCTTGCGATGGTTGTAGTCGCGCAGCACGACCTGCTTGGGCAACGGCTTCTGGCGGCAGACAAAGTCCTGCACGGAATCCTGGCTCACACCGGTGTCTTTTTGGTCGACGGGCCGATACAGAACCTTCACAGCTTGCGCGGGATGCATGCTGCGGTTGTCTGCAATCAGGAGCTTTTCCTTCTCGCCGTCATGGTCGAAGAAGAAGTACATCCCCTCCTTCTCCATCCAGCGGGAAATAAAGTCCAGATGTGTTTCCTGGTACTGGCAGACAAAACTGCGCGCACGATAACTGCCAGACAGCTTCACCTCATAGTCAGCGCTGGTCAGGCGACCGCCCTTCAGAACCTTCTCGATGATCTGGGGAATGCTCTGGTCATTGAGGTACACCTCTGATATCTGATAGAGCGACAGGTGCCATAGCCGTGGTACCAGCACTGCCCGGTAAAACACATAGCCATCGGTCTGGTGCAACTGGTCGAACTCGGCAATCACGCCGTGGTATGGCGTGGACGAGGCCCCATTCGGCGCAAAGATACGGAAGGTCGCAGCGTTCTGCAGCACCTTGTCAAAGTCGATGCCCGCATCATCGGACACCAGCGTCAGAACAAACCTGAAAGGTTTCGAGATCGACTCGAAGCCCGTCATGTTGACCACGGCAAACTTGTCCGCGCCAAAGGCCTGCGAAGAAAATTCAAACTTCTTGTTGGCTGCGAGCTTGTTGGAGAGTGAAGCCATTTTTTTTATCCTGAAATTAGTCTTTGAATGCCGATGCGTGAACTCAGCTCGCGGCACCCGTCACAGCCGGTTTGTCAGTAAAAGAAACCGCAAATTCACCGTCCGCATTGGTGTCCAGGGCAATGGAACCTGGTTGTTCACCCGTGCTCATGCGCGACAGGATTTCCTGCGACATCAATGGCATGACACTGCTGCGCAAGATGAAATCAATGTTGCGTGCGCCGGTTTCGACTTCGGTGCAACGGGCTGCAATCTGCTGAACCACGGCATCGCTGTAGGTGAACAGCAGCTTGTTGTTGTGCGCCAGGCGCTGCACGATCTTGTTGAGCTTCAGACGTACGATGCCGGCCAGCGCATTCTGTGCAAGGGTGAAATACGGTATGACCGTCATGCGGGCCAGCAACGCAGGCTTGAAGTGTGCCGACAGAATGGGACGCACGGCAGACAGCAGGGTCGCCGCATCGGGCTTCTCGTCGCCGGCCGTCATTTCGGTGATGACGTCGGTCGCCAGATTGGAGGTCAGGAAAATGACCGTGTTTGAAAAATCAATCTCCTTGCCCTCACCATCGGAGAGCGAGCCCTTGTCAAACACCTGGTAGAACAGATTCAGGACGTCAAGGTGCGCTTTCTCGACTTCATCAAGCAAAACCACTGAGTACGGCCGCTGCCGAACGGCCTCGGTCAGCACGCCGCCTTCACCGTAACCCACATATCCGGGAGGTGAGCCGATCAGGCGGCTGACGTTGTGCTTCTCCTGGAACTCGCTCATGTTCACGGTTACCGTGGACTTTTCATCGCCGAAAAGAATGTCCGCCACAGAAAGCGCGGTTTCGGTCTTGCCCACGCCCGAAGGCCCGGCCAGCAGGAAAACGCCCAGCGGCTGTTGCGGATCACGCAAGCCCGACTTTGCCGTCTTCAGCACTTCGGCAATCTGGTGCATGGCGTGGTCCTGCCCCTGGATGCGTGCGCAAAGCACGGACTCCATACGCATGACACTTTCGGCCTGATCGCGCAGCATCTTGCCGACAGGAATGCCGGTCCAGTCAGACACCACCTTGGCCACCACGTCGGGATCAACGTCCACCCGAACCAGTGCCTGGCTGCCTTGCGCCGTCTCGAACGCCTTGCCCGCCGCCGAGATCTTGCCCGACAGGTCATCGAGTTCGGATTGATCCGCCCTGGCTTCTCTCGCCGCGTTGTAGGCCGCACGCGTCGCCAGCAGCGCATCGGCAGCGGATTTCTGGGCAATCCAGGTAGCGCGCAGGGCTTCTGCCTCCGCGGCCAGCGTCGCAGTCACACCGTCGATGGCCTGCAATCGCTCAAGGTCTACTGGCTGGTGGTTGTCCCGGTCGCGCTGCAGTCCGCGCTGCTCACGCGCCAGCGCTTGCATCTGCCGTTCCTTGTCTTCCAGCACATCCGGTTTTGCACTGTGCAAAACCTTCACACGTGCGCATGCGGTGTCCAGCAGATCAACGGCCTTGTCGGGCAATTGGCGTCCGGTGATGTAACGGCTGGACAGTTCTGCAGCCGCCACGATGGCATCGTCACGCACCACGACGCGATGAACGTCTTCGTACTTTTCCTTCAGCCCGCGCAGGATGATGATGGCGGTGGCGAGGTCGGGCTCATCAAGTTTGACGGGCTGGAAACGACGCGCCAGTGCGGGGTCTTTTTCAAAATATTTTTTGTACTCTGCCCAGGTCGTTGCGGCGATGGTGCGCAGTTCACCGCGCGCCAGTGCAGGCTTGAGCAGGTTGGCTGCGTCGCCTGAGCCAGCCTGTCCGCCAGCGCCTATCAGCGTGTGCGCCTCGTCGATAAACAGGATGATGGGTTTTGCCGACCCCTTGACTTCATTGATCACCCCCTTGAGACGGTTTTCAAATTCGCCCTTGACACTGGCGCCTGCCTGCAACAGCCCCATGTCGAGGCCGAGTATGGTGACGTCTTTCAATGAATCCGGAACATCACCTTCGACGATGCGCAACGCAAGGCCTTCCACCACCGCGGTTTTACCGACGCCGGGGTCACCCACGCAGATCGGGTTGTTTTTGCGGCGACGCGCCAGGATGTCCACCATCTGACGGATTTCCTTGTCGCGACCGAAGACGGGGTCGATCTTGCCGCTGCGTGCTTTTTCGGTGAAGTCTTCACAAAACCGTTTGACGGCGCTGCCGTCACCGCTGGGTGCGGACTCGCCGGAACCACCAGAAGATTCACCGGCACCTGCAACTTCCTCGATAGAGGCGGCGCATACCGTAGAAAAATCATTGAGGAGGCCTTCGCGATTCAGGGCCCGAAGGGGAGCGGCATAGTCACCCGTAGCGTAGTAGGTCGCGCGCGCCAGGAAGGCCAGCAACACCGTGCCGGAACGAATGCGGGACTCGCCCAGATTGACCGAAGCGATGAGCCATGCATCCTGCAGCAACTCAAGCAGCAGCGGGGAAAAAGCCGGCTTGCCAGCATTGCCGGTGCGCATGTCTTCGATGGCCCGGTCTATATCGCGTTTGACCAGCGCCGCATCAACGCCGTTCTGTTTCAACAACAATGCGATGTCCGCCTGGCCGTTGTCGAACAGCTTGACCAGCAAATGTTCAACCGTGATCTCGTAATGCGTTCGCGACACGCACAGGCCCACCCCATCTTCGAGTGCCTGCTTGGTGTTTGGATTGAGGCGTCCGACCAGTGGTTTAAGTTCAACGAGCAACATGGTTGTTTCCGATCTTCAAAGAATTCAAGACGATCACATCAAATAAAACTTTTACAAGGTGTACTGAACGCGCGTCGGCAGCTTGCTGGTTTCGGGCGCAATCCAGGTGTCCAGGCCCAGACGCGACCAGCTCGCTGCAGACCTCGCTTCCTGCGTGACGGAGGCTTCTTCACCAGACACTGTCGCAGTACGCGCGGCTCTGGCATCGGCGTGGCGCAGCTCCAGTTCGACACGGATCTCCAGTGGATCGATCAGATAGAAACGGGTCAGGAATTCAAGGCGTTGATTGCCAACCGTCCCCGGCAAAAGCTGGTGAAACAGGTCCTCGGGCAAATCGGTCAGGTGAATCGACAGGCTGCTGCTGTAATCATCAATCTCGCTGCCCAAATAGGTGTCTTCGCCAAGGCAATGGGCCTGCACGCCAAGATGCAGCCGCTGGTCTGCCGGGATTGGCATGGCACGCAGGGTGCAGCATTCAATCCTGACTGAGGCCGGGCTGAAAGCATCTGCCAGCAGCGTCTGCAAACCCATGGCTGACCTTGGATGCAGATTGAACAGGCCCGCGTAGCGCAACAGGTTACCGCTGTGGGGAAGCTCTGCACGCACACTCGCGTCGTCAAGGCCCACAAAGGCATAAAGTCGATTCAGGACTTGCGCATCGCCATCCTCGAGCACGCGCAACTGCAGGCGGTACTTGCGCCACGCGTCAAACAGCAGCGGGTACATCGCATAGTGGACGATGTCCAGGAAATCGCGCGTGGCATGCCGGCCTTCGCGCTCTTCTTCAAACAGGTCTTCGGTGTAATACGTTGGCAATGGGGAGGCCACACCATAAAGTCCGAAAAAGTTTGCGGTAACGCGATATCCGCCCTCCGGGCGAACCTCGATTCCTTCAATATCGTTTTCAGGAAAACCGAGGCCCAGCTTTGGGCGTACGCGAAGGCTGTCCGCAGGTACGCCCCTGGCCCGTCCGAACAGATGCAACAGGCGCATGGCCTGAAAATAGGAGAAGCGCTCGCCATGGGCGAGGAGCGACTCCTCTACAGCAGCGGCTGCTGTCCCAATCTTGGCGGCCATTTAAACAGCGCTCCTGTAAAGGCGTCTTCAATTTCGACGCGGGTGTATGAATTGATGCTGGCGTAATCGGCAATGAAGCGGTCCAGTACACAGCCGAAAAGATACATGTCACCGATGCTGGCAAAAAAATCCAGGCGGCATTTGATGCGCACCAGTTGACCTCGCAAAATGCTGCCGCGGCCGACCAGCCTGGTTTCACGGGTTGCCGTGACGTCCTGGATACTTTCAATGCGGCGCCTGTTCGCGGCTTCCGCGCCCTGTTCCTGTCGCTCTGAAAACACATACAGGCCAAGCAGCGCCTTCAGGTTCGTGGCGTCGGCAATCGACAGGAAGTTCAGCGACACATGGGAAATCATCCGCCAGAGCAGTGCCTCGCCCGCCGGGGGATTCAGGGGCTGCGTCATGCGACGGATATTGCGGAAAGTCATGCGGTCCGGCGAGGTGTCTGTTGGACGGCTGAGGTCCCCGAGCTTCAGGCTCTCGGGCAGCATGCGGTTGGTGCAGGTCACCTGTACCGAAAGTGTTTCTGCAACTGGCACCTGGCCTGCAGGGTAGGTCACCGACAGGTAGACATCACTGCCACGGCCCACAGCGGCTGCACGCAGCGTGGTGCGGTAATTGAGGCTGACCTCGCCGCCGTCCGGCTTGAGCATGCCGAAAGGCGAGTACACACGTTCGCGTGCGACACCCTGCTGATAGCCCACGACACGATCTACGGAATATATCTGGTAGTGCGCACGGTTCGAGCCTTCGGGCAGCAGCCTGTATTCAGTCGCCTTGTGGTCATGTGAAACGGGGTCTGCGGCATGCTCAAAGAGGTTGATGGCCGGAGTGATGTTCAACTGGAACGTCTCCGAGCGGATCTCGGGCATCCATTCAGGCAACTGGTCCAGCACGAACGTCAGGTCAAAGGCGTTGCTTTTCCCGCGTTCCGTCCAGCGCCCGATATTTTCAATATCGACAAACAGGAATTTTTCGGGTTGAACAAAAAACTCCTGCAGGCAGCGATAGCCCTGGAACGCATGTTGCGGATAAGGCAAAAGCTCGGCATCAAACCCGGACAGGCGTATGGACCTGGCACCGAGATCGCACACAGCGCCGTCTGCCGCCGAAATGCTGACAGACCTCACATGCTGGGTCAGCAGCAGCAGGAGCTTGGCGGCCTCGGCATAACCACTTCCGAGGAAAAGCCGGATATTCGTCGCAGACCACTGGGACACATCCAGAGCCGGCAGCTCAAAGTGCAAAACGATGCGCGCGGCACTCCCGGCGCTGGTCACAAGCTGCGCACTCGACAACACAAGGGGGTGCACATCCAGGTCGGCACAGGTGCGAAAGCGGCAAGGTGTTCCGTCGACCGGTACGGAATCGATTTTGGTACCCGCAGGAATACGCACGGTTTCAGCAAGCAGGCCCTTGGGCGCAAAGCTCACCAGGGTGCATGCCGGGATGGGCCGGAGGTAATGCGGAAACAGGAGGTTGGCCAGTTCCTGGACAAACTCGGGGAATTCATCGTCAAGCTTTTGCCGTGTCAACCCGGTGAGAAAAGCCACGCCCTCAAGAAGGCGCTCTACATCGGGGTCCGCGGAGGCGCCGGACAACATGGGGGCAAGCGCCGGATTGGCTTGCGAAAACTCAACGGCCAGTTCCTTGAGCTTGTTCAATTCATCTTCGTAATACCGATTGAACATGATGGCTTCCCGCGCTCACTCAAGAAATGGTGGTTAAAAAAACTAAAACCTCAGCGAATATTGACCTTGCCATTGGCGCCAACTGTCGTAGCCAGTTGCAGCGGTATTTCGCGGTCATCGACTTCCAGCTTGCCCTGCAGGCCAAACTGGATGGACAGCACATCGGTCGATTCGCTGTTCAAGGTCACCTTGGGCGACTTGATTCGCGGTTCATACCTGAGCACCATCCGCCTGATTTCCTCTTCAATTTCACTGACAGACCCCGCATTGAGTCCGCCGGCGATGTTGGTGAAATCAGGTACCCCAAAACTGGGGTCCAGTTGCACACTGCCCTGCCGCGTATTGAGCAGCCGACGGAGGTGATCGGTGACAGACCTGACGAGAACATCGACCTGGGTTTTGTTGGTTCTTTCCTCACCATCTTCCCAGGCCGCTATTCTTTCGAGCAGGCGGCGTTCCTTCACAACACGTCCGGGTCAGTTGCAACCGGCGCCAGATCAGGACTTGGGAGCAAGCCAGTTGTCTTCGGCTTCGATGCCATCGGGCTCGAACGTCCAGGTGATCTTTTCGTAGGTGAACGACAGATCTTCCATGTGGCCCATCTGCTTGTTGTCAGGCGTCAGGCAGTTGGGGGTCCACGAACGGGCGCTGGTCAGGATGGCATTCGTGAGCTTGACCGTGTAGTACTTTTCCTCGGTGCCCTTGGGGGAAATCCGGTAGAACTCCAGGCTGACGCTCTTGAGCTGCTCACCCGACGTCAAGGCCTGGAACAACTTGGGCGAAGCCTTGTCGATTTCCTTGGTCACGGTCATCGGGTTGTGCACGCGCTTGCCGGTAGGCAGGCCGGTTTGTGGGCTCTTCGGGATCTCGATCGTATGGTCGACGGCTTGCACGAGGATCTTGCCTTCGTGGCCCTTGACCTTGACGGAGCCTTCCATTTTTCCCTGGTTCTGGCCTTCGACGATGAGATAGCATGGCATTGGCATGATGATTCCTTTTAAGTTAAGACATTAAAAAAACTGTTACCTCTACCAGCGTTTTTTCATGTCACCGCTGGCTACTTGAATCACCGCGCCGTCATCCGGTCTGCCTGGTGATCTGCACATCCCTCAAACAATCTGTTGTGCATGTCTGTATTGTGGAAGCCATGTGTTGCGGCTCCATTTCAGCCAGAAGCTGCCAAAGTTACAAACGAAACGGGGCCTTTTGGGCCCCGTTTGTTTACTTTTTCTCGAGTTTGCCGACCAGAGAAAGGCTGAAGGAAGCGCCCATGTATTTGAAATGGGGGCGTACCTTGAGGTCTACGCGATACCAGCCTGGATCGCCTTCGACATCCGAGACGGTGATCTCCGCCTGACGCAGCGGCCGGCGGCTGCGTACACCCTCTGCGGGGTTGTCCATGTCCGCCACGTACTGGCGAATCCACTGGTTCAATTCGTTCTCGAGATCACCGCGTTCTTTCCAGGTGCCGATGTTCTCGCGCTGTATCACCTTGATGTAGTGCGCCAGACGGCTGACGACAAACATGTAGGGCAACTGGGTGCTGAGCTTGTAGTTGAGCTCGGCCTCCTTGCCCTCCTTGGTGTTACCGAAAAACTTCGGTTTCTGGGCGGAATTGGCCGAGAAGAACGCGGCGTTGTCACTGTTTTTGCGCATGGTCAGGGCAATAAAGCCCTGCTCGGCAAGTTCGAACTCGCGGCGTTCCGAGATGAGCACCTCTGCAGGAATCTTGTTCTGCAGCTCACCCATGGACTCGTAGGTGTAGACCGGGAGGTCTTCGACCGTACCGCCACCTTGCGGTCCGATGACGTTGGCGCACCAGCGGTAGTCGGCGAAACTGCCTGTCAGGCGCGATGCGAACGCGAAGGCCGCATTGCCCCACAGGAAACTCTTGTTGCCGGCGGTGACGTCTTCCTTGTAGTTGAATTTTTTGGACGGCACCGTGTCGGCACCGTAAGGCACGCGCAGCAGGAAGTGCGGCAGCGTCAGGCCAACATAGCGCGCGTCTTCGCTTTCGCGGAAAGAATTCCACTTGACGAATTGCGGCCCTTCAAAAACCGAAGCCAGGTCTTTGAGGTTAGGCAGCTGGTCGTAGGAATCGACGCCAAAAAATTCGGGGGCGGTTGCGGCGATAAATGGGGCGTGACCCATTGCCGACACGCTGGCAACGGACTGCAGCAACTTGATGTCCTGGCCGCCGGGGCCGAACTCGTAGTTGGCAATCATGGCACCGAAAGGCTGACCGCCGAACTGTCCGTATTCAGCGGTGTACAGGTTTTTGTACAGCCCCGACTTGGTGATGTCGGCGGAATCCTGGAAATCATCCAGCAGCTTCGCCTTGCTGACGTTGAGCACCTGGATCTTCACGTTCTCACGGAAGTTGGTGCGGTCCACCAGGAATTTCAGCGAACGCCATGCGGACTCCATCTTCTGGTAATCCGGGTGATGCAGGATGGTGTCGACCTGCGCACAAAGCTTTTTGTCGAGTTCGGCGATCATGTCATCGACCGTCGCCTGCGTCACACGCTCTACCGCACGCTGCGGCTCCAGCAGCTGGGCCACAAAAGCCTGAAGGCCCTGCCGCGTGATGGAATAAGCGTCATCGCCCTGCTTGATGCGTGCCGTCTCGACGAGCTGGTCCAGCAACGAACCTTCTGCAGCCCCCGCGGAAGCTGCAGCAGGCTGCGCCTGGTTATTGGTGTCGGCCATAGTTTTTAGTCCTTCTGCGGTTTATTTGTCCTGAACGCCAAGCTCGGCCAGCAGACGGGCACGTACGCCTTCATCCTGAACCAGTTCCTGAACCTTCTTGCGGAAATCGGGAATGTTGCCCAACGGACCCTTCAAGGCCTTGAGCGCGTCGCGCAGCTCGATCATCTGCTTGAGTTCGGGCACTTTTTCAACGATCGCATCGGGGGAAAAGTCGTTGATCGAGTTGAAGTCGACCTTCATCGCCAGCACCGCATCCTTGTCGGCCTTGGCATCCAGCTTGTTGGGAACTGACAGGTTGAGGGAGAGTTTCTGCGCCTTCAGCACATCGTTGAAGTTGTCCTTGTCGATGTTGATGGGCTTCATTTCCTCAAGCGGCGTGTCATCGTCGCGCAACGTGTAGTCGCCCATCACGAGCAACTTCAGCGGCAGTTCGACTTCGGCTTGGGCATCGCCTGTAGCGGGGCGATAAACAATGTTGACACGTTCCTTGGGAGCTACTGAACCGTCTGTTGCCATGGTTTTTCCTTTGTTGCCTGAAAGTGTGTAGGACTACACGCGTAATGACATGTAACTGCGAAAAGATGGTAACCCAGTTCCGTGAATTTATACAGGCATGTTTCACCCGTAACACGGCGGTGTTACAAGGGTGGCGGAGAGCGACTGACCGGGATTTCTGCAGTTGGAGAAGTACAACATGCGAGGGGGAGGACGCCCCTTGACCGGGGAATCACGTAGTGCCAAAGGAAACGGCCTGAGCCATCCTTTTTTGACAGCGTCAGACCGTTATGTGTTTGGCCGAGAGGGTGGACTGCACCAAGCAAGCATCCACGCGGCTCGCAGCCATATATTTTTAAGATGCATACAAATTTTAGAAATCTTTCTGATCCCTGTTTGACATTCAAACCACCGGCTTTGGAAACGTGCACACGCAAGAAAGCAAATTCATGAGCGCTGTATGCTTAATCAGACATACTCGCCAAATGCAAACAACAATCGCAGCGGCACTGCTCTTCGCATCCTCAGCCTATGCAGTTTGCACCGATGCACCCAGGCCAGTTGTTAACTGGAATTACTGCGTCATGGAACAGAGGCGCGACCTGTCAGGCCAGAAGCTGGACAACGCGGGCATACGGCAGACGCGATTAATCATGGTCAACATGGAGAGAGCAGACCTGCGCAAGGTCAATTTTGAAGGTGCAAATCTTGGCTTTGGGCGGTTTGTCAAAGCAAATGCGCAAGCGGCCAACTTCACCAACGCAACGCTTTACGGCGCTGATTTTACGGATGCAGATTTGCGAGAGGCCACCTTTGATAAGGTGGATATGGCAACGGTAAGACTGAAAGGCGCAGACCTCACCGGCGCCAAGTGGAGCGATGGGAGGGTTTGCGGACCTATCTCTATTGGGGTTTGCAGGTAGTCAAGGCTCGCCCGATTTCATCCGGGACATGATTGTCGCGCCCATGAAAGCCAATATGCTGATTCCGGCGACAACTAGCCCGAACCGCCTGCCAATCCAGAAGTAGCTTCCCAGCCCTCCAGCGAAGAACAGCGCACTCAGGATCTGTGCGTAAAGCATATGTCTCATCGCGCCCCTTTTTTTCATGATAAAGCCAAAATCCCCACATGCCGCGCGGCAGGGGGATAACTACCGGCATTCGGCCGGGTGGAGACAAATCGAAATTACTTGAGGTCCATCTGTTCAACCACCTCTGCAAGCAGGTCAGGCGCTGACAGGCTTGGTAACAGGTGCCGTAGTTTTCGGCAACGGTGGTGCAGCGTCTTGAGCGGGGAAGGAGGCTGCAACCAGCAAGCCGACTGAGAATTAGGTTTCGGCGATTTAACAGGGATTCGAACTAAATCCCGTTTTCGCCAATGACGAGATTATTTTTTTCCGCTTGTAGGCATTTGAACAATCACAGGTGTGTATGCCTACAAAATGCCTACATGTGATGCGTGCTGTATAGCTAGCGAATGACAGAAACCGGTAAGCCAAGAAAAAATCAGGGCCTTTAAGGCCCTGATTTCATTGACTTTTCCCAGTTTTGATTGGGTAGTGTGGCCTAAAGTGGCCAATCTGGCGGAGAGGGTGGGATTCGAACCCACGGTACCTTGCGGTACGCCTGATTTCGAGTCAGGTACATTCGGCCACTCTGCCACCTCTCCTGAGTGAACCCGTGATTCTAGCAGCCCAAAATGGTGACGCCACCCATGTACGGCAGCAGGGCCTCCGGCACGGCGACGCTGCCGTCGGCGCGCTGGTAGTTCTCGAGCACGGCGACCAGGGTTCGGCCTACCGCCAGGCCTGAACCGTTGAGGGTGTGCACGAACTCGTTCTTGCCCTGGGCGTTCTTGAACCTTGCCTGCAGCCGGCGCGCCTGAAAAGCCTCGCAATTGGAGACAGAGCTGATCTCGCGGTAAGTCTTTTGCGCAGGCAACCAGACTTCCAGATCGTAGGTTTTGCTGGCACCGAAGCCCATGTCGCCGGTACACAAAAGCATCACGCGGTAAGGCAGGCCGAGCCTTTGCAGGATCACTTCGGCATGGCCGGTCATGGCTTCCAGCGCCTCATAACTCTTTTCGGGATGCACGACCTGCACCATCTCGACCTTATCGAATTGGTGCTGACGAATCATGCCGCGCGTGTCGCGGCCGTAGCTGCCGGCTTCCGACCGGAAACACGGCGTGTGGGCGGTGAATTTGAGCGGCAATTGCGCCTCGGCCACGATCTCGTCACGGACGAAATTCGTCAGCGGGACTTCGGACGTGGGAATCAGGTACAGCGCCGCATTCTCATCGGCCCCTTCCTGCCCGCCTTTTTTGGCGGCAAACAGGTCTTCCTCAAACTTCGGCAACTGTCCCGTCCCGCGCAGTGAATCGCTGTTGACGATGTAGGGTACATAACATTCGGTGTAGCCGTGCTCGGCCGTCTGTACATCCAGCATGAACTGCGACAAGGCCCGGTGCAGCCGTGCCAGCGAGCCCTTCATCACGGTAAAACGCGAGCCCGTCAGTTTGGTGCCCAGCTCGAAATCGAGCCCCATGGGTTGGCCGACGTCGACATGATCCTTGGGCTCGAAAGCAAGGGCTGGGGGTTCACCCCCCAGGCCCTCGACCGGGCTCCATTTGCGAACCTCGACGTTGCCGTGTTCGTCGCTGCCCTGCGGCACAGATTCGTGCGGCAGGTTGGGCACGGCGAGCAGGAGACCCTGCAGTTCGGCCTGTATCTGCTCCAGCCTGGTGGCGGACGACTCAAGCTCGGCCTTGGAGGCCGTCACCTGCGCCATCACGGCGGTCGCGTCTTCACCTTTGGACTTGAGCTGGCCTATCTGCTTGGACAGTGTATTGCGCTGGTTTTGCAGTTCCTCCGTGCGGGACTGCAGCGATTTGCGTTCGGCTTCCAGTGCCTGGAAAGACTCGACATTCAAAAAAGCCTGCGGCTTTTTACGTGTTTCAAGGCGTGCAATCGCCGATGGCAGGTCTTTACGGAGAAGGTTGATGTCTAGCATGGGCAGATTGTATTTTCAGGAATTCAGGGGGAGGCCTGTCGCCTTTCACGCGGATCAGGCAGCTCAGGCAGCAACTAACTTGGCAGCGTCAGGACAGCTGGTGCAACTGGCTGTCGCTGACTTCCATGACCTGGGCGGGGGAGTCCAGTTTGAGGCCTTTGGGCAACGGGAACTTGATGGTTTCCTCGATGCCATCCATCTTGCGGATGGAGACTGCGCCCAGCGCCTTGATGCGGTCCACCACCTGCTTGACGAGGATCTCCGGTGCGGACGCGCCTGCCGTCAGGCCGACACGCATCTTGCCTTCAAACCAGGCTTCCTGAAGCTCGCTGGCGTCGTCCACCATGTAGGCCTCGGTGCCCAGCTTGGCGGCCAGTTCACGCAGGCGATTGCTGTTGGAACTCGTCGGGCTGCCGACAACGATCAGGATGTCCACCTGCGGGCTGAGCACCTTGACGGCATCCTGCCGGTTCTGGGTGGCGTAGCAGATGTCCTGCTGCTTGGGTTCGCGCACATTGGGAAAACGCGCCTTCACGGCGGCATGGATTTCTGCCGCGTCATCCACGCTTAACGTGGTCTGTGTGACCACCGCCAGCCTGTCTGTCTGGGCCGGCGAAATGCGCCCCACATCCGCCACGTCTTCCACCAGATGGATGCCGCTGTCGAGCTGGCCCATGGTGCCTTCGACCTCAGGGTGTCCCTTGTGGCCGATCATGATGAACTCGAAGCCTTCCTTGTGGAGTTTGGCGACTTCGACGTGCACCTTGGTGACCAGCGGGCAGGTCGCATCGAAGATCTGGAAACCCCGGCGCTCGGCTTCCTTCTGGATGGCCTGGCTCACACCGTGCGCGCTGAACACCAGCGTGGCGCCGGGAGGCACATCGTCCAGCTCTTCAATAAAAATCGCGCCCTTGTCTTTCAGTTCATTGACGACATAGGTGTTGTGGACGATTTCATGGCGCACATAAATCGGCGCGCCAAACTTGGCCAACGCGCGCTCGACGATTTCAATGGCGCGGTCAACACCCGCGCAAAAGCCGCGCGGCTCGGCCATCAGGATTTCTTCAGGGCCTTTTTTCATCATTACAAAACCCCGATCAGTTGTACTTCGAACACAACCGGCTGGCCTGCCAGCGGATGATTGAAGTCAAACTGCACCGCCTCGCCCGGGCCCTTGACCTGTTGCACCGCGCCAGCGTACTGGCCCATGCCATCGGGCGTGGGGAACTGCACCACATCGCCGACGCTGTATTGCTCGTCCGGATCGCCCAGCTCATTGAGCAGCTTGCGCGCCACCCACTGAACCAGGTCGGGGTTGCGGTCGCCAAAGGCTTCACCGGCAGGCAGCTCAAACGTCGTACGCGTGCCTTCAGCCAGGCCCAGCAGGCGCTGCTCGATGGCCGGAGACAACTCCCCGGTGCCGAGGCTCAATGTGGCCGGCTTGCCATCAAAGGTATTGATGATGTCCGCACCCGGCTTTCCAGCAACGGACGGGCCCGCCATGCGGTAGTGCAGCGTCAGGAAGGAGCCCTGCTCGACAACGGGCGGGGAGGTGGTTTCCACGGTGGACATAAAACTTTCGGGGTCCGGCTGTAAGTGACGGCTGTCGGCCAGACTGTTTGTAAACTGCCCCTATTGTAGAAAACAAGGCTTACCCGGGTAGATGGAGGCTTTTTACCGCCCTGCCCGCGACACTTTCAGCACCCCATGCTCCTCAAAGACCTGCCCGAAGACGCCCGTCCGCGTGAAAAATTGCTGGCCCGCGGCCCCGGCGCGCTCAGCGACGCCGAATTGCTGGCCTTGCTGCTGCGCACCGGCTTGCCCGGCAAAAACGCGCTGCAAATGGGCCAGGAGCTGGTGGACACATTTGGCGGGGTGGCAGGCTTGCTGCACACCGGGCCTGAAGCCCTCAAAAGCATCAAGGGCCTGGGCCCGGCCAAACGCGCCGAACTGGTCGCCGTGCTGGAGCTGGCGCGCCGCGCCCTTGCAGAAGAGTTAAAGGAAAAGACACTTTTCGCCACACCACAGGCGGTGCGCGACTACCTGCAGCTGCAACTTGGCAGCCGCCCGCATGAGATTTTTGCCGTGCTGTTTCTGGACAGCCAGCACCGGCTGATCACGCTGGAAGAGCTGTTTCGCGGCACCCTCACCCAGACATCGGTCTATCCACGTGAAGTGGTCATACGCGCTTTGGCCCTGAACGCCGCCAGCGTGGTGCTGGCCCACAACCACCCCAGCGGCACGGCCAAGCCCTCGCGTGCCGACGAGGCGCTGACGCAAACCCTCAAGTCGGCGCTGGCGCTGGTGGATGTGCGGGTGCTTGACCATTTTGTGGTCACAAGTACCGGCGCGGTGTCGATGGCAGAACTGGGACTGCTGTAAAAAGCTTTTTATGAAAGCACCCGCCCTCAAAAGCCTGCAGGATCTGAAGGCGGTCAAGAAGGACATCGAGAACCGTGCCCGCCTCGCGCAGGAGCTGGAGGCCGCGCGCAAAGCCGCTGCTGCCAGGGCCAAAGCCGAGAAAGAACTTTTCTCGCGCGCCATAGGCCCGGTCCAGTCACTGCCGGCCAAACACCAGCCCGGACAGCGCGCCTTGATGCCGGTGGCGCAGGCCGCACCGATCGCCGTTCAGCAACAACTCGACGACATTGCCGTGATGCGTTCTGCCCTGTCGGACGAGTTTGATGTCGACACCCTGCTCGACACCGACGAAGCCCTGAGTTACCGCCGCCCCGGCATGGGGCCAGAGGTCGTGCGCAAGCTCAGGCGTGGCGGCTGGAGCATTCAGGGCCAGCTGGACCTGCACGGGCTGCGCCGTGAAGATGCGCGCGAGGCACTCGCAGACTTCATCAAGGATGCACACAAGGTCGGCTGGCGCTGCGTGCGTGTGGTGCATGGCAAGGGCCTGGGGTCACCGGGCAAGACGCCGGTGCTCAAGGGCAAGGTGCAAAGCTGGCTCATCCAGAAGCAGGAGGTGCTGGCCTTTGTGCAGGCGCGGCCCGCAGAAGGCGGCGCGGGCGCGCTGGTGGTCTTGCTGGCGCAGGGCTGACGACGCTGCACCGTTGTTCTGCAGCGGCTGTCACAGGGCAGTCACATCGCTTACGCACCATGGCGTTCTTTACAACAAAGGAACGCCTGAATGCGCCCGACTTTTTCTTTCCTGCCGCGTGCCGTTTCCGTGGCTGCGCTCGCCCTGCTCTCCACCGCCGCCTTGACGCTCCAGGCCCAGACCGCATTTCCTGCATCGCTGGCCGGTCACGCCCTGATACCCGCGAATTCATTTATCGCCGCGCCCAAAGATGCGCCGCAAGACCTCAAGATCAGCGGCAAATTCACCGGTGCGGGCCGCGTTGAAAAGCTGGGCACAGTTGAAGGTTTGTCGGCAGGCCGTCCTACCGGTATCTCCATTCCTTTCAATGGACAACCCGTTCAGGGCCACTCTGGCATCAAGAAGATGGCCGACGGCAGCTTCTGGGTGCTGACCGACAACGGCTTTGGCGCCAAGGCCAATTCGGCGGACGCCATGCTTTACCTGAACCGCTACCGCATCGACTTCAAGGCCGGCAGCATGAAACGCCTTGAGACCATCTTCCTGCACGACCCCGACAAAAAAGTGCCGTTTCGCATCGTCCAGGAAGGCAGCAAAAAACGCTACCTGACCGGCAGCGACTTCGACACTGAAAGCTTCCAGATTGCCGGCGGTGCGCTCTGGATTGGCGACGAGTTCGGCCCCTTCCTCATCAAGGCCGACATGAAGGGCAAGGTGCTCGGCGTGTTCGACACGCTGGTCGACGGCAAGGCCGTACGCTCTCCCGACCACCCTGCCGTCACCACGCCAGGCGCTCCCGGTGGAACCGTCGACTTTCAGGTCCGCCGCTCCAAGGGTTTTGAAGGCATGGCCTCGTCCAAGGACGGCAGCAAGTTGTATGCGCTGCTGGAAGGCTCGCTGTATGACGCGGCCACCAAGGGCACCGAAAAACTCGACGGCAAGGACTACCTGCGTGTGCTGGAGTTCGATGTCAAAACCGAAAAATGGACGGGCCGGCACTGGAAATATGTTCTGGAAGCTGCCAGCCACGCGATTGGCGACTTCAACATGATTGACGGCACCACCGGCCTCATCATCGAGCGCGACAACGGCGAGGGCACGGCAGACAAGGCATGCCCCGAAGGCCAGAAGCGCACCGACTGCTTCCACGACATCGCAAAATTCAAGCGCGTCTACAAGGTGGAGCTGAGCGAAGCCAACGTCGGCGGCGCGGTGCGCAAGATCGGCTACATCGACCTGATGAACATTGCCGACCCCAACAAGCTGGCACGCAAGCCGCTGAACAACGGCGTGCTGACCTTCCCCTTCTTCACCATCGAAAACGTCGACGTGGTGGACGCGACGCACATCGTGGTGGGCAACGACAACAACCTGCCATTCAGTAGCAGCCGCGAGCCGAACAAGGCCGACGACAACGAAATGGTGCTGCTGGAAGTCGGCGAGCTCCTGAAGGCCAACTGATCAGGCAGGAGGCTAAGTCGCACGGCAGAAAACGCCCAATTGTTAATACAGGAGTTAACTTTCGGGCCAATTGTTAATATGGAAGTTAACTTTTTGCCGGTTTTGAGCTTGACAGGGCGATTTTGCGGCCTGAAAACCCGAAAAACACCTGTTTTCAGGTGCCAAATCGGCCTCCAGCCCTTTAAACATGAGCGTGAGCAGCTACTTTTTTAATAGCATCTGACAGCGGACCGGGGCAAATCGGGGGTTGGAAAGCCGGACTGCTGCCATCCGCTAAGGGGCTAGCCCTCGCCGCGGTTGCGCATCCAGTCGGCAGTCTGGAAAAACGAGGTGTTCAGGCGGGCGCGCAGCTCGTCGTCGACCCCGGTTTCGCGCATGGCCTGGTCCATGCAGGCCAGCCACTCATCACGCTCACGGATGCCGATGGGCCCGGTCGCGCCACCCTGGCCCTGCATGTGGCGCATGCGCAGGCGCGGGTGGCCGAAGCGCTCGGTGTAGTGCTGCGGCCCACCCATCCAGCCGCACAAAAACCAGAACAGCCGTTCACGGGCGTTCTCAAGTGCGCTGCCGTGGACGCCGCGCAGTACCGCGTAGGCGGGCTCCAGGTCCATCAGGTCGTAAAAGCGGTCGACCAGCGCCTTGACCTTGTCCTCGCCGCCTATCCATTCAAAAGGTGTGGCGAAGGGTGGGTTACCGGGTGGTTTTTCTTCAATCTGCATCTGGGGATTGTCGCCGTCAGGCCAAAGACGCGGCGGGTGCAGGGGCAAGCCCCAGCCCGACCACCTCACCCGCCAGCCTGTCGACAGCCGCAGGCGACAAGTCGTCGGTGCTGATGACTTTGCGCTGCTCCCAGTGCCTGAAGTGCGCGCGCTGCGAACGGTTGTACGCCGGGTCGTAATGGCGCACGGCCAGCTCACGAAAGAGCGGCGGCAGATCGCCCGCCAGGGCCCACTGCTGCCAGCTGGCGATGGTTTCCTTGCCATGCAGGTCTTTGAGCATGCCCAGCTGGCCGGCCAGCCAGTCGGGCCGTTCGCCCAGGTAGGCGTAGTCGCGCAGCAGGTACTCGACGCGCGCTTCGGTGGTGGCATCGATCTCGATGCAGGGGCTGCTGCGCAGGCGGTCGACCAGTTGCACCGGCACATTGATCTGGCCGATGCGGCGGCTTTCGCCTTCGACGTACAGCGGGCGTTGGAGGTCCACGGTTTCCAGCACGCTGGCCAGTTGGGTCTCAAACGCGGTTTGTGAGGGCTGCGGCTGGCCCTGCATGGCACCCAGCAGCGAGCCCTTGTGGCAGGCCAGCCCCTCGAGGTCCAGCACCTGTTCGCCCCGGGCGGCCAGCGCCTGCAGGATGCGCGTCTTGGCGTTGCCGGTGGCGCCGCAGATCACCACAAACGGCAGGCCGGCCGACAGCCGGTCGATCAGCGCAATCACGTGCCGGCGCCAGCCCTTGTAGCCACCGGGCAGTTGCTGCGCGTCCCAGCCGACCAGCCGCAGCCAGGTGGTCATGGAGCCGCTGCGCATGCCGCCGCGCCAGCAATAGACCATGGGTTTCCACGACGCCGGTTTGTCCGCGAATTTTTCGCGGATATGCAGCGCCAGGTTGGCCGCCACCATCGCACCACCAACACGGCGCGCCTCGAAGGCGCCCTGCTGCTTGTAGAGGGTGCCGACGATGCGGCGCTCCTCGTCGTCCAGCACCGGGCAGTTGATGGCGCCAGGAATATGGTCGATGGCGAACTCGGCCGGCGAGCGCGCATCGATGATGGTGCTGAAGCCGTGGCGGTCGGCCACCGTGATCTGCGGTCTCATGACAGGGGCAGCGAAGAAGGGGTCAAGGTCATGACCAATTGTCGCGCAAGCAACGCGCTAGTTGCCCGCCGTGCGCCTCAGGGTTTCG
Organism: Pseudomonadota bacterium; assembly: GCA_040387435.1. Taxonomy (GTDB): domain Bacteria; phylum Pseudomonadota; class Gammaproteobacteria; order Burkholderiales; family Burkholderiaceae_C; genus Polaromonas. Next base: position 109,850 of record JAZKDR010000012.1, read on the forward strand.
ACCACGGGTGTATTGAGCACCGAACGCAAGCCCCACCAGCCCGCCGCCAGCGCCAGCAGTGCGCCCGCGATGCTGCCCATCAAAGGCACGGTCCAGGAACCCGTCCAGTTGAAGTCGAAGACAAAACGCGCCAGTCCCCAGCCGACAGCCAGCGCCACCAGCGAGGCGAGGAAACCAGCTAGCAGGCCGACGCCCGCCAGTTCAGCCCGCTGCACCTGCCGCAGCAGCGAGGCGCGCGCGCCCACGGCACGCATGATGGCGAACTCTTTGGCGCGCTCTTCACGCGTGGCGGTGATGGCGGCAAACAGCACGACCAGGCCGGCCGCCAGCGTGAAGCCGAAGAGGAACTCGACTGCGCGGATCACCTGGTCCAGCACGCGCTGCACCTGCGCCAGCGTGCTGCTCATGTCGACATTGGTGATGTTGGGAAAGGCACGCACCAGTTCGTTGTCGAAGCTGACGGGTTTGGCCTGGCCTGGGGCAACCGCCGCAGGCTCGGGCGCACGAAAGGCGCTGATGTAAGACACCGGCACATCGGTGAGCGCGGCCACCGGGTACATCACGAAGAAGTTGACCCGCATGGAGCCCCAGTCGACCTTGCGAAGGCTGGTGATTTTGGCCTCGCTGACCTGGCCGCCCATGTCAAAGCGCAGCGCGTCGCCGAGTTTGAGGCCCAGCGTCTTGGCCAGCCCCTCTTCCACGCTCACCGCATCCTTTTCACCCGGTGTCCAGCGACCGGCCACGATCTGGTTGTGGCCCGGCATCTCGGTGTTGTTCGACAGATTGAACTCGCGGTCAACCAGCCTTTTGGCGCGGTCGTCCTCGAAGTTGTCGGGCGTGATGGGTGTGCCGTTGACCGCGACCAGCCGACCGCGAATCATGGGGTACCAGTCGAATTTTTTCACGCCACCGTCGCGCAGCGCCTTCTGGAAGGCATCGCCCTGCTCCGGCTGCACGTTGATGACAAAACGATTCGGCGCATCGGGCGGCGTGGCCTTGCGCCAGCTGCTGATGAGGTCGGTTCGCAGCAACACCAGCAGCATCAGCGCCAACAGGCCGACGGCCAGCGCGCTGGTCTGCACCACGGCATACACGGGGCGCGCCGACAGCTGGCGCGTCGCCAGCACCAGCCAGCGCGGCGCGGTGGTCTCATTGACGCTGGCGCGCAGCAACTTGACGGCGGCAAAACTGGCCGCGGCAAACACCAGCACGGCACCGGCAAACCCGCCGACCGCAATCAGGCCCAGTTTGAGGTCGCTGCTCGCTGCGACCAGCAAGGCGGCAAATCCCAGTACACCCACACCCAGCACCGCCATCGATGCAGGTTTCAGGTTGCCGACGTCGCGGCGAATGACACGCAGCGGCGGCACCGACGCCAGCTGCAGCACCGGCGGCAGGCCGAAAGCAAGCAGCAGCGTCAAACCCATGCCCATGCCGAACAACACCGGCCAGATGGTCGCGGCAGGCAAGGCGGTTTCAACCAGCCCGGCCAGCAGGGCGACAAACCCGTAGTGCACCGCAAAACCCAGCACCACCCCCATTGCACTCGCGAACAGGCCAGCCAGTACAAATTCAAAAGCGTAAGCCAGCGCAATCGTGCGCTGCGGCTGGCCAAGCACGCGCAACATCGCGCAGTCATCAAGATGCTTGGCTGCAAAACCACGCGCCACGATGGCCACGGCCACGGCACTGAGCAGCGCGGCCAGCAAGGCCACGAGGTTCAGGAATTTCTCCGCGCGGTCCAGCGTCTGCCGCATCTCCGGGCTGCCTGATTCGAGCGACTCAAGGCGCACACCGCGCACGCCGGATTGCTCGAACGGTTTCTTGATCTCGGCATTTGCCCACTTCACATAGGCACTGACAGCCTTGTCGTCGCCGGCAACAGCGAAACGGTAGTTGGTGCGGCTGGCGGGCTGGATCAGGTTGGTGGCCTTGACGTCGGCCTGGTTGATCATGGCGCGCGGCGAAAAGCTGATGAAGCCCGCGCCGCGGTCCGGCTCCTGGACGATGATGCGCGTGATCTTGAAACTGCCGTCGCCCATCAGCAGGGTCTGGCCCAGCTTGAGCCCCAGCGCATCGAGCAACGACGCATCGACCCAGGCGGTGCCGGGCGCCGGTACGTCGCGCGTGTTGCTGCCGGCATCTTCTGCACTGGCGGCTACCTTCATGCTGCCGCGCAAGGGGTAGCCCTCAGGCACGGCCTTGAAGCCCACCAGTTTGCTGGCGCCGCCATCGGCATCGCTGGCTCGCCCCATGGTCGGGAAACTCACGGTGGAAATCGCTTTGAGGCCCAGTGCCTGTGCCTTCGCAATAAATGCGGCCGGCGTTTGTTCATCACTTCGAATCACGGCATCACCGCCGAGCAACTGGCGCGCATCGCGCTGCAGGCCGCCCTTGAGCCGGTCGGCAAAAAAGCCAACGGCCGTCAGCGCAGCAACGGCCAGCGTCACGGCCACAATCAACAGGCGGAGTTCACCGGCACGCAGGTCGCGCCACAGGGTGCGCCAGCCGAGTTTGAGGAAAAGTGGATTCATGTTCGGCACCATACCCCAAACCCCCCAGCCCTCTGTCAGGGTGGGGTTTTGGAGCCAGCGGCCCCTGAGGACGGCATCGCCGGTGCAGCGCCCGCAGGGCTAAGGGCGTCGAGCCGCTCTTCGAGCGCCTTCAAAACCGGCATGACGTTCTTGCCCAGGCTGATCTGCGGGTTGGAAAACCCATCCGACTTGCCCGCGTCAATCTCGCGCTGTTTGATCAACGGCACGGCCGCCGCAAATGCTTTTTCGAAAGAATGGGTCTTTCGCAGCTGTTCATCAAACATCGCACGGCCAAAATAAGTCAGCTCTGACAGCCGGCCGCAACCATAGGAGGTGTGCGTCGCGTCGGCAGCCGTCATGACCAGGGTATCGTCATTGCCCAGGGGTTCGACCCAGCCACCGGAATAGCAAGCCGAAATGCCAATCACGCGGTGACGTATGCCAGCGTCATCCAGCGCCTGGCGCAACAGGGTGGGCGTGAGTTCGTCCACATTCAGAGGCCAATGCGATGCAGCAAGCCGGAAGTCTTTCGCGCCGTGTGAGGTGACGTAGACCACCAGCACATCGTTGTCGCGGTCCATGCGCTTTGCGAGGCCTGCAATGGCCCGCTGCAAATTCAGGGGTGTAGCCCAAGCCCGGGTCTGCGTGGTGGTCGCATGATTGAGGAGGTGCAGCACGCGACCTTCCGCATCGAAGCGTGTCGCAAGCACCTCGCTCGCCAGCGTGCTTTCACGCAGGAAGACATCTTCATCGGCGTAAGGCGCAAACACCAGGGCATACACGTCCGCGACGCCTGGCCGCTGCGGCGCAAGCGCAGCAATCTGTTGTTCAAGCAAGGCCTGCTGCGACTCGAATACGCTTTGCGACAGTTGCAGACGCGGTCGTTTTGGAGCCCCATCGTCCTGGGAGTAGTCGCGTTCCCAGCTATGCGCATTGAATTGCCAGACGGTGAGTGCGCTACAGCCAGCCAGGACACACGCAGCTATTGCAGTACGCCCACTGAACCCCGCTATACGGACCAGCAGCGCCACGCCGACAGCCAGCGACCATGCGAGCAGCAGCAGGTAAATACTCCAGCTGACCCATGGTGACTGCAGCCATGCCCAGTTCAGCCAGCCGCGTGCTATGGCCGCGCCGAGACTGTCGGAAGCCAGCTCGGGCACCAGGGCACCGACCAGCCACAGGATCACCGCACCTGTTAGCGTAATCGTCCGCGGGCTCTTCGTCGCTTGAGGAGCACCAGACATCCACCAGGCCAGCCCGATAAAAACACCGGCGAGCCACCAGTAAGACAAAAAAGCCTGGACGTCAAAACGCGAGGGGCCAGCCTGGACTGCGCGCGGCGCTGCCACCTCAACCGCTATCACCAGGGCCAGCACCAGCAACATCTGCGCAGGCAAAGGCGAACATCCGGCAACACGTGGCTTCAGGAAAATACCTGCACGCAACCCCTCCAGCAGCCAGCGCGGGGCGGGAATGAACGACGAGGCCGTCGTGGGCCCCGACGAATCGGGTGTCACCACCTCGCCTGACATGAAGGCAGGTGAAGCGTTTTCGGCGGAGGTAGCCGCGATGTCAGGCAGATTGTTCATCACGGAATCATGCCATGAAGGTCTTTCGACATGACGTGAATTCCGGCTGTGCAGTCGCTGCTCTGGCGGTAAGCGCCGGGATGGCGCCGTGAGCACTAGACCACGCCGTGAAACATCAGCACATCCACGAGATCACCAGCGGCGACATCGCCCTGCTCGTGGTGCAGCACGATGAGGCCGTTGGCCTGCACCATGGAACTGAGCACGCCCGAGCCCTGGTTGCCGGTGGTGCGCACCTGCAATTGCCCATCGGCCGCGGTGGTGACGATGCCGCGTTGGTATTCTGTACGGCCGGCTTTTTTGCGCATCGGCTCCTGGCTGTGCGCTTGCAACAGCGGCAGCGCTTTGTCCCTCGCACCCATCATCTGCAGCAACGCGGGCCGCACCAGCGATAAAAAGGTCACCATCACCGCAACCGGATTGCCAGGCAGCCCGAACAGCACGGTGTTGTCTATGCGCCCAACCGCAAAGGGCCGGCCAGGCCGCATCGCAATGCGCCAGAACACCACATCGCCGAGCTTGCGCATCATCCCCTTGGTGAAATCGGCCTCGCCCACGCTGACACCGCCGCTGCTGATGATGACGTCGGCCTGCGCGGCCGCGTTGCGAAATGCCGCCTCAAGCAGGGCCGGGTCATCGCGCACCACACCGCACTCGATCACCTCGCACCCCAGCCGGTCGAGCAGGCTGGTGACGGTGTAACGGTTGCTGTCGTAAACGGCGCCCTCGCGCGGCACCTCGCCGGGCGACAGCACTTCATCACCGGTGGACATGTAGGCCACGCGAAGGCGGCGGTAAACCGGCAGCATCTGCAGGCCCAGGCTGGCCGCCAGACCAACGGCCGCCGGCGACAGCAACTGATTTGCAGACAGGGCTACGCCGCCCAGAGGAAGATCTTCACCGCGCAGGCGGCGGTTGTCACCGGTTTTCAGCAAACCGGCGGGTATATGAACCACATCGCCCTCGCTGCTGACCAGTTCGTGCGGCACCACGGTGTCGAGGCCTGCCGGCAATATGGCACCCGTCATGACCTTGAGACATTCACCGGCTTGCACCACGCCTGACCATGCCTTGCCGGCCAGCGCCGTGCCCACGCTGCGCAAACGCAAGGGCTGGCCGGTTGCAAGGGCTGAACCATCAAAGGCAAAACCATCCATGGCGGAGTTGTCATGGGCAGGCACCGCCATGCCGGAGATGATGTCCTGTGACAGGACGCGACCGTGGCACTGACGCAGCGGAAGCTGCTCTGTCTCCCGGACCGGCGTTGCCAGGCGGGCGATGAAGGCATTGGCGTCTGCCATTTTCAGCGCCTGCGGGTCGTAGCCCTGCAGTGAGCGGGCGATGTCGTCAAGGGAAGTCATGTGTTTTCAAGTGTGCGGAGCTCGTCCAGCGTGTTGGCATTGGCAAACGCTCTGGGGTCGTCGGCCGGGGCGTCGAAGGGCACGTCGACGACCTGGTGCAGGGCCGTCCATGCATCGATTTTGCGCCCACCGGCCGCCAGGAAATCAGTCAGGCTTTGGTGCAGGCTGGCCTTCATCAGGCAAAACACGGGCTGGCTGCGCAGCGTGACCTGTCCGTCACGACCAGCCTCAGGGGCGTGCACCACCGCGATGTCGGCGTTGGCTGCGACCAGGGCTTGCAGCAGGCGCGCGGCCAGATCCAGCGGGAACAACGGGCTGTCGCAGGGCACGGTCAGCAACAGGGGACTGCTGCAGAGGGCCAGGCCAGCCTCAAAACCGGCAAGCGGACCGGCGTAATCCTGCACACGGTCGGCAAAGACGACCGCCTTGCCCGCGCCGAAACAGGTATCTGCCTGCGCAAGGTAGAGCTCGGGGTTGCGGTTGGCGTTGACCAGCACGCCGTGCAGCGGGCCACCGGCCTGCCCGGCCAGCCGCATGAAGGCGTGCTGCGCCAGTGGCTGGCCCCGAAACGGCTGCAGGCCTTTGTCCACCCCGCCCATGCGTGCGCCGCGCCCGCCGGCAAGCACCAGGGCGGTGATATCGCCCAGGCCAAAGGCCGGCGTCAAGGACGATGAAGATTCAGAAGGATCAGGGCTTGGCATTGGGGAAGAATAACTGCTCCCCGCCTATCCTGTAAGCTGCAATCACACCCTGCCCCGCAGGCGAGGTGACCCACTCCGCAAAACGGTTGGCACCTGCGATGTTGACATGCGGGTGTTTGGCCGGGTTGACCGGCAGCACGCCATACTGGTTGAACAGCTTGCCATCGCCTTCGACCAGCACCGCCAACCCGGCGCGGTTGCGAAAGTTCAGCCAGGTCCCGCGATCCGTCAGCACATAGGCACCCGTGGAAGCCGCGATGTTGAGGGCCGGGCCCATGCCACAGCCGCACTCACGGTAGCCCGCGAGTTTCGAAACGTCCAGCTCTGCCTGCCTGAAGTAACGCTGTTCGGCCACATGCGTGCCGCTGCGGTCACCCCGGGAGACAAAAGGTGCTGTGCCTGCAGCCACCTTGCGCAGGGCCGCAACAATGTCCTTGCCGCGCACACCGGATGGGTCGGCTGCCGGCCCGACCAGCACGAAGTCGTTGTACATCACGGCCAGGCGTCTGGTCGCGAAGCCGTCTTGCACCAGCTTTTCCTCAGCAGGCTGGTCATGCACAAACAGCACGTCGGCATCCCCGCGCTTGCCCATGTCGATGGCCTGCCCGGTGCCGACGGCCACCACCTTCACATCGATGCCGCTGGCAGCCTTGAAGGCCGGCAGCAAATAGGCAAACAGGCCGGACTGTTCGGTAGACGTAGTCGATGCCATCACCAGGGGCTGGCTCAAAGCGGCACTTGTGGCGAGCAGAAGCGTCGCCCCCAGTGTTGCACCCAAGGCCTTGCGGCCCAACGCTGAAAACAGCTTTTGAAGAAGTCGGGTCATAGGGTCAGTTCTCCTTTTAAAAAATGGGCCGCAGCGGCCGAATGGACCTGCAGGCATTCGTGGTTGAAAAAATCTGCAACCGGCAGGTCTGCCAGCAAATGCCCTTGCTCGAGGTAAATCACACGGGTGGCCAGCCGCTTGACCTGCCCGAGGTTATGGCTGGCAAAGACAGTGGTGCCGCCATAAGCCTCCACCATGCCCTCGACGAGGCGCTTGGAATGTGGGTCCAGGCTGGCGGTGGGTTCATCCAGCAGCAGGGCCTGCGGGGCCAGCGAGAGCGCGCGTGCCAAAGCCACGCGCTGGGTTTGACCAACCGACAGCTGACGGCCACTGCGGCGGGCGATGTCGTCCAGTCCGGCCCCTGCAAGGGCCTGTATCGCCAGTGCACGGGCGGATTTCCAGCGTTCGCCGCGAAGCCAGAGTGCAAGTGCGAGGTTGTTTTGCACCGACAAGCGCAGCATCATCGGCGTCTGGAACAGCATGGCCTGATGCAGAAGAGATTGCCGATGCACCGACCCCGAACCGGGTGTCGCCAAACCATGCAAAACGCGCAGCAGCGTGGACTTGCCGCTGCCATTCGCGCCGACCAGCGCGACGCGCTCTCCGGCATCGATGCGCAGGGAAACCTCCTCCAGGGCAGCCGGCGAATGACGCCCCGGGGCCAGCACCACCCTTACCTTGTGCAGTTCGTACACGGCACTCATGGGTGCGGTCGCCCGGCCCGGGACAGGGGACCCCCGGCCATGGGCAATGCCAGTGCATTGAACCAGGCACGCAGCCACCAGATCATCAGCTGCAGCGCCAGCACCACCAGCAGCAGCACCAGGCCCAGGCCCATCGCCAGCGGCAGGTCACCCTTGCTGGTTTCAAGCGCAATGGCGGTGGTCATGACCCTTGTGAAACCGTCGATGTTGCCGCCCACCAGCATCACGGCCCCCACTTCAGCGACGGCCCGGCCAAAGGCGGCCAGTGCCACCGTGAGCAGGGCGCTGCGCTCATCCCACGCCAGCAGAAGGCCCGTGAGGCGCGGCCCAGCGCCAAGCGAACGTAGTTGTTCACCATGCGAGGTGTGCGCGTCTTCCACCACCTGCCGCACCAGCGCCACAACCACGGGTAGCACCAGAATCACCTGTGCCAGCAGCATGGCCTTGAATGAATACAGCCAGCCCAGAAAACCCAGCGGTCCGGAGCGCGACAAGAGCAGATAAACCAGCAGTCCCACCACCACCGACGGCAAGGACAGCAGGGTGTTGAGGATGGCCAGCACCACGGGGCGACCGGTAAAACGGCTGACCGCCAGCCATGAACCGAGCGCGCAGCCGATAACAAAAGCAATGCCGCTGGCGCTGGCGCTCAGGGTGAGCGACCGGGCCACGATGGACATCAGCACCGGGTCTGCAGACACCACCAGTTGCCAGGCGGCCTGCGCGCTGTCCCAAAGGGAGTTCACCCGCCGGCCTGCGTGACGCCCGGGGCAGTCACAGGTTCAAGTTTGAGCCGGGATGGTGCGCTGAAACACAAAAAGCGCTTGTTGAGGGCACGACCAATCGCGCACAGGCCCACCGACTGCGCGACCTGGTGACCCATCTGCGTGATGCCGCTGCGTGAGACCACGATGGGCACGCCCATCTGGGCAGACTTGATGACCATTTCACTGGTCAGACGGCCGGTGGTGTAGAAGACCAAGCCATCCGTCGTATCAGGCGCATCCAGCGCATTGGGGAGCGTGGGGGCCAAGGCCGCCAGCGACGGGCCGCCCCGAGCCAGGCCAGCCCCCTCGGGGGGCAGCGAACCACACGCAGTGGGCAGCGTGGGGGCCATGTTCATCCACATCCATCCCGCGATGGTGTCCAGCGCGTTGTGGCGGCCGACATCCTCGACAAACAGCAGCATCTCGGGATCGCCCTGCGTCAGTTTGAACAGGGCGCAGGCATGCACAGACCCGGCCGACTTGTAAGTTGTTTCCTTGAGCCTGATGGTGTTGGTGAGCGCGTACAGCTGGCCCTGCGTGATGCAGACGTTCTCCGGCAGGCGAATGTCGTCGACCTCGTCCATCAAGCCACCAAAGACGCTGCCCTGGCCGCACCCGGTGGTCACGACGCGCCTCGCTGTTTTTTCCTCAATGTCTTCGATGCCGGCATGCGTTTTGACAGCCGCAGCGCCCACTTCCCAGTCAACGGTGATGGAGACGATGTCTGCAGCGTCCCTGACCAGGCGCTGGTTGCGCAAATACCCGAGCACCAGAAGTTCGGGCGCAGCGCCCAGCGTCATCAGCGTGACGAGTTCGCGTTTGTCCACATATACCGTGAGCGCGCGCTCAGCGGGAATGGACACCAGCTGGCGCTCGCCATCCTCGTTCACCGCCTCGACCTCGCAGGTCAGGGGCGCGAACGCCTGGGTCAGGAAGGGCAAGGCTCTCGGGGACTGCGCGGTTTCGGTGGCGGGCATGAAGGAAGACTACAACAAAAGGTCCGGTGATGGCCACCGCGCCGGCCGCCTGATAGTGCGTCCGCACCACCCGGCGGCCAACGCCGTCCCATCAGCTCGCGGCGGGCATGCGGGTTCCGTAACCGGAAACTTCAGAGGGCTGGCCCCCACGCCGGATGGCAACGGCGCAGTACTTGAACTCGGGAATTTTTCCGAACGGGTCCAGCGCGGCGTTGGTCATCAGGTTGGCTGCGGCCTCATAGTAGGCAAAGGGAATGAACACAGCGCCCTGCGGCGTACCGTCGTCGCGCCGCACGTGGATGGCGACCTTGCCGCGGCGCGATTCAACCGTGATGACGTCGCCCGCCACCAGTCCGAATGTGCTCAGGTCTGCACCGCACATGGAAGCGGTGGCCATCGGCTCAATGGCGTCGAGCACCGTGGCGCGCCGCGTCATGCTGCCGGTATGCCAGTGCTCGAGTTGCCGCCCGGTGATCAGCACAAACGGATAGTCCGCATCAGGCCGCTCGTTTGCAGGAATGATGTCTGCCGGCACGAGGTTGACGCGGCCGTCCGCCGTATCGAAATGATCGAGGAACACCGTCGGCTGGCCCGGATCTTCTGCGCTGAGGCAGGGGTAGGTCACGCTGGATTCACGCTCAAGCCGCTCCCACGTGATGCCTGAAATGGCCGCATGCATGGCCTGGCGCATTTCCTCATACACCGCGGCGACGCCGCTGTGCTCACCTTCATAGCGCCAGGGCAGGCCCATACGTGTGGCGATCTGCTGGATGATCCACAAATCGGGCATCGCCTCACCAGGGGGCGTGATGGCCTGCTTGCCCAACTGCACCATGCGGTCGGTGTTGCTGACGGTGCCGGTTTTTTCGGGCCATGCCGTCGCAGGCAGCACCACGTCGGCCAGCCATGCCGTCTCGGTCATGAAAATATCCTGCACCACCATGTGCGACAGGCTGGCCAGCGCATGACGCGCATGGTTCAGGTCAGGGTCACTCATGGCCGGGTTCTCACCCATGATGTACATGCCGCGAATCTTGTGCGGATCACTCTCGGGCGCGAGCGCCTTGTGCATGATCTCGACCACGGTGTAGCCTGGCTGATCGTCCAGCTTGGTGTCCCAGAAGTTCTCGAACCAGTCGTGCGCCGCCTTGTTGGTCACGCGCTGGTAGTTGGGGAACATCATGGGGATCAGACCGGCATCGCTGGCGCCCTGCACGTTGTTCTGGCCGCGCAGCGGGTGCAGGCCCGAACCGGGCTTGCCGATCTGCCCTGTAACGGTCACGAGGGCGATCAGGCAACGGGCGTTATCGGTACCGTGCACATGCTGGCTGATGCCCATGCCCCACAGGATCATCGCGCTTTTGGCTTTTGCGAAAGCCCGCGCCACTTCCCTCAGGGTTTCGGCTGGAATGCCGCAAATGGGCGCCATCGCTTCGGGGCTGTAAGCCTTGACGTTCTCACGCAGCGCTTCAAAGTTGCTGGCGCGGTCGCGTATGAAGGTGCGATCGGTCAGGCCCTCCTCGATCACGGTGTGGATCAAGGCATTGAGCATGGCGACATCGGTGTCGGCCTTGAACTGCAGGGTACGCCAGGCATGTTTGCCGATGTCTGTAATGCGCGGGTCAGCCAGCACAATCTTCGCGCCTTTTTTGGCCGCGTTCTTCATCCAGGTCGCAGCCACAGGATGGTTGGCCGTGGGGTTGGAGCCGATCACAAAAATCAGTTCGGAATGCTCCACATCGTTGACCTGGTTGCTCACCGCGCCGGAGCCCACGCCTTCGAGCAAAGCCGCCACGCTACTGGCGTGGCACAGCCGTGTGCAGTGGTCCACGTTGTTGCTGCCAAAACCGGTGCGCACCAGCTTCTGGAACAGGTAGGCCTCTTCATTGCTGCCCTTGGCCGAACCAAAACCGGCGAGGGCTTTTTTGCCGTAGGTATCGCGCAGGCCCTTGAGCGAACCCGATGTCAGGGACAGCGCTTCTTCCCACGTGGCTTCACGGAACACGTCCGACCAGTGCGCGGTGTCGCGGTTGAGTTTTTCCAGCAGCGCCGGATCCTTGGGGATACCGGGCTTGCGAATGAGCGGTACCGTCAGTCGCTGGGGACTGTGCGCGTAATCGAAACCGAAACGGCCTTTCACGCAGAGACGGCTGTGGTTGGCCGGGCCATCGCGGCCGTCCACACTCACGATGACGTTGTCTTTCACGTTGTAGGTCACCAGGCAACCCACGCCGCAGAACGGGCACACTGAATCGACCTTTTTGTCCACCGACTGCGTGCCGACCTGGGTTTTCGGCATCAGTGCGCCCGTGGGGCAGGCCTGCACGCATTCGCCGCAAGCGACACAGGTGCTGTCACCCATCGGGTCTTTCAGGTCAAACACGATCTCGCTGTGCGAGCCGCGCATGGCATAACCGATGACATCGTTGACCTGCTCTTCGCGGCAGGCGCGCACACAGCGGTTGCACTGGATGCAGGCATCGAGGTTGACGGCCATGGCCGGGTGGCTCATGTCGGCGGCCGGTTGCTCGCGGCGAATGGCCTTGAGCGCCGGACGCACCGACACATCCATGCGTGCAGCCCACTCGCTCAACTCGCCATGCTGCAGGGAATCGTCGGGCCCGGTCTCTTTGTCGTTCCACTTGTAGCCCTTGTCAGGCATGTCGGAGAGCAGCATCTCCAGCACCATCTTCTGGCTTTTCAGTGCGCGTTCACTGCTGGCCTGCACTTCCATGCCGGCCGTGGCGTTGCGGCAGCAACTGGGTGCCAGCGTGCGCTCACCCTTGATCTCCACCACACAGGCCCGGCAGTTGCCGTCGGGCCGCAGGCCGTCCTTGTAGCAAAGATGGGGGATGTCGATACCGTGGCGTTTCGCCGCCCCGAAAATGGTTTCGCCTTCAAAGGCCTGGATGGTTTTCTGGTCCAGACTGAATTCAATCGTCCGGGGCATGACTTCAGCGGGCTTGGCGATGGCGTTCATCTCAGGACACCTCGTGGGGAAAATATTTCTGGACAGAGCGAACAGGATTGGGTGCAGCCTGCCCCAGGCCGCAGATCGACGCATCGGTCATCACGATGTTCAGGTCCTCCAGCGTGTCCTGGTCCCACACCGGCACATCCATCAGCGCTGCAGCCTTCGATGTACCGACGCGGCAGGGGGTGCACTGGCCGCAACTTTCGTGTGCGTAAAACCGCATCATGTTAAGGGCCGCATCACGCGCCCTGTCATGCTGGCCCAGCACAATCACAGCTGCTGAGCCGATGAACCCGCCGTGCGGCTGAAGCGTGTCGAAGTCCAGCGGGACCGCAGACAGGCTGGCCGGGAAAATGCCGCCGGATGCGCCGCCAGGGAGGTAGGCGTAGAGGGTGTGGCCCTCCTGCATGCCGCCGCAATATTCTTCAATCAGCTCGGCGACAGAGATGCCGGCAGGCGCCAGCTTGACGCCGGGAAACTTCACACGCCCACTGACGCTGAAGGAACGCAGGCCCTTGCGACCGTTGCGGCCGAAGCTGGTAAACCATGCCGCGCCCTTCTCCACAATGTCACGCACCCAGTAAAGGGTCTCGAAGTTGTGCTCCAGCGTGGGCCGCCCGAACAGGCCGACCTCGGCAATATAGGGTGGGCGCATGCGCGGTTCACCACGCTTGCCTTCGATGCTTTCAATCATGGCGGACTCTTCACCGCAGATATAGGCACCCGCGCCACGGCGCAGTTCGATCACAGGCAGCGGGCACGGCGGGTTGGCCTGCAGTTTTGCGATCTCCGCCTCGAGGATGGCGCGGCAGCCATGGTATTCATCACGCAGGTAGATGTAGCAGGCGTCGGTTCCCACCACGCTGGCGGCCAGAAGCATTCCCTCGAGGAAGCGGTGCGGATCACGTTCCAGGTAGGTGCGGTCCTTGAACGTGCCCGGCTCGCCCTCATCAATGTTCACAGCCATCAGCCTTGGCGCAGGCTGGTCACGCACGATGCGCCACTTTCGGCCGGCCGGAAACCCTGCGCCGCCGAGGCCGCGCAGGCCCGAGTCCTCCATGGCACGGATAAAACTTTCGGCGTCCCTGCGCCCGGCGGCCAGTTCAGCCACCAGCGCATAGCCACCACTGGCACGGTAGGCGTCATAACCCGCGTAGGCAGGCGCAACCTCAACCTCTTTCGGCAGGGGCGACACCGACTTTTCAGCGTACCCGTGTGCCATGAATTCAGCAGCTGACGGTGCAGCGGGATGTGCCGTCAGCGCACCCCTGACCGCCGCGAGCACGCTGTCGGTCGTCGCAGCCGGCACCGGGTTCTGGTGCACCACGACTGCCGGCGCCTGTTCGCAGCGCCCGATGCACGGTGCCGCAATCACGCGAACATCTTCATGGCCCAGCAGCGCGGGCAGGCGTGCGAGCAAATCCTGCGCGCCCGCCATCTCGCAACTCAAGCCATCGCACACCCGCACCGTCAACGCGGCCATGGAGGCGTTACCCCGCACCACTTCAAAGTGGTGATAGAAAGTGGCGACTTCATAGACCTCGGCCATCGGTATCTTCATCTCTTTGGCCAAGGCCACCAGGTGCCTGTCGTGCAGGCAACGGTAAGCATCGTTGAGCTTGTGCAGGTGCTCGATCAACAGGTCGCGCCGGTGCGGCGCATGCCCCACAAGTTCCCTGACTTCCTCCACAGCATGATCGTCTGCCTGCCGCCCCTTGAGGCGGCTTTTTCGGCGGATGCGATCACGCATATCCTCCACGGTGGCGAGTGCCACGACGGACGGGCCGGAAACGGAAGCAGTTGAAACCATGGGGATCCCGTTTTACAGACGTGTCAGGCGAAGAACTTGGCAACGCTCTGAAGCGTGCGGTACACACCCCAGGCGAGTGGAATGCCCACTGCCAGCCAGGCAATCGCCACCACCACAGGGCTGACGGTGTCTGCACCGCCACCGATGCGATGCACTTCAGAAGCTGCCATTTTTTCGTGGGCAAGGCGTTTTTCTTCAGCCAGTTCGGCGTCCGTCATGAACCATTTGGGATTCAGCGGCTTGACCATCAGGTTGCAAATGAGGCCCACGACCAGCATGCCGACGAGGATGTACATGGTCTGGTTGTAGACCTGTTCGCGCGGGATGCCGATGCTGAGCTGGTATTCCCGCATGTAGTTGACCACCACAGGCCCCAGGATGCCGGCCGTCGCCCACGCCGTCAGCAGGCGGCCGTGAATGGCGCCGACCATCTGCGTGCCGAAAATGTCGGCGAGGTATGCGGGCACGGTGGCAAAGCCACCGCCATACATGCTCAGGATGATGCAGATGGCGCCTACAAACAGCACGATGGAGCCTGCGGCCGCGCTGCCGGGGATGCTGGCATACAGAATGCCGCCGAGCACAAAGAACACCACGTAGGTCATCTTGCGACCAAGCTTGTCGGACAAACTGGCCCAGAAGAAACGGCCGCCAATGTTGAACAGGCTGAGCAGTGCGGTAAAGCCTGCAGCCACCGTCGCAATGGCCGCAAGTTGCGTCTTGTCGAGCTCACCAAACTTTTTGGTCACACCGATCAGCGAGCCGCCGAACACTTCCTGCAACATCGGGGATGCCATGCCGATCACACCGATGCCTGCGCTCACGTTCATGCACAGCACCAGCCAGATCAACCAGAACTGGGGAATGCCCCAGACCTTTTTCACATGCACATGGCGCTGCGTGATCATGTTGTTGTTCGCCTGTGTGGGCGGTGGGGTCCAGCCTTCGGGCTTCCATCCGGTTTCAGGCACCCTGTAGCCGAAAGCGCCGGCCATCATGAATACGAAGTAGATCACGGCCATCACGACGAATGTCTGCATCACGCCGACACCGGTGGGTGATGCAAAGTACTTCATCAGGTCAGCCGCGAGAGGCGATCCAATCATGGCGCCGCCGCCAAAGCCCATGATGGCCATGCCGGTCGCCATGCCGCGGCGGTCAGGGAACCACTTGATCAGGGTAGAGACCGGGGAGATATACCCCAGGCCGAGGCCGATGCCCCCAATCACACCCGAACCCAGAATCATCAGCCAGAACTGGTGAAGGTAAATGCCCAGGGCGGAAATCAGCATGCCGCCACACCAGCAGACGGCAGCCACGACACCCGCCTTGCGGGGGCCGGCGCGCTCAAGCCAGCCACCCCACGTAGCAGCAGAGATGCCCAGCAACACGAAAAACAGCGTGTACATCCAGCCCAGCGTGGAAATCTGCCAGTCACACGAGGTCGTGAACAGCTGCGCAAAAAAGCCTACTTCAGGCCCGCATTTGATGCTTTCCTTGATGCCCAGCGCCCGTGACAGGGGCAACCAGAAAACAGAAAAACCATAGGCCATGCCGATACACAGGTGGATGGCAAGTGCAGCTGGCGGAACCAGCCAGCGGTTGAACCCCGGACCCGCAATGATGCGTTCCTTGTCGAGAATTCCTGACATATTTTGTCTCCGTGTTATTTGCGTGTTTTTTCAGCGCCCCACCTGTCGGGGTTGCACGAAGTGTCACGGGCATGTCTTCGCACGGTCAAATTGAATCGAGACATACGTCGATTCAAAAAATAAATGAAGGGTTTTTACCAACACCTGTCCCGCACCCCATTCATCAGGCAAGGCGCCTCTCTTGAGAGGATGCGATGGGGGATCAGCTTGAAATGGCTGCGCTATCGCGCGATGCGCGGTCCCGCGGCGCCAATGCCAGAAGGGCGCTAGACGGTCAGCAGTCCGCTGTGTGCGGCGGCATGCCGGAGCCACGCGCCGTCCTGCGCCAGCGTCAACGCCGCCTCAAGCGTGCGGGAGGGACGGTCACCGCCTTGCGCCATCAGACCGATGGCCGTCCGCACCTCAGGACCGACCAGCGGCAGGGCCTCCAGTTCGCGGTAGCCGCGCATGGCCCCCACCAGGGCACCCGGCATCACGGTGCAGACGTCCCCCTCCACCACCGACAGCGCAAGCGTCAGAATCGAATTGGTCTCGATGGCCGGCATGCTGACTGCGCCGGCTTCTGCAAAAGCCCTCTCGACAATCGTGCGGTTGTGCATTTCACGGGTCAGCAGGCACAAGGGCTGCAGCGCCGCTTCGGCCCAAGTGATGGACGGGCCGATCTGCAGACTGGCTTTCATTTTGGCGGCACGCCGCACGAAAAAATAATGCTCGGTGTACTGGGGTATTTGCTGCACGCGCGGGCCGCCTACGCGCAGCCGGTCCGTGTACCCCAGCCCGATGTCCAGCGAAAGACTTTCGAGGCCCGCCTCCAGCTCGTTGGAACTCATGGACCGCACCACTGGTGAAATGCCCCGGTACCGCGCCTGCAACATCGCCGAAAAGCGCGCGGCAATCGGCATGGCCGTCGGTACGGCGCCAATGCTCAGGGAACCCTGGGGCTTGCCAATCCCGCTGTCCAGTTCCTGCTGCAGCGATTCACGCTCCTGCAGCATGCGCCTGGCGCTCGCGAGTACGCGCAGTCCCTCGGCGGTGAAGCCCTCGAAGTTACGCCCCCGCTTGACAATGACCGTGTCAAATTCAGCTTCGAGCGCCCGCAGCGCATTCGACAGCGCGGGCTGCGTGATGTGACATGCCTGCGCGGCACGGCCGAAGTGCTTGTGTTCATCAAGCGCGGCCAGGTATCGCAGGGATGCCAGGAGGTTCATCGTTCAGGTGTTTTTGGAGATCGTGATGGTCGGGAATTTTGCCGAGAAATCCCTGGCGCGCGCCGCCACCGTCACCGCCATCTTGCGGGCAATCTCTTTGTAGATGGCGGCGACCTGCCCATCGGGGTCCGCGGCCACGGTAGGTGTACCGCTGTCGGCCTGCATGCGTATATGGATGTCGAGCGGCAACGCGCCGAGGTAGTCCATCTGATGGCCCTCGGCCATCCGGCGGCCGCCGCCCTCGCCAAAAATATGCTCGGCATGACCGCAGTTGCTGCAAATGTGCACCGCCATGTTTTCAACAATGCCCAGAATCGGCACACCCACTTTTTCGAACATCTTGATGCCCTTGGTGGCGTCCAGCAATGCAATGTCCTGGGGGGTGGTGACGATGACTGCGCCTGTGAGGGGGACACGCTGGCTCAGGGTGAGCTGGATGTCTCCGGTGCCGGGGGGCATGTCGACGATCAGGTAGTCGAGGTCTTTCCAGTTGGTCTGGCGCAGCAGTTGCTCCAGCGCCTGCGTCGCCATGGGGCCGCGCCAGATCATGGCCTGATCCTGCGGGACCAGGAAACCAATCGACATCACCTGAACGCCATGACCCAGCATGGGTTCCATGCTTTTGCCGTCGAGGCTTTCCGGCTTGCCCTCTATGCCCATCATCATGGGCTGGCTGGGGCCATAAATATCGGCATCCAGCAGACCCACATTTGCGCCTTCCGCGGCCAGCGCAAGCGCCAGGTTCGCAGCGGTGGTGCTCTTGCCCACACCACCCTTGCCGGACGCAACCGCAATGATGTTTTTAACGCCGGGCAGCAACTGCACGCCGCGCTGCACGCTGTGGCTGGCGATCTTGCTGCTGAGCCGGGCGTCGACACCGGTCACGCCGGGCACTGATTTCGCAGCAGCCACCAGCGCCTCACGCAGCGCGGGGAACAGGCTTTTGGCCGGGTAGCCCAGCTCTACATCAAACGACACGTCACCGGCGCTGATCTGCAGATTCTTCAGCGCCTTGCTGCTGACAAAGTCCTTGCCGGTGTGGGGATCCACGACGGCCTGGAGGGCGGACAAAACGGAGGGCTGGTCTGGGCTCATTAAGGGAATTTCTTTGGTAAATCAGGCGTGGCGGCAAGGCGGGCACGGCCACGTGCAACTGCGCTGAAGTCTAACGCCGTCAGGCCCAAACTGTGGGTATGGGGCTTTGGCCGGGCCTGTGGGAGCGCCCCGCCTTAAAATTGCGGGTTAGCCCCCAAAGTCCGAAGAAGCCCATCCATGTCCCAGCGCCGCCTGTTTGTCACCACCGCCCTGCCTTACGCCAATGGCAAGTTCCATATCGGCCACATCATGGAATACATCCAGGCCGACATCTGGGTGCGCTTCCAGCGCATGCAGGGCAATGACGTCAACTTCGTGGGCGCCGATGACACCCACGGTGCACCCATCATGATTGCCGCCGAAAAGGCCGGCGTCACGCCACAGGCCTTTGTGGCCGATATCGCCGCCGGCCGCAAACCTTACCTGGACGGCTTTCACATCAGTTTCGACAACTGGCATTCGACCGACGCACCCGAGAACCATGAACTGGCGCGGCAGATCTACAGAGACCTGCGCGACAATCCGGATGGCTCGCTGATTGAAACCAAAACCATAGACCAGTTCTTCGACCCCGAGAAGAACATGTTCCTGCCGGACCGCTTCATCAAGGGCGAGTGCCCCAACTGCCACTCCAAAGACCAGTACGGCGACAACTGCGAAGTCTGCGGCGCGGTGTATGCACCGACCGAACTGATCAACCCCTACTCTGCGCTGTCAGGTGCCAAGCCGGTGCTGAAGAGCTCGGAACATTTTTTCTTCAAGCTGTCAGACCCGCGCTGCGTGGCTTTTCTTGAAAGCTGGACGCAGGACGGCCGGCTTCAGCCGGAAGTGGCCAACAAGGTCAAGGAGTGGTTCTCGGTGCGCGAGAACGCGGATGGCACGAAGAGCGAGGGCCTGGGTGACTGGGACATCAGCCGCGACGCGCCCTATTTCGGCATCGAGATCCCGGACGCCCCGGGCAAGTACTTTTATGTCTGGCTGGACGCGCCAGTAGGCTACCTGGCATCGCTGAAAAACCTGCTCGACAAACGCTGCATCGAGGCCGGTGAAGATGGCCTGTCGTTTGCGGAATACATGGCCGACCCGGCACTTGAGCAGTACCACTTCATCGGCAAGGACATCGTCACCTTCCACACCCTGTTCTGGCCCGCCATGCTGAAGTTCAGCGGCCGCAAGACGCCGGACAACATCTTTGTGCACGGTTTCCTGACTGTGAACAACGGCGAAAAAATGAGCAAGAGCCGCGGCACCGGTCTCGACCCGCTCAAGTACCTGAGCCTGGGCATGAATCCGGAGTGGCTGCGTTATTACCTGGCCGCCAAACTGAACGCGAAGAACGAAGACATCGACTTCAATGCCGACGACTTCATGGCGCGTGTGAACAGCGACCTGGTCGGTAAATACATCAATATCGCCAGCCGCGCGGCCGGCTTTATCGCCAAACGTTTTGCCGGCAAACTGGGCGAGGTTTCTGCCGACGGCGCCGCACTGATTGAATCCTTGCGTGCACAGAAAGACATCATTGCGCAGTTGTACGAGAGCCGAGAGTTCGCCAAGGCACTCAAGGAAACCATGTTGCTCACCGACCGTGTGAACGCATATGTGGACCAGAACAAGCCCTGGGAACTGGCCAAACAGCAGGGCATGGATGCCCGGCTGCAGGATGTGTGCACCGTCTGCATCGAAGCTTTCCGCCTGCTCACGATTTACCTGAAACCCGTTCTGCCCGCCCTGGCAGCACAGGTCGAGATTTTCCTGAATGCGAAACCGCTGGTATCGGGTGACGCATCGGGCAGCCTGGGCAAGGACCACATCATCGGCGACTACAAACACCTCATGCAGCGCGTCGACCCCAAGCAGCTGGAAGCGCTGTTTGAAGCAACAGCCCAGCCAGAAGCACCGCAGACGGCAGAACCCGCCGCGCTGCCTGGCGGCGAAGAACTTGCGCCCACCATCACCATCGACGATTTCGCCAAAATCGATTTGCGCATCGCCCTGATCGTGAACTGCGAGGCGGTTGAAGGGTCCACCAAGCTGCTGCGTCTGACGCTGGACGTGGGCGAGGGGCGCACACGCAATGTCTTCAGCGGCATCGCATCAGCCTACAAACCCGCAGACCTGGTCGGCAAACACACGGTGATGGTTGCCAACCTGGCCCCTCGCAAGATGAAGTTCGGCATCAGCGAAGGCATGGTGCTGGCGGCCAGCCATGGCGATGAAAAGACCCAACCGGGCATTTACGTCCTCGAGCCTTCGCCTGGCGCATCCCCCGGCATGCGCGTACGCTGACGACTCAGATCACCACTTCGCTGTCGGGCGGGTGTGACTGGGTGCTGCTTTTGTAACGAAGAAAGCGAAGTGCCTTGCGCGGGGTCTGGGCAATTTCGTCCAGCAGGTTGTCGAGATGCCGCAACAAGCGCTCGCCATCTTTTTTCGGCAGCGGGCAAGTCACGCAGGCGACGTGCAGTTGCAGCGTGAGGTCGGCGGGCAGGTTGCGGCCGGGTCGTAACCCTTCGGCAATGATGCGCTGTGCCACATCGATGACTTGCGCCTCCGAGGTGCGGCTCTCCATCAGCAAGACAAAATCGCCGTCGTTGTGACGGCCTACCGTGTCGCTGACCTGGGCTGGCGCCGCCACGCACGCGCCTGCGCGCACCAGCGCCGCCTGAGCAAGCGCTGCGCCGTAGCCCGCACGTATCTCCGTCCCGTTGACCATGCGCACACGCAATACCGCGCCTACGAGCGGGTCACGCTGATGCCGCTCCAGCAGATGTTCCAGCCTGTCCATCAGCAGGCGGTGGCTGGCCACGCCCGTCAATGGGTCCGTGCGGGAAAGCGCACTGAGGCGCACCTGGGTGTCACGCCGCTCCCGGCTGCGAAAGTACAGCGCGACCAGAACCAGCGGAATCTCCATTGCGGCACCTATCTGCGCGCCGAACTGGCTGTAAAAACTGATGGGCACCATGTCCAGGTTGCGCATGATGGGAAACAGGGAGCCTATGAACAAACATACAAAGCCCGCCAGCGCCCACAAGCCCACAGAAGGCCTGCGCATGGAAAACCAGATCAGGCTGCCCAGCAGCACCGGCAGAAAATAAAGATAAGCGAGATTGGAGGTGTAGAAAAGCCTTGAGCGGCCAAAGAACAGGAAACCGAGGGTGTACATCACGGAGGCCAGCATGACGCTGGCAAGCAATGCGCTGATCACGGGGTTACCGCGCTCGACGACCAGCCGGTGCACCAGCAGTGCCGCCCAACCGGCGGACATCATGGGAATCACGATGGCCGCGATGTCGTTCCACCAGGCATGGTCAGGCCAGAAATACTCTCCCGCCAGGCCGGTGAGTGTGAGCTGGCCCGCTCCCAGAATGACCACATAGACTGCGTACAGCAGGTGGATGGGATCGCGCCAGTTCCACGCATTGACACAGCTCAATACCACCACCAACAGGACAAAACCCAGGTAGGCGCCCAGCACCATGTGCAGTGTGCTGCTCTGGCGGTCAAAGCTCGACCGGTCCCAGAGCTGCCAGTACACGCCCACCGGGCTGCTGTGGCGCACTGCCAGGTACACGGCGCGTGGCTCACCCGTCACCAGCTCCAGTGAAAATGCGGGGTGAAGATACGGGCGCGACCAATCCGCCACCGGCAGGGAGTCGCCCGCGCGCTGTGACTGCCATTCACCGGATGATGAAATGTGGTGGAGGACCGCACTGTCCAGCCCGGGATGCACCACTGTCAGCACGGCGTCGACAGGTGCCTGAACGGGCGGGAGAACGATGCGCAGCCAGCCTGTGTGCACGCCCCCCAGCGGAAGCTGTTTGTTGCCTGAGATGGCAACGCCTTCGCCCCTCGAAAACCGGTTGCGGATGTTGTCCAGCGGCTGAAGGCCGGATTCGTCGATCACCACTTCTGCGGTGTATTGCACGCCTTTCCACACCGGCGCAGGCGCAGAAGACGCAGCGGGCTGGGCCAGGCAGGCTGCGCCCATCATCCACCCGGTGACAAGCAGCAGAAGGGTTTTGAATCCGGGCCTCGTCATGAAAGCAGGAGCTTGTTGGATGATCTCCGGCGTGAGTGCATGCTTCAGTATGGATGAATAAGGGGTGAAAATCCAGTGTTGCATACAGTGTTGCAAAGGCCACAATACATTTCCATGCGACCCCTTCAAAACTTTGCACATTTCCGGCCCCGCTTGCTGGACAGCCTGCACGGCTACTCGCGGGAGCGCTTGGTGAAAGACATCGGCGCAGGTGTGACAGTAGGTATCGTCGCCTTGCCCCTGGCCATGGCCTTTGCGATTGCCTCCGGCCTCAACCCGCAAGCGGGCATCTGGACGGCCATCATCGCCGGGGCGCTGATTGCAGCCCTGGGTGGCTCCGCTGTACAAATCGGCGGACCAGCCGGGGCCTTCATCGTCATCGTGTACGGCATTCTCGAGCGCTACGGCCTCGCCAATCTGCTGATCTCCACGGCCTGCGCCGGCGTTTTGCTGTTCCTGCTGGGCTTTTTAAAGCTCGGGACGCTGGTGCGCTATGTGCCCGTCAGCATCGTGATCGGTTTCACCAACGGCATCGCCGTGCTCATCGTCTTGTCGCAAATCAAGGATTTGCTGGGTCTCGACATCGGCAGGATGCCGGTTGATTTTTTCTCGCAGCTGCGCGCGCTGGGCAGCCACCTTCGAAGCCTGAACCTCTATGCGCTCGGTCTCGGGCTGGCCTGCGTCCTCGGGCTGTTCGTCTGGCCCCGCCTGTTTGATACGCACGCTCGCGCCAGTCAGGGCTTCACGACCCGCTTGCTGAAAATGGTGCAGGCCGTGGAAGGCCTGCCGCTGAAGCGCGCCACACGCATGGCCTCGCGCATGCCCGGTCCCATCGTGGCCTTGGTCACACTGACGGCCTTCGCCTACTTTCTCGGCCTGCCCATAGAAACCATCGGCAGCCGGTTCGGCAGCATTCCGCGCGCCCTGCCCGCTTTTGCCCTGCCGGATTTCTCCTGGCAGACGGTGCGCCTGCTGGTCGACCCGACGATCACGATTGCACTGCTGGGCGCGGTCGAATCGCTGCTGTGCGCGCGTGTCGCCGACCAGATCTCCGGGCTCCCGCGCCACAACCCCAACCAGGAACTGATGGCCCAGGGCGTCGCCAATTTTGTCGTGCCCTTTTTTGGCGGCATGCCCGCCACCGGCACGATTGCCCGCACCGTCACCAATGTGCGCGCCGGCGCGACCTCGCCTGTCTCGGGAATTGTTCACGCGGTCACGCTGACGGCCATTGTGCTGATCGCCGCGCCCCTGGCTGTGCACGTGCCGCTGTCGGTGATGGCCGGCATCCTGCTCTATGTGGCCTGGAACATGGGTGAGTGGCGCGAGTTCGGCAGGCTGCGGGAAGCTGGCGGCCATTCAGCCTTCATCATGCTGGGCACTTTTTTACTGACGGTCATCTTCGACCTGACGGTGGCCCTGCAGGTAGGTCTCATCCTTGCCTGCGTCCTCTTTATCCGCCGCATGAGCACGCTCTTTCAGGTGGTAGAAGTTTCGCGCACGCCGGAATCTGCGAGCTTTCAGCTCTACGGCTCGCTCTTCTTCGGTGCCGTGGCCAAACTCGACCCGATATTGACGCTGGTCGAAAGCTCACCGCGCGGGCTGCTGGTGCGGCTTGATCTGCAGTCGCTGCAATCGCTCGATGCCTCGGGCCTGGATGTGCTGGAACAGGTCCACAAGGCAGTGGTGCTGCGCGGCGGCCGCCTGGTGCTTGCCGGACTCAACGCCGAACCCAAAGCGGTCATGGAACGCTCAGGCTTCCTCGCAAAAATAGAGTCCCTTTAGTTTCAGGAGCTATCCGCCCTTGGGCGTAGCCACCGCTTCCTCGACCGACCCCGTGCTGACCACTTTCAGGTCAGTGTCAAACACCACCGTGAACAGCATGGGTGTATTGGGCGGGTTCAAGTAACGCCAGTCGTAGTGCGTCCGCTGCTGGGCAGCGTAAGGGGTGATTTTCATGGGTTTGCCCAGCATCTTGCGGACCTGCTCCATGGACATGCCGGGTGTGATTTTCGAGAAATTCTGCGGTGACAACACCTGCCGCAAGGCACTCATCTTGCCGTCAGCGCCAATCGTGATCATGTAATTGACCATGCCTTCAGGCTGGCGGCTGTACTCAAAAGTCCGGGCGCCGGGAGCGGCCGCAGCGCCCGGCAAAGGCGTGGACGCCATGTCGGACGCCTCCCAGATCTTCTCGGGTTGACCGAAGCGGGCCCTCACATCGGCCTCTGTCGCCACACCTTCTTCAAGCTCGGCAATGCGCTGCGGGTCGCAGCCCGTCAGGCCCAAAACCAGGCTCAGGACGAATCCGGAAGAGAATAAAAAAGTTCGCAAGGCAGTCCCCGGTAAAATCGGCGGCTTGCGCCAGAAAAGCCAGAAATGGCGTTAAACCCACACCAAGAGCAGTTTAGACCCATGTACCTCCTCCGCTTCTTCCGCCGCGCCGACTACACCTCGGACACAACCCAGTTCATCGAAGGCCTCAAGGCACAGAAACCGACGCTGGAAGCCGAACAACGTGCTGGCCGTGCGCTGCTCTGGGACAAAAACCTGAACCGCAGCGAGCAAGCCGACTATCTGGATGCCAAGGTTGCCCAGCAACCTTACGTTTACAGCACCGCCGGCCACCCCAACAGCAAATAAGTGTCCCGCGCTGCGTCAGGCCCCGGGCCCGACGCAGACGCCTGCTCATGTCACAAACACCGCCTTCACCGCCAGATTCAGGCCAGTCGCCGCCACCCGGACTTCCCGGGCTCGCGGGCGTTCCAGGCATGGACCTGATGGCTGCCCCCAGCCCCGACATGCCGGCCGTCATCGACCAGGTGGCGCTGGCAAGGCTGTATGGCGAGCCGCTGTTTGCCATGCCGCAGGATTTGTACATCCCGCCGGATGCGCTGCAGGTGTTTCTCGAAGCCTTTGAAGGCCCGCTTGACTTGCTGCTCTACCTGATCCGCAAGCAGAACTTCAACATCCTCGACATTCCCATGGCTGCCGTGACACGGCAATACCTGGCGTATGTCGATGAAATCCGCGCCACCAACCTCGAACTGGCCGCCGAATATCTGCTCATGGCAGCCATGCTGATCGAGATCAAGTCGCGCATGCTGCTGCCGCCCAAAAAAGTGGCGGAGGGCCAGGAAGCCGAAGACCCGCGTGCCGAACTGGTCCGCCGCCTGCTCGAATACGAGCAGATCAAGCTGGCCGCCCACAAGCTCAACGAGATGCCGCAGTTCGGCCGCGATTTTTTGCGCGCACAGGTCTATGTAGAGCAATCGTTGCAGCCGCGCTTTCCGGACGTGAACGTGGTCGACCTGCAGGACGCCTGGCGCGACATCGTCAAGCGCGCAAAACTCGTGCAGCACCACGTCATCAGCCGTGAAGAACTGTCGGTGCGCGAGCACATGAGCATTGTTTTGCGCAAGCTGCAGGGCCGCAAGTTCCTGGAGTTTGAAGAGCTGTTCGACCCGACGCGCGGCATGCCCGTGCTGGTGGTCACCTTCATCGCGCTGCTCGAGCTGTCCAAGGAAGGCCTGCTCGAAGTCACGCAAGCCGAGGCCTTTGCGCCCATCTACGTCAGGCTGGCTTACACCCCTGCCTGAGCACCGCGCCCGCATACCTGTTTCTGCACCCGCCTGCGGTGCCTCCCACATTCATGAATCCGGCCAGCCGCACCCCCGACATTTCGACGTCCTCATCATCGGAAGCGGTCTGGCGGGCCATCAACTCCACCAATCCCGACACCGCCAGATCGACCGTGCCGAGCGTGCTTGTGCCGGAGGCAGCTTAAGGCAACTGGTTTAGAACGGCCGGTATCCAGCCACGCAGGCTGTTGACAAACGCGAACGCCTGTACCCGCGCAAGATCGTCCAGCCGCACGACGGCTTCCACCAGACGGCCCGACGCCAGGGCCTGCGCCCGCCCCACACCGGGCAGCAGACCGCAGTGCAAAGCCGGCGTCACCCAGCGGCCATCCAGCAACATGGCCACGTTGCCCCGTGTGCACTCAGTCACCTCTGCCTCTGCATTCCACAGCAAGGTGTCAAACACCTCCGGGACGACAGGCGCAAAGGCCTCGTAATGTGCACGTCGGGTGGTCTTGAAGCGTACGAATTCGCTGCGCGCATCCTCCAGCGCATGTCCGGCCAATGCCAGCACCACCTGCACAGGTGAGACCGGCAGGACAAAAGCCTCGGCATGCAGGCGCCCTTGCGCATCGAGCAACAAGCGCACACGCCAATTGCCTTCGCCGTGTTCGCGAACCAGGGTTGCCAGCGCGTGCATCACCTCGCCCTCACGCCACGCGAAACCGAAATGCCGCGCAGCCTGCGCCATGCGCGCAAGGTGGTCAGCCTGGTGACGCAGCTGGCCGTCGTGCAGGCACAGGGTCTCCAGAATCTCGAAGGGCGCGCTGGCACGCTGCGCAAAGACCTGCTTGAGCTGCCACTCCCGCCACTCGCCGGCGGCGCTGGAATCTGCAGTGATGCCGCTGCCTATGCCACATCGCGCGGTCAGGCCCTGCAGCGTGACAGTGCGAATCGGCACATTAAAAGTGGCGGCCCCGCCCGGTTGCACCACACCCATCGCACCACAGTACACACCGCGCGCCGCGCCTTCCATCGCGTGGATGGCCCGCATGGCGTTGACCTTGGGCGCGCCCGTCACAGAGCCGCAGGGAAACAGCGCTGCAAAAATATCGGCCAGCCCACAGCCGGCCCGCGTGCGCGCCTCCACATCGGAGGTCATCTGCCAGACCGAAGGAAGCGCCTCGGCGTGGAACAGGCGCGGCACATGGACCCCCGACGGCACGGCAATGCGTGAGAGGTCATTGCGCAGCATGTCCACCACCATCACGTTTTCGGCGCGCTCCTTCGGCGAATTGCAAAGCGTCAAACGCCGGGCTTCGTCGGCCTCCGGTGTGTCACCACGAGACGCTGTGCCCTTCATGGGCCGCGTCAGCACCAGGCCATCGCGCCAGTCAAAAAACAGTTCGGGTGACACCGACAGCAGTTGCTCTTCACCTGTGTCCAGGAAGGTGGCATACCCGCCGGGCTGGGCACGCTGAAGGGCATGGAACAAAGCCAGCGCAGCATCGACAGGGTGCTGAAGACCGGCCGCGGACAGAGCCCCCACCATGCGCGCCGTGAAGTTGACCTGGTAATAGTCGCCACGCGCAATGCCCTGCTGCAATGCCGTGAGGGCCGCGTCAAATACGGAGCGCGCAAGCGCGGGCTGCCACTGCACTTCCACCGGCAACACATCCGCTGAGGGGCTGGGCCAGGGCAAAGCGATTTCATGCACCGCAAACCAGGCCAAGGGGCCATCTGCCGGATGAACCTTCAGCGCGGCATCAAACGCAGGCGCCGCCTCATAACGCAGATAACCGACACACCAAGCACCTTGCCGCGCTGCCCCCTCTACCGCATCGAGCACCGCACGGACGTCCTGAGGGTCGTGTGCCACCAGCACCTGAACAGGCGCGCCAAAAGCGTGACGAAGACGCGGCCCATCAGGGTGCCGCGGATCGCTGAAATCAACAAGGGCAGAAAGGCCGGGCGCAGGATCAGGCGGCGCCGACATTCGCCACCAGCCACGCCGCATCGGCACCCGCCAAAGCGGCCAGCGCTTCGGGGGAAAAATGGAGTGATTTTTTCATAAGCAATCTAAGGAAATTCGGGCCCTGCCGGTGTTTTAAACTAGCAGGCTGTCTTGAGTCGCGCAGAGCGGCTTGAAAAACTGTCGCGAATCTTACAGCCTATTCATGCGCGACCTGTTCCCGAGACCCGCCGGCCTTGAAAAGCCTTCGCACTGACACCCGATTACCTTATGTTCCGCACCCTGCTCAAATCAAAAATCCACCGCGCTGCCGTGACGCATTGCGAACTCAACTACGAAGGCTCATGCGCCATCGATGAAGACCTGCTGGACGCCGCCAACCTCGGCGAGAACGAGCAGGTGCACATCTGGAACATCAACAACGGCGAGCGTTTCATCACCTACGCCATCCGTGCCGAGCGCGGCAGCCGCATCATCTCCGTCAATGGTTCCGCCGCCCGCCGCGCTGCCGTTGGCGACCTGGTCATCATTGCTGCTTTTGCACAGGTTGAAGAAAAGGAAGTGAAGGGCTTTTCCCCCAAGCTGGTTTTCGTCAACCCCGACAACCGTATCAAGGAAGAACGCTCGACCATTCCCGTTCAGCAAGCCTGAGCAGATATAGCATTTTCGAAAAACTGCTATGGGCCACCGGCTGGGCGCGTCGACGCAAATTCGCGTAGCGTCAGCAGGCTTTGCCTTCCTGAACCTACCGGAGACACCATGACCCCGAAAACCACTCCTCTTCTGTCCCGCCGCGACCTCGTTGCACTGGGCAGTCTCACCGCCGCCAGCCTGGCCATCCCGGCCTTCGCCCAAGCGCCGGCAGCCGCACGCACCCTGAAGATCGGCAGCTCGTTTGACAACAGCAGCTTTGAAAAAGCCAATGGCAACGGCAACTTCCGTGGTGCATCAGCCTACTTCAACGCCATCAACAAGACCGGCGGCATCAACGGCGCCAAAGTCGAGCTGGTGATTGCAGACGACCAGTTCAAGCCAGAGGTCGCCAAGGCCAACGCGCTCGCCTTCCAGGCCGACAAGTCCGTCCTGGCCCTCATCAATCCACTAGGCACGCGCCAGACCGCATCCATCATGGAGGCCGTGCAGGACATGGCCATCGTCGGCCCCAACACCGGTACCTCCGGCCTGCGCAAAACCAGCCCGCCCAACGTGTTCTGGATTCGCGCCAGCTACGACGCCGAAGTCGACAAGCTGATCAGCACGGCCGTCACGCTCGGCATGAACAAGATCGGCATCGTCTACCCCAAGGACCCGCTTGGCCTGTCCGTGCTGGCGGCGTTCCAGAAATCCATGGCCGATGCGAAACTCCAGCCCGTCGTGATGGCCACCACACCCGGAACCGCCAGTACCGAAGTCGAACCCGCGGCACAGGCGATTGCCAAAGCCCAGCCGCAAATGGTGATCATGGTGCTGGGTGGCATTGCGCCGCTGTTCCTCAAGGCCTTGCGCGCCGCAGGTGGCACCAGCACCGTGTACGGCCTGTCCATCAGCGCCAGCCCCGCCAACATCACGGCCATGGGCGAGCTCGGGCGCGGCATGGGTTTCGCACTCGTCGTGCCTTCGCCTTTCTCGACCAAAAACGAACTGGTGCGCCGCTACCAGATCGACATGGCCGCCAGCGGCTGGACCGACTACTCCACGCCCACGCTTGAAGGTTATGCCAACGCGCGCGTACTGGCAGAAGGCCTGCGCCGCGCCGGCAACAACGTCACGCGCGCATCCCTGATCACCGCCCTCGACGCGATCACCGGCTTCAACATGGGCGGCATGACCGTCAGCTTTGGGGCCGGCAACCGGGTGGGCGGCAGTTTTGTGGATGTGGGTGTGCTTGGCACGGGTGGCCGAATCGTCAGCTGACGATCGTCCTGCCTTACGGCCGCTCCGGCCATCATCGATTGACCTCAGGATGCCCATGGCTGCTGCTACCGAACAAACTGTCACGCTGAACCGTCCAGTACCCAAAACGCCAAGCGCTTCAGGTGCTGGCGTGCGCTGGAGCGTGGACGCCATCGAGGCCCTCTTCAACCTGCCTTTCCCCGAGCTGATGCATCGCGCGCAGGCCGTGCATCGTGAAAACTTCGACCCGACCCGTGTGGAGTTCGCGACCCTGCTGTCGGTCAAGACCGGCGGTTGCGCGGAAGACTGCGGCTACTGCCCACAGGCTGCGCGCTACGACACCGGCGTGGAAGCCAGCAAGCTGATGGAGCCCGCCGAAGTGCTGGTCGCCGCGCAACGCGCGCAGGCCGCAGGCGCGACGCGGTTTTGCATGGGGGCGGCCTGGCGCTCACCCAAAGACCGCGACATTGAAAAAGTGGCCGAGCTGGTGCGCACCGTCAAGGCCCTGGGGCTGGAAACCTGCGCCACGCTGGGCATGCTCGAAGACGGCCACGCCCAGACACTGCAAAGCGCGGGCCTGGACTACTACAACCACAACCTCGACAGCGCGCCCGATTTTTACGGCGACATCATCACCACTCGCGATTACCAGGACCGCCTCGACACACTGGCGCGCGTGCGCAGCGCGGGTGTCAAGGTCTGCTGCGGCGGCATCGTCGGCATGGGCGAAACCCGCCGCCAGCGCGCCGGCCTGGTGGCCGAACTGGCCAACCTCACGCCCTACCCCGAGTCCGTGCCCATCAACAACCTCGTCAAGGTGGAAGGTACGCCGCTGGCCCACCAGGCAGACCTCGACCCGTTCGAGTTTGTGCGCACCATTGCCGTGTCGCGCATCACCATGCCGACGGCACGTGTGCGCCTGTCCGCAGGCCGCCAGCAGATGGGCGACGGCATTCAGGCGCTGTGTTTTCTGGCGGGTGCCAATTCGATTTTTTACGGCGACAAGCTGCTGACCACCGGCAACCCTGACACGCAGGCCGACGTGGATCTCCTGCAGCGCCTGGGCATGACCCGTTCGGCGCCGCAGGCAGCCTGAAGCGCGCGGTACCGCCACGCCGGCGGCTGGTTAGACTCTGCCTAAATTCACGGGTTGCTTCATGACTTCAAACAATGCTTCCGCCTCGGCCTCTTCGGGCACGCCCTATGGCACGCTGCCGCCCTCGTCCACACCGTCGGCCCGCAAGCCCCTGAGCCTGCCCCGCCTGCGCGAAATGCACGCACACGGTGAAAAAATCACCATGCTCACCGCCTATGACGCGACCTTTGCCGCCGTGGCCGATGCTGCCGGCGTTGAATGCATTCTGGTCGGTGATTCGCTGGGTATGGTCTGCCAGGGTCTTACCAGTACGGTCGGCGTGTCACTTGAGACCATGCGCCATCACACCGAGTGTGTGGCCAACGGCCTGCGCCGTTCGCAAGGCACGGCCTGGCTGGTCGGCGACCTGCCCTTCGGCACCTACCACGAGTCCAAAGAGCAAGCGCTGCGCAGCGCCGCCGTGTTGATGCAGGCCGGCGCGCACATGGTCAAACTCGAGGGCGGCGGCTGGACCGCCGAGGTCGTTCGCTTTCTGGTCGAGCGCGGCATACCCGTCTGCGCGCATCTGGGCCTGACGCCACAAACCGTGCATGCGCTGGGCGGCTACCGCGTGCAGGGCAAGTCAGATGAATCCGCCGCACTGCTGCGGCGCGAGGCCATCGCCCTGCAGGATGCAGGTGCCGCCATGCTGGTGCTGGAGATGGTGCCTGCGGCCCTGGCTGCCGAACTGACAAAAACGCTGGCACACTGCCCGACCATAGGCATAGGAGCGGGTGACAGCACCGCCGGCCAGGTGCTGGTGCTGCACGACATGCTGGGGATGAACCTCGGCAAGATGGCGAAGTTTGTGCGCAACTTCATGGAAGGCCCGGACAACAAAACCGCCAGCATTCGCGGCGCCATGGAAGCCTACGTCCGCGCCGTCAAGGACGGCAGCTTTCCGGTCAACGCCAGCCACGCCTGGTAACAAAACAATCTGCCAAGGGAGACAGACACATGCACATCGTCCACACCATCGCCGAACTGCGCGAAAAACTCGACGGCTTCAAGCGCCCGGCCTTTGTGCCCACCATGGGCAACCTGCACGACGGCCACATCGCCCTCGTCAAGCAGGCCAGGCCGCTGGGCGACGTCACTGTCTCCAGCATCTTCGTGAACCGCCTGCAGTTCGCGCCGCATGAAGACTTCGACAGCTACCCGCGCACGCTGGACGCCGACGCCGCACGTCTGGAAGCCGCTGGCTGCAA
This sequence comes from Pseudomonadota bacterium, assembly GCA_040387435.1. Taxonomy (GTDB): domain Bacteria; phylum Pseudomonadota; class Gammaproteobacteria; order Burkholderiales; family Burkholderiaceae_C; genus Polaromonas. The sequence continues at coordinate 141,882 of JAZKDR010000012.1, forward strand.
CGTCCTGTTTGCCCCACGCGAGCAGGAGCTCTACCCGCAGCCGCAAACCTACAAGATGCACCCGGCCACCGACCTGAGCGACATTCTTGAAGGCCATTTCCGGCCCGGTTTTTTTATCGGCGTGAGCACCGTCGTGCTCAAGCTGTTCTCTTGCGTGTACGCCGGCATGCCCTCGGGCATCGCGGCTTTCGGCAAGAAGGACTACCAGCAGGTGATGGTGGTGCGCCGCATGATCCAGCAGTTTGCCCTGCCGATTGAAATACTGGCCGGCGAAACCCAGCGCGCCGACGACGGCCTGGCGCTGTCGTCACGCAACGGCTACCTGAGCGAAGCCGAACGCAAGGAAGCGGCAGAACTCTCCAAGGCCCTGAAAGCCCTGGGCACCGCCGCCAAGGCTGCGACGCCCGCAGACCTGCCTGCGCTTGAAGCACACGCCATGCAGACCCTGGCGCGCCGCGGCTGGAAACCCGACTACCTCACCGTGCGCCGCCGCGCCGACCTGATGCCACCGCAAATGTCAATGGACGAACCACTTGTGGTTCTGGGCGCAGCCAAGCTGGGCAGCACCCGCCTGATCGACAACCTCGAAATCTGAGGCGTCCAGCGTCACAAGATTCAAGGAGCGACATGCGAACGCTGGGCTGGTTTCTCGGGTTGCTTGCACTGGCCTATGTCGCCATCTGCATTGCCATCTGGTCCTACCAGCGGTCCCTCATCTACTTCCCGCAGCCAAGGTCTGTCACGGCAGCTGACAACACGCTCCGGTTGAAGGTTTCGGGGGCTGACTTGGTCGTCACGGTGCGAGCTGGCAAAGGTCCCAAAGCCCTGATTTATTTTGGCGGCAACGGCGAAGACGCGTCATGGAACCTGCCTGCTTTGTCACAGGCTTTTCCGGATCACGCGATCTACCTGCTGCACTACCGGGGTTATGGCGGCAGCACAGGAAACCCGTCTGAAGCCGACATCAGCGAGGACGCGCTGGCCCTGTACGACAAGGTCCACGCGATGCATCCGCAGGTGCTGCTGGTCGGGCGCAGCCTGGGCAGCGGTGTCGCCACGCGCCTGGCCAGCCGCAGGCCTGTCGAGAGGCTGGTGCTCATCACACCCTATGACAGCATCCGGGCATTGGCAGAGAGCCAGTTTCCCTGGCTACCGGTGCGCTGGCTTTTGCGCGACAGTTACGAGTCCGACAGCTATGCACCTGCCGTCACGGCCCCTACCTTGCTGATAGAAGCCGAAAACGACGAGATCATTCCTTCGGCCAGCACGCGTCGGCTGCTGGCAGCTTTCAGACCCGGGGTCGCATCGCTGAAGGTCGTTGCCGGCGCAGGCCACAATACGATTTCCGAAGCACGCGGCTATATGGCTCTACTTCAGGGCCAACCATGACAGCAACCGCCATCCGCCTGGCAAACACCAACGACATCGAGCAGGTAACTGCGCTCTTCGACGCCTACCGCCAGTTTTACAGCCAACCTGCAGACATCGTACTTTCCAGACAGTTCATCGCCGATCGCATGCGCAAGGGTGAGTCGGTGATCCTGGTGGCTGAGTCCGATGCCGCTGTGACGGGCACCTCAGGCCTCACCGGTTTTTGCCAGCTCTACCCCGGTTTTTGCTCGGTCCTGGCGCAGCCGATCTACACGCTGTACGACCTGTTTGTGGCGCCCGAAGCGCGCAACACGGGCGCTGGCCGTGCGTTGCTGGTGGCGGCGCATGAACATGCCCGTGCCAACGGTTTTTCGCGGCTTGACCTGAGCACCGCCAGAAGCAACCATGCAGCACAGGCCTTGTACGAGTCGCTGGGTTGGCAGCGCGACGAGGTGTACTTCAGCTACAGCAAAACGCTACCGTAATCGTTTCGGCGCTGTTCGAACTGCACCAGAGCAGCTCGCAGGGCCATCATCCATTTACTCACTTTTTGATAGCTGCTCACGCTCATCGTTATTGGCTTGGAGGCCGATTTAAGGCGTAAAAATCAGCCCAAAAACCCGAAAATATTAATACATAACTTAACTTTTCGACAAACAGCAAGCCAGAAAGCAAAAAAGTTAACATGGAAGTTAACCTTTTTTGGGGATTTGAGGCCATTTTCAGGCATCAAACTAGCAGTTTAACCAATAACGACGGGCACCAGCAGCTACAAAAAATGTAGCAATGCCGCGACGCCCGTCACCCGGGTTTGCCTATTTTGCGAAGCAGTACATCAGCCCGGCACCGCCGGTGGCTTTGAGCGAGGCCATGTCGCAGGCGCGGCTGGGATGCGATGTATTCCAGGATTTGGCTTCAACCGTGTCCGTCAGGCCCTGACGGTCGTGGTGGCCCACCATGGCCGAACCGCCGGTGCTCAGGGTCCAGTTCCCGCAGGTCGTGTCCTTGTCGCTGGCGATGGCGCGGCCGTCGGGGGATGAACCCGTCAGGATGTCGTGCATGTTGACGGCATCACCGCGGCCCATGATGCCCTCGCCTTTCTCGCTGAGGGCGGTCTGCTTGGTCAGCTTGTTGCCGCCACTGTGCAGGTCATCGACGCTGTAAGCCACCCGTTCACCCTTGGCGTTGTACCAGGGGCCGCCGCCGATGCGGTCGCGCGCATGAACTGGCCGGGCGTCGGCGGTAGTGGTGGTGCTCAGGTAGGCGCGCCAGGTGCGGTTGCCCGCCCCGGCAGCCGTTGCCAAAGTCTGGCAGTACTGGTCTGCACCGGCCAGGCCACCGAAATCACCGCCCTTGCCGGGGTTGGCGCTGGTGACAAAGAAAGACATGCCGTTGCCCATGCTGGCGCAGGCGCCCAGCATGACGGCAGCGACGCCGGCTGCACCCAGCAGGGGCAGCAAACGTTTGACAGTTGGAAGCTTGCGCATTGTTGTGACTCCTTGCCTGATGGATGGCTGATGGCCGGTGGCAGCGTCAGGACGGCGGCTGCGACCAGCGGGTTGCAAGCAGGAAGCGTAATGCGGCACAGGCAAAACGCAAACAGGAAAAAGGCGGGTCGCGGGTAAACACCGGTGCGGGCCGGCCGCCGCGGCCCGGTCTACAGGCTGGCGATTTCGGCCGCCGGGTCGCGTGCCATCAGCAGTGCAATCGCATCGCGCGGCTGCAGTTTGCCGTCGAGCAGGGCCACGACGGCCTGCGAAATCGGCATCTCGACACCCAGGCCGGCGGCGCGCTGCACAACCGTACGGGCGCAATACACACCTTCGGCCACGTGACCCAACGAGGCCACGGCCTGTGCCAGCGTCTGGCCGCCGGCCAGTGCCAGGCCGACCTTGCGGTTGCGGCTCAAGTCGCCGGTCGCCGTCAGGACCAGGTCGCCCAGGCCTGACAGGCCGGTGAAGGTTTCAGGGCGTGCGCCCAGTGCCAGCCCGAGGCGCAGCATTTCAGCCAGGCCACGGGTGATCAGGGCGGCGCGGGCATTGAGCCCCAGTTGCAGGCCGTCACACAGGCCGGTGGCAATCGCCAGCACGTTCTTGACCGCGCCGCCGACTTCAACGCCCACGATGTCGGCGTTGGCGTACACACGCAGCGTCGGGCCATGAAAGGCCGCGACCAGCGCTTCGCGCACATCGTCATGTTCACTGGCCGCCACCAGCGCGGTCGGCTGGCCGCGTGCGACCTCCTGGGCAAAGCTGGGCCCGCTCAGGACACCGGCTTTCAGGGAGGGCGCGACCTGCGCACGGATTTCATGCATCAGCATCCCGGCCGGCGCGGCCATTGCGCCTGTTGCGCCTGTTGCGCCTGTTGCGCTTGCAGCATCCGGATCAGTGACGGGCGCCTCAAACCCCTTGCTCAGCCACGCAACCGGTACGGCGCACTGCGCCAGCTGCTGCAGCATGCCGCGAACGCCCGATACCGGGGTGGCGATGACGACGAGGTCTTGCCCTTGCACGGCCTGCGCCAGCGGGCCGGACATGACATCCAGCGATGCGGGAAGCGGCATGCCGGGCAGGTAGCGGGGGTTACTGCGATTGCTGCGCAGGGTCGCTGCCAGCGCATCGTCGCGCGCCCACAGCCTGACGGCATGGCCGGCGCGCGGGTTGGACGCAGCGCTGATCGCCAGCGCCGTGCCCCAGGCACCCGCGCCAAGGACGACGATCTTCATGACAGGTTGCTCACGCCGTCAGGGCTTGCGCCGCGATCAGACGATGATTTGTGGGGCGGCGGGTGCAGCGGCGGCATCGGCCTGCTGCTGTTCGTACATGGCCTGGAAGTTGATTTCAGCCAGGTGCACAGGCGGAAAACCACCGCGCTGGATGACATCGGCCACGTTGCCGCGAAGGTAGGGATAAACAATTTGTGGGCAGGCGATGCCCAGCACGGCATTGAGTTGCTCGGGCGGCATGTTGCGCATTTCAAAAATGCCGGCCTGCTTGGCTTCGACCAGGAACACGGTCTTGTCGCCAATCTTGGTCTGCACGGTCGCGGTGACGGCGACTTCAAAAATACCGTCTGCAACGGGGGTGGCTTCAACGCCCAGCTGGATATCGACCGCAGGCTGCTCCTGGCTCATCAGGATTTCGGGGGAATTGGGCTGCTCCAGCGACACGTCTTTCAGGTAAACGCGCTGGATCTGGAATACGGGGTCCTGGTTGGCTTCAGCCATGGTGATCTTTCGGGTTGCAGTTGAATTAAAACGGCCTGCGTCCGGCGCAGGCTTGATACGCATTATCTCAAGGAATGTGGCCCCCACGGTCGCTCACTTTGTGTAGCTCCCTGCCCCCCGAGGGGGCCGCCCGCCTGTGGCCCGGCGAAGCCGGTTCCACGGCTTGAGCATGCGAAAACCCCGCTCCGACGACGGGAGTTCAGAGCAGTGAGAAAATCAGCCTAAGCGGCATTAAGGAGCGGCATCAGGCCGCCCTGACCGTCAAGCGCAACCAGGTCGTCGCAGCCGCCCACATGGGTTTCGCCGATGAAAATCTGCGGCACCGTGCGGCGGCCGGAAATCTCCATCATCTTCTGGCGCTCGCCGGGGACGAGGTCGACGCGCACTTCATCGAACTCTGCGCCGCGCGCCTTCAGCAGTTGTTTGGCATGGATGCAGTAAGGGCAGGTGCCGGTGGTGTAAATCTTGACGGTTTGCATGGCTTGAATACCTTTCGGATCTTTCATGAAGGCCGGAGCAAAAATCAGGCCTTCTCAAGAGGAAGGTTAGCGTCTTTCCAGGATTTCAGCCCGCCGCCCAGTGCTTGGGCCTGCTCGTAACCGAGTTTTTTGGCGACGGCCACAGCGCGGTTGGCGCGGGCGCCACTGGCGCACACCAGAATCAGGGGCAAGGCCTTGTTCTTGACCGTGAGGGGCAGCCTGGCCTCCAGCTCGCTGAAAGGCACATTTTTGGCACCACCCACGTGGCCGGCCGCGTATTCGTCGGCTTCGCTGACGTCAATGACCACGGCTTTTTCACGGTTGATGAGCTGCACCGCACCGCTCGCGCTCAGCGAACCTGCATTCATGCTGCTGGCAATCGTGGGCCAGAGCAGCATGCCGCCCGAAGCGATGGCAATCGCAAACAGCGTCCAGTTATCGATCAGAAATTTCACGTTTGGCCTTTGGTATTTTGGGAAGCAAGGGCGTGATTTTAGAATGCTGGTGTCGCCGGGCCGGATTGGCCCCACGCTTTGACCTTCAATTTCCCCTCCCTAACCCCCAAAAATGTACAAACTCGTCCTTATCCGCCACGGCGAATCCACCTGGAACCTTGAAAACCGCTTTACGGGCTGGACCGATGTCGCCCTCACCGCCACCGGCATTGAACAGGCCAGAAACGCCGGCCGGCTGCTCAAGGCTGAAGGCTACGACTTCGACGTCGCCTACACCAGCGTTCTCAAGCGCGCCACACACACGCTCTGGCACGCCCTCGACGAGATGGACCGCACCTGGCTGCCCGTGGTGCACAGCTGGCGTCTCAATGAACGCCATTACGGTGGCCTGCAGGGCCTGAACAAGGCCGAGACCGCCGCCAAATACGGTGACGCGCAGGTGCTGGCCTGGCGCCGCAGCTATGACGTCCCGCCACCGCCGCTGAACGCCGGCGACGAACGCAGCGAACGCGCCGACATCCGTTACGCCAAGCTGCAGGCAGAACAGGTGCCCTTGACCGAGTGCCTGAAAGACACCGTGGCGCGCGTACTGCCCTTCTGGAATGAAGCCATGGCACCTGCCATCAAGGCCGGAAAACGTATCGTGGTCGCCGCCCATGGCAATTCGATACGCGCGCTGGTCAAACACCTGGACAACATCTCGGACGACGACATCGTGGGCGTGAACATTCCCAACGGCATTCCCCTGGTCTATGAACTGGATGCAGACCTGAAAGCCCTGCGCCACTACTACCTGGGTGACGCCGAAGCCGCCGCCAAAGCCGCAGCTGCGGCAGGTGCGCCTGGCAAAGTGATGAGCACAAGCTGACCGTCCCAAAACATCGGACAAGCAGTCTCTTGGCTTAAGTTTGCAGTCCTGAGGCCGCCTTGAGACCGCCCGATGACCGCAATCTTTGTAAACACAGCGTAAAACCCTGCTCAAAATCGGCTGTTTGGCATCTTTTTGCCCATTTATTGCGTACATACAGCGCGCCGCTGAGGAACTGAAGCGCTGGGTCTTTGTCCTAGGTGTATATTGTTCCGACAGGGTGCGCACGCACTCTCCCCCACAGGCTGAAAAGGTATTTTTCCATGGGTCAAAAGCTGAAGATCGCTGGCTGGATTTCTATTGGTGCCGTTGCTGGTGCCCTCACCACGGTTCAACTGCAGGCTGTTGCCCGTGGCGGACTGGCCCCTTTGCCCCTTGAAGAACTGCAGCAACTCGCCGCTGTGTTTGGCATGGTCAAAACCGACTATGTGGAGCCGGTTGACGAGAAAAAGCTGATCTCCGATGCCATTTCCGGCATGGTCGCAAGCCTGGACCCCCACTCCGCCTACTTCGACAAAAAGTCCTACAAGGAATTCCGCGAAGGCACCAGCGGCCGGTTTGTCGGTGTCGGGATCGAGATTAGCCAGGAAGACGGCCTTGTCAAGGTGGTCTCGCCCATCGAGGGCTCGCCTGCGGACCGCGCCGGCCTCAAGCCCAACGACCTGATCACCAAGATCGACGACACCGCCGTCAAGGGCCTGTCCCTCAACGACGCCGTGAAAAAGATGCGCGGGGAACCGCGCAGCAAGGTCGTGCTGACCATCTTCCGCAAGGACGAAAGCCGCACCTTCCCGGTGACCATCGTGCGTGAGGAAATCCGCACCCAGTCCGTTCGCAGCAAGGTGGTCGAGCCGGGTTACGCCTGGATTCGCCTGAGCCAGTTCCAGGAACGCACCGTCGATGATTTCGTCACCAAGATGGATGCCATCTACAAACAGGAACCCAACCTCAAGGGTTTGGTGCTGGACCTGCGTAACGATCCGGGCGGCCTGCTGGATGCGGCTGTCGCCATCTCCGCCGCCTTCCTGCCCGAAAACGTCACCGTGGTTTCCACCAACGGCCAGTTGGCCGAAAGCAAGTTTGTCTACAAGGCGTCGCCCGAGTTCTACCTGCGCCGCGCGAGCAGCAATGACCCGCTCAAACGCCTGCCTGCAGCCCTGAAAACCGTGCCTTTGGTGGTGCTGGTCAATGAAGGCTCGGCTTCTGCCAGCGAAATCGTTGCAGGTGCGCTTCAGGACCACAAGCGCGCCATCATCATGGGCAACCAGACCTTCGGCAAGGGCTCGGTGCAGACTGTGCGTCCGCTGGGCCCCGACACCGGCATCAAGCTGACCACTGCGCGTTACTACACACCGAGCGGCAAGTCCATTCAGGCACGCGGCATCATCCCTGACGTGATGGTCGACGAAACGCTGGAGGGCAGCCCGTTTGCGGCCCTGCGCACCCGCGAAGCTGACCTCGAGAAGCACCTCAACAGCGGCCAGGGCGCTGAAGTGAAAGACGCCACGCGCGAAAAGGCCCGCGAGGAAGCGCTCAAGCGGCTTGAGGAAGACGCCAAAAAGCCGCCTGAGCAGCGCCGACCGCCCGAATTGGGCAGCGACAAGGATTTCCCGCTGATCCAGGCGCTCAACAAGCTCAAGGGCAGGCCCGTGATGATCAGCAAGACGGCCGTGGTCGAAAACAAGAACGAGAAAAAAGACAACTGATAACCCGCGCTTGCCGCCTGATCGACTGATGAGCTGTACGTGAACGATGCGCAGCTGCTGCGTTATTCGCGGCATATCCTGCTCGACGAAATTGGCATCGAGGGTCAGGAAAAACTGCTGGCCGCTCATGTGCTGCTAGTGGGTGCAGGTGGCCTCGGTTCACCCGTGGCGCTTTACCTCGGCAGCGCAGGCGTCGGCCATATCACCGTCGTGGACCACGACAGGATAGACGCCACCAATCTGCAGCGACAGATCGCCCACACCCTGGAAGGCGTTGGGCGTCTTAAGGCAGAGTCCATACGGCAGGCGATTGCCGACATCAACCCCGACGTCGACGTCACGGTGGTCACCCAGCGTGCGGACTCCATATTGCTCAATGCACTTGTAGAACAGTGCGACATCGTGATCGACTGCACCGACAATTTCGCCACGCGGCATGCCATCAACCGCGCCGCCGTCCTGTTCCAGAAACCGCTGGTGTCCGGCGCGGCGATCCGCTTCGACGGCCAGGTCATGGTTCTCGACACCCGACAGGCATCGTCGCCCTGTTATGCATGCGTCTTTCCCGACACGGAAGCCGTCGACGAGGCGCAATGCGCCACCATGGGGGTTTTTGCGCCTCTGGTGGGCATCATCGGCAGTGTGCAGGCCGCAGAGGCCCTGAAGGTCTTGTGCGGGACGGGCCAGCCCCTTACGGGCCGCATGCTCATGCTGGACGGGCGCAGCATGTCCTGGACCGAACTCGCCGTGCCACGCAACATGCAGTGCAGCGTGTGCAGCGGCCGTCACTGACGACGGCCCGCGCCAACGTCCCTTCGCCTGCTGGCTAGTTCACGCCCATCACAGGAGTTGTGGCCGGTGTGGCAGGCACCTGAGCCCTGGCAAGCGGTCCGGGCAATGCGGCGGGAGAGGCAGCTTTCGCCTTGGGATCTGTCGCCACTGAAAGCGCACGCCGGCAATCGGCATCCTGGCCAGGCCCGGGTTCAATGGTGGCCGCCAGCGCCAGCAAAGGGTTGATGAAGGCGAGCCCCAGCGTGAGACCAGCCCGCGCACCGAGCGCCAGTTTGTCAGGTCCTGCCGTGGGAGAGGCGAAGGTGCCGCCTATCTTCAACGGCGAACGCAAACTCAGGATGCTGCGGTCCTTGGGTTCGGGCCGCAGGGTGATGTCCAGCGTTTCGTTCGCGAGGTTGATCTGGCCCGAGCCATTGATAACGGTGTCGGCCGTGTCCAGCACGATGACCTTGCTGCTCATCAGACCCTGTTTGACCTCAAACGCGGCCGCCGAACAAAGCAGCTTGACGTTGCGGTCACCACGAACAAAAAACTTGATGACCTCACCGCCATCCAGCCCCATGAACTCCAGAAGGATATTGCTCAGCTCGCCCTTGCCCATCAGCATTCCTACGTCCCCGGACGCCGACGCGAGCATCTGCGCGGCGGAATTTCCGCGGCCTGCCAGGTTGACCTGGCCGCTGACTTTGCCGAAGGCACTTTTGGTGGTTTCGATGGTGGGGAAAAGCCGGTTCAACTGCACCGCACGAAGCGCGAGGTGTGCATCAAATGCGGCAGGCGAGACATTGACGTCGACGCTGAAGGTGCCAGCGAGCGAACCGCCTGCGACACCAAGGGACAGAGGGTCAAGGCGAAGCACGCCGTTGTTGAGCCTGACGTGCACACTGCCCTGGTCAAGCGGTAACTCCTCCACGTGACGAATACTCGCTGCACTATAGATCACGTCCGCATTCATGGATTTGAGCCGTACCAGATCCAGCGTACCGGTGGGCAACACCTTGCGGGAGGGGTCTGCTTTTGCAACCGCAACCGGTTTTGCAACTGGCGCTCCGGCAACCGGAGGTTTTGTGCCTTTGACGGCAGTTGCCGTCCTCACGGGCAGCCCGATCACCGGCCTCAGATCTTCAAAGTCAAGCAGTTTTGATTGCACCTTGCCGGTCAACGAAGGCACTGCGGCAGAGGTGTCAAACGCCAGATCACCGCTGATATCCGAACTGCCCAGAACACCCTGGATCTGGCGCGCAGACCACAGCTGCCCATGCTTGTCCAGACGCCCGCGAAGTTTGTAGGGTGGCGTTGAGGGCAAGACCACACCCGCCAGGCGATAGAGCTCTTCGAGATTGCGCCCCTGGATGTCAAAGCTTGCATTCAAGCCGCTCAATGCCTGAAGGTTTTCTATCGTCCCGCTGGCCTTCAGTGTGGTGTTACCGGCCACCGCGTTGACCTCTACCGGAAACGCTGCCTGAAAGTCCTTGCTGAGCTGGAGCACACCACCGGTGCGTCCGCTGGCCGAGAAAGGCGCATTTCGCCATTTGCCGGAGGCCTTGTAGCTCAGAGGCAAGGCGGATGTTGATGACCCCCCCGCCGGGGTCGTCACCCCTTCAGCAGCAAGGGAGAATTGTGCCGTCATGTCGGCCCCCTGGGCAGACGCGCTGTACCGCAATGACCCGCCATCAATGATCAGAGCGCCTATTTTGGGAGCCGTCCCGGCCTCTGAGGTGTCACGGGAGAGCGCCCAGGTACGGCGACCATCGGGCTCGAGCTGCAACCCGATTTGCGGGTCTGTCAGTGCAATTCGTGGCAACTCGACCTTGCCGAGCAAAAGAGGCAGCAACCGGATATCAAACTCTGCAGCCTTCGCCCTGACGAGATAGGGATCATTGGCCCACTCCGGGTTGGCCAGTTCCAGGCCATCAGCCCGGACGGTCACCGTGCGGCCCAGTCGGACACTCAAATGCTGGGTGATTTCAAAACGCCGGCCGAGTTGATCCGACACATATCGGTTGATGGGACCGCGCATCGCATCCCACGGAAAAAAGATCAGCAGCAACACCAGCGCGGCGAGAAAGGCCACTATCCCCAGCACAAACCGCGAGGTCGCGTTGTATCGACCAGGACGACCGGCGGTATCTGCAGTGGGGTGTTTGCGAAACATTCCCTACTATCAGTAAAAAGTCTTTCGGCCACCATCCGCCTTCACCATTGAAAGCTGTGGGCATCTGCCTACAGCATCGGGTAGGAAACATCCTACAGACTCACCGGCGGCACGCTGTCAGAATCAATCAAAATACAGATACATTAGGAAACAAAGAGACCCTGCAAGGCGACTGCAACGTGGCGCCAACAGCCATAGCCGAGAGAAGCGGCCCACCTGGACCTGATTCCGTGAGATTGAAAACCTTCATAGTCGAAGACAACCCGACCATCCGCGAAAACCTGATTGCGACTCTTGAAGAATTGGCAAGTGTCGAGGCCGTCGGTACTGCCGATACGGAAAACGAAGGCAAGACGTGGCTCGCCACAAATTCGGGCGAATGGGATCTGGCCATCATTGACCTGTTTCTCAAGCAGGGCAGCGGACTGGGCGTGCTGAGCGCCTGTCGCAACAGAAAGCCATCGCAGAAGGTGGTGGTGCTGAGCAATTACGCGACGGCAGACATCCGCCAGCGTTGCGCCCAAATCGGCGTCGACGCCGTTTTTGACAAATCAAACGAGATTGATGCGCTGGTGGACTACTGCATTGAGCTGGGCCGCACCAGCGGCTGAAACCGCGCTGTAAACGCGATTGAATACTGGTGGAATCAGTCGATCAGCTTGTTTTTCAGGGCGTAATAAGTCAGGTCGCTGTTGGACGCAAGACTCATTTTTTCCATCACCCGCGTCCTGTACGTGCTCACGGTTTTCACACTCAGCGACAGGGCCTTGGCGATATCGCCCGCTGTTTCACCCTTGGCAAGTTTGAGGAAAACCTGAAACTCTCGTTCGGACAATTGCTCGTGCGACGCCATGTCGTTCGGCCTGTTCAGTTGCTGCGCAAGAAGCTCTGCCACCGTCGGCGTGATGTAACGTTTGCCGAGGGAAATGACGCGTATCGCATCGACGATTTCCGCCGGGTCACATTCCTTGTTGAGGTAACCACTGGCACCCTGGCGAATCAGGTTCACCGCATAGTGCTCTTCAGGATAACCACTGAGAATCAGGATGCCGACATCGGGTGCCTTCGCACGTATCATCGCCAGTGCATCAATGCCGCTCTGGCCAGGCATGGACAGGTCCATGACCAGGATGTCGAGTTCAACATTGCGCACGAGGTCAATTGCCTCCCGGCCACTTCCGGCTTCTCCGACCACACGCAAATCCACCTGGTCGGAAAAAAACTGTTTGAGCCCCGACCGCACAATCGCATGGTCGTCCACAATTCCAATTTTGATCATGTCGCTGTCTTTCTAGAATTCCTGCCTTGCAGGCAAACGCTGTGACACAGGCTAACCCCGCGGCTGCCCACATTTATTTCAGGGCCTATTATTCCCGAATAACGCCGGGAAGTATCCTACCCACCTTGTCATGAAGAAATTTGCGCTTCCAAAACTGGCCATCAGCCTGCCTATCGCAGTGTTCGCGGCCGCCATCCTGATCTTTATCAACGAGCTCAGCTTTCGCCAGTCCACTGCGGCGGCGGCCAGTATTGAAGAGGCACAACAAACGAGGGGCGCCCTCAACAAGCTGATGCAGCACGTGCTGGACGCGGAAACCGGCCAGCGCGGTTACCTGCTGACTGGAGAGGCCAGGTATCTCGAACCCTACAGTGCCGCGACCTCCGAAATCAACCAGAACCTTGACGTCCTGCGACAGCTGTTTATTCCCTACAAGGAGCAGCTCACTGAATTTGCCAATATGTCGCGACACGTGTCCAGCAAGCTGGCCGAGATGGATTTGAGCGTTCGGATGCGGCGGGAAGGCAACGAGGATGCCTGGAAATTCGTCATGACCACCGATGTGGGGCAAGAACACATGGAGGCGATTCGCGTCCAGTCCGTGAAGCTGGCAGCCAGCAGCATTATCCGGATGGAACAGGCGCAACAACAGATCAAGCAGACACTGCTCTTGTCCCGAATCGGCGTCGCCATCATGGCGATGGCCGGATTGCTGGCCTTTTACATGTACCTGTTGCAGACGCAGGCCCTGATTCGCTCCGGAGATCGCGAAAAGGCCTCCCTGCAGCGCGAGCGCGACCAGCTCGACCTGCAGGTTCGGGAGCGGACAGCCAATCTGGCCGAACTCGCAACCCATCTGCAAAACGTGCGTGAAGATGAGCGCGGACACCTCGCGCGCGAGTTGCATGACGAGCTGGGCGCGTTGCTCACGGCGGCCAAACTGGATGTTGCGAGGCTGAAGTCGCGCCTGGCCGGCAATATGCCGGAAGCCATAGACCGCCTGGCGCATCTGACGGAAACACTCAACAGCGGTATTGCCCTGAAACGGCGCATCGTTGAAGACCTGCGACCTTCCTCCCTTTCCCATTTGGGACTGGTGGCCTCGCTTGAAATTCTGGCGCGGGAGTTCGAAGAGCGATCCGGTTTATCCATCACCACGGACCTGGAGGCAGTGGATCTGGGCGGATCAGCACAATTGACCGTCTATCGTCTGGTGCAGGAATCGCTGACCAACATTGCCAAATATGCCGAGGCCAGCCAGGCGGTCATCAGCCTTCAGAACATGGAGAGCTACACCCTTATCGAAGTGCACGACAACGGCAAGGGGTTTGAAGTGGCAAACGTCGCGACCACGAGCCATGGCCTGGCGGGCATGCGTCACCGCGTCGAAGCGGCAGGCGGGCGCCTGACCGTCGACAGCACGAATGGAAAAGGCACGCGCATTTCCGGTGTATTGCCCAAGACCGTCTGATCTGGGCAAGTTGCGGCGCTGCGGGCACTGCGCCACCATGGCGTTCTGCACGGCGCCGCGCCAGTAGCACGCAAAAAGTGTCAGCAGTCTCCTACAGTGGCTGAACTAGGCCACTGACATCCCTGCGGCACAACAGCCGATGACAGAAATCCTCGCCGCTTTATAAGCTTGCAGCATGTTTAACGCCAAGCCTTGGCAGTCTCCAGACTGAAGACGTTGGCGTTAAAAAACCATTCAAGGAAATCACATGCTGCACTACTCTGTTGTCTTCCTCGTCATCGCATTGATTGCCGCAGTTTTTGGATTTGGCGGCATCGCAGCTGGCGCAGTTGAAATTGCGAAGATCCTGTTTTTCATTTTCGCGATCATGGCAATCGTCAGCTTTGTCATGAGCCTCCTGCGTAAGAACTGACCATTTCAATTGCTCGCCTTTTTGGCCAAAGCGATTGTGCGAGCCTCAATAACAGCAAATTTCAAACCAACCTGACCAAGGATCTTCATGACCACGACCTCTTCCCGCGCGCGCGAAACGCTTCCAGGTGCATCCGCTATTCGTAACGCGTCCGACGAAGCTTTGCAAACTGCTGAAAAAACAGTGGATGCGACGCGTACCTATGCGAATGATGCGCTGGACCGTGCAGAAGACAAGGTGCGTGAGTTGCGCGGCAGCGTGGACCCCGTGATCGAAGCCATGGCCGCAAAGGCTCAAAAGCTCGCCCGCCAGAGTCTTGACATGGCCGCTGAAGCCAAGGAAAAAGCGCAGCAATCCTTGTCTCGATATGCCAGCGCCACGACGCAATATGTCTCCGAACAGCCTGTAAGGTCCGTGCTGATCGCGGCAGCTGTCGGTGCGGCAGTGGCTTTGTTGGTCTCTGCCAGCCGAAACCGGAACCAGAACCGTTACTGAGCAACCCTCATTGACTTCCAGGCCAGCTACTTTCATTTTCACGATGAAGTTAGCCAGCCTGACAAGTACAACCCAGTACAACTGCAAGTAAAAAAAAACAACACGTCGGCGCCGACCAATGCTTCATCCCCTTTTTTCCACGGTCATACAACGCCCGGACCTTGTGGCAGACCATGTCTCTGCCTACGCAGCGCTGTTCAACCAGGAAGTCAAAGCCATTGGAAATGATTTCGTGGCACGGATTGTGGCCTGGGTGCTGGTCGTCCTTTGCGGGTTTCTTTTTCTGTGCCTCGCCGGCGTGGCACTGATGCTTGGTTTCCTGCACAACCAGTTCCACTGGATGTTGATCGTGGTGCCCTCGCTGGCCCTGCTCATCACACTTGCGGCCTTTATCAAAGCCAGGCAGCCCTTGCCGAAGGATCATTTCCCGGAACTGAAGGCTCAGCTCGACAACGACGTACATGCTTTGCGGATGGCAGCCTGAGGACATCATGGACGATAAAGAACTCACCCCTCAACAACGCCTGACGGCAAGCCGCAAGGCTATCGTCCGCTACATGAATCAGGACGAAAGTCCCGAACACGGCGACACCGGCGAAAATGTGCAGCCGGACGGTCTGGAGGGTTACGGCGATGTGTCCACGGGCAAAGGGACATGGGCCTCCATCAAGCACACAGCCAGGGTCTGGTGGCAACACCACCCTGCACAATTGGCGCTTAACCTTGCCAAACCCGCATTGGGTCGCTATGCAGAAGAAAAGCCCTTGCAACTGCTCGGGGTAGCCGCCGGGATCGGCGCTGCAGTGGTCGTGTTACGCCCTTGGCGCCTGATGTCGGTGACCGGACTTCTTTTTGCAGCAATCAAGGCCTCTGATATGCCGGTTCTGCTGATGTCCCTGCTCTCCCATCACGACACGACTCCCGCGACCGGGGAACAGCAATGACAGCCTCTACTCCAGCAGTCACGACGCTTTCCGGCCATAGAACCAAGGCAGACCCGAACCCATAACCACCGGTTGATCGGCGTGGTGCGACCGATCAACAGGCTTTTCAACTCCAGCACTGAATGACTTCAAACATCAAAGGAAATAATATGAAATACGCTCGCGCAATTGCTACAGCCGCCCTGGTCGGTATCACCATCTTGTCCACAGGTTGCGCCGTTGTGCGCGGCCAGGAAACGGCCGGTGCCTACGTCGACGATGCCGCCATCACGACGGCGGTCAAGGCAAAGTATGTTGAAGACAAGACTGTTGCCGCAACGGCCATCAGCGTCGAAACGCTCAACGGTACCGTTCAGCTGTCCGGTTTCGCCAAGTCCCAGGCGGAAAAAGACAAGGCAGAAGCGCTGGCACGCGGCGTGAAAAACGTTCGTGCAGTGCGTAACGACATCGCCGTTCGCCCGTAAGAAAGACATCGTCGGGAGCGCAGGCTCCCGATCAGTGAAAAAGCCTCCTTCCGGAGGCTTTTTCATTGATCACGGGAAGCAGCTACCGTGACGCTTTCTGAATTGACGTGGAACCTCAGGCGCGGCCTGGGCAAAAAGACCCAGACGCAGATCCATGGCAGAGCGCTGCTCGGCGGCATAGGCACCCGGGTAGTTGCGGTAAGCATAAGACCATGCATGGCCCTGACTGACCATCCATCGCCCAAGATCTTCATTGCCCAGATCAACACGTCCCAGTAGCCGGCCGTAATCATCGAAGCGCTGGTAGGTGACGGTCACAGGCTGGCCCAAAGCCCGGCGTTTGAGAGCTTCCCGCGATTCCACTCCCCAGGACTGGCAAATCTCGGGCGCATCGATCCCGGTCACACGCACCTTCAACAAGACGTTGTCACTACGTACCCAGAGCGTGTCGCCGTCGACCACACGCGTGACGACTCCGACCCTCACCTCGGGGAGGGTCTTGGCCTGCAAGGACCCGCAGCAGAAAACGAGCAGCACGCAGGCCAACAAAACGTTCGGTAGTTGGACCAGGCG
This sequence comes from Pseudomonadota bacterium, assembly GCA_040387435.1. Lineage (GTDB taxonomy): Bacteria > Pseudomonadota > Gammaproteobacteria > Burkholderiales > Burkholderiaceae_C > Polaromonas. The sequence goes on from JAZKDR010000012.1 coordinate 158,572, forward strand.
AGTCATGCGGTCACTATCCAGCCCTCAAGGGGATCAATATCCGGCGGAAGACCATAAAGCGGAGCCCCAAGCTGATGCCGGGTATGCGCCCAAGCCGCCTGCATGAGACACAACACCGCGTCGAGCCGATCGCCTTTCGCATCATCAACCAGACTGTCGCGTTGTGCATGCGTCAATTTAAGCCTAAGCGCCAGGCGGGTTTGACCATGCTCCAGCGCCGTGATCAGGTCTTTGCGCGCAATCAGGCGCTCGGGGGTTTGTTTGGACTTGTCATCACTTTTGTATGAGCGTGTGCCCAGCACCTCGCGCGCCAGCAATCCGGGGTATGCCTCCAGCGCGACGCGATCGCGATCACCATCATGCAGGCCGGGCAAATGCACGCCTGCAGCCAGCAAACGGGGAGCGCCCGCATGGAGCATGTAGGCGACTGGCGGATTAACCCATTTCATGGACGGGCTGGCACCCGCGGGACTATCCGATGCCCGATGCGCGAATTTGGAACCCGCTGGCCGCGCATCGCAAAAGGCGGCGAACAAATTCCGTATTTCAGCCCTCTCCATCGCTGCGTAATGCCGGATGAGTTCGGGCCACCCAAGGGGCCATTTCAGCGCCAGTACCAGCTCGCGCGGCAATCCAAAGGGGAAGTCAAAAGCGCCCAGCCAGCCCTGAGGCTGCTCAAGCCATTCTTCAAAGCCGCGCAGTGAATCAAGGTACACCATCTCCGACAACTGGACGCGACCGCCCGCGCAACTCCCAAGCGCCAGAACAATGGGCTTGCGGCGTGTCGGGGCGCTTGAAAAATCACAGCCAACCAGCAGTCCTGAGGGGAAAGTCATGCCCAATTGTCACGCACCGCGAAGCGCGTTAACCCAACGCAAGGCTCATCACACCTGCGGCGATCAGCACCGCACCCAGCAAACGCTGCAGGCGGTCGCCCTCGCCCAGCAAATGGCCACCAATCAGTGCGGCAAACAGCATGGACACTTCCCGCGCAGGTGCAACATGGGAGAGCGGCGCGACCTGCATGGCGTAAAGCACCAGGACGTATGACAGCGGACTGATCGTGCCTATCAGCAAGGCATACTTCCACTGGCTTCGCCACAGCGCAACAGCCGCTGGCCGGTCCCTCATGAATGCAGGCGCCAGAAGCGCCACCCGCACGAAATTGCCAAAATAATCAACAAGGATCGGGGACATCAGCATGAATCTGACCGCATAACCATCGACCACGGTGTAGCTTGCGATAAACGCCCCGGTCAGCAACCCATAGAGCATTCCCTTGTGCACCCGCTGGCGATGTGCGGGATCGTGTGCCGCCCTCAACAGTGCGGGGCCACCGGCAATCAAAAACACCCCAGCCACCACACCGAAAATGCCAATCAACCCAAAAGCCGAAAGTTTCTCACCCAGGAAAACAATGGCGACAAGGGATGACAACAAGGGGCCAGAGCCACGCGCCAGAGGGTAGACCACCGTGAGGTCGGCCTTCCGGTATCCGCGCAGCAGGATGACGTAATACAGCACATGCAACACGCCACTGACCACGACCAGGGTCCATTCCCGCCAGCCCCACACCGGAATCACGCCCCAAGCCGCCCATAGCCCTACCGGGGCCCAGACAAGCATCACCATGATGCTGGTGAAAAATGCAAAACGGGAATCACCGCCCGCCTTTTTGGCGGCAATATTCCAGGTGGCGTGGATCAGGCCGGCCAGCATGACCAGCGCTAGCGCGGAAAACGGCATTGATTTATGGGCAGACTGGCCCGGCGAACGACGTGAAAGTGTGCGCGATCAGGTCCGGCCCATGATGGACGCCGTCGCCATCAACTCCTCAAGCAAGGCGAAGGACACCTTGCCCGACACCGAATAAGGGTCCAGTTCCGGCGTTTCTGAATACTTCAGCAGGACAGAGGTATTGAGTTTTGCAATATTGACCTGGCCCATGGTCCAGCCACCGAACCTTCGCTCGGAAATTTCTTCGTAGTGAAGGAGTACGACGTCCTTGTGCCGCACGTCTTTCTGGATGTGCCCATACAACTCGCTGACCTGCTTCCTTCCGCCCTCCAGGGCCTGCAAAAAAATGCCGCCGCCGTAGCACAGAATGCCCGTGATGCCGCAAGCCGGGTTATGGCTGCGCGACTCGGCCAGGATGGCGTCCGTGGCGGCAGGCGACTGATCCGCTGCGCGGCTTGCGTAAAGAAGGCGTACCAACATGTTCTTCTGTCCTCAGTTGCCGTTGTTGTGTTTGGGAATCAGCGAGAGAAACTCACGGCGCAGGTTCGGGTCTTTCAGGAAAACACCCCGCATGACCGAATTGATCATCTTGCTGTCCAGATCCTTCACGCCTCGCCAGCCCATGCAGAAATGCGTCGCTTCCATGACGATGGCCAGCCCGTCAGGAGACGTTTTTTCCTGAATCAGGTCCGCCAGCTGCACCACGGCCTCCTCCTGAATCTGCGGCCGGCCCATGACCCACTCGGCCAGCCGTGCATATTTCGAGAGCCCAATCACATTCGTATGTTCATTGGGCAACACGCCTATCCAGAGTTTGCCAATCACCGGGCAAAAATGGTGCGAACACGCACTCCGAACCGTGATCGGTCCGACGATCATGAGTTCGTTCAGATGTTCTGCATTTGGGAATTCGGTGATGGTCGGGCCCATGACGTAACGGCCCTTGAACACCTCGTTCAGGTACATCTTGGCAACCCGCCGCGCCGTGTTGTTGGTGTTGTGATCACTCGCCGTGTCGATCACCATGCTGTCAAGCACGCCCTGCATCTTGAGTTCAACCTCGTCCAGCAGCTTCTCGAGCTCGCCCGGCTCAATGAACTCGGCAATGTTGTCGTTGGCATTAAAGCGCCTGCGAGCCAGGTTCAGGCGTTCCCGGATCTTTACAGAGACCGGCGTGCCTTCGTCAGTGTTCTCACGTGGGGGCGTATCTGATTTCATAAGCATGGCCAATGTTACCAGTCTGTCAAAAACCGGGCAGGCGGGGGTTTTGCACACCTTTTCAGCCAGAAACCCAATCACAGCATGCACAAGAGGCTATAAATTCAATAGCAATTCCAGGTCACCCAGGGTATTGGCTTCGTGCATCGGCTTGTCACGGCGTATCCTGAGCATGCGGGGGAAGCGCACCGCGATTCCGCTTTTATGGCGGGGGCTGCGGTTGATGCCCTCAAAGCCCAGTTCAAACACCAGCGTGGGCTTCACACTTCGCACGGGCCCGAATTTTTCCAGTGTGGTTTTACGAATAACGCTATCGATCTGTTTGAACTCCTCATCTGTCAGGCCTGAATAGGCCTTCGCAAATGCCACCAGTTGCAGCGCTTCCGGTTTCGCAGGTTCGCGTTTTTCAATCGCCTTCACGACTGCTGCAGCTTCGTCGGCATCCCTGGGTGGGCGGTTCCAAACGGCAAAGGTGTAGTCGGTGTACAGCGAGGCGCGCCTGCCATGGCCTGCCTGTGCGTAAATCAGGACACAGTCGATCGTCAGAGGATCAATCTTCCATTTCCACCACAAACCGTCGGCTTTTGTTCTACCGGTGCCGTACGCTGCATCAAGACGTTTGAGCATGAAGCCCTCCACGCCGCGTGCGCGCGATTCCGAACGCAATTGTGCAAATGCCGACCATGAGGGCAGACTCTCCACAGGCGATATTCGCAGCGCCGTGCCTTTGAGTTGCGCTTCGAGCAGAAGGCGGCGTTCCGCCTGTGGTCTGGCCCGGACATCTTCGCCGGCCATCTCTAGCAGGTCGTAGGCCATAAAGGTTACCGGTGCATCGGCCAGGATTTTTTTGCCCAGTGTTTTACGCCCTATGCGCTGTTGAAGCAGGGCAAAGCTGGCCGGTCTTCCTGCGTTGCCCAGTGGTTCATCGCCGTCGCGCCAGACGAGGATTTCACCATCCAGAACGGTCCCATCAGGAAGCGACTGGGCCAGCGACACTATTTCCGGAAAACGCTCGGTCACCAGCTCTTCGCCCCTCGACCAGATCCACACTTGGCCTGCGCGCTTGACGACCTGTCCCCGGATGCCGTCGTACTTCCACTCCACCAGCCAGTCAGTGACAGGCCCGAGCCTCGCACCAAGCGCCTCTAAGGGCGAATCAAGCTGGTGTGCCAGAAAAAATGGATACGGCTGCCCGGCGTCCCGCACATCGGCCGCCGCCCCGTCGATGTTCTGCAACAAGGCTTCGTATTTTTCCGGCGAGGGCATGGTCTTGGTGTCCACGTAGCCCATCATTCGTTGCGCGATCCGCTTGGCGTCCACGCCGGAATGAGCGGCCAGAGCGCGCTGTACGAGGAGTTTGCTGACACCCACACGAAATCCACCGCCCACGAGCTTGGTTAGCAGGAATCGGCCCTGGGAATCCAGCTCCTTCCAATACGTCCGTATACGTGATGCGACTTCATTTTCCGGCAAGCCGCGCAATGGAAGCAGGCGGTTTTCCACCCAGTCGGCCAAACCGAGGTCTGAATCTACAAAATCATGCGGCAGGATGTAGGCAATCGTTTCTGCGAGGTCACCTGTGGCCTGGTAACACTCTTCAAAAAGCCAATCCGGCAGGCCCGCCATTTCGCAAGCCAGATTACGCAACGCCGCGGTCTTGACTACCTGCCTTGGTTTTCCACCCGACAGGAAATACACTGCCCACGCTGCATCCTGCGACGTGGCATGGCTGAAATAACGGCGCAGGGCATCCACCTTTGCCAGCGTCGATGTAGTGGCGTCAAGCTCAGTGAACAAACGGGCAAATTTTTTCACGCCCTCTGTGCTCCTTGCGCGGCCGCTGGAACCGGGCCAGCTTCAAGCTGCTCTTCGATCGGGTCGTTTCCGTACTCGGTCTGGAAGGCTTCCGCCTGCAGCCCCTGTTCGGTGAGATACCGCACCAGCACCGGCACACTGCCGTGCGTCACAATCACGCGGCTCGCACCGGTGGCACCTATGGCGCCCATCAACCCGGGCCAATCGGCATGATCACTGAGCACAAAGCCCCGGTCATACCCTCCCCGTCGGCGCGCGCCACGCAACTGCATCCAGCCGCTGGCAAATGCATCACTGAAGTCTCCAAATCGCTTGAGCCAGGCACCCCCTGCAGCGCCTGGTGGGCAAAGAACGAGTGCACGCCGGTAATCGGCAGGATCTTTCACATCTTCCGCAAGCACCGTCTCGGGCAAGCGGACGCCGGCCTCACGATAGGCCGAATTAAGCAGTTGCACAGCACCATGGACGACGATGGGTCCGATGCCCGCGTCCACGCCGCTGAGGATGCGTTGCGCCTTGCCGAAGCTGTAGCACATCAACACACTCGCCCTGCCCGCGGCGACATTGCCGGCCCACCAGCCGTTAATTTCTGCAAACAGCTCCGCATCTGGCCGCCAGCGGTAAATGGGCAGGCCAAAAGTGGATTCCGTGATGAAGACATCACAGCGGACCGCCTCAAAAGGTGTGCATGTGGCGTCAGGCGCGACCTTGTAATCGCCGCTGGCCACCCATGTCTGGCCGCCATACTCCAGACGGACTTGCGCAGAGCCCAACACGTGCCCTGCAGGGTGAAGGGACAGCTTGACCCCGTGATGTGTGATCTGTTCACCATAGGCCAGACTTTGAAGGCTGATGTCCTGCCCGAGACGAGAACGCAAGACACCCTCAGCGGGAGCTGATGCGAGGTAGTGACCATGCCCGGTGCGAGCGTGATCAGCGTGCGCGTGTGTGATGACGGCGCGATCTACAGGCCGCCAGGGATCAATGTAAAAATTTCCCGGCGGGCAATAGAGGCCTTCGGCTTTTTGAACAATCAGGTCCTGCATACAGGCTCGTCGCACATGCTCCGGGTTGGTCAGTAGCGCTGGCCTGCCACGAGGATGGCCAGACGCATCAACGCGTAGGCGATGTAATCCAGAATACGTTGCCCCGCAGGCCGGTTACTGTAGGCCACAGGGTCGAGGCGGCGTCCGTGGCCGTCTATCGCCGCGCAGAGGCTCGCCCTCAATTCATCGGCGAACACCTTGTCTTCCACCACCACATTTGCTTCCCGGGCGAGCAGCAGGCTGAGCGGGTCGAGATTGGAAGACCCCACCGTGGCCCAGTGACCATCAATCACAGCAACCTTCGCGTGCAGGAAGCTGGCCTCGTATTCATGAATCTCTATGCCCGCCTTCAGCAGTGCGCCATAAACCGGGCGCGCGGCATGGTATTGCATGAAGTACTCGTATTTGCCCTGCAGAAGCAGCGTCACTTTTACACCGCGTCGGGCGGCCTGAATCAGCGCACGCCGCAATTTCCCGCCCGGTACGAAATAGGCATTGGCGATCAGGATTTCCGTGTGCGCATGCCCGATGGCCTTGCGATAAACCTTTTCAATGCTGTTGCGGTTGCGCAGGTTGTCGCGCAACACCAGGGCGGCCTTCGCACCAGACAGCAGCACCGGCTCTGCGGGCGACACGGCAGCGGCGCGCGACAGCCTGGCAGCTTCCGTGCGCAGGCCATACCCCGCCGCCCTGAATTTTTCCCACGCGGAAGCAAGATGGTTCTGACGTGCGCTGTAACCCGCCTGCACACGCCACCACAACAGGGCCATGGCTTCCGATGCCTCCAGGGCAAGTGGCCCTGTCACCGCGACTGCAAAATCAAACCTGGGAGCCGGCAAAGCGCCGTGATTCGGATCATAAAAATCATCAAGCACATTGATCCCGCCACAAAACACCATGCCCCTGTCGACCACACAGAGTTTGCGGTGCAGGCGTCTCCAGCGGTCGGGCACGAGCAGGCCAAGGCCCCCCAGGCCCGCGGCCAGCGGGGAATACACCACCCATTGAACACCGGCGTCGACCATCTTTTGCTGCCAGGTTTGTGTCAGCGCGGGAGAACCTATGCCGTCCACCAGAACCTGCACCCGCACGCCGCGCAACGCGGCGCGCACCAATGCCTCCGCCACGTCAGTGCCCGCGCCGTGAAGGTCAAAAATATAGGTTTCCAGCTGCACCCAGGACTGCGCATCGTTGATCGCCCGGATCAAAGCAGGAAAGTACTGTTCGCCGCCCTGCAGGAGTTGCAAAGCCCGGGACCTGTGCAGCGGGATCATGACAAAAACGCCCTTGCAAAACGGGGAAGCATCAGCACGGCCTCCGCATTGGAGGGAGAGAAACAACGGTCAGCCGCCTCAAGCCAGGGAAGCCATTCAAACGCCGTGTGTTCACGCGGGTTGAGCGTGACAGGCAGCCGCCCAGACAGACAAAGTCCGAACACGTGCTCGGTGTTATGCGTCACACCCGGTGCATAGCGGGCGCGCCAGGCCGGGTAGATTTCGTACACGTTGGACACGCCCCAGTCGGTAAGCTCATTCCGGCTTGCGCTGATACCAGTCTCTTCGAACACCTCGCGGAGCGCCGTTTGCGAAAAGGGCTCGTCCAGCGAATCCCGCGACCCGGTCACACCCTGCCAGAAGCCGGCATTGTCGGCGCGTTCGATCAGCAGAACGTCATGATCGGGCGTGTAGATCACCACCAGCACCGATTCGGGAATCTTGAAGTTTTTCAAGTCGTCATGCTAGCGCAGCCGGGTGAACGGAACAGGTTGGCGATGGGCGTCTCCGACGGCATCGCCGCACCTGCACAAGCACAGCGGTAAAAAGGTCTGGATCAGGCAGTGCTATTAAATAAATAGCTTCTCACGTGCATAAACAGGGTCTTACAGCCGATTTTTGCATCTAAATCGGTGATTTTCGGGTGCTTTTGGGGGCTGCCAGCGCTGGGCCGGACGTCAAAAGCACTCGAGATGTAAAGTAAACTTTACATCTTGACCGACCGGACCGACTCAGGCCGGCTGCGGATTCCGCAGACGGATGTGCAACTCGCGCAGTTGTTTCTCGTCAACCGGGCCAGGTGCGTGTGTCAGCAGATCCTGCGCGCGCTGGGTTTTGGGGAACGCAATCACGTCACGAATCGACTCGGCGCCCGTCATCATGGTGACGATGCGGTCCAGGCCGAAAGCCAGGCCGCCATGCGGTGGCGCGCCGTACTGCAACGCATCCAGCAGGAAACCGAATTTCTGCTGCGCTTCTTCCGGTCCAATCTTGAGCGCATTAAAGACCTTGCTCTGCACTTCCGCGCGGTGGATACGGACCGAACCGCCACCCAGTTCCCAGCCATTGAGCACCATGTCATACGCCTTGGCAAGGCACTTGCCGGGATCGGTGTCCATCCAGTCCTCATGGCCATCTTTGGGCGCGGTAAACGGGTGGTGTACCGCGCTCCAGCGCTGGTTCTCCTCGTCATGTTCAAACATGGGGAAATCCACCACCCAAAGCGGCTTCCAGCCGGCTGTGAACAGACCCGTTTTTTTGCCGAAAGCACTGTGGCCAACCTTCAGGCGCAAGGCGCCAATGCTGTCGTTGACAACTTTGCCCTTGTCCGCACCGAAGAAAATCAGATCACCATTGGCGGCGCCTGTGCGCTTGAGGATTTCCGCAATCGCGGCATCGTGGAGGTTTTTGACGATGGGGCTCTGCAGGCCGTCACGGCCCTTGCTCACATCATTCACCTTGATCCAGGCCAGGCCCTTGGCACCGTAAATCTTCACAAACTCGGTGTACCCGTCGATCTCGCCGCGGCTCATCTCGGAGCCACCCGGCACGCGCAAGGCCACCACACGACCACCCGGCGTCGTGGCCGGTGCGCTGAATACCTTGAAGTCCACGTCGGCCATTACCTCGGTCAACTCGGTGAACTCCAGGTTCACACGCAGGTCAGGCTTGTCGGAACCAAAGCGATGCATGGCTTCCGAGTAAGCCATCACCGGGAATTCGCCAAGATCCGTATCCAGCACATTCTTGAAAATCTTGCTGATCATGCCCTGGAACAGGTCGCGGATGTCCTGCTCGCCCATGAAGGAGGTTTCGATATCGATCTGGGTAAATTCGGGCTGGCGATCGGCACGCAGGTCTTCGTCGCGAAAGCACTTGGTGATCTGGTAGTAGCGGTCGAAGCCGGACACCATCAGCAATTGCTTGAACAGCTGCGGGCTTTGCGGCAAGGCGAAAAACATGCCTTCGTTGACGCGGCTGGGCACGAGGTAATCGCGCGCGCCCTCGGGCGTGCTCTTGGTGAGCATCGGGGTCTCAATGTCAATAAAACCGTTGGCATCGAGGAACTTGCGGGTTTCCATCGCCACGCGGTAGCGCAACATCAGGTTGTTCTGCATGTAGGGGCGACGCAGATCGAGCACACGATGCGTCAGGCGCGTGGTCTCGGACAGGTTGTCATCGTCCAGCTGGAAGGGCGGCGTCACACTGGGGTTGAGCACCGTCATTTCATGGCACAACACCTCGATCTTGCCGCTTTTGAGGTTGTCGTTGGTGGTGCCGTCCGGCCGTGCACGCACAACACCCTTGATCTGGATGCAGAACTCGTTGCGTACGCCTTCGGCGGTCTTGAACATGTCCGCGCGATCGGGGTCGCAGACCACCTGCACATAGCCCTCACGGTCGCGCAGGTCCACAAAGATCACGCCGCCATGGTCGCGCCGGCGATTGACCCAGCCGCACAGGCTGACGGTTTCACCCATCAGGGCTTCGGTCACCAGACCGCAATAGTGGGAACGCATTTGGGATTTGATTTCAGAAACCATAGACATAAAGATTCGCTTCTAGTTCGGTTAAGCGACCGGCAGCCTCTCGAGCCACCCGGTCACTTGTTGGTTCACCGGGTTTGTTTACCGGGGTTTGTAGTTGGCAGCACTGCCAGGCACCACCACACCCATGGAGATCACGTAGGTGAGCGCTTCATCAACGCTCATCTTCAACTCAATGCAGTCTTCACGTTTGAGCATCACAAAGTAGCCGCCTGTCGGGTTTGGCGTGGTGGGCACGTACACGCTCAGGTAGTCGCCGGGCAGATGGTTGACGACGTCTCCGCCAGGTGTGCCAGTCTGGAAGCCGATGGTCCAGACGCCCTCACGCGGCCACTGCACCAACAATGCCTTGCGAAATGCGTTGCCGTTTTCAGAAAACAGCGTATCGGACACCTGCTTGACGCTGGAGTAGATAGACCGCACGATGGGGATCCGGTTGAGCAGAATATCCCACCAGCTGACCAGCTTTTTACCCAGGAAGTTGCTGGCCAGCGCACCGATCAGCAACACAATAAACAGGGCCAGCAGGACGCCGAAGCCGGGAAGATGAAACCCCAGCAACTTGTCGGGATGCCACGACCCCGGAAGAATCAACAGGGTCTGGTCGAGCGTCGCCACGATCCAGTCCAGCACCCAGATGGTGATGCCCAGCGGCACCAGCACCAGGAGACCTGCCAGCAGCCATTTGCGAATGGCGGCCATCACGCACTGTCCTTGCCGGACGATGGTTTGGAAGGCGCTGGGGCCGGCGCAGCAGCGGGGGCCGGGGAAGGGGCGCTCGCAGCTGCAGGTGCAGGCGTGCTGGGAGAGGCCGAATCGCTGGCTTTGGCTGTGCCCGAAGACGATGAATCGCCCTGCCCCGATGGCGCCGGCGCGCCGGCGGTGGAACCACCGCGAAAATCAGTCACGTACCAGCCGGAACCCTTCAACTGAAACCCGGCCGCAGTGACCTGTTTTGTGAATGCAGGCGCGCCGCATTTGGGACAGACGCTCAAGGGGGCATCTGACATCTTTTGCAAAACATCCTTTGCGAATCCGCAGGACTCGCATTTGTAGGCGTAAATAGGCATGGCTCTGGGGGCTTTGGAAGAAATCCGGCTGGAAAACGGGAGTTTCGCACCCAAGGTGCAAAGCCTTTAATTATAGGCGTTGCCCAAATATGCAGGCCAGACGGCCAGCCCCCGGCAGGGAATGGCACAAGACGGGAATGACGCTTAAAAAATACGCACCCGCAACAGCACCTGCATCGCAATCAGTCCGAGCAGGAAGCCCACACCGCCGTAAATAATGCTTTGCAACAGCTTGTTGGTGCGTTTTTGTTCGGCCAGGAGTTCCAGCAACTCCCTGTGATGGGCGGCGGGCCGGTCCTTGAGGTATTGGGACAAAAGGCGGGGGAGCCCCGGCAGCAGCTTGGCATAGGCAGGCGCTTCAGCCTTGAGCTGTGCCAGCAGCTTCTCGGGGCCAACCTGCTCCAGCATCCACTTTTCAAGGAAGGGCTTGGCCGTGCTCCACAAATCCAGATCCGGGTCGAGCTCTCGGCCCAGGCCTTCGATGTTGAGAAGCGTCTTCTGCAGCAGGACCAGTTGGGGCTGTATTTCGACATGGAAACGACGGGACGTCTGAAACAGGCGCATCAGCACCAGCCCCAGTGAAATTTCCTTCAGCGGGCGGTCGAAATAGGGTTCGCAGCACGCGCGAATGGCCGCTTCCAATTCATCGACACGCGTGCTGGCGGGCACCCATCCCGACTCGATGTGCAGTTCGGCCACCCGCTTGTAGTCGCGCTGGAAAAACGCGCTGAAGTTCTGTGCAAGGTATTCCTTGTCGATTTCGGTCAGCGTACCCACGATGCCGAAATCCAGCGAGATGTAGCGGCCGAACGTGTCCGGCGCCAGACTGACCTGGATGTTGCCGGGATGCATATCGGCATGAAAAAACCCGTCGCGAAAGACCTGCGTGAAAAAGATGGTGACGCCATCGCGTGCCAGCTTTTTCATGTCCACGCCGGCGTCGCGCAGGCGCTGAATCTGGCTGATCGGCACGCCCTTCATGCGCTGCATCACCATGACGTCGGGCATGCAGTAGTCCCAGACCATTTCGGGAATCATCACGAGATCGAGGTTCTGCATGTTGCGCCGCAACTGGGCCGCGTTGGCGGCCTCGCGCAACAGGTCCAGCTCGTCATGCAGGTATTTGTCAAATTCGGCCACCACCTCACGCGGTTTCAGGCGTTTGCCGTCGGCAGACGCGCGCTCAACCCAGCCAGCCATCATGTGCATGAGCGCCAGGTCTTTTTCAATCGCCGGTTTCATGTTGGGACGCAGGACCTTGACCGCCACCTCGCGCCCATTCGGCAGCGTGGCAAAGTGCACCTGCGCGATGGATGCGCTGGCAACGGGCACGGAATCAAAAGTTGCAAAAATCTGCGTCAGCGGCCTGCCAAATGCTTTTTCAATGATGGCGATGGCAATGCCCGAATCAAACGGGGGCACACGATCCTGCAGGCGTGCCAGTTCGTCGGCAATGTCCGGGGGCAGCAAGTCGCGGCGGGTCGACATGACCTGGCCAAACTTGACGAATATCGGGCCCAGCCTTTCAAGCGCCTCGCGCAGCCGCATGCCGCGAGGGGCCCGCAGGTTGCGGCCCACCGAGACGATACGTGTCAGCAGCCGTATCCAGGGCTTTTCAAAACTCGAAAGCACCAGCTCATCGAGACCGAAGCGAAGCACGGTCCAGATGATGAAAAAGCCACGAAATAGTCGGCTCATGCCGCAGCCTTGCCGTCGCCAGACGCCGGCGTGGCCGCAGGCATGACGGCAGAGCCCGGCGCGCCCGGACGCGTGGCGATGAACTGCTTGAGACCCGCAAAAATCTTGCGGCCCGCATCAGCCAGGGCATGCGCAGGAATGTCACCGATCGCACGGGACAAATCCTCTTCGACATCCCACCGCAGGTTTTCGGCCAGCCATCCCAGTTCGGCCGCAAGTTGAACATCGCCTTCAATCTTGACCGGCGGCGGTTTGCCTGCGAGTACGGACTGGGCCACGACCAGAGGCGACTCCGCCGCCACGGCCACCGCAAGGTCGGGCTTGGCGGAGGCAGGTGCGCGGTCAAACAGGCCGGCAGGTGTGATCAACAGCTCCAGGGCAAAAACGCCCCAACGCACGTGTATGACGTTGCCTTTCCTGCGCTTGAGCCGGTCCTGTGCCTCTTTCTCCTGCATCACCACATGGTTCAGGAAAAGAACCAGCCGCTGCTGCCCCTCATCCACCATCCATGCAGGAGGCTGAAAACGGCTCGCGAGGGATTCCAGAAATGAAAAAGGGGACGATGTGTTCATACGTCCCCCGATTTTGACCGATAAACGGCATAGCGCCAGTTCCATTGGACTACAGATGACAGGCTTCTAACGAAGGCAAATCAGCTCGCCCTCACCGCAGCGATGTCTTCGCAAGTCAAGCCGTGGAACCGGCTCTGCCGGGCCACAGGCGGGCGCCCCCTCGGGGGGCAGCGCATTACACGAAGTGAAAAACGTGGGGGCTTATTGAAGTGCCTGCACACCAGCCACCAGCCAGCCGCTGCCGCCGTTACGCGGTTTGGTCATGTTCCAGACCTCACGGAACGGGCTGGCGCCGGCCGAGGCGTCTTCGCGGATCATGCCGGAGAACTCGACGCTGGCCATGTAGACATCGTTCAACTCCTCGATGCCGAGCAACTGGGCGTTGAGCATGACCACGTCGGTCTTGTTCGTGCCGCCACCGGTGTGCGACTCGCGGTCAGTCAGCTGGACCTTGATCTGCTCCAGCATTTCATCCGTCATCATGGAGCGCAGGCTGCTGATGTCGGAGCGGTCCCAGGCGTCCTGCAGGGTCAGGAAATTGGTCTTGCTGGCAGCGAGGAAGCCGTCGGCATCAAAGCCGGCAGGCACGCCCCAGTTTTGCGAGCCCATCAGCGCAGAGCCGATCATGGAGCCCGAGGCGTTTTTGCCGGCATCAAAGGCCATGCTGTTGCGCTCCCAAGGCCTGGCCGAAGCGTCGTTGCCCACGTTCTCGGGGCTGTAATTTTTGGGCGTCGTGGCCGTAGTGGCGCCACCAGCTCCCTGAAAGGCGAACGGCGTTTGAGCCTGGCCGCCAGATTGTTGTCCCTTGAGCTTGCGCATCACAAAACCAATCACCACCATGATGACGAGCGCCAGCAAGGCAAACATGATGATCTGGCCGAATACACCACCCAGACCCAGTGAGGACGCCAGCCAAGCCAGGCCAAGACCGGCCGCGAGGCCGCCGAGCATTGCGCCCCATGGGCGTTTTGGCGCGACGGCCGGCGCCGCGGCGGCTGGAGCTGCCGGCTTGGCGGCAGACGTAGCGCCGGTGCCGCCCGCGGCATCACGCTGGGTGACGTTGGACGATTGTTTGCCGATGGACTTGCCGCCGCCCATGCGTTTGGCCTGTGCGTCAGCACCTGCGAGAGTCAGCGTCAACGCCAGCATGGCGGAAAGAATGATGGACCAGATTTTCATGATGGAAAGTCTCCTAGGGGCGATTTGTCTCGTTTGGTTTTATGGAAAGTTAGCTGTTAACACTTGATTCCAACATGCAATGCCGCAATGCCGCCTGACATGTTGTGATAGTCCACATGGCCGAAACCACCTTTAAGCATCATGGCCTTTAACTCGTCCTGGTCAGGATGCATGCGGATGGACTCTGCAAGGTACTGGTAGCTGGCGTCGTCGTTGGCAACCAGTTTGCCGATTCTCGGCAGCACCTTGAACGAATACCAGTCGTAAATTTTGGTCAGCGGCCGGGCCACTTTTGAAAACTCGAGCACCAGCAGCTTGCCGCCCGGCTTGAGCACGCGGTTCATTTCTTTCAGCGCCACATCCTTGTGCGTCATGTTGCGCAGGCCAAAAGCCACAGTGACCAGGTCGAAGTGCGCGTCGGGGAACGGCAGGTGTTCGGCATCACACACCAGCGTCGGCACGCTGATGCCGGCATCCAGCAGGCGGTTACGCCCTTCGCGCAGCATGGCTTCGTTGATGTCGGTGTGCACCACCTTGCCATTGACACCCACTTTGGGCGCAAACGCCATGGCCAGGTCACCTGTGCCGCCCGCGATGTCCAGCACATGCTGCCCATCCTTGACGTTGGCCACCAGCACGGTGTAGGCTTTCCATGCACGGTGCAGGCCCATGGACATCAGGTCGTTCATCACGTCGTATTTGGGCGCAACGGAATCGAACACGCTGCGCACGCGGCCTGCTTTTTCCTGCTCGTCGACCGACTGAAAACCGAAGTGGGTACTGGACATGGTTGAATGCTAGGGCTCAAAGCCGCCAGGGACAGCGACAACCCTTTGCCTGTTCAGGGCATTCAAAGGTTTTATGCTGGAAAAACAACAGTGCGGCGACGTACCGCCACCAGCCCGCCTCAATGGTTGCCGCAGGCGTGGCCGCCGGCCGGCACCATGGGCGCATCGCGCTGGAGACCGGCGACCTCCAGCTTCCGCTGGTATTCGCCCCACAGTCTGTCCTGGCCGGCGCCCAGCTCGTACAGGTAATCCCAGGTAAAGATGCCACTGTCGTGGCCATCCGAGAACACCGGCTTCACGCCATAGTTGCCCACCGGCTCCATGGCAGCAATGCCCACCTCGCGCTTGCCCGTCTGTAGCGTCTCCTGGCCGGGGCCATGGCCCTGAACCTCCGCCGAGGGCGAGTAGACACGCATCAATTCAAACGGGATCCGGAAGGTGGCGCCGTCTGAAAATGCAATTTCCAGAAACCGCGACTGGCCATGCACCGTCAGGTCGACGGGTGTGGGCGAATCCTTGCTCAGACCGGCCATAACTCAGACAAGCACGCGTTCGATGCCGCCGTTGTTGGCAGCCTCAACATACGCCGGCAGCCACTCGGTGCCGAGGATCTGGTTTGCCATCTCCACAACGATGTAATCGGCTTCCAGCAAACCGTTGTTCAGGTCATTGCCGTAGCGTGACAGGCCCTGCAGGCAACTGGGGCAGCTGGTGAGGATCTTGACGTTTTCCTGGCTGTCGACCACGCCCGACGTGCGCAACTGGTCTTCACCTTTGCGCAGCTCTTCTTCCTTGCGAAAGCGTATCTGCGTCGAAATGTCGGGCCGGGTCACACCCAGCGTGCCCGACTCACCGCAGCAGCGGTCATTCTTGATGACGTTGTCGCCCAGCAGTGCCTTCACCGTTTTCATCGGCTCCTGCAGCTTCATCGGGCTGTGGCAGGGGTCGTGATAGAGGTATCCCGCGCCCGGCATGTCGGTGCGCAGGGTGATGCCTTTTTCAAGCAGGTATTCGTGGATGTCGATGATGCGGCAGCCCGGGAAAATCTTCTCGAACTCATAGCCCTGCAACTGGTCATAGCAGGTGCCGCAACTGACCACCACGGTCTTGATGTCCAGGTAGTTCAAGGTGTTGGCCACGCGGTGGAACAGCACACGGTTGTCCGTGATGATCTTTTCGGCCTTGTCGAACTGGCCGCTGCCGCGCTGGGGATAACCGCAGCACAAATAACCCGGCGGCAGCACGGTCTGCACACCCGCATGCCAGAGCATGGCCTGCGTCGCCAGGCCCACCTGACTGAAGAGACGCTCTGAGCCGCAACCGGGGAAATAAAACACCGCCTCGGTTTCCGCGGTGGTGTTTTTGGGGTTGCGGATGATGGGAACGTAATCCTTGTCTTCAATGTCCAGCAAGGCACGCGCAGTCTTCTTGGGCAAGCCGCCGGGCATTTTTTTGTTGATGAAGTGGATCACCTGCTCTTTGACAGGTGCGCGCCCCACCGTGGCTGGCGGACGCGAGGTCTGCTTGCGCGCCACACGCCGCAGCACATCGTTGGCCAGCCGCTGGGCCTTGAAACCCACATCGACCATCGCACTGCGCATGAACTTGATGGTTTGCGGACTGGTGGCGTTCAGGAAAAACATCGCCGCCGCGTTGCCTGGCCGAAAGGATTTCTGGCCCATCTTGCGCAGCAGGTTGCGCATGTTCATGGACACTTCGCCGAAGTCGATATCAACCGGGCAAGGCGTCAGGCACTTGTGGCACACCGTGCAGTGGTCGGCCACGTCTTCAAACTCTTCCCAATGCTTGATGCTGACGCCACGCCGCGTCTGCTCTTCATACAGAAAAGCTTCAACCAGCAGCGAGGTCGCCAAAATCTTGTTGCGCGGGCTGTACAGCAGGTTAGCGCGCGGCACATGGGTGGCGCACACCGGTTTGCATTTGCCGCAGCGCAGGCAGTCCTTGACGCTGTCTGCAATGGCGCCGATATCACTCTGCTGCATGATGAGCGACTCATGCCCCATCAGGCCAAAGCTGGGCGTGTAGGCGTTGGTCAGGTCGGCCAGCAACTCTTGCAGGGGGCCGGCCGGTTCGTCAGCCTGCGTCTGAACGGCAGCCGGCTGGCGCAGCAACTTGCCCTTGTTGAAGCGGCCTTCCGGGTCGACCCTGGCCTTGTAGTCTGCAAAAGGCTTCAGCTCCGCATCGCTGAGGAATTCCATCTTCGTGATGCCGATGCCATGCTCGCCCGAAATCACCCCATCGAGCGAACGGGCCAGCACCATGATGCGGGCCACCGCTTCATGCGCGGTCTGTAGCATCTCGTAGTCGTCGCTGTTGACCGGCAGATTCGTGTGCACGTTGCCGTCACCGGCATGCATATGCAGCGCGGCCCAGACGCGGCCCTTGAGCACACGTTTGTGGATGGCAGTGCACTCTTCAAGAATCGGCAAAAAAGCACCGCCGGTGAAGATGGCCTGCAGCGGCGCGCGCAGTTGCGTCTTCCAGCTGGCGCGCAGCGTGTGGTCCTGCAAGTCCTTGAACAGTGGCTCGACGTCACGCAGCCAGCCGGCCCACAGTTCGCGCACCTCGACGATCAGCGCCAGCGCCTGGCCGACACGGTCTTCGAGCAGCTCGGCGGACGGGATTTCGTTCGCGTCATCCGACTTGCCAAGCGGCAGGTTGCCGGTGCGAAAAAACATCTCGAGCTCGTCGCACAGGCGAATCTTGTTGCGCAGGCTGAGTTCGATGTTGATGCGCTCGATGCCATCGCTGTACTCGGCCATGCGCGGCAACGGAATGACCACGTCTTCGTTGATCTTGAAGGCGTTGGTGTGGCGCGAAATCGCTGCCGTACGCTTGCGGTCCAGCCAGAATTTCTTGCGTGCGTCCGGGCTGATGGCGATAAAACCTTCGCCGGCGCGCGAGTTGGCAATACGCACCACTTCTGAAGTCGCACGGGCCACGGAATCTGCATCATCACCGGCAATGTCGCCAAACAAAACCATCTTGGGAAGGCCGCCGCGCTTGGATTTGGTGGCGTAACCCACGGCACGCAGGTAACGGTCGTCCAGGTGCTCCAGCCCGGCGAGCAGCACAGGCGAGCCCAGCGCCTCGGTGCGCTTTTGCTCGGCGAACATGAAGTCCTTGATCTCCACGATGCTGGGGACCGCGTCCTTGGCATTGCCGAAAAACTCAAGGCAGACGGTACGGGTGTGCACCGGCATGCGGTGGACGATCCAGCGCGCGCTGGTGATCAGGCCATCGCAGCCTTCCTTCTGAATGCCGGGCAGGCCGCTGAGGAATTTATCGGTGACGTCCTTGCCAAGGCCCTCTTTGCGGAAGCTCTTGCCGGGAATGTCGAGTTGCTCGGTGCGCACCGGCGTCTTGCCGTCGGCTTCGAAATAATCCAGCCTGAAGCTCGCCATTTCGGCATCGTGAATCTTGCCCAGGTTGTGGTCCAGTCGCGTGACTTCAAGCCACTGCGACTCGGGTGTGACCATGCGCCACGACGCCAGGTTGTCCAGCGCAGTACCCCAGAGTACGGCCTTTTTGCCACCGGCATTCATGGCGATGTTGCCGCCTATGCAGGAAGCCTCGGCAGAGGTCGGGTCCACGGCAAACACAAAACCGCCGCGCTCGGCCGCGTCGGCCACACGCTGCGTCACCACACCGGCTTCCGTCCAGATGGTCGCCACCGGCCCGGCAATACCGGGCAATTGCACCATCTCGACCTCGGTCATGGCCTCAAGCTTTTCGGTGTTGATGACGGCCGACTTCCAGGTCAGGGGAATTGCGCCGCCGGTGTAGCCGGTGCCGCCGCCGCGCGGAACAATCGTCAGGCCCAGGTCGATACAGCCTTTGACCAGACCGGCCATCTCGACTTCCGTGTCCGGCGTCAGCACCACAAAGGGGTACTCGACACGCCAGTCGGTGGCATCCGTCACGTGCGAGACGCGCGACAGGCCATCGAACTTGATGTTGTCTTTCAGCGTAAGCTTGCGCAGCTTGCGTTCAGTCTGGTGGCGCAGCTCGGCAATCTCTTCAAATGAATCGGCAAAGCGCCCTACAGCGCTGCGTGCCGCCCGCAGCAAATCCTGCACGATGGCATCACGTTCGCGGTCAGCATCGGGTGTACGGCGTTTTTCGACCTCGTTCAGCCGGTGCTGCAACGCCTCGACGAGCAACTTGCGGCGTTTGGGGTTGTCCAGCAGGTCGTCCTGGAGGTAGGGGTTGCGCTGCACGACCCAGATGTCGCCCAGCACCTCGTACAACATGCGGGCCGACCGGCCGGTGCGGCGCTCGTCGCGCAGGCGGTTCAGCAGGTCCCAGGAATGCTCGCCGAGCAGGCGAATGACGACTTCGCGGTCAGAAAACGAGGTGTAGTTGTAGGGAATCTCGCGGATGCGGGCCTCACCCGTCCTGGCGTCAGCGACGGGCTTGTGGAGTTCCTGGAAAGTCGTTGGGGCGTTCATCGTGCAATTTCCGGCGGTCCGGGCAGTCGTGAAACCGCTGCCCGGCGCTCTTGTCCTGTGTCCTTCCTATGTTAACGCAGCGCAGCATTTGCCTGCTGCGGCGCGACCTTGACCTCACTGCAGGCATCATGGGAAACCCGCTTGTTAAAGCGCGTTCAAATCGCTTAAATCCGACTGTCACAAACAGTTTGCAGACTGTCTGCTCCAACAATGTCAACGGATTCAGGAGTTTTCATGAAGATCTTGTCGTCAAAAGCCCGCTTTTCGGGGCTCGCCATCGCAGCCGCCGCGCTGCTCACACCCCTGGCCAGCCAGGCCCAGGTCGAAGTCCAGTGGTGGCATTCCATGGTTGCCGTCAACGGTGAATGGGTCAACGACCTGGCGAAGGACTTCAACGCCAGCCAGAAGGAATACAAGATCATCCCGGTCTTCAAGGGCAGCTACGACGAGTCCATGACCGCCGCCATCGCCGCTTTCCGCGCCGGCAATGCCCCTCACATCCTTCAGGTGTTCGAGGTCGGCACCGCCACCATGATGGCCAGCAAAGGCGCCGTGGTGCCCGTGGCCCAGATCATGAAAGACGCCGGTTACAAGTTCGACCCCACCGCCTACGTATCTGCCGTGGCCGGTTACTACACGGCCCCCAATGGCCAGATGCTGAGCTTCCCCTTCAACAGCTCGACCACTATTTTTTATTACAACAAGGACGCTTTCAAGGCGGCCGGCCTGCCCACCGACAAGGCGCCGACGACCTGGCCTGAAGTGGTCAACGCCGCGGCCAAGCTCAAGGCTTCGGGCCACAAATGCCCGTTTACCACCGCGTGGCAGGGCTGGACGCAGCTGGAGAGCTTCTCGAGCTGGCACAACGTCGAGTTTGCGACCAAATCCAATGGCCTGTCGGGCATGGATGCGCGGATGAAGATCGACTCGCCGCTGCACCAGCGCCACATTGAAAACCTGGCCAACATGTCCAAGCAGGGCCTGTTCGTCTACAAGGGCCGCGGCAACGTGCCTGAGGCGAGTTTTGTGTCCGGCGAGTGCGCCATGATCAACACGTCCTCCGGCTTCTACGGCAACGTGGCCAAGAACGCCAAGTTCGGCTATGGCCTGGCGCCCCTGCCCTACTACCAGGACGTTGCCGGCGCACCGCAGAACACGGTCATTGGCGGTGCCAGCCTCTGGGTGATGGCTGGCAAGAAGCCTGCCGAATACAAGGGTGTTGCAGCCTTCTTCAACTACATCTCCAGCCCCGAAGTGCAGTCGGCCAGCCACAAACGCACAGGCTACCTGCCCGTGACGACGGCCGCCTACCAGCTGACTGAAAAATCGGGCTTCTACAAACAGAACCCCGGCACCGACGTGGCCGTGACGCAGATGATCCGCAAGGTCACCGACAAGAGCCGCGGCATACGCCTGGGCAATTACGTGCAGGTGCGCGCCATCGAGGACGAAGAACTCGAACAGGTCTGGAGCGGCAAAAAGACCACCAAGGAAGCCCTGGACGCCATCGTCAAGCGCGGCAACGAGCAACTGGAGCGTTTCCAGAAAGCAAACAAGGGCTGAACATTGCACGGCCGGCAGGTGGCGTGATTCGCGCCGCTGCGCCGGCTGGCATCATTCGGGTTACTGATGGAAAAACGCGTCCTCTTCCGTTCCGCCTGGCTGCCGTGGCTTTTGCTGGCACCGCAGGTCATTGTCATCAGCGTGTTTTTCTTCTGGCCGGCGGCGCAGGCGCTGATGCAGTCCTTCCAGGTGCAGGATGCTTTCGGCACATCGACCGAGTGGGTCGGGTTCGCCAACTTCCAGCAGCTTTTCAACGATGCGGGTTACCTGACATCGTTCAAGACCACGGCCCTCTTTTCCATACTCGTCGCCGTGCTGGGCATAGGCCTGTCGCTGGTGCTGGCGGTGTTTGCCGACCGCATCATCAAGGGCGCGCTGTTTTACAAAACGCTGCTGGTTGTGCCCTATGCCGTCGCACCTGCAGTGGCCGGGGTGCTGTGGGTGTTCATGTTCTCGCCCTCGCTGGGCGTGGTGGCCTATGCACTGGGCAAGATGGGCATCAACTGGAACCACCTGCTGGATGGCGGCCACGCCATGACGCTCATCGTCATGGCGGCGGTGTGGAAACAGATCTCGTACAACTTTTTGTTCTTCCTCGCCGGCCTGCAGTCGATTCCCAAATCGCTGATTGAAGCAGCGGCCATCGATGGTGCGCGACCCTGGCGGCGTTTCTGGAGCATCCAGTTCCCGCTGTTGTCACCGACGACCTTCTTCTTGCTGGTCATCAACATGGTGTACGCCTTCTTCGACACCTTCGCCATCGTGGACGCCACCACCCACGGCGGGCCGGGGCAGGAAACCTCCATCCTCGTCTACAAGGTGTATTACGACGGCTTCAAGGCCATGGACCTGGGCGGCTCGGCGGCGCAGTCCGTGGTGCTCATGGCCATCGTGGTCGTGCTGACCGTTTTGCAGTTCCGCTATGTCGAGAAAAAGGTGAACTACTGATGGTCGAACGCCGCGCCACCCTCGGCATCCTCGCCCACGCCGTGATGATTCTCGGCGTGCTCATCGTCGCCTTCCCGCTCTACCTGGCGTTTGTGGCGTCCACCCACACCGCGCAGGAAATCGTGCAGACGCCGATGCCGCTCCTGCCCGGCAGCCATTTTTGGGAGACCTACAGAACAGCCTTGTTTGGCAGCCCCACCAGCACAGGCGGCGGCTCAACGGCGCCTGTGGCCCACATGATGTGGGTCAGCCTGGTGACGGCGCTGGTCATCACCTTCGGCAAGATCGCCATCTCGCTGCTGTCGGCGTTTGCCATTGTTTACTTCCGCTTTCCACTGAAGAACTTTTTCTTCTGGGCGATTTTTGTCACGCTGATGCTGCCTGTGGAGGTGCGCATTGGCCCGACCTACAAGGTGGTGTCGGACCTCGGCATGCTCAACACCTATGCGGGCCTGACGGTGCCGCTGATTGCCTCCGCCACGGCCACATTTTTGTTTCGCCAGTTCTTTTTGACGGTGCCCGATGAACTTGTCGAGGCCGCCCGCATGGACGGTGCAGGCCCGATGCGGTTTTTCTGGGACATCCTGTTGCCGCTGTCCAAAACCTCGATGGCGGCGCTGTTTGTCATCCAGTTCATCTACGGCTGGAACCAGTACCTCTGGCCCCTGCTGGCCACCACCAGTGAAGACATGTACCCCGTCGTCATCGGCATCAAACGCATGATTGCCGGCGGCGATTCGCAGAACGAATGGAACGTGGTGATGGCCACCGCCATCCTCGCCATGCTGCCGCCCGCTTTCGTGGTGGTGCTGATGCAGAAATGGTTCGTCAAGGGCCTGGTGGACACGGAAAAATAAAACCAAGAATACGGCGGAACAACAATGGCATCCCTTTCATTCAAGAACGTCATCAAGCAGTACGGCTCGGGCAAAACCGCCGTGAAGGTGCTGCACGGCATTGACGCCGAAATCAATGACCACGAGTTCATCGTCATCGTCGGGCCATCGGGCTGCGGCAAGTCGACCCTGCTGCGCATGGTGGCCGGATTGGAAGAAATCAGCGACGGGCAAATCTGCATCGGCAGCCGCGTCGTCAACGACCTGGAGCCGTCCGAGCGCGACATCGCCATGGTGTTCCAGAACTACGCGCTGTACCCGCACATGACGGTGTTCGACAACATGGCCTACGGCCTGAAGATCGCCAAAGTGCCGGTCGCCGACATCAAGACACGCGTCGACAAGGCCGCCAAAATCCTCGAACTCGGCCACCTGCTGGACCGCAAGCCCCGCGCACTCTCGGGCGGCCAGCGCCAGCGCGTCGCCATGGGCCGCGCCATCGTGCGGCAGCCGCAGGTGTTTCTGTTCGACGAGCCGCTCTCCAATCTTGATGCCAAGCTGCGTGTGCAGACGCGCCTCGAGATCCAGAAACTGCACCGCGAGCTGGGCATCACCTCGCTGTTCGTCACCCACGACCAGGTCGAGGCCATGACGCTGGCGCAGCGCATGATGGTGATGAACGCCGGCCGCATGGAGCAGTTCGGCACGCCGGAGGAGGTCTACAACCGTCCGGCCACCACCTTTGTCGCAAGCTTCATGGGCTCGCCGCCCATGAACCTGCTCAAGCACGCGCCCAATGCCGACTTTGGGGGCAAGCCCGGCACTATTCTGGGCATACGGCCGGAGCACCTGCAGGTCGGCATGGCCGGAGGTGGGGGCTGGGCCGTGCAGGTCGACACGATCGAGATGCTGGGCGCTGAACGGCTGCTCTACTGTCGCTTCGGCGATGAAACCCTGATCGTTCGCACCGACGAAAGCCTGTCGTCTGCGCCGGAGATCGGCGCGACGATTCATGTGACACCGCGCGCCGACCGGCTTCACTGGTTCGATGCTGAAACCGGGAAAAGAATCTAGTTTGAAAATCGTGCGCAGCGCAGGGCCGCCCCAAGCAAGCACAGCCCCCCTGGGGGGCAGCGAACCACACGATGTGGGGAGCGTGGGGGCACCAGCTTTTTGGCCGTATCCGAAGTGGATCGCCCACCGCGGTGCGGGCAAGCAGGCTCCTGAAAACACACTGGTGGCCTTCAAACTGGGCGCCAGCCACGGCTACCGAATGTTCGAGTGCGATGTCAAACTCAGTGCCGACGACGTGCTGTTTTTGCTGCACGACGCGACGCTGGATCGCACCAGCAACGGCAAGGGCGACGCCCGGGCGCTTGACTGGGCTGCGCTGTCAAAACTGGATGCCGGCGGCTGGCACTCAACAGAATTCACGGGCGAACCCCTGGCCAGCCTGGACGTCATCGCCCGCTATTGCCTGGACCATGACTATTTTCTGAACATCGAGATCAAACCCACGCCCGGCCTTGAAGGTCCCACAGGCACCGCTGTCGCCAACGCTGCCGCTGCAATGTGGGCGGCCAGCCAAACGCCGCCACTGCTGTCGTCCTTCCAGCCCGCCGCACTGGAAGCGGCGCGTCGCGCCCAGCCCCAGCTGCCTCGCGCCCTGCTGCTCGACACGCTCAACCCCGGCTGGCTGGACACGGCACGTGAACTGGACTGTGTGGCCGTGGTCTGCAACTACCGCCTGTGGAACGAGGTCACGGTCCGGCAGGCGCAGCAAGCCGACCTGAGGACGCTCTGCTACACCGCCAACGAATCGTCCGCCGTGCAGGCGATGCTGGCGCTGGGCCTGGACGGCATCATCACGGACGAGGTGCACGTTTTCCGGCCCGATACGACAAACTGACGCATCGCGGCAAGCATTCGGACGCTATTAATTCAGTAGCTGCTCACGCTCGTGTCTATTGGTCTGGAGGCCGATTTGATGCCCTAAAAAGCCATATTTCGGGCTGTTTTTAGGGTTTTCAGGCGGAGAAAAAAGCCTAAATCAGAAAACTTGCCGTAAAAGTTAAAATTTTGCCGTATACATTAAAAATTTAATATTTACGGCAAAATTCAAGGCTCAAGCCTTCCAGCCCCGTCCGAGCAGCCAATGGCACAACGCCCCACCCACCACCAGGGCCGCATAGGTCGCCATCTTGCCGTCGGCACCAAAGACCACCAGCCCGGCCACCAGAATGACCAGATTCACGGCAAAAATAATGCCGAACTGCGCACGCCAGCTGTAGCCAGAACTCCGTTTGCGTTTGTAAAAGCGGCCAAAAAACTGCGCCAGCAACATCAGCAGCAAGGCCACAAACGCCGCCGGTACGATGAAATTGAGCAGATGGTCGGTGAGCAGGTAGGCGGTCATCCGGGGTCCGGGTTGGGTGTCTGGATGCGGAAAAAAAGCCCTCAATGACGGGCATTGGCGCCCAGCTCACGCCGGGCAGTGCTTCAATTTTATAATGTGGCGATGTCCGTCTGGGCCCTTGGGCTAAACCACAACACTGCACCGCTGGATTTGCGCGGCCGATTTGCGTTCTCCATGGACCAGATCGAGCCGACCCTGAACGGTTTGCGTTCGGCGCTGGCACGCCAGCCCGAAGCCACGATTCTCTCGACCTGCAACCGCACAGAAATCTACTGTGCGGGTGAAAACACCGACCTCGACAACACGCTGGAGTGGCTGGCGTCCAGCGGCGGTGTCTCGCCCGCGCTGCTGCGCTCGCATGCCTACACGCTGCAGGGCGACCAGGCCGCGCGCCACGCCTTCCGCGTCGCCAGCGGGCTGGATTCCATGGTACTGGGCGAGCCGCAAATCCTCGGCCAGATGAAAGACGCCGTGCGTGCCGCCGAAGACGCCGGTGCCATGGGCACCACGCTGCACCAGCTTTTCCAGCGCTCGTTTGCCGTCGCCAAGGAAGTGCGCAGCAGCACCGAAATCGGCTCGCACAGCATCAGCATGGCCGCCGCAGCCGTGCGCCTGGCCGGCCAGCTGTTTGAAGACCTGGGCGACATCCGCGTGCTGTTTGTCGGCGCGGGCGAAATGATCGACCTCGCCGCCACACACTTTGCTGCGAAGAAGCCCAAATCGATGGCGCTGGCCAACCGCACGCTGGAGCGCGGCGAAAAACTCGCCGGCCGCTTCGGCGCCGAAGTCATGCGCCTGGCCGACCTGCCCAGCCGCCTGCACGAGTTCGACGCCGTCATCAGCTGCACCGCCAGCACACTGCCCATCATCGGCCTGGGCGCGGTCGAGCGCGCCGTCAAGCTGCGCAAGCACAAGCCCATGTTCATGGTTGATCTGGCCGTGCCGCGAGACATCGAGCCCGAAGTCAAGGAACTGCCTGACGTCTACCTGTACACCGTGGACGACCTCGCGCAGGTCGTGCAGACCGGCCGCGACAGCCGCCAGGCGGCCGTGGCCGAAGCCGAAGTCATCATCGACGCCGGCGTGCAGAACTTCATGCACTGGCTGGGCCAGCGCGGCACCGTGCCGCTGATCCAGCAAATCAACGCGCAGGCCGACGAATGGCGGCAGCTGGAAATTGCCCGCGCCAAAAAACTGCTGGCCAAGGGCGAGTCGATTGACGATGTGCTGGACGCGCTGAGCCGCGGCCTGACGCAAAAAATGCTGCACGGCACGCTGGCCGAACTGCATGCCGGCGACGCAGCCAACCGTGAAGCCACGGCACAGACCGTGTCGAAACTGTTTTTACGCGGCCAGTTGCCCAGACTGCGCCCGGAAGACAAAGAGCGTTAGCGGCGCAGGAACCGCCCGCACCGACAGGTGACAAGGGCCGCCCTGCCAACAACCGTTAACCCTGATTTTTGCCTTCACCGGCTTTTTGTTCCATGAAACCCTTTCTCCGCCAGACCCTCGACCGCCAGCTTTTGAGGCTGCATGAGCTGGATGCGCTGCTGTCCGCCAGCGACGTGGTGAGCGACCTCGACCGCTTTCGCAGCCTGACGCGCGAACACGCCGAAGCCAGCACCATTGCCGAGCAGTACCGCAAACTCACCAGCCGCGAAGCCGACCTCGCCGGTGCGCAGGCCATGCTGGGCGATGCCGGCAACGATGCAGACATGCTGGACATGGCGGAAGAAGAAATCACCGCCGCCAAAGCCGACATTGCGCAGATCGACGAAGCGCTGCAGCTGATGCTGATTCCCAAAGACCCGGACGACGTGCGGCCGGCTTTTCTTGAAATCCGCGCCGGCACCGGCGGGGACGAGTCGGCCCTGTTTGCGGGCGATTTGTTCCGCATGTACACGCGCTACGCCGAGCGCAGCGGCTGGCGCACCGAAATCATCAGCGAGTCGTCGAGCGAACTAGGCGGCTACAAGGAAGTGGTGCTGCGCGTTGAAGGCGCCACCGATGCCACGGGCGTCGGCGTTTACGGCAAGCTGCGTTTTGAGTCGGGCGGCCACCGCGTACAACGCGTGCCGGCCACGGAAACCCAGGGCCGCATTCATACCAGTGCCTGCACGGTCGCCGTGATGCCCGAGCCCGATGAGGCCATCGCCATCCAGATCAATCCGGCGGACCTGCGCATCGACACCTACCGCGCCAGCGGCGCCGGTGGCCAGCACATCAACAAGACCGATTCGGCCGTCCGCATCACCCACCTGCCGACCGGCATCGTGGCCGAATGCCAGGACGGCCGCAGCCAGCACAGCAACAAGGCACAAGCGCTGAAAGTGCTGACCGCGCGCATCCATGAAAAAGACCGGGCCGAACGCGCCGCCAAGGACGCGGCATTGCGCAAGGGCCTGATCGGCAGCGGCGACCGCAGTGACCGCATACGCACCTACAACTTTCCGCAAGGCCGGCTCACCGACCACCGCATCAACCTGACGCTGTACAAGCTGCTCACCATCATGGAAGGCGACCTCGAAGACGTGGTCACCGCCCTGCAGGTGGCCAGCGGTGCCGAACAACTGGCGGAGCTGGAAACGGCCTCGCAGGGCTGAATCGCTACATGACTGCCGTCGCCGCCATGACGTGCGGACAGGCACTCCAGACCGCCGCCACTTTGGGACTGGACAGGCTGGACGCACAGCTGCTGCTGCTCCACGCCCTGCAACGCCCGGACAGCGACCGTGCCTGGCTGCTGGCGCATGACGATGACGCACTCGACGGCATCACTGCACAGTCCTTCCAGCAAGCCTGCGTGCGGCGCGCGGCTGGTGAACCGCTGGCCTATATCACCGGCCACAAGGAGTTTTTTGGGCTTGACCTGACCGTCGATGCCCGCGTGCTGGTGCCTCGCCCAGACACCGAAACACTGGTGCAGTGGGCGCTGGATGTGGCGCAGCAGTGGCCATCCACCGAAACAACCAGTGTGCTGGATCTGGGCACGGGCAGCGGTGCGATCGCGCTGGCACTGGCGCAAACATGGCAAAGCGCGGGCCATCCTTCAGCTGTCTTTGCCGTCGATGCAAGCGCGGATGCCCTCACTGTCGCCCGCAGCAACGCCCTGAAACTCGCCCTCCCCGTCACCTTCCAGGAAAGCTCATGGCTCGAGAAAGTCAGTGGCCACTTCCACCTGATCGTTAGTAATCCGCCCTACATTGCCGATGCCGATGTGCATTTACCTGCCCTGCGCCATGAGCCGCTGGCAGCACTGGCGTCCGGCAGCGACGGGCTGGACGACATCCGCAGCATCATCAAGCAGGCGCCGGCACGCCTGCACGCGGGCGGCTGGCTGCTGCTGGAGCACGGTTACGACCAGTCAGCCAGGGTAAGGCAATTGCTGGCCGAAGGCGGCTTCATGCATGTGCAAAGCAGGGAAGACCTGGCCGGCATAGAGCGCTGCTCAGGCGGCCAATGGCCCGGGGAAACCAGGAATCCCGGAACGGCGGGATAATCGGGCATTGAATTTTTCGCGGCCAGTGGCATTTATTGCCCATTGACCCAACCACCAGACAGAGGATTGACCATGAGCGACACCCAGCAACGCATTGACCAGATCGTTAAATCCAGCGACGTTGTGCTGTTCATGAAGGGCACGGCGCAGTTCCCGCAGTGCGGCTTTTCAGGCAAGGCCATACAGGTGCTGAGGGCTTGCGGCGTCACCAAGCCAGCGACGGTGAACGTGCTGGAAGACCCCGAAATCCGCCACGGCATCAAGGAATACAGCAACTGGCCCACCATTCCCCAGCTCTACGTCAAGGGTGAATTTGTCGGCGGCTCGGACATCATGATGGAGATGTACGAAAACGGCGAACTCCAGCAGATGCTGGGCGCGCCCGCAGCCTGACGCTGCGCCTGAACCTCCTCCCGAATCTTCACCGGGTGGGGCCTAGCGCGTGTAGCCGGTGCACGCGCCGGCGTTCACTGCGCCCTTGCATTCAATCTTCAGCCGCGCCCGGCGCTCTGCGCGGCTTTCTTCCGAGCCCGGCGTGAACTTCACCTTGGCTGATTTGGGCTTGGCGGCCTTTTTCTTTTTGGCGGCGGCGGGTGGCTCAGCCGGGGCATCGGTATCTGCAGCCCAGGCTGCGCCGGAACACACCGCCACCAGGACCACGGGCACCGCCCAGCGTGCGCACTGAAGCACGTATTTCTGAAACATTTTTTTCCTCCCCTGTTGACACAAACTCACGCCTCGGCGCGCGGCTCTTGATGGCCGCATCGCCAGGTCGTTCAGGCATCAGGCCTGATCACTGCAATTTCGGATCGCCGTAGACATCGTCATCAGGTGGCGTGTCTACCGGCATCCGGAAACTCTCACTGGCCCAGGCACCGAGGTCCATGTTTTTGCAGCGCTCGCTGCAAAAAGGACGGAAGGCGTTGCTGGGCGCATAAATGCTTTTGCCTTTGCAGGCAGGGCACACCACAATTTTGGCGGCGGGTTGATCTGGTTTCATGGCTGGCTTCATGAGTTGCAGATGGTGATGGATAGCTGACCTGACAAGGCAGCGGCGTGCCGCCCGCGTCAGGAGCAGAGCGTCAGTTCAAACGATGCGTCGTCGGTGCAGGCATGCAGGCGGTCATCGCTTTCATGGCGCATCAGGCGCACCGAGACCATCAGGCGGTTGCCGCTGATCTCGGGGATCAGGCCCATCGATGGGTCTATGCGCAGGCGCAGCAACTGGAAGGTGCGGCCCTGCGGCAGCGCTTGCTGGTACTGCCCTGCAGGAGCAACAACTTTCTGTGGCGCGCCGGAATCACGCAACAGCTGAAGCAGCAGGCGGATCGATTCAGCCAGCGGCACCAGTGTGGTGGTCCAGCGTTGCAAATCTGCCTGGCGTGTAGCGGCATCAAAATGCTGCCAGGCAAAGTAGGCCGGCAAATCGAACTCACAGGTGCCGCCAGGAATGCCGATGCGGCTGCGTATGCTCATCAGCCAGTCGTTTTCAGTCAGCGTCTGCCCCGCCTTGCCGGCCAGGCCGTTCAGGGCCGAGAAGCACCCTTCAAGCTGCCCGGTGACTTCATCGAGCACCGCTTCGGCGATGGCCGGGTTGCCACGGTAACTGTTGAGAATCTGTTTTTGTTTTTCGAGATCCTTGAGCACATCCATCTTGAGGTCTGCACGTGCGGCCACGTCCATAACCTCAAAAATCGTGGTGATGGCGTAGTGGTGATCCGTCGGGGTGTCCCTGGCGACCAGTTCGCCGAGCCGGCGGAAGAGGTGCTCGAGCCGCAGGTAAGTGCGTATGCGTTCGTTGAAGGGATACTCGTAAAGGATCACGGCACTGTCTTTATCGGCTCATTGAGGTTGTTTGCGCATCATAGCCCGAAGCGGCGCGACACCAGCCTCACCATGGCACCCAGTTCATCAAGCCCAAGTCCGTCGTTGTAGAGGCAAATGTCGGCTGCTGCACGCCGCGCCGCACGTGTCGCCTGTCCGGCCATCACCTTGTGCACAGCTTCGGGTGTCCAGCCGTTGCGTGCGACCACCCGCGCCACCTGCGTGGCCTCGCTGCAATCCACCACCAGCACCTGATCCAGTTGCTGGCGCCAGCGGCCCGACTCCACAAGCAGGGGAATATCGAACAGCACGCACGCACTCCCCGCTTTCAGGGCCAGCTCGGCCTGCCTGAGCGACTCAAGGCCTACCAGCGGATGGATGATGGCCTCCAGTTGCAGGCGGGCGGCGGAATTGTCGAACACAAGTTGCCGGATGAAGTCGCGGTCCATCGCGCCTTCGGGCGTGATCGCTTGCGGACCGAACTGCTTTTTGACAGGGGCAATGGCTGCGCCCCCTGTCGCGGTGACGGCGCGTGAAATCGCATCGGCATCAATGAGCACTGCGCCGCAATCGACCAGCATGCGGGCAACGGTACTTTTGCCGCTGCCAATCCCGCCTGTCAGGCCGACCCGCATGTCAGCGCGTCACGAAAGGAAAGACAAACGGCAGCAATGTCCGCACCTGCTCAGGCCCGAGAACAAGACACAGCAGACCCGCTCCCGCGAGAAAAGGACCAAACGCAATCGGGATGTCCTTGTGGGCAATGCGTCCGGCAATCAGCAAGCCGCTGCCCAGCACGGCGCCAACGGCAGACGACAACAGCACAATCGCAAGCAGGTAGTCGGCACCCAGCCATGCACCCAGGGCCGCGAGGAGTTTGAAGTCGCCGTAACCCATTCCTTCCTTGCCGGTCGCCAGCCGGTAGGCATGAAAGATGGTCCACAGGATGAGGTAGCCCCCCACAGCACCCCAAACACTGGACGCCAGCGGCACCGTCAATCCCAGCGCGGCAAGAACCAGTCCGAGCCACAGTAGCAGGTAATTCAGGCTGTCGGGCAGCAACTGGGTGTCGAGGTCAATCATGAACTGGCACACCAGAATCCCTGCAAACGCACACCAGGCCAGCGTCGTGAAGCTGAAACCCCAACGGAACGCGCACAGCCCAAACAGCAGGCCGGTCACGATCTCAACCAGCGGGTAGCGGATGCTGATGCGATGGCCACAGCCCGCGCATTTGCCGCGCAATGCCAGATAGCTGAGCACAGGGATGTTCTGGTACCAGGAGATGGTGCAACCACAATGGGCGCAACGTGATCGTGGTGCAGCAATGCCCAGCGGGGGCATTGCGTCAAGCGCCTTGCCCGCCGCTTCCGCGCTGGCGTAGAGCTCCTTCGGCGGCGCAACCTTGCCGCCAAACACGAGATCCCACAGCGAGACATTGACGCCCATGGCGGGATCGGCGGCCATCAGGTTGTCGCTGGATTCACGCAGCCACCCGCGGTACATGATGAGTGGCGTCCGGTGGATCACCACGTTGAAAAAACTGCCGATGAGCAAACCAAACATGCCTGCGATGCCGGCGTGCACCCAGGCCGATAAGCCAGCCATCCCCGCCAGCATCAGACCACTTGACCCAATTTGAAGATGGGCAGGTACATGGCCACCACAATGCCGCCAATCAGACCGCCTAGGAACACGATGATGATGGGTTCCATCAGGCTGGACAGGCCAGCCACCATCTCATCGACCTCGGCCTCATAGAAGTCCGCTGCCTTGCCCAGCATGTGGTCGACAGAACCGGACTCCTCACCGATGGCACACATTTGAAGCACCATGGTGGGAAACAGGTTGACGTTGGTCATGGCGGTTGTCAGGCTGGTGCCGGTCGAGACTTCCTGCTGGATTTTCTCGGTGGCGTCGGCATACAGGGAATTGCCGGATGCACCACCCACGGAGTCAAGCGCTTCGACCAGGGGAACGCCAGCGGCAAACATGGTCGACAAGGTGCGCGTCCAGCGGGCGATGCAGGACTTTTCAATCAGCACACCGAACACCGGAATCTTGAGCAATACGCGGTCCATGACCTTCTGCATTTTTTCGCTGCGCTTCCAGGCCTGGAAGAAAAAATACAGGCCGCCACCCAGGCTGCTGAAAACAAGCCACCAGTAAGCCACAAAAAACTCGCTGATGGCGATGACGAAAAGTGTAGGCGCGGGCAGGTCTGCCCCGAAGTTGGCAAACACGCTTTTGAAAGCAGGGATCACAAAGATCATGATCACCACAACCACCACAAACGCCACAATCACGACCGAGATCGGGTACATCAGCGCCGACTTGATCTTGGACTTGATGGCCTCGGTTTTCTCCATGTAGACCGCCAGTCGGTCCAGAAGTGATTCCAGAATACCGGCGGCTTCGCCGGCTTCAATAAGGTTGCAATACAGCGCATTGAAGTACAGAGGGTACTTGCGGAAAGCAGAGCTCAGCGATGTGCCGGTCTCGACGTCGGTGCGCACATCGTTGAGAAGCTTGGTCACGCTGGCGTTGGCATTGCCCCGGCCCACGATGTCGAAAGACTGCAGCAGGGGAACGCCAGCCTTCATCATCGTCGCGAGCTGGCGGGTAAAAATGGCGATGTCCTTGGGCTTGATGGACTTGCCGGAGCGCATGCGGCGCTTCTTGATCTTGGTGGGCAGGACGCCTTGCCGGCGCAGCGCGGCCTGCACCTGGTTTTCGCCGGATGCACGGATTTCACCGCGGACCTGTTTGCCGCCACGGTCCTTGCCTTCCCACTCGAAGACAAATTCCTGAACACCCTTAGATCCTGCTGTTGCCATAATTTTTCTCGCTCAGAGCGCGCGGTTACCGGACATCGTGACCCCTGGCGCACCTTGCGAGGCACAGGAAACGGCAGGCGTCAGACATTGGTACAGGCCAGAACTTCCTCGACCGACGTCATGCCTAGTTTAACTTTATGAAGTCCCGCCTGGCGCAGGCTGCGCACCCCTTCGGATTCCGCCTGGGCGGCGATGTCCAGGGCACTGCCGTCACGCAGGATGATGCGCTGGATTTCGTCGGTGATGGGCATGACCTGGTAAATGCCGACGCGGCCCTTGTAGCCATTCGTGCACATGGAACAGCCAACAGGACGGAAAGGCGTCCAGGAACCATCGACCTCTTCTTCGGTGAAACCCGCGTCCAGCAGTGTTTCACGCGGAATGTCATGAGGCTTCTTGCAGTTCGGGCACAGGCGGCGGGCCAGGCGCTGGGCGGTGATCAGGATGACGCTTGATGCGATGTTGAAGGGCGCAATGCCCATGTTGCGCATCCGGGTCAACGTGGTTGGCGCATCGTTCGTGTGGAGGGTGGACAGCACCAGGTGGCCCGTCTGCGCGGCCTTGATGGAAATATCGGCCGTTTCAAGATCCCGAATTTCACCAACCATGATGATGTCGGGATCCTGGCGCAGGAAAGCCTTGAGGGCGACCGGAAAGGTCATCCCGGCCTTGTCGTTCATGCTCACCTGGTTGACCCCGGGCAAGGTAATTTCGGCCGGGTCTTCGGCGGTGGAGATGTTGATGCCCGGCTTGTTCAGGATGTTCAGGCAGGTGTAGAGCGACACCGTTTTGCCCGAACCAGTCGGCCCGGTCACCAGGACCATGCCGTAAGGCCTGCTGATGGCATCGAGCAGGCGCGCCTTTTCTTCAGGTTCATAACCCAGCGCGTCAATGCCCAGCTTGGCGCTGCTCGGGTCAAGAATACGGATCACGATTTTCTCGCCGAACATGGTCGGCAAGGTGCTGACCCGGAAATCGATCACCCGGTCGGGACCGATCTTGAGCTTCATCTTGCCGTCCTGCGGCACGCGTTTTTCGGAGATATCCAGTTTCGAGATGACCTTGATACGGGCTGCGAGTTTTTCCTTGATCGCCACCGGCGGCGAGGCGATCTCCCTTAACTCGCCGTCCACCCGGAAACGGACGCGATAAGTATGCTCAAAAGGCTCGAAATGGAGGTCAGATGCCCGCATGCTGAAGGCATCGAGCAACATCTTCTGCAAAAACTTGACGACCGGCGCGTCCTCGACCTCGGCCACACTGCTTTCAGCGCTTTCGCTGGCCATCTCGGCGCTCGCCTCGTCAAACTCGAAGTCGTCGCCGATGATGCTTTCCATCGCTTCGGCAGCGGTGGTCGTGGACGCCTCGACCAGCTTGGACAGCTTGTCGTATTCGGCGATCACCCAGTCGACGCCCATCTGGGTCGAGAACTTGATCTTCTCGGCGGCTTCCTGATCGGACGGGTCGGCGGTGGCGACGATCAGGCGGTTGTTGCGTTTGCTCAGAACGACGATGCGGTAGGTCTGGCAGATCTTGCCGTCCAGCAAGCCCTTGGGCAGGCGCTGGACGTCGATGGCCTCGAGATCGAGCAGGGGCGCGGCAAACGCCGAGGACATGGTGTGCGCCAGATCGGACGCGGACACGGCACCTGAGCCGGTCAGTTCTGCAATAAAGCTGGTCCGGCCACTCTGGGCTTTGCGAAAGATGTCTTCGGCGGCTTTCTGACCCAGTTTTCCCGCCATCACCAGGGCCCGGCCCAAACCAGGCAATGCCAGGGAAGGGGCTTCGTTCAATACAGTTTCAACAGCGGCCATAGTCCTGTAAATCCTGCCCAATCGGGGCAACGGGTAGCATCAAATGGATATCATCGCCCATCGCGCCATGGGTGTAAATCGAAAATACACGCGGGCATGGGCCGTGTGGGGAAACCGGCAAAAAGGCAGGCTGAAGCGCCAAAAGACAACAGTGCGGACAACCTGTGCCGGACCCACCACCGGCCGCGCCCGCAAGCCAGCGCTATGAACGGCTAGGAGCGGCGCTCCAGCAGTTGCGAGGCCAGCTGCCGCAGGGCATTGCTGTAGATGTTTTCGGGCAGGGTTTGCAAGGCATCCAGCGCGCGTTGCGCCTCGGCCATGGCGGCATCCCGGGTGGCGACCAAAGCGCCGGTTTTCTGGACGATGTCGATGATTTCCGCCATTTTGGCTGTGCCACCGGTCTCTATGGCCTCCCGAATGGTGTTTCGCTCCGCCTCGGTGGCACGCTGCATCGCAATGATGAGCGGCAAGGTTGCCTTGCCCTCGCGCAGGTCATCGCCCAGGTTTTTACCCATTTCAGACACGTCGCCGTCGTAATCCAGCACGTCATCAATCACCTGAAAGGCGGTACCCAGGGCTTGGCCATATTCGGCGCAGCTGTGCTCCATTTCTGGCGACACCTTGGCCAGCAGCGCACCCAGACGCGCGCTGGCCTCGAAAAGCTTGGCGGTCTTGGATCGAATCACCAGCAGGTAACCCTCTTCCGACAGCGACGCATCATGCATGTTCATGAGCTGGAGCACCTCACCCTCGGCAATCACATTGGTGGCTTCCGCCAGCGTCTGCATGATGCGCATGTCCCCGGCGTCCACCATCATCTGGAAGGCACGTGAATACAGGAAATCGCCGACCAGGACGCTGGCCGGGTTGCCAAAAGCCTCATTGGCCGTGGCGCGCCCCCGCCTGAGGGTGGATTCGTCCACCACGTCGTC
Organism: Pseudomonadota bacterium; assembly: GCA_040387435.1. Taxonomy (GTDB): domain Bacteria; phylum Pseudomonadota; class Gammaproteobacteria; order Burkholderiales; family Burkholderiaceae_C; genus Polaromonas. The sequence goes on from JAZKDR010000012.1 coordinate 194,656, forward strand.
ATGCAGCAAGGTCGCTGTGTGGATGAACTCCACCACGGCGGCGAGGTTGAAACGCTGCTCGCCGCGGTAGCCCAGTGCGCCGCACATCAGCAGCAGCAAAGCGGGCCGCAAACGCTTTCCGCCGGCGGCGATGATGTATTGGGAGACCTGGCTGACCAGTGGAACGTCGGACTTGAGGCGTTGCCCTATGACCCGGTCCATTCCCTGCATGTCGTCGGCGATAAGCGCCAGGGCAGTGGCCGTGCTTGAAGAATTGGCAGACAAAAGACAGTTCCAGACGTGAAGTTTGGGCAGATTATAGGAAGGCCGGGCCCGTCGGCATGGGCTTCAAGGGGTGAAAACGGCCGAAACTGGCTATTTTCCGCCCCACATGCTAGAATCTAGGGCTCTGCAGAAATCCGTCTGCGGAACTCAATTCATTGATTGAAGAGGTCTCACATGTACGCGGTCATAAAAACCGGTGGCAAACAATACAAGGTTGCTACTGGAGAAAAAATTAAAGTAGAACAGATTGCTGCGGACGTAGGCCAAGAGATCGTTATTGACCAGGTTTTGGCTGTCGGCACCGGCAGCACAATCACGGTTGGTACGCCCTTGGTGTCCGGCGCTACTGTTACGGTTACTGTCCTGTCCCAGGGCAGGCACGACAAGGTTCGCATTTTCAAGATGCGCCGTCGCAAGCACTACCAAAAACGTCAGGGTCACCGTCAGAACTTCACGGAACTGCAAATCGGCGCCATCGTCGGTTAAGCAGGGACGCTACCCAAGGAGTATTGAGAAATGGCACAGAAAAAAGGCGGCGGCTCTACGCGAAACGGGCGTGATTCACAGCCCAAAATGCTCGGCGTCAAGAAATTCGGCGGCGAAATCATCAGCGCAGGCAGCATTATTGTTCGCCAACGCGGCACCAGGTTCCACCCTGGCGTGAACGTCGGCGTGGGCAAGGACCACACCCTGTTTGCGCTGGTCGATGGCCAAGTGTCGTTCGCCGTCAAGGGCGCGCTGAACAAGCACACGGTCAACGTGACCCCGGCGTAAGCGCACAGCTTCGCCAATACCCGAAGCCCCGCGTAGACGGGGCTTTTTTGTTCTTCATCCTCAAAAAGCGACGGCCCGCCCCTGGCTCTTTTTACCGCTAATCTGGTAAAAGTATTGTGCGGAGCGCACCGAAACGAAACTTTTGACCACGCCATGAAATTTGTAGACGAAGCCTTTATTGACATTGCCGCAGGCGATGGCGGGGCGGGCTGCGTCTCGTTCAGCCACGAGAAGTACAAGGAATTCGGCGGCCCCAACGGCGGCGACGGCGGACGTGGCGGCCATGTGTATGCGGTTGCCGACATCAATCTCAACACCCTGGTCGACTTCCGTTTCTCCCGCCGGCACGAGGCCCGCAACGGCGGCCACGGCATGGGCTCGGACATGTTCGGCGCCAAAGGCGATGACATCATCCTGAAAATGCCGGTCGGCACCATCATCACCGATGGTGAAAGCGGCGAAGTTCTGTATGAACTTCTGGCCCCCGGCGAAGAGATCATGATTGCCAAGGGCGGCGATGGCGGTTTCGGCAATCTGCGTTTCAAAAGCTCGACCAACCGCGCACCGCGCAGCAAGACACCCGGCTGGCCGGGTGAGCGCAAGAGCCTGAAGCTGGAGCTCAAGGTGCTGGCCGACGTCGGCCTGCTCGGTATGCCGAACGCGGGCAAGTCGACCTTCATCTCGGCCGTGTCCAATGCGCGCCCGCGCATTGCCGACTACCCTTTCACCACACTACACCCCAACCTGGGTGTGGTGCGCGTCGGCCCCGAGCAAAGCTTTGTGGTTGCCGACCTTCCCGGCCTGATTGAAGGTGCCTCCGAAGGCGCTGGCCTGGGTCACCAATTCCTGCGCCACCTGCAGCGCACACGCCTGCTGCTGCACATCGTCGACCTGGCGCCGTTCGATGACGGCGTAGACCCCGTCGCACAGGCGAAAGCCATCGTCGGTGAACTGAAGAAATACGACGAAGAGCTCTACAAAAAGCCGCGCTGGCTGGTGCTCAACAAGCTCGACATGGTGGACGCCGACAATCGCGCGGCCATCGTCAAGGACTTCGTCAAGCGCTTCAAGTTCAAGGGCCCGGTGTTCGAGATCTCTGCGTTGACGCGCGAAGGTTGCGAGCAGCTGATCAAGACGATCTACAAACACGTCAAGGAAGTGCAGAAAAGCGAACAGCCGCCGGAAGAGATTGATCCGCGGTTTGCCGAGTTGCCGCCCGAATAAACCATCTCGCGCTTCAGGCGCGACCAAGACAATTCCTGGCCACCTTTTCAGAGATGGGCGCCAGAGTAAAAAATACCGAACGATGTCAGACACCCCAAGCTCTCACGTCCTCCTCAATGCCAAACGCATCGTCGTCAAGGTCGGCTCCAGCCTGGTGACCAACGAGGGCCGCGGGCTCGACTTCAATGCGATCGGCGAGTGGTGCACCCAGATGGCTGCGCTGGTGAAGGACGGCCGTGAAGTCATCATGGTCAGCAGCGGCGCCATTGCCGAAGGCATGAAGCGCCTGGGCTGGAACACGCGGCCCAAAGCCATCCATGACCTGCAGGCCGCCGCCGCCGTCGGGCAGATGGGCCTGATACAGGCCTATGAAACCAAGCTGCGCGAAAACGGTATTGGCAGTGCGCAGGTGTTGCTGACGCACGCCGACCTCGCCGACCGTGAACGCTACCTCAATGCGCGCTCCACGCTGCTGGCCCTGCTGCAGCTGGGTGTAGTGCCCGTCATCAACGAGAACGACACGGTCGTGATCGACGAAATCAGGTTCGGCGACAACGACACCCTGGGCTCACTGGTGGCCAATCTGGTGGAAGCCGATGCACTCATCATCCTGACCGACCAGCGTGGCCTCTACACGGCCGATCCGCGCAAGAACCCTGACGCCAAATTTGTCGACGTGGCCAAGGCCGGCGACCCGGCGCTCGAAGCCATGGCTGGCGGTGTCGGCTCCAGCATCGGCAGCGGCGGCATGATCACCAAAATCCTGGCGGCCAAACGCGCGGCAGGCTCAGGCGCTTCTACTGTGATTGCCTGGGGCCGCGAGCCACAGGCCCTGATACGCCTGACACAGGGCGAGGCGATAGGCACACTGTTGGTCGCGCAAACCCAGAAGAACCAGGCGCGCAAACAATGGATGGCCGATCACCTGCAGATGCGCGGCTCGGTCACGGTCGATGCGGGCGCAGTCATCAAGGTACGTGATGAAGGCAAAAGCCTGCTGCCCATCGGCATGACAGCGGTTCAAGGCGAATTTTCACGCGGTGATGTGATTGCCGTGCGCGATGCAGAAGGCGCAGAGATTGCGCGCGGGCTGGCGAACTATTCCAGCGCGGAAGCGCGTCTGATTTGCCGCAAGGCCTCTTCAGAAATCGAAAAGCTGCTGGGTTATGTCGGCGAGCCGGAAATGCTGCACCGGACCAACCTGGTGCTCACGCGCTAGTTCAAGCCAGTACAGCGCACCAGCAAGCTGGCGGCTGCCGGACTCAGTAGTCCATGTACTGCCGCTGGGTTTTCAGCTTGCCTTCAATCTCGGCCACCGTGCCTGCAGGCGCGCGCCCGTCACAGGCACCAGCTTTTGCAAACACCAGCGGATGTGGCGATGGCATCTGGTCAAACACCGAGCGCCACTCCGGGCTGCTCACCGGGTTCCACTGGCCGCCGGTCTGGCGTGCGTAGGTCTTGAACTCGCCGGTCGCGCAGCGCAAGCCTTCGTAGATGACGTTGCGGTTGCCGCTGGCGCTGGTCGCGACCATCACATAACGCACGACGCTGTCGATTCTCGATATGCTGATGGAGGCCGGGTCCACCCCGTACACCACCGACGGATTGGCGTTGACCTTGAAGGTCAGCAACCTGGCCGTGTCGTAGGCTGGCGGTGGCGGCGTCTCGCCTTCCTTCCAGTCATAACTTTCCTGAAACATCTGGGCGTGGCCAGCCAGCGGAGCGCACAGGACAAACGCCAGCATGGTCAGTTGCAATGAGGCGAAAATTTTCTTGAAGACCGGTTGGGATGTCATTGTTCTTTCGGGGGCGTTTCAGCGCCCAGGCTGGTCTGCGGATCAGGCTCGAAGGTCGCGCCGGGCGGCAGCTCAAATGCGCCGAGCCGGCCGGGTGTGTCCATGCCGTGCGGCAAGGACGGGTCACGCGGATGTGCGTTGGCGCGCAGGTAGCGGTTGCGGTGGTCGGGCCTGTGGTCAAGCCTCGGCACAAAACGCGACAGCTCGGTCAGCGCCATTTCATAAACACCACGCTTGAATTCAACGACGACGTCCAGCGGAACCCAGTAGTCGTTCCAGCGCCAGGCGTCGAATTCGGGGTGGTCTGTGGCACGCAGGTTCAAATCCCAGTCGTGCCCAACCAGCTGAAGCAGAAACCAGATCTGTTTCTGCCCCTTGTAGTGTCCGCGCGCATCGCGGCGGATGAACCGGTCAGGCACCTCATAGCGCAACCAGTCTCGGGTTCGGGCCAGCACCTGTACGTGCTGTGGAAACAATCCCACCTCTTCATGCAACTCACGGAACATGGCCTGCTCGGGATTTTCGCCCCGGTCAATGCCACCCTGCGGAAATTGCCACGAGTGGGTACGGATACGTTTGCCCCAAAATACCTGACTTCTCTGGTTGAGCAAGATGATGCCGACGTTGGGCCTAAAGCCGTCCCGGTCAAGCATAATCAAACCTCAAATTTTTTAAACTGAGTCCATTATGCACAGCGAAGGCGCTACAGCCAAGCTGACGCAGGGGCTCCGGCCCGGCTCCCGCGCCATCCCAACCCCGAATTCCAGAAAAATCGCACATGAAAGCCTCGCAGTTCTTCATTTCCACGCTCAAGGAAGCCCCCGCGGACGCCGAAATCGTCAGCCACCAGCTCATGATGCGCGCCGGCATGATCAAAAAACTCGGCGCAGGCATCTACAACTACATGCCCATGGGTCTGCGTGTCATACGCAAGGTTGAGGCCATCGTGCGCGAAGAAATGAACCGTGCCGGCGCCGTCGAGATGACCATGCCCGTCATCCAGCCTGCAGAGCTCTGGCAGGAAACCGGCCGCTTCGAAAAGATGGGCCCCGAGCTGCTGCGCATCAAGGACAGGCATGGCCGCGACTTTGTGGTGCAACCGACCAGCGAGGAAGTCATCACCGATGTGATGCGCCAGGACATCAAGAGCTACAAGCAGCTGCCGAAAAACCTGTACCAGATCCAGACCAAGTTCCGTGACGAACGCCGCCCGCGTTTCGGCCTGATGCGCGGCCGCGAGTTCATCATGAAAGACGCCTACAGCTTTGACCGCGACCAGACAGCGGCCAAGGTGAGCTACCAGGTCATGGCCACGGCCTACCGCCGTATCTTCGACCGCTTCGGCCTGACCTACCGCGCCGTCGCGGCCGACAGCGGCGCCATTGGCGGCGACCTGAGCGAAGAGTTCCAGGTGATTGCCGCCACCGGCGAAGACGCCATCGTCTACTGCCCCGGCAGCGACTACGCCGCCAACATGGAAAAGGCCGAGGCCCTCGCACCCCAGGGCGAGCGCAAGACGGCATCACAGCCCCTGACCAAAACCGCGACGCCGGGCAAGGCGACCTGCGCCGACGTGGCCGAACTGCTGTCGATTCCGCTGGCGTCCACCGTCAAGTCGCTGGTGCTGGCGACCGACACGCTGGACGACGCCGGCAAAGTGGCCAAAACCCAGGTCTGGCTGCTGCTGCTGCGCGGCGACCACGACATGAATGAGGTCAAGGTCGGCAAGGTCGAAGGCCTGGCCGGTTTCCGTTTTGCGACGCTGCCTGAAATCGAAGAGCACTTCGGCTGCAAGCCCGGCTACCTCGGCCCCTTGAATTTGAAGAAGCCCGTCAGGCTGGTGGTGGACCGTGAAGTCGCCGTCATGGCCGACTGGGTCTGCGGTGCCAATGAGCCGGACTTCCACATCACCGGCGTCAACTGGGGCCGCGACCTGCCCGAGCCCGAAGTCATCGCCGACCTGCGCAACGTCGTCGCGGGCGACCCCTCGCCCGACGGCAAGGGCGCGCTGGCCATCGAGCGTGGCATCGAGGTCGGCCATGTGTTTTACCTCGGCACCAAATACAGCCAGGCGATGAACGCAACCTTCCTCGGTGAAAACGGCAAGCCGCAATTTCTGGAAATGGGCTGCTACGGCATCGGCATCACCCGCCTGCCGGCCGCCGCCATCGAGCAGAACCACGACGCCAAGGGCATCATCTGGCCCGATGCGATTGCGCCTTTCACCATCGTGCTGTGCCCTATCAGCCCCGACCGCTTCCCCGACGTCAAGGCCGCATCGGACAAGCTCTACGCCGAGCTGATGGCCGCCGGTGTCGACGTGATGCTGGACGACCGCAATGAGCGCCCCGGCGCGATGTTTGCCGACTGGGAACTGATTGGCGTGCCGCACCGCGTCACCATCGGCGACCGCGCGCTCAAGGAAGGCCAGCTCGAATACCAGCACCGCCGTGATGCCGAGTCGACGAAAATCGATGCTGCCGGCGCGATGGATTTCCTCAAGGGCAAGCTGGGCCTGTAAGAAGCCGGCAGTTTCGCTTCATGCAGCAAGACGACGCACGCGGCGACACGCCGGCACCAAGCACCAGAAGAACCTGCCTGCTGTCGTCATCCGCGCTGGTCGGATCGCTGCTGCTGCCTCGTCTGGCGCTGGCCGGCGCGCAGGTTGAAGAGCCGCTCATCGACTCGGTGCGCACCGCGCTGAGTTCTGCCATCGCCAACCAGGCTCCCCCCGTGCCGGAGTTCAAGGACACCGAAAGCCGCCTGCTCTACCTGCGCTGGCTGGGCACCATGAGCGACCGGCTGAAAAAGAAAAAACCCGAGTGGCAGATCCGCAAGGAATTTCTGCAAACCGTCTGGTACGAAAGCAGGCGCGCCGGGCTGGACACCACGCTGGTGCTGGGCCTGATCCAGGTCGAAAGCAACTTCCGCAAATTTGCCGTCAGCCCCGTGGGCGCGCGCGGCTACATGCAGGTCATGCCCTTCTGGACACGCGTGATCGGCGACGGCGACGCCAGCAAACTCTTTCACATGCAGACCAACCTGCGTTTTGGCTGCGTCATCCTGCGCCACTACCTGGACCGCGAAAAGGGCGACCAGTTTCTCGGGCTGGGCCGCTACAACGGCTCTCGCGGCAAGGCGCCCTACCCCAACGCCGTATTGGGCGCGAGCAGCAATTGGGAATTCAAGGCCTGAGCGCCTGCACGGTCCCACCCCGCCAGATCGAGCCACGGCATGCTCCGCTCCAGAATCACCGGCCTGCTGTCTGCCCTTTTAGCTGCAGCCGTTTTCTGCAGTCAGCCGGTCACGGCAAACGCCGCCGAGTTTTCACAATTGCCCGCAGGCACGTTCGGGCCGGTGTCCATCGGCATCTGGGGCGAGATCAGGGACGGCGACTTCGAAAAGTTCAGGGCCTTTTTGCTGCAGCCCGGCAACCTCAAGGCCTACGGCAACTACATCTGGCTGGACTCGCAGGGCGGCAATCTCATCGAAGCCATGAAGTTTGCCCAGCTGTTTGAAAAGAGCAGTGCGAGCGTGGCGGTGGGATCGGAATCACGCTGCTACAGCGCCTGCTTCCTGCTGTTTGCGGGCGGCGTCGACCGCTTGCTCTACCCCTTCGCCGAGCTGGGCGTGCACCGCATTTCAGCCAACGGCCCCGGCCTCAGCGACGCGGCCCGCACCGGTTTGCTCCAGAACATCGGCAAGCAGGTTGACAGCTACCTGCGCGCTCAGGGCATGCCGCAGCCCGTGCTCGACGAGATGCAGGCCACGCCCGCCACCAGCATGTTCATCATCGACAGGCTGATGCTCAGGCGCAAGGGCTGGAACCGGGCCATGTTGATGCAGCCAGCCTTTCTCGACATGGTCGAAAAAGCCTGCGGCCCCCACCCGGAACCGGACAAGTCGGTGTTCGACCAGCAGCGCGACGACAGCGCCCGCGAACGCATGAAACCCTGGTCCGCCTGCAAGCTGGACGTGCAGGCCAGGGCCACCCGCGAGTTCGTTGAAGCCGAGCTCGCGCTGGTGGAAGCCGGCAAACCCTCGCTGCTGTTTGCGGCGGGCAAGGCGAAAGAGGCCGCTGCGGCCGCCAGCGCGTTGAGATAACGCGATTTCAGTCAATTTTTAACGTACACGTTAAAAAATAGGCGGAAGTTAATATGGGTATTAACTTTTGAGGCTACGAAGGCGTTTTCGACGCTGAAAACGCTTGAAAATGCTCAAAAAGCGGTGTTTTTAGGTGCCAAATATGGCTGCAGACCAATAAAGACGGGCGTGAGCAGCTATTAAATATATAGCAAATTAACGCTCATCACGACTGTCCGAGCAGGAAATTACCGTGCTTCGGCCCATTCACAAGAGTGGCCGCAACCGTTTCGTCCTTCAGGCCCACGCCAGACAGCTGTCGCGCCAGCATTTCCGTCATCAGGTAATGCAGCTTCGCGGCTGCTTCGTCCCAAGGCAAGCCCGCCGGGCGGATGTTGGAGATGCAGTTGCGGCTGGCGTCCGTCAGGCCCACACGCGGCGCCCAGGTCAGGTAGGCACCCATGCTGTCGGGCGAACTCAGGCCTGGCCGCTCGCCGATGAGCAGCAGCACCAGCCGTGCACCCAGCAGTTCACCGACCTCGTCACCAATGGCCACCCGGCCCTGTTCAACGATGCTCACGGGCGCGAACGACACGGTGTCGCCCAGCAAGCTGAACAACGCTGCCAGCAAGGGCGCGGCGTTCTGCGCCACCGCCAGCGCGGACAGGCCATCGGCCACGACGATAGCGATGTCCCACGCTGCGCCAGGTGGGCGTTGCACTGCCGCAATGCGTTCACGCGACACGGCATCCAGCCGCCGGCCGAGATCAGGCCGCTGCAAATAGGCCAGCCGGTCCGTCACCTCGCTGCGCAGCAACAGCGCATAGGCGGCCTGCGTCACGCCAGCGGCGGTCATGTCCTGCAACAGGCGCGGCACGTCAAGCGCCTGATGCACGGCATCACGTGCACGTGCGTGCGCCAGCTGGAAGGCGAGCTGCGGCTGCGTCGGCAAACTCACGCCGGTGCGGCCGAGCGCAATGCGCGCATCGGTGAACTGGCGCAGCTGCTGCCAGGGGTTGGGGATGACGGGTGGTTTGGGCGTGGTCATGTACGTCAGCCCAGTTTGCGGATGGAATCGCGAAAGGCTGGCGGCAAACCTTCTGCCAGTTGGCCCAAGTGCAGGTGTCCATCTCCACCAATGGTGATCTGCATCTTTGCCAGCCAGTCTTCAAACTCCGGCGCGGGCCGCAGGCCGAGTGCGCGGCGGGCGTAGAGCGCGTCGTGGAAAGACGTGGTCTGGTAGTTCAGCATGATGTCGTCCGAGCCCGGCACACCCATCACAAAGGTGCAGCCCGCCACACCGAGCAGCGTCAGCAGCACATCCATGTCGTTCTGGTCGGCTTCGGCATGGTTGGTGTAGCAGACGTCACAGCCCATGGGCAGGCCGAGCAGCTTGCCGCAGAAGTGGTCTTCCAGTCCGGCGCGGATGATCTGCTTGCCGTCGTACAGATACTCGGGCCCGATGAAACCGACCACGCTGTTCACCAGCAGCGGCTTGAAGTGCCTGGCCACGGCATAGGCGCGTGCCTCACAGGTCTGCTGGTCCACGCCGTGGTGCGCGCCAGCCGACAGCGCACTGCCCTGCCCGGTTTCAAAATACATGAGGTTGTTGCCAACGGTGCCGCGCTTGAGCGACAGCGCCGCATCACGCGCCTCGGCCAGCAGCTTCAGTTCAATGCCGAAACTGCGGTTGGCCGCCTCGGTGCCGGCAATCGACTGGAACACCAGGTCGACCGGCGCGCCACGTTCCATCGCCTGCAAGGTGTTGGTCACATGCGTGAGCACACAGGACTGCGCGGGGATGTCATAGCGCCGAATGATCTCGTCCATCATGCTGACCAGCTTCATCACCTGCGGCACGTTGTCGGTGGCGGGGTTGATGCCGAACACCGCATCACCGCTGCCGTAGAGCAGGCCATCGAGCAGGCTGGCGGCGATGCCTGCAGCGTCATCGGTCGGGTGGTTGGGTTGCAGTCGGGTGGACAGGCGGCCCGGCAGGCCCAGCGTGTTCCTGAAGGCCGTGACGACACTGCATTTCTGCGCGACCAGAATCAGGTCCTGGTTGCGCATGAGTTTGCTGACGGCCGCCGCCATCTCGGGCGTGATGCCGGGCGCTGTCGCAGTCAGAACGGTAGTGTCCACGGCATCGCTGAGCAGCCAGTTGCGGAAGTCGCCGACCGTCAGGTGGCTGATGGGTGCGAAGGCGGCTGCGTCATGGCTGTCGATGATGAGGCGCGTGACCTCGTCGTCTTCATACGGCACGACAGCATCATTCAGGAATGTCGCCAGCGGCACTTCGGCCAGCGCCATCTGCGCCACCACACGCTGCTCGTCGGTAGCCGCGGCGACACCGGCCAGCACATCGCCCGAGCGCAGCGGCGTGGCTTTGGCCAGCAGGTCTTTCAGGTCATGAAAGGTGTAGGTGGCCGTGCCTGCGGTGTGGCTGAATTTGTGGCGGGGCATGCTGCATCTTGTGCACTTTTCATGCCGGGCGCAAGCAGCCGGCGCTTACAGCCAGCGGCGGCGAAGCAGAATCACGAAATCAGGCCAGGGTCGCGCCGGTAAAACCGCGCTCTTCGGCAAACCAGTCCAGAACGGGCACCGCGCCCGGCAGCACCGGCTGCACCGCAACCGGCAGCGCCTGCCACGCAAACGACTGGCCTTCGCGCATCTGCAGCTCGCCCGACCATTCAAACACCTTGCAAAAATGGAGTTTGACCAGCGCGTGCGGGTAATCGACCATCTCGATTTTCCAGTCATGCACCGCGCCTATGGTGATGCCGATTTCTTCCTGCAGCTCGCGGCGCAGCGCCTGCTCGACGGTCTCGCCGGCCTCCAGCTTGCCGCCTGGGAATTCCCAATAGCCTTCGTAGACCTTGCCGGCCGGACGAGAGGTCAGCAGAAAGTCGCCATTGGACTGCAGCAGCACACCGACGGCGACGTCGACCACCTTGCGCTCCTGCCCCGCCACGCCTTCGCGCGGCCGGTCACCGTGGGCAACCAATACCGCCACGTCAATAGTCCTGCGATCTTTCGGACGGGTCGCGGGCCACGTAGTTGGCCACGGGCGCGATGGCCGGGCGCGTATCGGCGCCGCGGCCTGCGTAGTCGCGTGCGAACTGGTAGGCCACACGCCCGCTGCGTGACCCACGCTCCAGCGCCCAGACCAGCGACGCTGGCCTGGCGGCAGCCATGGCGCTTTCGGGCACGCCGAAAGACGACAGCCACTGCGTGACGATGGTGAGGTATTCCTCCTGGCTGAAGGGATAAAAACTCACCCACAAGCCGAAGCGCTCGGACAGCGAAATCTTTTCTTCCACCACTTCACCGGGGTGCACTTCACCGTCTTCGGTGTGGGTGTAGGTGAGGTTCTCCGTCATGTACTCAGGCAGCAAATGGCGGCGGTTGCTGGTCGCGTAAATCAGCACGTTGGGCGTGGACGCGGCGACGGAACCATCGAGGATGGACTTGAGCGCCTTGTAGCCGGGCTCGCCCTCTTCAAAGCTCAAGTCGTCACAGAAGACGATGAATTTTTCGGGCAGGCCCGAGACCACATCGACGATGTCGGGCAGGTCGACCAGGTCAGACTTGTCGACCTCGATCAGGCGCAGGCCCTGCGGCGAGTATTCATTAAGGCAGGCCTTGATGAGCGAAGACTTGCCGGTGCCGCGCGCGCCGGTCAGCAGCACGTTGTTGGCGGGTTTGCCGTTCACGAACTGCTCGGTGTTGCGGCGGATTTTTTCTTTCTGCTCCTCGATTTCCTTGAGGTCGCCGAGGGCCATGTGGCCGATGTGGCGAACCGGCTCCAGCGAGCCGTGACCGGATGAGCGCTTGCGGTAACGGTAAGCGATGGAGGCCGACCAGTCGGGTGCCGTCAGGGGCTGGGGGAGTATGGATTCGATGCGGGTGATCAGCGCATCGAAGCGCGTGATCAGTCTCTCAAACTGCTCGTTCATTTTTTTCTTAGCTTCTGTAATCGGCGTTGATCTTGACGTACTCATAAGAGAAATCGCAGGTCCAGACCGTGTCACTGGCCATGCCGCGGCCCAACACCACGCGCACGGTGATCTCGCTTTGTTTCATGACGCGCTGGCCGTCGGCCTCAACGTAGTCGATATGGCGGCCGCCGTTTTTGGCGACCATGACGTCGTCGAGGTAGAGGTCGATTTTGGTCTGGTCCAGGTCGTCGATGCCGGCATAACCCACCGCTGCAAGAATACGGCCGAGGTTTGGGTCGCTGGCAAAGAACGCGGTCTTGACCAGCGGCGAATGGGCAATGGCGTAGGCGGCCTTGCGGCACTCTTCGCCGTTCTTGCCGCCTTCGATCACGACGCTGATGAATTTGGTCGCGCCTTCGCCGTCGCGGACGATGGCTTGTGCCAGCTTGCGGGCAATGTCCATCATGGCGGCGCGCAGCGCCTGGCCGTCTGCGCTGTCGAGCGCCGTGATGGGTGCGTGTTTAGCCTTGTTGGTGGCCATCACCACAAAGGAGTCATTGGTCGATGTGTCGCCATCGACCGTGACGCGGTTGAACGAGCCCTCGGCCAGTTCCCTTGCCAACTGAGCCATCAGCGGCTGGGCGACGCAGGCATCGGTGGCCATGAAACCCAGCATGGTCGCCATGTTGGGGCGGATCATGCCCGCGCCCTTGCTGATGCCGGTGACGGTGACGTCAGCGCCGCCGATGTTGACCTTGGCAGAAAACGCCTTGGCCACCGTGTCGGTGGTCATGATGGCTTCTGCGGCGTTGCCCCAGTTGTCGGTTCCCCTGTCTGTCCTTGCATCGGCAATCGCTGCGGGCAGGCCGGCATGGATGCGGTCGTGCGGCAGCGGCTCCATGATGACACCGGTGGAAAAAGGCAGGATTTGTTCAGGCGCAATATTCAATTGCTGCGCGAGCGCGATGCAACTGGCCCGGGCACGCATGAGGCCGTCTTCACCGGTGCCGGCATTGGCATTGCCGGTGTTGATGACCATGGCGCGGATGCCGAAGTTTTGCGTGAGGTGTTCGCGGCACACCTGCACGGGCGCAGCGCAGAACCGGTTCTGCGTGAAGACTGCGCCTACTGAGGAACCCTCTTCAAGCAGCAGGACCGCGAGGTCCTTGCGGTTGGCCTTGCGTATGCCGGCCTCCGTGATGCCCCAGCGCACACCTGGCACGGGATGAAGATCTGATGCAGGTGTAGCGACGAGATTGACGGGCATCTCTGGTCTCCGGAAAACGAAAAAAGAAAAAAGGCGGTGTCAGCTGAGTTGGCCGTGGCAATTCTTGTATTTTTTGCCCGAGCCGCAAGGGCACGGGTCATTGCGGCCCACGCGCGGCACGTCGTCTGCAGGAATGGCCTGGGCGCGACGGGTCGGCTCTTCGTCCATGATGACTTCCGCCTCGCCGGTTTCGGTCGGTGCGGTGTAGGTCACATTGGCGATGTTCTCGGCGCGGTTTTCCATTTCCTCGGCGGCCTGGTCCAGCTGCTCGCCGGACTGGATCTTCACCGTCATCAGAACCTTGGTGACTTCGTTCTTGACGCTGTCCAGCAACTGGCCGAAGAGTTCAAACGCCTCGCGTTTGTACTCCTGCTTGGGCTGCTTCTGAGCGTAACCGCGCAGGTGAATGCCTTGGCGCAGGTAGTCGAGGGAGCTGAGATGTTCACGCCAGTGGGTGTCAATGCTTTGCAGCAGCACCACACGTTCGAACTGCAGGAAGTTCTCTTCCCCGATTTTGGCGAGCTTGTCGTTGAAGGCGGCGTCTGCAGCGGCCAGCACTTTCTCAAGCACGTCTTCGTCGGTGATGGCGGCTGCGCCTTCCAGTTCCTTGACCAATGGCAGGTCGATGTGCCACTCTTCAAGCAGGACGCTCTCGAGTCCCTTCACATCCCATTGCTCTTCCACCGATTCGGCCGGCACGTACTGGTGCGTCAGGTCGGTGAAGCAGCCCTCGCGCAACGAGGCGATCTGGCCTTCCAGGCTGGCGGCATCCATGATGTCGTTGCGCTGCTGGTAGATGACCTTGCGCTGGTCGTTGGAGACGTCGTCGTATTCGAGCAGCTGCTTGCGGATGTCGAAGTTGCGGGCCTCGACCTTGCGCTGTGCGGATTCGATGCTGCGTGTGACGATGCCGGCTTCGATGGCCTCGCCATCCGGCATCTTGAGCCGTTCCATGATGGCCTTGACGCGGTCACCGGCAAAGATGCGCATCAACGGGTCGTCCAGGCTCAGGTAGAAGCGCGATGACCCTGGGTCACCCTGGCGGCCGGAACGGCCACGCAGCTGGTTGTCGATACGGCGGGATTCATGGCGCTCGGTCGCGATGATGCGCAGGCCGCCCAGTGCCTTGACCTGCTCGTGCTCGGCATCCCACTGCTTGCGCAGGCGGGCAATTTCGATTTCTTTTGCAGCCGCATCGATGGACTCGTCGGCTTCGACGGCCTCGATGAGTTTTTCAACATTGCCGCCCAGCACGATGTCGGTGCCGCGGCCTGCCATGTTGGTGGCGATGGTGATCATCTTCGGACGGCCGGCCTGCGCGACGATGTCGGCTTCACGTGCGTGCTGCTTGGCGTTGAGCACCTGGTGAGGCAGGTTTTCCTTGATCAGCAACTCGTCGATAATTTCGGAGTTTTCGATGGACGTGGTGCCCACCAGCACGGGCTGCCCGCGTTCGTAGCACTCGCGAATGTCCTTGATGGCGGCTTCGTATTTTTCGCGCGTGGTCTTGTAGACGCGGTCCAGCTGGTCATCGCGCTTGCTGATGCGGTTGGGCGGGATGACCGTGGTCTCGAGGCCGTAAATCTCGGAGAACTCATAGGCTTCGGTATCGGCCGTGCCGGTCATGCCGGCGAGCTTGCCGTACAGGCGGAAGTAATTCTGGAAGGTGATGGAGGCCAGCGTCTGGTTTTCGGCCTGGATAGGCACGCCTTCTTTCGCCTCAACAGCCTGGTGCAGGCCATCGCTCCAGCGGCGGCCCGACATCAGGCGGCCGGTGAACTCGTCGACGATGACAATCTCGGGGCCCTGCTCGCCGGGCTGCACCACATAGTGCTGATCGCGGTGATACAGGTTGTTGGCCCGCAACGCGGCATACAGGTGGTGCATGAGCGTGATGTTGGCCGGGTCGTACAGCGTGGCGCCTTCGGGAATGAGGCCCAGGTTGAACAGGATGCGCTCGGCATTCTCATGGCCCTGCTCGGTCAGGAAGACCTGGTGGGTCTTTTCATCAAGTGTGAAGTCACCGGGTTTGGTGACGCCTTCACCGGTGCGCGGGTCGGCTTCGCCCTCCTGCCGCGTGAGCAGGGGAACCACCTTGTTCATCGCGATGTACATCTCGGTGTGGTCTTCTGCCTGGCCGCTGATGATGAGCGGCGTGCGCGCCTCGTCGATCAGGATGGAGTCCACCTCGTCGACGATGGCGTAGTTGAGGCCACGCTGTACGCGGTCGCCCACTTCGTAGACCATGTTGTCGCGCAGGTAGTCGAAGCCGTACTCGTTGTTGGTGCCGTAGGTGATGTCGCTGCGGTAGGCGGCCTGCTTTTCTTCGCGCGGCATGTTGGGCAGGTTGATGCCGACCGACAGGCCGAGGAAGTTGTAGAGCTTGCCCATCCAGCGCGCATCGCGGTTGGCGAGGTAGTCATTGACCGTGACGACGTGAACGCCTTTGCCGGTCAGGGCATTGAGGTAAACCGGCAGCGTGGCCGTGAGGGTCTTGCCTTCACCGGTGCGCATTTCGGAAATCTTGCCGTTGTGCAGCGACATGCCGCCCAGCATCTGCACGTCGAAGTGACGCATCTTCATGACGCGCTTGCTGCCTTCACGCACCACCGCAAACGCCTCGGGGAGGATGGCATCCAGGGCTTCACCGCCCGCCACGCGGGTCTTGAACTCTTCCGTCTTGGCGCGCAGCTGGTCGTCGTCCAGCTTTTCGTATTGGGGTTCCAGCGCGTTGATGCGCTCGATGGTTTTGCGATACGTTTTCAGCAGGCGGTCGTTGCGGCTGCCGAAGATTTTGGTCAGGATATTGGAGGCCATAAATGCGAGGCCGCCCTGCTTCCCTCATGGGTTGCAACGCGGCCAAAATCCCTTATTGAATACGGACTGGTACTGCAGTGCTCAGATATGGGCAACCCGGCCAAGTTCAACCGGGCGCCAAACCCATGATTTTACCTCTGGCGCGGGCCTTATTTCGGGCGGCGCATTTGCACGGGCTGTGCGGCGGGTTTGGCGGCGGCCATCTGGGTGGCCGGCATGTCGCGGCCGGCGGTGAGGAATTTCTGCGGATCCTGGAAAACACCCTGCACCAGCACCTCAAAATGCAGGTGGGGGCCGGTGGAACGGCCAGTGGTGCCGACTTCCGCGATCTTCTGGCCGCGCTTGATCAGGTCGCCTTTTTTGATCAGCACCCGGGACGCATGGGCATAACGTGTAATGAGGTCGTTGCCGTGGTCGATTTCGACCATGTTGCCGTAGGCGGGGTGGTATTCCTGGGTCACCACGATGCCGCCAGCCGCCGCCACGATGGGTGTGCCCGGCTCGGAGGGGAAATCGAGCCCCGTATGAAGGGCCGAGCGGCCATTGAGCGGGTCAATGCGCCAGCCGAACGACGAACCCAGGATGCCGCCGGCGACGGGTTGCTGCGTCGGCACCATGAGTTTTTTGATTTTCTGGTCGAACAGGCGCGATTCCATCACCGTCATCAGGTCGACGCGCTGGTCCGTCAGCTTGTCGAGGTCGGCCAGGGTCGCCTGCAGCTCTTCCATCGTCAGGGACCGGCTGCCGACCAGGGCACCGCCGCTGCCCATGGTGGACTTGATTTCCGCAGGGCTGACGCCGGCGAGGCCGGAGACCCGCTCACCCAGCGCTTCAAGCTGCATCATCTTGGCCTGCATCTCGCCCAGGCGTTTGGCCATGACGTCGAGGTTTTCGCGCATGAAGCGGTCGCGCTGGTCGAATTCGTCCTTGACCATGAGCTTGACGAGCGCGCCTATGACAGGCCAGCCCTCGCGCGCGCCCTTGAGGAACACCCAGTGATAGAGGCCCGCAGCCACCAGCATCAGGGCAAACGCCGCCACAAAACCGGCGAGGACGAGTTTGGTGCCGCTCAGGTAAATCGCACGGCTTTTGGCCAGCCACGCATCCGTGATAATCAAATGCACTTGTAGTCCCTCACAAACCGGGTACGCCAGAACAGACTGTCCTCGTGACCCAGAATTTTTATCCCGTCAAATCGCTGCCACCCAAACGGGCCATCACGGCCCATCAGGCGGTTGAAAACTCGCCCACACTGGGTCGCCTCGCAGAGCTGGTCAAAGAGTCCAGCGACCGCTTTCGCGCCATTGAGTCCCTGATTCCCGAGAACCTCAGGCCAGCCGTGAAGGCCGGCCCCATCGATGGCGACACCTGGTGCCTGCTCGTCAGCAGCAACGCCGCTGCGGCAAAACTTCGCCAGCTGACGCCGCTTATCCAGTCGCGGCTTCTCGGCAAGGGATGGAAGGTTACCTCAATTCGGCTAAAGATACTAATAAGCAAAAAGTATTAGTAAAAATGTACCGGCAAGACATATGTCTTGTGAAGACTGGCCGGGGTGCTATGGTTTCACTAGCGAACCGCCGCTGCCGGAGCCCTTGGGGACGGAGCTGAAAAAAGAGGGGTGGTGCCGATTATCGGAATCGAACTGATGACCTACCGCTTACAAGGCGGTTGCTCTACCAACTGAGCTAAATCGGCACGGAAAACTATTTTACTTGACGCGTTTGAGTGAAGGCCGGCCGCCCTGTTTGGGTTTGGGGGGTGGTGGCGGTTCGGCGTCGTCAGCTGCTGCGGCTGGACTGTCGGCGGGTACCAACTGCACAATTTTGGCGTCGGGGCCAGGCGCCGACGGCGATGGCGCCACCGACAGGCCGACGGGGGCCGGCCTTGCGTCAGCCGCAGTCAATGTTGCATCAACTGGCGCTACCGCCGCGCCTGGTGCAGCCGCCAGCGGGAACGCCATGCCCTGGCCATTTTCGCGTGCATAAATCGCAATCACACGGCCTATCGGCACCATGATGTCGCGTGCACTGCCTGCGAAACGGGCCTTGAACTCGATGAAATCATTGCCCAGCTTGAGCGACGAGGTCGCATCAAAACTGATGTTGAGCACGATCTCGTTGTTCTTGACGTATTCACGCGGCACCTGCACGCTGTCATCCACGGCCACCGCCACATAAGGCGTGAGGCCGTTGTCGGTGCACCACTCATACAACGCCCGTATCAGGTACGGTCGTGTTGACGTGGCGTCGAGCGCGTTCATGAATTCAGCCAAGTTAACCCTGGGTCAGCAAGACGATGGCACGGCCAAACTGCAGACCATCGGCTGCAGCGCAGGGCCGCCCCAAGCAAAGCCAGCCCCCTCGGGGGGCAGCGACGCACACGCAGTGACGAGCGTGGGGGCCATATTACTTGCGCATCACTTTTTCGGATGGGGTCAGCGCTTCGATGTAGGCCGGCCGCGAGAAGATGCGTTCTGCGTATTTGAGCAGCGGCGCAGCATTCTTCGACAGGTCGATGTCGTAGTAATCCAGACGCCACAGCAGGGGTGCAATCGCCACGTCGAGCATGGAGAAGTTGTCACCCAGCATGAACTTGTTCTTCAAAAAGATGGGCGCGAGCTGGGTCAGGCGGTCCTTGATGTGGGAGCGGGCTTTTTCAAGTGCCTTTTCATTGCCCTTGGACGCACGCGACTCAAGCGTGCTGACATGCACAAACAGCTCTTTTTCGAAGTTCAGCAAAAAGAGGCGGACGCGCGCACGGTCAACCGGGTCGCCGGGCATCAGCTGTGGATGCGGGAAACGCTCGTCGATGTACTCGTTGATGATGTTCGACTCGTACAGGATCAGGTCACGCTCGACCAGGATGGGCACCTGGCCATAAGGGTTCATGACATTGATGTCTTCGGGCTTGTTGTACAGGTCCACATCGCGGATTTCGAAATCCATGCCTTTTTCAAACAGCACAAAGCGGCAACGATGCGAAAAGGGGCAGGTTGTGCCTGAATAAAGGACCATCATGATTCGAACTCCTGAAAACAAAAGAGTGGAGGCCAAGCGCTAAAGCTGGGAGCCCTCCACTCCGAAGGTGCCGGCAAGCCATCAGGCTGACCGACAGAAACGGCTGAAATTACTTGACGTCTTTCCAGTACGCGGCATTGAGGCGCCACGCCACGAAAGTCAGGCACAGCAGGAAAAGCAGGACCCAGACGCCCACGCGCAGACGGGTATTTTGGGCAGGCTCGGCCATCCACTGCAGGTAACCCACGAGGTCGCCCATGGCCTGGTCGTACTGCAGCGGTGTCATGGTGCCAGGTGTGACCTGTTGCCAGCTCTTGAACACGGACACCTTGTGGCCATGCTCTTCACGCTCTTCAAAGACCGGCTTGCGTTCGCCCTGCAGCTGCCACAACACGTGCGGCATCGCGATGTTGGGGTAGGCGAGATTGTTCCAGCCGGTGGCTTTGCTCTCGTCGCGGTAAAAGGTCCGCATGTAGGTGTAGAGGTAATCGGCACCCGTGCCGCCCGCGCCGGAGCGCGACCTTGCAATCACGGTCAGGTCGGGCGGGTTGCCGCCGAACCAATCCTTGGCCTGTTTTGGATCAATGGCCGCCTTCATGG
Organism: Pseudomonadota bacterium; assembly: GCA_040387435.1. Taxonomy (GTDB): domain Bacteria; phylum Pseudomonadota; class Gammaproteobacteria; order Burkholderiales; family Burkholderiaceae_C; genus Polaromonas. The sequence continues at coordinate 214,436 of JAZKDR010000012.1, forward strand.
TGTCGCCCACTTTGTCAGTGGTGAACATGAGGTTGTCCTTGATCATCTGGTCCGTCAGCTTTGAATCATCATTGCTGAGGTCTTTCAGGCGGTTGTAGCGCATGAAGGCCGCCGAATGGCAGTTCAGGCAGTAATTGACGAACAGCTTGGCGCCATTTTGCAGGGCCACAACGTCATTGGTCTTGTTGGGCGCCTTGTCCCAGGCGATGCCGCCTTCGCTGGCGTTTGCAGCAGCCACGAAACCAAGCGCGGCGATCAACGTGAGTATCAGTTTTTTCATTGTTGTGATCTCCAGCTTAGTGCGCGTGGAAAATGATGCGGTCAGGCGGCGTTCCGGCTTTGCCCAGGCGACTCCACCATGGCATCAGCAGGAAGAAGCCGAAGTAAAAGAGGGTTCCGACCTGAGACACGCGCTCACCGATCGGGGACGGCGGCTGCACGCCGAGATAGCCCAGGATCAGGAAGTTGATGACAAAAATGCCATACAGGTATTTGTTCCAGCTCGGACGATAGCGGATCGACTTGACCGCACTCTTGTCCAGCCATGGAAGCGGGAACAGGATGATGACGGCACCGCCCATCACGACGACGCCCCAGAACTTCGCATCGATCAGCAGCATGGCGGCGATCACCACCACCGACACGCCGACGATGGCAGCCTTGAACAGGGTTGCCAGTTTGGTCTTGAGCACAGCGAAGGCTGCACCTGCGATCACGCAGGCAATCAGCGCATACATCATCTCGCTGGTGATGGCACGCAGCATCGAATAGAACGGCGTGAAGTACCAGACCGGTGCGATGTGCAGCGGCGTCTTCAGCGGATCAGCCGGGATGAAGTTGTTGTATTCGAGGAAGTAACCACCGAACTCGGGCGCCAGGAAAATGATGGCGGTGAACACCATCAGGAACATGCAGACGGCAAAAATGTCGTGCACCGTGTAGTAAGGGTGGAAAGGCACGCCATCGAGCGGGTGACCCTGTGCATCTTTCGGGGCGTTGGGGCCCTTGATTTCGACGCCGTCCGGGTTGTTGGAACCGACTTCATGCAGGGCAATGATGTGCGCTGCGACGAGGCCCAGCAATACCAGGGGCACGGCAATCACGTGGAAGGCGAAGAAACGGTTCAGCGTGGCGTCACCGACCACGTAGTCGCCGCGGATCAGCAGCGCCAGATCGGGGCCGACGAAAGGAATGGCGGCAAACAGGTTCACGATGACTTGGGCACCCCAGTAGCTCATCTGGCCCCATGGCAGCAGGTAGCCCATGAAGGCTTCGGCCATCAGGCACAGGAAAATCGCGCAGCCGAAAATCCAGACCAGCTCACGCGGCTTGCGGTAGCTGCCGTAGATCAGGCCGCGGAACATGTGCAGGTACACCACCACAAAGAATGCGGAAGCGCCGGTGGAGTGCATGTAGCGGATCAGCCAGCCCCAGGGCACGTCGCGCATGATGTACTCGACGGAACCGAAAGCCAGTGCGGCGTCCGGCTTGTAATGCATCGTCAGGAAGATACCGGTAGTGATCTGGATGACCAGCACCAGCATGGCCAGCGAGCCGAAGATGTACCAGAAGTTGAAGTTCTTCGGTGCGTAGTACTCGCTCATGTGCTCTTTGTAGAGCTTGCTGGCGGGGAAACGGTTGTCGATCCAGTTCATCGCCTTTTCGGCGATGGGTGCATCGGGGGAAATTTCTTTGAATTCAGCCATAACTGATCCTGGTTCGGTGGGGTTCTTTTGCGAGCAGCCGGGACGCGTCTTTGGGCGATCGTTTCAGCTGCTGGCTACAAGGTCTTGTGAGGTTGCCGTTGATGCGAGGGCCTCAGGCCTTTTTATCTTCACCAATCAGCAGACGGGTATCTGAGAGGTACATGTGCGGGGGGACTTCCAGGTTGTCGGGCGCCGGCTTGTTTTTGTAAACACGGCCGGCCATGTCGAACGTCGAGCCGTGGCATGGGCAGAGAAAACCGCCACCCCAGTCCGACTGCATGCCGCCGTTCGCGCCGGGCTGGAACTTGTCCGAAGGCGAGCAGCCGAGGTGGGTGCAGATGCCGACAGCCACAAAAACTTCAGGCTTGATGGAACGGCCTTCGTTGCGGGCGTACGTGGGGGTCAGTTCGTCCTGCTTGCGCTGGGATTTCGGGTCAGCCAGCAGGCCGTCGAGCTTGGGCAGCTCAGCCAGCTGTTCAGGCGTGCGCTTGATGATCCAGACCGGCTTGCCACGCCATTCGACAGTGATTTTTTCGCCGGGTTTGACGGCAGAAATGTCCACTTCAACGGCGGCACCGGCCGCTTTTGCCTTTTCGGAAGGCTGAAAGGTGCTGACGAAGGGAACAGCGGTGGCTACTGCGCCTATGCCGCCAACAGCCGCGGTGGCGACGATCCAGTTTCTTTTATCTTTGTCCAAAGGGGCACCTTCCGGGGTGCCGTTCGCGCTTGCGTGAGTCATGAGAGTCCTTCAAGAACCGGCTTGAAATAGGCTTAGTGGGGTCAACCCGTAATTGTAGCGGAGCGCGAAGTCGGTTTTCAAGCGCACCGGGGCTGCCGGAGAACGATTCTGGCCGCAACATTGCCGGCTTTGCCTGCTTTTTAAGCAGGTCATACTTTGTTTCATGCAACTGCTGCCGATAAGGCGCGGACACGGTGTGAACCCCCATAATGTCCACGGGAAGCCGCCCGGCAAATGCGCCAGCAGGCGTTGCGGGCAAAAAATCAACCAAGGAGAAGCAGCATGGGCATGATGAAGGAATTCCGGGAATTTGCGATCAAGGGCAATGTCATTGACCTCGCCGTGGGTGTCATCATCGGCGCAGCCTTTGGCAAGATCGTGGATGCGGTGGTCAGCGACCTCATCATGCCGGTGGTCGGACTGGTTTTCGGCAAACTGGATTTCTCGCAGATGTATGTGCTTCTGGGCACGGTGCCCGCGGGCACGGACATGTCCCTGGAGGCCCTGAAGAAAGCCGGTGTGCCGGTGTTCGCCTACGGGCACTTCCTGACCATCGTGATCAACTTCGTGATTTTGGCTTTCATCATTTTCCTGATGGTCAAGGAAATCAACAAACTCAAGCGTCATCACGCTGAACCGGCGGCAGCAGCGCCCGCGGCACCACCGGAAGACATCGTGCTTCTGCGCGAGATCCGGGACAGTCTGAAGAAATAAGGCCCCCACGTTCGCTCACAACGCGCGAGCTCTCTGCCCCCCGAGGGGGCTGGCCTTGCTTGGGAGCGGCCCCGCACTGCGGCCCTGGTCCCTGCGCGCAGCGGCCATCAGGTCACCGTCATCGCTTTCCTGAGCACCCGGGCGTAGTTGCCGATACAGATATTGGAGAACGCCGCGCCTGACAGGCCGCGTTTGGCCAGGTTTTCTGCCACCTCTCGCAAGTCGGTGTAGTTGTTCATGACGGGGTTGCTGCCTGCGCCTTCCATGTCGGTGCCGAAAGCAACGCCATCCGGCCCCAGCAGGTCAGCCATGCGCATGATCTCATCCGCATAGGACGAGACGCTGTACAGCGGGTATTTCGAGTCTGCGCGCACGCGCACAGTCCACAGCCCGACCACCCCGCCATGCGCCACGATTTTTTTGGCTTGCGCGGGGGACAGCGAACGCGCGACGTACGCGTAGTCCCGCCATGTGCCGCCGCTTCGGCTGATCCACGAATGCGACCAGATCATCACCGCATCTGACGCGGCCAAAGCCGCATCCACAAAATCCGGCGTGCCGTGCGCCAGATCCACCAGCACCCCCAGGCGCTTGCACTCCCGGATGACCTGCAAGGTGGCAGGCGGCAAGCCATTGAGGAGGGGCGGCTCGGTCTGCCGGTCACCCAGGGGGGTATCGATGTAGTGCACCATCTGCAGGTGCCTCAGCCCCATCGCATGGGCCTGCGCGACCCGCTCCGGCCGGCCTTCCAGAAAGTTTGCAGACTCGGACGCCATCACCACACGTGCATCGCCGGCCAAGGCCGCGTCCAGGTCTGACGCCACCAGCACCTTGGGAAGGTTCCAGGACCGCAACGCCGCGTCATACCGCGTGACTCGCAACCTGAAGTTGTCCCACAGCGCACCGGGTGCGGGCTGGGCTGACTGCTTGATGCCCTGCGGTGTGCTCGTGATCCACGGCGCGTCGTCCACAATCGTCCAGGCCAGCAAGGTCGTCCCGGTGTCACGCAGGTGCTGGCCCATGTCGAGGCCGCCATTGCGGGGCAAAAACATGCCGTAGTGGGAATGCATATCGCCCATGAATTGCCGCTGCGGCTGGGCCGGCGCGGGCCGGACGGACGCCAAAAGGGTGCCGGCTGCCAGACAGCCGAAACGGCGGCGGTTCAGGGCCGGGGTGTTCATGATCCGTCGGGGAGCAGCTTTCGCGCGAACCGTATGGCCGCCAGCAGGCTAGATGCATCAGCCTTCCCCGTGCCCGCAATATCAAACGCCGTACCGTGGTCAGGGCTGGTACGCACCAGCGGCAGGCCCAGCGTGACGTTCACGCCCTGCTCTACCCCGAGGTACTTGACGGGGATCAGGCCCTGGTCGTGGTACATCGCCACCACCACGTCGAACTCGCCGGGCTTGTCTGCGGTGTGGCGGGCCCGCATGAACACGGTGTCGGGCGCGAAGGGCCCGCGCACATCGAGGCCTGCCGCACGGGCAGCCGCCATCGCAGGCGCAATGATGGTTTGTTCCTCATGCCCAAAAAGGCCGCCCTCGCCGGCGTGCGGGTTCAGACCCGCCACACCGATGCGCGGTGCCCGGCCCAGACTGGCAGTGAGAGCCTGCTGCGTGATGTGCAGCGTTTGCAACACGTTGTCAAACGTCACCGCGTTGATGGCGGCCTGCAGCGACATGTGAATGCTCACCAACACCGTTCGCAATTCATCATTGGCCAGCATCATGCGCACCGGCACCTCGCTGACGGGTTTGCCCAGGAAGGCGGCGGCTTCGGCCTGAAGCATTTCGGTATGGCCGGGAAATTGTGACCACTCGCCACCCGCAGCGGCAAGCGACTCTTTGTGAATCGGGGCTGTGACCAGTCCCGCAGCATCGCCCTTCAACACCGCCCTCGCGGACCAGACGATGCATTCGGCGGCTGCCTTGCCTGCGAGGCCACTCACCACGCCAAAAGGCACCGGCCCGCCCAGGCCGCCGTGTTGCAGAAGCGGGATGCAGTTGGGCGGCCGTTGCTCAAATCCTGTCAGACCTGCCAGTTGCACGACCGGGAGCGGCAAGCCTGAAGCGGTGCCTTGTGCGACCCGTTGTGCGGCACGGCGCAAGGTGGCGGCATCCCCCACCACCACACAATCGGTGAGATCGGCCGGTGCCTCGCGGAACGCACGGGCAATGGTTTCGGGGCCGATGCCTGCAGCATCGCCCATGGTGATGAGCAACGGCTTTTTCACGCTGACACCTGCTGGCCTCTTTCGCTGGTCAAAAAAACCCCCCATAATTGTTCAGACAGGCACATGGACGGCGAAATGGATTTTTCATTCCTGTCTCATGGAGCGCGGCTGACAGGAGGAGCAGGTACATGCATTCTTTCGGGTTCTTCGCGCCAGCAACCGCAACCTTGCCCTTGACGGCACAAGGCCATGCGAACTGCTGAAATGATGATCTGGAGCGCCGTGGTGGGCTCCATGGGTCTCATTGTATTGCTCGCACTCGCCGATGCGCTGTATAGCCGCACCCGCTCCAGCTTCAACGCGCTCATCTATATGGTGGGCGGCTGGTTGTTTGTGACCTTGCTCAGCGGGCTGCCGGGCGCCATATTTCCGCAACTGGGAAGCAAGCCCCTGCATGTGCTGCAGGTGCTCATCGGGCCCCTGTGCACCAGCATTGGAAGCTACGGCGCCAGCCGCTGGCTGGCAGCGCAGCAGCGCGACCGCATCATGAAAACCAGCCTGCACGTGGTCAGCCTGGTGTGCCTCGCCGGGGCGCCACTGTGCTTTTTTCTGAAGTACGAGTTCCAACTCCCCGCATCGGGCGCGTTCACGGTCTGCGGCCTGGGTGTGCTGATCTGGCTGGGCGTGCGTGCAGCGCAACTCGGCGACCGCATGGCCTGGGGCCTGGCCGCGGGTTTTATCATCACGCTGCCGCTTCAACTCGGCATGTACTGGCTGGCCTTGGGCAGCACGCGGCCGCCCATCCTGTGGCAGCTGGTCATCGCCATGACGGGGCTGGCCAGCCTGACCGTCACGGCGGTGATGGTCTGGTTGCGCAACCGCCACGAACAGCAATTCCAGAACGAAAACAAATCGCGCCGGGACCGCATCACACAGCTCTACAGCAGCGTGGTGATCGTGCAAAAAATCATCCATGCACAGCGTCGACTGGTGCGTACCCGACGTGACGGCGCACTGATGGCCGTGATGCTGTTTGGCCCGGAACAGCTGGCGGCCCAGGTGGGCCAATATGGTCTCAACGAAATCTATATCCAGCTGGCGCGGCGCATGCAGCGCCACACGGGCGTCGTCAACCCCGCCGGCCGCTACTACGACCGTTGCTTTATTGTCCTGACAGAAACCATGCATTCACCGACGCTGATTCGCACGCTGGGCTTGCGCGTCGCGTCCAGCCTGCGGCGGCCGATCGACGTCATCTCCCTCAATGGCGAGCGCATCAAGATCACCGCAGACATCGGTGTCGGCATCGTGCATCTGTCTGGCGCCAGCAAGGATGTCGACCAGGTGCTGCACGAAGCGCAGACGGTGGCCGAGTCCGCGCGCCGCATGCGTTCACGCGCCGCCCTGCTGGACCCGGAAACACGTCATGCCATCCCGGTTGAAAGCGCCGAACTGGGCACGACGTGGCGGGCCCAGCGCGCCCAGTTTGCACATCTGGCACATACCGCCAAAGTGCCCAAGGAAGTCCGGGCGCAAAACCGCTTTCGCAACAAGCCGGCCTGAGCGCACGGCCTCCCGCCCCGGTCACGCGGGGTTGTCGATGTCGATGAACTCGTGCGCCATGCCGAACTGCGCGGCAATATGACCGGCCACCGCAGGCGCGCCATAACGCTCCGACGCATGGTGACCGCAAGCGATGAAGGCCACACCCATCTCGCGCGCGTAGTGGGCTTGCGGTTCTGAAATCTCGCCGGTGATGAAGGCGTCAGCACCAGCGGCAATGGCCGCTTCAAAATAACCTTGCGCGCCACCGCTGCACCATGCGATGGTTTGCACGGGCCGCTGCGCCTGACCGACCAGTGTGACCGGCCGCTTCAAGGCAGCCTGCACGCTGTCAGCAAGCTCTTGCGCACTGCCAAAGCTGCCACCATCGGCCTTGCCGCCCATAAACCCCAGCCCCTGCTCGCCAAAACGCCCGGGGGCACCTTCGTTCGCTTTCAGGCCCAGCTTCAGCCCCAGCTGCGCGTTGTTGCCCAGGTCCGGGTGCGCATCGAGCGGCAGATGGTAGGCAAACAGGTTGATGTCATGCGCCAGCAGCAGGGCCAGACGTTGTTTCATCCATCCCGTCACGCGACCGTCCTGCCCGCGCCAGAACAGGCCATGGTGGACGAAAATCGCGTCGGCCTCCGCGGCCACGGCAGCTTCAATCAGCGCCAGGCTGGCCGTCACGCCGGAGACGATTTTTCTCACCTCGGCCTTGCCTTCGACCTGCAGCCCGTTGGGGCCGTAGTCCTTGAAACGCTCAGGCTGCAACAGCTGGTCGAACGCGCCTAACAACAAGGCACGCGGCGCGACGACCGCATCAGGCACGGTCATGGAAGAAAACCTTCGACAGAAAGATAACGCTCACCAGTGTCGTAGTTGAAACCCAGCACCACGCTGCCGGCGGCCATGTCAGGCAGCTTCTGCGCGATGGCGGCCAGCGTCGCGCCGGACGAGATGCCGACCAGCAAACCTTCTTCCGATGCGCTGCGGCGTGCGAAATCTTTCGCGGCATCCGCTTCCACCTGTATGACGCCATCAAGGACGCTGGTGTCGAGGTTGATAGGAACGAAGCCGGCGCCTATGCCCTGGATGGGGTGCGGCGAAGGTTGGCCGCCGCTGATGACCGGCGAGGCCGATGGCTCGACCGCAAACACCTTTGTTTTGGGGAATTTTTCTTTCAGCACACGCGCCACGGCGGTCAGGTGCCCGCCGGTGCCGACGCCAGTGATGAGGTAGTCCACGCCATCGGGGAAGTCGGCCATGATTTCAGCCGCCGTGGTGCGCACATGCACCTCGATATTGGCCGGGTTCTCGAACTGCTGCGGTGTCCAGGAGTTGGGCGTCTGGCCCTGCAGCTCCCTGGCGCGGGCGATGGCGCCGTTCATGCCCTTCTCGCGCGGCGTGAGGTCAAAACTGGCGCCATAGGCCAGCATCAACCTGCGGCGTTCGATGCTCATGCTTTCGGGCATCACCAGCACCAGCTTGTAACCCTTGACGGCTGCCACCATCGCCAGGCCGACGCCGGTGTTGCCGGAAGTCGGCTCGATGATGGTGCCGCCGGGCTTGAGCGCACCCGATTTTTCAGCCGCCTCGACCATGCTGAGGGCGATGCGGTCCTTGATCGAGCCACCAGGGTTGCTGCGCTCAGACTTGACGTAGACCTGGTGCCCCTGACCGGCGGCACCAAACAGGCGGTTGATTTTGATGTGCGGGGTGTTGCCGATGGTGGCGAGGACGCTGGAAGCTTTCATGATGGTCTCCTGAGTGGCCGGCCTGTGGATGCCGCGATAGCAAAACTGCAAAATTGCGAAGCATCCAATTTACCGCTTTTAGAGGCCATCCCCGCAAACGGGGCACGCCCCGACACAAACTGGGCGAAAATCGCCCGGGTCCGAACCCTCAAAAGGTCGGGCACGGTGTTTTTCATGGCGTTCCTGCCATTCCCATATCTGACCATGCGTAAATTCTGGCTCCTGTTTTCCCAAACCGTCACTGTCCTGCTGGCGGCCTACTTTGTTGTGGCCACCCTCAAGCCCCAGTGGCTGGACAAACGCCCCAGCGTCAACGCGGTGTCGGTGCTGGAGGCGCCGGCCGGCGGCGCGCCACGCACGGCAGTCGTGGGCAGTTTCAGCTCGGCGGCGAAGATTGCCTCGGCAGCGGTGGTGAGCATCAACACCAGCAAGACGGCCGCCAAAAACCCGCAGTCCGATGACCCCTGGTTCAAATTCTTCTTCGGTGACCAGGGGCGCAGCGAACCCCAGGGCGGCCTGGGCAGCGGTGTCATCATCAGCGACAGCGGCTACATCCTGACCAACAACCACGTGGTGGAAGGCGCCGACGAGATCGAGGTCATCCTCAACGACAAGCGCAAGGCCAAAGCCAAGGTCATAGGCACGGACCCCGACACCGACCTGGCCATTTTGAAGATCGAGCTCGACAAGCTGCCCGTCATCGTGCTGGGCAACTCCGACCAGGTGCAGGTCGGCGACCCGGTGCTGGCCATCGGCAACCCCTTCGGCGTCGGCCAGACCGTCACGGGCGGCATCGTCAGCGCGCTGGGCCGCAACCAGCTGGGCATCAACACCTTCGAGAACTTCATCCAGACCGACGCGGCCATCAACCCCGGCAATTCGGGCGGCGCGCTGGTCGACACTGCCGGCAACCTGCTGGGCATCAACACCGCCATTTATTCGCGTTCCGGCGGCTCCATGGGCATCGGATTTGCCATTCCCGTGTCGACGGCCAAACAGGTACTGGAAAGCATCGTCAAGGACGGCCAGGTCACCCGCGGCTGGATTGGCGTCGAGCCACAGGAGCTCAATGCCGAACTGGCGGAAACCTTCGACGTGAAAGCCAAAAGCGGCGTCATCATCACCGGCGTTCTGCAGAACGGCCCGGCCGCGCAGGCGGGCATCCGGCCGGGCGACGTCATCACGGCAGTGGACGGCAAGGCTGTGGGCAACGTGACCGAACTGCTGGGCGCGGTGTCAGCCCTCAAGCCCGGGATTGCCGCGCCCCTGACAGTGGTGCGCAAGGACGGCAAAACTGACATCGCCGTCACGCCGGGCAAACGCCAGCGGCCCAAGGTTCAGCGCTAGGTCGTGGGCGGGTGGAGCGCCCGCATCGCGCGGTCAATTTTGCCGTATACCTTAAATTTTTAACGTACACGGCAAAAACCGCCTAAAAGTTAACTTCCATATTAACTTTTACGCTGACGGCAATGCGGAGAGCTCAAAAATCGCTCAAAAACCTCTAAAAAAGGCCTTTTTCAGGTGCCAAATCGGGCTCCAGGCCAATAGACATGAGCGTGAGCAGCTACTGATTCAATAGCAATTGATGTCTGGAGCAGCGGCCACATGCATGAGGGCCGGGCCGTGAACGCGTTGCGCGTCGCGCCGGACTAAGGCGTTTCGGACTTTGCGACTTCTGTCTCGGCTTCAGGCGCCGGCGCCTTGGTATGGCGGACAAACATCTGTGCGGCGATGATGCCCACCTCGTACAGACCGCCCACCACGCCCAGCAGCATGATCATGGACCCCGCATCCGGTGGCGTGACCAGCGCGGTGCCGATGGCGGCAATCACCCAGAAGTATCCGCGGTATTCGCGCAGCTGCGCGACCGTCAGGATGCCCATGCGTACCAGCAGAATGACGGCAATCGGCACTTCAAACGCCAGGCCGAAGGCCATGAACATGCCGAGCACAAAACTCAAATACTCTTCGATGTCGGGCGTCGCCGTGATCGACTTGGGCGCAAAGCTCTGGATGAACTTGAACACCTGTCCGAAGACGAAGTAATAACAAAAGGCGACGCCGACAAAAAACAGGACGGTGCTGGAAATCACCAGCGGCATCACCAGTTTTTTCTCGTGCGAATAGAGGCCGGGCGCTACAAAGGCCCACACCTGGTACAGCACCACGGGCAGGGCCACCATGAAGGCGGCCATGAACAAGATCTTGATGGGCACCACAAACGGCGTGATGACGTTGATGGCGATGAGCGTCGCGCCCTTGGGCAGGGTCGCCACCAGCGGCGCTGCCAGGATGTCGTACAGCGCACTGGCGCCGGGGTAGATGGCAAGCACCGCCGCCGCAACGCCGATGGCAATCACCGCCTTGATCATCCGGTCGCGCAGCTCCATCAGGTGCTGCACGAAGGGCTGTTCTGTGCCTGCCAGTTCGTCAGGCTTGTCGGAGGTGGGATCGCTCATGGGGGAAATTGCGCTTTATGAAGTTGCGCATTGTCGCGCGCCGGAATGATCAGGAACGCGGACCCGGCTGGGGACGGAAGCGGGCAACACGTGCCGCGCCGGACTGCGCCTTGGTACGCACGCCTGAACGCGCCTTGTACCACTGCGGCGTGGCACCGGTTTTCAGGCGCCACTTCTTCTTGGGGTGTTTGTACTCCGGGTACACGATCATGCCGGGCAGGTCACCGTAGCTGGTGTCGCTGGTGGCCTCGGACCATGATTTTTCGAAGTCGCTGGAATGCGTCTGGATGGAGTTCTCGACATCGCGGGCGGCGCCCTCGACCGTTTCCTTCATCTTCTTGAGCTCGTCCAGCTCCATCGAACGATTGACCTCGTTCTTGACGTCGGCCACATATCGCTGGGCCTTGCCCAGCAGCGTGCCGACCGTGCGCGCGACACGCGGCAGCTTTTCAGGGCCGATCACGATCAGCGCAACCGCGCCAATCAGCGCGATTTTCGAGACGCCAAGGTCAATCACTGAGGCTGTTTTCTGAAATCAGTTCAGGATTTTTGACGGGCTTCCACGTCGATCGTGGTTTTGTCCGCAGGGGCGCCGGTTGCAACCTGCTGTGGAGGCACTGGCGTTTCCGGCGTGGCAGCACCGTCCTTCATGCCGTCCTTGAAGCCCTTGACCGCGCCGCCCAGGTCGCCGCCCATGTTCTTGAGCTTCTTGGTGCCGAACACCATGACGACGATCAGCAGAACGATCAGCCAGTGCCAGATGGAAAATGAACCCATGATTTGCTCCTAAATCTATATGCAGTATTTGCAGGGGAATTGGACGATTCTAAAGCCCGGCACCAGAGTATGCCGATTACACACATTGGCCTCCCGGATTAGGCGGGCAACAGGCATCGGCAGGCTTTACCGGGCCTCAACACACCGGTCAGATGTAACCGGTCAGCCCTTCAGCCAGGGACGGGGGCCGCCCATGACGTGGATGTGCAGGTGATGTACTTCCTGGCCACCCTCAGCGCCGGTATTGGTAACGATGCGGAACCCGCCTTCCGGATAGGGTTTGCAACCCTGCTCCAGCGCCAGTTTGGGGGCCAGCGCCATCATGCGGCCCAGCAGGGCTTCATGCTCGGGCCCCACCTGGGCCATCGAGGGGATGTGCGCCTTGGGAATCATCAGAAAATGAACGGGTGCCCACGGCGCAATGTCATGAAAAACAAAGATGTCGTCGTCTTGGTAGACCTTGCGGCTTGGAATGGTGCCGGCGGCTATCTTGCAAAAAATACAGTTGTCTGGATGACTCATGAGGCATGCGCGAAGGGTTAATCGGCCGCGCTTGTTTTTGGCGGGCGTTGGGCGTTAAAACGCATCCAGCCCAGCACGCAGCGGTACAGGTACCAGAGCCAGATGATGAAGTAGGCAATGGCGCCGGGGAAGAAGAACAACAGCCACAACGGCGAACTCACCACCAGCCAGAGCAGGGTCCACCAAAAGGTGCTGATCATGTAGTTGTGGTGAGAGATGTAAAGCGGGTCCGTCTCATCGCCCCGCTTGATGTAGTTGATGATGAGCGCGATGAGCGCAAACACGCCACCGCTGAACCATGCCAGCGTGTGCAGGCCGTACAGCACATGCATGACGGTGCGGTCGCCGTCGGTCTTGGTCTCAAAATCGGCGAAGTTGGTTTCACTCATGGTGTGGGGCTCCTTTGAAACGATGTCCGGCTGCCGTGTCAGCGCTTTTCAGAAACGTCACGGGCCTGCGACTTGCGCAAGGCCTTTTCCTCAATGCCACTGGTGCCTTCGCGGCGCTCCAGCTCCGCAATCACGTCGGCCGGGCTCAGGCCATAGTGCGCGAGGGCGATCAGGCTGTGGAACCACAGGTCGGCCACTTCACCGACCAGTTTGCCTTTCAGCTCGGGGGTTGCGCCACCGTGGTCGATGTCCTTGGCGGCCATGACGGTTTCAGTGGCCTCTTCACCGATTTTTTTCAGGAAAGCGTCCGGGCCCTTTTGCAACAGGCGGGCGACATAACTTGTCTCCGCATCACCACCGTTGACGGCTTTGCGGCTTTCTATGGTCTGCGCCAGGCGCTGCAGGGAATCATTCGTGGTCATGTTTGCCGGGTGTCCCGTGTGTCTGTTTGTACATGCTTTTCGGGTCTTTGAGGATGGGTTCGGTCACGACCCACTGTCCATCCCGGTAAAGGCTGAAAAAGCAGCTGTGGCGGCCCGTGTGGCAGGCAATGCCAGGTTCATGCCCCAGCTGCGTCACCTTGAGCAAAATCACATCGTTGTCGCAATCCAGCCGGATTTCATGCACCGTCTGCTGGTTGCCGGATTCCTCGCCCTTGTGCCACAAACGCCCGCGTGAACGGCTGTAATACACCGCCTGCCCAAGCTCTGCCGTTTTTTGCAGCGCGTCGCGGTTCATCCACGCAAACATGAGCACATCGCCGGATGACGCTTCCTGCGCAATGACGGGGATCAGCCCCTTATCGTCCCAACTGATGTCGTCTAGCCATTTCATGGGGTCTATTGTCAGGGATTTGGATACGCACACAGCTCTTGAAGCAAGGGGCATCGCGGAACCGGCTTCGCCGGGCCGCAGCTGCCGCCCCGGCAGGGGGGAAGGAGCTACACGCAGTGAGCGTCCGACGGGGGTTACAACCTTACCGGAATCCCTCGTTTGGCCATGGCCTGCTTGGCCTGCTGAACGGTGTATTCACCGTAGTGGAAGATGCTGGCCGCAAGAACTGCGTCTGCACCGCCCGTCTGTATGCCGTCGGCCAGGTGTTCGAGGTTGCCCACGCCGCCAGAAGCAATCACCGGCACGTTGACGGCATCGCTGACAGCACGTGTCAGGGCGAGGTCAAACCCGGACTTGGTGCCGTCGCGGTCCATGCTGGTCAGCAGGATTTCACCGGCGCCGCGGCGCGCCATCTCGGTCGCCCACGCCACGGCATCCAGCCCCGTGTTTTTACGCCCGCCATGGCTATAGACATCCCAGCCGGCACCGCGTGATTTGGCATCCTCTTCCGAGCGCCGCTTGGCATCGATCGCCACCACGATGCACTGCGCGCCATATTTGGCAGAAGCATCTTCAATAACCTGCGGGTTCGCCAAGGCTGCGGAATTGAAGCTGGTCTTGTCAGCGCCTGCATTGAGCAGGCGGCGTACGTCTTCCACCGTGCGCACACCACCGCCCACCGTCAGCGGAATAAACACCTGCGAAGCCACAGCCTCAATGATGTGCAGGATCAGATCCCGGCCATCGCTGGTGGCCGTGATGTCAAGAAAGGTGAGTTCGTCAGCGCCCTGGTCGTTGTAACGGGCCGCAATCTCGACCGGGTCCCCGGCATCGCGCAGTTCGACAAAATTGACGCCCTTGACGACACGGCCGCCGGTGACGTCGAGGCAGGGGATGATTCTTTTGGCGAGCATTTGACTTGAAGATGTGGATCGAGGCGGGAAGGTCCTGGAGGCTTCTAGAAATTCGATTCTCGGGATGCAGGTTGAGGCGCCCGGAGCGCAGGAACCGGAATGCACTCCGGTGCATGAGGATTCCGAGCACCGCGCAACGAAGACATGCGCCCGAAAATCGGATTTATAGAGGCCTCTAGCCGTTCAGCTCGTCAGCGCGGGCCTGCGCTTTTTCAAAATCCAGATCGCCGCTATAGATGGAGCGCCCGCAGATCACGCCTTCGACGCCCTCGTCTTCCACCTCGCACAGCGCTTCAATGTCGGCCATGCTTGAGAGTCCGCCAGAAGCGATCACGGGAATCGTCAGGGCCTGCGCCAGCTTGACGGTGGCTTCCATGTTGATGCCGGTCAGCATGCCGTCGCGGCCGATATCGGTGTAGATGATGCCTTCGACACCGTAATCCTGGAATTTCTTGCCGAGGTCGATCACCTCGTGGCCGGTCATCTTGCTCCAGCCGTCGGTGGCGACTTTGCCGTCTTTCGCGTCGAGGCCCACGATGATGTGGCCGCCGAACGCGGTACAGGCATCCTGCAGGAAACCGGGGTTTTTCACGGCCGCCGTGCCGATGATGACGTAACGAAGGCCGGCATCGAGGTAACGCTCGACGGTGTCGAGATCGCGAATGCCGCCGCCCAGCTGCACATCGACTTCACTGCCGACTTCGGCCAGGATTTTCTTGATCGCCGCCTCGTTTTTGGGTTTGCCCGCAAAAGCACCGTTCAGGTCCACGAGGTGCAGGCGCCGGGCGCCCTTGTTGACCCAACTGCGCGCCATCGCGGCCGGATCCTCGCTGAAGACGGTGGATTGATCCATGTCGCCCTGTTTGAGGCGTACGCAGTGGCCGTCTTTCAGGTCAATCGCGGGGATAAGTAGCATGTTGCGGTCAGAAAACGGGAAAAGTCAGCGGTTGAATAAGCGGGTTTGGCGGATCACGGGTTCCAGTGCAGAAAATTGCGGTACAAGGTCAGGCCCTGGTCAGCACTCTTTTCCGGATGAAACTGTGTTGCGAAAATATTATCGCGTGCAATCGCAGCGGTAAAGCGTGCGCCGTACTCCGCTTCGCCCGCAGTGTGGCGCGCATCAGACGGATGGGCGTAAAAGCTGTGCACAAAATAGAAATAAGCGCCGTCAGGGACGCCAGCCCAAACAGGGTGGACTTTTCCGGTTGATGCACCATTTTGGTAAACCTGATTCCAGCCCATCTGCGGCACCTTGTAACGGCTGCCGTCAGGCTGGGTTCTGCCGGCCAGGTCGAATTTGATGACGTCGCCCGGAATCAAGTTCAGCCCCGGCGTACCCGCGCCACCATCGCCCGGCACGCCTTCCTGGCTGTGCGTCAGCAGCATCTGCATGCCGACGCAGACGCCAAAGAGAGGTTTGTTGGCAGCGGCGTGCAGCACGGCGTCCTGCATGCCGGAGCCGGCTAGTTCCCGCATGCAGTCGGCAATCGCGCCCTGCCCCGGCAACACCACGCGCTCGGCATTCATCACGTCTTCGGCTTTTGAGGTGACGACCACCTCGAACCCGCTGCCTTTGGCGACATGTTGGACAGCTTGCGACACGGAGCGGAGATTGCCCATGCCGTAGTCGACCACAGCGACTGTTTTCGGAGTTGCCATCAGCTTGTTATGGTCAGGAGGAGCGTTGACAGCCAGCGCGGACTACAGGGAGCCCTTGGTCGAGGGAATGACGCCTGCAGCGCGCGGATCAATCTCCAGCGCCATGCGCAGGGCGCGGGCAAACGCCTTGAAGACGGTCTCTGCCTGGTGGTGGGAGTTGTCGCCGCGCAGGTTGTCGATGTGCAGCGTGACGAAGGCGTGGTTCACAAAGCCCTGGAAAAATTCGTAGGCCAGCTGGCTGTCGAAGGTGCCGATCATGCCGCTCTTGAAGGGCACATGCATCTCCAGGCCGGGGCGGCCGGAGAAATCAACCACCACGCGCGACAGCGCTTCATCCAGCGGCACGTAAGCGTGACCGTAACGGCGAAGTCCTTTTTTATCCCCAACAGCCTTGGCAACCGCCTGGCCCAGCGTGATGCCCACGTCTTCCACCGTGTGGTGGCCATCGATATGCAGGTCACCTTCGGCATGGATGTCTAGGTCGATCAGTCCGTGACGCGCAATCTGGTCCAGCATGTGGTCGAAAAAGCCAATGCCTGTTGAGAGGCTGGCCTTGCCGGTGCCATCCAGATTGAGCTTGACCGTGATTTTGGTTTCCGCCGTATTGCGGGAAACCTCTGCGGTGCGTGGGGCAACAGTCATAGGGGTAGTCATAGTGATTCTTTGAGCGCCGCCAGCATCTGTGCGTTCTCGTCGGCGGTGCCGACCGTCAGGCGCAAACAATTGGCCAGCAATGGATGCATTTTAGAAACGTTTTTGACCAGCACCTTTTGGGCCTTCATGCCTTCAAACGTCTTGCCGGCATCCGGCACCCGGACAAGGATCATGTTGGCGTCGCTTTTCCAGGTTTTCACGCCCGTCAAACCATCGAGTTCACCCAGCAGTTGCGCACGCTGCGCCACCAGGTCTTTGGCCTGCAAGGCGAACTCTGCTTCATGCTCCAGCGCAAACAGGGCGCACTCGTAGTTGAGCACGCTGATGTTGTAGGGCGGGCGAACCTTGTCGATCTCGGCAATCAATGCCTTGGGACCGATCATGTAGCCGATACGTACACCCGCGAGGCCGAACTTGCTCATGGTGCGCATCAACAGCACATGGCTGTGTCTTGCGATGCGGTCGATGTAGCTTTTGCTTGAGAACGGCTGGTAAGCCTCATCAAACACTACCAGCCCCGGTGCGGCGGCGATGATGTTTTCAATCACCGCGTCATCCCACAGATTGGCCGTCGGGTTGTTGGGGTAGGCGATGTAAATGATGGACGGCTGGTGCGCCTTGATGGCAGCCAGCATGGCCTCTTCATCAAGTTCAAAGTCCGCGGTGAGTGGCACGCCGATGAACTTCAGGCCCTGCAGTTGCGCGCTCATGCCGTACATCACAAAACCCGGCAGCGGCGCGAGGATGGCGCCACCCTCCACATCACAGGCCATGGCCAACAGGGAAATCAACTCATCCGACCCATTGCCCAGCATGATGTCAAAGCCTTCCGGCATGTGTGCGTAATCAGCCAGCGCCTTGCGCAGGTCGTTGACGCGTCCGTCAGGATAACGATTCAATGCCAAAGCGCCCAACCTCTGGCCCAGATGCGCCTGCAATGCGGCCGACAGGCGGTGCGGGTTTTCCATTGCATCGAGCTTGACCATGCCGGCCGATTCCTGGATGGCATAGGCATGCATGGACTGCACGTCCTGGCGTATGAGCTTTTTCAGATTGGGAGCGAGGGAGGCGTTGGCTGTCATTTGCTTTTTCTCATGTCCGGTACGGTCTTCAGGCGCATCTCGGCGGCACGCGCGTGGGCCTGCAGGCCTTCACCATAGGCCAGTTCTGCGGCGACCTGGCCAAGCACCTGGGCGCCCTGCTCGCTGACTTCAATCAGGCTGGATCGTTTCTGGAAGTCATAAACACCGAGCGGACTGGAGAACCGTGCGGTGCCGCTGGTCGGCAGCACGTGGTTGGGGCCGGCGCAGTAGTCACCCAATGACTCACTTGTATAGGCGCCCAGAAAAATCGCCCCGGCGTGCCTGAGCAGGGGCTCCCAGCGGTGCGGCTCGCTGCTGCTGACCTCAAGGTGTTCGGGCGCGATGCGGTTGCTGATGGCACAGGCTTCTTCCATGCTGCGCGTGTGGATCAGTGCGCCGCGGCCACTGAGGGATTTGGCGATGATCTCTGCCCGCGGCATCGCGGGCAACAAACGATCGATAGCCTGTTGCACTGCTTCGATGTAGGCCGCGTCCGGGCACAACAAAATGCTTTGCGCCAGCTCATCGTGCTCGGCCTGGCTGAACAAATCCATCGCCACCCAGTCGGCCGGCGTGCTGCCGTCAGCCAGCACCAAAATTTCGGACGGGCCGGCAATCATGTCTATGCCCACTGTCCCGAAGACGCGCTTTTTGGCACTGGCAACGTAGGCATTCCCCGGACCCGTGATCTTGTCGACCTTGGGCACGGTCTGCGTGCCATACGCCAGCGCAGCCACGGCCTGCGCACCACCAATGGTGAAGGCGCGGGTCACGCCGGCAATGTAGGCCGCGGCGAGAACCAGTGCGTTTTTTTCACCCTTTGGCGTTGGCACGACCATGATGATTTCGCCCACCCCGGCAACGTGCGCCGGAATGGCATTCATGAGCACCGACGACGGGTAAGCCGCCTTGCCGCCCGGTACATAGATGCCGACGCGGTCAAGCGGCGTGACCTTCTGGCCCAGCAGCGTGCCGTCTTCGTCACGGTAGCTCCAGCTTTCGCCACTCGCCTTCTTCTGCGCCTCGTGATAGCTGCGAACACGGCGGGCAGCCGCTTCAAGGGCATCGCGCTGCGCTGCGGGAATCGATTCGAACGCGGCCTTGAGTTCGGCCTGCGTGAGTTCCAGCGCAGCCATGGCCGGAACATCTAGCCCATCGAACCTCGCGGTGTACTCAAGCACGGCCGCATCACCACGCTTTTGCACATCATCCAGAATGTCCGCGACACGCTGCTCGATCGCGGCATCGGTGTCTGCCGACCAGTGCAGGCGCGCCTTGAAGTCCGCCTCAAACGAGGCCGAAGACGTCGACAAACGGACAGGGGTGGCTACCGGGCTCATGATGAAAACGATACAGGGTTATTTTTTGAGTGCATCCGAGAATGCGTCGATCAATTTGCGAATGGACGCCTGCTTGAGCTTGAGCGCCGTCTGGTTGACCACCAGGTGCGAGCTGATGTCCATAATGCGTTCCACCTCGATGAGGTGGTTGGCCTTGAGCGTGTTGCCCGTGGACACAAGATCAACGATGGCGTCAGCCAGGCCCGTCAGCGGGGCGAGCTCCATGCTTCCGTAGAGCTTGATCAAATCAACGTGTACGCCCTTGGATGCGAAAAATTCGCGGGCGATCGCCACGTACTTGGTGGCTACGGTCAGGCGTGAACCCTGTTTGACGGCGGCAGCGTAATCAAAGCCCTCACGCACTGCCACGCTGATGCGGCATTTGGCAATCTGCAGGTCCAGCGGCTGGTACAGCCCCAGGCTGCCGGACTCGAGCAGGGTGTCCTTGCCGACCACACCGATATCGGCACCGCCGTACTGCACATACGTGGGCACATCGGTCGCGCGCACCAGCACCACGCGCAAATCCGGCTGATTGGTGTCCAGAATCAGCTTGCGTGATTTTTCAGGGTCATCAAGCACTTCGATGCCCGCACTTTTCAGCAGAGGCACGGTGTCATCAAAGATACGGCCTTTGGACAAAGCAAGCGTGATCATGATTGCGCCTCCCTGTTTACAAGCGTAATCATGATTTCACCCGTTCGATGTCGGCACCTATGCCGCGCAGCTTGGCTTCCATCTGGTCATACCCGCGGTCCAGGTGGTAGATACGGTCCACCAAGGTTTCACCATCAGCGACAAGGCCGGCAATCACCAGGCTGGCCGAGGCACGCAGGTCGGTTGCCATCACGGTCGCGCCGGAGAGCTTTTCAACCCCTTCCATGACCGCGACCTTGCCTTCGATCTGGATCTTCGCGCCTAGGCGCACCATCTCGTTGACGTGCATGAAACGGTTTTCAAAAATCGTTTCAGTGACAGTGCTGGAGCCGGTCGACACCGCATTGAGCGCCATGAACTGGGCCTGCATGTCGGTCGGAAAACCCGGGTACTCCGTGGTCTGGAAAGACTGCGCGATCAGGCGTCCGCTGGCCTGGATGCGGATGAAGCCGTCACCCCCGGTGACCACCGCCCCGGCCTCACGCAACTTATCGACTACAGCGGCAAGGTGGTCGATGCGGCCATTTTTAAGGACGACATCTCCACCGGCAGCGGCGACAGCGCAAAGAAACGTGCCGGTTTCGATCCGGTCAGCCACCACCTGATGCGTACAGCCGTGCAGGCGTTCAACGCCCTGGATCACGATACGGCTGCTGCCGTGACCTTCAATCTTCGCGCCCATCTTGATGAGCATCTCGGCCAGATCGCCGATCTCGGGCTCCTGCGCTGCGTTCTCAAGCACCGTCTCCCCTTCGGCCAGGCTGGCCGCCATCAGGAAGTTTTCGGTGCCCGTCACCGTCACCATGTCGGTCGTGATGCTGCAGCCTTTCAGTCTTTTCTGCCCGGCCGGCAGCCTGGCAATCATGTAGCCGTGTTCAACGGCAATCTCGGCGCCCATGGCCTGCATGCCCTTGATGTGCTGATCCACCGGACGTGAGCCGATGGCACAACCGCCCGGCAGCGAGACAGTGGCTTCGCCGAAACGCGCCAGCAGGGGCCCCAGTGCCAGCACCGATGCACGCATTGTTTTGACCAATTCATAAGGCGCTTCCGGCGAGCTGAGCGCACCGGCATTGAGGGTCACGGTGCCAGGCGTTGCATCAGCGCGATCGGCCGTTACACCCATGTTGCGGATGAGCTTGAGCATGGTGCTCACGTCCTGCAGGCGTGGCACGTTTTCCAGCGTCACGGTGTCTGCCGTCAGCAGCGCCGCACACAGCTCGGGCAAGGCCGCATTTTTGGCGCCTGAAATGGTGACGGTGCCAGCCAGCGATTTGCCGCCCTTGATCAATAACTTGTCCATGCTTTTTTATTCTGTTTCAAGACTGTGGATTGGCTGCCCATTCGGCAGGTGTGTACGTTTTCATGGACAGGGCATGCACTTCGTCCGTCTGCATGCGCGTGCCCAGGGTGGCGTACACCTTCTGGTGCCGCTGTATCAGGCGCTTGCCTTCGAAGGCGGCGGACACGATGGTCGCATACCAGTGGCGGCCGTCGCCGGACAGCTCGATGTGCTCGCAGGGCAGGCCTGCGGCAATGATGGTTTGAAGTTCTTCGCTGGTCATGTTCAGTGGCGGATCTTGTAGCCGGTTTTAAGCATCGTCACAGCGATGGCGCTGACGATGAGCAACGCGCCGCCGACGATGCCCAGGCTGAGCCACGGAGAAACATCGCTGACGCCAAAAAAGCCATAACGGAAACCGTCGATCATGTAGAAAAACGGATTCAGGTGGCTGACTTTTTGCCAGAACGGCGGCAAGGAATGGATGGAATAAAACACGCCACTCAAAAACGTCATGGGCATGATCACAAAGTTCTGGAAGGCGGCCATCTGGTCGAATTTCTCCGACCACAAACCAGCCACCACACCCAGCGCACCCAGCATGGCCGCGCCCAGCACGGCAAAGAGCAGTATCCACAAGGGCGCAACAAACGACGGCAGGCCGAAGAACGCCGTCACGGCGAACACGCCCAGGCCGACCAGCAAGCCACGTGCGATGGACGAACACACATACGCAAAGAACCAGTGCCAGTGCGACAGCGGTGTCAGCAGCACAAACACCAGGCTGCCCATGATCTTGCTTTGAATCAGCGAGGACGAGCTGTTGGCAAACGCGTTCTGCAGCACGCTCATCATGACCAGGCCGGGAACCAGGAAGGCGTTGTAATTCACCTGGCCATAGACCAGTTCCTTCCCCTGCATGACATGGCCAAAAATCAGCATGTACATCACGGCCGTCAGCACAGGTGCGCCCACGGTCTGAAAACCGACTTTCCAGAAGCGCAGGACTTCCTTGTAGAACAGGGTCTGCCAGCCAGTCATGACGCCACTCCGGCCAGGTTCAGTTTCACGGGTTCTTTCACGGCCTTTTCGGCCATCAGGTCAAGAAACACATCTTCGAGGTCGGCCTTGCGGATTTCCACGTCTTCGGCCACCAGCCCCGCCTCGCGCACGGCTGCCAGGTATTGCTCGATTTCGTGGGCATTGTGGGCGGGGAACTGCACGATGCGGCCCGTGATGCGCGCACGCTCGGACAGCGCCTTCGGCAGTTCGCTGTCAATCTTGAAACGCAGCACATTCGACGAAGCCGCCTTGAGCAACTCAGAGGTCTGCGCCAGCGCGACGACCTTGCCCTGCTTGAGCATGGCGATGCGGCTGCACAGTGCTTCAGCCTCTTCCAGGTAATGGGTGGTCAGCAGAACGGTGCTGCCCTGTTTGTTCAGTTTGGCGATGAACTGCCAGAGTGTCTGGCGCAGCTCGACATCGACACCCGCGGTAGGCTCATCCAGCACGATGACCTGCGGCTTGTGCACCAGCGCCTGTGCGACCAGCACGCGGCGTTTCATGCCGCCGGACAGCTGGCGCATGTTGGCGTTCGCCTTGTCGGCCAGCCCCAGGCTGACGAGCAACTCGTCTATCCATTCGTCGTTTTTCTTGATGCCGAAATAGCCCGACTGGATGCGCAGCGCTTCACGAACGGTGAAGAAGGGGTCAAACACCAGTTCCTGGGGCACGATGCCGAGCTTGCGACGGGCCGTGGCGTAATCCAGCACCACGTCACTGCCCTGGACCTTGACAGCCCCGCTGGTGGCCCGCGAAAGGCCTGCAAGGATGCTGATCAGCGAGGTCTTGCCCGCACCGTTGGGGCCCAGCAGGCCAAAAAATTCGCCTTGCTGGATGTCGAAACTGACGTCATCCAGCGCTTTGACCACAGGCCCTGACGAGGCCCGCGATGATGAATAGGTTTTGGATACGGACTGGAATGAGATGGCAGGCATTAGCCCACCATTTTAAGGGGCTACGGGCATTTACCGCCTTCAGACCAGGAATGCCCTGTACAGGCGGTGAATGACCAAACCGCCGCCGCCCTGAAAAAAGCTCAGGCCGTTGCCGGAATCAGCTCTGCCACACCATAAAGGCCGGCAAGTTGCCGCAAGCGGGGTGGCAGGCTGCTGACCGAGAAACTCTTGCCAGCTGCTATCGCCTCACGGCGGCAGGCCAGCAAAACGGCCAGCGCTGAAGAGTCGAACTCTTTCAGCGCGCTGGCATCTGCCACGACCTGGGCATCCTGTTGAGCCACCAGTGGCCTCAACCCGCCGGAAAAAACCGCAGCTTCGGCGTGTGTGAGCACAGGGGGCAGAACCAGCATGGCAGGCCGATCAGGACTTCTTGCCGGCGTTGGTCTGGTTGCGCTGCACCAGGGAGGCGATCAGGCCATCCACACCCTTGGCATTGATTTCCTGGGCGAACTGGGTGCGATAGGTTTCCACCAGCCAGACACCCAGCACATTCAGGTCATAGATCTTCCAGCCGGTGGCTGTCTTTTCCATGCGGTAATCAAGCTGAATGGGATCGCCACGACCGAGCACTTCGGTACGCACGGTCACTTCCGTGTCTGCCGCCTCTGCGCGCAGCGGCTTGACGCTGACGCTCTGGTCCTTGACCTGTGCCAGCGCGCCGGAATAAGTGCGAATCAGCAGTGTCTTGAACTCGTCCTGCAATTTCTTTTGCTGATCAGGCGTAGCCTGGCGCCAGCTGCGACCGACTGCGGCAGCGGTCATGCGCGTGAAGTTCACGTTGGGCATGATCTGGCTGTCGACAAGCGTCAGCACTTTGGTCAGGTTGCCGCCCTGCACATCCTTGTCAGACTTGATTTTGTCCAGCACGTCGGCAGAGACACGCTTGATCAAGGCGTCAGGCGCCTCATCTGCGGCGCGGACGGTGGGAGCAGTTGCCAGCAGGGCCACGCTGCACGCCGCAGCAAAAAAATGGGCCAGGGTTCTACGGTTCATAACTTGTCCTTGTCTTTGTACGTCGACATCATCGACTGCTTGCCTGTCATTCAGTATCAGCGCGCCAGCAGCACATTCGGTGTACTGGCCCAACCGCCTTGAAGCAAACAACTTGCGGCTGTGAATGGATTCTCAAGTGCCACAGGGGTAAGAACGGTTAAGTTTTATCCCTGCATTTGTAAAGCATGTAAGCGCAGTAGCCGCTCGCGCTTACTTCGCCGCAGGCGGTACGTTGCCTGCTGGCACACCCGCGGGTTTTGTCTCCGGCAAATCGTAACGCTCTTCCTTCTCGGGGCCGTTGTCGTCGCGGATCAGGTTTTCCCGGCGCTGCAGGTACAAATCACGGGTGAAGCTGTACTTGTCCAGGGCCGCCTGGTCAAGAACATCGCCGGCGTTGAGGTAATTGGCGCGCGTATTGACCACACGCAGCGTGGCCAGCGAATTGCGGACCGTGACCCTGTCGGTGCGATTGACGAGATCGGTATTGGCGTCGACGGCCGTTCCAATGCCATCGCGAAAGTTCGAAGGGCCAAGCAAAGGCAACACCAGGTAGGGGCCGGAACCCATGCCCCAGTAGCCCAGCGTCTGCCCGAAATCTTCACTGTGCTTTTCAAGCCGCATGTCGGTCGCAATGTCCAGCACACCGCCAAAACCGAAAACGGTGTTGAAACTGATACGCGCCAGCGTTTCAACGGACTCCTTGGGCTTGCCCTGGAGGATGTTGTTGACCAGCGCCCAGACGTCGCCGATGTTGCCGAAGAAGTTGGTGATGCCGGTGCGGATCGGCGACGGTGTGATGTCGCGGTAAACGGTGGAGACCGGCTTGAGAATAGCGCGGTCCACGCCCTCGTTAAAACCGAACATGCCGCGGTTAAAGGGCTCGAACGGGTCAGCCGGATTGGCATTCGGGCCAGTTGCGCACCCCTGGATCAACGCGAATACAAGACCCGCTGCCGCCAGACGCATTCCCCTGCCCAACGTGGTTTTTATGTTCATTTTTTTTCTTTACTCCCTGAAATATCCGCTGCCGGAGCAGCCGCCGGTGCCGGGGTTGCCGGGTTCGAGCTGTCTGCTGCCTTGTTGTATAAAAACTGGCTGATGAGGGTTTCAAGCACCACCGCCGACTGCGTGGTCTTGATCACATCGCCCGCAGCCATGTTCTTGTCGCTCGCGCCGGCCTCGATGCCGACATATTGTTCGCCCAGCAAACCGCTGGTCAATATCTTGAGCGAGCTGTCCTTGGGAAATACGTATTTGCTTTCCATGGCCAGATTGACACTGGCCTGGTAGAGCTTGTCGTCAAACAGGATGTTCTCGACGCGGCCGACCACCACGCCCGCGCTCTTGACTGCTGCACGCGGCTTGAGGCCGCCGATATTGTCAAACTTGGCCGTGACCTTGTATGAGGTGTCGAAATTGAGCGACAGCAGGTTGGCCGACTTGAGCGCCAGGAAAAGCACGGCAGCCCCGCCGATCAGGACAAACAAACCAACCCAGAGGTCATTTTTCGAGCGTTGCATGGTGTTCTCTTTGGCATCCTTCTGGCAGCCGGCGAGGGGCGCAGATGAAGGAAAAGTATTGGATGGATTCTCGCATGGCTGGCAAAAACGGGCGGGCGGGACGTACGGAGACCGGAGGTGAACTGTTGGTTAAACGCTGAACATCAAAGTCGTCAGTAAAAAGTCCAGGCCCAGCACCCCCAGCGAAGCGACAACCACCGTGCGTGTGGTGGCGCGCGACACGCCTTCCGGCGTCGGCTGGGCCTCAAAACCCTGGTAAAGCGCGACAAAAGTCACAGTCACGCCGAACACAAAACTCTTGACGATGCCGTTGCCCACGTCGCGCCAGACATCCACGCCGCCCTGCATCTGGCTCCAGAAAGAGCCGGCATCCACACCGATCATGACCACACCGACCACCCAGCCGCCAATGATGCCGACCGCGCTGAAAACCGCCGCCAGCAGGGGCATGGCGATGATGCCACCCCAGAATCGAGGCGCCAGCACCCGGCTGACCGGGTCAACGGCCATCATTTCCATGGCCGACAGCTGCTCGCCGGCTTTCATCAAGCCGATTTCTGCGGTCAGCGCGGTGCCGGCCCGGCCGGCAAACAGCAGAGCCGTCACCACAGGCCCCAGTTCCCGCACCAGGCTGAGCGCGACCAGCAGGCCCAGCGAGTCCGCCGCGCCATACCGCTGCAGCGTGTAGTAGCCCTGCAGCCCCAGTACAAAGCCCACAAACAGGCCGGAAACCGAAATGATCGCCAGCGAATAATTGCCGAGAAAGAAAATCTGGTCGCGCACCAGCCCGAAGCGGGCCAGCGCCGGACCGCTCATGGCCAGCAGACGGCCGAACAGGCGGGTGGCGTAGCCCAGCGCCTTCAGCTCGCTGCGGACTGAAGCACCAAGGGCGGCAATCAGGTTAACCGGGTTGTAGCGTTGGTGGCTCATGACCGCTCTCCCCTGCCTTGGTTGCCGAAATCATCGGCCACGTCCGGCCCGGGGTAATGGAATTTCACCGGGCCTTCGCTCAAGGCGTTGACGAACTGGTGAATCAGCGGGTCGGCGGAATTGCGCACCTCGTCCGGCGTGCCCTGCGCGGCGATGCCGCCGTTGGCCAGAATGATCACCTGGTCGGCGATGCGGAAGGTTTCTTCAAGGTCGTGCGACACCACGATGCTGGTGATGCCGAGGGTGTCGTTGAGCTGGCGTATCAGCTGCGCTGCGGTACCGAGCGAAATCGGGTCCAGACCGGAAAACGGCTCGTCGTACATGATGAGTTCCGGGTCCAGGACGATGGCGCGGGCCAGCGCCACGCGCCTGGCCATGCCGCCCGAGACTTCACTGGGCATCAGGTCGCGCGCACCGCGCAGGCCCACGGCGTTAAGTTTCATCAGCACGATGTCGCGTATCAGCGCCTCGTCGAGCGCGGTGTGCTCGCGCAGCGGAAATGCCACGTTGTCGAACACGCTCAAATCAGTGAACAGCGCGCCGAACTGGAACAGCATGCCCATGCGGCGACGTGCCGCATACAGGGAGGACTGGTTCATTTTGGCGACGTTCTGGCCGTCGAACAGGACTTCGCCGCTGTTGGCCTTTTGCTGGCCGCCTATGAGTCGCAACACCGTCGTCTTGCCGCCGCCCGAAGCACCCATGAGGGCCGTGACCTTGCCGCGCGGCACCGAGAAACTGACCTTGCCGAGGATGACGCGGTCACCGCTGGCCCCGGGATAGGAAAAGGTCACATCACGGAATTCAACCAGTGAAGCAGCGTGGGGGGAAGGCGGGGCAACAGGCGTGTCGGGCATGAAAATCAGGGTGCCAACAAGCTGTTGGATCGGTTTGACAGGTCACTGAATGATAAAGGCATTGCCAAAACCTTCTGAAGTCTCACCTCCCGATTTGGGAAATACGCCTTTGCTACATTTTCAGTAGCTGCCCACGCTCGTATCCATTGGTCTGGAGCCCGATTTCATGCCTGAAATGGGCTTTCAGAGGCGGAAATGTTAATACCCATATTAACTTTTGGCGTTTTAGCCTGGCCAAAAAGCAGATTTGTTAACCTGTAACTTAACAAATGGTCTGTTTTAGGGTGCTAAAAGTGGCTCAAGCCCAATAGACACGAGCGTGAGCAGCTACTTTATTCATAGCACCAGGATTTCCGGAATTTTCAGACCCGATGCCCCGCAAGCCCCCCATCGCCCTTACGGACGACTGGGTGAGCCGAAAACTGCTGTTCAGCAAATCCAGCCGTGACTTTTAACGCGGCAGGTCGCTGTAACCCATGAGGAATTCATCCACAGCGCGCGCAGCCTGGCGGCCTTCACGAATCGCCCAGACGACCAAGCTCTGGCCGCGGCGGATGTCGCCGGCTGCAAACACCTTGGGCACGTTGGTGGCGTAGCCGCCGGTGAAGTCGACGCTGGCCTTGGCGTTGCCGCGGTTGTCCTTGTCGATGCCGAAAGCTTCGAGCACGGAGGCGACCGGCGCGACAAAACCCATGGCCAGCAGCACGAGGTCGGCCTTGAGCAGTTGCTCGGAGCCGGCCACTTCAACCATCTTGCCGTCTTTCCATTCGACACGAACGGTCTTCAGGCCGGTGACCTTGCCTTTTTCGCCCAGCAGCTCCTTGGTGGAGATGGCGAATTCGCGCTCGCAGCCTTCTTCGTGGCTGGACGAGGTGCGCAGCTTGATCGGCCAGTAAGGCCAGGTCATGGGGCGGTTTTCTTCTTCGGGTGGCTGGGGCATCAGCTCGAACTGCGTGACGCTGGCCGCACCGTGGCGGTTGCTGGTGCCGACGCAATCAGAGCCGGTGTCGCCGCCGCCGATGACGATGACGTGTTTGCCGTCGGCACGCAGCTGGCCCTTGACCTTGTCACCGGCGTTGACCTTGTTCTGCTGTGGCAGAAATTCCATCGCGAAGTGCACACCGTCGAGATCGCGGCCGGGCACGGGCAGGTCGCGTGACTGCTCCGCACCGCCGGTCAGGACGACCGCGTCGAAGTCTTTTTGCAACTGCTCGGGCGAAATGGTTTCCTTGGCCCAGTTGGTGACCTTGGAATCCTTGCCCAGGCTGCCAACCATCAAGCCGGTGCGTATGGTCACGCCTTCAGCCTGCATCTGTTCGACGCGGCGGTCGATGTGGATTTTCTCCATCTTGAAGTCTGGAATGCCATAGCGCAGCAGGCCGCCCACGCGGTCGTTTTTCTCGAACAGCGTGACGTCATGGCCGGCGCGTGCCAGTTGCTGCGCCGCCGCCATGCCCGCGGGGCCGGAGCCGACGACCGCGACCTTCTTGCCGGTCTTGTGTTTCGCCACAACAGGCTTGACCCAGCCCTCGGCCCAGGCGCGGTCGATGATGGCGTGTTCGATGCTCTTGATGCCCACTGCGTCGTCGTTCACGTTCAGCGTGCAGGCGGCCTCGCAAGGTGCGGGGCAGATGCGGCCCGTGAACTCGGGGAAGTTGTTGGTCGAATGCAGGACGGCGATGGCGTTCTGCCAGTCCTGGTTGAAGACCAGATCGTTGAAGTCCGGAATGATGTTGTTGACAGGGCAGCCGTTGTTGCAAAAGGGCGTGCCGCAATCCATGCAGCGCGCGCTCTGTTTTTTGGCTTCAGCGTCGTCCAGCCCGATGACAAATTCCTTGTAGTTCTTCAGGCGGTCAGAGACAGGCTTGTAACCCTCGTCGACGCGCTCGAACTCCATGAAGCCAGTGATTTTTCCCATGATGATTTTTCCTCGTGGTCTTTGTTGTAGGGCTGCCGCTTACTTCGCGGGCACCGGTTCCTTGTTCGTCGCTGCAACGGCCTTGTCGGACTCCGTCGCCGCCAGCAGCTTGCGCTCGTGGATTTCGCCCAGGGCACGCTTGTATTCGCTCGGGAACACCTTCACGAACTTGCCGCGTGACTCGTTCCAGGTGTCGAGCAACTCGCGCGCGCGGCGGCTGCCGGTCCAGCGGTTGTGGTCTTCCAGCAGCTTTTTCAGCTGGGCCTCGTCGGTCTGCTCGCGGTGCCAGATGGCCTGCGGCATGGCGGCCTGCTGCTCGGCGGCGGTCAGTACTTTTTCAAGCGTGACCATGGACGTGTTGCAACGCGAGGCGAACTTGCCGTCTTCGTCATAGACATAAGCGATGCCGCCGCTCATGCCGGCTGCGAAGTTGCGGCCGGTCTTGCCCAGTACGGCGACAGTGCCGCCGGTCATGTATTCGCAGCCGTGGTCGCCCGTGCCTTCCACCACTGCGGTCGCACCCGACAGGCGGACGGCAAAACGCTCGCCGCCCACGCCGCTGAAGTAGGCTTCGCCCGTCGTCGCGCCGAACATCACCGTGTTGCCGACGATGATGTTCTCGTGAGCCACGCCACGGAAGTCGATGCTGGGTCGCACGACGATGCGGCCGCCGGACAGGCCCTTGCCTGTGTAGTCGTTGGCTTCACCGATCAGGTAGAGCGTGATGCCCCTGCACAGGAAAGCGCCGAAGGACTGGCCGCCCGTGCCTTCCAGCTGGATGCGGATGGAATCATCCGGTAGGCCCTCAGGGTGCACCTTGGTGACCGCGCCGGAGAGCTTGGCACCCACGGTGCGGTTGACGTTGCGCGCCACCTCGATGAACTGCACCTTCTCGCCCTTGTCGATGGCGGGACGGGACTTCTCGATCAGACGCGTGTCCAGGTTGTTTTCGAGGCCATGCTCCTGGTTCTGGACGTGGTAGCGCGGCACATCGGCCGGCACGTTGGCCTGCGCAAACAGGCGGCTGAAATCGAGGCCGCGTGCCTTCCAGTGGTCGATGCCCTTGCGGATGTCCAGCAGGTCGGAACGGCCAATCAGGTCGTTGAACTTGCGGATGCCCAGCTGCGCCATGATCTGGCGAACTTCTTCGGCAATGAAAAAGAAATAGTTGACGACATGCTCGGGCTTGCCGGAGAACTTCTTGCGCAGCACAGGGTCCTGCGTGGCCACACCGACCGGGCAGGTGTTGAGGTGGCACTTGCGCATCATGATGCAGCCCTCGACCACCAGCGGTGCGGTGGCAAAGCCGAACTCGTCTGCGCCCAGCAGCGCGCCGATGGCGACGTCACGGCCGGTCTTCATCTGGCCGTCGGCCTGCACGCGAACACGGCCGCGCAGGCGGTTGAGCACCAGCGTCTGCTGGGTTTCGGCCAGGCCGATTTCCCAAGGCGAACCGGCATGCTTGATGGACGACCACGGCGATGCGCCGGTGCCGCCGTCATGGCCGGCGATCACGATGTGGTCGCTCTTGCACTTGGTCACGCCGGCGGCGATGGTGCCCACGCCGACTTCGGACACCAGCTTGGTCGAAATCGATGCGTGCGGTGCCACGTTCTTCAGGTCGTGAATCAGCTGTGCCAGATCTTCAATCGAGTAGATGTCGTGGTGCGGTGGTGGCGAGATGAGGCCCACACCCGGGACGCTGTGGCGCAGCTTGCCGATGTAGTTGGTCACCTTGCCGCCGGGCAGCTGGCCGCCTTCGCCGGGCTTGGCGCCTTGCGCCATCTTGATCTGGATCTGGTCGGCAGACACCAGGTATTCCGCCGTCACGCCGAAGCGGCCGGACGCCACCTGCTTGATGCGTGAACGCAGCGAGTCGCCATCGAGCAGCGGCAGATCAACCTCGACCTGCTCGGCACCAATCACGCTCTTCAGGGTCTCGCCCTTCTTGATGGGGATGCCCTTCAGTTCCTGGCGGTAACGCGCCGGGTCTTCACCGCCCTCACCGGTGTTGCTCTTGCCGCCGATACGGTTCATGGCAACGGCCAGCGTGGCATGCGCCTCGGTCGAGATGGAACCCAGCGACATGGCGCCTGTGGCAAACCGTTTGACGATCTCGGTGGCAGGCTCGACTTCCTCGACGGGAATGGCCTTGGCCGGGTCGAGCTTGAACTCGAACAGGCCGCGCAGCGTCAGGTGGCGGCGGCTCTGGTCGTTGATGAGCTGGGCGTATTCCTTGTACGTGCTCCAGTTGTTGGCGCGCGTGGAATGCTGCAGCTTGGCAATGGCGTCGGGCGACCACATGTGCTCTTCGCCGCGGACGCGCCAGGCGTATTCACCACCGGTGTCCAGCATGCCGGCCAGCACCGGGTCGTCGCCGAAAGCGGCGTGGTGCGTGCGGATGGCCTCTTCGGCGATCTCGAAAACGCCTATGCCTTCGACACGGCTGGCGGTGCCGGTGAAGTACTGCTCCACTGTGCTGTTGTTCAGGCCGATGACCTCGAACAGCTGCGCGCCGCAATAGCTCATGTAGGTGCTCACGCCCATCTTGGACATGATCTTCGACAGGCCCTTGCCGATCGCCTTGACGTAGTTGTAGATGGCCTTTTCAGCACTCAGGTCGCCCGGCAGGTTCTTGTGGATTTCTGCAAGGGTTTCCATCGCCAGCCACGGATGGACGGCTTCCGCGCCGTAGCCCGCCAGGACGCCAAAGTGATGCACTTCGCGGGCCGATCCGGTTTCAACCACGAGGCCTGCACTGGTGCGCACGCCTTCACGGATCAGGTGCTGATGAATGGCCGACAGCGCCAGCAGCGCGGGAATGGCTACCTGCGTCGCGCTGATGCTGCGGTCACTGATGATGAGGATGTTCTTGCCACCCTTGATGGCGTCAACGGCTTCTGCGCACAGCGAGGCGAGCTTGGCTTCAACGCCTTCCTTGCCCCAGTGCAGCGGGTAGGTGATGTCCAGCGTGTAGCTGCGGAACTTGCCCTGCGTGAAGGTGTCGATGTCGCGCAGCTTCACCATGTCGTTGAAGTCCAGGATGGGCTGGCTCACTTCAAGGCGCATGGGCGGGTTGACCTGGTTGATGTCCAGCAGGTTGGGCTTGGGCCCCACAAAAGACACCAGCGACATCACGATGGCTTCGCGGATCGGGTCGATAGGCGGGTTCGTCACTTGGGCGAACATCTGGCGGAAGTAGTTGTACAGCGGCTTGTTCTTGCTTGACAGCACGGCCAGCGGGCTGTCGTTGCCCATAGAGCCGATGGCTTCCTCGCCGGCCTGGGCCATCGGCGAGAGCAGGAACTTGATGTCTTCCTGGGTGTAGCCGAACGCCTGCTGACGGTCGAGCAGCTTGACTTCGCTGGCAGGTGCGGTGCCCGCACCTTCGACGTCGTCGAGCTTGATGCGCAGGTTTTCAATCCACTGCTTGTAGGGCTTGCTGTTGGCGAGGTTGGCCTTGAGCTCCTCGTCATCGATCATGCGGCCCTGTTCCAGGTCGATCAGGAACATCTTGCCGGGCTGCAGGCGCCACTTGCGCACGATCTTGTTCTCAGGCACGGGTAGCACACCGGCTTCCGAACCCATGATGACGAAGCCGTCATCGGTCACGCAATAACGTGCGGGACGCAGGCCGTTGCGGTCCAGCGTGGCACCGATCTGGCGGCCGTCGGTGAACACGATGGAGGCCGGGCCGTCCCATGGCTCGAGCATGGCCGCGTGGTATTCGTAGAAGGCCTTGCGGCGCTCGTCCATGGTGGTGTGCTGCTCCCACGGCTCGGGGATCATCATCATCACGGCCTGGCTGATCGGGTAGCCGGACATGGTCAGCAACTCGAGGCAGTTGTCGAAGGTGGCGGTGTCGGACTGCCCTGGAAAGCTGATCGGGTACAGCTTTTGCAGGTCGGCGCCCAGCACCGGCGAGGACATCACGCCTTCACGCGCCTTCATCCAGTTGTAGTTGCCGCGCACCGTGTTGATCTCGCCGTTGTGGGCGACATAACGGTAAGGGTGGGCCAGTGGCCACTCGGGGAAGGTGTTGGTCGAAAAACGCTGGTGCACGAGGCCCAGCGCGGAAACGCAGCGCTCGTCTTTCAGGTCGAGGTAATAGGTGCCCACCTGGTCGGCCAGCAGCAGGCCCTTGTAGACCACGGTGCGGCTGGACATGCTGGGAACGTAGTATTCCTTGCTGTGCTTGAGTTTGAGGCCCTGGATGTTGGCACTCGCTGTCTTGCGGATGACGTAGAGCTTCCGCTCGAGTGCGTCCTGCACAATGACATCGGCGCCACGCCCGATGAAGACCTGGCGGGCGATGGGCTCGGTTTTGCGGACAGCGGGCGACATCGGCATGTCCTGGTCGACCGGCACATCGCGCCAGCCCAGCAGCACCTGGCCTTCAGCCTTGATCGCCCGTTCCATCTCCTGTTCGCAGGCCAGACGGGAGGCGTGCTCCTTGGGCAGGAAGATCATGCCGACGCCGTATTCGCCCGGGGGCGGCAGCGTGACGCCCTGCTTGGCCATCTCTTCGCGGTACAACGCATCGGGCAGCTGGATCAGGATGCCGGCGCCATCGCCCATCAGCTTGTCAGCGCCCACTGCGCCCCGATGGTCCAGGTTTTCGAGAATCTTCAGGCCCTGCTGAACGATGGCATGGCTCTTTTCGCCCTTGATGTGCGCCACAAAACCGACGCCGCAGGCATCGTGCTCGTTGGCACCGGAGTACAAACCGTGGTCTTGAAGATCTTTAATTTCAGCAGCCGTCGTCATGGCGCACTCCTAGTGAATTTATTCGCGGGATAGGGATGATAAAGCGCAGCAACAACAATGCCAAATCCAATAATCGGGGTCAGATTCCAATTAATTGTTTATTGATTCTGTCGGAATTTAATTAGGGACATATTAAAAATGAGGAAAAGTTCAATTGAATCAATCTTCTTTTTCCGCAGCATGTGGTTCAAGCTTAATTGGGGGTCTGCCAGCCAGTTTTTTATGCACGCGTCTGGCCGTCTGTTTTTGCAGATCTGCAACAAATTCGGGTTCTCCCAACGCCCAACCACTGAGAACCGACCTCGTCAGGGCGTCCTGCTGCGGGATGGCCAAGCCCGCGCGCACCAATTCGGCGTAGGCAGCTTCACGCGCGAAAGGCGTGTTGCCCAGCGTCCAGTACAGCGGGTGCGGGGTGACCAGCCGGTCTGCACGCACACCGCTGTAATGGCCGTGACTTGACCAGGGATAGTCGGCAGCTTCGCCCACCATGCCGGCTCGCACCGGGTTGAGGTCGATGTAGGCCATGCAAGCCAGCAAGTAGCGGTCCGTCTGGATCAGGGTCGAGCGGTAACGCCCTTCCCACAAGGTGCCGGAGCGCTCGTGCAGGTCGTTGAAATAGCGGACATAACTGCGGCCGACCGCCTGCATCATGGCAGGCAAACCATTGTCGGTTCGCGGGGTCGCCAGCAGATGAAAATGGTTGTCCATCAACACATAGGCGTGGACTGCCACATCAAATTTCCGGGCGTTGTCGTACAGCAGGCCGAGCAGGTATTCGTGATCGGCAGCGCTCCTGAAGATTTGCTGGCGGTTGTTGCCGCGCTGTATGACGTGGTGCGGGTAGCCGGGCAAGGTCAATCGGGGAAGGCGGGCCATGCAGTGATCCTGGGATATGCCCCAGTTTAATTGGAATCTGACCCCGATTACTCCCCGAGTCTGCTGCCACCTGCCTGCGTCGCACAGACCAGTCAGATCTAGCGAACCACTTTGCCGTCCGGCGTGATGGTGACCAGATCAATCGCACGTACCGACTCGTACTTTTTGGCGCGAAGGTTGACGCGAAAACCACTCATGTCATGGTCAGTCATTGCTTCGAACGCCTTCTGCAGGCCGGCACGATCGGGTTTGCCGTTGCCTGAAGCACTGCGCCTCACGCCTTCTGCAAATGCACGGGCAGCAACATACCCTTCGACGCTCTCGTAGCTCGGGGTCTGGTCTGTCTGGTTCAGGACGTCGAGATACTCCTTGATCAGGGGCGTACCGACGCTGCGCGGTGACGGCACGACCTGCGAGATCACGACGCCACCAATCTCTTTGCCCAGCGCACTGAAGAGCGGGTCAATCCCGACCACCGAGAAATTGAGGAACTGGCCGGCAAACCCGGCGCGTCGCATCTTGCGGATAAACGCGGCCGAGGAGTTGAACAGGCTGACCTGGATGACGGCCTGGGGTTGCGCCTTCATCAGGGCAGCCACAGCCGCGTCAACCTTGTCGCTGTTGACGGGTGACAGCGCACTCGCCACCACCGGTGGCCTTTTGAGGTCGACCAGTGCCTGGTTGACTGCCGCGAGGCCGGCGCGACCCATCGCGTCGTCTTCGGCAAATACGGCAATCCTGTCCTGGCTCAATGTTGCGCAGTGGCGCACCACCTTGTAGGCTTCATCGGCCAGCGCAGGCCTGACGTGGAACACATTGTTGAGACTGGTATCGTGCAAGGCATCAGAGGCTGCAAACGGTGCAAAAAACAGCGTATTGGATGCTTTGGCGACTGCGTAGGCAGCGTCACAGCTGGCCGTGCCGGCAAAGCCAAAGAGGCCGTCAACGCCTTCATCAATCAGCTGTTTGGCATTGGATGCCGCCTTCGCAGCAACGTAGCCGTCGTCCAGCGCCTTGACTTCAATCCTGTACCCGCCCGCACCATTTTTGGCGTTCAGGGCGTCGAAGTACATTTTTGCACCATTAAAGTAAGCCAGCCCGATCTGGTCAGCAGCACCGGTCAGCGGCACAGACTGCCCCAACACCAGCTTGCGCGCCTTGGGTGTTTGCGCCCAGAGCACCGGGCTTGTCCCGACGGCACTTGCGGACACACTGTTCAGAACAAACTGGCGACGATTGATGGACATGGCTTCCTCCTCGTGTATATGGGCCTGCAGCAAGCAGGTTTGATGCCCGTCAACTTGCCGGCACCGGCATGGCGGACTTTCAACGAATCACAAGTCCAGCAGCGTAAGGCCGAACTGCACCGGGAAGTGCGCCCGGGAATGCCGAGATGTCATAAGGCCATGCAGCGCGGCGGCATGGGTTCGGCTACGCCTGAATCAGGCCGGATCAGGGCGGATCAGGCGGGCCGTGAGCGCGCCAATTCTGTCCGGACGAGCAGCGCCAGCACCAGGCCGAGGGTGCACAGGACGGCACTGACAACCCAGGTCCATTGCCAGCCACCCGCCCGCAGGGCCACCCAACCCATCAGGGGGGGAACCGCGAACTGCCCCACTGAAGACCATTGCTGCAGCCACCCCACAGTGGCAGACACCGCTTCGGGGCGCGGTGCCAGCCTGATGGACAGGCTGAACAGGGTCGCGGGAATCAGGCCCCCCACCGCCGAGAAAGCCATGATGGCGGCATATTGCCACCAGGGTCCTATGTCGGTGCCGAACGCCAGAAATGTACTCGTGCCCATGACCAGGAAACCCGTCGTCAACAAGGCGGGCGCGGGAACGCCTTTTTCCAGCAAGCGGCCAGCCACCACGTTGCCGACCATGTTCATCGCCGCAGCCAAAGCCGTGAGCCACGCAGCGGTGGTGCTGGCCACGCCAGCCCTGGCGTAAATGGTCGGCAAAAAGCCGACCACCGCCAGCCACTGCCCGGCGTAGACCGCAAACGTGAGGGCCATCAGCCAGACCGGTTTGGAGCGCAAGGTCAGGGAAAGCAAAATCCGCGTCGCAGATTTATCCTGCGTACCGGACGGGCCGGCGTTCCGTGCCTTACGGTCCGACGGCACGCGCCACGCCACGAGAAGGGCCATCGCCATTGCAACGCCGGACAGCAGACACCACCAGATGCGCCAGCCGCTGTCCTGCGAGCCGAGCAGCATGGCCCAGGGACCGAGCAGCAGTGCCAGCGATGTCCCCAGCGGCATGTAGGTACCCCAGACGCCCATCATGCTGTTGATGCGTTCTCGCGGCACCAGCAGCCGCAGAAGCCCGGGGCCGGGCAGAACAACCCACAAAAAACCCAGACCTTCAAATGCGCGAGTCACGAGAAGCCATGTGGCGCTTTCTGCCTTGGCGCCGCAAAGGCTGGCAACACCCAGCACCACCAGGCCACCCACCATGCTGCGCTTGAGACCGACACGCTGCACCGCAAGCCCGGTGACCAGCCCCAGACACATCCCGGCAAATTGCACCAGGGACAAAAGAAAACCGGCTTGCAGAAGTGTGATGCCCAGCACCCGTTCCAGCACCGGCACTGCGGGCGGCAACTTGCCAATGTGCATCGCCGCCCCCAACGCAGCGGCCACCACACAGAACGCAGTCGGCATGCTGGGCTGTATGGCGCCCGACCCTGCAGGTTTGTTCATGCAGGAAATGCCGTGCGGCCGATGAGACGTTCATGCTCGCGTGACGCAAAACGGTCGGTCATGCCGGCAATATAGTCGGCCACCACACGCTCGGGCTTCGCGCCTTCGGCGTGCGGCATGTCGGCACCGTCGAAACGGTCGGTATGGGCCCGCGGCATTTGCAGAGGGTCCGCCATGTAGGCCGCAAACAGTTCGCGAACCACCTCTTTGGCAGCTTCCGTGGTGCCCGACACCTGCGGGTGACGATAAAGATTTTTCAGCAGGAACTGCTTGAGCGCAGCCGACCGCACGGACATGTCGTGACTGAAACAAATCAGGGGTGGCCCCAGGCGCACAGCCGCAAGATCGCGAACATCCGCGCTGGCGATGGCACTTCTCGTCGCGTCGATCACGTTGTAAACCTGCGCGCTGAGCATGCGCCTGATGGTTTCAAACAAGAGCCGGCGTCCACGCAGGTCGGGATGGGACGAAGTGGCTTCACGCCGGTACTGGCTGAAAAGCTCGACTTCCTCGAGTTGCTCCAGGGTCAACAGGCCCGAGCGCACACCATCGTCAATGTCGTGCGCGTTGTAGGCGATCTCATCTGCGAGGTTGGCAAGTTGCGCCTCCAGCGAAGGCTGCCGCCTGCCTGGTTCATCTCCCTCGCCGGCTGGCAAAAAGCGGCTGGCCACTCCACCCGGCTCGCGCGCTTCAATGCGCAAGGCGCTTCTGCGTGAGCAGTGTTTCAAAATCCCTTCGCGGGTTTCGAAGGTCAGGTTGAGCCCGTCATAGTCGGGATAGCGCTCTTCCAGCGAATCGACCACACGCAGGCTTTGCAGGTTGTGCTCAAAACCGGCGCTTTGCGGGTTGTGCATCTTCAGGCTGTTGTTCAGGGCATCCTGGCCTGCGTGCCCGAACGGCGTGTGACCCAGGTCATGGGCCAGTGAAATAGCCTCGACAAGGTCTTCATTGATGTTCAGTGCACGGGCAATGGACCGCCCCAGTTGTGCGACCTCCAGCGAGTGCGTGAGCCGGGTGCGAAACAGGTCACCTTCGTGATTGAGAAAAACCTGGGTTTTATAAACCAGCCGGCGAAACGCCGTGGAATGCACGATGCGATCGCGGTCACGCTGAAAATCGGAGCGGGTCGGCGCTGCAGCTTCGGGATATCGGCGGCCACGAGAAAGCGCCGGATCGCAGGCGTAAGGTGCCAGTGTCATGCGCAGTACGAACGTGACAACTAGCGGCAGCAGGTGTCTATGACTTCGCGAACCAGCGCATCGGGCGCGGCGCGAACCACTGCCCGGCCCGGCCCTTCAATCAGTACAAACCTGATCTCACCGGCTTCCGATTTTTTGTCCACGCGCATGAGCTCCAGATAGCGCCCGGCATTGTCATCCTGCGACAGCACGGGGCCCTTTACCGGCAAACCCGCTTTCGCTACAAGGCGAACCAGGCGCTCGACAAATGCTGCATCAACCAGCCCCAGGCGCTGGGACAAATGCGCGGCCATCACCATGCCGCAGCCTACCCCCTCGCCATGAAGCCACTCGCCATAACCCAGGCCTGATTCAATGGCGTGCCCGAAGGTATGGCCGAAATTGAGGATGGCGCGCAAACCGAGTTCCCGTTCGTCCTGGCCCACCACCCACGCCTTGATTTCACAGCTGCGTTTCACTGCGTGCGCCAGCGCCTTGGGGTCGCGCGCCAGCAGGGCGTCCATGCTGGCTTCAATC
The DNA here is from genome assembly GCA_040387435.1 of Pseudomonadota bacterium. Lineage (GTDB taxonomy): Bacteria > Pseudomonadota > Gammaproteobacteria > Burkholderiales > Burkholderiaceae_C > Polaromonas. The sequence goes on from JAZKDR010000012.1 coordinate 253,931, forward strand.
CAGTCCAGAAATTCGAGATCCGCAATAGGGCCGTATTTGATGACCTCTGCAAGCCCCGCACTGAGCTCTCGCGCTGGCAAGGTCTTGAGGACATCGAGGTCACAGACCACCAACTGCGGCTGGTAAAAGGCGCCCACCATGTTTTTTCCGAGCGGGTGGTTGATCGCGGTCTTACCGCCGACCGAGGAGTCCACTTGGGCCAGCAGGGTGGTCGGCACCTGTACAAAAGGCACGCCACGCATGTAGCTCGCTGCGGCGAATCCGGTCATGTCGCCGACAACGCCGCCGCCGAGTGCAAACAGGACTGTCTTCCGGTCGCAGCCATTCTCAAGAAGTGCGTCGAAAATCAGCTGCAGGGTCTGCCACTCCTTGTAGACCTCGCCATCCGGCAGGACCGTGAGGAGCACTTTTTTATACCGGCCCTTCAGTGATTCCTGCAATTGCAGGGCATAAAGAGGAGCCACCGTGGTGTTGCTGACAATCAGCACAGTGCTGGCGGAGGGAATCCCGGCATAGGTGGATTCAAGGCCCAAAAGGTCAGGACCAATGACTATTGGGTAACTGCGCTCGGCGAGGTTGATCAGAACCTGGGCGCTGGCAGACGGTGACTTGGCTGAAATAACTGGCGTGGCTGGCATAGCCCTCAAGTGTAGGGGCTTGTCACGGCGACTCAATGCGGCTGCACGACACCCGCAAGCTCCAGCTGCATCAGGATGGTGTTGACCAGCGTGGAAACCGAAGGACGGCCGGTCTCAATTACAAAGCGCGAAGTCTCACGATACAGCGGATCACGCACGCTGTAGAGCTCTTTCAGGCGTGCCAGCGGGTCGGACACCTGAAGCAAGGGCCGGTTCTGGTCATTGCGCAGGCGCCGGAAAACCTCCTCAGGGGCCGAGTGCAGATACACGGACTGGGTACGTTCGTGCAGCCGGATTCGGTTGGCCTCTCGCAAAATCGCACCGCCGCCCGTAGACAGCACGCAAGCGCCCTCCTGAGTCAATTCGTCAATCAACTCCTCTTCAAGATCACGAAAAGCAGGTTCGCCTTCGCGCTCAAAAAATTCCCGGATGGAACAGCCGATTCGCTGCTCTATGACCTGGTCGGAGTCAATGAACCTGACGCCGAGGCGTCTGGCAAGCTGCCTGCCAATCGTCGACTTGCCCGACCCAGGCAAACCGACACAGGCGATTCTGGCTGGGTGGTTGTTCACGTTCTGATTTTAGGGCCAGAGAATCTGCCGGGGGCGCTCAGCCTGCGAAGCGCAAACTTCGGCCCAAGCCTGAAACCCGCGACCTACTTGCCGCCAGGCGACTACAGGAAGGCCGCCGGGTGGCCTTTCCAGGCCAAAGGCGTATTAGCGGGTAGCGGAACCGCTTGCAAGCATCTTGGGCGTGATGAACACCAACAGTTCGTTCCGGGTCGCAGTGCGGGTTTTTTGCTTAAACAGGCTGCCAATGGCCGGCAGATCGCCAAAGAAAGGAACCTTGGTTTCGTCCTCCCGATCATTCTGCTCGTAGATGCCGCCGATAACAACAGTGCCTCCGTTTTCCACCAGAACCTGCGTTTGAATGTGCTTGGTATCGATAGCAAATCCGTTCGATGTCTGACGACCAACGCTGTCCTTGTTAACGTCCACGTTCAGAATAATGTTGCCTTCAGGCGTAATCTGCGGTGTGACTTCGAGCTTCAGGTTAGCCTTGCGAAAGGCAATGGAAGTCGCGCCACTCGACGTCGCTTGCTGGTACGGCAACTCGGTACCCTGCTCAATCAAGGCTCTCACCTGGTCTGCCGTGACGATACGGGGACTGGAGACAATTTTGCCTTTGCCGTCCGATTCAGCTGCAGAAATTTCCAGATTGAGCAGCCGGGTCGCATTTGCCGAGAAAAGCGAAACAGCAAATGTCGCAGCGCTAAAGCCGTTTTGTCCGACCGCCGGCAAATTCAGGAAGTCACCCGTCGTGGTTCCGTAGTTAACGCCCTGCACCGGAGCTGCAGGCGTACTACCTGCATTGATGTAGGTGGGCCCAAATGACACGTTGGACGAGTTATTCAACGTAAAGGGGCGCCCGCCAAGGCGAACGCCAAGGGATTTTCCAAACGTGTCCGCAGCTTCGACAATGCGCGCTTCGATCAACACTTGCCGAACGGGGATATCGATTTTTGCAATGAGCGCCTGCACCTGCTCAAGCTTGGCAGGAACATCGGTCACAAACAGCTGGTTGGTCCGGGACTCCGCAATAACGCTGCCACGCGGTGACAGTATCTTTGTCGCGTTGGCACCGGCGCCTATCAGGCCTGCCGCAATGTCCGAGGCCTTTGCATAATTCAGCTTGAAATCCTGGGTTCGAACCTGTTCAAGACTCTGGATGGCATTTCTCGATTCGAGATCGAGCTTTTCCTTGGCAGCCAGTTCGTCCTTGGGGGCAATCAGCAGCACATTGCCCGACTTGCGCATACCCAGTCCACGGGCCTGCATGATGATGTCAAGGGCCTGATCCCACGGAACATCCTTCAAACGCAGCGTGACGTTGCCCGTCACCGTATCGGACGTCACGACGTTGAAATTCGTGAAGTCTGCAATCACCTGCAGCAGGGAGCGAATTTCAATATTCTGGAAATTCAGCGACAGCTTTTCGCCGTTGTAGCCTTGCCCCTGTGTCAGCTTGGTCGGATCGATTTTTTGCTGGCGAACCTCAAGCACAAACTGGTTGTCGCTCTGGTATGCGCTGTGCTCCCACTGGCCTTTCGGCTCAACAATCATGCGGACTTTATCGCCCGCCTGGAAAGTGGTAACGGTCTGCACCGGCGTGCCGAAATCGGCGACATCCAGACGGCGGCGCAGGCCTTCGGGCAGGGCCGTCTTCAAAAACTCCACGACCAGCGTCTGGCCTTGCTGCCGGATGTCGACGCCTACCTGATTATTGGGAAGGTCAACGACAATCCGTCCGGAACTGTCGGTACCGCGCCTGAAGTCCAGGTCCTTGAGCGCCAGGATGTCACGGTTGCGATTTTCCGCAAAAACAGCGGGGGCGGCGCTTGCAGGTGCGGAAGCGACAACAGGGTCAAGGGAAATCAACAGCGCCTTGCCCTGGATCTCCGCCTTGTAAGCCGTGGACGCCTTCAGATTGAGGACCACGCGCGATCGCTCTCCGGCCTGAACCACATTAGCGGACCGCAAATTTCCAAGATTGATGTCAACGGTGGAGCGTCCCATGGCATTGGCGACACCTGGAAAGTCAAGTGCGATTCGGGCTGGAGACTGAATGCTGAAACCGGTCGGTACAGCCGTCAGCGGCTCCGAAAGCTCGACGCGGATCACTTCCACCCCACCTTGAACCGACCCGGTCACCGACTGGATCGAATTGCCGCCGGCGGATGACTGGGCGTGAGCCGACAGTGACGCCGACATGGCCAGGATCGTCAGCATGCCTGCCACGCATCCCGTCGTTACATCAAGCAAACTCCGCAGCCTGCCCGTCAGGGTCGCTGCTCGTACTGTCAATGTCTGCTTGTTCATTTTGATACCTCTTGAAGCTGAATTGTCGCGGTGCGTTCTATCCATTCGCCCCCGGCGTCCTGCACGATTTCCCGCAGGCTAAGACTTGTGTCGGAAATTTTGGTGATGCGGCCATAGTTCTGACCCAGATAATTTCCTGCCTTTACCTGATACAGCAGGTTGTCTACACGCACCAGCGCTACCGGCTGGCCGACCTTGATCAGGCTACCCACCATGGCGACTGCGTCCAGGGGGTAAGCCTCCAGGGGCTCTTTGCGCCGCGCAAGTTCGGGCGTAATCAGGGCTGAAGCTGCCGCAGACGGTGCCGAGTCACGCTTGAGCGCCTGCGTGAGCTTCTGATTGCTGAACGGTTCGACGGCACCCTCGTCCATGTAGGCCTGAGGGGAAAACTTGCTGGGCTCAGGTATGCGGTCCACCCGGGATTTGGTCAGGTTGCGCTGCTCCGTCATCCATCCCTGCAACTGCTCCTCCTCTGACGCACCACAGCCCGACAGCGCCAGAACGGCAGTCCCCAGCAGCACCGTTACGCAAATGTTCCTTGAGAAAGTCATTTCTTGGGCCCCGCGACCTTGCGCTGTGCAGACACTTCATCGTTGTCCAGATACCGGAATGTTTTCGCGGTGGTTTCCATGCTGAGCGTACCGTCTTTTCCTATCGGGGCAATCGTCAGGTTGTTCAGAGTGACGATCCGGGAGAGGTTGGCGATATCTGCCGCAAAGGCGCCGATATCGTGATAGCGGCCAGTCACACGTACGGAAATCGGCAGTTCGGCGTAATACTCCTTGACGCTGACCTGGCCGGGGCGAAAGAGTTCGAACTGCAGGCTGCGGCCCAAGCCGGCCTGGTTGATGTCGGACAGCAGGGCATCCATTTCAGCCTTGCTTGGCAGCTGCTTTTCAAGTTGTGTCACATACTGCTGGACCTGTTCCCGCTGCTTTTTCAGCGCGTCGAGACTTGCAGCAGCCGTCAGCTTTTTCTTGAAGTCATCCCGCAGTTGCACTTCTTTGCCGCGCTCCGAAGTCAGCTCTTCGTCGGACGAGCTGAGCCAGACGAACCACAACGCCACCACCACAAACACGGTCACACCCACACAGAGGAGATACCGAGGCAGCGCAGGCCAGGAAGGTGGATCGTTGGGATTCAGCCCGACAAACTGGGCTTTCAGGGTGCCCTGAATGGCCGCGAAATCAATATTTATTTTAGGAACTTTTGCCATGGGCTACCCGCTTCAAATTTTGGGGCCTGATGCCGGCGAGACTGCAGGTCTTGCGACCGCCGCGACAGAACTGGCTGGTTTCACAACGACCGGCGCAGCTGCATTTGCCGGCACAGCAACGGCGCTGGCAGGCTTCACCGTGACAGGCGCAGGTGCACTTGCTGACGCAGCGGCGGAGCCTGCAGGCTTGGGTTGGTCGCTGGCGCGCTTCAAACCGATGCGCATCGAAAAATTCGACACACGCCGCTGATCCCGGGCGGTAAGGGCCACTGTAGATGCCGTGATTTCGATCAATTCAGGTCGCGTCAACCACTGACTGTTGTTGGCAAGGTTACGCAGAAGTTCAGATACCCGCTCGTTGGACTGCGCCACACCGGTGATCAGCACGGTCTGGTTTTCCTGTCGCATGCTGTTGATATAGACACCATCGGGCAATTGCCGGACAAGCTCTGACAACAGGTAAACCGGCAGATTACGGTTGCCCTGCAAATCTTCCACGGCGTTCTGGCGGGCGCGCAGCGCTGCGATTTCAGCTTGCAGACCCGCAATGTCCTTGATCTGGCCTTCCAGCTTGGTGATTTCGCGCTTGAGCAGGCTGTTACGGTCTTTTTGCCCGGATATCTGGGTCTGGTACCACGAATAGATGGCACCGCACACCAAACCGCCTATCAGTGCGGCAATACCGAGCGCTGTAAAAAACAGCTCGCGCTTGCGCTTGCGTGCGGCTTCACGGTGGGGGAGTAGATTGACGAGGATCACCGCAGAAACCTCCGCAGGGCCAGACCGCAGGAGGTCAGATAGGAGGCTGCTTCACGCCGCATCTTTTTCTCCCGCACATTGGCCCCTATGGTCATACCTTCGAAGGGGTCTGCGCACATGCTGGCAAAAGAAGTCTGCTGCGTCACGGCTTCAGTGAGCCCCGGTAAGGCCGAAGACCCGCCAGCCAGCATCACGTAATCCACCTTGTTGTGCGGGGTGCTGGTAAAGAAGAACTGCAGTGCACGCCCGATTTCCTGCGCCATGCTTTCGACAAACGGTTTCAGCACGCCGGATTCATAGTCTTCAGGAAGGTCGCCACTGCGTTTTTTGCTTTCCGCTTCTTCAGGAGAAAAGCCGTATTGCCGAACGATCAGCTGCGTCAGCTGCGCGCCGCCAAATGCCTGGTCACGTTCATAAAGCACTTCGTCGTTCTTGATGACCTGCATGCTGGTGGTCAGGGCGCCAACCTCAAACAGGGCCACCATGGTGTCCACGCCCTTGTTGGGGAGGTTTTCAATCAACCGGGCCGTCGCCAGGCGAGAAGCATAGGACTCCACATCAACCACGATGGGCTTGAGACCGGCGGCTTCCGCCAGACCCTGGCGATCCTGGACTTTTTCCTTGCGGGACGCTGCAATCAGTACCTCGACGTCACCGGTGGACGTCGCGCTGGGGCCGACTACGCAGAAGTCCAGACTCACTTCATCGAGTGAAAAGGGGATGTACTGGTTGGCTTCGGACTCGACCTGAATCTCCAGTTCGGACTCGCTCAGGCCGCCCGGCAAAATGATTTTCTTGGTGATCACCGCAGAAGCGGGCAATGCCATGGCAACCTGTTTCGTCTTGGTCCCACTTTTTTTGACCAGCCGGCGAACAGCGTCAGCGACTTCTTCAAACTTCTCTACGTTACCGTCCGTGATCCAGCCACGCTCAAGAGGCTCGATGGCGCAGCGGTCGAGAACGAGGTTGCCAGCCTTGTCGCGGCTCAATTCAACCAGCTTGACGCTGGACGAACTGATATCAAGACCCAGCAAAGGCGGGTCCTGACGGCTGAATAAAGACCCCAAAGAGATCAAAACGGTCCCCAAAAGATGGCTAATAAGTAGCCCTGCGTACTTAAGAAATCACTTGAATACTATCAGTAAGCTCTTTGTACAGTAAGGATTTTTCCCGTTTTGAGCATTATTACCGTTGCCAAAAGCCGACGCTTTTCGGCAAGCACATGCAATTGGACCGCTGGCGGCCAGCCATCCCAAAAGGTAACAGTGTAAGTTGCGGCTTGTCTGGCACACTTTGGACGTGCGCGGCATTTTTATAATGCGGTTGCGTCCAACGATTGATTACATGCCGTCCAATACCCAACCCGATTCCCCGACAACTCCCCGCGCCGCTGCGTCCGGTCAACGACCCTGGATCGGCTGGCTGCTCAAGTTGTCCCTTTGGGCGGGTGGTCTGGCGCTGGCCCTGGTTTTCAGCGTTGTCATGGTGGTGGCCGTCGCCCTCGCCGTCGCCTACCCCAACCTGCCTGACATCTCTGACCTGTCCGACTACCGGCCTAAGCTTCCCATGCGGGTTTATTCCACCGACGGGGTGGTTATTGGGGAGTTCGGCGAGGAACGCCGCAGCCTGACGCCGATCAAGGACATCCCCGATGTCATGAAGAACGCCGTGCTGGCCATTGAGGATGCGCGCTTTTTCTCCCATGGCGGCGTGGATTACCTTGGCGTGATCCGGGCGGGCCTGGCCAACGTGGGCCGGGCCAAAAGCCAGGGTGCGTCGACCATCACCATGCAGGTCGCCCGCAATGTCTACCTGTCGTCAGAAAAGACGTTTACCCGGAAACTCTACGAAATCCTGCTGACCTTCAAGCTGGAACACCTGCTGACCAAGGACCAGATCCTTGAGATCTATATGAACCAGATTTTCCTGGGCAACCGCGCCTACGGGTTTGCAGCCGCCTCGGAAGCGTATTTCGGCAAGCCGCTCAAAAACATCAGCATTGCCGAGGCCGCCATGCTCGCGGGCTTGCCCAAGGCCCCATCCGCCTACAACCCCATCAATAACCCGAAGCGCGCAAGAGCCAGGCAGCTCTACATCATCGAGCGCATGGAAGACAACGGCTTCATCACGGCGGCCCAGGCCACCGCGGCAAAAGCGGAAGAACTTTCGGTCAAATCCGGGCCGGATGCCGGCCGGGTACACGCGGAATACATTGCCGAGACCGTGCGCCAGCTGGTGTTTAACCAGTACGGAGAGCAAACCTACACGCGCGGCCTGAATGTCTACACCACGCTCAATGCCGCGGACCAGACGATGGCGTACAAGGCGCTCCGCAAGGGCATCATGGATTACGAACGCCGCCAGATCTACCGCGGCCCCGAACAGTTTGTCGACATCCCGGCAGACCCCGCGCAGGCCGAAGAGGCCATTGACGATGCGCTGACCGAGAACCCTGACAACGGCGATGTCATGTCTGCCGTCGTGCTGGAAGCCAGCCCCAAGCGCATCCTGGCCATCCGCCAGAACAGCGAGACGGTGGAAATCACCGGCGACGGCCTCAAACCCGCGCAGTCCGGCCTGGCCGACAAGGCTGCCCCGAATATCAAGATTCGCCGCGGCGCCGTGATCCGGGTCGTCAAGACACCCAAAGGCCCCTGGGAAATCACCCAACTCCCCGAAGTCGAAGGTGCTTTTGTCGCACTTGACCCACGTGACGGTGCCATCCGGGCGCTTGTGGGTGGTTTTGATTTCGAGAAGAACAAGTTCAATCACGTCACACAGGCATGGCGCCAGCCTGGCTCCAGCTTCAAACCCTTTATCTACTCGGCTGCACTGGAAAAAGGGTTCACCCCGGGCACGGTGGTCAACGATGCGCCGTTGTTTTTTGATGCCGGCGTGACCGGTGGCCAGCCTTGGGAGCCAAAAAACTACGACGGCAAGTTTGAAGGGCCCATGAACCTGCGGACGGCCCTCAAGAAATCCAAAAACATGATTTCCATCCGCATCCTGCAGGCGATCGGCGCACCTTATGCCCAGGACTGGATCACCCACTTCGGATTCGAGGCTGAAAAGCATCCCGCCTACCTGACCATGGCGCTGGGCGCCGGCTCGGTCACGCCGATGCAAATGGCGACGGCCTATTCAGTCTTCGCCAATGGCGGCTACCGCATCAACCCCTACCTGATCACCCGCATCACCGACCAGAAGGGCAAGGTTCTGGTCGACATCAAGCCGCCCAAGCCCGATGAAGCATCACGCGGTGTTGATGCCCGCAATGCATTCATCATGTCCAGCCTGTTGCAGGAAGTGGCACGCTCCGGTACAGCAGCGCGCGCGCAGGCGACACTGAAACGGCCTGACCTGTACGGCAAGACCGGCACCACCAATGACTCCATAGACACCTGGTTTGTCGGGTACCAGCCAACCTTGGCTGCAGCGGTCTGGATGGGCTATGACACGCCCAAAAACCTGGGCGATCGCGAAACCGGCGGCGGTTTGAGCCTGCCCGTCTGGATCGACTTCATGGCTTATGCCCTGAAGAACGTTCCCGTCTCGGAAATGCCCGTACCCGAAGGCGTGGTGAACATGGGCGGCGAGTGGTATTACGACGAATATGCCAAGGGCTCAGGTGTGAGCAGTGTCGGCTTGCAGGATCCCGCTGCGGCAGCCGCCCAACAGGCGGCAGCGCCGGGAACCGGCACGCCAGCCACCCCTATTTCTGTCTTGCCGCCTGCCGACGAGAAAAAACGGATTCTCGACCTTTTCAAAAATTGACGGCGGCACGCCTCAGGCGGGCGGCTTGAAAGCAAGCGGCTGCCCCGCCTGCTCGCTTGCATAACGCGACAGCCCGGAAAAAAATTCGCTGGCATCCTTGGTGTCCGCCCACTGGCTGCCGTTGAATTTGTAATGGAATCCGCCGGCCTTGGCGGCCATCCAGATTTCCTGCAAGGGTTTTTGCAAGTTGATGATGATCTGGCTTCGATTTGCAAAAGTCAGCGTGATCATCCCGCCAGTACGCTGATTGTCGACATCGGCATCGGTCTCGTCGTTGATCCGGTCGCACGCCAGTTCCACAGCCGCCATTGCCGCCTCGGCATGCGCCAGGTATTCAAGCTCGGTCATTACAATCCCATCATGGTTTTTTCATCCCAAATTCTAGGCTTGGTGCAGAGTACCTCTTCACGCCATGGACTTGCAACGGTCGTCATTGCCCTGTCTGCTCTTGCCGGTTGCGGCCAAAAAGGCCCTCTTTACTATGGCGTGCCCCCCGTTGTACAGGCAGCACCCGCGCCCTTGCCCCAGAGCGCCGTCGTTCAGCCAGCGATGCCAGCCGCGTCTGCCGTACGATGAACGCTTCAACTGCTGTCGCCGGTCGATTGCCCGGCCAACCATTTGTGGCCTATCGCAACGGGGCACTGCATGTCGAGGACATCGCGCTCGATTCGCTGGCCCAGACACATGGCACACCCCTGTTTGTGTATTCAAAAGCTGCAATGCTGTCAGCCCTTGCCGCTTATCAGCGCGGCTTTGCAGGGCGCGATGCCCAGATCTGCTACGCCATGAAGGCCAACTCTTCATTGGGCGTACTGCAGGTATTTGCCCAGGCCGGTTGCGGTTTTGACATTGTGTCCGGCGGTGAACTCGACCGCGTCATGGCCGCGGGTGGTGACGCCAGAAAAGTGATTTTCTCGGGCGTCGGTAAAACCCGCGCAGAGATGCGGCAGGCACTGTCTGCGGGTATCGGCTGTTTCAACGTGGAAAGCGAAGCCGAGCTCGACGTCCTGTCCGATGTCGCCGTGGGCATGGGCCTGCTCGCGCCGGTCAGCATTCGCGTGAATCCGAACGTAGACCCCAAGACACACCCCTACATTTCAACCGGCCTCAAAGGCAACAAGTTCGGCGTGGCACATGAAGACGCCCTGCGCATCTACCGACACGCGGCATCGCTGGCCGGCCTTAAGGTGGTCGGCATCGATTGCCACATCGGTTCGCAGATCACAGACACAACGCCCTACCTCGATGCCATGGACCGCGTGCTGGACCTCGTCGCAGACATCGAGCGCGCCGGCATTACGCTGCACCATATCGACTTCGGTGGCGGCCTGGGCATCAACTACAACGGTGATACACCCCCTGAAGCAGACGCGCTCTGGCAGCAACTGCTCGCCAAAGTCGATGCACGTGGCTACGGTAGTAAAAAGCTCATGATTGAGCCGGGCCGTTCGCTGGTGGGCAATGCGGGTGTGTGTGTGACCGAAGTGCTGTACGTCAAACCCGGCGAGCAGAAGAACTTCTGCATCATCGACGCGGCGATGAACGACCTGCCACGGCCGGCCATGTACCAGGCTTTTCACGCCATCGTTCCAGTCCTGCCGACGGCAGCAGGCACGGCGGTAACAAGCTACGACGTGGTGGGGCCCGTCTGCGAAAGCGGTGACTGGATAGGCCATGACCGCGAACTGGCCGTGCAGGCAGGCGACAGGCTCGCTGTTCTTTCAGCAGGTGCGTATTGCATGAGCATGGCCAGCAACTACAACACGCGCGGCCGCGCGGCCGAAATTTTGGTGGATGGCACAAACGTGCACCTCATCAGGGAGCGTGAAAACGCGCAGGACCAGATGCGCCACGAGCGGCTGGTCGGCTAGTTTTCCAGCCGCTGTTTATTTGGTCGGCACCTGCCCGCGCAAAGCTGCGGGCCCGGGTTTCTTTTTCTTCAGGTACTGCACCACGCGCCAGCCCAGCAGTACAGCGATGATGGCCGCGTAGACAAATACTTCGGCAAAATTGTTCTTGCCTGCGCGCATCCAGAAAAAGTGCAGCAAGCCCAGGCCGGCAATCACATAAACAAGCTTGTGCAGCGTCTGCCAGCGTTTGGCACCCAGCGCCTTGATGGCGCGGTTAAACGAGGTTGCAGCCAGCGGCGTCAGCAACACAAAGGCGGCAAAACCCACCAGTATGAAAGGCCGCTTGGCAATGTCTTTGGCAATATCTGCGACATCGAAGCTCATGTCGAACCAGCTGTAACTGAGCAGGTGCAGCACAACATAAAAGTAGGCAAACAGCCCCAGCATGCGCCGGAAACGCGTCAGCGTGGGTGTGTTGGTGATGACACGAAGCGGCGTCACCGCCAGCACGATGCAGATGAAGCGCAGTGTCCAGTCACCGGTGGCGCGAATCAGGTATTCAGCGGGGTTGGCGCCCAATACATTGGCATTGCCCATCTGCGCCTGGACGACATTCCAGGCCAGCCAGGCAAAAGGCAACATGCAGGCGATGAAAAGAACAATTTTTGCCGCCGGGTGCAGCAAGAGCTTCTGGCGCGACACCATGGCGGGTCGTGTCAGAAGAATTTTTTCAGGTCCATGCCGGCGTACAGCTGGCCGACCTGGGCTTCGTAGCCATTGAACATCAGCGTCTTGCGTTTCTTCGCAAAGAGGCCGTCTTCACCGATACGGCGCTCCGTCGCCTGACTCCAGCGCGGGTGATCCACATTCGGATTCACGTTTGAATAAAACCCGTACTCCTGCGCGGCAGCCTTGTTCCAGGCCGTGCGCGGCTCCTTGTCGGTGAAACGGATCTTGACAATGCTCTTGCCGCTCTTGAAGCCGTATTTCCACGGCAGCACCATGCGCACCGGCGCGCCGCTCTGGTTGGGCAGCACCTCGCCGTACATGCCGAAGGTCAGCATGGCCAGCGGGTGCATGGCTTCATCCATGCGCAGCGCCTCGACATAAGGCCACTCGAGCACGCGCGAGCCGACAAAAGGCATGGTCTTGGGGTCGGCCTGGGTAATGAACTCGACATATTTGGCGCTGCCCAGGGGCTCAACCTTTTTGATCAGTTCAGACAGCGAATAACCCACCCACGGAATGACCATGGACCAGCCCTCGACACAGCGCAGGCGGTAAATGCGCTCTTCCTGCGGCGCCAGCTTGATGAGGTCTTCGAGCGTGAAGGTTTTCGGTTGCTTGACCATGCCTTCAACCGCCACAGACCACGGTTTCGTGACCAGCGTGCCGGCGTTTTTGGCCGGGTCGGCCTTGTCGGTGCCGAACTCGTAGAAGTTGTTGTAGGTCGTGACGTCCTTGTAGTCGGTCAGCTTTTCCATCGTGACCGCACCGGCGACGGCAGATTTGGCGCCCGGCAGTGCAGCCAGCTTGCCCGGTTTGGCGACCATCTGCGCCATGGCCTGACGCCCTGCCCAGCCTGCCATCGCTGCACCGGCAGCGCCCGTAGCCATCAGTCGGATCATGTCGCGTCGACCTTGATACAGGCCTTGCGAGGTGATTTCGCTGGAAACCGGATGGTTAAAACCGCTGGCGTTCGTCCTGATGAGCATTGCTTGTGTCCTTGAAAATCTGCTGTTGTCGTCTGTTAGTCGTTATACGCAGGCTGGTCTTACAAGGATTCAGCCGGCGGCTACAAGGTTCCGTAACTGTGCAGCCCGGAAAGAAACATGTTCACGCCGAGAAATGCAAAGGAGGTCACCGCCAGACCCACCAGGGCCCACCATGCGGCCACGGTGCCACGCAGGCCCTTCATGAGGCGCATGTGCAGCCACGCCGCGTAGTTCAGCCAGACGATCAAGGCCCAGGTTTCTTTCGGGTCCCAGCTCCAGTAACCGCCCCAGGCTTCAGCGGCCCAAAGCGCGCCCAAAACTGTGGCAATCGTGAAGAAGGCAAAGCCCACCGCGATGGCCTTGTACATCACGTCGTCGAGCACTTCAAAGCTCGGCAGGCGCGCGGCGATACGTTTGCGTCCCAGCAGAATGCCGGCGGCAATCAGGCCTGACACCAGCAGGTACCCCAGCCAGTAATTGCTGCCACCGGCTTCAGCGGGCGATTTGCTGCGAAACACGATGGGCACAAAACACAGGACCACACCCAGAAGCCACAAGGGCGTCAGTTTGTGCCAGCGCGTTTCGCCCGCCTGCTGCTTGATGAGGTAGGCCAGCGACACCATCGCCGACAGGGAGAACATGCCGTAGCCGATGAAGTTGGCCGGCACATGCAGCTTCATCCACCAGCTTTTGAGCGCAGGTACCAGTGGCTGGATTTCATGCGCCTCACGAATCACCGTGTACCAGAGCAGGAAGCCGACGGCGGCACTCACCACCAGCATGACAAACGCACCGAGGGCGCGGGTGTTGTACTGTGCTTCAAAGTAAAGATAGAAGGCGGCTGTCATCCAGCAGAACAGCACGAACACTTCATAGAGATTGCTGACCGGAATGTGGCCGACGTCCGCACCAATCAGGTAGCTTTCATACCAGCGCACCAGTGTGCCGATCAGCGCCATGCCGACAGCGACCCACGCGATTTTGGAGCCCAGCGATTCCAACGTGGCGCTTTGCGATTTGGCAAACATACCGAGCCAGTAAAAAATAGTGCTCATGAAAAACAGCACGCTCATCCACAGGATCGCCGACTGGCTGGACAAAAAGTATTTGAGCCAGAACACCTGGTCGGCACGCGCCAGGTTGCCGGCACCGTTGACCTGGTATGACGCGATGCCCAGCAGTGCAAAGGCACTCACCGTCACCATCAGCACCCGCAGCGGACGCCAGAACCAGCCCATGGCGATGGCGGCAGGTACGGCGGCGATCAGGATGCCCTTTTCATAGATGTCCATGAATGCGCTGTAGCGGGAAAAGGCAAACAAACCGCCTGCGACCACCAGCGCCGCAAAAATCCAGTCCAGCACATTGCGCCGGGCGAAATAACCTTCATTGAGGCTCAGCGTCTGTGCAGCTGCCCCGCGTCCCGCCGACAGGGTCGTCGTGACGTTCTGGTTGTCGATGCTTGTGGTGTTCATAGGGGCGCCTGCAGCAATTTCGTTTTCAACATCTCGAACTCCTTGTCGCCATCCATGGTCTTGCGATTGGTGGACAGGGCCATCGTGGCGTGGCTGGAGGGGGCCAGGTCATCGGGATGATTTTCCGCCTTGCCGCCGTCCGGTGCAAGCCATACCCATACGCGGCGTTCGCGCACGTAAAGCATGGCGAACACACCCAGAATCAGGAAAGCGCAGCCAAGGTAAACAATGGTTTTCCCGGGCGCACGAGCCACCTGGAAGACGCTGGCCTGAACCTGCGTGAAATCCTTCAGCTCAAACGCCATGGGCGCCGGGTAATGGTGTGCGTCGGACAGGCTCAGCACCATCTGCGCCATGAAGCCCTGGGTCTTCTCGTCCTGCAGCAGCGGTGCCAGGCCGGCCTGCTGGCGCGTCATCTGCGCCACCTCGAACAGCACCCCGTTCAGGATGCGAACCAGCACCTCACCCGCGCGGCTGCGTTCAGCCTCGGGCACATTGGCTTCCATGAAATCCGAAATCGCCTGCAGGCCCGCCGTCTTTTTGGCCGCATCAGATGCACCTTGCGGACCATCACCGGCAAACAGTGCCAGCGCGCGGGAGGCGGAAGCGGTCAGTTGCTGCACCAGCTCTGGCCTGTCCGCACCTATGGCCTGGGTGGCATAGCGTTTGACGGCCAGCTCACGCTGGGACGGGTCCGCCAGCGCCTTGCGCATGCGCAGGAAGGTCTCCATGCTGCCTTCACCATCAACGGGAACGCGCAGGTACTGGAAGGTATCGGCCGGGTTCTCGCGCACGCCCAGCAAATACACGGCCGGGCTGTTGTCAGACTGGTCGATCTTCACAGGCAACATGTAGTTGTTGAACTCACGCGCCTGGCCAGCGGAATCACGCAGCTTGTAGCTCACGCTGGGGCCGACGTTGCGCAGCTCTTTTTGCGTCACGGTCTTGTTCGCCGCGC
The DNA here is from genome assembly GCA_040387435.1 of Pseudomonadota bacterium. Taxonomy (GTDB): domain Bacteria; phylum Pseudomonadota; class Gammaproteobacteria; order Burkholderiales; family Burkholderiaceae_C; genus Polaromonas. The sequence continues at coordinate 269,195 of JAZKDR010000012.1, forward strand.
CGAGGCGTGAATCGATCGCATGACGCAGGTCGACCTTGCGCACATCCACACCGCTGCCCTCGCCCATGGTTTTGCCGGAGGCAAAGTTCTCGACGTTGATGACACGCAGGGCCGTGTATTCCAGTGTCATCTTGTCGGCACCGTTGGTGAGCGCGCTGGAGCTGCCAATCGTGCCCTGGATTTCAAACGGCTTGCTGGTTGCACCCCCCACGGTGCCCATGGGCACGGCCTTCAGCGTGACGCTGGAGCCGCCATCGTCAAAACTCGACTGGTAGATCTCGATGCCGCGATGGCGGGCCGGGTGGTTGACCTCGACACGTGCAGGTATCTTCTCGCCGGTTTCCTTGTCGTGGATGATGATGTCGCTGGCAAACAGTTTGGGCATGCCGGTGGAGTAATACTCTACGACGAATTTTTTCAGCTCGATGGAAAACGGCAGCTCCTGCAGCAGCACGCCGCCCGGCTGATTCAGGATGGCGGTGCCTGACTGCGAACCTTCGGACACCAGCAGGTTGGCGCGAAAGGTCGGGTTGCTGTCACTCAATCGGTGCTTGAGCGGCACATCAGCAATCAAACCGCCCCCGGTGTAGGTCGACTTGTCATGCAGCAGCATTTGCAGGCGCACGATCATGTCGCCGTCCAGCAGGCCACCTATGCAGACCAGCACGATGGCGCTGTGCGCGGCGATGTAGCCGAGCTTGTTGGCCGCGCCCTTCTTGGCGGCCACCATCCAGCCGTCACCTGCCGCAGAAGGCCGCTGCTGCAGTTTGACCTTCCAGCCGCTTTGCACCAGCGTCTGGCCTATGCGCCGGGCTGCCGTTTCAGGCGATTCGGCCAGCGTGTTTTCGGCGCGGTGGCCAAACGCCTTCAGGCTTTGTTCGCGCAGGTTTTCCTTGAGCTGGCTCAGGTCGGTGATGATCTTTGGGGCGTTGCGCGCAATGCACAGCGAGGTCGACACAACCAGGAAGGCCAGGATAAGCAAGAACCACCAGGCGCTGTACACCGTGTTCAGGCTGGCCAGGCTGAAGACCTGCGACCAGAAGGGGCCGAACTGGTTGACATAGTTGCCCAGCGGCTCGCCCTGCTTGAGCACGGTGCCGATGATGGATGCGATGCAGATCACCGTCAGCAGCGAGATCGAAAACCGCATGGACGACAGTAACTCCACCGACGCCCGCATGGTGCGGGAGCCCCAGTTGACCTTCATGCCTTGGGTGGAAACTGTCATGCGGGGGGAGTGTCGTTGAGGTGCAGCGGGGAAACCGGAAAATCGGAAAAAGCAAAAAGGCGGGCTTTCATCGAAAGACCCGCCTTTGGTGTGAGTGTTATTGCGGCTATGGGTTCAACAAATCGGTCTCGCAGACCGCAATTTCAGCAAACGATCAGCGCAGGCCGGCGATGTAGTCGGCCAGTGCGCGGATTTCGCGGTCGTTGAGCTTGGCGGCGACCTGGCTCATCTGCAGGCTGTTCTGGCGGCCACCGTCACGGAATGTGGTCAGTTGTGCAGCGACGTAGTCGGCATGCTGGCCACCGAGGCGTGGGTATTGGGCAGGAATGCCGGCACCGTTCGGGCTGTGGCAACCAGCGCAGGCAGCGATCTGGCGATCAGACACGCCACCCTTGTAAATGCGCTCGCCGAGGGCCACGAGGTCCTTGTCTTTGGCAAAACCAGGCTTGCCCTTTTGCGATGCCGCCCAGTAGGAGATGTTTTTCATGTCGGCATCCGACAGTGCGGAAGCGAAGCCCTGCATGACGGCGTTCTTGCGTTTGCCGGATTTGAATTCCTGCAGTTGCTTGACGAGGTATTCAGGGTGTTGCTGCGCCAGCTTGGGGTTGACGGGCGTTCCGGAGTTGCCATCGGCACCGTGGCAGGCTGCGCACACGGCTGCAAAACTTGTGCTGCCCTTGACGAGGTCAGGTTTGGCAACCTTGGGTGCTGCGGCTGCAGGTGCCGCGGCGGCACCGTGGGCAGCTTCTTCGGCAGCAAAGGCGGGCAGCACCAGAACGGCGGCCAAAAGGGAGGTAACGAACAGCTTCATATCGGGGGATGTTTTAATGGGTTGGCGCACAAAACTTATAACTTACTGATTTTACAATGGCTTCAGGGCTCGTCAGGAATGTTATGGAATGTTCTGCTTGTCCCACCAGGTCTACCTCCCCGACGGGACCCGGCCAGGCATTTGACAGCGGCATGCCCCTTCGCCGCCGCAGCCCGCCACTGAACGCCAGTGTGCGGCACCCACACAGGCCCACCCAAACATGACCACATCCAATCCCAGCCCCAAGAAACCTGGCGCCGCAACACCGGCTACCGGCCCCAACCCGAAAATCGCCATGGGCTGGCTGCACACGGCCAAATTCCTCACGACCGCGCCCGAGCTCATGCACCTGCCGCGCCTCGATGTGCCCGAAATCGCTTTTGTCGGCCGCTCCAACGCGGGCAAATCGACCTGCATCAACACGCTGACGCAGCAGCACCGGCTGGCCTACGCCTCCAAAACGCCGGGCCGTACGCAGAGCATCAACCTCTTCACACTGGGCAAACAGGGTGTGACCGATGCCGTGCTGGCCGACCTGCCCGGCTACGGTTATGCAGCTGTGCCCAAGGCGGCCAAATACCGCTGGCAGCAGGTGATGGGCAACTACCTGCAGACGCGTGACAACCTGAAAGCCGTGGTGCTGCTCTGCGACCCGCGCCTGGGCATGACGGAGCTCGATGAAATCCTGCTCGACGTGATTCGTCCCCGCGTCGAGGAAGGCCTGAAGTTCCTGGTGCTGCTCACCAAGTCAGACAAACTCAACAAGACCGAAGCCGCCAAGGCCATGCAGATCACCAAACTGCAGGCGGGCGGTGGTGATGTGAAGATGTTTTCCGCCCTGAAAAAGCAGGGTGTCGAGGAGGTGGCGCAGCATCTCTGGGACTGGGCGCACCCCGCCACCGAATCCAGCGCCGAGCCGCCCGCCTCCGAAGAAGCCTGACCTGTCCATGGTCACGTCAAGCCTGCGCTACCTTCCCCACGGCATCACGCTGTCATGCCGCGGCACTGGTGAGCCCGGCCGGCCCGTGCTGATGTTTTTGCACGGCTTTCCCGAAGCGGCTTTTGTCTGGGATGACCTGCTGGAACACTTTGCCCGGCCCGAAAACGGCGGTTACCGCTGCATCGCCCCCAACCTGCGGGGTTTCGAGTTGTCGAGCGCTCCCCTAGAGCCCAAAGCCTATCGGCCCAAACACCTGGTGCAGGACATTGCGGCGCTGATTGCCAGCGAAGGGGGCCAGCTCGATTGTCTGGTGGCCCACGACTGGGGCGGTGCGGTGGCGTGGAACCTTGCTGCCAGCCACCCGTCCTTGACAAAAAAGCTGGCCATCATCAATTCACCCCACCCCGGCACGTTTTTGCGTGAACTGCAGCATTCGCCAGAGCAGCAGGCGGCCAGCGCGTACATGAACTTCCTCATCCGCCCGGACGCAGAAACACTGCTGGCCGAAGACGATTTCCGCCGTTTGTGGACGTTTTTCACCGGCATGGGTGCGGCTGACGGCCACAACCCGTGGCTGACCGACAGCAGGCGCGCACAGTACCGCGACATCTGGCAGCGCGGCCTGACCGGCCCGCTCAACTACTACCGGGCCTCCCCGCTGCGGCCGGCACGGCCCGGCGACCCGGCCGCGTCGGCCGTAACGATTCCCCGCGAGATGCTGGAAGTCCACCTGCCCACGCTGGTGCTGTGGGCCCTGCAAGACACCGCCCTCCTGCCCTCCCTGCTCGACGGGCTGGAAGACTATGTGCCGCAGTTGCAGCTGGAGCGGATTGCCAACGCCACCCACTGGGTGGTGCATGAGCAGCCCGCGCTGGTCGCCAGACACCTTGAGCAGTTTCTGGCTTGAACTGAGCGGCTCCCTGAAGATATTCAAACGCTACAAAAATCGTAGCTGCTCACGCTCATGTTTAAAGGACTGGAGACCAAAAACAGCCTTAAAAACGGCCTCAAAATGCCATTTTTGAAGGTTTTGGCGACCAATTTGGCGACAAAAAAATGCTTAGCCAAATTAAAGACCCACAAATCAGACCCTAAGCACTTAAAGTCTGATTAATAAGACCTTAATACAAAGAAGGCTCGCCTTCGGGCCTGGACTTGAAGCGTTTGTGCACCCAGTAATACTGCGCCGGCTCAAGGTCGATGTAACCCTGCAGCCGCTCGTTCATGGTCGCCGTGTCGGCCACCACATCACCGGTCGGGAAGTTCTGCCAGGCGGGCATGACCTTCACCTCGTAGCCGTACGGCGTCATGGTGTTGATCACCGGCACCACCTTGGCCCGGCCCAGTCTGGCAAAGCGGGACAGCGACGGCACGGTAGCCGCAGGCACGCCGTAAAACGGCACAAAAATCGACTCTTCCGGGCCGAAGTTCATGTCGGGCAGCAGGTAGAGCGGCTGGCCCTCGCGCAATGCGCTGAGGATGGGCTGCACGCCTTCGATACGGCCGAACAGGCGCGCACCGCCACCTTGCCTCTGCGCAAAGCGGCGGCGGCCGCGGAGGATCCAGCGGTCCAGCAGGCGGTTGGCCTGGTCGGTGTAAATCGTGGTGAAGGGCCGCGCCAGTTGCTGGGTGATGGCGGTCCAGCCTGCATCCAGCCCCACAAAATGCGGCGAAAAAATGACGGTGGGCCGGTTGCCCTCAAGCTCGTGCACGGCACCGGCCAGCTTCAGCCGCCGCGCCACCACATGGTCGGGCGCGTGCCAGATCCAGCTGCGGTCCAGCCAGGCCTGCGCGAAATACACAAAATGCTGCCGCGTGAGCACGGTGCGCTCGTCATCACTCAATTCAGGGAAACACAGCTTCAGGTTGGTCTGCACCACACGGCGGCGCGAGGACACGGCCACGTACAGAAACCAGCCCAGCGCCTTGCCCATGGCTCGCACCATGGCCAGCGGCAGCGCCGCCAGCACCTGCATGAAGAGGATGCCGCCGCGTGTAAACAGATAGCTGGCCCACTGGCGCGGCGTTCTCATGCGGCGTCTCCGGTGGCGGCATCCTTGCGCGGCGTCTTGTAGCGGCCGTAGCCCCACAGGTACTGCCCCGGCTGGCTGCGCACGATGGTTTCAATCGCCTCGTTGATGCGCGTGACCGCCGTCAGCAGGTCGGTCTTCGGCTCGCCACCGACACTGGCCACGGGCGGACGTATCTGCACAACATAGCCCTTGCCGTGTGGCAGCCGCTCGCAGCTCACCGGCAGCAGCACGGCCCCGCTTTGCAGTGCCAGGCGTGCGGCAAGCGTCATCGTGTACGCCGGCTTGCCAAAAAACGGTGCCCAGACGCCCAAACCTTCGGGCGGCACCTGGTCGGTCAAAAGCGCCACGGCCTGGTTGGCCCTGAGGGTCTTGTGCATCAGGCGTATGCCGCTCAATGACGCCGGCACCACCGTTAGTTGCGGGCGCTGGCGCGTGGCCTGCTCGATCTCGGCCAGCCAGGCTTTGCGTGCCGGGCGGTAGATGGCGGTGATGGGCCCGTATACCTCGGCCAGCGCCTGCGGGCCCAGCTCAAAACTGCCGCAGTGCGGGCCGAAAAAAATCACGCCCCGGCCTTGCGCAAAAGCCGCTTCCGCGTGGTGCCGGCCTTCCATGCGGACATCGCCGAGGCAGGACTCGTCCTGCGGGCGCATCCAGAGTTTGGGCAGTTCGGCCACAAAACGCCCGGCCTCGGCAATCGCCGGGCGCGCCTCGTCAAAAGGCAGCCCCGCCTGCGCCACATTGGCCCGAAACTGCCTTCTGTAGTGCGGGCTGGCAGCCCACACGAGCCAGCCCAGCGCACCGCCCAAAGCGTGCAGCAGCCAAAGCGGCCAAAGGGAGAAAAACCGGAACAACCAGAGCATCTAGCGGGAATGTGGGGAATAGTCGGGGAAATAGGCGGAAAAAAAAGGGGGAATCAGGGGCCAATCAGCCGGCGGCGCAACATCCTATAATTGCGGCTGTCGCTGAGTTATTGAACAACTTGCAGAGCGACATTAAACCAAACTGCTAAAGCGTTCGCCGGGACACCCAGACGGCAACGCGCCGATAAACCCAATGGAGTGTACGCAATGGCGAACGATTTTCTCTTTACTTCCGAATCCGTCTCTGAAGGCCATCCCGACAAGGTAGCCGACCAGATTTCCGACGCAATCCTCGACGCGATCTTCAAGCAGGACCCGCTGTCCCGCGTGGCCGCTGAAACCCTGACCAACACCGGCCTCGTCGTGCTGGCAGGCGAGATCACCACCAACGCGCATGTCGACTACATCCAGGTCGCACGCGACACCATCAAGCGCATCGGCTACGACAACACCGAATACGGCATCGACTACAAGGGCTGCGCGGTCATGGTCTGCTACGACAAGCAGTCCAACGACATCGCCCAGGGCGTTGACCACGCGTCCGACGACCACCTGAACACCGGTGCCGGTGACCAGGGCCTGATGTTCGGTTACGCCTGCGACGAAACGCCGGACCTCATGCCAGCGCCGATTTATTACGCACACCGCCTCGTCGAGCGCCAGGCCCAGCTGCGTAAAGACGGCCGCCTGCCTTTCCTGCGCCCTGACGCGAAAAGCCAGGTCACCATGCGTTATGTCGACGGCAAGCCGCACAGCATCGACACCGTCGTGCTCTCGACCCAGCACAGCCCCGACCAGTCGGAAACCGCGCACAAGATGAAGGCCTCGTTCAACGAAGCCATCATTGAAGAAATCATCAAGCCGGTGCTGCCAAAAGGCATGATCACCAAGGACACGCGTTACCTGATCAACCCGACAGGCCGCTTCGTCATCGGCGGCCCGCAGGGCGATTGCGGCCTGACCGGCCGCAAGATCATCGTCGACACTTACGGCGGCGCATGCCCCCACGGCGGCGGCGCATTCAGCGGCAAGGACCCGTCAAAGGTTGACCGGTCTGCAGCCTACGCAGCCCGCTACGTGGCCAAGAACATCGTCGCTGCCGGCCTCGCCAAGCAGTGCCAGATCCAGGTCGCCTACGCCATCGGCGTCGCCAAGCCCATGAACGTCACGGTCTACACCGAAGGCACCGGCGTGATGTCGGACGAAAAGCTGTCCGCACTGGTCCAGGAACACTTCGACCTGCGCCCCAAGGGCATCATTCAGATGCTCGACCTGCTGCGCCCCATCTACGAAAAGACGGCAGCTTACGGCCACTTCGGCCGTGATGAGCCGGAATTTACGTGGGAGAAAACAGATAAGGCGGCGGCGCTCCGCGCGGCTGCAGGCCTTAAGTAAGGCTAGAGCGAAGCGAACTTATCTGTTTTTCAGCGCAGGCTAACTTCGTGCAACGAAGTTAAGGGCCAAAGGCCCGGTGCCGAAGCTAAAAGACGGACAAGGCGGCTGCTCTGCGCGCAGCTGCTGGCCTGAAGTAATTCTTCCAGCGCACAAAAAAGCCACCCTAGCGGTGGCTTTTTTTATGGTCTTCGGGATTCGCTACCGGTTGAAGTAATCCAGCACCAGCTTGCCCGACACACTAGCCACACCGCTCACCAGTGTTCCCCAAGCCATGTCCAGAATACTCAAGCCTACGGGCCAATTCTTGAGCACGGCCATGCAGGTCAGGTCATAGGTCGCATAGGCGAAAAAACCGAACAGCGCGCCCAGCACGGCGACACGCATCAGGCTGGCGGTTTCAACGGGCAGCACCGCAAAAATCAGCAGGCCAATGGGGAAAATCAAATAGAAGGCCGCCGCTGCGATCAGATTGGGCGATTCAGCCAGGTGTTCGGCCATGCCCTGCTGGTACCAGGTCACCGCAATGACCCGCAGCCAGATCATGTCGATGATGAACATGGTCAGAAAAACGGCGAGGTAAACGCCTGCGTACTTCATCATGGGGATAACCTATCCGCGGGTGTAAGGAGTCTTGGGAATGTACTTCGCTTTGGTCCCCTGCAGTTCGGCTGACGGTTCTGCGTCTGCCTGGGGCACAGGCAAGGTCTTGTTGGTGCCCTCTTCCCCAAACCCGGCGTCACTGCCACGCTTGTGCGCTTTGGCAGCCGGAACGTCGGCAGCAGGGGATGACGCGGGTGGAGTTTTTTTCGCCATGCCGCGCGTCAGGTCACAAAGCTGCTGGCACCCTGCGATGACTCGCGAAAGTCCGGGTGCTGCCCGGAACCGCTCCTGGCCGAAAATTTCACCGAGAAGGGCCAAGGGTGCGAGGTCAGACGTTTGACGGACTTCAGGGCATTCGCAGGGGCAAGCGCGTCGCCGTGGAGGTTGCTGCTGTGGTGATAGCCCGGTGTCGCAGTCACTGCCGCGCCCCGCACATTGTTCAAATCAAATAAGACCATGGCTGCCCTCTTCGGCTCAGGTTATTGAAACTTCAGCCGCCCTCCGGCAGCGTTTCAATCCACTCTAAGCAGGCCGGCAGAGGTAACAAGTCAGATTTTTCTGAAAAGTCCTGTAGGACAGTCCAAGGCGGGTAAACACCGATTTTTACAAGCGGACTTGAAACCGTCACCAAATGCCCCTATGATTAGCACTCGTAGGTATTGAGTGCTAACAACGCCTCTCAGACCTCAGATTGCCAAACGCCAGCTCGTCTGCAGTTGGTGCTTTTGATCCACAAACCATTGTTTTAAAACAAGGAGCTCTCATGAAACTTCGCCCATTGCACGACCGTGTGATCGTCAAACGCGTCGAAAACGAAACCAAAACCGCTTCCGGCATCGTCATTCCTGACAGCGCCGCTGAAAAGCCGGACCAGGGCGAAATCCTGGCTGTTGGCCCAGGCAAGAAGAACGACAAGGGTGAAGTTCAGCCTGTTGGCGTGAAAGTCGGCGACCGCGTCCTGTTCGGCAAGTACTCCGGCCAGACCGTCAAGGTCGATGGCGACGAGCTGCTCGTCATGAAAGAAGAAGACCTCTTCGCAGTGGTCGAGAAGTAATTCTTCCCGCTCTTTCCAACCCCATTTAACTGAATTCCGGAGAAACAAACATGGCAGCAAAAGACGTCATTTTCGGCGGCGAAGCCCGCGCACGCATGGTCGAGGGTGTGAACATCCTGGCTAACGCAGTCAAGGTTACCTTGGGCCCTAAAGGTCGTAACGTGGTTCTGGAGCGCTCTTTCGGCGCCCCTACGGTGACCAAGGACGGCGTGTCCGTCGCAAAAGAAATCGAACTGAAAGACAAGCTCCAGAACATGGGCGCGCAGATGGTCAAGGAAGTTGCTTCCAAGACCTCCGACATCGCTGGTGACGGCACCACGACCGCTACCGTTCTGGCCCAGGCCATCGTCCGCGAAGGCATGAAGTATGTCGCCGCCGGCATGAACCCGATGGACCTGAAGCGCGGTATCGACAAGGCTGTTGCAGCTTTGGTCGAAGAACTGAAGAAGGCTTCCAAGGCCACCACCACCTCCAAGGAAATCGCACAGGTCGGTTCGATCTCTGCCAACTCCGACGAAACCATCGGCAAGATCATCGCTGACGCGATGGACAAGGTCGGCAAGGAAGGCGTCATCACTGTTGAAGACGGCAAGTCCCTCGAGTCCGAGCTCGACGTCGTTGAAGGCATGCAGTTCGACCGCGGTTACCTGTCGCCTTACTTCATCAACAACCCAGAGAAGCAGTCGGCGATCCTGGACAACCCGTTTGTCCTGCTCTACGACAAGAAGATCAGCAACATTCGTGACCTGCTGCCTACGCTGGAACAGGTCGCCAAGGCCGGCCGTCCGCTGCTCATCATCGCTGAAGAAGTCGATGGCGAAGCACTGGCAACGCTGGTGGTCAACACCCTGCGCGGCATCCTGAAGGTTGTCGCAGTCAAGGCACCTGGTTTCGGCGACCGCCGCAAGGCCATGCTGGAAGACATCGCCACCCTGACCGGCGGCAAGGTCATCGCTGAAGAAGTCGGCCTGTCGCTTGAAAAAGCAACGCTGGCTGACCTCGGCCAGGCCAAGCGCATCGAAGTGGGCAAGGAAAACACCATCATCATCGACGGTGCCGGCGAAGCCAAGGACATCGAAGCCCGCGTCAAGCAGGTTCGCGTCCAGATCGAAGAAGCGACCAGCGACTACGACCGTGAAAAGCTGCAAGAGCGCGTGGCCAAGCTGGCCGGCGGTGTTGCCGTGATCAAGGTTGGCGCTGCCACCGAAGTCGAAATGAAGGAAAAGAAGGCCCGCGTTGAAGACGCCCTGCACGCTACCCGCGCTGCTGTGGAAGAAGGCATCGTGGCTGGTGGCGGCGTGGCTCTGCTGCGTGCCAAGCAGGCTGTTGGCTCCATCAAGGGCGACAACGCTGACCAGGACGCCGGTATCAAGCTGGTTCTGAAGGCTGTCGAAGCGCCACTGCGCGAGATCGTGTTCAACGGCGGCGGCGAAGCTTCCGTGGTCGTGGCAGCCGTGCTGGCTGGCAAGGGCAACTACGGCTACAACGCAGCCAACGAAACCTACGGCGACATGATCGAAATGGGTATCCTGGACCCCACGAAGGTCACCCGCACGGCCCTGCAGAACGCAGCGTCTGTCGCTTCCCTGATGCTGACGACCGAAGCCATGGTCGCTGAAGCACCGAAGGACGAAGCTGGCGGCGGCATGCCTGGCGGCATGGGCGGCGACATGGGCGGCATGGGTGGCATGGGCGGCATGGGCATGTAATTGCCGGTCTGCCTGCCGGGCCGGATATCACGTCCGGCCTGCCAGTCAAAAAGCCAAAAGGGCTGCAACGCGAAAGCGCTGCGGCCCTTTTTCATGGCGGGTCCATTTCTGCCCAGAGCGTTCGATATGGTCCAAATGTTAACTTGCAAGTTAACATTGTTAATATGGAAGTTAACTTTTCGGGTTTGGGAGCAGCTGAACCTGCAAAATCAGCGCAAAAATCGCTCGAAAAGGCCTTTTTTACCCCTCAAATCGGCCTCCAGGCCAATAGACACGAGCGTAAGCAGCTACGGAATTAATAGCAAACTGCATGCCGACAGGTATCATCTGCCCGCCATGGACAAGGCGCGGTCGTAGTACGAGAGGTCCAGATACTTGCCCGGGTCTGGCGCACGGCCGCCCCATTGCCCTTCGATCTCCGCACGCATGGCCAGCACATTGCGAAAGCCGTCCATGTTGAAGCGTGCATCGCGTGCCAGGCCAAAACCCGGCGTGTTCAGGGCGTCGTAGCTTTGTGCAGCCACAGGCGGCGGCAGCCTGAAGCGGGTTTCCAGCAGTTTGGTCATCTCGGCGCGGTTGGCCGGGTCCATCGCGTAGCGCGCACCTTCGATGTAGGCGGCCATGTAGCGTTCCAGCGCCGACGCGTTGGCTGCCGCCCAGCTGCGCATCACGAACGAGCCCGAGGCCTGGTAGGCACCTGCGAGGTCGGTGGCGCGGCCCAGGCTTTTGATGCCGCGCTCCCGCACGGTGAATGAAAACGGCGGGTTCACCATGCTGGCCGCCAGATCGGGGTTGGCCAGCATCGCGGCAGAGCGCCCCTGCGTGCCGCCGGCCAGCTTGAGGGTGTAGTCACGCCCGTCGATCAGGCCGTTGTTTTTGAGGATTTTGCGGGCCACCAGCGCATAGGCCGTGTTGGGCGCATCGACGGCGAGCGACTTGCCGCGTATGTCGGCGAAGCTGCTGATGTCCGGGCGCACCATGAACTCGTTCATGCCGGAATCGCCGCCCATGACGATGATGACGTCGTTCTTCGCCACCTCGACCATGGCGACGGCGTTGTCCACCGCGGCGATGGCGATTTCAAATTTGCCGGCGGGCAGGCCTGCGCGCTGGGAGTCGGAGTCCGGTGTGTTCTGAATCTCGATGGTGACGCCGCGCTTCGCAAAAAAGCCCTTGTCGATGGCGGCCAGCAGCGGCAGGTTGCTGGAGCCGGGAAAGACGTTGACCCGCAGCGTCACAGGCGGCGGCGGTGGGGAGGCGCAACCCGAAACGATCAGGCTGGCGAGGACGGCGGTGGCGGCGGCCCCTGCCGTGAAAAGACGACGATGCATGCTTGTCTCCAGTGGTGTGTTTGACTCCCCGGATCATTGTGCGGCGGCGGCGCGACCATCGCCATACTGGTTTACCAAGCGCCGCGCGCCAGCCAGCGGCGAAAAAAAAGGCTGCAGCACCTGCGTGCCGCAACCCTTTCCTCAAAACCGCAAGCGCGGTGTCTTAAGTGATGTCTATGCGCCAGTTGCGGCGTCTGCCGGTGCTGCCGGCGCGCCGCCAAACGCATTGGGGCCGTCGGAAGGCTGCACAAACCAGTAAATCAGCAGCAGGTTCACGACGGGAATCAGGCCTATCAACATGAGCCAGCCGGTTTTGCCGATATCGTGGAAACGGCGTGCGCCCACGGCAATGCTGGGCAGCAACAGGCCCAACGCCACAACGCCGTAAAGAATGTCGCTGACCATGCCGGCGACCAGCATGACAATGACCTGGAACAGGAAAAACCACCAGAACTCCGGTCGCGATGCGCGGCCGGAAAAATTGGCGTACTTGCTCAAACACGTGGAAATGGCTTGACCAAAATTCATGTAACGCTCCTCCTCAGGATGTGCGGGGTGAAGTCCCCACCGCATGATAAGCCTGCCGCCGGCTTCGGACCGCGCCTTATTTTGCGGGGGCCACCGCGGCGGTCGCCCGGTCTGCCGCGTGCATGCGGATGGGACCGTACCAGGCCTGAAGCTGGCCTTCATTTCTTTCACCTTCCGTGAACACCGCATAGCTGAGCAAGGCGCCGGGCTCTTCGCCGTAGGCCTTGATGTAGTCGGCGCGTATGTCGCGTTCATAGTTGAGCCACTGGTTGTAGCCCTGGTCACCCGAATTGACGATGAGTTTGCGGATACGGTCCGTCCTGTCGTTGAGCACCACCTCGCCGGGTTTGTTGACCCGAGACCAGGCGTAGATCAGGGTGGCAAACGGCAACTGCTCGCCGGTCAGCAAAAGGCTGAGTTCGTTGAGCATGGTGTTCTTGAAGGAAAACCGCGAGCGGTCACCTTCAAAGGCGAGCACGACGCGCACCGGCACATCTTCAAGCTCGGGCAGCAGGGCGTTCGCACCCTTGCCGCCAGCCACTGGCACCGCCGCAGGCACATTCCAGGAAAAACTGACGCGGCCAAGGTCGGCCGCTTCTATGCGCTGGCGGTGGCGCAGGATGCTGCCGGTCGCCTCTGCAGTGGCCAGCACTGCATCCCGGCCGTCATGCTGCACATGGCTGTAGCGCGTGGGCTCCTTGCCCGGCACACGGAAGATTTCCCAGTTCAGGTCTTCGGTCAGGCCGACGTTACGCATGGCTGCGGCAGATATTGCCGCCCATGCCGTACCGGTGACCCCCACCGCCGGCCCCAACGTGCCGCCGCGGCTGGGCGCTTCAGGAATATCGTCATCGTCACCATGGTTGGGCGGGGTGCTTGCGCAGGATGCAAGCAGCGCGGACAACAGCACAAAAGAAGCGAGACTGCGCAGGGACTTCGCCCGGGAAGGCCTGGAAGGCAGAGAGAAGATGGAGGACAGGAAAGACAGGAATGGCATGGCCGCAGGGGGAAAATGTCAGGGTGCCGGTGAAAATCGACAACCCATAAGTTGACCATGAAAGCCGCGCATCCGGCAATGGCAAATGCGCCACAGCCGACCAGTCCGGCGGCATTCTCAGGAAATAATGCCCGCCCGGTTTCAGGATGCGGGAAGGCGCTCAGAACGCAGCAGTGTGGCTAGCCTTGCGCGCTTTCCGGGTAGTGAGGAAGGTCGTCCTGAAGCGGCCACCAGCTGGCCTTGTACGCCACATGAGCATGGAAGGCCAGGGATGAATCGACCGGCTCAGACAACAACCCGGCGCGAATGCGCACCACACCCGGCACGGATGACCGCCGGCTGAAGACCGGAGAACCGCAAACGCGGCAAAACGCCCTCACCTTTCCGGGGGAGGACTCATAGTGCTGCAGAAGCTCCTCGCCCGAGTGGAAAGTCAGCCTGGCTGTTTCAACGGGAATATTGGTCCCTACCGGCCCACCTTGGGCCTGCCGGCATTGTGAACAATGGCAGACCTGTATGGGTGCAAGCGTTCCCTCGATGGTGAAACGAATGCCTTTGCAAAGGCAGGACCCGTGATGTGTGTGGCTCATCGTTGTCGGCCCCGGAAAGGAGGTGTCAGCGAAGACGCTGCAACAGCCCGGCTGTGGAAGCGTCAAGGCCGGCGACGTCGCCAGTCTTCAAGCGAGGTTCGATGTCACGCGCCAGCACCTTGCCCAGCTCCACCCCCCACTGGTCAAAACTGTTGATGCCCCAAATGGCCCCGCTGACAAACACGCGGTGCTCCTGCAGCGCGAGAAGTGCGCCGAGGCTGGCGGGACTCAGTTCATCCATCAACAAAAAAGTGCTGGGACGGTTACCAGGGAAATGTTTGTGGCCGCCTGAATCGGTTTTTCCCATCATCAGGGCTTGCGCCTGCGCCAGCACGTTGGCCAGCAGCTTGTCGTGATGGCCTTTCAGCGCGGACATGGGTTTTTTGACGGCGATGAATTCGACCGGAACGACGGCCGTCCCCTGGTGCAACATCTGGAAGTAGGCATGCTGGCCGTTGGTACCGGGCTCGCCCCACAACACGGGTGAGGTGTCAAAGGGCAGTTCCTGACCTTGGGCGTCGACACGCTTGCCGTTGCTTTCCATCTCGAGCTGCTGCAGGTAGGCAGGCAAGCGGCGCAGGGCGCTGCTGTAGGGCGCGATGCTGCGGCTTCTGAAACGGTGAAAGTTGCGGTACCAGACGTCGAGCAAACCGAGGCGCACCGGCAGGTTTTGGGCCAGCGGCGAGGTGCGAAAGTGCTCGTCCATCTCGTGCGCACCGGCCAGCAGCGCGCGGAAACCTGCGCCGCCAATGGCCATGGCAATCGGCAGACCGATGGCTGACCAGAGTGAATAGCGGCCACCCACCCAGTCCCAAAACCCGAAGGTGGTGGTGATGCCGAAAGTTTTGGCGCCCTCGATATTGCTGGTGAGTGCGGCGAAGTGTCGGCTCACATCCTTGCCGCCGCCGGCTTCAAACCAGGCTTTCGCCGACTGCGCGTTGGCCATGGTTTCGGCCGTCGTGAAGGTCTTGGAGGCAATCAGGAAAAGGGTGTTTTGCGGCTTGAGTTGCGCCATGACACTGGCCAGTTCCCGCCCGTCGACGTTCGAGACAAAATGGAAACGCTTGCCGGCGATGGCATGTTCGGCCAGCGCCAGCACCGCCATCTGCGGGCCGAGGTCAGAGCCGCCAATGCCGATGTTGACGATGTCGGTGATGGCCGCGTCGCCGCGCACCTGCTCGGCATAGGCCAGCATGGCGTCCAGCGTCTTATGCACCAGCGCGAGGTCGCCGGACATATTGGCGATCCGCGGCTGGCGCAGCAAAAAGTGTTTGACCGCCCGGTCTTCGGTGTTGTTGATGTGATCGCCCGCAAACATCGCATCGCGGTACTGCGCCAAACCGCACTCACCGGCGAGCTCCAACAGCAATTGCTCTGTCGGGGCATCGATGCGGTTTTTGGAAAGATCCGCAAACACGTGCGGCGCCTGCTGGCTGAAGGACTCGAAGCGCGTTGCATCAGCCGCAAAAGCGTCACGCAAATCCAGGCTGTCGCCCGTCGCGTCGTAAAGGGCCTGCAGCTTTGGCCAGGCCTGCGTGCGGTCGCAGCGGGTGCGTGATGAACGCGGCGCCATCGTCAGGCGGCCAGCATCAGCTGTTCCAGCTTGACGGCGTCAGCCGCAAACGCGCGAATGCCTTCGGCAAGTTTTTCGGTCGCCATCGCGTCCTGGTTCAGGGCGTAGCGAAAGCCCGCTTCGTCGAAGTTGACGGCGGGCAGGTCCATCGCTTTGGCGGCGTCGGCATCCAGCGCTTTGGCAAGCGGCGCATCCGATGCAGCGAGTTGTGCCAGCAAATCGGGGCTGATGGTCAACAGGTCGCTGCCCGCCAGTGCGGTGATTTGCCCGACGTTGCGAAAGCTCGCGCCCATGACTTCTGTGGTAATGCCGAAGTGTTTGTAGTGGTTGAAGATTTCGCGCACCGACTTCACGCCGGGGTCGTTGGCGCCTGCCATGGCGGCTTCGTCCCATGCGGCACCTGCCGATTTTTTGTACCAGTCGTAAATGCGGCCCACAAAGGGCGAGATCAGCTGCACCTTGGCCTGCCCGCAGGCCACCGCCTGGCAGAACGAGAACAGCAGCGTCAGGTTGGTGTGGATGCCGCGCCGCTCCAGCTTTTCGGCGGCTTCTATGCCTTCCCAGGTCGCGGCCACCTTGATGAGCACGCGGTCGATGTGTATGCCTTCAGCTTCGTAAAGCTCGATGATCCGCTCACCGCGTGTATAGGTGGCGTTGGCGTCGAAGCTCAGGCGCGCATCCACCTCGGTCGACACACGGCCGGGCACGATGGACAAAATCTCGCAGCCGAAGCGCACCAGCAGCCTGTCCATGATCTCGTCCAGCGCCCGGCCCCGGAAGCGTCCTACGATGTCTGCCAGCAAGGGCTGGTAGTCAGCCTTCTGGACGGCCTTGAGAATCAACGAAGGATTGGTGGTGGCATCCTGCGGCAAAAACTGCCCCAGCTGTTTGAAATCACCGGTGTCGGCCACCACGGTGGTGAATGTCTTGAGGGCGTCGAGTTGATTCATGGCAGGAAGTTTAGGTGGCGCCAAGCCTGCCAGATGTCAGCAGATGACGTGTATGAGTTACCATTATGCCGAGAAAACATGAAACTTTATTACAAGATGACCCCACGCTTGCACACTCGTGTGCTGCGCTGCCCACGAGGGGCTGCGCTTGCTTGGGGCGGCCCTACGCTGCGCACAGCTCAACAGTGACTGGAAGCTTTGACCATGAGTTTTGACCTGATTCTGTTTGGTGGCACGGGGGACCTGGTCTGGCGCAAGCTCATGCCCGCCTTGTTCCAGGCGTTTCGCCACGGTTCGCTGCCCAAGGGCGGGCGCATCGTCGGCGTGGCACGCGATGACCTGTCTGACGAACAATACCGCGCACTGATCAAATCGCGTTTTGACGATGTCGAGTTGGCCAAACGCCCCAGCGAAGAAGAATTTGCGCGCTTCGCCGATCTGCTGTTTTACCTGCGCATGGACCTGTCCAATGCAGGGGACTACACCCGGCTGGGCGCCAAACTGAAAGAACGCGACGCCGAAACCGTCGTGATGTACCTCGCCACTGCGCCGGCGCTGTTCACCATCTTCTGCGAACAGATTGCTGCAGCGGGCCTTGCCAGCCCGCAAATGCGCGTGGTACTCGAAAAACCTCTGGGCCATGACCTGCAGTCGAACCGCGCCATCAATGAAAGCGTGCGCAAGGTCTTCAGCGAGCGGCAGATCTTCCGCATCGACCACTACCTCGGCAAGCCTTCGGTGCAAAACCTGTTTGCGCTGCGGTTCGGGAACGCACTGTTCGAGCCGCTCTGGCGGCGCGAGACGATTGCCAACATCCAGATCACGATTGCGGAAGAACTTGGCATTGAAAAGCGCGGCGCTTTCTACGACAGCACCGGCGCACTGCGCGACATGGTTCAGAACCACGCGCTGCAACTGCTTTGCGCGATCGGCATGGAACCGCCCATCAATGCACATGCCGATGCCATCCGCGATGAAAAACTCAAGGTACTGCGTTCACTGAAAGCCTGGACACCCGAAACACTGCGCCAGCATGTGATCCGTGGCCAGTACGCGGCCGGCAACGTCGATGGTGTGCCGGCTGCGGCCTATCGGCAGGAAGCCGGTGTGGACGCAGGCAGCAA
This sequence comes from Pseudomonadota bacterium, assembly GCA_040387435.1. Classification (GTDB taxonomy): domain Bacteria; phylum Pseudomonadota; class Gammaproteobacteria; order Burkholderiales; family Burkholderiaceae_C; genus Polaromonas. Next base: position 286,918 of record JAZKDR010000012.1, read on the forward strand.
CACGGAAACATTTGTCGCGCTGCGCACCGAGATCGCCAACTGGCGCTGGGCTGGCGTGCCTTTTTACATCCGCACCGGCAAACGGCTTGCGGACCGCGCGGCCTATATTGAAGTGAACTTCAGGCCCGCGCCACATGCCATTTTCAAATCGCCGCTGGGCGCTGCCAATCGGCTGGTCATTCACCTTCAGCCCAAGGACGGGCTGGAGTTGCATCTGCTGGCTCAGGGCCAGGACAACAGACGCACCTCACAAACGCTGGCGCCTGTGCAGCTGGATCTCGACTTCGACAAGCGCTTCGGCTCCGAGCGTGTGGGCGCCTACGAGCGGCTGCTGCTGGATGTCATCGACGGCAGGCTGAATCTTTTTGTGCGCAGCGATGAACAGGAAGAAGCCTGGCGCTGGGTCGAGCCCATCATGGACAGCTGGAAAAACGATGCCGAAGGCCCGCGGCACTACGCGGCGGGCACCTGGGGGCCAAGTGCTTCAAGCGCGATGATTGCGCGTGACGGTTATTGCTGGACAGAGGAATGTTAGCCCCCACGTTCGCCCACTGCGTGTGGCTCTCTGCCCCCCGAAGGGGCCGCCCGCCTGCGGCCCGGCAGAGCCGGTTCCGCGGCTCGAGCTTGCATGGGAGAGTTGAATGCTCGACAGAATAAAAGCCTCCCTGCCTTCTCTGGCCCCTGCCGAGCAACGGGTGGGCCGACTGGTACTGGCCGACGCGCGTGCGTTTGCCAATTTGCCGATCACGGAACTGGCAGCGCGAGCCCACGTCAGCAAACCCACCATCGTGCGCTTTTGCCGCAGCATCGGCTATGACGGCCTGAGTGACTTCAAGCTGAAACTCGCCGGCAGCGTGAGTGAGGGAGTACCCTTTATTCACCGCAGTGTCGACGTCGATGACAAAACCAGTGATGTGGTGGTCAAGGTCATCGACAACACCGTGGCGGCCTTCCTGAAATACCGCAACGATGCGTCATCGGCCGCGATTCAGAAGGCAACCGATGCGCTGGAGGCCACGTACGCTGCGGGCAAACGCATCGAATTTTTCGGCGTGGGCAATTCCGGCATCGTGGCGCAGGATGCACAGCACAAGTTTTTCAGGCTGGGTGTGACCAGCATCGCCTACAGCGACGGCCACATGCAGGTGATGAGCGCGTCATTGCTGGGGCCTGGCGATTGTGTCGTCGTGATTTCCAACTCGGGCCGCACACGTGACCTGATGGATGCCTGCGACATCGCACGAAAAAACGGCGCCACCACCATCGTCATCACGGCGACCGGATCGCCACTCGCCACCGCCGGCAACATCCACCTGGCGGCAGACCATCCTGAGGGTTATGACCGCTACAGCCCCATGGTGTCGCGGCTGATGCACCTGATGGTCATCGACATCCTCGCCACCTGTCTCGCACTGCGCATAGGCGGCAAGCTCCAACCCCTGCTCAAGGAAATGAAAAACAACCTGCGCAACAAGCGCTATACCTGAGACGAATGGTAGATCGCCGGAGGCAGCCGCGCCCGGAGATCGACAGGGCTAGTGCCTGGACGATGTGAGCGTCAGCGGGCCATACCAGGCCTGCGTGTTGCTCTGGGTGTTATCACTGTCCGTCATGACGCTGACGCTCAGAAGTGCGCCAGGAGCTTCACCGAAAGCCTTTTCAAAGTCGGCGCGTATGGTGCGCTCGTAATCGACCCAGTTGTTGAGATGCTGGTAGCCTGACTCAACCACCAGCTTGCGTACCCTGTCGGTGCGCGGGTTGACGATCACACTGCCGGTCGGCTTCGTTTTGCTCCAGACGTACATCAGCGTCGCATAGGGCAGCTCTTCGCCCGTCATCAGGCGAGCCAGCTCTGACAGCATGGCATTTTTGGGAGAAAACCTGCTCCTGTCGCCATCGAAGGACAGCACGACCCGCACTGAACAATCGTCGGTTTCCTTCACGGCCATGTCAGCGTTGGGCATGAGCGCCGGCACCTTCCAGGAAAACCTGATCTGGCCCATATCGGCAGGCTCAACGCGCACGATCTTCCTGACCAGGCTCATCGACGACCTGGCCTTTGCCACCAGGGCTTCACGGCCATCTTCCCGCGCGTAGCTGAACACTGTCGGCTGCTTGCCAGGGAATTTGAGATGCTGCCACACCTCTGCTGATTTTTGCGACGGCACAGAAGCTTTCGCCCACGGACTTCCGCCCACCGCATTTTCAGATGGGGCGACAGGCGAAACCGGCGTCAACGATGAACACGCCGCCAGCTGGAAAACAGTCCAGATGGCCACGATCCTGGCTAAAAACTTCATGTACAAAGAATAAGGGGGTAAGACAACAAAGCGCTCTGGGATAAACGCGCACAAACATGTCGTTTTGGCGGCCTGCATAAAAAAACCCCGCTGCAAGCAGCGGGGTTTTTAATTTCAGATTCAAAAGCTGGACTAGCCAGCCCGTGAATTAGAAGGAGTGCTGAACACCAACAACGGTCTTCTTGTCTTTGTAGACGGAAGCAGCCGTAGAAGCCAGCGCAGCGTTCTGTGCTGCGTTGTCCGTTGCGTTGCCGTAGAAGGCATAGGCAGTGGTACGCTTGCTCAGGCTGTAACGCAGACCGATTTGTGCTTGACGGATGTCGATTGCACGGGCCACAGCGCCGTCGGTGTTTGCGTAAGCGCGACCAACAGTGATGAAGGGAACCAGAGCACCGAACGGAGCCGACAGGCCCAACTGGTACGAACGGTAAGCCGTGCTGGTACCAGCAGCTGCGCCGAAGGCTGCAGCGCCGATGCCACCGTCACGACCGGAGTTGATCGTACCAGCCAGCTTGACCACGCCGAAGTCGTAGCTTGCGCCGAACTGGGTCATGTTGCCGGTGCGGCTAGCGCCCAGAGCAGCAGAGTTCTGACGATCGCTGGTGTAAGCCAGAGCGGCAGACAGAGGACCATTGGCGTACTGGCCCATCAGGCTCCAGCGACGGCCTTCAGCAGGCGTGCTCACACCAGCAGCGGTGGTCACGTTAGCCGTTTCCATCGTGCCGCCGTTAGAACCGTACTGAACGCGAACAGTGAAGCCGCCGAAGTTAGGCGTGATGTAGGTGATGCCGTTCGAACGGGTACCACCGAGGTAGGTGTTGCCGAGAACGTGAGCAGCAGCAGCGCCTGGCAGGCCTTCAGAACCGATGTTGTAACCGGACAGGGTAGCCAGTTCATACAGGTTGTTGTACTGGTAACCGATGTTGACGGTACCCCAGTTTGCGCTGGAGAAACCGACGTAGGTCGAACGGTTCGTGGAAGCGCTGATGGAAGTAGCACCAGGAATGGCACCCACTGCGCCCAGTGCGTTGGTGAACGCTGCTGGGTAAGCGGTTTGCTGACCAGAGGTAGCTGCACGGCCGGCGAACAGGCCGCCACCGGTTGGGTTGATACCTTGCTCAACCACGAAGTTGGCTTTCAGGCCGCCACCGAGGTCTTCCGTACCACGGAAACCAATGCGGTTACCAGCATTAGCACCGTCCATAACGCCGCTGCTGCGCAGGGAGTTGGTGCCGGTAGCCGTTGCACGCATTTCAGAGGTTTGCGAGCCGTAGCCGATGTCCAGCACGCCGTACAGGGTCACGGACGACTGAGCAGATGCTGCGCTGACAGCTGCGAGTGCAGCCAGAGCAATCAGGGATTTTTTCATTGAGAGTTTCTCCAAGGTTAAACATAGGGCTCCAGGATTTTGGATCCCCGGGCCAACCTCCGTTTAGGAAGTTGTATGTATTGCACCAGACCACGCTGGCTATGGCAAAGGAATTGGACGGGATTTATCCAGAAAAGGGCTTTTTCGTTGCAGCCGTGCAACAAACCCAAAACCACCCGTGGGAGTCGTACAACAAATCCTGTCTGCACGAGGGGAAAGCCCGGGCCGGCAATTGCCATAGACTTGGGGCTTACCCCACAAAAGACGCCCTGACATGGACCTCCTGATCAACGCCGCGGATAGCGCACTTCGTACCATTTTTGCAAAACCCCGGGCCAGCCGGCCTTGTCCCACTGTCGCGGGTGACCCTACTGAACTGACGGTGCCCGAAAAAGCGCTTGCAGGCGCGTTAATGCGGGTGAACCACGTCGGAGAGGTCTGCGCCCAGGCACTTTATGCCGCACAGGCCATCGGCACGCAGGATCCGGTCCTCAGGCAGCAGTTCATTGACGCCAGCGAGGAAGAAACTGACCACCTGGCCTGGACGCGCCAGCGCCTTGACGAGCTGGGCGCCCGCCCCTCCCTGCTGAACCCGCTCTGGTACGCCGGCGCATTTGGCCTGGGCCTGGTCGCAGGGCGGCTGGGTGATCGCGTCAGTCTTGGGTTTGTGGTCGAGACAGAGCGCCAGGTCGAAGCCCATCTGGCAGGCCACCTGGAAAAACTGCCCGCCGGGGACCACGAATCACGCGCCATCGTGGCGCAAATGAAGAATGACGAGGCCCGCCATGCACAGGAAGCCACCGGCGCCGGTGCCCTTGAACTGCCGCCACCCGTCAAATCCCTGATGGCTGCCGCCGCCAAAGTCATGACGACAACAGCGCATTACATCTAGCTTTCCGGCTTTTAGGCCGGCTCTTGGACCGGCGCTGCGGCGCTCAGCCCTCCTGAATCTCGAAACTGGTGGTGATTTCGGCCGTTTTGCCCAGCATGATGGTCGCAGAGCAATATTTATCATGGCTCATGGCAATGGCACGCTCCACAGCAGTGGCTGCCAGTGCCGTGCCCGTCACCAAAAAATGCATGTGGATTTTGGTGAAAACCTTCGGGTCGGCGGGCGCACGCTCCGAGGTGAGCTTGACCGAACAACCCCGCACATCGTGCCGGCCGCGCTTGAGGATCAGCACCACGTCATAGGCGGTGCAGCCACCGGTGCCTGCGAGCACGGTTTCCATGGGGCGCGGTGCCAGGTTGGCACCGCCGTTTTCCGGCTTGGCTTCGTCCGGCGCACCGTCCATCACCAGCGTGTGCCCGCTGCCCGTTTCAGCCAGAAAAGTCATGCCTGAGCGCGACCCGGTCGTGGCGCTGTTACCGGTCCAGCTCACTGTGCATTCCATAGCCATCTTTCCTTATGCAAAAAATTTATAGTCAATCCTGCCTAAAAACTGCACAAGTGTGTAATTTTCACGACAAAGGCAATTGTGCAGCGCAACATCACTCGATATACTTCAAATCATCGCATCAATATCCAGACGATATTTTTGCACTGGTTGTCTCCTCCACCTCCTCTAAGGTGGATTTACAGGCCCAGACCTCACGGTCTGGGCCTTTTTTCTTGGCCAACTAGCCAAGAGGTGCGTAGACAGCGCCCGATATGATGTGAGGTTGCGAGAAAACAATGCCATCACACAACAGCACAGCCGCCAAAACCCCTGCACAAGCCCGCGCCAGGACTGCCGTTAAAGCCAGCGCCAGGGTCGCCAGCAAGACCGGTATCGGGGCCGGCAAAAAGAACCTCCAGCCCGCCGACTACCTGAAGAAAATCCTGACAGCGCGTGTCTACGACGTCGCCGTCGAGTCCGCGCTGGAACGCGCCAAAAACCTCAGCGCGCGCCTGAAAAATACGGTGCTGCTCAAGCGTGAAGACCAGCAACCCGTCTTCAGCTTCAAATTGCGCGGCGCCTATAACAAGATGGCGCACCTCAGTGCAGCGCAGCTTAAAAAGGGGGTGATTTGCGCCTCTGCCGGCAACCATGCCCAGGGCGTGGCCATGAGCGCACAAAAACTCGGCACGCGCGCCGTCATCGTTATGCCGACCACGACGCCGCAACTCAAGATCGACGCCGTCAAAAGCTGGAACGCCGAGGTGGTTTTGCACGGTGACAGCTATTCGGACGCCTATGCGCACTCGTTGTTGCTGGAGAAAAAGCGCGGTCTGACGTTTGTCCACCCGTTTGACGACCCCGACGTGATTGCAGGCCAGGGCACGATCGCCATGGAAATCCTGATGCAGCTGCAAAGCCTGGGCTCCAGCCGGCTCGATGCGGTGTTTGTCGCCATCGGTGGCGGCGGACTGATTTCCGGCGTCGCCAACTACATCAAGGCTGTCAGGCCCGAGATCAGGGTCATCGGCGTGCAGATGAACGACTCCGACGCCATGATGCAGTCGGTCAGCGCCAGCAAGCGCGTGACCCTGAGCGACGTGGGCCTGTTTTCAGATGGCACGGCCGTCAAGCTCGTCGGCGAGGAAACCTACCGCATCAGCCGCGCGCTGGTCGACGAATTCATCAGCGTGGACACCGATGCCGTGTGCGCCGCCATCAAGGATGTGTTTGTCGACACCCGCAGCATCGTCGAACCGGCGGGCGCGCTCGCCGTCGCTGCGATCAAGAAGTACGTCGCCATCCACAAGACACAAGGCGAAACCTACGCCGCCATTCTTTGCGGTGCCAACATGAACTTCGACCGCCTGCGTTTTGTGGCGGAGCGTGCGGAAGTCGGCGAAGAGCGCGAAGCCCTGTTTGCCGTGACCATCCCCGAGGAGCGCGGCAGTTTCAGGCGGTTCTGTGAGGTCATCGGCGACCTGCCGGGTGGGCCGCGTTCGGTGACCGAGTTCAACTACCGCATCAGCGACGATGACCGGGCACACGTTTTTGTCGGCCTGACCACATCGGCCAAAGGCGAAAGCACCAAAATTGCGGCGAACTTCTCACGCCACGGGTTCAAGGCGCTGGACCTCACGCACGACGAGCTCGCCAAGGAACACATCCGCCACATGGTGGGCGGGCACAGTGCCTTGTCCAAAGACGAACGCCTTTTGCGCTTCATCTTCCCGGAGCGCCCTGGCGCGCTGATGAAGTTCCTCTCCAGCATGCAGCCCGGCTGGAACATATCGCTGTTTCACTACCGCAACCAGGGCGCGGACTACGGCCGCATCCTGGTCGGCCTGCAGGTGCCCAAAACCGACAACAAGGCGTTCAAGACCTTCCTGGAGACCATGGGCTACCCTCACGTCGAGGAAACCGACAACCCGGTTTACCGGCTCTTCCTGCAAAGCTGACAACGGCAGACATGACCACCCCGGGTACACGAGAGCATGCAGGTCCGGACGACACCTCCAGGTGCCCGAGCTGCGGTACCGGCCTGCGGTGCGGCATGGTCGCCGGCGACAGCCAGTGCTGGTGTTTCGCCTTGCCGCATGTCATTCCCGTCCCCTCCGACAACAAACAGGACCTTGCCGCGTCCGCCGGGTGTTTGTGCCCGGCCTGCCTCCAGCGCCTGATCGACAGCCATGAACCCAACACCCACGCCTGATCCATCACGGCCCGAACCCTCCGAAATGCAGGCGCTGGCGCGTGCGGTCCAGGGTGCGACAGCATTTTCGGTGCCGCCCATCGAATCCGTCACCGATGTACGTCTTGAAGCCAAGCTGCGCCACAAGATTGACAACAAGACCAAGCCGGTAGGCTCGCTGGGGCAGCTCGAAGACCTCACCCTGCAGCTCGGCCTGATTCAGCGCAACGATGTCGTGAGTTTCAAAGACCCGCAAATGCTGGTGTTTGCAGGCGACCACGGCATCGCCACCGATGGCGTTTCAGCCTTCCCGCAGGCGGTCACCGTGCAGATGGTGGGCAACATGCTGGCCGGTGGTGCGGCCATCAATGTGCTGGCGCGCCAGCACGGTTTTAACCTGCAGGTGGTCGATGCCGGTGTGGCCGCAGACCTTGATGATCACCCCGCACTGATCAAAAAGAAAATTGCGTACGGCACCAAAAACAGCACCAAGGCAGCGGCCATGTCCGAAGACGAAATGCAGGCCGCCTTGCAGGCCGGTGCCGACATCGTCAAATCCCTGCCGGGCAACGTCATTGCCTTCGGCGAAATGGGCATTGCCAACACCTCGGCAGCTGCACTGCTGCTGCACCGCCTGACCGACATCACACTGAAGGATGCGACCGGCCGGGGCACCGGCCTGACCGACCCCCAGCTGCTGCACAAACGCAAGGTGCTGATGCTGGCCGTGCTCCGCCATCCCGACGCGGTGGAGCCCCTGCAGGTCATGGCGGCCATGGGCGGTTTTGAAATCGCCATGATGACGGGTGCCATGCTGCAGGCTGCGAGCCAGCGTCGCGTGATTCTGGTGGACGGTTTTATCGCCGGCGCGGCGGCCCTGGTGGCGCAGGGCATCGCGCCGCAGGCGCTGCACTACATGGTGTTTTGCCACCGGTCGGCAGAGCGCGGCCACCGCCTGCTGCTTGAGCACCTCAAGGCCAGGCCGCTGCTGGATCTCGATATGCGGCTGGGCGAAGGGACAGGCGCATTGCTGGCCTGGCCGCTGGTGCAGTCGGCCGCGCGCCTGATGAACGAGATGGCCAGCTTCGCCTCGGCCGGTGTCAGCAACAAGGACGGCTCCGCGGTTTGACGCAGGCATAAAAGCCCCATGAAAGCGATCAGCCAGTTCTTGCGCGAATACCTCCTCGCACTTCAATTTTTCACCCGCATTCCCGTCACGGGCCGGCTGGCGGACTGGGTCGGCTACAGCCCCGAGATGCTGCGTGCCAGCACGGCGCACTTCCCCGGCATAGGCGTTCTTGTCGGCGCGATCGCGGCCGCAAGCTTTACCTTCGTGCAGATGCTGCTGCCCGACACGGCCTTCTCCCCGCTGGTCGCAGCCGTCCTCTCCACCGTGGTCACCGTGATGCTCACCGGCGGTTTCCATGAAGACGGCCTGGCCGATGTGGCCGACGGCCTGGGCGGCAGCCAGAACCGCGAACGCGCACTCGAGATCATGAAGGATTCCCGCATCGGTGCCTTCGGTGCCATGGCATTGGTGCTGGCGCTGCTCGCCAAGGTCGCCTTGCTGGCCATCCTCGGCTCTGTCGAAGGCGCACCCACCGGCTGGGAAGAAGCACCTTTCAATGCCTGGTACATCTGCGCAGCACTCTGGGCTGGTCATGTGGTGTCGCGTGGCCTGCCGCTGATGTTGATTTACCTGCTGCCGCACGTCGGCGATACAGCCTCCTCAAAATCTAAACCCCTGGCCGACCAGATCAGTCCGGCCAGCCTGGTGCTGGCCGCGGCCTGGTGCCTGGCCTCGCTGCTGGCGGTGTTCAGCGTGATGGATGCCGCCAACCTGCTGGTCGCTTGCAGCTTTGCCATGCTGGCCCTGCTGTGGATGGGCAGGATGTTCAAGCGACGCCTGCAGGGTTTTACAGGTGACTGCCTGGGGGCCACCCAGCAGGTCTGCGAAATCGCTTTTTATTTTGGGCTTGCCATCAGCCTATGACCCTCTGGCTCGTCCGACATGCCCAGCCGCTGATTGAAGCCGGCATTTGCTACGGACAGCTCGACATGAAAGCCGATGTAGAGGCGACGCAGGATTGCGCGCAAGCCCTCGCAGACGTACTCCCGGAAAAGATTCAGGCCTTCGTTTCCCCGCTTCAACGTTGCGGGCAGCTGGCCATCACGTTGGCGACCATGCGCCCCGACATCACCCTCAAACAGGACCCGCGTCTGCAGGAAATGCATTTTGGCAACTGGGAGGGCCGCGCATGGCGCGACCTTCCCAAGGCAGATCTCGATGCTTGGACTGCCGACTTCGGCAGCTACGCGGCAGGCGAGAACGGCGAAAGCGTCACTCAATTCATGGCCCGCGTCACTGCCGTCTTTGACGAACTCCCGCGCGACCGCGACACGCTGTGGATTACCCATGCCGGTGTGATTCGCGCCGCCCAATTGCTGGCCGCCGGCGTGCGCAACGTGGAACAGGCCTCACAGTGGCCTGCCGACGCACCGTCCTATGGACAATGGTGCACACTCGAGATGGTATGAATACCCCCGTTGCTTGCTCACTGCGTGTAGCAGCTTCCCCCCTTGCAGGGGTCGCCGTCTGCGGCCTGGCAGAGCCAGTCCCGCGGCGGCCGCTTGCACTGCGCCTGTGTGTGGAAGTATGGCGACAACGATCAGATACGACCTGATAAGGCACACCCAATATGGCAGCAAATCTGGATGGTCAACTCGTCGTCGCGATCTCATCGCGGGCGCTGTTTGACTTTGAAGAGGAAAACCGCATCTTTGAAAGCGGCCTTTCCGCGCCGCCTGTGCCCGGTGCGAAAAAAGATGCGGCCTATATGAAGCTGCAACTGGACCGCCTCGACGTTCCGGCCAAACCCGGCGTCGCGTTCTCGCTGGTCAAAAAGCTGCTGGCCTTCAACGATGTCCCAGAGCAGCAGGGCGAGCCGGCGGATGCCAGCCCGCCGCAGCAGCGCGTCGAGGTCGTCATTCTCTCGCGCAATGATCCGGTCTCCGGCATGCGGGTTTTCCGCTCCGCACAGCACTACGGCCTCAACATCCAGCGGGGTACCTTCAATCGTGGCGAAGCGCCCTGGCGCTATCTCAAGCCGCTGCACGCCAATCTTTTTTTGTCGGCGCACCTGAGCGATGTGCGTGACGCGCTGGCCGCGGGCGTACCGGCCGCGCAGGTCTACCCGCACTCCGCGCGTGCCAGTGACGCCCACCCGAATGAAGTGCGCATCGCCTTCGACGGTGACGCCGTGCTGTTCTCCGACGAAGCCGAGCGCGTGTTCCAGAGCGACGGTCTCAGCGCCTTCCAGCAGCACGAGCGCGACAAGGCTTCGCAGCCCCTGCTGGCCGGTCCCTTCAAGCCCCTGCTCGAAGCCCTGCACCGCCTGCAGCAGGCCGGTACCTCACACATGCGAATCCGCACTGCGCTGGTCACGGCCCGCAGCGCCCCCGCACATGAACGCGCGATACGCACACTGATGGACTGGAACATCGAGGTCGATGAAGCCATGTTTCTCGGCGGCCTCGCAAAGGGTGAATTCCTGCGCGAGTTCGAGCCTGATTTTTTCTTTGACGACCAGACCGGCCATGTCAATGCAGCCGCAGAACATGTGCCGGCAGGTCATGTCGCCAGCGGCGTGTCGAATCAGAGCCCCTAACCCCAAACGAGAACGGATACCACCGTGAACCAGCCAACAAGCTCCAACGGCCTGCTCGCCAGATTCAGTTCTTTCACCACCTTTGCCCGACGGGTCTGGGCGCTTGCCGCACCCTACTTCAGGTCAGAAGACAAATGGAAGGCGCGCGGGCTGCTGTTCGCCATCATCCTGCTCAACCTGGCGGCTGTGTACATGCTGGTCCTGCTCAACGACTGGAACCGCGTGTTCTATGACGCCCTGCAGAACAAGGACCAGCCCGTGTTCTGGACGCAGCTGGGCCGCTTCACCTACCTCGCCTTTGCCTTCATCATCATTGCCGTTTACCGCTTCTACCTGACGCAGCTGCTTGAGGTCCGCTGGCGCGCGTGGATGACCACCAGCTACCTGCAACGCTGGCTGGCAGACCATGCGTTTTACAGACTCGAGCTGGCCCGGTATTCGGGCGCAGCCACCGCCACGGCAGACAACCCCGACCAGCGTATCCAGGAAGACATCAACCTTTTCACCACCTACAGCATTTCCCTGAGCATGGGGTTGCTCAACGCGGTCGTCACGCTGGTGAGTTTTGTCGGCATCCTGTGGTCCCTGTCGGGTGCCTTCGATTTCACACTGGGCGGCACCAGCTTTCACATTCCCGGCTTCATGGTCTGGATGGCCGTGCTGTATTGCGTGGTCGGCAGCGTGATCACGCACTACATCGGTCGCCCGCAAATCAGGCTCAACTACCGGCAACAACAGGTTGAAGCCGACTTCCGGCACCACATGGTGCGGGTACGCGAGTACAGCGAGTCTATTGCCCTCGACAAGGGCGAGACCGTTGAGCGCGCGCAGCTCGACACGCGTTTTTGCGCTGTGCTGGCCAACTACCTCATGCTGATCAAAAAGCAGAAAAATCTGGTCTGGTTCACCAACTTTTTTGGCCAGGCCGCCGTGGTGTTCCCCTTCATCATCGCCGCGCCCCGGTTTTTCAGCGGCGCCATACAGCTGGGCCAGCTCATGCAGATTTCGTCGGCCTTCGGCCGCGTGCAGGATTCATTGAGCTGGCTCGTCGACAACTACAGCAGCCTGGCGGCATGGCGTGCAACCACAGACCGTCTCACAAGCTTTGAAGACAACATCGCAGCAGCCACGCGCGCCGTACGCCAGTCGGCCGAGGCCCCAGCATCCCACGGCACTGCAGTCCCCTCCGCCAGCTCAGACACCCTGTCGGCTACCGGCCTGAGCATCAGCCTGCCCACCGGGCAGGTGCTGTTGGACGACCTCAAGCTGAGTGCGAGCGGCGGTGACAATGTCCTGTTCAAGGGCCCCTCTGGCAGCGGCAAGTCCACCCTGTTCCGCGCCTTTGCGGGGATCTGGCCGTTTGCAAAAGGCACCAGCCACCTGCCGCCGGACACCATGTTCATCCCGCAGCGCCCCTATTTCCCCGACGGACTCCTGCGCGATGCGCTGGCCTACCCGCAACCGGCTTCGCAATACAGCGACGACGACCTCAAAAAAGTTCTGGTGGACGCGCTGTTGCCGCAACTGACCACACGTCTCGACGACAGCGATGCCTGGGGGCAAAAACTCTCGGGTGGCGAGCAGCAAAGGCTGGCCATTGCCCGCGTGCTGCTGAAAAAGCCGCACTGGATTTTTGCCGACGAAGCGACTGCCGCGCTGGACGAAGCCGCCGAAAAAACACTCTATGAGAAACTGCAGGCGCACGTTCGTTCGGTCAATGGCGGCTTGGTGTCAATTGCACACCGGCCCAGCGTTGCAGCCTTCCACAACCGCCAGTGGGAACTGGTCGCCCAGCCCGAAGGTTCGCCGGCACGCTATGCCTTGCATGAGCGCGCCCTCTCGACCTGACGGTTTGACGTCATTTTTTACAACGCCATCCAGCAACCCTCTCCTGAAAAGCCACTGAATGCCTGAGGAACAACCGCCAGCCGCCGGCATACAGCCGGCTGAAGCGCCAAAACTGTCCGCCTGGGACCCCATCAAGGTGCCCGTGTTCCGGATGCTGTGGCTGACCTGGCTCGCGGCCAACACCTGCATGTGGATGAACGATGTTGCAGCCGCATGGTTGATGACGTCCATGACCACGTCGCCGATCTGGGTGGCGCTGGTGCAGTCGGCCTCGACGCTGCCGGTGTTCCTACTGGGCCTGCCCAGCGGTGCGCTGGCCGACATCCTGGACCGCAGGCGCTACTTCATCATGACCCAGTTCTGGGTGGCCGTGGTGGCTATCCTGCTGTGCTTCGTCGTCATTTCCGGCGTCATGACCCCGGCGCTGCTGCTGGCCCTGACCTTTGCCAACGGTGTGGGCCTGGCCATGCGCTGGCCCGTGTTCGCGGCCATCGTGCCCGAGCTGGTCAAACGTTCGCACCTGCCGGCAGCACTGGCGCTCAATGGCGTGGCCATGAATGCCTCGCGCATCATCGGGCCGCTGCTCGCCGGCGCCATCATTGCCAGCGCGGGGACCGAGTACGTGTTCGTGCTCAACGCCATACTGTCGGTCATCTCCGGCCTGGTCATCATGCGCTGGCGTCGCGACCATGTGCCCAGCCCCCTGGGTCGCGAGCGCCTGGTCAGCGCCATGCGCGTGGGCGTGCAGTTCGTGATGCAATCCAGCCGCCTGCGCGCCGTGCTGCTGCGCGTGTCGCTGTTCTTCTTGCACTCCACCGCATTGCTGGCATTGCTTCCGCTGATTGCCCGCAACCTGCATGGCGGCGATGCCGGTACCTTCACGCTGTTGCTGGCCGCCATGGGTGTGGGCGCCATCGTGGCGGCGCTGAATCTTGCCCGCCTGCGCCAGATCATGCCGCGCGACACACTGGTGCTGCGTTCCACCATGCTGCAGTCGGTGGTCACCGTCATCGTCGCCTTCTCGCCCAACATCTACATCGCCGTGCCGGCCATGATTCTCAATGGCGCGGCCTGGATCACCTGCGCCAATTCACTGAGCGTCTCGGCGCAGCTCTCCCTGCCCGACTGGGTGCGCGCGCGCGGCATGTCCATCTACCAGATGGCCATCATGGGCGCGAGCGCGGCGGGTGCGGCGCTGTGGGGCCAGATCGCCACGATGACCACTGTCGCCATCGGCCTGACTGTGGCCGCCATCAGCGGCACCATCACCATGCTGCTGGCGCAGCGCCGCATCGGCGACCTCAGCATCGAGGAAGACCTCACGCCGTCGCGCGAATTCAAGGTGCCCCAACATGCGGCGCCGGGTGCGGGCCATGTGGTGGTGACGATTGAATACCTGATCGATCCGATGCGCACCGAGGAATTCCGTGCGCTGATGCAGGAGAGCCGCCGCAGCCGCCTGCGCCAGGGCGCGCTGCAGTGGGAGTTGCTGCGCGACATCGGCAAGCCCGGCCGCTACCTTGAGCAGATCACGGATGAATCATGGACCGAACACCTGCGCCGATTCGACCGCGTCACCGCCAGTGATGTTTCGCTGCGTGAACGCAAGCTGGCCTTTCACACCGGCGAGGAGCCGCCGCTCGTCAGCCGCCATGTGGTGGAAGGCCAGATCAGGCACTAGCCACCGGGCAGAAGATCAACCGGCTGCGACAGCCTTCGTATAACGCTCAAACCCCCGCGCCCGCAGCTCACACGCCGGGCAGGTGCCGCAACCATAGCCCCAAACATGGCGATGCTGCCGGTCGCCCAGGTAGCAGGTGTGGGTGTGTTCAACAATCAGGTCGACCAAAGGCTGGCCGCCCAGCGCATGCGCCATCGCCCAGGTGTCGGCCTTGTCTATCCACATCAGCGGGGTGTCGATCAGGAAACGTTTGTCCATGCCCAGCGACAGCGCCAGCTGCATGGCCTTCATGGTGTCGTCGCGGCAATCGGGGTAGCCTGAAAAATCGGTTTCACACACACCCGTCACCAGCACCTGCAGGTCGCGTCGGTAGGCCAGCGCTGCGGCCAGCGTCAAAAACAACAAATTACGCCCGGGCACAAAGGTGTTGGGCAGGCCCGAGCTCTCCATCTTGAAGGCCACATCGCGCGTGAGCGAGGTGTCGCTGACCTGGCCCAGCACGGCCAGGTCCAGCATGTGGTCTTCGCCCAGCTTGTGCGCCCAGTGGGGGAACTGCGCCTTGATCTCGCGCAGCACGTTCAGCCGCGCTTGCAGCTCCACGATGTGCCGCTGGCCATAGTCGAAGGCCACGGTTTCGACGCGTTCATATTTTGAGAGCGCCTGCGCCAGGCAGGTGGTCGAGTCCTGGCCACCGGAAAACAAGACAAGTGCGGAGGTATGCATGGCAGGATTTTCGCCCAGTTGCGGTCAGGCGCGCCGGCGTCCCCGTCCTACGGCGTTTTTCGCCACGGCTGCTGGCAATTTTTCGGGCCGCGCCCAACACTGCAACCATCAACCCGGGCAAGCGACATGGACCTCATCAACCTCCTTCAGTGGCCAGCCATGGCCGTCACCATCACCGCGTCCTGGCTGGTCGCCTCGAACGTCAAGACGAGGCGCAACTGGGGCTTCTGGGTCTTCATGGCCAGCAACGTTTTGTGGGTGATCTGGGGCGTCTACTCCCATGCCCCGGCGCTGGTGGTTTTGCAGCTCGGCCTGGCCGCCATGAACATTCGCGGCGTCCTGAAAACCGAACAGAAAACCTGACCGGACTCTGACCAACCGGCATAAATCGCGCGGTGTTTTCACACCTGCAAAGCCAGCCGACGCAGGCAACCGAAGAACACCTACAGACAGGGGCGGGACAAAAAAAGATAGTGGCTGGGCGAGTCCTGCATTTCAAAAATCAACAGCACAGCGCGCCCACGCTGACAAGGAAACACGATGCCCCACGATTCGGCCCGGCGAGGATTTCTCAGGAAATCCATCGTCATCGTGCCAGCCGCCGCCTTCGCCGCCACAGGCTGCAGCCAGGAAGTCACCACCACCGTCATTCCCCCAGGGCCTTCCAGCCCGGCCACCGGGCCCAACACCGGCGCCGCCTACAACCCCGCATTTTTCAATCCCGGCGAATGGGCTTTCATCAAGGCCGCCGTCGCCCGGCTGATCCCTTCCGACGACATCGGCCCGGGTGCCATCGAAGCCGGTGTGCCCGAGTTCATAGACCGCCAGATGGACGCCGCCTTCGGCCACGCGGCCACCTGGTACATGCAGGGGCCCTTCGTCGAATCACCTGCCGAGTTCGGCTACCAGGGCAAGCTGCCGCCGCGTGATGTTTACCGCGCCGGCATCGCCGCCTGCGACACCTATTGCAAAAACACCTTCAGCGGCAAGACCTTTGTGCAGCTCGATGCCGCGCAGCAGGACCAGGCCCTGAAGAGCATGGAATCCGGCGAAGCGAAGTTCGACACGCTGTCCTCCAAAACCTTCTTCGGCTTCCTGCTGCAGAACACCAAGGAAGGCTACCTCAGCGACCCCATGCACGGCGGCAACAAGGATGCCGCTGCGTGGAAGATGATCGGCTTTCCCGGCGCACGTGCCGACTTCACAGACTGGGTCGGACGTCCCGGTGTGCAGTACCCGCTGCCGCCTGTCAGCATCAACGGGCCGCAGGGCTGAGGTATCAGGATGGCAACCATCAAAAAACCTTCGGTTGATGCGGTACTGGTCGGCTTCGGCTGGACGGGTGCCATCATGGGCATGGAACTCACCGCGGCCGGCCTCAAGGTGCTGGCGCTGGAGCGCGGCGAGAACCGCGACACCAACCCCGACTTCGCCTACCCACGCATCACCGACGAGCTGTCTTATGGCGTGCGCGGCAAGCTGTTCCAGAACCTCGCCAAAGAGACGGTGACCATTCGCCACACCACGGCAGATGTCGCCGTGCCCTATCGCCAGCTCGGCTCCTTCCTGCCCGGCGACGGTGTGGGTGGTGCGGGTGTGCACTGGAACGGCCAGCAATGGCGCGTGTTGCCCGATGACCTGCGCATCAAAAGCCGGGTGATGGAGCGTTACGGCAAAAAATTCATTCCCGAAGGCATGCAGATCCAGGATTGGGGCGTGACCTACGATGAGCTGGAACCCCACTTCAACCACTTCGAAAAAGTCTGCGGTGTGTCCGGCAAGGCTGGCAATCTGCGCGGCCAGGTGCAGGCCGGCGGCAACCCGTTCGAAGGTTTCCGCTCCGAGGAATTCCCGCTCCCGCCGCTGGCCTCGACCAACAGCGCCCTGCTCTTCGACAAGGCCGCGCGCAGCCTGGGTTACCACCCGTTTCCGCAAGCCGCTGCCAACGCCTCGCGCGCCTACACCAACCCGCACGGCGCGCAACTCGGGCCCTGCAACTTCTGTGGCTTTTGTGAACGCTTTGGCTGCTACATGTATTCCAAGGCCTCGCCGCAAACCACCCTGCTGCCGACCCTGATGTCACGGCCCAACTTCGAGCTGCGCACGCGCTCGCATGTGCTGCGCGTCAACATGTCGCCCGACGGCAAAAAGGCCACCGGCGTGACCTACATCGACGCCGCGGGCAACGAGGTCGAGCAACCCGCAGACCTGGTCGTGCTGTGCGCCTACCAGTTCCACAACGTACGCCTCATGATGCTGTCGAAGATCGGCAAACAATACGACCCCGCCACCGGCCAGGGTGTGGTGGGCCGCAACTACGCCTACCAGATGACGGGTGGCGTCTCGATGTTCTTCAACGCCGACCAGCCCATGAACCCGTTTGCCGGCGCAGGCGCGGGCGGCACAGTGATTGACGATTTCGACGGCGACAACTTCGACCACGGCCCGCTCGGGTTTGTCGGTGGCGGCTCGATTGCCTGCACCGTCACCGGCGGCCGGCCCATCCAGCAGATGAGCGTGCCGCCCGGCACCCCCGCCTGGGGCGCAGGCTGGAAAAAGGCCATCAAGGACAACTACAAATACGCCATCAGCATCGGCAGCCAGGGCTCGGTGATGTCCTACCGTGACAACTACCTCGACCTCGACCCGACCTACAAGGACGTCTACGGCCAGCCGCTGCTGCGCATGACCTTCGACTGGAAGCCCAACGACATCAACATGACGCAGTTCCTCAAGGGCAAGATGGAAGGCATCGCGCAGGCGATGGGGCCACGCCAGATGGCGGCGGGCTTCAAGAAAATGGGCGACCACTACGACACGCGCGCCTACCAGTCGACCCACAACACCGGTGGCGCACCCATGGGCACCGACCCGTCGACCAGCGCCGTCAACCGCTACCTGCAGGTGTGGGACGTACCCAATGTGTTCGTGATGGGTGCCAGCGCCTTCCCGCAGAACTTTGGCTACAACCCCACCGGCATCGTCGGCGCGCTGGCCTACTGGTCGGCCAAACACATACGCGAGCGCTACCTCAAAAGCCCGGGAGCACTGGCATGAACGCGCACCGCACCGAAAAACTCAAGACCGCCACCCTGGCGGTGTTGACGGCCGCCGCACTGCTCATCAGCATCGCGGCGCCGCTGATCAGCTCTGCTCAGGAGCGCCCATCGACATCCGCATCGGCCGCGCTCCCCTCGACACCCAAGCCCGCGGCCAGCCCGAAACCCGTCGACAAGAACGCCGCGCTGCCAGCCGCACCACGCGACGCCCTGCTGGTACGCGGCGAATACCTCGCCCGCGCCGGCGACTGCATCAGCTGCCACACACGCCCGCAAGGCGCGCCCTTCGCGGGCGGCCTGGCAATGAACACCCCTTTTGGTGCCATCGTCTCGACCAACATCACACCGGATACCGAGCAGGGCATAGGCCAGTACACACAGGAAGACTTCACCCGCGCGCTGCGTGAAGGCAAAGCCAAAGACGGCCACCACCTCTACCCCGCCATGCCGTACACCAACTTCGCGCGGCTGACCGAAGACGACCTGGGTGCCCTGTACGCCTACTTCATGAAAGGCGTGCAGCCCGTGAAGCAGGACAACGCCAAAACCGACCTGCCCTGGCCTTTCAGCATGCGCTGGCTGATGGCGGGATGGAACAAGCTCTACCTCAAGGGCAAGGTCTACGAAGCCGAACCCGCACAGACGGCCGAGTGGAACCGCGGCGCCTACCTGGTGCAGGGCCTGGGGCACTGCGGGGCCTGCCACACGCCGCGCAGCGTTTTGGGCGGCGAGAAGGCGGCCACGCATGACAAGGGCGACCTCTTTATGTCAGGCGCCATCATCGACGGCTGGTACGCACAGCCCTTGCGCAACACGGAAGAGCCCGGCCTGGCGACCTGGTCGCGGCAGGAGATTGTGGAATACCTGAAGACCGGCCGCACCAACCGCACGGCGGCCTTCGGCGCCATGACAGAGGTCATCAGCAACAGCACGCAGCACCTGTCGCGTGAAGACCTGGGCGCCATCGCCACCTACCTCAAGTCACTGGGCGACAACCCCGGTGCCACCACGCCGGTGGCCGCCAACACCAACGACATCACCTCCGCCGCCCTGCGCCAGGGCACGGTGACGCAGCGCGGTGCCATGGTCTACCTCAACAACTGCAATGCCTGCCACCGCTCCGACGGCCAGGGCGCGCAGCGCACTTTCCCCACACTCGCCATGAGCAGCACCGTCGCGGCCAAAGACCCCACCTCTTTGATACGCATCGTGCTGCAGGGCTCCACCATGGCCCACACAACAGAAGCGCCGTCGCGCATCGCCATGCCCGGCTTCAGCTGGCGCCTGACGGACGACAACGTGGCCGACGTGGTGAGTTTTATCCGCAGCAGCTGGGGCAACAAGGCAGGCACGGTGTCTGCCGGCGACGTGGGCAAGGTACGCGAGGATGTCACCAAGGCAGAGAAAACAGCACAAGCGGCCCAGACGACCAAAGCCGGCACCAAACCCTGATGGATCTGCCTCCGGGCGAAAAGTTAATACAGGAGTTAACAATGTTAAGTTCCATATTAACTTTTCGGGGTTTTAAGCCCGTTTGAAGCTCCTAAACCAGTTTTCGGGCCAGAAAAAGGCCATTTTCAGGCATCAAATCGGGCTCCAGACCAACAAACACGAGCGTGAGCAGCTACGAATACGATAGCAAATTGCCGCATTTTCGGCTTGACCGGCAACCCGCCATCGTGACAATGCACCCATGCCCCCACCAGGTCCGATCAGCCTTATAGGCGCACCCACCGATGTGGGCGCGGGCACCCGCGGCGCAGGCATGGGACCCGACGCCTTGCGGGTGGCCGGCATTGTCGAAGCGCTGCGCGCCGGCAAGCTGGAGGTCATCGACACCGGCAACCTCGCCGGGCCGCCCAACCCCTGGGCCGCGCCCATCGCCGGCATACGTCACCTGGATGAAGTCGTTGCCTGGAACCGCGCGGTGTTTGACGCTGTCGCCCGCGCCCTGAGCGCCGGCCACACACCCCTGCTGATGGGCGGCGACCACTGCCTGGCGCTGGGCTCCATCAGCGCGGTGGCGCGCCATTGCCGCCGTACCGACCAGCAGCTGCGCGTGATCTGGCTGGACGCGCACACCGACGTCAACACCGAAGCCATCAGCCCCAGCGGCAACCTGCACGGCATGCCGGTCGCCGGCCTGCTGGGCCACGGGCCGGCGGCGCTGACCGGCTGGAGCGGCCAGCCCGCTGCGCTTGCGGCAGAAGAAATCGCCTTCATCGGCATCCGCAGCGTCGACGCCGACGAAAAGCAACTCATCAGGCAGCTGGGCCTGCAGGTGTTCGACATGCGCCACCTCGACGAACACGGCATGCGCAACACCATGACCGAGGCGCTGCACGGCGTGGACGAGAACACCCACCTGCATGTCAGCTTCGACCTGGACTGCCTCGACCCGGCTGAAGCACCCGGCACCGGCACCGGCGTGCGCGGTGGCCCGACCTACCGCGAGATGCAGCTCTGCATGGAAATGATCGCCGACACCGGCCGCCTCGCCTCGCTTGATGTGGTGGAGATCAACCCGGCACTCGACGTGCGCAACCGCACGGCTGAACTAGCGGTCGAATTTGTGATGAGTTTGTTCGGCGCTTCAACGCTGGTGCGCTAACGCCCGGCGTGCGCTGTTGATAGCGCAGGCTCACCAAAAATTTCATCGCCGAAACACCTGCGATTCATCAGCGAAACCATGTGCGCATCAATCGCACAAAGCGCTGTTTTAAGAGGAGGAATTGCAAACTGTTGCAACTCGCAGCGCGGAATTGAGAAATACGCAAACTAAACTTCGCGGCATTTTTCAATTTTTGCCGAGGCTGTTTTTTGAACCACCGACATCCCCCTGGACCCTTGCTCAACCGCAAGGCTTTTTTACTCACGGGTTTGCTGGGGGCGATTGCAGCCACGGCGCCACGCAGCGCCCGCGCTGTCGAGCGCATTCGTTATGCGCTGCCTGCACCGGCCTTCCTCCCAGCTTTCACCCCCATCAATGTGGCCGTCATCAAGGGCTACTACACACAGGAAGGCCTGGACGTCGAGTTCCAGACCGTGGCGGGTGGCACCGAAGTGGCCAAGCGCGTGGCGGCTGGTGAGTTCGACCTGGGCGGCGGCACCGGCGACACGCCCATCCTGGTCAGGCCGCGCGGCATGGCCGTCAAGACGATTGCGGTGCTGGGCGGCAAGTCGGTCACGCAGATCATGACGCGGCGCGAAAGCAATATCTACTCACCTGAACAGTTCCGCGGCAAGACTATCACCGTGGTGTCGAACACCGACACCACCTACTTCACGCTGCTCGGGTTTTTGTCGTCCATCGGCGTGAAGCCGGATGAAGTCAAGATCGTGCCCGCCGGGCCGACCGGTGTTTACCAGATGCTGATTGATGGCAAGGCCGACGCCATGGCCGGCGTGCCCGACTGGGTGGTGCCAGTCCAGCGCAGCGGCGTGAAGACGGTGGTCTTCCGCTCGGACGAGTTCTTCCCCAGCATGGCGCAAGCCATCGTCAGTTCAGACCAGACCATTGCCGCAAAACCGCAGCTGCTGCGCGCCTTTGTGCGTGCCACCCTGCGCGGCCTGGCAGACACCATCTCGGCACCGGACGCAGCCGCCACGGCCATCACTGACAAATTCCCCCAGCACAAGGGCAAGGAAGAAATGGTGCGCGACATCGTGCGCTACTACGCCTCGTTTGTGTACCCGGGCCAGCGCACGCCCGGCGAGATCAACAGCTTTCGCCTGCAGAAGGTGCAAACCTTTTACCGCGAGCGCAATATTGTCGAGAAAGAGACGCCGCTCAAGGAACTGTTTACCGACCAGTTCCTGACGGGCTGAAGCAGCGGCTGCCTGACCTCAAGCAGCAGGCTCAGCAGACTCCAGATCGCCAGCGATCAACCTGAACTGCATCAAGGCAGCTTCAAGGTCGTCCACAATTTCCTGCGCAATCACGCCCGGTGGTGGCAGGTTGTCACTGTCCGCGAGCGCGTCATCTTTCAGCCAGAAGATATCCAGGCTCGCCTTGTCACGACTGACCAGCTTTGTCCAGTCGATCGAACCCGCCCGCCATTATTGGACAAACGGAACTAGTGGACAAATAATGAGCTATTTCCGCAACTCGGCTAGGGGCACCCACACAGCACCCTTTTTGTAGTGCCAGAAGTGCCAACCATTGGCGGCACGTCCGACCACAGCTTTGGCGGCGCCAGAAGGCGAGGCGTACAACTCGCCGCTGTACGACAGCTGGCCATTCCTGCGCAGGGTGGCGAGGTAGCGCGCGCCTTTGTACTCAGCCCGTAGCGCCAAGCGTCGATCAATACTGCCAGCCAGCACCAGGCTACCTTTGGCAGATGCGGTCTTTTTGCTACGGCGCTTCCGGGCCACAGAGCCCCCCAGCAACCGCGCCCGCTCATCATGTTGCTGGTCAGACACCTTGCGATTCAGGTCCTTCATCAGATCGTGCGCGCCCGGCAGACGGCCCTGCACCAAATTACCCTTGGGCTTGGCGATGCGCAGCAAAAGCGACTCAATCGGCTTGATGTGCTCCCCGTTAGTCGTGAGATAAACGCTAAAGCGGGTCCACTTGCCCGCATGCCGGTCCTTCAAATGGTGCTTCACCCGCGCCATGAGGTTGGAGGCCAGGCCCACGTAATACAAGCTCTCATTTTTATAAAGCGCATAGACGCCCGCGTGACCCCTGATCATGTCGCGCAAAACCAGGCGAAACTGGACTTGGGCCAGAACCTTGCCATCGACGCGTTCGAGGTACTCACTGACCAAGGTGTCTTTAGCGCTTTTCATTTTGTACCCTTAGAACTACGAGGAGGACGCAGAGGCGTATTCGCTTGAATCTGTCTGGCAGCAGTCGGAAGAATGTACTGCCCATAAAGCAGGCGCTCCAGAATATCAAGGAGAACCCCCAAGTCATCAACGCTGGGCACATGCCCGCGATGAGCAGAGGCACTGCCCGCGTCAATCGCTGCAGCCAGAATCGGCCGCTCACGCTCCAACAGATAGCCTTCTTCAACAAGTCGACAGAGCTTTTGATCGAATGACCCGACGTCGCCCACAAACTCAACACACACGCTGTCAATGGCTGCGCGCACGCCCATGGACGGGAGTGCACGAAGATCGAGAGTCAAAGCTGAGTAGATCTCGGAAAGCAGGTCCTTAATCGTTGGGGGAAGTTTCCCAATCCAGTCCGGCCGTTGCCGCAACTGTGTCGCTTGGGCTCGCGCCAACCCGCCCACGTCGGTGGACATCTGCCGTAGCGCACCCGCAAGCGCCAGTTGCCGATCACGTATGCGCGTCGCCTGCCAGCTTCTGAGTTGCGCAATGACATCCGAAAAAGACGCGTACCCAAGCACAGCTTCGCTAGGACAAATCGAGGGTGTGGGGTCTGTAAAGAAACTGGAAGAGCGCCCACTCCACCAAGGCGCCTCCACCATATAGCTGAGTGCCACTTTTACCGCCAGCAAGTCCAACCCAACAGCAGCCGCCAGCTCCTCGACCTTTAGCGATAACCGCTGAACCCGTTTGTAATGCTGTTTCAGTGCAGCAAACAAAGTCTCGGAATCCCGCACGATCTGATCGGCGAAAGCATCCTTCAGCTGGACCAAGGCGGTCAGACTGACGTGATATCGCTCCTGGTCTTTGCGGAGATACCCTGCGGACTCCATCCAATCAATCACAGTAATTTTTTCGAAATGCGCCGCCCGAAACGACAAGGAATCAACACCCACATCCGATTCCGACGATTCAGCCAGCAAGGCGTTTACCAATGCCAATCCATCTTGATCTAGTTCATGAACAGCTGGCATTGTTGGCCGCGTATTGTTATTGCTGAAAAAATGCTTTTGACAAAATCGCCTGCCGCAACGCCTGCGCACGCTTAAGGTTGATGTCAACCTCTACTTCGACTTCGCGAACGATGGACAGGCAGCGTTCCACCTCGTCATGCGGGTCGAGCCCGTTGGTGAAATGGGTTTCAACGCCAGTCGATTCCCACATGAATGGCAGCGGTCGCTTCCAGGCAGGCAGGGTAGCCGGCAAACCCTGCGAATAGCGCCCGGATTGAACCTCAACACCAGAAAGTGTGGCGCCCTCTTTTTTGGCTTCTATGACACCGCACACTCTGCCATTTACATAGAGAAGGTAATCGGCAAACCCGAAACCAGCGTTCAGGGGAAACTCCCGGATTGCGACGCCAAGGCCAGCGTGAATATTCGCATCGCTCACGCCGCAGACGTGCCAGCCCGCTTGCTGCAACAGCGCGTCGATACTGACTCTGGCTTTTTGCTCTGGCGTCATTCCCCGTCCTTGAAGTCATTCTAGGTGAGGGGGTTTTGACCTGTGGCAGCGTATTCCCCAAGCGGGGGGCAGACTCAGGTGCCAACCAGCAGCACCGTACGAAAGCCCAGATGGCTTGCCCCGAGGTCATCGTCCTGCGGCTGCCGTGCACCTGCCCGGTAACGCATGCAGTAATCTGGCGAGCACAGGTAAGAGCCGCCCTTGATGACACGCTGAGCCGCCTGCTGCTGCCTTTGTACCGGCATGTCGGGCCGGCCTTCTGCCGCGTCCCCGTGAAAGGGACGCCAGGCGCTTGACGTGATCTCCCACACATTGCCGATCATGTCGAACAGGCCATACGCGTTGGCGGCATAACAACCCACAGGCGCAAGGCCGGTGAAGCCGTCTTCCGCAGAATTGACCATGGGAAAAATCCCCTGCCAGCTGTTGGCTTCTTTGGGCTGCGCGTGCTCCTTGCTGGCGGCGAGCTGACCGCCACGTGCGGCCCACTCCCATTGCGCTTCGCTCGGCAGCGCGCGGCCTCTCCATTTGGCAAAGGCCTTCGCGTCGGCATAGGTCACGGCCACCACAGGGAAGGCATCACGACCGTCGATGCTCGTGGCGGGGCCGCCCGGGTGGCGCCAGCTGGCACCTGGCAGGTAGCGCCACCACTGCAAGGCACTGCCCTGGTTATTGACATTGGTAGGCACCACAAACACCACCGCGCCGGGCAGGCGCATCTCTGGCGGCAGTGCGGCCTGCATGTTGGGGTCGGGGCCGCGCTCTGCCTCGGTCACATAGCCCGTTGCCTTCACGAAGGCGGCAAATTCGGCATTGGTGACTTCGGTGCGGTCCATCCAGAAACCGGCGACCTTCACTTTCTGCAAGGGCGACTCTTCGGGGTATACGGTGTCACCCATTTCGTAGCTGCCGCCAGGCACCCAGACCATGCCCGCATGTTTGGCATCGGCGCGCTGTGCCGGCAAGCTGCATTGCGTGGCTTCGGGTGCGCGTGAAGCCAGGGCTTTTCCAGGGGGTGCTTGCGATGAAGGTGCCTCCATCCACCACGCGACCCCGACGACCGCCACGATCGAGAGTGCAACAGCTACGGGCAGCCAGAGTCGCTTCATGTCGCTGTTGCCTTGACCCTAGTTGTACCAGTAGGTGTATTCATCGCTAGGGGTCTGTTTTTGGTCCAGCGTCTTGTCGATGGTGACCGGCAGCTGTATGAGCGAGGGCCACAGCGGTGGCGGCATGTTGGCGTGATGCGCCTGCAGCACGGCTTTCAGTTCGGCCACTTTCTGCGGCTGGTTGGCCGCCAGATTGACCTTTTCCGTCGGGTCTTCATTGAGGTTGAAGAGCCAGTCCTTCTTCGGCATTTCCGACACGAGGAGTTTCCAGCCGCCCTGCAACACTGTGCGGTAAGGGCCGTCACGCCAGAACAGCGCGCGCCCAGGCTGCTGGGCTGCACCTTTGGCGAGGAAGGGCATGAGGTTGACGCCGTCCGTGACACGATCAGTCGGCAGGCTGCCACCTGCGGCGGCCACCACGGTCGGCAGGATGTCGATATTGGACACCGGCTGTTTGTATTGCGAGCCGGCAGGAATACGGCCCGGCCACCGCGCCATGTAAGGCACGCGCACCCCACCTTCGAACTGGGTGAGCTTCCAGCCCCGGTAGGGCTTGTTCACTTCGGGGATGCCGATATAGCCCGGTGCGCCGTTGTCGCTGGTGAAGACGACGATGGTGTTGTCGTCCAGACCCTCTTCACGCAGGGTCTGCAGCACACGGCCCACGCTGCGGTCTACAGCCTTCACCATGGCGGCGTAGACACGACGCCGATGGTCGGGGATATTGGGCAAGGCGTCGTAGTCGGCTTTGCTGGCCTGCAGCGGCGTGTGCACGCCCCAGTGCGCCAGGTACAAAAAGAAGGGCTGGTTTTTGTTGCGCTTGATGGCCGTGACGGCCTGGTCGGTGAAATAGTCGGTCAGGTATTTGTCGGGTTCAAACCATTTGCCGTTGTTGTAGCTGACCCCAAACCGCATGTTGGGCCAGAGGAATTTGTCGACCGGGTCGAAGTCCTGCTTGGCGTTCACGACCCGCGCATCGTTTTCAGGCAGGTAGAGGCCGCTTTCCATGAACAGGCTCTCGTCAAAACCCTGGTTGTTGGGCCGCATTTCGGGCGTGCTGCCCAGGTGCCACTTGCCGATATGGATGTTGTGGTACCCGCGCGCCTTCAAGAGCTCGGCCACCGTCTTCTCCGACGGCGGCATGCCGAGGTCGTTGAAGGGTTTGGCATCACGCGCTTTTTCCTGGTCGATGATGACCGGGTGCACGGCGCCCGAATTGGCATACATGGGCCCTGCCACGCGGGTCATGGCACCGGGTGTTGGTGTGAACTCGACACCAAAACGCCAGGGGTAACGCCCCGTCATGAGGGCGGCGCGCGAGACCGTGCAGATGGCCGCACCCGCATAGCCGTTGTCGAAGCGCACACCGTCCGTTGCAATCGAATCGATGTTGGGTGTGGGCACGCCCTCCTTGCCATAACCCCCGCCATAGGTGGTGACGTCATTGAAGCCCATGTCGTCTGCCAGGATGACGATGATGTTGGGTGGCCGCTGCGCGGCGGCCTGGACCGCAGTGACCGGCCCTGCCACCCAGGGCACTTCGCGGTTGGCGTCACGCGGGTACATGATGTCGGTGTACCAGCCCAGCGAATACTGCATGACCAGCAGGCGGTTGGCGTAGGCGGCAGCGCCCAGACCGGCGATCACCACTGCGGCGGTGACCAGCGCCGTACGAAGCTTCATGCCGCCGCCAGCCCTGCCGACACGGGGTGGCCACCGGCCGCGAGCAGCATTTTTTGTGCGGTCTCGACACCGGCATTCTGGTTCTGGCCGGTGACCAGGCGACCGTCCACCACCGTCAGGTTGGCAAACGGCTCCAGCACGGCCGTCGAACTTTCAAACACGGCACCCGCAGCGCGCAACTCCCGCTCGGGGTGCTGCGGCGTCATGGTGATGCCCAGTTGTTTGACCTGCCTGTCGGTGACCGCCGTGAGGCGTTTGCCTTTGACCAGCGGTGCACCGGTCGTGTCTTTGGCCAGCAGCAGGCCCAGCGGCCCGTGACACACACCGCCGACCACCTTGCCCGCAGCCCACGCGCGTGTGATTTGTTCACCCAGCACGGCAGACGTGCCGAGATCGTAGGCCGCACCCCAGCCGCCGGCGAGAAAAATGATGTCGTACTGCGCGAAGTCCAGGGCTTCAATGCGCAGGGAATTTTTCACCTGGGCCTGGAAGACCGCGTCCTTGAGGTAGCGCTTGTCGGAAGGGGCAGCCAGAAACCAGCGGAAGGAGTCCGGCTCAATCGGTATCTGGCCGCCACGAATGCTCGCCACATCGACAGACATGCCGGCGTCCAGAAACTCGTAATACGGCGCCGTCATTTCAGAGCCAAAGACACCGGTCGCCTTGCCGCCTTTGCCCAGCGTGGACTGGCTGGTGGTGACGACCAGTGCCCGCCCCCCCTTGAGCGTGTGGAACCTGCCACGGTAGGCGGGATGCAGGCCGAAGGCGGTGAGCACGGCGGGCAGGCCCAGCCACAGAAAAAGAGCCAGTGCGGTGGCAACGATGAGGGCAATCAGCATGGTGTGTCCATTCGGGAAAGGGTGTTGATCACGCGCGCTTTTTTGCAGGCCTGCTTTTGGCGGGCACGGCTGGCGCTTGCTGGTCAATCAGGTAATTGGTAATCAGGGAGGCGATATAGATATTCAGGTCGGGCGGGTTGCCCGGTCGGCTGAGCGCCTGGTTGCCGCCCACAATGGCGAGGTAAAAAAGCGATGCGAGCTCCGACGCCTTTTTCTCGTCACCGGTCAGCCGCATGAATTTCTCGTGGAACAAGGCCATGCGCGCCCGGTCGATACCGGCCAGCATTTCAGCCACGACAGGGTCGCGCCTGCCCTGGCCGCGCAGGGCGAGCTCGAAGCGCATGTTTTCAAGATCCCTGCCGGCATGGGCCAGCCCCACCTCGAGGAGATGAGCCAGATCGTCGCGCGGATCCGCAAACGATGCCGTTTCGGCCCGCAGCTGTTTGCCAAGCGCCAGTTCGCGCTCGCCCCAGCGGGCCAGCAGGGCTGCAATCATTTCGGCGTGGTCGGTGAAATGCCAGTAAAAACTGCCGCGTGTCACGCCCAGCGCATCGGCAATCACCAGCACGCGCGCCTTGTCAAAGCCGCCTTCGACCACCGCATTGAAGGCGGCATCCAGCCAGTCGTCACGCGAGAGCCGCGACGCTTCTGCTGGTTTGACGGTTTTTGCCCTGGTCGCCATGAAATTCCTGTTGATGGACGCGTTGCTGCCGGTCAGCCCAGCTCCGAATCCAAATTAAACCATACACATGTGTATTGTGGTGGTATATTTAAATCCATACACAAGTGTACTGAGCGTCGGCAACGCACAAAAAACAAGAGACAAGCCATGTTCCCCATCCTCAAAACAGCCCTGCTCATCCTGTACGCTGCGGCCCTGGCCGGCCCTGTCGTCCTTGACGGCCTGCTGCCAGCGGGCCTGGCAGGCAGGCTCCAGAACATTGCACTGGTCATACTGGCCGTCCACCTGATCGAGCTGGTGGTGATGTTCAGGCATGTCCGGCGCTACAGGGGCCCGCTTGCCGTGAGCGTGGTGTTGACACTGTTGTTCGGCCTGCTGCACTGGAAGCCGCTGGCCGACGAGCACCGGAAGCCGGTGAACGCACACAAGGACGAGGGCACCGCACCATGAAGATGAAGGCGCTTGTCCCGGCCCTGGCACTTGCGGCCTGTGCGAGCGTCATGGCGGCCGGCGCCTCGCGACCCAACATCGTGTTGCTGCTGGCCGACGACTGGGGCTTCAGCGACGTGGGCTCTTTTGGTGGCGAAATCGCCACGCCCAATATCGACGACCTCGCGCGCCGCGGCATGCGGTTCTCGAACTTTCATGTCAGCGCTTCATGCTCGCCGACACGCGCCATGCTGCTGACGGGTGTCGATAACCACCGCAACGGGGTCGGCAACATGCGCGAGACCATACCGCAGTCGCATATCGGCAAGCCGGGCTACCTCAGCGTGCTGGACAACAAGGTGGTGACCGTCGCCAGCCTGCTGCGCGACGGCGGCTACCGGACCTACGTGGCCGGCAAATGGCATGTCGGCAAGGAGCCGCACAACCTGCCGCCGGCACGCGGTTTCGACCGATCCATCATCCAGGCCGACAGCGGCTCGGACAACTGGGAGACCGGCAAGCGCTACCTCGACCTTTCTGACAAGGTCAACTGGTTTGAAGACGGCAAGGAAGCCGTGATGCCGGCCGACTACTACTCGTCGAAATTTTTTGTCGACAAGACCATTGCGTATATCGATTCGGGCGCCAAAGAGAACAAACCGTTTTTTGCCTACGTCGCCTTCCAGGCCAACCACATCCCGGTACAGGCACCTGCAGAGTTCATTGCGAAATACAAGGGCCGCTACGACAAGGGCTGGACCGTGCTGCGCCAGGAGCGGCGCGACCGCGCCATCGCGCTGGGCCTGATACCCAAAGACACGCCCATGGTGACGATGAGCACCACCACCGACTGGGAGACCCTCAGCGCAGAGGACAAAAAATACCAGGCCAGGCGCATGGAGGTCTATGCCGCCATGGCGGACGCCATGGACTTTCATGTGGGCAGGCTGGTCGCGCACCTGAAACAAACCGGCGAGTACGACAACACCGTGTTCATGTTCATGTCGGACAACGGCGCCGAGGCTTCCGATCCCTACGCAACGCTGGCCGGCCGCCTCTGGCTGGACTGGAAATACAACAGGGGCATTGACGAGCTGGGTGGCAAGGGGGCGTACAGCATCATCGGGCCAAGCTGGGGCAGCGCCGCCGGATCACCGCTGAGTACCTACAAGTTTTACTCCGGTGAAGGCGGCATACGTGTGCCGCTCATCATCGCGGGCGCGGCGGGCATACGGCCCAACAGCATCCAGGGCAGCCTGGCGCACGTCAACGACATCGCACCTACCCTGCTCGAGTTGGCGCAGTTGCCAAGACCCGCCGGCAGCTACCGCGGCCAGCCTGTCGAGCCCATGACCGGCGTCAGCCTGATGCCCGTGCTCAAGGGACAGGCGCAGCGCGTGCATGCGCCGGACAAAGCCATCGGGTACGAACTGTCGGGCAACGAAGCGGTGTTCAAGGGCGACTACAAATTGATCCGCAACATCAAGCCGGTGGGTGACGGCCAGTGGCACCTCTACGACATCACCCATGACCCCGGCGAAACCATTGACCTTCAAGGCCGCCTGCCGGATGTCTTCAAGGCCATGCAGGCCGACTACGCAGACTACGCCAAAGCCAACGGGGTGCTGCCCATGCCGGCCAGCTACGACCCCATACAGCAGGTGCAGATCAATGCACTGGTCAACGTCTATGTGCCGCGCTTCAAGCGCATGGCCCTGCCCGTGCTGGCCGGACTGGTGTTGCTGGCAGCAGCCTTCTACTTCCTGCGAGGCAGGCGGCGCACGCGCACCAAAGGGACAGGCACACCGGCATGAGCATTGAACACATCGATGTGCTGATCGTGGGTGCAGGCCTTTCGGGCATAGGCGCTGCGGCGCACCTGGGCAAGAACTGCCCGGAGCGCAGTTTTGCCGTGCTTGAAGGACGCGAACGGCTGGGCGGCACTTGGGATCTGTTTCGTTACCCCGGCATACGTTCGGACTCGGACATGTACACCCTGGGCTATGCCTTCAAACCGTGGACGGAAGAAAAGGCGATTGCCGATGGCGACACCATTCTGAGCTACATCGCCAGCACCGCGCGCGACCATGGCATCGATGAACACATCCGCTACGGTCACCGCGTCACGCGCGCCAACTGGTCGCAGCCCGACGGACACTGGCTGGTCGACATCAGCACAGGCCCACATAGCGCACCGCAGCAACTGAGCTGCAATTTTTTATATATCTGTACGGGTTACTACAACTACGACAGCGGTCACACACCAGCCTTCGAAGGCAGCGAGCGGTTTACCGGCCGCATCGTGCATCCGCAAAACTGGACGACTGATGTCGACTACGCCGGCAAACGTGTGGTGGTCATCGGCAGCGGTGCCACGGCCGTCACGCTGGTGCCGACCCTTGCCGCCACCGCCGCGCATGTCACCATGCTGCAGCGCTCGCCGACCTATGTGGTGTCGCGTCCTTCGCGGGACCCCATCGCCGCCTCGCTCGGGCGGCATCTGCCGGGTGGCATGGCCTACAGCCTGACACGCTGGAAGAACGTGTTGCTCGGCATGTTCTTTTTCAGGCTGTCCAAACGCCGACCGGAGAAGGTCAAAAAACTCATCATCGACGGCGTGAAGAAATCCGTCGGCCCGACATGCGATGTCGACAAACATTTCACGCCCAGCTACAAACCCTGGGACCAGCGCGTCTGCCTGGTGCCGGATGCCGACCTGTTCAAGGCCATACGCTCGGGCAAGGCCTCGGTGGTAACGGAGCACATCGACACTTTCACCGAAACAGGGGTGCGGCTGAAGTCGGGGCAGGAACTACAGGCCGACGTGGTCGTCACCGCCACCGGGCTGGACCTGCTGGCGCTGGGCGGCATGGAACTGCTGGTTGACGGCCGCCCTGTCGTGATGAAGGACAGCATCAGCTACAAGGGCATGATGCTCTCGGGCGTACCCAACATGATTTATGTGACGGGCTACACCAACGCCTCATGGACCCTGAAGGCCGACCTCGTCGGCGATTACGCCTGCCGCCTGCTCAACTTCATGGCCCGCAAGGGCTGGGGCCAGTGCACACCCACACTGAACGACCCGGGCATCCAGCCCGAGAGCTGGATCGACTTCACCTCCGGCTACATCCAACGCGCCATCGACAAATTCCCTGCGCAGGGCAACCGCCGGCCCTGGCGGCTGAGTCAGAACTATGTGCTGGACCTGTTCACGCTGCGTTACGGCCGCGTGGATGACGGCACGATGGTGTTCACCCAACCCACAAAAGTCAGGCCCTGAACATGCACACCACACCTTTCCTGCCAGCTGTCGGTGAGATATTGCGCACACCCGAATCGTGCTTCACCGGCTTGCCCGACTTTCCCTACGCGCCGCATTACACCGAGGTCGGTGGCCTGCGCATCGCCCACATCGACGAAGGTCCGCGCGACGCCCGCATCGTGCTGCTGATGCACGGCGAGCCGACCTGGTCGTTTCTTTACCGCAAGATGATTCCTGTCCTGGTCCACGCGGGCTACCGCACGATAGCGCCTGACCTGGTCGGGTTCGGACGCTCGGACAAACCTGTGGCGCGCGGTGATTACTCCTATTTCAACCATGTGCAGTGGATGAAAGCCTGGACGCAGGCGAATGACTTGCAGGGCATCACACTGTTTTGCCAGGACTGGGGTTCGCTGGTCGGCCTGCGTATGGCAGCGGAGATGCCAGCCCGTTTTGCGCGCATCGCGCTGGCCAACGGCGGCCTGCCCACCGGCATGGATGCGATGCCGCCCGCCTTCAAGGTGTGGCGTGCATTTTCGCGCTACAGCCCGTGGTTTCCCATCGGCCGCATCGTCAAGGCAGGCTGCGTGGCCGGCCTGAGCCCCGAAGAAGTCGCGGCCTACGACGCGCCCTTTCCATCGCGCGCCCACAAGATGGGCGCACGCGTCTTTCCGGGTTTTGTACCGACCACGCCTGACGACCCCGAGCGTCACCACAACGAGCGTGCCTGGGAAATTTTCAAACTCTGGGAGAAGCCCTTCCTGACCCTGTTCAGCAACCGCGACCCTGTGACACGCGGCGGTGACAAGGTCTGGCAACAACGGGTGCCGGGTGCACAGGGACAGCCCCACGCCACCACCCGCAACGCCGGGCATTTTCTGCAGGAAGACAAGGGCGCAGAAGTGGCGCAGGCCCTGGTGGCGTTTATCCGTTCAACGAGCTGACGCCGCTCGTCAATCGGCGAGCGACATGCGGTAGACCCTGGCCGCAGTGCCACTGAAAAGCGCGCTGCGCTCTGTAGGCGAGCAGTCAGCGGTCAGCCGCTTGAAGGCATTCCAG
Organism: Pseudomonadota bacterium; assembly: GCA_040387435.1. Lineage (GTDB taxonomy): Bacteria > Pseudomonadota > Gammaproteobacteria > Burkholderiales > Burkholderiaceae_C > Polaromonas. The sequence goes on from JAZKDR010000012.1 coordinate 320,502, forward strand.
AGTTCGCTGTAGCCGCAAGCCTGTTTGTCGACCGGGAAGTTGCTTTCGAACATGCAACGTTCTGCACCGAAGATCTCGATACAGGTCTCGACATAGGGCCGCCAGGCGTCGGCCAGCTCTTCTGAAGACGGCGGCAACGCGCGCTCATGCAGACCCAACCCGACCAGCGGCATGCCCAGGCCACCCACCTTGAGGCTGATGTTGTCGCAGCCCGCAAGGGCTTGCAGGTCAAGTGCCCAGTTGTCCAGGATGTCGGCCTGCCGGCCCTCATAAGGCCCGACACCGAGCACGGTCCCGACATGGTCCACGACGATTTGCGTTCGCGGGAAATCGCGCGCCAGTGACAGCAGGTCCGTCAGTTGCGGGTGATAAACCCAGGCATCGAAGGTCAGGCCAAATTTTTCAAGTTGTGCAAATCCTTCGCGAAAGACCGGGTCCGACAGGCGGTGGCGCGGCACCGGCCGGGTGACGAACCGCTGCAACGCGCTGTCATCCCACGGCGTCGCGTAACGTATGCCGCGCAAGCGCCCGCCGGCCGCGGCGGCCTGCGCGTGCAGCACTTCTTCGACCGCGCGACCGAGCATGAGGTCCGCATGGGCGACGATGGCATCGGCCACGCGGCATGGTCCGTAAACACCGCTGGCCGCCATCGCCGCGTTGCCGTTGGCAAACTCCACTTCGCCCACCGGCCTCATGTGCTGGGGCCCGGTGCTGCGGTACATGGCGTGGGCTTCGACATAGACGGTGGCGCGGATGTTGTGGCCCTGCCCGATGTCGGCCAGCAGGTCATCGAGCAGGTAACGGTTGGCTGCGGCTTTGACATCCCACAGGTGATGGTGGGCATCGATGATGGGCAGCTCAGGCTCAAGCGCTGCCTCGCGCGGCGTCTGCGCCAGCCACTGTGCCATGGCCTGGCTGTTGCGAATGATGTTGCCGGTGTAAGGCCTGGACATGCGTGATATGCGTGATGTGGGATGGTGGGTCTGTTTGAGGGGTTGTAACATTTTCGGCAGCCGTCTTGTCCTGAAACCAACTGAACCGTGAAACGCCCGGTCACGCGTGTGACTGCCATGGCGGGCTGTCGATGTTTGAATTGCACCCGACAAGACCGATAAAAACACCCCTCATCCAGCAGACACCTCTTCCCAAGGACCAGACATGATTTCGGAACAATCCGCCAAAACCACCGACCTGCTCAAGCGCATGGGCGCATTTTTCGACGAACACATTTACCCCAACGAAAGCCGTTTTCACCACGAGCTCGATGCCTTCCGCAAGGCGGGCAACCCATGGCAGCCCGTGCCCGTCGTTGAAGAACTCAAGCCTGTGGCGCGCAAGGCCGGCCTGTGGAACATGTTTTTGCCGCACGCACACGGCGATGTACCGGCGATCTCCAACCTCGACTACGCCCCGCTGTGCGAAATCATGGGCCGTGTGTCCTGGTCGGGCGAGGTGTTCAACTGCTCCGCGCCCGACACCGGCAACATGGAAACGCTGGAACGTTACGCCACCAAGGCACAGAAGGACGAGTGGCTGGAGCCATTGCTGCGCGGCGAGATCCGCTCCGGCTTCCTGATGACGGAACCGGCCGTGGCCTCGTCCGACGCCACCAACATCCAGTGTTCCATCGTGCGCGATGGCGATGAGTACGTCATCAACGGCCGCAAGTGGTTCTCGTCAGGCGCAGGCAACCCGCGCTGCAAGATTTTCATCGTCATGGGCAAGACCGACGTGGATGCGCCGCGCCATGCGCAGCAGTCCATGGTGCTGGTGCCGCGTGACACCAAGGGCGTTACCGTGCTGCGCCCATTGACTGTCTTCGGCTACGACGATGCACCACACGGCCACATGGAAGTGCTGCTCGAGAACGTGCGTGTCCCCGTCGCCAACATCCTGCTGGGTGAAGGCCGCGGTTTCGAGATCGCCCAGGGTCGCCTTGGCCCCGGACGCATTCACCACTGCATGCGCTCCATTGGCGCAGCAGAGCGCGCACTGGAAATGATGGTCGACCGCCTGCAGTCACGGACGGCTTTCGGCAGTGCCCTTTCCACGCAGTCGATCTGGCATGAACGCATTGCCGAGTCACGTTGCATGATCGACCAGGCCCGACTCTTGACGCTGAAGGCCGCCTACATGATGGACACCGTCGGCAACAAGGAAGCGCGTGCCGAGATTGCGATGATCAAGGTCGTGGCTCCCAACATGTCCTGCAAGGTCGTCGACTGGGCGATTCAGGCGCACGGCGCCGGCGGGGTGAGCCAGGATTTCTGGCTCGCCGAGGCCTATGCCCATCAGCGCACCGTGCGCATCGTGGACGGCCCGGACGAGGTGCACCGCAATGCGATCGCGAAAATCGAGCTCGCCAAGCGCACCGCAGTCACAGGTATTGGCGGCAAGAAGAAGTAGGGCGTAGAGCGCGGGTGCCAAGCATCGGCGACCCACCCTCAAAAGGCGATGCCCCGAAAGGCATCGCCTTTTATTTTTGGGCGCACGGAGGTCGGCGGCGACCAGCCCGCAGATCACGATATGCGCATCGTCCTCTTCATGCTGTAGCGCGCACACCATCGCAGCATCAAGGCAGCGACCAGCGCCAGGACCGGCAGCATATAGCCGGCAGAGACGGGAATCCGTTTGCCGAAACTCACCATGAAGCTGACCCAGATGTAATACACCCCGACGGTGTGCAGAAGCTGCCATCGGCGTGCGCCCAGCCAATGCACAGCGCCATCCCACGACGTTGCGGCGAGCATCGCAATGAACACGTAGGCAAGGCCACCTGTCAGCATGTTGGCAAGACTGCTCTGCTGCGCAAAGCCGTGGCTGTCGAGGCTGGCGAAAGCCACGATGGCCACCAGGTGCACAGCGTGCGAGACCGCAAAGACCAGCCCGAAGCCACGGCGATGCTGCAACAGCCACGCCGTTTGATGTGAGGGCCAAAGCTTCACGAGCGCCGAGGCGGTAAAGGCCACCAGAAAGAAGACCAGCGATGTTCGCGCCGTGAGCCGGATCACCATGCGAACGCCCTGGACGGTGTCCGGGGACAGCAGCAGCACGGCCAGTGCCCATGCGACCAGCAACAGGGACAGTGCGGCAATCATGCGTGCGGTTCGCGGGGCTGCGCGGGCGTTGAGATAAGCGGTTGTGTTCAAGTGGTGATCCTGATGGTTAATGTGAACAGCGATTACATTTGGGTTTTCTCATCCCATCAATTTTTCCCACAAGGTGCTTACATGGTTACTGAGCGCGCCAGCTATCACCACGGCAACCTGCGGCAGGCGCTGGTGGATGCGGCACTGGCATTGGCGTTGCGGCTTGGCCCCGAGGGCGTCAGCGTGCGTGAGGCGGCCCGCCTTGCCGGCGTTTCTTCAGGCGCGCCCTTTCGCCACTTTCCGAACCGGCGCGCGCTCATGACCGCCGTCGCGGAAGAAGCGACCGAACACCTGCGCGTCGAGGTGCGGCGCTCCGTCCGGACCAGCCACCGGACCGCACACCGCCGTCTGCAGGCCATCGGCAAGGGTTATCTGCGCTGGGCACAGGATCACCCCGCTCATTTCAGGATCATCTCGGCGCGGGACCAGATCGACATTGACACCTCGCCCGGCCTGCAGCGCGGGATACAGGCGGTCCGGGAGCAGACCGAAGACACCATACGCGCGGCACAACTGGAAGGCAGCATTGATCCGGCGCACGACGCCGAGCGCCTTGCCCTGCTCTCGCGCGCCTGTGTTTACGGCCTGGCCCGCATGCACCTGGACGGCCACCTGCCGCAATGGGGCGTCGTTGCCGGCGGCGAGTCACGCGCGCTCGATGATGCGCTGGCCTTGTTCCTGCAGCTCATGCACAGCAAGCCCGGGCCTGCCCCTGCGAGGGGTTAGCAGGTTGACGACCAGGCACCCAAGGGAAAACACTTAGGTCACGCTTTTTACCCTCTGACAGCGGTCACTTTTGCGACGCAAAACCCGTTTTTCAGGCTCTCTGAAGCTTGCAGCCTTCCCCGTCAACGGTTAGCATTTGCATCAACTTACCGTACGGCAGGTAAATGTATTCAAGCATCTGACCAACTGAAGGAGACTTTGACCGTGGAACTGAACACCCTCAAATTGACCGTTGACGCTGGCGTTGCCGTCGTCACACTCAACCGCCCGCCCGTCAACGCCCAAAACATCGAGCTGCGTGAAGAGATCACCCGCGTCTTCGACGTGCTGTCTGACCGCGACGACGTGGCCTGCATCGTGCTGACCGGCGAAGGCAAGGCGTTTTCTGCCGGTGCCGACATCCGCGAGCGCCCCAACCTCGCCGGCACCGCAGGCGCTTACGGCGCGCACAACCGCCGCGTGCGCGAGTCCTACTACGCCGTCGTCGAATGCTCCAAGCCCATCATCGCGGCCATCAACGGCCCGGCACTGGGCGCAGGTTTCGGCCTGGTCATGGGGTCGGACATCTGGGTGGCCTCTGAAGACGCTTATGTGTCCATGCCCGAGATCAACGTCGGCCTGGCCGGTGGCGTGACCTTTCTGCAAAAACACTTCAGCCAGTCGCGCGCCCGTCGCATGTTCTACACCGGCATGAAAGTGTCGGCGCAGGAGCTCTACCGCCTCGGTCTGGTCGAGGCCTGCCTGCCGGCTGCAGAACTGATGCCCTATTGCATGGACCTGGCCCGCGAGATCGCCTCCAAGAGCCCTATCGCGGTGCGCCTGGCCAAGGAAGCCGCGCGCATGACCGAGCTGATGCCGATACGCGATGCCTACCGTTACGAGCAGGGCAACACCGTGGCGCTGTCCAAAACGGAAGATTCGAAAGAAGCCCAGCGCGCCTTCCTGGAAAAACGCGCACCGGTCTACACCGGCCGCTAAAGCTTCAGTCCAGCGCAGGGCGATGGGACGTTCACGCGCCGCCGACCCTGCCAACGGGAAAGCAAGTCTGCAGTGGTGACCTATACTTTTCCCTCCAACAGAACATGGGTACACGATGGCAACTCGTCGTCCGACTGAAGATACGGCCACAGAGACAGGCAGCGTGAGGCCGCGCGTCGACAACCGCCAGGAACAGATCATCGACATCGCCTGCAGGTTGTTTGCACGACGTGGTTATGAAGGCACGTCGCTGCGGGACATCGCAGAAGAAGCAAAGATCACCAAGGCCGCGCTGTACTACCACTTCCCCAACAAGGAAGCGCTCTATCACCGCATCGTGCTGGACTCGCTGCAGGCATTGATCTACCACGTACGTGCGGCCGTCGACCTCGCCCCATCTGCACTCGAGAAGGTTCGCCAGTTCATGCTGGTGTCCGCCGACTTCATGGATGCCGACCGTGATTCGTGGATGGCCGGCTCCAACGCTTTCTGGATGGGTGCCGAGAGCGAGCCGCGCACACTCGCCGTCGCGCTGCGCAACGAGTACGAAGCCATGCTCCGGACCTGCATCTCCGATGCCATCACTTCCGGGGAATTCAGGAAAAGCAACGTCGCCATGACGGGCCGCTTTTTGCTGTCATCGCTGAACCAGATCAGCCGCTGGCACAACCCCAAAGGTGCGATGTCGATTCGCGAAGTCATTGAGCAGTACCTGGACATGGCGCTGCATGGTTTGCAGGCACCTGCCAAAAACTAGTTTGTCCTGGAAGTTCCGGCCGGCAGCATGGTCGGCCGACTTGCCACCCGTCGCCACGCCCGGCGAACTCCGTTCCCAAAATTGAACTGACGCCTTGAATGTCAGACCTTATTAGGGTTACCACCAGCAAGTTACTTACCTGCCGAACGGTAGAATTATTTTAACCAGCGGGCACAAGCCCTCGCCGTGCGCGGCCCGCATGCCTGTCATGTTTTTTAAAGGATGGCCCCCCATGTTCAGCCGACGTTCTGGCATCGCCCTTGTTGCAGCCGCCCTTTTTGCCGGTACGGCTGCGTTTGCGCAGGCCCCCGCTTTCCCGACCAAGCCTGTACAGGTCATCGTCCCCTACGCCGCTGGCGGGGTGACCGACATCCTCGCGCGCATCATCGCGCTGCGCCTGGCCGACAAATGGAAGCAGCCGGTCGTCGTCGACAACAAGCCCGGCGCCGGCACCGTCATCGGCACTGCCGCAGCCGCACGCGCGCCCGGCGATGGCCACACCCTTCTCATCACGGCTTTTGGTTTTACCGCCAACCAGGTGCTGGTGCCCAACCTGCCTTACGACCCCAAGGCGCTGACGCCGCTGTCCATCCTGGCGGACTCCTACAGTTACCTGTACATCAACGCCGCCGTGCCTGCCAACAACGTGGCAGAGCTGGTGGCCTATGCAAAAACCAACCCGGGCAAGCTGACGTTCGCGTCATCGGGCAACGGCTCCAGCCCGCACATCGCGGCCGAGCTGTTTGCATGGCGCACCGGCATCGACATGATCCACGTGCCCTACAAGGGCAACGGCCCCGCCATCAACGACCTCGTCGGCGGCCAGGTCAACGCGCTGTTCGACACCGTGGCGACCATGAGTTTTGTGAACAGCGGCAAGCTCAAGGTGCTCGGCATCGGCAGCCCCAAACCGATTGCACGTTCACCCAACGTGGTGCCGATTGCCAAGTCAGGCGTGCCTGCACTGGCCGACTTCACGGCCGGCGGCTGGTTCGGCATGTTCCTGCCCGCCTCCACCCCGCTGGACCTGCAGAAAAAGATTTACGCCGACGTGCGTTCGGTGCTCGACACCAAAGAGGTTCATGACGCCATCTTGAAGGCCGGACTTGAACCTGCCCTGATGTCGCAGGCCGAGTTTGCGACCTACCTGAAAAAAGACCTGGACACCTGGGGCCCCGTGATCCGCGAACGCAAGATTCGCCTCGACTGATCACGCAGACCTGCAAGACAAACCAGCACAACGAGACAAGCCAAGACATGGAACACAAGACCACCACCATCCCGGACATGCCCCCCCTCGGTCGCCTCAAGGGCCGCCGCATCGTGGTGACCGGCGCAGGCTCCGGCATAGGCGCATCGATTGCGCAGCTCTTCATCGCCGAAGGTGCGCAGGTCGCCGCGATTGACCGCAATGAAGACGGCATCAAGGCGTGGTTCAAGGATGCCGGACCAGGCAAAGGCATCGCCCTGAAGGCCGACATCGCCGACGAACAATCCGTCAATGAAGCGGTGACGAAAGCCGCAGACGCACTGGGCGGCATCGACGGCCTCGTGAATGCTGCCGGCGTCTCCAACACCGACCTGCTGCGCGATGTCTCGCTGGAAGACTGGAAGCGCACCATAGACATCAACCTGACCGGCAGCTTCCTCATGTGCCGCGCCTGCCTGCCCTGGCTTGAAAAAATCCAGAACAGCACCATCGTCAACTTTTCGTCCGGCCAGGGCCTGCAGCCCTTTGTGCGCCGTGGCGCGTACGCGGCGTCCAAGGCCGGTGTGATCTCGTTGTCGAAAACACTGGCCATGGAATGGGCGCCGATCCGCGTCAACACCATTTGCCCCGGTGCGGTCGACACCCCCATGGTGCGCGCCGGCTACAGCGCTGACGCCCTGCCGCAAGTGGGCGCACGTTACGCGTTGGGCCGTGTGGCCGAAGCCATCGAGATTGCACGCGCAGCGCTTTACCTCACCGGCAGCGAATCGTCCTTCGTCAGCGGCATCGCGCTGGCCGTCGACGGCGGCCGCAGCTACCACTGACATCCCTCACCGTAATCACCGTTTACCCGACCCTCACCAATGGCGGTACCCATGACACAAAGCAACACCCCTCCACCGACTTCCGCAGAGCTGGCCCATGCCGCAGGCGACCCCTACGCCGCCTTCCGCGCAGAGCTGGTGAAGTTCACCGAGTCACCCGAGCTCGCGCCGCTGAAAGACATCGTACGCAGCAACCAGAAAATGTCGCGCGCCGAGTACAGCGCCTGGCAGAAGGCCCTGTTCAAGAAGGGCTGGGGCGCCCCCAACTGGCCGGTCGAACACGGCGGTACGGGATGGGACCTGCAGCAGCGCTACCTGTTTGAAGAAGTCACCGCCATGGCCGACTGCCCGCCGCAGTACCACCACGGCATTGGCCACATCGGCCCGGTCATCATGCATTTCGGCACCGACGAGATCAAGAACCGCTTCCTGCCGCGCATCCTGGACGGCACAGAACACTGGTGCCAGGGTTACTCCGAGCCCGGTGCTGGCTCCGACCTCGCTTCACTCAAGACCAGCGCCGTTCGTGATGGCGACGACTACGTGCTCAACGGCCAGAAGATCTGGACCTCGCACGCACAGGAAGCCGACATGATGTACACGCTGGTGCGCACGTCGAGCGAAGGCCGCAAGCAGGCCGGCATCTCGCTGCTGCTGGTGCCGCTCAACACCCCCGGCATTGAAATTCGCCAGATCCACACCGTCGACCAGTGGCACCACGTCAATGAGGTTTTCCTGAACAACGTGCGTGTGCCGGTCAAGAACCTGGTCGGTGTGGAAGGCGAAGGCTGGAAGTGCGCCAAGTTCCTGCTGGACCGTGAACGCCTCTCTCCCTCCACCGTGCCGCGCCTGGCGCGCCAGCTGGAGCAGGTCGGCGAACTGCTGGCCGAGAAGATGAAAGCCAACCCCGGCCTGCCCAGCATCCACGCCTTGCAGGAACGCCTTTTCCTTGCACAGGCCTCTGCCAAGGGTTCGCGCCAGATGCTCCTGTCGGCCATCCAGGAAGAAATGCACGGCACGCTGGCCTCATCAAAATCATCCGCACTCAAGCTGCACACGTCCGAGCTGTCGCAGCAAATCGTCGGCATCGCCTTCGACATTGCCGGCCCTGAATACGCGGCCCGCCTGGTCCCCGAAGTTGAAGCACCCGATGGCGCCGACGACCTCGACATCGAACGCCAGTTGACCCACACCTATCTCTTCTACCGCTCGCGTTCGATTGCCGGCGGCACCAGCGAAGTGCAGAAAAACGTGATTGCCCGCGACCTGTTTGGAGCCTGATCAAATGCCTTTTACCGTCACCCCCATGTTCCCCGGCGATCTGTACGACACCGCAGACCGCATGGCCGCCACGGCCGCGCCCGCTTGGCACGGCGACACTCCTGGCGGCAGTGCCAAATGGAAACAGATTCTTGAGCTCGGCTGGCAAGGCGTGCTGGTCGCTGAAGACGCCGGTGGCGTCGGCGCGACGCTCGCTGAGTTTGCGTCGATTGCCGAAGCTGCAGGCCGCCATGCGATGGCGCTGCCGCTGGTTGCGCGCTGCGTGGTCTCGCCCCTGCTGCTCGCAGCGGCCGGCAAGAACGCCGCCGCAATCGCGCTGCTCGAGCAACTCTCGGCGGGGGAAGCTTCTGTATGCCCCGTGCTGCAGGCAGACAGTGCCCGCTCGCTTCAGGCCAGCGCTGCCACCGGTGGCAGCATCAAGCTGCAGGGCGTCCTGCGCGGTGCCGACCTGACCGAGCCGGCCAGCCACATCGTTTTCAACGCCGTTGCAGCTAATGGGTCCAGCCCCGTGCTGGTCGTGCTGGCCACCAGCGAGCTGACCCAGCCTGTGCGTTACTTCAAGGGCCTGGATGGCCGCCGCACCGCGGACATCACGATGGACGGCGTCGTCGTTGAAGCCGGCAGCGTGCTGCTGCAGGGCGACGCGGTGGCCGCCGCCGTCAAGCACGCCATGGACACCGGCGCCGTCATGACCAGCGTGCAGACCGTGGGCGCGCTCGGCGCCATGATCGAGCAGACGATTGAATACCTGTCGACGCGCACGCAGTTCGGCGTGGCACTCTCCACCTTCCAGGCGCTGCGCCACAAGACGGTCGAGATGTATGTCGCTTACGAAAACGCACGCGGCCTGGTCAAGGACGTGACCGAAGAACGCTCGGCCAACCCGTCGGCCACCGGCAGCGCATCGCGCGATGCAGCGCTGACCAAACTCTACCTGGCCACCGTCGGCCGCATGGTCGCCGAAGCCGCCATCCAGTTGCACGGCGGCATGGGCATGACGGTTGAAATGCCGGCCGCCCGCCTGGCCATGCACACACTGATGTGCAACCTGCAGTATGGTGACCGTTTCCACTACCTTGATGCGCTGTCGTCCGAAATGGCGGCTGGCGTACAAACAGCTGCCATCCCAGCCTGAGCAACCGCTTCACCAGCCAGAACATGCATTCACTTCATCCCCTCTTTTTTCCCGAATCGGTGGCGCTGATTGGCGCTTCGTCAGATCCCGAACGCATTGGCGGTCGCGTGCTGCGCTTCATGCTCGAAGGCGGCTACGAAGGCACCATCTACCCGATCAACAAGGGCGAGCCCGTCGTCCAGGGCCTCAAGGCCTACAAAAACATCACCGAGGTCCCGGGCAATATCGACCAGGCCGTCATCATCATTCCCGCCGCCGGTGTTGAAACCGCGTTGCGTGAAGCCGTCAGCAAGGGCATCACGTCGGTGCAGATCCTGACCGCCGGTTTTGCCGAGATCGATGAAGCCGGCAAGATCCAGCAGCAAAAGCTGGTCGACATCTGCCGCGAGAACAATGTGCGCATGCTGGGCCCCAACTCGCTGGGCCTGCTCAACCTGTCGAACAAGTTCTCGGCGACCTTCTCGACTGCCTTAAATGGTTTGCGGCCTGTGAAAGGCAATATCGCACTGGCCACACAAAGCGGCGCGTTCGGCTCGGCCACCTATGGCATGGCCTCGTTGCGCGGCCTGGGTTTTTCAAAAATCATCGCCACCGGCAATGAAGCCGATGTCGACGTGGCCGAATCGATCGACTACCTCGCCGAGGACCCGGAAACCGCCGTCATCTGCGCGGCCGTCGAGTCCTGCAAGGATGGCAACCGCCTGCGCTCGGCCCTGCTGAAGGCCGCAAAGGCCGGCAAGCCCGTGCTCATCATGAAGGCCGGCCGTACCGAAGTCGGTGCCACCGCTGCCGCCACGCACACCGGCTCACTCGCCGGCAACGACACGGTGTACGACACGGTGTTCGCCGAATGCGGCGCCTTCCGCCCGCAGTCGATTGAAGAGATGCTGGACATCGCCTACGTCTGCTCTGTCACCGGCGCATTGCCGAAGAACAGCGACGTCGCCATCCTCACGGGCTCAGGCGGCATCGGCATCCTGATGGCCGACCACGCCAGCGACCATGGCATGGCCCTGCCAAAGCTCACAGCCGAAGGCGCGGCCGCCGTGCTGGAAGTTCTTCCATTTGCCGTCGCCGCCAACCCGCTGGACACCACCGCGCAGGTCACGGCCGTCAAGAGCGGCGTGACACGCACACTCGATGCGCTGCTGGGCCACTCCAGCTGCGGCACCATCTTTGCCTACCTGGCGCACGTCGGCCTGTCGCCGTCCCGCTTCCAGTCGACCAGCGACGAGATGATTGCGCTGAAGGCCAAATACCCGGACCGCGCCATCATCATGGTGATGCTGGCGACGAAGGAAGTGGCGGCCGAGCTCGACAAACACGGCATCCCGACCTTTGCCGACCCGTCACGCGCCGTGCTGGCGCTGGCGGGTGCCTGGCAACTGGCGCGCCGCCGCAAGGCACTCACTGCGCCTTCTTCGCCATCGGCTGCGAAGAAGTCTGCGAAGGCGCTGGGCGACGTATCGACCGAAGCCACTGCCAAAAAGGTGCTGGCAGAAGCCGGCCTGCCCATGTTGCCGGAAGCCGTCTGCAGCAGCGCTGAAACTGCGGCCGCCAAGGCCACCGAGTTCGGCTTCCCGGTCGTCTGCAAAATTTCTTCCGCCGACATTCCGCACAAGACAGAAGTCGGCGGCGTGATGCTCAACATCCCCGACGCCGACAGCGTGCGCCAGGCCTACGACGAGTTGCTGCGCCGCGCCATGGCCGCCGTGCCCAACGCCCGCATCGACGGCGTGCTGGTCACTCCCATGCTTAAGGGCGGTGTGGAAACCATCATGGGCATCCACATGGACCCGACCTTCGGCCCCATGGTGATGTTCGGCTCTGGCGGTACGGCCGTCGAGCTGTTCAAGGACGTGGCTTTTGCATCCGCACCCGTCAGCGAAGCGCGTGCACGGGAGCTGATCGACTCGGTGAAGTCTTCGGCCCTGCTGCGCCAGTGGCGCGGTGGCCCGCAGTACGACGAGCAGGCGTTGGTGTCTGCGATCTGCAAGCTGTCGGAATTCGGCGAGGCCCATGCCGATGTGCTGGAAAGCATTGACGTGAACCCGCTGGTGGTGCGTGAAAAAGGCGCGGTCTGCCTGGATGCGGTCATCACATTGCGCTGAAGCCCCGCAGCCATCTGCAGCATAACCAAAGGAGACACACATGGACAAAGCCAAAGAAGACCTGCTGCAGTCACTGCTGGACCGCGAAGCGATTCGCGAAACCATGAACGCCTACTGCCGCGGCATAGACCGGGGCGACGAAGCTGCGCTGCGTTCGGCCTACTGGGAAGACGCCACCGACAGGCACGGTGCCTACAACGGCAGCGCCGCCGGTTTTATGGACCATGCCGTGAAGGCCCGCAAAAGCGGCGCCCGCATGATCCACATGGTCAGCAATATCTCCATCGTGCTCAAGGGCACGCAGGCAGCGGTCGAGAGTTACTTCCAGGCTTTCCAGCACGACAACGACCCGCAGGGCCAGTTGCGCGAGACCTTCCTCATCGGCCGTTATGTCGACCGCTTTGAAAAGCGCGGTGACGAGTGGCGCATCGCGGCACGCACCGTGGTTTACGACTGGATGAAGGAAGCGCCCGGCCCTGAGGGCGACGACGCCACCCGCTTCGGCGTGCGCAGCCCCAACGGCCTGATGAAACCGGACGACGCCTGGTACGGCCTGCTGGCGCAGCCACCATTTGCCGACTGAGCCTCAACAGGTAAATGTAAAGTCGACTTTACATTTTTGGGTTTTTGAGGCGGTCTGTACGGCCAAAACCGCTCCAAAATAGCTGAAAAAGGCCGATTTCAGGCACTAAAAACGGCTGCAAGCCAATAGACACGAGCGTGAGCAGCTATGAAATATGTAGCAATCCGCTTGTGGAGCAGGTGGCTACTTCTTCCAGCCGCTCATGTCGAGGGCGCCCATCACGGTGTTTGCCAGCCCGCCATCGACCAGCAAATCCACGCCCGTCACATAAGCCGAATCCTTGCTGAGCAAAAAGGCCACCACGTTGGCCATGTCGTCCGGGTCGGCCAGGCGGCGCAGGGGAATGCGGGCCTCGCGCTGCGTGCGCGCATCGGGTGTCGAGTAAGCCGCCGCGGTGCCCGGCGTGACCGTCAGGCCCGGCGAGAAGGCATTCACGCGTATGCCGTCCGGCCCCCATTCGTTGGCGAGCTGTTTCACCAGCATCAGCGATGCCGCCTTGCTGGCGCTGTAAGGGCCCAGCGGCGCCTGCGCATTGGTGCCCGAGATGGACGCCGTCACCACGACCGCGCCGCGGCTCTTCTTCAACTCGCCATAAGCGGCCTTGGCCAGCAGCCAGGGTGCGCGCACGTGCACCGCAAAAATCTTGTCCCAGTTGCCGACGTCGTAAGTCGCCAGTGGACCGGGAATGGCAAAGCCGGCATTGCTGACGACGGCATCCAGCCCGCCAAACACCTCAGCTGCTTTCACGATGGTTTCCGGCAGCGCCGGATCGGCGATGTCCCCCGCCACGGCCACCGCCTGGCCGCCCAGCGCACGCACCTCGGCGATCAGCGACTTGAGTTCGTCGGCCAGCTGGTCGGACACCACCAGCCTGACGCCGCCGGTAGCCTGCGCGTCACGCGCCAGCCGCAGGCAAATGGCACGGCCTATGCCGCGGGCTGCACCGGTCACTATGGCTCGCATGGGGAACTCCTGAAAAAGGTGGGAGGAAAAGAAAAAGCGGCTGGACTGCCCGAGTGGGAAATCACAGCCGCGCCAGATCTGAGTGTTTTGAAAAATTCTTGCCGCGCTAGACGGCGAGCGTTCCGCCATCGACCGGCAGGGTCACGCCATTGACGTAAGACGCCAGCGGCGATGCCAGAAACACGGCTGCGCCCGCCAGCTCCTGCGGCTGGCCCACACGGCCCGACGGAATGCGCACCATGAAGCGCGCCAGGCGCTCCGGGTTGGCACGTGTCGCGTCGGTCATGGGCGTTTCGATCACGCCGGGTGCCAGCGCATTCACACGAATGCCGTCGGCACCCAGGTCGATGGCCATGGACTGCGTGAGCATCTTCACCGCGCCCTTGGAGGCTGAATAACCCAGCGAGCCAGCCTGCGCAATAAACGCAGCACCAGAGGCTATGTTGATGATGCAACCGCGCGTCTCGCGCAGTGCCGGCAGCCAGGCATGGATGACGTTGAAGGTGCCGAACAGGTTCACGTCCATCACACGGTGGATGTTGGCCTGCGCCTTGGGGCTGTCGATGCCTTCACGGATGATGACACCCGCGTTGTTGACCAGCGTGTCGACCTTGCCAATGTCCTTGCCGACCTGTGCCGCCAGCGCGTAGGAGGCATCGGCATCGGTCACGTCGAGCGCAAAGCCCCACGCCTCGCCACCGGCAGCACGAATCTGTTTGAGCGTTTCTTCGCAGCGTTCGGCCGTCACGTCGGTCACGATGACCCGTGCACCCGCCGACGCAAAGCCCACGGCAATCGCCTGGCCGATGCCGCTGGCAGCACCTGTGACCAGGGCGAGTTTGCCCTTGAGCAGCGGTGCACCCTTGAGCGCCTGCATCACCGCGTCACGCGGCGTGGCTTGTGGAATGCTCTGGCTCATGGTTTGGTCTCTGTGGCCGACTGGCGCAGGGCACGCCGCTCCAGCCAGGCATAAAACTCGCCGACGATGCCCTTGCGGAACAGCAACACCACCAGCACAAACACGAGGCCCTGGATCATCAGTACCCACTCGGCATACGACGCGAGGTAATGCGACATCGACACGATCAGCACCGCGCCTGCAACCGGCCCGACCAGGGTTTGCATGCCGCCCAGTATACAAATGAGGAGCGCTTCACCCGAGGTCACCCAGGTCAGGTCGGTCAGCGTGACCACCTGGAAAGCCACCGCCTTGAGCGAGCCGGCCAGCCCGGCCAGCGAAGCCGACAGGATGAACACCACCAGCTTGTAGCGATTGGCACGATAGCCCAGCGAGATCGCGCGCGGCTCGTTGTCACGAATCGCCTTCAGCACCTGGCCGAAAGGCGAGTTGACGATGCGGTAGATCGCAAAGAAACCAAAAGCCGTGAGCACGAGCACCAGGAAATACATGTGCAGGCTGCTGTTCAGGCTGATGAGACCGAACAGCGCGCGCTTGGGCACGTCCTGCAGGCCGTCTTCACCGCCGGTAAACGGCATGCGCAGCGCCATGAAGTACACCAGCTGCGCGAAGGCCAGCGTGATCATGGAGAAATAAATCCCCTGGCGGCGGATCGCGAGCGAGCCGGTCAGCGCACCGATGACGGCGGCCAGGCCCACGCCCAGCAGGATGCCGAGGGCCGGGTCAAAGCCCCACATCTTGATGCTATGCGCGGTGGCATAACCAGCCGCGCCAAAAAACATCGCGTGGCCGAAGGACAGCAGGCCGCAGTAGCTGACCAGCAGGTTCAGGGCGGCAGCCAGCAACGCGAAGCAGAGGATCTCGATGAGGAACTGCGGGTACAGCGCAAACGGTGCAGCAATCAGTACGGCAATGCAGATCGCCAGCAGAATGCGCACGGTCGCGGGAGAAAAATGTTTCATCGGGCCTCCTGGCCGAACAGGCCGTTGGGCCGGATCGCGAGCGTGATGATCATCACGATAAAGATGACGACGCCTGCAGCATCGGGGTAGAACAGCTTGGTCAGCCCCTCCACCACACCGAGGCTGAAGCCCGTGATGATGGAGCCGATGATGGAGCCCATGCCGCCAATCACCACCACGGCGAAGACGATCACGATCAGGCTGTTGCCCATCAGCGGGTTGACCTGGTAGATGGGCGCCGCCATGGCGCCGCTGAAACCGGCCAGGCCCACACCCAGGCCGTAAGTCAACATCAGCATGCGCGGCACGTTGATGCCGAAGGTGCGCACCAGCGAGGCGTTCTCGTTGGCCGCCCGCAGGTAGGACCCGAGCTTGGTACGTTCGATCACAAACCACGTGCCCAGGCACAGCACCAGCGAGGCACCGATGACCCAGATGCGGTAGGCGGGGATATAACTGATGCCGATGTCCAGGCCACCCGACAGCGGGTTGGGATAGGGTTGGCCGGTGGCACCGAACTTCCAGCGGAAAGCGCCCTCCATCAGCATCGCCAGGCCGAAGGTCAGCAGCAGCGCGTAGACGTGGTCCACGCTGTACAGCCGCCGCAGCATCAGCCGTTCAATCAGCAGGCCGAACAGGCCCACGATCACGGGCGTGATGAACAGCGCATACCAGTAGCTGATGCCGAAATATTCCAGCAGTCCCCAGGCGACGAAGGCGCCCAGCATGTATTGCGCGCCGTGCGCAAAGTTGACCACGTGCAGCAAGCCGAAGATGATGGCCAGACCCAGGCTCATCAGCGCGTAGAACGAGCCGTTGATAAGCCCGATGACCAGCTGGCCGACAAAGGCCGACATCGGGATGTCGAAGATTTCAGTCATGGTGTTGCTCCCGGTGCAAGGCAGTGCAGGAGATGTGTAAGGATGTTCATAGTCCGAGCAGGCTTTCAATGCGTGCCAGGTCGCCGGCGATGTCTTCGCGGCGGAAGTGGTCGACCACGGCGCCTTCTTCAATCACGTAAAAGCGGTCGGCGACCTTGGAGGCGAAGCGGAAGTTCTGCTCCACCATCAGTACGGTGAAGCCGCGCTCTTTCAGGATGCGTATGGTCTGGCCGATCTTGGAAACGATGACAGGCGCCAGGCCCTCGGTGCATTCATCGAGCAACAGGAAGTTGGCACCGGTGCGCAGGATGCGTGCAATCGCCAGCATCTGCTGTTCACCGCCCGAAAGCTTGGTGCCCTGGCTCTGCCGGCGCTCTTTCAGGTTGGGAAACAGCGCGTAGATCTCATCCACCGTCAGGCCGCCGGGACGCAGCACGGGCGGCAGCATCAGGTTTTCTTCAGTGCTCAGGCTGGAGAAGATGCCGCGCTCTTCGGGGCAATAGGCCACGCCGAGTTTGGCAATCGCCTCGGGCAGCATGGACGTCGTTTCCTTGCCGTTGATCTCGATCTGGCCCTGGCGTTTGTCCAGCAGGCCGACGACGGCGCGCAGGGTCGTCGTCTTGCCCGCGCCGTTGCGGCCCAGCAGGCAGACGACCTCGCCCTTGCGGACTTCGAGGTTGATGTTGTGCAGCGCCAGGTTCTCGCCATAGTGGCCCACCAGGCCCTTGACCGACAGGCACAGCGGTGCTGTGCTGTTGCTGGTGTTCTCTTCAGTCATTGGCACCTCCCACATAGGCTTCGATCACGGCCGGGTCGCGGGAGACTTCGTCGTAGGTGCCTTCAGCCAGGATCTGGCCCGACTGCAGCACGGTGACGCGGTCGCAGAGTTCTGCAATCACTTTCATGTTGTGTTCCACCATCAGGATGGTGCGGCCCTTGGCCACATTGCGGATGATCTGCATCACGGGGCCGATGTCTTCATGGCCCAGGCCGGCCATGGGCTCGTCCAGCAGAATCATTTCTGGTTCCAGCGCAATCGTCGTGGCCAGTTCCAGCACGCGTTTACGGCCATACGAAAGCGAGACCGCCGGCGTATCGATGTAGCGGGTCAGGCCCACCATTTCCACGAGTTCCCTGGCGCGTGCGTCGAGCACCTTGAGCGAGCTGTCCCGGCGCCAGAAGGCCCAGGTGCCGCCAGCCTTGCGCTGCAGTGCGACGCGCACGTTCTCGAGCACCGTCATCTGGCCGAACACGGCCGAGATCTGGAAAGAGCGGATCAGCCCCATTGCGGCCACACTGGCGGGGTCGCTTTTCGAGATGTCCTTGCCGTTGAACAGGATGGTTCCCGCCGTCGGCGTGAGAAAGGTCGTCAACAGGTTGAAGCAGGTGGTCTTGCCGGCGCCGTTGGGGCCGATCAGCGCATGGATGGTGTGGCGGCGTACCTGGAGGTTCACGTCCTTCACGGCATAAAAGCCGCGGAACTGCTTGCTCAGGCCGCTCGCCTCAAGAATGAAGGAATCGCTCATCTGTCACTCCGCTTCAGAGCAGCGCGTGCGTCACGCCGCCATCGACCAGCACGGAGGTGCCGGTGACCCAGCTGCTGTCCGAGGTGGCCAGGAACATCGCAGCTTTGGCAATGTCTTCCACCTCGCCGAGGCGGCGCAGTGGTGTGCGCTGTGCACGCACGGCAATCTTTTCGGGCGTGACGTTGTTCTGCATGCCTTCAGTGAGCACCGAGCCGGGGCAAACCGCATTCACACGGATACCGCGCGGGCCGAGGTCTACCGCCGATGAGCGGGTCAGGCCCAGCACGCCGGCCTTGACGCCGCCGTACACCATGGCTTCCGGCACACCGAGGAAGGCCGCAGCGGACGCGATGTTGATGATGCTGCCGCCTTCGGTCATGGCCTCGGCACCCACCTGTATGCCCCAGACCACCGAATTAAACCCGGTACCGACCATGCGGTTGAGCATTTCAGGGGTGATGTCGGCGATCGGGCCGTAGCGCACCCAGATGGCGTTGTTGACGATGATGTCGAAACGGCCATGCGCTTTTTTCATCGCGCCGACGGCGTTGACAAAGGTGTCACGCTCGGCGACGTTGCCGCCAAATGCCATGGCTTGTGCGCCCGTGGCCTTGATCTCGTCGGCAGCCGCCTGGGCCAGGTCTTCACGCAGGTCCAGCACGCCCACAATCGCGCCTTCAGCCGCCATCGCGTCCGCAATGCTGCGGCCGATGCCGCGCGCACCGCCGGTAATCAGCGCCACTTTTCCTTCAAGTCGTTTGCTCACTTTTTGTCCTTGTCTGTTTGAATGGTTCAGGTTTTGTCGGCAAAACGCACTTCGGGCAAACCCCGTACGCCTGTGCCGTGAACGGCAAACAATGCGCCCGCATCGGGATGGTCGTCCTTCAATGCGTTGCCACTGTTGCTGATGCTGGTGACATAAAGAATGTCGAGATTGGGGCCGCCGAAACACGGGCAGGTCACGTAACGCACCGGCATGTCGATCAGGCGGTCGAGTTGACCTTCTGGTGAGAACCGCCCCATCTTGCCGATCTCGACCAGTGCGGTCCAGAGAAAACCTTCGCTGTCCACAGTGGCGCCGTCGCCCGCTGAATTGAGCGGTTCTGTGTCGATAAAAACCGTGGGCGCGCCGGCCTTGCCTGTGGCCGGGTCATAGGGGTAACGCATGATCTTGCGAGTCCGGCTGTCGGTGAAATACAGCGAACGCCCGTCGGGGCTGAAGCAGGTGCCGTTGGAAATGGCGAAGCCCTTGTCCAGCATGTCGACCTGGCCTGCCGCATCGACCTGGTACAGCGCACCCAGCTTTTCATTGCGGCCCATGACCAGCGAACCGGCGACGAAACGCCCGCTGCGGTCGGTGCGGCCGTCATTCATGCGGATTTTTTCTTCGACGTGCGTCACGCCGGCAATTTTTTCGAGCTCGCCCGTGGCGAGATCGAGGTAGCTGAACTCGCTGGCCAGCGCGACCATCAGGCGGCCGCTCTCACACAGCGCGATGGAGCCGATGGCAGAGGGCAGCAGCCATTCGCGGTACTCGCCGCTGGCGGGCGTGGTGCGGCGCACCAGGCGGGCGTGCGAATCTATCCAGTAGAGCGACTGCGAGCGCTCGTCCCAGAGCGGGCACTCGCCCAGCTCGTCGCGCTTGTCGGTGACGATGTCTACGCGGGTCATGCGGAGCGCGAGACGGGCAGCGTGGCGGAGAGCATGCGTGATGCGTCGCGCTGAAGGACAGTGTTGCGCAGCGGGTCGGCCATGCTGGCACGCTTGGCCAGGTAGGAGCCGTGCTGGCGTGGCCAGAGTTCGTAGTCCTGGTTGGCGCCCAGCGACATTTGCGCATGCACCGGCCAGTTGGGGTTGAACAGCGCCTCGCGGCCAATCGCCACCAGGTCGGCCTGGTCGGCGTTGAGGATGGCTTCTGCATGGTGCGGGTCGATGATGAGGCCGACGGCCATCACGTCCATGCCGGTCATGGCCTTGATCTTCTGGCCGTCTTCGGCGCGAAACTCCAGGCCACGCGCCACGCGTGGGCCGTCGGTCGGGTAGCTGGAAATGCCGCCACCCGACGAACAATCAACCACATCGACACCACGGGCCTTCAGCCCGCGCAGGAAGCTGACCAGCTCATCCATGCTCAGCTCGTAGTCCAGATCGGCCAGCGAGATGCGCCAGAACAGCGGCAGGCCGGCAGGCCATTTCGCGCGCACAGCTTCGGCGATTTCAAACGCAAAGCGGTGGCGATTTTCAATACTTCCGCCGTATTCGTCGACACGCACGTTCGATACGGGGGACAAAAACTGGTGAATCAGATAGCCGTGTGCGCCGTGCACTTCCAGCATTTCGAAGCCGGCCTGTGCAGCGCGGTGGGCGGCATCGCCCCAGGCCTGCACCAGTGCCCTGACTTCTGCGGTGGTCAACGCGGCGGGCACCTGCCAGCCGCCATCGCCCACGGGCAGCGCGCTCGGGCCGACGACAGGCCACGGGCCTTCGCCGCGAGCGGCATCCTGTTCATTCAGATGGCTGTGGCCGCCCCACGGGGCCTGCAGCGCGCCTTTGCGTCCGGTGTGGCCAAGCTGTATGGCCGGCACGGCGCCGTTGTCCTTGAGAAACTTCGCCACGCGGCGAAGCGGCTCGATCTGGCTGTCTTTCCACAGGCCGGTGTCGCCGTGGGCATTGCGCCCGCGTGCTTCAACGGCCGTGGATTCGACAAACACAATACCGGCACCGCCCATCGCGAAGCGCCCCAGATGCGCAAGGTGCCAGTCCGTGGCATGGCCGTCCACCGCAGAGTACTGCTGCATGGGGGCCACCACCACCCGGTTGCGTGCAACGATGTCACGCAATCGGTAGGGCTGGAACAGCGCGACGCTGTTGGCGTCGGCCTTGTGCTGGGGTACTCCGCTCAGGGGCATGGCCATGGTCCTTGCTTGTTTCTCTGCGCTTGTCTATGCGCGCTTATTTCTTCACGAAATCGCAGCCGCCGTCGGCCAGCGAACGGAACACCTGCTCACCAGGGATCTCTGCGCCGACCTTGTACAGGTCGAACTTGCCCTTGGATTCAGCGGGCGTCTTGACCGTGATCGCGTAGGTTGGGCGCATCACCTGACCGTCTTCGCGGATCTTGACGTTCTTCATGGAGAAGTCGTTGATCGGCATGGACTTCATCTTGGCCATCACAGCGACACCTTCATCGGTACCTGCTGCCTGGACGGCCTTCAGGTAGTGCATGGTGGCGCTGTAGGCACCAGCCATGATGTAGGTGGGGATGACACCGCCGTTTTTGTCGGTGAAGCGGCGTGCCCAGTTGCGCGACTCTTCATTGCGGTCCCAGTAGAATGGCGCGGTGATCTGCAGGCCCTGTGCGACATCCAGGCCCATGGCCGAGACGCTGTTGATGGTCATGCCGAAAACGCCGACCTTCTGGCCATTGCGGGCCAGCTTGTATTCAGCGGCCTGCTTGAGGGCGTTGGTCAGGTCGAGGCCGGCGTTCAGAACGACGATGGCCTGGGCCTTGCTGGCTTGCGCCTGCAGCAGGTAAGAAGAATAGTCAGATGCGCCGAGCGGGTGACGCACGGAACCCACCACTTTGCCGCCGCCGGCTTCGATGAACTTGGTGGCATCAGCCTGCAGGGCTGCGCCGAAAGCGTAGTCCACGGTGATGAAGAAGAAGGACTTGATACCCTGCTTGAGCAGCGCGGTCACGCCGGCGTTGGCCAGCTGGTAGGTGTCAACGATGAACTGGACGGTCATCGGCGAGCACATCTTGCCGGTCAGGTCGGAAGACACCGTGCCTGCGATCAGGTAGGGCTTCTTCTTTTCCTTCATCATGCTGGACACGCCGAAAGCGATGGAGGAAGCCGAGCCGCCGACGATGGTGTCGAACTTCTCGTTTTCAATCCACTGGCGGGCCATGTTGATACCGACATTGGGCTTGTTCTGATCGTCGGCAGTGACGACTTCAATCGTCTTGCCGAGAACCTTGCCGCCGAAATCCTGCACGGCCATGCGCACGGCGATGGACGAGCCGGGGCCGCCGTTGCCGGAGTAGGTGCCGGTCTGGTCGGCCATCACGCCGATGCGGACCACGTCATCGCTGACTTGCGCCTGTGCGGGCATGGCTGCCAGCAGGACGCTGCTGCCTGCGACCGCGAGGGCCAGGCGGGATATCTTCTTGAGGGAAGGTAAAACTTTCATGCTTGTCTCCTGGTGATTAACTTACTGACTTTCAATGAAACCGAAAAGCACTCTCACGGGATTTACCCTTGACAGCGCCTGCTGGAAATCTGTCGCTCAGGCCGGGTCGGTGCTCAACCGGTGCGTCTTGAACTGTTCACGCAGTTTGGTTTTGAGCAGCTTGCCGGTGGCCGTGTGGGGAAGGTCTTCCACGAACACCACGTCGTCTGGCAACCACCAGCGCACGACACGGTCCTTCATGAAGTCCTGCATCTCGGCCGCCGTGATGGTTTCACCCGGCTTGGGCACGATGATGAGCAAGGGGCGCTCCTGCCATTTGCTGTGCGCCACGCCGATGACGGCGGCTTCGCGCACCTTGGGATGGCCGACGGCCACGTTTTCGAGGTCGATGGACGAAATCCATTCGCCTCCGGACTTGATGACGTCCTTGGTGCGGTCGGTGATCTGCACAAAACCTTCGGTGTCGATCAGCGCCACATCGCCGGTGCTGAACCAGCCTTCATCATTCAACGCTGCGCCGGGCTTGTCGCCGTAATACGCCGACACCACCCAGGGGCCACGCACCTTGATCTCGCCGACGGCCTTGCCGTCATGCGCCAGCCGCTGGCCTTCGGGACTGAAGATGCCCACGTCCACACCAAAGATGGCGCGCCCCTGTTTGGCCTGAACGTCGAACTTTTTGTCTTTCGGCAGCGCGTCGTGTACGGGCAGCAGGTTGCCGATGGTCGCCAGCGGGCTGGTCTCTGTCATGCCCCAGGCGTGAATCAGGTAGGCGCCGAACAGCTCGTCGAACCTTTCGACGATGGCACGCGGCGCGGCCGAGCCCCCGACGACCACGCGCTTGAGCTTGATCTGCTTGAGGTCCAGCTTGTCCCGGTTCGTGTCGATGTAGTTGAAAAAACCCAGCCAGACGGTCGGCACGCCCAGTGAAAAAGTGCAGCCTTCCTTGACCATGTGGGCATACAGCTTGTCGCCGCTGACGCCCGGGCCGGGAAGCACCAGCTTGGCACCACACATCGCCGACGCGTAAGGAATGCCCCAGGCATTGACGTGAAACATGGGGACGGCCAGCAGCACGCTGTCACGCGTGGAAAGCGCCAGCCCATCGACGGTACAGGCCGTCCATGAATGGAGCAGCGTCGAGCGGTGGCTGTACAGCACGCCTTTGGGGTTACCCGTGGTGCCCGAGGTGTAGCAGAGCGACGAGGCGGTGTTTTCGTCGAAAGTGGGCCACTCGAAGTCGGCCGAGGCCTTGTCGATCAGCTCTTCATAACAAAGCAGGTTGGGCAATGCCAGTTTCGGCATTTCGCTTTTCTCGCACAGCGCGACGAAGCCCTTGACGGTTGGCAACTGGGCTGCAATGGCGACGATCTGGTCGGCAAAGCCGAGGTCAAAGAAGACATATTCATCCGCCGCGTGGTTGATGATGTAAGTGATCTGCTCGGCAAAAAGGCGCGGGTTGACAGTGTGCGAAATGGCACCCATGCCGGACACCGCGAAATACAGCTCAAGGTGGCGGTGTGTGTTCCAGGCCAGGGTGGCAATCCGCTGTCCGGGCTGCACGCCCAGGGTGGTCAGCGCATTGGCCAGCTTTTTGGCCCGATGGCGCACCTGACCCCAGGTCGAGCGATAAATGGAGGTGTCGGAGACGTGCGAAACGATCTCCACGCTGCCATGGTGCATGGCGGCGTGCTCTATCAGCCCTGAAATAAGCAGCGGCTGCTGCTGCATCAATCCAAAAACGGCCATTTTCTTCTCGTCTTTCTTCTCGTCTCCAGCGCCAGAAGCGGACCCTCAAAGGGGCAACCAGCGGCAAACAGTGCCGTCAAACATGTGAAATTCCTAATTTCACTTGCCGACAGGTAAGTAAGTCAAAGCATATCAGTTTGACCTGTTTTGGGACCCCGAAAAAAAGGCAAAAATGTAGGGGGAAACCCGAATTCAGGCATCAACGCAGGGACGCGCTGACCCGCCTGAAGCGCCCCAAAAAGCAAAAGGCGCGGCCACCGTCTCCGGTGCCGCGCCATGCGCCCCCACGAACGGGGGGCCATCAGCAGCTATCTATATAGAGGGACCTCACGCAACGCGTTCGGCCCTGCCAAGGTGCTCGGCCTCTTCTGTGGACTGCGCAGGCTGCAACTTGAAGTCGAACTTCACGCGTTTGAACGGCGCCTTCATCCCCAGTGACTCATAGCCGGATGCGTTCGCGGCCGTGTCCACCGACACCACCAGCTCATCACGGGTGGCGTAGGCAAAGTCATCATCCAGGAAAGGATCGCCGGGCAGGTTGACCTGCGTGGTCAATGCGCGATGGCCCGCGGCCGACACCAGAAAGTGAATGTGCGCAGGCCGGTTTCCATGGCGGCCGAGCGCCGTGAACAGTTGAGAGGTCGGGCTGTCAGGCGGAATGCTGTAGCCGGGTGGCAGCACGCTGCGAAAACGGTAATTGCCGCTTTTATCGGCCTTGATCTTGCGGCGCAGATGGAAGGGCTCCTGGTCAGGATCAAAACTCGAATACCGGCCCTTGTCATTTGCATGCCAGACATCCACCACTGCGTTCGGTACAGGCTTGCCGTTGATGTCGCGTATCGTGCCCTCCATCACCATGGGCTCGCCGATTTCTCCCTCATCATCAAGACGTGCTTCGTGCTCGGACAAGGGTGCGCCCGCAATGAACAGCGGCCCCTCGATCGCACGCGGCGTGCCGGTAGGCAGGCCGGCACGCTGGTCGGCCGCGTCCTGCAGCATGTCGATCAGGCGGTCAAAGCCCAAGCCGGCCGTGATGAGGCCGATCTGCCCCGACTGGCCCAGATCGCCCAGCCACTTGATCGCAGCCCAGAACTCGTCGGGTTTGACGTCGAAGTCGGTGAGGGTCTTGTACAGATCGGTGGTGATGCGGTTGGTGATGTCGCGCACGCGGTCGTTGCCAGGGGCAACACGATCAGTGACGACTTTTTCAAGAAGCTGTTTGGCGTTGAGTTCAGACATGGTGGGGGTCTCCGTTCAGTTGTGATTTGTTTGTAAATATCAGTGGGGAATCAGATGGCAGAGGGGTGCACAGCCAGCGGCGTGACCTTGATCTTCATGTAGGGGAACAGCGGCAATTGCGACAGCAGCTGGTGCAGCTCATCGTTGGAAGGCACATCAAAGATGCTGTAGTTGGCATATTCACCCACCACACGCCAGATGCTCTTCCAGCGGCCGTCGCGCTGCAGGTCCTGCGAATAGGTTTTTTCCCGCGCCTTGATATCGGTGGCCTGCGCGGCGGGCAGGTCATGCGGAAGGTTCACGTCCATACGGACCAGAAATAACATGGTTTTGTCTCCTTGATAGATGTCGGGGTCAGGCTGCGCGATGGCCCATGTCCACATGGACGGGTGTCAGACCTTCGCGTGCACGGTCGAAACGGTTGAGCTGGCTGATGCTGACGTCCACACCAAAACCGGGGCCGTCGGGCAACTGCAGTTCGAAATCGGTAATCGGCATCTGCTTTTCCACGATGTCGTCCACCAGCAATTGCGGGCCAAACAACTCGCAGCCGTGGTGCGCTTTGCCCAGGGTGGAGAAGACGTGCGCGGACGCTGCGCTGCCAAGCGAGGTCTCCAGCATGGTCCCGCCGTACCAGCCGATGTCGGCCGCTTCAGCAATGGCAGCAACGCGTGCAGTGCGTATCAGGCCGCCATGCTTGGCCACCTTGAGCGAGAAAACATGGCTCGCGCGCTGGTGCGCCAGCATCAGCGCGTCATGTTCGGAGCAGATGCTTTCGTCTGCCATCACCAGCGCACCAGGCAACGAGGCCGTCAGGGCGGCCAGTGCACCTGTGTTCCATTTGGCGACGGGCTGTTCGATGAGGCCGACACCGGCTTCAATCAGCGCCGGCAGGTATTGCCGGGCGGTGTTGCCGTCCCACGCCTGATTCACATCGACGGTCAGCCCGGCCTTGCCCTGGAGCTCGCGGGCAATCAGGGCCACATGGGCCACATCTTCCGCCGGCAGGCGAGCGCCTATCTTCATCTTGAAAATGCGGTGGCGGCGGGCGGCCAGCATGCTGTGTGCCTCAGCGATGTCACGGGCAACATCACCACTGGCTAGCGTCCACGCAAGTGGCAGGCTCTGGTGAATTTTTCCACCCAGCAACTGCCAGGCAGGTACATCCAGGCTTCGGGCCACCGCGTCGATGACGGCCATTTCCACGGCACTCTTTGCAAAATTGTTGCCCCGGCAGGCCTTGTCCATGCGGGCCAACAGGCTGCCGAAGCGGGAGGCGTCCTCGCCGACCAGCGCCGGTGCCAGATGCTGGGTCACGATGTTGTGTATGGTTTCCGGTGATTCTTCGTTCCACGAAGGGCCGCCAATCGTCGCGGCCTCCCCGAAACCGCAGGCACCGCCTGCCAGCCACAGTTGCACGATGACCGGGCTCTGGCGGCTGATCGCGCCAAAAGCCAGCTTGTGCGGCCTGATGGTGGGGATGTCAAGGATGCGCGCGGTGATGCGTTCAATCCTGAAGCTGCCTGGAACTTGCACTGTTGTCTCTTTTGATTCTTTTGTTTCTGTCGGTGGTGACGGTCGGCCTTCGCGGCATTCATGCTGCACCAGGAGGCCGTCTATAAAGGCCAGTCTAGGAGGGTCACCCCCACAAATCCAATGAGTTATTTGAGACCTATAATTCGACGAAATCGAACGATCGGGTAGATTCAAATGGAAATCAGGCAACTCAGGTATTTTCTGGACATTGCGAAAACCGAGCACCTCACTGCCTCGTCGCAAAACCTTTTTGTCACGCAGTCCACGCTGTCGCACGGTCTGCGTCAGCTTGAGGAAGAACTGAACATCCAGCTCTTTGACCGTGTCGGCCGCGGGCTGAAACTTTCCCAGGCAGGTGCAGCATTTCGCGTGTATGCGGCTCGTGCGTTGCAGGAGGTTGAAGCGGGCCGAATGGCACTCACCGAGATGACTGGGCTGCAATCCGGCTCGTTGACGGTGGGCGTTATCCATACTTTTTCGACCACGCTCGCGCCCGTTGCCGTGGCGGCTTTCAGCGAGGCTTACCCCCGCGTCAACGTGGTCGTGCGCGACCTTCGGGCGGGGCAAATCGAGGAACAACTGGTCGCCGGGCAGATCGACGTGGGCATTGCCTTTCACCCGGCGGGCCGGCCCGAGATCGAAACTGAAAAGCTGTTTGAAGAACGCATGCAACTGGTTGTCAACAAGAAACACCCGCTGGCACACCGGCGCAGCCTGGCGCTTGCACATTTGGCCGACGTCACACTGGCATTGCTGCCACACAGTTTTGCAACGCGGCGACTGATCGATGACGCCTTGCAACAGGCGGGGGTCTCTGCAAGGGTTCAGGTTGAGATGGAGTCTGTCGACGCCCTGCTGGGTGTTTGCCGCCATGGCGCACTGGCCACCATCGTGCCCGAGCGCGCCGCGCAACAGGCCGTGGATTTGCACACCATCGAAATTACGCACCCCAAAGTCGTGCGGCAGGCGGGTATTCACTGGCGGCGTGATGCCTCGCGCAGCGCCGCCGCCGTTGAGTTTGTGGCGCGCCTCAGGCAGGCCAGCAAGAGCGCTTCGAGAAAAACCTGAGGTCGCCGCCCTGCCCGATCTGAAATGGCCAGTCTGCACCGTAGCAGCCCGCGTTAGCCAGCCAGGTGCGGACTCGGGACAGCCATTGGCGGCTGGGAGAAGACACGGATCTCCGGCAGGGGGCCGTCATACCGCTCAAGTTCACACAGGCAGCTGTGCGCTGTACAGCCCTGGGCCAGGCGCGAGGTGCCGATATCGCGCGTGAGGGCATTCGGGTTGCCGTGCACTTCAAGCGCATGTCCGTCGACTTCACGCGAGTCAAACCAGGCCCCCGTTGGAAGCTGAACCACACCCGGCATGAGTTCGTCTGACAACACGGCACCGGCCAACGTCGCACCACGCGCGTTGAAAAGGCGAACCACGTCGCCCTCCTTGATGCCGCGGGCCCGGGCATCTTGCGGATGGATGCGGACGGGCTCGCGTCCTTTCACCTTGCGCTCACGGCTGACGATGCCGTTGTCGAGCTGGCTGTGCAGGCGGGACGCCGGCTGGCTGGAAATCAGGTGAAGCGGATAGGGCGACACCGAACCCATGGATTCCGTCTTGTCGTACCAGGCGGCATGACCGCGGCAATCGGCGTAGTCAAAACTTTCAATGGCAGCCGAGAAGAGTTCAAGCTTACCGGACAGCGTCTGGAGGGGGCTGGCCTGCGGGTCGGCCCGAAAGCTTTCAAAGGTCGAGACAAGCTCGGGGAGTTGCGGCGCCACATTCACGGGTTCGCCCGCCCAGAAATCATCAAAGGCGGGCAGAGTCACGCCAGCCTTTGCGGCGTTTTCCCGCGTGGTGTCGTAAAGATGCCGGACCCAGTCCATCTCGCTCCTGCCCTCGGTAAAACGGTCACGGTAGCCAAGACGTTCCGCCAGTCCGGTGAAAACTTCGAAATCTGTGCGGGCACTTCCAAATGGTGCCACTACACGATGCATCGGTGTGATCCAGGAGTTGCCGCTGGCGGCCGCAAAGTCGTTGCGCTCCAACGGGGTAGCAACCGGAAACACAATATCGGCGCGCCGCGCAGTCGCCGTCCAGTACATCTCGTTGACGATGATGGTTTCGGGTTTTGCCCAGGCTTTGGCGAGCCGGTTCAGGTCCTGATGGTGGTGGAAGGGGTTGCCACCGGACCAGTACACCAGCCCGATGTCGGGGTAGGTCAGCCGGTGACCGTTGTAGTCGAACGGCTCTCCCGGGCGCTCCAGCATGTCGGTCAGCCGGGCGACGGGAATGTACTGGCCGACGTCATTGATGCCCTGGGGCAACGAGGCAATGCTGAAGTTGAATTTTCGGCGCTCGGTGAAACTCATGTTGAGCGTGCCATAGCCGTAGACAATGCCGCCACCGGGCAGGCCGATGTGCCCGAGCATGGCGGCCAGCGATGTCGCCGCCCAGTAAGGCTGTTCACCATGCTCGCCGCGCTGCAACGACAAAGACAGCCCGATGATGCTGCGCTGCGTGGCCATCTGCACGGCAAGCGACTGGATGCGTTCAGCGGGAATACCGGTCAGCCTGGCCGCCCATGCTGCGTTTTTGGGCTGGCCGTCCGTGCGGCCTGACAGGTAGTTCGCGAACTGGCCAAAACCCTCGCAATGGCGGGTCAGGAAATCGCGGTCGTGCAGGCCCGCTTCCATCACGCAAAAGCCGAGTGCCAACATCAGCGCGACATCGCTGTTTGGCCTGCAGCGCAGCCATTCAGCGTCCAGAACTGCTGCTGCATCATCGCGAATGGCACTGACGCTGACAAACTGGACACCCGCCGCCTTCAACTGCGTGAGGTGTGCCAGCCCGTCATGGCTGCCCATGCCACCCGGCGTCATCTCGTTATTTTTAAGGCTGGCACCGCCAAAGCAAACAATCAGTTTGCAGTGTGCGGCAATGTCCCGCGCAGGCGGTGCTTCGGTACAGGCCTGATAAAACGTCATGCCGGTGATGTGCCGCACAATCACCTGCGCCGCGCCCGCAGAGTAGTCGTTGACGGAGTCCGTGTAGCCGCCGCCCATCCTCAGGAAACGATGAATCTGGCTCTGTGCGTGGTGAAAACGGCCGGCACTGGCCCACCCGTATGAGCTGCCATAGACCGCCGCATCGCCGCGCCTGGTGCGAACATCGCGGATGGCATTGGCAGCCAGGTCCAGCGCCTCGTCCCATCCCACCGACACAAAATTTTCATGGCCGCGGCCTTCTCCGGGGCTGGATCGCCCATGCCTGAGATAGCCCTCACGGACCATGGGCGCGGCGATCCGGCTGCCGGCATCGCGGGTTCCCTCAAGCGATCGGCCAAGCATGGATGGCGCCACATCCCCGAACGCAGGTTTCGCCTTGAGCGATCCGTCGGGCAGCACGCTGACGCGGTAGTTGCCCCAATGTGTGGCGGTCAGCTTTCCGACAGCGTCATTCATTTCTCAAGCAGCCTGCTGTGCTGCCCAGAAAATTCCGACGAGTTGCGCAAATTCGCCCGGGCGCTCCACGGCACTCAGGTGGGCCGCACCTATGCTCGCCAGCGCCGCCCCGGGAATTGACTTCGCGATGACCTCCGACAACGCGGGTGGTGTGGCCTCGTCCAGATCACCGGCAATGACCAAGGTCGGGCAAGCAATGGACGCGTTACCTCTTTCAAGATCAATGGTTGCGACCGCCAGGCAGCTGGCGGCATAGGGACCAGGTGCAGTCGCTTCCAGTTGCGACTGCATCACCGCCACCCGTTGCTTGCCATGGGCATCGGCGCGAAATGCGGGCGTGAACCAGCGCTGGATGGCCCCTTCAGAAATGGCTTTCATGCCGCCCGCCTGTACGGTGCTGATGCGTGTCATCCAGCCTGCGCGCGCCGCGGCGTCGTAGTGGCTGGCCGAATTTGCAATGACCAGGCTTTTGACCAGTGACGGATGTCGCGCACCCAGCGCCTGGGCTGTCATGCCGCCCATGGACAGGCCTGCAAAGTGCACCGGACCGGTGGCGTGCGCACGAATCAGTTCAGCCGCGTCGTCGGCCAGATCGTTCATGCTGAAAGCGCCCTCTTCCGCAGGCGAGCGCCCATGGCCGCGATGGTCATAACGCAGCACGGTGTAGTGGGGCGTCAACAACGCCGCAACCTCGTCCCACATGTGCAGGTCACACCCCAGGGCATGGCTGAGCACAACCATGGGGCCTTTACCTTCGATGACAAAATTCAGTCCGGTCATTTGCGCTGTCTCCTTGTACTTTTTGTATTCGAATTTCTCAACGCCCAACCGCTCGTGAACAGGCGCTTACGGCGATGGGGCTGGACCGGGGCTAATTGCCGTCCGGGTACAGAACCTCAAGCAGGTGTGCGGGCGTGAAGGGCTGCTTGAACACCAGCTTGCCGGTTGGCCGAAGGGCGTCGTTGACGGCGCTCCACAACGCACCGACCGCACCGACCGTGCCCGCCTCGCCGACGCCTTTGGCGCCCAGTTCGGTTTCACGCTCGGGTGTACTGACGTGGTACACACCAATATCCGGCATCTCTGACGCCATCGGGATCAGGTAGTCCGCGAGCGATGCGTTGACCATCTGCCCACTATCGCTGTAAACACAGTTCTCATAAAGTGCTGCGCCTATGCCCTGCACCACGCCGCCGCGAACCTGCTCATCGGCGAGCAGGGGATTGACCAGTCGGCCACAATCTTCGACGACCCAGAAATCAAGAAGCCTGATGACACCTGTTTCAATGTCGACCTCCACATGCGCGGCCTGAATGCCATTGGCCGCGAAGTAGGGTTTGCCGCGCGGCGCGTAGCTGCGCTCGACACTCATCTCGGGAATCACGGCCAGTGCGATGCCGTTGGAGTTGTAGTGCGCCAGCAGGGCAATTTGCTCAAGTGTGTACAAGACCTTACCTGAACTGTCGCGGACGGCGTCACCGGTAACGCTGAGCGAGGACGAGTCGACTTTCGCCAGTGCCGCGGCGATGGCCAGAATATTCTGCCGCAGTTGTGCAGCAGCAAGCAGTACCGCCTCGCCGGCCAGCGCAATTCCGCGCGAAGCCCAGGCACCACCGCCCATCGGGTCGACCGCCGTGTCGCCGCTGCTGACTTCCACGCTCTCCAGGCTGGTGCCCATGGCCTGGGCAACGATTTGTGTGAGGCCTGTGCGCGTACCCTGCCCCTGTTCGGTTGCACTGGTCTTGCAGGTGATGCGCCCGGAGGGTAATAGGGTCAGGCGCACGCCCTCTTTGCCCGCCACATGGATGCCGTTGGGCCCATAAAGTCCCGCACCGACGCCCGTCAACTCGACAAACGTACAAAGGCCGATGCCGCGATAGATTCCTTTTTCCCTGAGGCTGGCCTGCTGCGCACGCAAACCGTCATAGTCCATTTTCTCGAGCGCAACATCCAGGCACTCGTCGACGGAAAGGGGCCCCAGCAACACACCACCCGGTGTCGGCCGGGTGCTGGTGCCCTCGGGCAGTGGCTTGAGGTGATTGATTCTCCGGATCACGGCCGGGTCCATTCCCAGCGCCGCTGCGGCATTGTCCAGCAGCTGCTCGATGACAGCACAGGCAATTGGCTGACCGACTGCCCGGTATGCACCGGTAGGCACCTTGTTGACAAAGGCACCGCGGACCCGCCCCTTGAACGCCGGCACGTGATAGGCCGACCCGCAAAGATCAAGCGCCTGGAAGGCCTCACCCAGGCTGCTGCGCGGGTAAGCCGATACGGCACCAAAGGTGAACAGCATGTCGACATCCAGAGCCGTGATGCGGCCGCTGGCATCGACCGCCAATTTCGCATCGACTGCAGCATCACGCGCATGAACATCCGACACAAAGGACTCCAGCCGGTCGGCCTGGAATTTCACCGGCTTGCCCATCAGCCTGGCAATGGCTGCGACGGCTATCTCGTCGGCGTAGGCATGCAGCTTGATCCCGAACGCGCCCCCCACGTCCGGGCAGATGACACGCACCTTGTCGAGGGGCAAGCCGAGCTGGGTCGAGAAGACATCCTGCATCTGGAAAGGTGCCTGATGCGACTGGTAGACAGTGAGCTCGCCTGTGCGCACATCAAAACTGGCCAGGATACCGCGCGGTTCCAGCGGCACGCCCGTCTGGCGGCCGAACTCAAACCTGTGACTGACCACGTGCGCAGCTTGCGCGAAGACATCCAGCACCGGGCCCGCTTCGACGGTGCGATCGAGGGCAAGGTTGGTGGTGATGTGCGGGTGGCAGGTGGGCGACCCCGGCGCGATGGCGGCCAGGGCGTTGGTAATGGGTGTGCCCTCTTCCCACTCAATCATGATGGCTTCCAGCGCGTCCTCGGCCTGCGCGCGCGTCAGGGCGACAACAGCGGCTACAGCTTCGCCCTGCCAATAGCATTCATCCACCGCCATCGCGCGCTGCGGGGCAGACACGTGCGCCGGTACCATGCCGAACTTTGCTGTCCACGCGGAACAGACTTCTGCGATGTCGGCTCCGGTAAAGACCCCGGTAACGCCCGGCATCTGCGACGCGGCCTCAACGTCCAGTGAATGAAATTTAGCGCGTGCGAAGGGGCTTCTGTAAAACACCACATGCTGCGTGCCGGCCAGCGCGATGTCATCAACGTAACGGCCATTGCCCGCCACGAAACGTCGGGCATCAGGGCGCGTGACAGAAGCGCCTATCCACGCTTCGCCGTGTACGGGTGATTTCTGAAGGTCCACGCTCATGGCTTGACCTGCGCCTGTTGCGCCGCATGCTCTATCGCGTTCACGATGGCGTGATACCCCGTACAGCGGCAGTAGTTGCCCGAAATGGCATCACGAATTTCACAACGGGTGGGGCAGGATTTTTTGGCCAGCAGTTCACTGCCAGTCATCAGCATGCCCGGCGTACAGTACCCGCACTGCAAGGCATTTTTCTCGACAAACGCCTGCTGCAATCCGGCAATCTCGCCGGACGCGGCCAGACCTTCAATCGTGTCGACAACCGCGCCGTCCACCTGCACCGCCAGCATCAGGCAGCCTCGCACGACCACGCCGTCCACCCGGATGTTGCAGGCGCCGCAAATACCGGACTCGCAGCCGACATGCGAGCCGGTCAGGCCAAGGTCATGCCTCAAAAAATCGACCAGATTGCGCCGGACAGCCACGGCGTGGCGCTGCGCCTTGCCGTTGAGGATCACTTCAATGTCTGCAGTTTCATCCATGGGTTTTATTGCTTTCGCCAAAGGTCGCCGCCAGCACGCGGGAAATCAGCGCAGCCGCCTGGCGGCGCTTGACAGCCGGGCCGCCAAACATGTTGTCGTCCGGGTCAAGCTCCTGGACCGCTTCAGCGGCGATCTGTTTGCCCAATGCCACAGACCAGGACTGCCCTTCGGCGATGCGGGCCGCGGACACCGAGCGAATGGGCATGGGGTCGGTACCGAACACCACCAGGCGCAGGCCCGAGATTTTTCCACCCGCGTAGTGCGCTTTCGCCGCGACACCGACCATGGCGAAATCACCGTGGCGGCGGCTCAACTCATCAAAGCCAAAGCGCTCGTCGGGTTGGCGGCAGGGAAACAATACTTCGACCAGAACCTCGTCGTCACGCCGGGCCGTTTCATACAGCCCGAAAAAGAACTGGCTGGCCGGAACGCGCCTGACACCGTCCTTTTTGCTTTGCAGCACCAGGATGGCTTCCAGCGTGACAGCGCACGCGGGCATCTCTGCCGAAGGGTCGGCCATCGCGAGGCTGCCGCATGTGGTGCCGCGATTGCGGATGGCAGCGTGTGCGACATGTGTCATGGCCATGGACACCAGCGGCACCCTGTCGGACACCAGCGCCGACTCGGCCACCTCGACATGGCGCACCAGCGCGCCGATACGGAGGTGGGCGCCATCCGGCGTCACGGAGAGTCCCTTGAGGCTGGCGATGCGGTTGATATCCACCAGCAGGGCCGGCGCAGACAGGCG
The DNA here is from genome assembly GCA_040387435.1 of Pseudomonadota bacterium. Classification (GTDB taxonomy): domain Bacteria; phylum Pseudomonadota; class Gammaproteobacteria; order Burkholderiales; family Burkholderiaceae_C; genus Polaromonas. The sequence continues at coordinate 355,169 of JAZKDR010000012.1, forward strand.
CAGGTTGAGCGTTGCCATCAGGCTTTGCCCGCCCGCCAGTATTTTGGCGTCGCCACCGTGCTCGGCAAGGATGTCGCAGGTGGCCTCGACGGTATCGGGGCGGGAATAGGAAAAAGCGGGTGCTTTCATCAGAATTCTGCTTATACGCCCAGGTAACGATGCATCAAATCGGGTTGTGCCCCAAGCTGGCCTGAGTCGCCGGACCAGACGACCCGGCCCTTCTCAATCAGGTAGTGGCGGTCCGCCAGCGCCAGCAGCGACTTGATGTTCTTGTCGATGACGATCAACGACAGGCCGTCACGTTTGAGCTGGGCCAGTGCCTGCCATATCTCGGCGCGCACCACGGGTGCCAATCCTTCCGTCGCCTCATCAAGCACCAGCAATGAAGGGTTGGTCATCAGCGCGCGCGAGATGGCGAGCATCTGCTGCTCACCCCCGGACAACTGGGATCCCATGTTTTTTTTCCGTTCACTCAATCGCGGAAAGAACTGGTACACGCGTTTCTGGTCCCACAGCGCCGCCTTGCGTTTGCCGGGTCTTGCGGTGGCGAGCAGATTTTCCTCCACCGACAGGTCGGCGAAAACCTGGCGGCCTTCGGGCACCAGCCCAAGACCACAGCGCGCGATTTTGTACGAAGGCAGGTGGTCAATGCGCTCGCCGCCAAAGCGGATTTCGCCGGCCTTGACAGGCAACAGACCAAACAGGCACTTGACCGTGGTGGACCGCCCCATGCCGTTGCGGCCCAGGAGGGTAATGACCTCACCCTCGCCGATGTCGAGCGAAATATCGAACAGCGCCTGGGCATGACCATACGAGGCCTGGAGATGTTCAATCGACAAAAGTCTAGGCATGCGTGGCTCCCGAGAAATCACCCTGTTCATCGCCGAGGTAGATGGTGCGCACCTCCGGATGATTGCGAATTTCATCCGGGCTGCCGCAGAAGGCGGCGCGCCCCGACACCATCACGGTGATGCGGTCTGCCAGCGCAAACACCGCGTCCATGTCGTGCTCGACCAGGAGGATGGAATATTTGCTTTTGAGTGACTTCAACAACGCCACCACGGCCGCGGACTCATCAATGCTCATACCGGCCATGGGTTCGTCGAGCAAAAGAAACTTCGGCCGGGCCGCCAGGGCCATGGCCAGCTCGAGTTGCCGCCTTTCACCGTAACCAAGCTCCGACGCCGCCACATCGCTGCGGGCTTCAAGCCGCGCCGCGCGCAAGCCCTCACGCGCGTCGTTCACGGCATCGCCGTACGCCATCATGGACCGCCAGAAGCCATAGCCCTGGCCGCGCGCGCCTATGGCTGCCAGCGTGGCGTTCTCCAGAACGGTGAACTCTTCAAAAATCGACGTGATCTGGTAAGACCGCAGCAGGCCCAGGCAAGCCCGTTTGTGCATGGGCATGCCGGTGACGTCATCGTTGTTGAACCAGACACTTCCGCTGTCGGGGGCTTTCTCGCCGGAGAGCTGGTGAATCAAAGTGGTTTTGCCCGCGCCGTTGGGGCCAATGATTGCATGCAACTCGCCAGGCCGTATATCCAGCGACACGTCATCGGTCACCACCAGGCCGCCGTAGCGCTTGGTAAGCCCGCTGGTACGCAGTGTCGTCATTTGACGGCTCCATCAATGGCCACGGCCATCACGTCCGCGCCTGCTTCCTTTTTACTTGCAGACCACTTCGCAACCAGCCTGTCCAGCCATTCGAGGCTTCCTGTCAGTCCGTCCTTTCCAGACAGCGCGACCAGCACAATCAGGGGCCCAAATATGGCCATGGGGTGTGCCGTGTAGAGCTTGAGCGTTTCTTCGAGGCCAATAAAGGCCACAGCACCCAGCAACGGTCCGAACACGCTGCCCAGGCCGCCGAGCACCACCATCACAATCAGCTCGCCGGAGATTTGCCAGCTCATCATGCCCGGCGATGCAAACGCATTGAGATTGGCCAGCAGGAAGCCGGCGATGCCACATCCCACGGACGAGATGACATAGGCGAGCAACTGGAAACGCATGGCCGGAAATCCAAGGGCATTGACTCGCGTGAAGTTCTGGCGGGACGCGCGCAGTGCCATGCCGAACGGCGAGCTGCGCACCTTGGCCATCCACAGGACCAGCACTGCCAGCATCAGCCATGACGCGTAGTACAGCGGGGTCGTTGACCCCAGGTCGATGACGCCCAGGCGGCTGGTGGTGGCGATGGTCATGCCGTCGTCGCCACCAAACTGCTTGAGGCTCACAAAAATGAAGTACCCCATCTGTGCAAAAGCCAGAGTGATCATGATGAAGGCAATGCCGCGGGTGCGCAGGCTGATGGCACCCGTGACCAGACCGGCCAGGGCACACACCACAATGGTGAGCAGCAGCTGCAACCATCCGTTGCTGAAACCAAAGAACGCGGGCAAAGCCACACAGTAGGCGCCCAGACCCATGAAAAGCGCATGGCCAAAGCCCACCATGCCGCCATATCCAAGGGCCAGGTTAAGCGCAGTCGCGGCAATCGCATAAATGACGATGCGTGCAAAAAACGAAATGTAGAACTGCTCCCCGGCTGCGACGGCAATCACCGGCACAAGCGCCAGGCCCGCCATCAACAGCAGCGGCAGCATCACGCTGGGACGAAGAAGATTCATCATCATGGTCAGGTGGTTTTTTTGACGAATAGGCCTTGCGGACGTAATGCAAGAACAGCGGCCATCAGCAGATAAATAGACAGTGACGCAAGAGCCGGGCCAGCGGCATCCGCCAGCTGACGGCTTGCAAATTCACGCAGCAAAACCGGCAAGAACACCCGCCCCATGGTGTCGACCACACCGACAATCAGCGCAGCATAAAAGGCGCCCTTCACGGAGCCAATGCCCCCGATGACAATCACCAGCAGGGTGGTGATGAGGACCGGCTCACCCATGCCCGATTGCACTGAAAGAATAGGCCCCGCCATCGCGCCTGCGAGACCCGCGAGCGCCGCGCCCAGCGCGAACAGCAAGGCGTTGAGCAACTTGATGTTGACGCCCAGCGCACTGACCATGCCGACATTGTTGGCACCCGCCCGTATCAGCATGCCCATGCGCGTGCGATGTATCAGCAGGTAGCAGCCAAGCGCCACCAGCAACCCGACACCGATGATGGCGAAACGGTAGCTGGGGTAACTGAGGCCGAAGATTTCAACGCTCCCCGACAGGAAAGCCGGTACGGAGACAAACACGGGCTGTTTGCCCCAGATCATGGTCACCAGTTCATTGAAGAACAGGATCATGCCGAAGGTTGCCAGCACGTGGTTGAGGTGATCCCGGCCGTACAGCCTTGACACCGCCACGCGTTCCAACAGCAGGCCGATGGACAGGCAACCCACAGCCGAGCCCAGCAAGCCCAGCAGAAATGAGCCTGTGTAATTTGTGATTGCTGCGGCCAGATACGCGCCCATCATGTAAAGCGAGCCATGCGCCAGGTTGACGAAACTCATGATTCCGAAAACCAGCGTCAGCCCCGCCGCCAGCAGGAACAGCATGATGCCGTACTGCAATCCGTTTAAGAGCTGGGCGAGTATCAGCATGATGGTGTTTTATTTGAGTGCGCAGGCAGACACGTAGGCATCCTTGTGGTCAGGCAACGGCGTTGCGACCTGCTTGCTCTTGAAGTCGGCGCCGTCCTTCACCATCTCGAATGCATAGTAATTCTGAATCGGCATGTTGTTGGAATTGAATTTAAAGGGACCGCGCACCGATTTGAAATCGGAGCCTGCGGCCTTGACCGCTGCCGCAAAAGCTTTCTTGTCACTGGTGTTGCCCTTGACTTTGGCCACGGCAACGTCCAGCAGGCTGGCAGTGTCATAGGCAATGGCCGCGTAGGAGCTTGGTGTGCGTTTGAATTTCGCTTCAAAGGCTTTCACGAATTTTGTATTTTGGGGGTTGTCGAGCGAGGTGCTCCACATGTTTCCGCTATACACGCCGACGGCCGCATCACGAAGTGCAGCCAGGTTGGCGCCATCGGCGGTAAAGGTGGAGTACACGGGAATCTTGGTCACCACGCCAGCCTGGCTCAGCTGCTTGATGAAGTTCACACCCATGCCGCCGGGATAGAAGGCAAAGATGGCGTCCGGCTTCGCGGCCTGCAGTTGCGTGATCTCAGCCGAATAGTCAGTCTGGCCTACCTGCGTGTAGACCTCTGCGGACAGGCCGCCCTTGTAGAAACGCTTGTATCCAGCCAGCATGTCCTTGCCCGCCTGGTAATTCGGCGCAAGAAGATAGACATTCTTGAAGCCCTTGTCCTGCATCAGTTTGCCGATGGCTTCACCGAACCCGTCGTTTTGCCAGGCGGTCGAGAAGACATTGGCGGCACACTCGGCGCCAGCAACGGGCGATGGACCGGAGCTGGTGGCGATGGCGACCGTGCCCGACTCTGCCATTCGGCGCAGGTTGGCCATCACGATGTTGGAATAACCCAGACCGACCATGGCGTCGACCTTGTCGCGCTCGATGAACTGGCGCGTCACCTGGGCGGCCACTTCGGGCTTGAGCTGGTCGTCCTCTTTCATCAGGATGACGGTCTGGCCACCCAGCTTGCCGCCACGCTCTTCCAGGCCCAGCATGAATCCGTCCAGCTGGTCTTGGCCGACAGCGGCCTGCGAGCCGGAAAGCGGCCCGGAAAATCCTATTTTGACATCAGCCAGTGCGGCGGACATCAACAACAGGGAACTACCGACAATCGCGATTGATTTTGATGCAGTGCTTATTTTCATGGGGTGCCTACTTGGTTGGTTAATTAAGGGACTTGCGCTGGAAAAGGGATTTCAGGAACCCGACCATGCGGGACCATGGGCCGGGAAATTCTGGGGTGGTGGCCGGCGTTTCGGTCCGGCGGATTTCTTCGGCGATCGAAGCGGGCGACACACCAGCCTCATCAACACCTGCCGGCGCGAACACGGCGACAAACCGGGCAAAAAAATCATCCGCCATTTTTTTGGCGGAGCTGTCAATGAGGCGGGACCCGAGCTGGGCGATCTTGCCGCCCACCTGTGCCTCAACGTTGTATTGCAGCATCGTCGTGTCGGTCTGCGCCTGGGGCTGCAACACCACGGCCGCAGAACCTTTTGCAAAACCAGCCATGCCGCCCTGGCCTTCAAAGACGATTGAATACGAATGCGGGGGCTTGATGTCGGTCAGGGACATCTTGCCTTTGAACTTTGCACTGACTGGCCCGATCTTGACGGCCATGACCAGCTCGTACTGGTCGGGACCCAGCAAGGTGATGCTCTCGCACCCGGGAATGCACCCGCGCAAGACCTCGGGGTCATTCAATGCGGTCCACACCGCCTTAGGCGATGCGGGTACCTGTCTTTCGCTAGATAGCTGCATGAAACTTCCGTTCTTTCTGTTGTGGGCTTAGGCGATGGCGCTTGCGCCGGGCAGCAATTCACCACCCGATTCAAGGATGAGTGACTGCATGGCGCCTGGTGAGAGCGCCGGTGTGCTGGCCAGCATCAGCATCAGGAGGATGCGCAGTTTTTGCGGTGCGAGGTCCCCGCCTGCAAGCACACCGTCGCGATGCAAAAACGCCTGGGGCGGGACCACGCCGCGTGCCGCGCGCGACGCCTGGACAACCACGACCCCCTGGCTGACAGCGGTCTGGAAAGCATTTCTTTCGCCATTGGCAGGCCGCCCTGGCGGAAGACCCACGCTGACAATACCCTTTGTACCCGCGGTAACCAGGGCGTCGATCACAACACCGTCCGCGCCTGCGTAAGAGGTCACAAGGTCAACCCGGGGCAGGGTCTTGACGGCCTGCAGGTTGAACCGTTGTGCCGGTTCAGCGCCAAAAGGACGGCGACGGAAAGACACCACACCGTCCGGATTGACTCGGCCCAGTGGCCCAAAGGGTTTGGCTTCAAACGCATTCAATTCAAAACTCGCGGCCTTGGTCACGTCCCTGGCAGCAAAAATCATGCTGTCCATGACGACCACCGTACCCATTGAAGCCGCTTGCGCACAGGCCGCCACAGCAAGGGCCGCACGCAGATTGGGCAGGGCATCACTGCCTGCGGTATTTTGTGGTCGCTGCGCCCCCGTCAGCACGATCGCCTGCGGGACGTGCACCGACAGGTCGAGAAACCATGCGGTTTCTTCCAGAGTGGCGGTGCCGTGCGTCACCACAAAGCCGGCGAGGCCTGGATCAGCAGCCGCGGTGGCGGTGATCAATTGGGCCAGCTCCAGCCAATCCTGCGGAACGATGGCTGTGCTGCCGACGGCCCGGAAGGTCACAGGCACGATATCAATATCGAGGCCCAGACTTTCAATCTGCCCGAGCATGTCTTCTATGGGGTGGACCACACCGCTCTCGCCGTACTCGACCCAATCGAATGCATGCCGCGCATGCATCGCAAACGTCCCCCCGGTGCCGATGACCGCAACACGAGGGCGCACGGGCGCTGCACGGGATGGATCAGGTGACGTCATGGCCTTCATGCCTCCAGCCGGACAAACAAGGTTTCGCCTTCGAGGCGGACTGCATGGCTGCGGACATCACGCGTCACCGGGGCTGTCAGTGCCTTGCCGGAGCGAATATCGAACAGGCCTGCATGCAAGGGACATTCAATCTCGAACCCGTCGAGATCGCCTTCGCTCAGTCGCGCATTTCCATGGCTGCAAATGTCATCAATCGCATAAATGGTGTCCTCGACCCGGAACAGGCCGATTTGCCGCCCGGCAATTTCCATGGACCGGCAGGCACGCGTGCCGAAAACGTCGGCGAGATGCCCGAGGACATGCCAGTCCTGCGAAACGGCGACAGTGGCTTGCGTGTTCATAGCCCCGCCCTCCGCTCCAGAAGCATGGGTTCGTACATCTTCATGGCCCCCACCAGATCGCCGGCACGTACGATGTTGCGGCGCTCACAGAAGGCTTCCAGGTCGTCAATCATGCGAATCATCGCCCCTGCGCTGACAAAATTGGCGGTACCCACCTGGATGGCCGTACAACCTGCCAGCAGGTACTCGAGCGCATCTTCCGCAGTGCTGATGCCACCGCAACCAATGATGGGAATGCCCACGGCCTGTGCGCATTGATAAGCCATGCGCAGGATGATGGGCTTGGTGGCATCGCCTGTAATGCCGCCCATGAGGTTGGCGACTTTTGGCTGGAATGTTTCCGTGTTGATGGCCATCGCCAGCATGGCATTGGCCAATACCAGCGCGTCTGCACCCCCTTTTTCTGCAGCCTTGGCGATGGTGGCAATGTTGCCGACGTTGGGCGACAGCTTGGCCCACACCTGCAAGGGCGTGGCGCGCTTCATTTCGCGCACGACATCGTGGGTGGCCTGCGGGTCCATGCCAAAGGCCTGGCCGTCCTTTTTCAGGTTCGGGCACGAAACGTTGGCTTCAATCGCCATGACACCCGGCACGCTGATGCGTGCGGCAAGTTCCCCGAACTCTTCGATGGTGTTGGCAGAAATACTGGCGACGAGTGGAGGTGTGTATTTTCTGTAGAACGGCACCAGCTCGTTGACGTAGTGATCCGGGCCCTTGCTGGGGATGCCGATCGAAAACAGCGTGGAGCCGCGCAGTTCTGCCACACGCGGTGGCGCATTGCCTTCCCGCAGGTCATTGGTAATCGTCTTGGTCACAATTGCACCCAGCCGGTTCAGGTCTATGACCTTCGCCATGCCTTCGGCAAATGTGCCGGATGCCGGCATGACGGGATTGCGAAGGGTGATCCCACCGATGGAAACGCTCATGTTTACCATGTGACGGTCTCCTGGACATCAAACACCGGACCATCCCAGCACACGCGGCGATAACTCATGACCTCAGACTCAGCGTTCTTGCGAAAAGGTCTGACACATGCAAAACACATGCCCAGCGCGCAGCCCATGTGCTGCTCAAGCGCCACCTGCGCGTTCACACCCAGTTCCCGCCCGAGTTTTTGCAGGGACAGGAGGAAGCGGTTGGAACCACAGGTTGCCAGCAGGCCGAAAGGCTGGACGGCATGGGCTTCGCGCACCAGCGCCTCGATGTTGGCGATATCACTGCTGCCGTTGTCGTCAGTCACGACAAGAACCTTTGCACCGACCGACCGCAGGTAGTCTGCCGACATCACCACATCGGGGTTGCGCGCACTGAGAATGGCCGTGACCGCAGCGCCCTGCTTGACGGCGTATTCGGCAAGCGGTGCCATCGTGGCCAGGCCCACGCCACGCGCCAGCACCAGCACATGACGGCAGCCTTGCGGCAACTGGAAGCCCACGCCGACCGGCCCGAAGGCGTCGAGGTTTCCGCCGGGCAACAGGCTAGCAAGTCCGCGGGTACCGGCGCCTTGAACCTTGTATAAAAACTCTATTTGGCCGGCCTCCGCATTCACGCGGTAAAGGCTCATGGGGCGACGCAGGTAGGGTGCGTCTGTGCCCGATGGTGGACAGGCAAGATGAAAAAACTGCCCCGGCAGAACGGCCAGCGCAATCGGCGGTGCCTTCAGGATCAGGTGTTTGTATTCAGCGTTGACCCACTCGTTGCTCACCACCTCACACTGGTTTTCCGCAATCGTGAATTCACAGCCCGTGCAATCGCCGGGCGCAGAAGGCGGTTGCCCCTGCAATACCTTTAACTCAATATCATTTTTCATTTCATGTTCCGGGGTAGGAGGTCTGCGCCAGACCCGTCGGGTTGGGCTGCAAACGTGGAGCGCAGCGGGAATGCGCCGGCCGCTATGGGTAGCATGTGAACCTGTTCAAACAGCATGCGGGAATGCAGCCAGTTGCCATCAGGCTGCCTGCGGTATTGTTCGGACGTCACGGCGGAAAGCAGCAAGGCCTCGTGTGTATCGGCGCGCAATGCCATTTGCCAGAGCCTCCAGGTGCCTGCTGCCTCATCGCCCTTGACGCTGATCTCGGGGCTGCCGTAATAGTGCATGGCAAAACACCATGGGGAGCGCCCAAACCACTCCGCCAATTGCGCGCGTCCGACCAGGTCGGCACCAAACGCGCTGCCGCCTGCCCATACAGCATCTTCGGTAAAACAGGCGGCCTGCAGCTGGGCCAGTTCGATCATGCGTGCCTCAGGCTGGCGCTTGTAGTCTTTGGTGTACTTGTCGTCTGCAAGACCCGCATAACGCGCCTTGAGCAGGCGAATGGACTCCATCGCTTCCAGCGCTTCAAGACGCTTCTCAAAGCTGTTGGGGGTTGCGGACGTGATCATGTCAGACCAGACCTTTCAGCGCGACGGCAGGATCAGCCAGCTTTTCGGCGTCTACGCTGGCGCGATGACGCACCAGCGCTTCCAGGTGTTTGCGGTCGCGACCTGCATTGATCAACACGCCACCGGCAACCCGGCCTTCATGCAGCCACAACAGGGTGCCGGTATCCATCGTCAGGTCGCCCCGGGCGATGACCTTATCTCCTGCCGCATAGAGCCCGACCACCTGGATGTTCCGGCCGAACTGGTCCGACCACATCCAGGGGATTTCCACGTAGGGCTCGGTGCGCCCGGTAATGAAACCGGCCACTGCGAGCGCCTGATTTTCTGCATTACGCCAGGTTTCCTGCCGGACATGGCGCTGATACAGGCCACTGTAGGTGTTGGCGATGTCACCCACGGCATAACACCAGTCGGCACTGGGGCTGCGGCAGAAGCTGTCCACCACCACGCCGTTGTCGGTCGCGATGCCGCTGCTTTCAAGATAGGAGGCACTGGGCACAATGCCGACGGCGGCCAGCACAGTGTCGACCTGCAGTTCAAACGCCGTGCCATTGGCATCTGCGCCGGATACCAGACATCCATTCCCGGATGCAGCCAGCGCCAGCGCCTTGATGCCGGTGCGCACATCAACACCTCGGGACTGGTGCAGTTGTTGCAACCATTGGGACGCTTCAGGTGGCAAGCTGCGCGACATGACCCGCTCGCCGGCCTCCAGCACTGTCACGCGCAGACCCAGGGCCACGGCGCTGGCAGCTGCTTCCATGCCGATCACACCGCCACCGACAATGGCGATGTGTTTGCCCTCGGACAAGTCACCCTTCAATGCATGGCAGTCGTCGAGCGTACGCAGGACCCGTACACAGGGCAACCCGGCGCCCGGGATGGTCAGCACGCGCGGTTGACCGCCGGTAGCGATCACCAGTTCGTCAAAAGCAAGCGTTCGGCTGTCGTCCAGCCTCGCAATCCGGTTGGCGGCATCCAGGGAAGATATCCGGCCTATGACGCGCTCCACAGATTGCGCATCCTCCCAGAATGCCGAAGGTGTGAGGGTCAGGTTCTCGCTGCTTGTGGTGCCCAGCAGCATTTCCTTGGACAGGGCTGGCCGTTCATAGGGCGCATACGCCTCATCGCCCACCATGGTGATTTTTCCCGTGTGCCCGGCCTTGCGCAGGTTCTGCGCCACGCGGCCGCCGGCATGGCCGGCACCTGCGATGAGCACATGGGAGGTGTTCATGCCGTAGCGCCTTCCTCAGCGGGAAGCGCATCCAGCCGCGTGGTGACGCGGTACAGGACGCCGCGCACGGACTGGCAGGTCCAGACACGCGGCTCGCGCGGAGGAATGATGATGCCTTCGCCAGGCGACAACTGGTAGCGCTCACCGGCCGCTTCGACCAGGAAAGCGCCTTCGAGCACCGTGGCGACTTCTTCGCCTTGCGGCTCGGTCAGTTCAGCACTCTTCTGATCGCGCTTGAAAATGCTGATGGCGATGGCCAGATGGGCGCCTTCGGCTGCCGCTGTCTGGCCTGAAGCTTCGACCGCCTGCCAGTCGATGTCGACCGGAAGGCAATGCCGCGACCCCGCATCGGTGTAGGTTTTTGTCGTGACGAGAGAAGTGCTCATGATGCTGCGGGCCGGTCTTTGAGCGGGTAGTACATTTTTGAATCTTCGGGGCCGTATTCCTTGCGCGCCGGCGTCACGACATTCAGACGCATGCTCACACCTTCGGAGGCAAAACGGTTCGTGCCGTAATGCATGGTGCCAGGCGGGATGATGAGGGCGGTGCCCGCTTCCATCCTGGACTCGAAATCGGTCTCTTCGCTGTCAGCACTCTCAAACACCGAACAGGCACCCACCAATTGCAGCGATGCCTCTTCTCCATGGGCGTGCGATTTCGCGGGCAAGTCCCGGCCTTTGGCTTCGACAAATTTCACGATCGCCACGCTCACCGTTGCGCCGAACATGTGCTTGCCGTACAGACCGTCGGCCACGACCTCCTTGAGGTTGTCATCAATCGCAAAAACTCTGCATTTGGGCATGAGGTGCTTTCAGGTCAGACCGGTGGACGCATGACGAATGTTTCGTCGGCAACAAAACGCGCGGGGTCGTAACCATCAATGACACCGGGCTGGTTGTAGGCCTCGACTGCGGGTGCGACTTCGGCGAGCGACAGCAGCATGTGCATCAGGGCCAGTGGCTCGGCGGGCATCGCGTCGAGCGGGAATCCGTTCAGGTAGGCAACAATGGCATCAACGTCGACCAGCATGGCGTCCTTGAACGCGATGATGTCCGCCATGGCGCTGCTGTTGCGCAGGCCGTTTCGCTCGGTCTCTGTCGCCAGGCTCCATTGGCCGAAGACCTCCAGATGGGCGAACTGCGCGGGAAGTTTGATATCTGTCTGCATGGTTTTCCTTGTGCCCTCAGGCGGCTTCACTGCGAACCATGCGGTCCACCACATGGGCGCTGTGTCGCACCAGCACCTCGTACTCCTGCAACAACATGCTTTTCTTCACACCCGTCTGCACGCCAGATTGAGTGCGTTCCAGCGTGCTGAGATCTTCCAGCAGCACGTCGCGCAGAGCCACCTTCATGTACTCAAGATAGAAGCGGCCGCCTGCCGTGTTCATCTCGGGGTAATACACACGCGCCTCCAGCAAGGTCTTGTTGTGGGAGATCGGCCGGAAGTTGTAGGCCTGGCAGTAGTTGGGGCGCAGGGACAGGTAGAAATCCGGGAACACCACATTGATGTCGAACAGCCAATTGGGGTGGCCGGTCCAGTTCATGCCAGCGGGCAGGTCTTCCTTGCGGAAGTGGTAACTCGCGCTGCCGATTCCGGCACGCAGGGCAGCAGCGGCAATCGGCTTGCTGGTCGTGGATGTCGCCAGCGCCTCCTCGGCAGCCTTGCCACCGGCAGTGACGGCATTTGGATTGCCATACACAGACTTCGGGTTACCGGCAATCGACAACCTGCGGTGAAATTCGCCGCACAAGGCATCGAGAGGAGGCATGCTGCCGCCCGCTTCGGTATCAATCGCGTCGGCAATCGAATGCCCATGCACATAGGCCACGTGGTAGGCCTCCTGGAAGGCGTCGAGTGCAAGTTTCCAGTTGCAGTTGACCACCGTGCTCCAGGAGAATCCTGTTGTCAGCTTGTCGAAGGGGTAACCTTCAATGCCGCCAAACATCGGCTCCATGAAGGCCTGCAGCGACAGCTCGGGCTTTGGATCCATGTTCACAAAGATGAAGCCCTGCCAGACATCGCAGGCCACCATCGACAAGCCGTGCTCGCACTTTTCAAGATCGAAAAATGAGCTTTCCTCGGGAACGCCGGTGAGGTTTCCATCCAGGTCGTAGGCCCAGCCGTGGAATTTGCAGAAAAACTTGCGGGTCTGCCCGCGCTTTTCGTAAACGATCTGGTTCATGCGGTGCGAGCAGACGTTGTGCATGGCATTGACCTTGCCCTGCTTGTTTCGCACCACGATGATGGACGTCTCGCTGGCATCCAGGTCTTTGACAAAGAAATCACCCGCCTTGGGGATTTCCTCTACACGGCCGACCTGGATCCACGTCTTGTTGAATATCTTCGCCTGTTCCCTGTCGAAGTAGTCGCTGGAGATGTACGGCTCCACAGGCACAGGGCCTTTGCCCAATTCGGGGTAGCGATCATGCAAACGGAGATTGATGACTTTTTCCATGACTTCCTTCTGTTGCAGGCCGCTGCGTCTTTCCGCCAAGGACTGCAAAAATCCAAAAACACTCAATAACGAATGTAATTCTGTATTTGGCATAAACGAATGTCAAGCGTTTTTACCCGGGGATGTTGAATATATTTTTTCGCCCCGAATAGAGGCCACGCGCACCATTCAGAGGCGACTGAATATTTTTCTGGTGCGGCAACTCATGGGCATCAAGAAAGAATGCCTTAAAAATAGAGTTTTATTCGGTATTGATGGCGCAAGGATTGCGAAAGCATCAATACACGCCTGACCTGACGGCCGGGCATCGCCCGAGGGGCTCAGGCTGCGGGTGTGGACGCCTGCTTTTTGGTGCCTGCAGGCGTGCGGCCGGCGACGCTGCGCCGCGCAGGAGCACTTTCATTCTCACCCAGCACCATGTCCACCATCATGTCCGCAATGGTTTCGATGTTGCGTGTATCGCCAATGCGGCGATTGATCACGAAACCGTCGAAGGCCATCCAGACAACGTTGGACAGAAGATCATCCTTGAGCAGGTAGTGGCGCTCCGCGGGAAGGGACTCGGCCATCAGCTCACTGATGAACTGCTCGACCTCCTTGAGGAAATTCGTCGACTTGCCCGCACCTTCCGGCACAGCGGCCAGTGCCTCGATCAGTGCATTGGCAAAAGAATGATCGGCAGCGGGAATGTCACCCCAGATGCCGATGAAGATGCGCCGCAACCGGGAGCGCGGCGTCCGGAACTTGCGCGTTGATTCGGCCAGGGAAGCCAGCTGGGTGTTGAGCCAGGGGCGGTACAAGGCATAGAGGATGGCGAGCTTGGAGTCAAAGTAGACATAGATGTTGGCTACCGTCATGTTGGCGTCTTTTGCGATATGCGCCATGGTGGTGGGGGTGTACCCCCGACGGGAAAAAAGATCAAATGCCGCTTCGAGAATCGCTTCCTTGACGCCGCTTTTCTTAACCTGTGCCATATGTTTTCCTTGGCGCGATCTTAGAGCAAACGTGCGCCAGGAGAACTGGTCGTCTGCTTTTTGGCCTTAAAACTGAATATTAAACGGTTTTAAAACGCGGCACCCCACGGCAAAGCGCAGAGCGGGATCACCATCACAAAGCAGGAACGTGGTCGCCGCGCTCAACGGATGATGGGCCAATCACTTCAGCCCATCTCTGCCCCTGCAGGCCTCACCAGTTGGTCGCGATGTACTTGGCTTCGGAGAATTCGAGAATGCCCTCGTGCGCGCCTTCACGGCCCAGTCCGCTTTGCTTGACGCCGCCGAAGGGCGCAGCCGGGTCTGACACCAGCCCGCGGTTGAGCGCGACCATGCCGGCTTCGATCTTTTCGCTCACACGCAGGCCTTTGGCCATGTCCCTGGTGTAGACGTAGGCCACCAGTCCGTACTCCGTGGCGTTGGCCATTTCAATGGCCTGCTCTTCGGTGTCAAACACCACCAGCGGTGCGACAGGGCCGAAGATTTCTTCGCCCAGCATCTTCGCCTCAAGCGGCACATCTGCCAGCACGGTGGGCAAGTAGAAATACCCGCTGCGATCCAGGCGTTTGCCGCCGGCCAGCACGCGCGCGCCACGCGCCACTGCGTCATCTACAAGGTCGCTGACCTTGTTGACGGCTTTGGTGGTGATCAGCGGGCCGCAGCCCGTCGCGGCATCCAGGCCGTTGCCGACCTTGATGGCGCCCATGCGCTCTGCCAGCTTGGCTGCAAAGCTTTCATAAACACCGCGCTGCACATAGAAGCGGTTGGCAGCCGTGCAGGCCTCGCCGCCGTTGCGCATTTTGGCAATCATGGCGCCTTCGATGGCCGCGTCAATGTCGGCGTCGTCAAACACCACAAAAGGTGCGTTGCCGCCCAGTTCCATCGAGCAGGAGATCACCTGCCCCGCAGCACTGCGCAACAAGCCGCGACCCACCCCGGTCGAGCCCGTGAACGAGAGTTTGCGCACACGCGGGTCGGCCAGCATGGCATCAATGACCGGGCCGGGTTCCGATGTGGTGACGATGTTGACAACGCCCTTGGGCACGCCGGCCTCAGCCATCAGTTCGGCCATGGCAAACGCCGTCAGCGGCGTTTCAGAAGCCGGCTTGAGCACGCAGGTGCACCCCGCTGCGAGAGCGGGCGCGATCTTGCGGGTGGCCATGGCGGCAGGGAAATTCCACGGCGTAATCAGGACCGACACGCCTATGGGCTGGTACTGCACCATGATTCGGTTGGCACCGCCAGGCGCCGTGCCGAATTGCCCATTGAGACGGACGGCTTCTTCAGAAAACCAGCGGAAGAATTCAGCTGCGTAAGCAACCTCACCGCGTGCATCGGTCAGTGACTTGCCGTTCTCGAACGAGATCAGCTGGGCCAGGTATTCCTTGTCGCGCATCATGAGTTCAAAGCAGCGGCGCAGCATCTCGGCGCGTTCACGGCCCGGCATGCGTGCAAAGGCGGGTGCTGCGCGGCTGGCGGCGGAGACAGCGTCAAGGCCGTCTTGCACACTGGCATCGGCGACTTCTGCAATCAGTACTTCTGTGGAAGGGTCGACCACCGGGAGGCGGCGGGCGTCGCTGGCATCGCGCCATTGGCCGTCGATAAAAAGCTGGGTGGGGGGAATACGTGGTGTCATGGCTGTTGGCAAAAAGGTTGGATGCTCAAGGTTAAATGGCAGCTGAATCAGGCGAGTGCGCCCAGCTGGCCTTCGTGCGCTGCCCGGGTGATTCGGACCATACTGGCTTCATCCAGCATACGCGGGTTGTTGTTGACGAGTCGCGCAGCCAGCATGGACTGGCCGGCGACATGGTCAAGATCTTTCCCGGACAGGCCGATGTCGTTCAACGTCGCGGGGATGCCTATGTCGCTGAACAGCTTGCGCACGGCTTCGACGGCCGCGTCTGCGAGTGTTGCTTCGTCGGTGCCCTGCACGCCCATCGCCGTTGCAATCTGCGCAAATTCGGCACCGCAGTTGGGCCGGTTGAAGGCCATCACATAGGGCATGAGCACGGCCACGCCAATGCCGTGCGGCGTATGCGTGAGCGCACCTACCGGGTACTGGATGGCGTGGGCAGCAGCAGTACCTGCTGTACCAAAAGCCATGCCGGCATGCAGTGCCGCCATCATCACGCCGGCGCGAGCCTGCTTGTCAGCGCCATTTTTCACCGCTGTCGGCAGGTGCTTCGCGAGCAGGCTGATGGCCGACAGCGCGTGCACGTCGGTCAGCGCATTCTTGCCGACGAAGACGCGTCCCGTGGCCAGGTCAGGCGCGGCATCCCTGCGGATGGCCGTGAACGCCTCGATCGCATGCGTCATCGCATCCGCACCGGAACAGGCCGTCAACATGGGCGGGCAGCTGTGGGTGAGTTCGGGATCGCAAATCGCGGTGTGCGGGATCAGGTGCGGGCTGGACACCCCGACCTTCAGGTCGCGCCTGTCGTCTGCCACGACAGCAACGGCCGTGACTTCAGAGCCCGTACCCGAGGTGGTGGGAATGGCGATCAACGGCATGATGGGGCCGGGCACCTTGAGTTCGCCGTAATAGTCCGACAGATCCCCCCCGTGCGTCAGCAGGATGCCGACCAGCTTGGCCATGTCCATGCAACTGCCGCCGCCAATACCTATCAGCACATCGGGGGCGAAGGCCTTCGCCTTGTCCGTGCACTCAAAAACACCGGCAATCGGCAACTCGGCCTGGGTCCGGTCGTAGACCATGGTCTCGAGGCCGCAGTCCTGAAGGTCCTTGACCATGGCGATAAACATCGCGTCGCCTACAAGACGTTCGTCGGTACAGATCAGGGCACGCTGGCCGAGGCTGCGGGCCACCGTGCCCAGCGCATGGCGCTGGCCGTCGCCAAAGAGGATGGCCCGCGGCGAACGCAGAAACCCGGCATCAACTGACATAAATAAAACTTCCTTGAAAGGGATAAAAGAGTTGGCTTAAAAATCGTATCGTATTTTATTTAGCGATCAATTAGGGTAAATCCGATACGATATTTTATTTTTACCGCTAAAGTCCAGCCCATGACCTCCGGCAATTCCCTGCCCCAGACCGACATCAGCCCCCCTGCGGACGCAGACGAGCTGGAACTGCAATTGCGGTCCCGCCGTTCCGTGGGCGACGACATCTATGAAGTGCTGTTGTCGCGCCTCATCTCGCTGAAGATCCCGCCCGGCGCACGAATTTCCATCGACAGGCTCGCCCGCGAACTGGGCGCATCGCAGACGCCCATACGTGCAGCACTGATCCGGCTTGAGGCTGAAGGGCTGATCGTCAAACAGCACCTGATTGGCTACAGCGCCACCGCGATGCCGTCGGCGCAGCACTTCCAGGAAATGTTCCAGATGCGTTTGCTGCTCGAGCCGCACGCCGCCGCGCAAGCTGCGAAGCGCCTCAGCGCCAACGAACGCGAAGACCTGCGCAGCCTGGTCAACACCATGTTCGAGCCGTCGAAAGACGACGAAAAGCTGGCCTACGGCAAGTTTGCCCATTGGGACGCGCACTTTCACCGGCTGATCGCCCTCTCTGGTGGCGGGCAGGTCATGGCAGAGGTGCTCGACAGGCTGCACACACACATGCATTTGTTCCGGGTGCTTTTTCACTCGCGGGTGACGGAAGAAGCCATCAAGGAACACGAAGAACTGCTGGAAGCCCTGATCACCGGCAAGGCCGACCAGGCCCGCAGCGCGATGAAACGCCACATCCAGCTGTCCTTCAAACGCATATCACCCGTGCTGGAGGCTTTCGGGGACACCGGGACTCTGCGCAGGGAACTGGCGGCGAGAAGCCGGGACTGAGCTATTTCGAAACATGAGGACAACAACATGAAACGCAGAGAACTCGCCATGGGGCTGGGCAGTCTGATCACCGGCATTGCAGGCCTGGACGCACGCAGCGTTTTCGCACAGGCCGCCTACCCGGCCAAACCCATCACGCTGATCGCCTCCTTCGCAGGCATGACAGACGGCATGGGGCGCGTACTCGGCGAAGCCATCAATGCCAAAACCGGCACCGCGGTCGTCGTCGACACCAAGGCCGGCGCGAGCGGCATCATCGCAGCAGAGTACGTGCTGAAGCAGCCCTCCGACGGCTATGTGCTGTTCCACACCACCAACACCACACACGCCGCCAACCAGTCGCTCTTCAAGACGCTGCCTTACGACTACGTAAAAGACTTCATCCCTGTGACCGGGGTGTTGCGCGGAGGGCTGATGATGGTGGTGAGCAGCACCTCACCGGCGAAGACGGTCGGCGACCTGACGGCGCTCGCAAAAAAACAGCCGGGCAAGCTATCTTTTGGCTGGGGCGCATCTGCAGTGCGCGTGGCCGTCGAGCTGTACCGCCAGATGGCCTCGCTCGAATTTGTCTCCGTTCCCTACAAGACCAACGCCCAGGCCGTCGTCGACCTGATAGGCGGCCGCCTCGACTTTATGGCGCTGGACGCGTTGACCGCCGCCCCGCACATCGCCAGCGGCCGCATGCGCGCGATTGCCGTCACTGGCGAAAAACGCATGTCCGGCTTCCCGAACGTGCCCACCATGCAGGAGTCCGGACTGCCCGGCTATTCCATGACTTTCTGGCAAGGCATCTATGCCCCCAAGGGCACGCCGGATGCAGTCGTCAAACGTGCCGCAGCCCTGCTGACAGAGGCCATCAACAGCCCGCAGGCGCAGAAGTTCATGGCCACCGTCAGCGTCGACCCCTTCCCGATTTCCGGCGACGAACTGATGAAGTTCCAGCAGGCAGAAGCCGTGAAATGGCGAACCATTGTTTCCGCCGCCGGCATACAGCCTGAATAAGCCATTCCCTATATCCAAACGACCCCACCGAAACCACAAACCTTCATGCGCAAAGTCATCGTCACCTGTGCCGTCACCGGCTCCATCCACACGCCTTCGATGTCGAAGTACATCCCCATCACGCCACAGGAAATTGCCGATGCGTCGATTGAGGCCCATGCCGCCGGCGCATCCATCGTGCACCTGCACGCACGCGACCCGAAAGACGGCCGGCCATCACAGGACGTGGAACTCTTCAAGCAATTCCTGCCGCAAATCAAGAGCGCCTGCGATGTCGTCATCAACCTGACCACCGGAGGCGCATCCACCATGTCAGTACAGGAACGCCTGCAACCTGCGTTGCAGATGAAGCCTGAGGTCGCTTCACTCAACATGGGCAGCATGAACTTCGGTCTGTATGAAATGCTGGGCCGCTACCCCAACCTGAAGCACGACTGGGAACGACCCTATCTGGCGGAAAGCGAAGACCGCGTTTTCAAGAACACCTTCAAGGACATCGCCTACATCCTCGAGTCCTGCAGCGATAACGGCACGCGCTTCGAGATCGAGTGCTACGACATCGGCCACCTCTACACCGCCGCGCACTTCCTGGACCGCGGGCTCATCAAGGCGCCCATGATGATCCAGTCGGTCTTCGGTATTCGCGGCGGCATTGGCGCCGATGTGGAAGACCTGATGCACATGAAGCGCACGGCAGACCGCCTGTTCGGCGATGACTACGTGTGGTCGGTACTCGGCACGGGGCGCGCGCAGATGCCGCTGGCCACCGCCTCCATCGTGGTGGGCGGCAATGCCCGCGTTGGTCTGGAAGACAGCTTGTGGGATGGCCCGGGCAAACTGGCTGAAAGCAATGCCACGCAGGTCAAGCGCCTCGTCAGCGTCATCAAGGCGCTGTCACTCGAAGTGGCCACGCCCGCAGATGCACGAGCGGCGCTCAAGCTCAAGGGCAGGGACAACGTCGCGTTCTAAAAGCGGACTTCTTCACTTCTCTTCAATCCGGACACAACGCCATGTACGACAAAACCGATCCCCGCTCCACCCTTTCGACAGCTGCGCCGGCTGCAGCTGCCGCAGTCCCTGATGCAGCCAAACCCTACGGCACAGCCTCCTGCATCCACTTCAGGGAAGGCCCGGCAGAAGAAGACGCACTGAGCCGCAAGTGGTACGGCCGCGGCCACAACTTCGTCATCTGCTACGTCGAAGCCAAAGCCGGTGCCCGCA
>JAZKDR010000013.1:0-28266 GCA_040387435.1 Pseudomonadota bacterium
CGATTTTCAGGGTGATCTGGCTGAGCGGGAAGTTCCACGGCGTGATGCAGCCGACAACGCCGATGGCTTCACGCACCACCAGTGAATTGCCGACTTTCTTTTCCCACTCGAAATTGCGCGCCACCTTGGCAAAGTTGCCCCAGTGCCAGGCCGGGCCGCCGACCTGCACGGCACGCGCCATCTTCAGCGGCATGCCGACCTCGCGCGCAATCGCCATGGCCAGGTCGTCGGTACGGGCCTTCACACCCGCAGCAACCTTGTCGATATAGGCCGCGCGCGTCTCAACGGGCAACGCAGACCAGCTGTCGAAGGCCTTGCGGGCGGCCAGCACAGCCGCCTCCGCCTCGGCAGCCGTGCCAGAAGGCACCGTGGCCATCACTTCTTCGGTGCTGGAGTCATGCACCGGCAAGGTTTCGGTTGAAGTTGCCTTGACCCACTGACCGTTGATGTAGTGGGATGGGTAAATAGTGGTGTTTGTCATGCTGTTGTTCTGGTGAATATCCGGTCGGGCCCCCCGCATACGAGCAATGGGGCGCGACACGTAAAAAGCCGCTTAAACGCTGTTCAAATCGAGAATCGACTTGACATTTGGTTACTAACTCGTTGATTCATATGTTGTTTGGCGAACACGAATCGGTGCCCTGCCCCTTGCCTCAAGTCGCAAGCCGCCTTAATCTAACAGAGAAATAGTTTCCCTTGTGAACCATTTATTCCCCATAACAGCCTATGCGCGCCCTCACTGCCTCTTTTCTGCCCCAGCTCAGGAACAGCTGCATGGCGCTTCTTGGGCGAAGCGAGCCTACCACCGCAGCCGTCGAAAACCGGACAGAGGACATCCGCCAGCGCATGCTGACCGAGCTTGGTGAATATGGTGAAAAAAAGTTTCCGGCCGTTGCCCGCCGCGTGCGTTATGCGCCAGACATTCAGGGCCTCTGGTATGCCCGCAGCGATGTGATGGCGATTCTGGCCAACACCCACGGCGAGACCGTTGCGCGCGAAAAGATTGCAGACATCAGCGGCGAGTTCAAGGGCCTGCTACCCAAGAGCCTCACCGGCAAAAGCGGCTTCCGCCTGCGCTGACCGGTCTGCCCACCAGTCAAAAAGCCTGCTTTTCACGCAGGCTTTTTGTTTTCAGTGATGGTGTCCGTGATGGCTGTGACCGTGGTGATCGCCATGGTCATGATGATCCCCGCCATGCAGGTGCCCCCACAACACAAACGCATCCCTGCCCTCCACCGCCAGCGTCGTCTTCATACCCACTGGAAGCAGCACTTTGGTCGCCACATGGCCAAAAGGCAGTCCGGTCACGATGCGCGCCTTGACCTGGCTTTGCAGCCTACCCACCACCGCCGCCATGTTGAAGCCGCTGTCATAGCCCGGCACCAGCTTGTAGTCGCTGAACTGCCCAAACACGATGGCCTTTTGCGCGGCCAGCACACCGGCATGCAACAGCTGCGTCAGCATGCGTTCGACACGGTAGGGGTGCTCGCCCACGTCCTCGATAAACAAAATGCCGCCCTTGATGGGCGGCATATAGGGTGTGCCGACCAGCGAGGCCAACACCGCCAGGTTGCCGCCCCACAAAACCGCGTCCTTGATCTGGAAGGGTTTGGTACCCGCCAGATCAGACTTGGGCAAGGTCCAGCCCGTACCCTCTGCCTGGCCGGTGATGAGGTCGTCAAAACAGGCCTCCATGATGTCGTCGGGCGTCTCCAGCGTGCCGAACTCACCCCCGACCGGGCCTGCCCATGTCACCGCGCCGGTTTTGGCCAGCAGCGCCATCTGGAAGGCCGTGAAATCGCTCATGCCCACAAAACGCGTGCCCTTGTCGACCGCTTTGGCCACCGCCTTGTAGTTGATGGCCGGCAGGATGCGCGTCAGGCCGTAGCCACCGCGTGCAATCAGCGCCACATCGGCACCGCTGGCAGCAGCGCGTGCGATGGCCGCCACACGCGCGGCATCTTCACCGGCAAAACGCTGGTGTTTGGCCAGCGCCGCTTCATCAACTTCAACCTCGTAACCCAAGGCCGTCAGCCGTTTCACGCCGCGCCGGAAAGCCGCCTTGTCACGTACCGCACTCGACGGCGAATAGATGTAGATATGTTTTTTCACGGCTGCAAGTATCCCACCGCGGCAGGCCAGTCCCCATGACCGGCGCGGTATAAACGGCCTCACCATGCTGCTCTACGTTCTTGACCTCATCGGCGTCGCCGTATTCGCCGTCAGCGGCGCCCTCGCCGCAGGCCGGCTCGAGCTCGACCTGCTCGGCGTGGTGGTGCTGGCATCACTCACCGCCATAGGCGGCGGCACGCTGCGCGACGTGCTGATGAACCGCCACCCGGTGTTCTGGATGGGCAACCCCGTATACCTCTGGGTCATCCTCGCGGCCGCGTTGGGCACCGTGGGCTACGTGCAGGTGTTCCCGATTCCGGCGAAGGCTTTGCTGGTGGCCGATGCGATTGGACTGGCGCTGTTTGCCCTTTCAGGCGCGCAACTGGCCGAAAAAGCCCGCCTGTCGCCCATCATCGTCGTCCTGATGGGCACGATAACCGGCGTCGCCGGCGGCGTGATGCGCGACGTCTGCAGCAACATGGTCCCGCTGCTGCTGCGGCAGGACATTTATGCCAGCGCGGCGATTGCCGGCATCGTGCTTTACCTCGTCCTCAAAGCGCTGGGCCTGCGCGAACCCCTGGCGTTCTGGACAGGCATCGTCGCTGTCGTGGCGCTACGGCTCAGCGCGATCTTTCTGGGCTGGGGCCTGCCGGTATTTCAGCTCCCGCACTGAACGCTGTACTTTTCCGCTGACGCACGGGTCGGCGGGCTTGATGCCAGACCATGATGATGGCCACCGCCACCAGCATGAACACGCCAAAACCAAGCAAACCCTCAATCAGCGGCACATCGCGATAAAGCAGCAGGCCGTACATCGCCAGCAACACCAGCGACGCGAAGCTTTCGTTGAAATTTTGCACTGCGATGGACTGCCCCGGTTGCACCAGCAGTTGACCCCGCCGTTGCAGCAACGCGTTCATGGGCACAAGAAACAGGCCTGCCGTCGCGCCTATGGCAAAGAGCAGGCTGATGGCGCTCCACAGCCGGGTCACCTGCGTCATCATGAGCAGCATCACCCCCAGCGCCATGCCCAGGGGCAGCACCTTCAACGCCCGGCCGACGGGAACCCATCGGCCTGCGGCCACAGCACCACCCACCATGCCCAGAGCCACAGCCACCTGAAGCAACGCCGCCTGGGCAAGCGCGAGATGCAGCACCTGTTCCGCCCAACGCAGTACCAAAAACTGCAGCACCGCCGCTGCAGCCCAGAAAAGGCTGGTGATCGCCAATGAGATGCGGCTGTCGTGGTCTGCCCAGAGCGCCTGAAATGCCCGCCTGAAGTCCTGCACCAGCCGACGCGGGTCATCCAGCGCCGCCGCATGGCTGGCCGGGGAACGGGGAATGACAGCCGCACATACTGCCGCCAGCGCATAAACGGCCGCTATGCAAAAAATGGCCCTTAAGGCCGGTGTCGCCAGTGCATTGGCGCTGCGCCATTCGCCGCCGCCGGGCATATCAAGCAACATGCTGCCCAATGCCACCCCCAGCAGGATCGAGACCACGGTCGACACCTCCATCCAGGCATTGGCCGCGACCAATTCTTCAGGCGGCAGCAGCTCGGGCAGGATGCCATACTTGGCCGGAGAATAGGCGGCAGCACCGAAGCCCACCAGCGCATAGGCCAGCAGCGGATGAACCTGCATCAGCAACAGCCCGCACCCGGCGAGCTTGCAAAGATTACTCGCCAGCATGACACGCCCCTTGGGGAAGGCATCTGCCACAGCACCTGCAAACGCTGCCAGCAACACATAGGAAAAATAAAAAAGCAGGCGCAATGCCGGCGCCATCCAGCCTGCGGCGTGCCGCTCCAGCAAGAGGGCGATAGCGGCGATGAGCAAGGCGTTGTCCGCCAGCGAACTGAAAAACTGTGCGATCACCACGGCCCAAAAGACGCGACGCCGACGCGGCCAAAGCTGCATGCTCAGTGGCCCAGAAAGTGCCTGCGATAGCGCGGCGTGAGGTCCTCGATGCGCAGCATCATCGGCAGGTCGGCGGTGTTGAACGCCTGATCCAGGGCCGGCGGCCCCAGCAGCTTGGTGCCGCAGCGCAGATAGCCCTTGATCAGGGGTGGTGTGACGGCGTGCAGGAGCACATCCTGTCCGGACGCGAGACACGCCTCACCGTTTTGCAGCGGCAGGGGCTTCCAGGGCAGCACCTGCCATTCAGGATGCACAAGGTGGCTGGTGCGCAGGTCATGCCACAAACTTACGGCAGTTTGGGGGCCGTGTTTCAGGCCGACGCTGGCGCAACCAATCATGGTCTCCAGCCGGTGAAGAAACATGTAGTGGCACAGGGCGCCCCAAAGCGCGAGTATCACGCCGCCCGACCGCCATGAAGGATGCACACAGGAGCGCCCCAGTTCCACAGCTTTTGGGCGTAATGTCAGAAGGCGGGCGGTGTCGAATTCGGTGTCAATGTACAAACCCCCGGCACGCCGCGCGGCATCGGGCGGCAGTACGCGGTAGGTTCCGACCAGCTCGCCGGCCTCTTCGGCCTGGCCATCCGCGCTGGCGAGTCGTACCAGCAAATGATCACAAAAGGGGTCAAAGGCGTCGGCGTCCAGCCCGGGAGCCGCACCATGGACGGGCGGCAGACTTGCCCCCATCTCCATGGAAAAAACCCGGTACCGCAGGGCTTGGGCCTGTCTGACGTCGTCTTCGCAGCGGGCCCACTGAACGCTCAGCCCGGGCGTTGAATACCTGGGTACTGCCACGGGCGACATGTCGCGGACCGGCTGTGCGGCGGGCTGAAGGTTCATGGCGTGTCGTCAGTTCGAGGGAGGGTAATGCGCTATCAACCGCTGCTGGCGGATGTTGAGTTTGATGAGGTCGAACAGACCCAACGATTTGAAACCGCGCCTGCGCATCGCATCGCCAATGGCAAACAGCAGGCGTTGCTTGCTGCAAATCATGCGCAGGCCGGCCAGCAGGCTGGTGTCCGGGTCCCAGGCCTCGATGGCCTCAGAGCCCGCACCATTGATTTCCATGATGGTGAAGCCCCGGCCAGCTGCCAGTTCTGCCAGGCTGTCATAACGGACATCGAAGCGGCCAAAATGAAAATCGGGCATGTCGCGTGCAATCGCATCGACGGCCTCCAGCAACCGCGGTGTGATCCACCCGGCACCATCGCGGTAAAGCCCGCCGACACGCGTCGAGCCGACGGTGGACAGGCGCACCACTTCGCCCGCCACCGGCACGCGGGATGCGTCGTAACGGCTCTCATGCCGGTGTGATCGCGCCATGCGGCTGGCACGGCGGTCACCTGCAACCAGCTGCCCGACGCTCTGGACCCCGTCGCCCACAACGCGCGGAAAATAACGCAGCGCCAAGCCAATGATCCGGCCCTCGTCCGTCGCGGGATCGCGCGCATAAAAAATTCCGGCCTCCCCGTCATGCGGGAGGTACTGCTGCAGCACAACAGTCTCGTCGGGCGGAAACGCCGTAAGGTAGTCCCGCAACTCACCCATGTCGTCGATACGGCGCACGCCGTAACCGCACAGGCCCAGATCCGGCTTGGCCATGACAGGAAACCCCAGCCCTGCGCCGCGCATGGCCTCCAGCAGTTCACTGCCCTGCGATGCGCGGTGCGGGGACACGGCGCACCAGGGGGCGGTGGCCGATCGTGCCGTCGCGCCCATGCCCGCAAAATACTCCAGCTTGCCCTCGCCCACCAGTCCACCCGAGGTGATGGCCGGGTTGGCGCATGAAGGCAGTGTCAGGCTGCGGTAGAGCAACGACAGCCACAGCCACTGAAGGGTCAGGGGCACGCAGATCAGCCATTTCGGCATTCGCTCCAGCGTGCTGCAAGGCACATCCAGGGACGGACGGCCCGAAAGTCCTGAACGCACCGGTTGCCGCAACCCGGCGACGGCCTGCTCACCAGCGTCGGCAGGCATCAGACCTTCTCCCCCACCCGTTTGGCAGTCAGGCCCACTGCGGCAATGCGGTCCGCATGCGCATAAACAGGGCGCTCCAGCTCTTCGCCGAACACATCGGGGTCGATCTCCGAATACCTGGCCTCGAACCGGGCCGGGTCGAGGTGCGGCTGCAACTCGGCGATGAACGGATCTGCACCGTCAACAATGGCCACGCCCGTATAAAGCAGCAGTTGCCCCTGTGGTGAAAGACGCGCCAGCGCTTCCGTGGCAATACGCACGCCCAGCGCACGGCCTAAGCGCGCACCGCCATGACGGTAGGCGCGTGCCGCCGGGTCATCAAGGTAAGGCGGGTTGGACAGCACCAGGTCGAAGTCGCCGGACACCGACGACAGCGCATCTCCCAGGGCCAGTTCGACCGCCACGCTGACAAATGCGGCATTCGCGGCCGTGTACTTCAGGGCCAATGGGTTGATGTCGTTCATGGTGACGGTGAAGGGGATGCCCGCCGCCTCCAGGCAGCGCGCCGCGACAATCCCGCCGGCGCCGCTGCCGCAGCCAACATCGAGAATCCGCACGGGTTTTTTGCGTCGGCCTTTGGCTGATGTACCCCTGACCCAGATCTGGAGTTCCTGCCGGATAAAACGTGCAAAACGATAGGTGTCGGGCCCGAAGAACACCGCGTTGTCCTGAGTTGTGGGAAACGCGGAATGTAAAAACAGGTCCTGCTCCAGCGAGGACACCCGCACAGTGCTGAAGAAAACACCACGGTCCTCGCGCAGCGCGCCTGCGGTTTTCATGCTGGCCAGCAACTCCGGCCGGATATCTGCCGCCGTGAACGGCAGGTTCCAGCCGAAGATATCGCGCAGCGTTCTTGCTGCCGTCACCCGTGACCTGGCGAGAACGCGCTGATGCGTCAGAGGAGTGGGCGTTGTAAAACTGTAGTTCCCGGCGGCCAGTTGGCCGAGGAGCGAGGCCAGTGCAGGTAAGCGGGAATCGCCTTCGCCGGCATCTTGCGTCGGACTTTCGGATGTGGTGTCGGTTCTCAGCACACGCCCTCCACTGTTCCACTGTGAGACACAGCCCCATCGTCATCGCTTGCCTTCAGTTCACTGCTGTAGCGCTCAAAACAGCGTTCACCGCAGACCATACGCATCAGTGCGCCTTCCGCAATGAAGCGCGCGCAAGCGGGGTCCGCCGTCACCAGGGGGCGGATGATTTCACGAATCCAGGCCCGCGCATGGGACACATCCAGCGCGGCGTGCAGGTCAAAGTAGGCACGTGTTCTAGCGGGCAGACCGAGGCGTTTCATGCCTGCGGAGACTTTTGCAACCCGTCCGGGTGCCGTCAGTTCAATGGCGCCGAGCGCGCCCAGTGCCTGGTAGGCATAACGCCGGTTGGTCGCCAGGCCCAGCATGGTGTTGCTCAGAGCGAGCGGCTCCCAGACAGTGGTTTCGATCGAGGGTTTCAGGTCGAGATCCTCGACAACCCGTTCCAGCATGTGGCCATGCATCGCGCTTTCCTTGCCATGGCCCATCTCGTCCCAATAGTTGCGGGCGCATTCGAGTTTGGCCTGCGCCGGCAACTTTACCTGGGCATAGGCGACCAAGTCGTCAAACCCGGCTTCTCCGGCCGCTTCCTGCGTGAGAAACCAGCGCATGTCAGCCAGACCCGCCTCATTGGCGAGCCAGTCAAAAAACGGGTGGTGCTGACCGGGGCCGTTCAGGGCAAGCGCCTCGAACCAGGCGACAAAGTGCGGGGGGTCCCCTGCATGGCCGTGCAAAAGAGGTTGGATTTGGTGGCGCAGGTCTTCGAGCCAGTGGCCTTCCCGC
This sequence comes from Pseudomonadota bacterium, assembly GCA_040387435.1. Lineage (GTDB taxonomy): Bacteria > Pseudomonadota > Gammaproteobacteria > Burkholderiales > Burkholderiaceae_C > Polaromonas. Next base: position 7,819 of record JAZKDR010000013.1, read on the forward strand.
AAACGCCAGGACATTTCTTCCTGCAGGCCCTGCTGCCAGTCGGCGGTGGGTTTTCCCGCAGCGATGCGGGCGATGTTGAAGCGTGCCAGACACTGGTGAAAATCGTCCGGACCTTGGGTGGCGAATAGCTGGGGCATGACCAGCGATTGTTCCTCCGCGTCCCCCAAAAAGCTGTCCGTGAGGCGCTTTGCGCGCTGTAGGCGGCTGCCCCATGGGCAAGCTGATGGTCAGGTGGCCGACCGCAAATAAAGGTCGGTGGCGGTGCGCGCAATCTGCTCCCCTCGCTCCTGCACAAAATGCCCGGCATCCTCCAGCACCAAAGGCGCAGGACAGCCGCGGATATTGGCGCGCAGCGCCTGCATCACAGGCAAACCCAGCACGGGGTCCTGGGAGCCTATGGCCATCAGGTTCTGCCCCGCCCATTGCTGGCGCCAGAACTCCAGGGCCTCGCGCGAGATGGCGGCGCCGTCCGAATCGGCAAACTCTGGCACCATGCCCGGAAAGGCCCGCAGGGCGGCGCGGTGACCACGGTCGGGGAAAGGTGCGTTGTAGGCGGCGCATTCGGCGGGCGTCATCTGCGGGTTGCCGCGTGCGAACAGGCGGGCGACGTCGAACTCCGGGTTTTTGGCACACATCTCGCGCCATGCCATGAAGCCGGGCGGCAGCGGTACGTCGCCGCAGGCCAGCATGGTGTTCATGACCAGCAGGCCGGTGTAACGCTGCGGTGCGGCCATGGGCAAGGTCAAACCCAACAGGCCGCCCCAGTCCTGCACGACCAGCACGACGTTTTTCAAGTCCAGCCGTTCGACGAACTCGAGCAGGATTTCCCTATGAGCGGTGAAGCTGTGAAAGCCTTCGCGTTTGGGTTTGTCGCTTTTGCCGAAGCCCGGCATGTCGGGCGCGACGACGCGGTGCCCGGCTTGCAGAAAGACCGGAATCATCTTGCGGTAGAGGTAGCTCCAGGCCGGGTTGCCGTGCAGACAGAGAAAGGTCAAACCAGCATCACCGCCCTTCCCCGCTTCGTCCAGGTAGTGCATGCGCAGGCCGCCGAGGGCCGGCAGGTCGCTGATGTAGTTGGGTGACCAGGGGTAGCCGGGCAGCCCATCGAAGGCGGCGTCGGGCGTGCGCAGCGCGTCGTCGCGCAGCGGGTGCTGGCGGCGTGCGGTCTCGCGCTGGTCACTGCGGCGTTTCTGGAAAAAATCCTGCAGCAGTGCGGCACTTTCTTCCGCCATCACGCCGCCGCTCAGCTGGGTCTGGTGGTTGAGTTTGGCCTCGGCAAAGAGGTTGACGACCGAGCCTGCGGCACCGGTCTTGGGATCAGCCGCGCCGAACACCACGTTCTTCAACCGCGCATGCAGCATGGCACCGGCGCACATGGCGCAGGGTTCCAGCGTGACGTAGAGCTCGCAATCATCAAGCCGGTAGTTGCCCAGCTTTTGCGCCGCTGCGCGCAGGGCGACGATCTCAGCATGGGCTGTCGGGTCATGCCCGTCGATGGGGGCGTTGCGGCCGGTGGCGATGACCTCGCCGTTGCGAACCACCACCGCTCCTACGGGCACTTCACCCGCAGCGGCGGCTTCGCGCGCCTGCGCCAGGGCCTGCTGCATAAAAACGGATGAAGTCATGAAGCGCTTATTTTCACAGGGGTTGCCATGAACCAGTTACCAACGTTTGCGTTAATTTTGCCGTATACATTCATTTTTTAATGTGTACGTTAATATTTTTCTAAAAGTTAAGTTCTATATTAACTTTTTGCCTTCCACATGCTGTGCACACCTTAAAAACGGGCTAAAACATGCTCAAAAAGGCCGTTTTCAGGTACCAAATCGGCCTTTTGACCAATAGACACGAGCGTGAGCAGCTATGAAAATAGTAGCACCTAAATTCACGACTGGCTGTCTGGCGCCAGGCCCAGCTGCGCCATCCACGCTGCGAGCGCGCGTTCGTGGTCGTTACCCGCCGCATAAACCTGTTTCATGGCGGCGTGGGCTTCGGGGCGGTGCTGGTTGACCTTGACCTTGCATTGCAGGTCGCTCACCTCCAGCTCGAACGCGACGATGCCGGCCATCATCTTGTGGGCAAAGTCTTCGCCAAGCGCGCGCCACTGTGCGGCATAGGCGGGCTCATGGTCGCAAATCAGTTTCTTGAGCAACGCGTCCTTGGCGTCGGGATCCTGCACCAGCGTGGCCTGCACCGTGCAATGCACGGCCACGTAGTTCCAGGTCGGCACGCGCGCCAGGTCGGGGTAGACCGACGGCGACATGTAGGCGTGCGGACCGAGAAAGGTGGCGACTGCCGCCGGGCGCGCCTGCAGGTAACGCCAGTGCGGGTTGGGCCGGGCGACATGGCCCAGCAGCACAAACTGCTCACCCCGCTGCTCGAGGTGCAAGGGGATATGGGTGACAAACGGCAAGCCGGAGTCGTCGACGCTGATCAGGCTGGCGAAAGGATGGCTCCTGATGAGCGCGGCCGCCTGGGCCGCGTCACCCTTGAACTGTGGCGGAAGGTACATGACCCAAGCATAGCCACAAACCCGCCCGCGTCAGGTCAGATGGGTGGAGCCGCCAGCGCCCGGGCCCACAGGGTGTCGGATGTGGCATTGCTGCCGAGATCCGCCAGCCAGGACACGCGCACCGAGAGCGCGATTTCGAAGTGCAACTTGCTGCCGGGCAAATCGACCACGGCTTTTGGAGCGCTCAATTTGGCAAGTTCATCTTCCAGCGCCAGCGCCGATTTCGCGGGCACCAGCGCACAGTAATCGGAAGGCCCCAGACGGGCCAGCGCGCCGTTGGCGGGCAGGCGTTGGCGCAACACCTGTGCCAGCATCTGCGTCAGCGCATCGCGGTTGGAGTAGTTTGCGGTATCCGCCACCTGCTCCAGGTCATCGACGTGCACGCTGCAGATCGCCAGGTCGGTACCGTTGCTGCGGGCGTCCTCCACACCCATGGCCAGCAGTTCACGGAAACCGCGGATATTCCAGCAACCGGTGAGCGGGTCGAGGGCGCCCCTGCGCTGCAGGGTGTCCAGCCGCATCATCAGCTTGCTCTGCAAGCTGGACATGGCCTTGAGCTTGAGTTCGGCCTCTGCCATGCTGGCCAAGTCCCTCAGGGCATCACATTCGTCGACGCCAAACATGCGCGGCATGGTGTCAATCGCGCAGAGGGTTCCGACGATCAGGCCGGGGGCAATTTCCAGCGGCCAGCCCAGGTAAGAGCGTATGCCCGGTGCACCGGTGACCAGCGGGTTGTCGCGAAAATCATCGTCGTCCCAGGTATCGGTAATGCACAGCGGCTTTCTCAGCGCCACGACATGGCCGCAAAACGAGATGTCGCGGGGGGTGTGGTCCACCTCCAGCCCCTGCACTGAGCGAAACCACTGTTCGTCCTGTTCAACAATGGAAATCAGCGAAATCGGAACCTCCAGCAGCCGCTTGGTGGTTCGGGTGATACGGTCAAAACGCTCTTCACGCGGGGAATAAGCGCACATTCCGCCGCGCAGGGCATCCAGGCGTTCGTCTTCGTTCAGGGGAATCGGCGCTGCCAGCATGGTGAGGGATCCGGTTAGGTGTAACGACTTGTTATAACGGGGGTACGCTTGGCCAAGATGACCGGATTCACCAGCCCCACACGGCAAAGTGCCAGATCATGAAAAAAGTCCGAAATACCGGCAGTTGCCATGAATCAAGCGTTTCGGAATCTCGCCATATGACTGGCCAGCGGCAAGATGGTAAACCTGAAGCGGCGCTCAGGCGCGCCGCAAAGGCCAGCTCTGGAGATGGATGTGGCGGGTTTCGCCCACCACGCTATGCACAAGGACCACATGCGCCGCGCGCCAGCTCATGGACTTGATTTCTGCCGCAGGCAGGGTTTGCGCCGCCCGTGCCAGCGTCATGTGTGGGGTGGTGGCTTTATCTTCAGAGTGGATGCCGGCTGACGCCAGGACCAGCTTGAGCTTTTTGCACAAAAGGGCCACCTGTTCCCGGCCCTGGCCCATTTGCAAAACGAACGGCTTCAGGCCAGCCTGGTTGCCGAAACTCAGCGTCTGGTCGAACAAGACGTCGAAAGACTCAAATTGCAGCCGATCCAGTGCTTCCCTCGCCTGCCTGATGGTGACGGAAATATCCCTGGCGATCAGGTTCTTGCGGGTCCCGAGGTCCAACAGGGAAACATGCAGGCAATCCTTGGGCACGAGGTAAGGGCTGCGGCCAAGTCCGGGCAGGTTCTGCTTCTGGATGTCAATGGTCTGGCTACCAGCCTGATCGTCAGGAATCAGGGCCAAAAAGACGTTGTCCACACCGTGCCTGGGGGCCGACGGCGCTGTCGCTTCTTCAACTGTTTCGGTCAACATGGCGTTCCTTTGTTCATGTCAACCTCGTAGTTTCGCCGATGAGAAGCACAATCCCCGCAACACCGACGTGAGGTCGGTGTGGCCGGGCCAAATCCCCGCGTGCGATCAGGCTTTCTTTGTCCAGGCGCTGCACCACCCCCTGGATGACACGGCCTTGCCTCCGAATACGGGGCACACGGCGCTGGCATCTTTGGGCGTACCCGTGAAAAGCGTGCATGTCGAGCAGCTTTGGCCCGCTGCGTACTGCGGGTATTTTTTGGTGTCCGTTTTGCTGCCGTCGCTGGAGTAGCCCAGAGCGACTGCGTTCGCATCCGTGTCTTTGACCAACTCGGGCGACGCGCCTTGTGCGTATGCCAAAGTACCGGTCAGGGTACTGACGCCGGCTGCATAAAACATGAAATTTCGTCGTTGACAGTTCATATCAGGAACCTCGCAAGGTTGGAGAACCATTAGGTTTTGCTGGCCTGTCGCCTTCAAATCGAAGGGATCAGGCCAACTGAAAAATCACAGCGCAGCGATTTACTGTTGTTTTGCGCCCTCGGACAACCGACGGCCTTGCGACACGGCATACGGCGCTGCACGCCCGGCCAGCATCGGATCAGCAGAGGGCTCAACGCCTTTTGGCAAAACCATCGGGTTGTAGTTGACCGTCAGGCATGGGCCTGCCGCATCGTCAGAGACGGCTGTTATTTTCAGCGTGCCCAGCGTCACCTTTTTGCGGCCTTCCGGCAGCGGGACGGTCGCGTTGTCCAGCTTGTCACCGGCCTGCGCCAGCTCGAGGTTGAAATTGAAAGCCACCTTGCCCTCCTTGACGCGCTGGCGCAGGTCGTCAAACAAAAAGCTCGGCCCCTTGGCTTTGGCTTCATCGTCGGTCAGGCCCTGCAGACCGCCCACGGGTTCGAAAATCCATTTGCCGAATTGCCGGGTGCCACTGGCGTTGACAAAGGCAAAGGCATGGACGCCCCAATAGTTCACAGCGCCAAAGCTGGCGGGGACAGGCTGGGACGCAAAATGTTTGCCCTGCAGCAGCACCTCGGGATTGGCATCGTTAAAAGCCTTGACTTTGGCGGGGTCGGGCATCTTGGTCACCGGATCCGCCTGGCGGGAAGCCAGCAACGAAATGAATTGCTGGGGAGAGGCGGCACCGAATACGGGTGCAGAAATATTGCCCATCAGCCATTGCTCACCGTTTGGCAAATTGAGTTGCAATGCCAGGTTGCGTTGGGATTTCGCGTTGTCAGCGACCTTGGGGTTGGCGCCGCCCACGGAAAAGCGGACCACTGCAGGTATTGGATTGCCACTGAATGCAGAGGCCGTGGACAACGCGCGTGCGTCTGCAGTACCCACGAACTCGCCCACAGCACAAATGCCCTTGGCGCCAGATCGGCGATAGCCTTCAAACTTGCCGAAGGTGGCTTCAAACTGGTCAATGAACGCCGCCGGGTTAACGGGCGCGGCCGTTTGGGCCAAAGCGTTGGTGCCCAGAGTGGACGCGACCAAAGCCACAGCAGACAGTAGAAATATTTTCATTGTGAAGTCCTTGTTTTATGACGTGGGGTTCGGCGTGCATTGACATCAGATGCATTGATTTCAGGGCACACCAGGCATTAGTAGGGGCACGCAGCAATACCTTACAGATGCAGACATAAAACCCGGATTTGGCAGCGGATAGCGTGTTGGGGTGCCAGACGGAAAGAGGCTGAATGTCGTCCAGAGTCAGGACAGGCATGGGTCCCCAGTGCTGGTGGGCATGGCAAGACTTTGAAACGCCGGACGGTTTCTTTTTGAACACCACCCGCACAGGGAGTGGATGTGGGCCGCCGGTTTCAACCAGCGGGCCACCCTGCGTTGCCCATCCCGGTCAGGCGGAAGCAACCCCGCTATCGCACGCCCGGATTAGCGCCGTTGTCACCGCGCTCGCACGCCTGTTAACCGTGGAACAGCCCTGAAAACAGGGCACGCACGATGTGCGTCTATTCCCACTCGATAGTGGCGGGCGGCTTGCTGCTCACGTCGTAGGTCACGCGGTTGATGCCGCGCACCTCGTTGATGATGCGGCCCGAGACCTTCTTGAGCAAGGCATAGGGCAGCTCGGCCCAGTCGGCGGTCATGAAGTCGCTGGTCTGTACGGCGCGCAGGGCCACGACGTAATCGTAGGTACGGCCATCGCCCATCACGCCCACGCTTTTGACCGGCAAAAACACGGTGAAGGCCTGGCTGGTGAGGTCGTACCAGGTCTGGCCGCTGTCGTCCTTGAAGTTGCGCAGTTCCTCGATAAAGATCGCGTCGGCGCGGCGCAGCAGGTCGGCGTACTCTTTTTTGACTTCGCCCAGAATGCGCACGCCCAGGCCAGGGCCGGGGAAGGGGTGGCGGTAGACCATGTCGTGCGGCAGGCCGAGCGCGACGCCCAGTTCGCGCACTTCGTCCTTGAAAAGTTCACGCAGGGGTTCGAGCAGCTTCAGGCCCAGTTGCTCCGGCAGCCCGCCGACGTTGTGGTGGCTCTTGATAACAACAGCTTTTTTGCTTTTGGCACCGCCGGACTCGATCACGTCGGGGTAAATCGTGCCCTGGGCCAGCCATTTAGCGCCCTTGTGGCCGCCTGTGCCCGCCTTGAGCTTGGCCGCTTCGGCCTTGAAGACTTCGACAAACTCGCGACCAATGATCTTACGTTTGGCTTCAGGTTCGCTCACGCCGGCGAGGTGGCCGAGGAACTGGTCGCTGGCATCGACGCGTATGACTTTGGCGTGCAGCTTGCCGACAAACATGTCCATGACCATGTCGCCTTCATTGAGGCGCAGCAGGCCGTGGTCGACAAACACGCAGGTCAGCTGGTCGCCGATGGCACGGTGGATGAGCGCTGCCGCGACGGATGAATCGACACCGCCGGACAAACCAAGAATGACTTCTTCATCACCCACCTGCTGGCGGATTTTTTCAACCGCTTCGCTGATGTAGTCGCCCATGATCCAGTCCTGGCGCGTGCCGCAGATGTCGAGCACGAAGCGTTTGAGGATGGCATTGCCCTGCTTGGTGTGCGTGACTTCCGGGTGAAACTGCACCGCATAAAAACGGCGGTCCTCGTCGGCCATGCCGGCAATCGGGCAGGAGTCGGTCGAGGCCATGAGTTTGAAGCCCGGTGGCATTTCGGTGACCTTGTCACCGTGGCTCATCCAGACGTCGAGCATGCCCTGACCTTCGGGCGTGGTGTAGTCGGCAATGTCTTTCAGCAAGGCGGTGTGGCCGCGGGCGCGCACATCGGCCGAACCGAACTCGCGCTTGTGGCCGCCTTCGACCTTGCCGCCCAGCTGGTGCGCCATGGTCTGCATGCCGTAGCAGATGCCGAGCACGGGAATACCCAGCTCGAACACCGATGCAGGCGCCTTGTCGGTGGTGTCTTCATAAACACTGGCATGGCTGCCGGAAAGGATGACGCCCTTGAGCGTGCCGTCTTTGGCGTATTCCCGCACCCAGTCATCAGTCACATCGCAGGGGTGGACTTCGCAAAACACATGGGCATCACGAACCCGGCGTGCGATGAGCTGGGTGACCTGTGAGCCGAAATCGAGGATGAGGATTTTCTGGTGCTGCATGAAAAATATCTATCAAGGCAAAAAAGAAAAAGGCGTCTGTGAAGACGCCCCTGGCTAGCCAAAAACGATCAGTCCGCGCGATAGTTTGGCGCTTCTTTTGTGATTTGCACATCATGGACATGGCTTTCACGGATGCCGGCGGACGTGATTTCCACAAACTCGGCCTTGTCGCGCATGTCTTCAATCGTCGGGCAACCGCAGTAGCCCATGCTGGCACGCAGGCCGCCGGCCATCTGGTAAATGATGGCGACCATCGAGCCCTTATAGGGCACGCGGCCTTCGATGCCTTCGGGCACCAGCTTGTCGGCATTCGGGTTGCCGGTGGTCGACTCCTGGAAGTAGCGGTCGGCGCTGCCCTGCTGCATGGCGCCGATGCTGCCCATGCCGCGGTAGCTCTTGTAGCTGCGGCCCTGGAACAGGATGACTTCGCCGGGAGCCTCTTCAGTGCCGGCAAACATGCCGCCCATCATGACGGTGTTGGCACCGGCCGCAATCGCCTTGGCGATGTCGCCGCTGTAGCGAATACCGCCGTCACCGATCAGGGGCACGCCGGTGCCGCGCAAGGCGGTCGCCACGTTGTCGATGGCCATGATTTGCGGCACGCCCACGCCCGCCACGATGCGGGTGGTGCAGATGCTGCCGGGGCCGATGCCGACCTTGACGCCGTCTGCGCCGGCCTCGACGAGTGCCAGCGCGGCCGCGCCGGTAGCGATGTTGCCGCCGATCACGTCGATGTGCGGGTAGTTCTGCTTGACCCAGCGCACGCGGTCGATGACGCCCTTGCTGTGGCCGTGGGCGGTGTCGACCACGATGGCATCGACGCCTGCCTTTACCAGCGCCTCTACGCGTTCTTCGGTGCCCTCGCCCACGCCGACTGCTGCGCCCACGCGCAACTGGCCGCGCGCATCACGCGCTGCGTTGGGGAAGGTGGTCTGTTTGGTGATGTCCTTGACGGTGATCAGGCCCTTGAGCTCGAACTCGTCATTGACCAGCAGCACGCGCTCAAGGCGGTGCTTGTTGAGCAGTGCCTTGGCTTCTTCAAGCGTGGCAGTCTCGGAAATCGTGATGAGGCGCTCGCGCGGCGTCATGATGGTGCTGACCGGCACGTCCATGCGCGATTCGAAACGCATGTCGCGGCCGGTGACGATGCCGACCACCCTGCCGCCATCAATCACCGGGAAGCCGGAAATGCCGAGCTGCTCGCTCAGGGCCATGACCTGGCGCACCGTATGCATAGGGGTGATAACGACAGGGTCACGCAGCACGCCGCTTTCATAGCGTTTGACCCTGGCGACTTCAGCGGCCTGCTGCTGGGCCGTGAAATTCTTGTGGACGATGCCGATGCCGCCTTCCTGGGCGATGGAGATCGCGAGCCGGGCCTCGGTCACGGTGTCCATCGCTGCCGACACGAGCGGCAAATTCAGGCGGATATTGCGGGAAAACTGGGTTGAAAGCGAGGTGTCCTTGGGCAGGACCTGGGAGAACGCTGGCACCAACAATACGTCGTCGAAGGTGAGCGCTTTGCCGAGTAGGCGCATAGGGATGGCTCCAAAAACACGATTGTACCCTTGCGCCCCGGACCGTCGGTACTTACCCTGACAGCAACCCGAGACTGTCAGAGGTTGTAAATGCGGGGGCTTTTGTGGAATATGCCGCCATCCAAACACGGGCCTGCAACGTTAAACTGAAACCATGGATTTCAAAAAGCTCATCAAACCCCTCATACTGGCGCTTGCGGCAGGCTCTTTTACTGTAGCAGCCGTGGCCCAATGGCAATGGATAGACAAGGACGGCCGCAAGGTCTTCAGCGACCGTTCGCCACCCGGTGACATTCCCGAAAAAAGCATTTTGAAACGCCCGCCCGGCAGCGCACGTGCACCGGAGCCCCTGCTGGCCGCAGACGCCAGCGCGCAGGCGGCCTCCGCGCCCGCGGCCAAAGCCAGCGCGGCCAAGCCGGCCGGACGGGACACCGAACTGGAAGCCCGCAAGAAAAAGGCTGAAGACGAGGAAAAAGAGAAAAAGAAGGCGAGTGACGAGCGCGTTGCCAAGGCCAATGCAGACAACTGCGCCCGCGCCAGAAACGCTCTGAGCACGCTGCAATCGGGCGTGCGGCTTTCATCGCGCAACGACAAGGGCGAACGGGAAGTATTTGACGATGCCCGGCGCGAGGCAGAAAGCAAGCGCGCCCAGGAAGCCATCGACGCCAGCTGCAAATAAGGCGACCTGAAAAGGCTGCCGCGACCTGGGCCGCCCGGCCTAGTACCCGGTCTAGTACCCAGCCTTGCCGCCCAACCGGGTGGATGAAAACAGTCCGGCGCGTTTGACGCCCTGCCCTTTGAAGCGCTCCCTGCGGGCGACTTTTGGGTCCACACGCAAGTTGCGGTAGATCTCAACCCTGTCCTTGTCCTGCAATACCTGGTCCAGGCCGCAGCGCCTGCCCCAGACACCGACGTGTGGTGTCGACTTCTGTTGCGCCAATTCAGGAAACTCTGTCGCAGCGCCGGCCATGTCCAGTGCGCTTTCAACTGTGCCGCCTTCCGGCAAATCCAGCAGCCACTCGCGGATTTGCCGGGGCGCAGCGGAATAGACGAGAACGATTTTCACAAACGATGACCCCGCATCAGGGTTCGCCATAAACCTCACCGGCGCGTTTGACAAACGCGTCGACCAGGCTGCCGGCGATCTTGTCGAAGACCGGGCCGACCAGCGCCGCCAGCGCGGCGTTGTCGAAGTCATACCCCAGGCTGAAGTCGATCTTGCAGGCACGCTCTTCGCCTTTGCCGACGGGCTTGAAATCCCAGTGGCCGTCGAGCTTTGAAAACGGACCATCGACCAGCTTGAGCGAGACCTTTTTGTCCTTGACGTGGGTGTTGCGCGTGGTGAAGCTCTGCTTGAGACCGGCCATGGACAGGCCGATTTTGGCCGTCATGCCCTTGTCTGTTTGTTCAAGGATGGTGGCTTCGTCACACCAGGGCAGGAATTTCGGGTAGCTGGCCACGTCGGTCACCAGGTCAAACATTTCAGCGGCGCTGTACCAGATGAGGACGGACTTGGTGACTGTTTTCATACAATAGAGAGTTGGGCGCAATTGTATTAGTCACTGTACTTCTCAATTAGTGCCCATATCTCCTGACCATGGCCACCAAAGAAGCATCCACCTCCAAAAAGCCCGACGCCGTATCGTCCGGGAAATCCAAAAACAACCGGCCTGCGAATGTGTCGCCCAAAGCCGCAGCGGCTGCCGTGCGGATTGCGGACAACAAGAAAGCACTTTTCAACTACCACATTGAAGAGCGCTTCGAGGCGGGCATGGTGCTGGAAGGCTGGGAGGTGAAGTCCCTGCGCGAAGGCAAGGTGCAACTGACTGATGGCTACGTGGTCATCCGCAACGGCGAACTGTTCGTCATTGGCTGCCAGATCAACCCGTTGGGTACGGCTTCGACCCATGTGCGGCCGGATTCGGTGCGGACCAAAAAGCTGCTCATGCACAAGGACGAGATCCGCCGCCTGATCGGCAAGATCGAGCAGAAAGGCTTCACGCTAGTGCCGCTCAACCTGCATTGGAAAGCCGGCAAGGTGAAGTGTGAAGTGGGTCTTGCCAAGGGCAAGGGCGAGCACGACAAGCGCGACACCATCAAGGACCGCGAAGGCAAGCGCGAAGTCGAGCGGGCCATGAAATCAAGGGGTAGATAGCTCCCACGCAAGGTTTTGGGCGCTGAGCCCAAAAACCTGTTGCCCTCTCTCAAGGGGCCGCTCGCCTGTGGCCCGGCGAAGCCGGTTCCACGGCTTGGCTTGCGAAGGCACCGCTCCGATTGGTGTGACTTTTTTTGGGGCCCATGGAATAAACCACCCACCCGCGGTGTTTATCCCTGTGCAGGCACTTCTGCATACACAACACCTGACGGGAAAATCATGAAACTGCTTTCTACTGCCCTCCTGACCGCAGCCCTTTTGGGTGTCTGCGCCACTGCCAGCGCCCAGAGCCCGGCCAGGACCGCCTCCGGCGTGCTGGTCGGTGCCAACGGCATGACGCTGTACACCTTCGACCCGGACGCGGGTGGCAAGTCCGCCTGCAACGGCGGCTGCGCCACCAACTGGCCTCCGCTGATGGCGGCCGAAGCCGACAAGGCAGCTGGCGACTACACCATCATCACCCGCGACGACGGCAAAAAGCAGTGGGCGTTCAAGGGCAAGCCGCTCTACTTCTGGGCGAAAGACAGCAAGCCCGGCGACAAGACCGGCGACATGGTCAACAACGTCTGGCACGTCGCCAAACCCTGAATACAGACCTGAAAGGCTGACACCATGCTGGATGCGGTTCACTGGGCTCACAGCGTTCGGGACTGGCTCGATGCGCTGGGCAGAGGCCCGGCCAGACCGGGCAAGCCTCCCAGAGCCGCATCCTTTGAAAACATCCGGCAGGCCATGCTGGACACGGTGGCCCGCGCCGAATCAGGTGGCCGGGCTGCACCCAGAACCCGCCTGACCTACCGCATCATGGTGGCCCGGGACATCGAAGCCTTGTGGTTCCTGCGAAGCGACGTGATGCAACTGCTCTCTGCCAACACCGGAGAGTTGCAGGCCCTGGCCGAACTTAACGCCATCAACGCCCGCTTCAAGGGCCTGTTGCCGGTGGGGCTTGGCCCGAGACGCCACGTCCGCCAGAATGAGGAACGCAAACTGACCGCTAATGACTGATTTCCCCCTCACCGACCACATTCCCAGCCTGCGGCGCTATGCGCGCTCGCTGACGGGTGACGCCTGGATGGCCGACGACCTGGTGCAGGACACGCTGGAGCGCGCCTGTTCCAAATGGCGGCTGTGGACGGCCGGCAGCGACCTGCGAGCCTGGCTCTTCACACTGATGCACAACGTTTTCGTCAACCAGGTGCGCAGCGCGGTGCGGCAAGCGTCTGCAGGTGCGACGGTGAATGTGGATGACGTTGAACACGAACTGGTCGCCACTGACAGCGGCCAGGCCCAAGGCATGGACCTGCAGCGTTGCCTGCTGCGCCTGCCGGAAGACCAGCGCGTCGTATTGCTGCTGGTCAGCCTTGAAGACCTCTCGTACGAAGAGGTCGCCAAAATCACCAGTGTCCCTGTGGGCACCGTCATGTCCAGGCTGTCACGCGCGCGCTCGCGCCTGCGTGAACTCATGGACACCCCTGCCGCCGCGCCGCCCGTGGCCGGCGCCCCCGCCCTGCTCCGGCGAATGAAATAAGGGCCGCAAGAATCATGGAAAAAGACGAAGAACTCATGCACGACAGGATCAACGCTCTGGTGGATGCCCAACTCGCCCCCGCAGAGCAGGCTGAAGCCATGGCCAAGCTGGCGGGCGATGCTGAATCGCTGGACACCCTGCACGCCTGGCAGGCGCAGCGCGAGGCCCTGCGCGCCCTGCACCGACCGCTGCTCGATGAAGCCATTCCGGACAACCTTCTTGCGGCGGCGCGACGCGGCCGGCAGGGTCGCCAGCAAATCGACCAGTGGTGGCGCTGGGGCGGCATGGCGGCTGCCGTGACGCTGGCTTTCGGCGTAGGCTGGCTGTCGCACGGGCAGCTTTCAACGACATCGACATCTGCGCAACTCATGGCCTCCGGCAAGGCGCCGCAAGGGTTTATTCACCAGGCCTCGCTGGCGCATGCGCTGTATTCGCCCGAAGTGCGGCACCCGGTCGAGGTGACGGCCGCGCAGCAGGAACACCTGGTGCAATGGCTGTCGAAACGCGTGGGTAAACCGCTCAAGGTGCCGGTGCTGGCCGGCCAGGGTTATGAGCTGGTCGGCGGAAGGCTGTTGCCTGGCGAAGGTGGGGCGCGGGCCCAGTTCATGTTCCAGAACCAGGCCGGATTGCGGCTGACGCTGTATCTCGGTTCGGTAGACGCAAACCCTGCAAAGCCCGCAGGACCAGCGGCAAACGCCCCGGTCGCAACGCCAGCCGCCAGGCCGGACGCACAGGAAACCGCCTTCCGCTACAGCGCCGATGGGCCTGTGCCCTCGTTTTACTGGGTCGAGCAGGGTTTCGGTTACGCGCTCAGCGGGCCGGTGTCGAAAGACGAGCTGATGAAGCTGGCCCAACTGGTGTACCAGCAGCTTTAGGTCGCCAGCGCACTCAGGTGGGTTTTGCGAGGCCTTGAGGCGGATTGAAGCGATGAATGGCCCTAAAAAGGCCATTGTTAACATGAAACTTAACAATGTTAACTTCCATATTAACAATTCTGGCAAAAACGGCCGTTTTGGCGGTTTGAGGGTTCAAAAAGGGCCTGAAAATGCCCGAAAAAGGCACTAAAAATGGCTGAAACCCTTTAAATACGTGCGTGAGCAGCTACTGAATCAATAGCAATTCAGCCTGCCAATGCGCGCAAAGGGTGTTCCGCTGGCGCCCACGGACTCACAAAAAACGCGTCGGCCATACCGGGTTTCACGTCTTCGATGCTTGCGGGGTTCCATTTCGGCGAATAGTCCTTGTCGACTGCCAGCGCACGAATGCCTTCGACGGTTTCACTCGCCACACCCGGCCGGTGGTGGAAGCACTGATACACCATGTCACGCTCCATACGCAGGTCGTCGGCCAGGTTCATGTTGCGGGCGCGGCGGATCTGCACCAGCGTCACGTGCAGCATGAGCGGCGAGCGTTTGCGCAGAATGGCTGCGACTTTGGCGGCCCAGGCATCGTCTTTGGCATTTTCGAGCTTGTCGACGATGTGTTTGACGCGCTCCAGGGAGAAATAGGCGTCCATGGCTGCGGTGTCGCCCTTGCCGCGCAAGGCATCGGCAGGCAATTCGGCGTCCAGCCATTGTTGGGCTGCAGCAGCAGAGGCAAATGTCTGGCCGGCCAGGGCTTCCCAGATAGCGGGCAGCTGGCTCGCCTCACGTTTGACATCAGCCAGGCCAAAGCCAATGGCTTCGTCGGCACCAATCACCTCGCCTGTCAGCGCCAGGTATTCGCCGGCATGCCCGGGGCATCGGCTCAGAAAGTAACCGCCGCCCACGTCGGGGAACAGGCCAATATTGGTTTCAGGCATGGCCATCTTGGTGTGCTCGGTGACGATGCGCACTGCCGCGCCCTGCGACAGGCCCATCCCACCACCCATAACGATGCCATCCATGAAGGCGACGAAAGGCTTGGGGTAGGTCTGGATCAGGTGGTTGAGGCTGTATTCCTCCGTGAAAAACTCTTCGAGGGCATTGTCACCAGCCAGTGCTGCCTGGTGGAAGAAACGAATGTCGCCGCCAGCACAAAAACCACCGAACAGGCTTTCAGGCGAGCCCGGCTGGCCTTTCTTGTTGGTGCCGCGGATGGCAACGACCAGGACGGCCGGGTCGTCACGCCATGCCAGCAGCGCCTTGGTGAGGTCACGCACCATCTGCAGGCTCAGGGCGTTGAGGGCCTTGGGCCGGTTCAGCGTGAGCAGGCCAGCGCTGCCGCGGCGTTCCGCGATGACATCGCTTTTGGTTTCGTTGTTAGGGGTTTGTTCGCTCATGACTTTTGTCTCCATCCAATCAGTTCATTGATCACCAGTGCCGCAATCACCAATGCGCCACCACTTAAAACACTCGTACCGGGTACTTCGCCCGCACCCAGCCAGGCCAGCAGGATGCCGAAGATCACCTCCAGCAGGGCCAGCAAGGCGACTTCAGGCGCTTTCAACACGCCGGCGCACAGCACCGACAGCACACAGGGAATCGCCAGTTGTACCAGTCCCAGCAAGGCCAGCAGGCCGAGGTCATGTGGGGTGGCCGAAAACGGCAGCGACAGCGGCAAGGTGGTCAGCGACGAGATGACGGCACCCACCAGCACGGCAGGTACGAGGTCGATTTTCTCGCCATGCGTGCGGCTGTGCTGCACGACAGTCCAGTTGGCGGCACTGGCCAGCGGCACCAGCAAGGCGACCAGCGTGCCGCCCAGGTGCTGTGAAAGGTCGGCCTGCGCGCCATACATCCACGCAATGCCTGCACCGGCCATGGCAATCGCCAGCCAGGTGCGCGGCGCAATGCGGTGACCGATAAACACACGCGCCAGCAAGGCGGTGACAAAGGGGCTGATGGCCATGGTGACCAGCACGTTGGCCACGGTGGTCAGGGTGAGCGCCACCATGAAGGCGGTGAACATCACGCTCCAGCACAGGCCCGACAGCCAGAGCGCTGGCCCGGCATGGCGGATTCTGGAGAACACCGCCCTGCCCTGAAACGCAGGCAGGATGACCAGCAGCGACAGCACCGTGAAGAAGCTGCGCCAGAAAGTCACCTCAAAGCTGCGCGCCGACTCCAGCTGGCGCGTCACCACACCGGCAATCGACCACATCAGGGTCACCAGCACCATCAGGGCCACGGCTTTGGTGTGTGTGAGTTTCATGAATGCGACAAACACGGGTCCAATGGAACGATCAATTCACAAAATCGAAAAAGGCCGCTGGCGCTTTTGGCACGCAGCGACCTCATCTTCAGAAGCCAATCCCCGAAGCCTCACCCAGTTACCGCCTTACGCCAGCAGGGCCCGCGAAGGCCGCCCCGAGCAAGGCCAGCCCTCAGGGGCTGCGTAGTGCGCGGAGCGACAAGCGTGGGGCAATTTACCTTCCAGCGCGCTTGCGATCGCTTTCTTTCAGGTGACGCTTGCGCAGGCGAACCGACTTGGGCGTGATTTCGACCAGTTCGTCGTCCTCGATGAACTCGACGCCGTATTCCAGCGTGAGTTCGATAGGCGGCGTGATCTTGATCGCGTCTTCCTTGCCGGACACGCGGAAGTTGGTCAGCTGCTTGGTACGCGTGGCGTTGACCACCAGGTCGTTGTCGCGGCTGTGGATGCCGACGATCATGCCTTCATACACCGGGTCGTTGGCGCGCACAAACATGCGGCCACGGTCGTCCAGCTTGCCGAGGGCGTAAGTGAAGATTTCACCGTCGTCCATCGAAATCAGCACGCCGTTCTTGCGGCCGCCGATGTCGCCCTTGTGGGCTTCGTAGCAGTCGAAAATATTGGCGATCAAGCCAGACCCACGGGTCAAGTTCAGGAACTCGTTGGTGAAACCAATCAGGCCACGCGCAGGAATGCGGTATTCGAGGCGGACACGGCCACGGCCGTCCGGCTCCATGTTCACCAGCTCACCCTTGCGCTCACCGAGGGCCTGCATCACGCCGCCCTGGTGCTGATCTTCAATGTCGGCAGTCACCAGCTCGATAGGTTCGTGCTTTTCACCGTTGACTTCCTTCATCACGACGCGCGGCTTGGACACCGCCATTTCGAAGCCTTCGCGGCGCATGTTTTCCAGCAGGATGGTCAGGTGCAGCTCGCCCCGGCCCATGACTTCAAAAATGCCTTCTTCGTCGGTTTCGCTGACGCGCAGCGCCACGTTGTGCTGCAGCTCCTTCTGCAGGCGGTCCCAGATCTGGCGGCTGGTGACGTACTTGCCTTCACGACCGGCCAGCGGGCTGGTGTTGACGCAGAAGTTCATGGTCAGGGTCGGCTCATCAACCTTGAGCATGGGCAGAGGCGCGGGATTGGCCGGGTCGGTGATGGTGACGCCGATGCCGATATCGGTCAGGCCGTTGATCAGCACGATCTCGCCGGGGCCGGCTTCGGTGGCCTGAACACGCTCAAGGCCCTGGAAGGTCAGCACCTGGTTGATGCGACCCTTGACGGCCTTGCCGTCCGGGCCTTCCATGACCACCACGTCCATCATGGGCTTGATGGTGCCCTGGCTGATGCGGCCCACGCCGATACGGCCGACGAAGGTCGAGAAGTCGAGTGCGGAAATTTGCAGTTGCAGCGGCGCTGCGGGGTCGCCCTTTTGTGCAGGCACGTGCTTGAGGATGGTGTTGAAAAGCGCCGACATGTCAGGGCCCCACTGTTCGTTGGGTGGGCCTTCTTCAAGTGAAGACCAGCCGTTGATACCCGAGGCATAAACGACGGGGAAATCGAGCTGTTCATCCGTGGCGCCCAGCTTGTCGAACAGGTCGAAAGCGGCATTGATGACCTTGTCAGGGTTGGCACCGGGCTTGTCGACCTTGTTGACGACGACGATGGGCTTGAGGCCCAGCGCCAGTGCCTTCTTGGTCACGAAGCGCGTTTGCGGCATCGGGCCTTCCTGCGCGTCGATGAGCAGCACCACGCCGTCGACCATGGACAGCGCGCGTTCGACTTCGCCGCCGAAGTCGGCGTGGCCGGGCGTGTCGACGATGTTGATGTGCGTGCCCTCCCAGGTCACGGCGCAGTTCTTGGCCAGGATGGTAATGCCACGTTCTTTTTCGATCGCGTTGTTGTCCATCACGGTGTCGACGACTTTTTCGTGTTCGGCAAAGGTGCCGGACTGGCGCAGCAACTGGTCGACCATGGTGGTTTTACCGTGGTCAACGTGGGCAATGATCGCAATATTGCGGATTTGTTTGTGGCTCATGGTTCGCTTTCTGGAGGCTGGAAACTAAAAATTGTTAGGGTTAATGTTGAAACGCTTGTGCGGGACTGACCGTCGCAGCATGGGCTGCAGCGGCGTGAAGAATGTCCTGGATCTCGATCGGGCTCAGCAGGCGCTGGGGAATCAGCTCATCGGCCGTGATGTGGGCAGAGCCCAGAAAAGCTTTGGGCTGCGAGCCATACACCTGCACCAGCGGCGCATCGGCGCCCCACTGGCCGGGCTCGCCGCGGCGGCGCAGGCCGCTCAGGAAACGCCCTGCATTGTCGGCGTCCAATGTGACAGAAGGATACGCAGCGACCAGCGATTCCGAAGGCAGCAGGCGTGCTTCGCGTTCAGGCTCGCTCATGGCTTCAAGAGCAGCCAGGCTGACGCATTCATCGGCCACAAAACCGCCAGTCTCGATTCGCCGGAGCGCGCCGAGATGACCGCCGCAACCGATGGCCTCGGCGATGTCCTCGCCCAGGGTGCGGATGTAGGTACCCTTGCTGCATTTGACCGTGATTCGAATGGCCGGCTGGCCATCCTTATCGCTGGCAACGGCCATCTTCAGTTCGTGAATCACGATATGGCGGGCCTCGCGCTCGACTTCCTGCCCCTTGCGGGCATATTCGTACAGCGCCTTGCCGTCCTTCTTGAGCGCCGAATACATGGGCGGAATCTGCGCCAGCGGGCCGGTAAAACGTTGGGTCAGGTCCGCCAGCAGTTCGGGCGTTATGGCCGGCACGGGGCGGGTTTCAATCACATCCCCTTCGGCGTCACCGGTGCTGGTTTTTTTGCCTAATACGACCAGCGCCTCATAGGTCTTGTCGGCATCGAGCTGGATCTGGCTGAACTTGGTGGCCGCGCCAAAACACAGAGGAAGCACACCGGTAGCCAGCGGGTCCAGCGTGCCGGTATGGCCCGCCTTGTCTGCGCGCAACAGCCATTTGGCCTTCTGCAAGGCCTGATTGCTCGACAGGCCCAGCGGCTTGTCGAGCAGCAGCACGCCGTGCACGGGACGTCGCTGTATCTTTTGGCGGGAAGCAGAAGGTTGCGTCATAAGGTTTCGACAGGCTCAACGCCCGGGAATTCCCGAGCGCCGGTTTGCTCCGTTTTCCCCTGAACCTGTCCAAGGGGAACGGCGCTGGCTCAGTCGTCCTGGGAGCGGGAAGAAACGGCCTTGGCAATCAAGGCATTCATGTCGGCCGCTCGTTCTGTTGTGCGGTCGAAATGGAAATGAAGGGTCGGCACGGTGTGCGTCATCAGGCGCTTGAAGAGCCCGTTGCGCAGGAAACCGGCCGCCTGGTTCAGCGCCGTCTCACATTCAACGGGATCGCCAATCAGCACGCTGAAAAACACCTTGGCATGCGCATAGTCAGGCGTCACCTCGACGGCCTGAATCGTCACCATCCCGACCCGCGGATCTTTCAGCTCGCGCGCAATCAGTTCCGTCAGATCACGCTGGATCTGATCGGCAACACGAAAGCCGCGGTTGGGGGTGGATGATTTTTTGCGCATGGGGACAGGCGTTTACAGGGTACGCGCCACTTCCTTGATTTCGAAGAACTCGAGGACGTCGCCCTCTTGAATATCGTTGTAGTTCTTGATATTCAAGCCGCACTCGAACTGTTCCTTCACTTCGCGGACATCGTCCTTGAAGCGCTTGAGCGAGTCGAGTTCACCCGTGAAGATGACCATGTTCTCGCGCAGCAGGCGCAGCCTGGCGGTGCGGCGGACCACGCCGGAGGTGACCATACAGCCGGCGATGGAGCCGATCTTGCTGACCTTGAACACCTGGCGAATCTCGGCGGTACCGATGACTTCTTCCTTCTTGTGCGGCGTGAGCATGCCCGACATGGCGGCTTTCAGGTCGTCAACAGCGTCATAAATGATGTCGTAGTAACGAATCTCGATGCCGTTGCCTTCAGCCTGCTTGCGCGCCTGGGCATCTGCACGGGTGTTGAACCCGATCAACACAGCCTTGGAAGCAATCGCCAGGTTGACGTCGGATTCGGAAATACCACCGACACCGGAGTACACCAGTTGCACCTTGACCTCGTCGGTCGAGAGCTTGAGCAGCGACTGCGCCAGCGCTTCCTGCGAACCCTGCACGTCGGCCTTGA
>JAZKDR010000014.1:0-5048 GCA_040387435.1 Pseudomonadota bacterium
CTGATCCGCGACAAGATGATCAACAAGGAATACGACGCCACGCATTTCCTGTCGCCCATGCCGCTGGCAATTTCCATGGGCCTCGGCTCCAACGCCACACCGATGAACGTGGCCACCATACAGAACATCAACGGCCAGGCCATCACGCTTGCGCTCAAGCACAAGAACAACCGCGACCCCAAGAACTGGAAAGGCTTCAAGTTCGCCATCCCGTTTGAATACTCGATGCACAACTTCCTGCTGCGCTACTACCTCGCAGAAGCCGGCATCAACCCCGACACCGATGTGCAGCTGCGTGTGGTGCCGCCGGCCGAGATGGTGGCCAACCTGCGTGCCGGCAACATCGACGGCTTCCTCGGCCCCGATCCTTTCAACCAGCGTGCCGTCTACGAAGAAGTCGGTTTCATTCACCTGCTGACCAAGGACATCTGGAACGGCCACCCCTGCTGCGCCTTCGGCACCAGCACCGAGTTCATCCAGAAGAACCCCAACACGTTTGCGGCGCTGTACCGCTCGGTGCTGACTGCGGCCGCCATGGCGCGCGACCCGAAGAACCGCGAGCTGATCGCCAAGGTGATTGCGCCGCAGGCCTACCTGAACCAGCCCGAGGCGGTGATCGCCCAGGTGCTGACCGGCAAGTTCGCTGACGGGCTGGGCAACATCAAGACCGTGCCGGACCGTGCCGACTTCGACCCCATGCCGTGGCAGTCGATGGCCGTCTGGATGCTGACGCAGATGAAGCGCTGGGGCTATGTGAAGGGCGACGTCAATTACAAACAGATTGCCGAGAAAGTCTTCCTCATCACCGACGCGAAGAAGTACATGAAAGAGCTCGGCCAACCAGCACGCGAAGGCGCTTACCCCAAGTTCAACATCATGGGCAAAGAGTTTGATGCAGCCAAGGCCGATCAGTACGCCAAAGGCTTTGCCATCAACAAGATGGGTTGACCATGAGCCCCCACGTTCACTCACTTCGTGTAGTTCTCTGCCCCCCAAGGGGGCGCTCGCTTGCTCGGGGCGGCCCGTCGCGGCGCGTTCAATCATGAACGTTTTCAAAACCCTCGGCTTTCGCGCCGGCGTGGTGTCGGCCGTGCTGCTGGTGCTGGTCATCGCCGCCTGGTATGCCGCCACGGCGTCCTCCGGCAGTGGCGGTGGCACGGGCAGCTCGGGCCTGACAGCCGAGCAGATCGAGTACCAGAAGATGATGGGCAAGGACCCCGGGGCGGCCAAAGCCTCGGGTTTCCCGACCCCCATGCAGATGGGGCAGACCTTCGTCAGGCAGCTCAGCGACCCCTTCTACGACCGCGGCCCGAATGACAAGGGCATCGCCATCCAGCTGGCGCATTCTTTGGGCCGCGTCGGCCTGGGTTTTCTGCTGGCCTGCCTGGTCGCGATTCCGCTCGGTTTTGTCATCGGCATGTCGCCGCTGCTGCGGCGCGCGTTCGACCCCTTCATCCAGGTGCTCAAACCGATCTCGCCGCTGGCGTGGATGCCGCTGGCGCTCTACACCATCAAGGACTCGTCGACGTCCGGCATCTTCGTGATTTTTATCTGCTCGGTGTGGCCCATGCTCATCAACACCGCCTTCGGTGTGTCGGCCGTCAAGCGCGAATGGCTGAACGTCGCCAGCACGCTTGAAGTGAACCCGCTGCGCAAGGCCTTCCAGGTCATCCTGCCTGCAGCGGCGCCCACCATCCTGACGGGCATGCGCATCTCCATGGGCATCGCCTGGCTGGTCATCGTGGCCGCAGAGATGCTGGTCGGCGGCACAGGCATCGGCTACTTCGTCTGGAACGAATGGAACAACCTCTCGCTCACCAACGTGATCTTTGCGATTTTTGTCATCGGCGTGGTCGGCATGCTGCTGGACCTGGCGTTTGCACAGATGCAAAAAGTGGTGACGTATGTGGAGTGATGCCGAATCGCGACTGGCCACGACCGATCTGGCCAGCGCCCAAAAGAAAGAAAAGCACATGCAGGGATTTCTGAAAATCGAAGGCCTGAGCAAGGCCTACATCCCGGCCAAACCGGTGTTCGCCAACGTGGGTTTCACGATAGACAAGGGTGAGTTCGTCATCATCATCGGCCACTCGGGTTGCGGCAAGACCACCATCCTGAATGTGCTGGCCGGCCTGGACACAGCCACCACCGGCCACGTCTTCATGGACAACCGCGAAATCTCCGGCCCCAGCCTGGAGCGCGGCGTCGTCTTCCAGAGCCACGCGCTCATGCCTTGGCTGACGGTGCGCAAAAACATCGCATTTGCCGTCGTCTCGCGCTGGCCCGAGTGGAGTGCCGCACAGGTCAATGAACATGTGGAGAAGTTTGTCGCGTTGGTCGGCCTGTCGCCCGCCATCGACAAAAAGCCCTCGCAGCTGTCGGGTGGCATGAAGCAGCGCGTCGGCATCGCACGCGCCTTCGCCATCCAGCCCAAGATGCTGCTGCTCGACGAGCCTTTCGGCGCACTCGATGCATTGACGCGCGGCACCATCCAGGACGAGCTCATGAGCATCGTCCGCGAAACACAGCAAACCGTTTTCATGATTACCCACGATGTGGACGAAGCCATCCTGCTGGCTGACCGCATCCTGCTCATGAGCAACGGCACGGAAAACGAAAGTGGTTACGCGCCCGGCAACATTGCCGAAGAAGTGGTGAATACATTGCCGCGCGAACGCACGCGTGCTGGCCTGCACCACCTGCCCGGCTACTACGAGCTGCGCAACCACATCGTCGATTTCCTCGTTTCACGCGCCAAGGCGCACTGAAGCCATCCCTTCACTTCACAACCTTTCTAACAGGAGCCATAAAAATGAACCGCAACGACATCACCGAAAAAATCATCACCGTCAAGGTGTCCAAGGGCATCACCTGGGAATCGGTCGCCAAAAAAGTAGGCCTCAGCAAGGAGTGGGTCACCGCCGGTTGCCTGGGCCAGATGACGTTTGACGAAAAACAGGCCAAGGTGGTCGGCAAGATCTTCGGCTTGACCGCCGAAGAACAAAAGTGGCTGCAGGTCGTGCCGTACAAGGGCTCGCTCCCCACGCCCGTGCCGACCGACCCGCTGATCTACCGCTGGTATGAAATTGTCAGCGTCTACGGCACCACCATCAAGGAACTCATCCATGAAGAGTTCGGCGACGGCATCATGAGCGCGATTGATTTCTCGATGGACATCGTGCGCCAACCCGACCCCAAGGGCGACCGCGTGAACGTCGTGCTCTCGGGCAAGTTCCTGCCGTACAAGCAGTACTAGGCTTGCCGGGGCAAATGCCAAAATGTAAAGTCAACTTTACATTTTGGCGCTACCAGGCATCGGCGGGGCCTCAAGGAGCCAAAAAAGAGCCTGAAAATGCCTTTTTCAGGGCATAAAAATGGCTGCAGGCCAATAGAGACGAGCGTGACCGGCTCCTGAATTGGTAGCAATGGCACCCATGCGAATACACGTCTCTCGCTCAGTGGCCCCGCCAGACCGACGCCACTTCAGCACTCATCGCCACATTTGCCCAGTCACGCAGGAAGGCAATGCTCCTGTCGTGGCTGACCTGGGCATAGGCGCCGCAGGCATCTTCGGCCACCACCGCGTGGTAGCCCAGCGCATTGGCGTGGCGCACCGTCAACTCGACACCGATGTCGGTCGCGAAACCGGCGACGACGATGGTGCGGATGCCGCGCGCCTTGAGGTGGCTGTCGAACGGCGTGTCGACAAACAGCGACGGCTGCTGTTTGGGCAACACCAGGTGATGCGGTAGCGGCTTGAAGCCGTCGAGAAATTCCGTTTCCGGCGTGCCCGCCTGGAACATGGGCTTGAGGTCTTCAGGCCGGCTCACGCCCTGCTTGCGCATCATCCACGCCAGCCAGGGGCCGGGCATGTTCTCCATCGCCGGAAAGCTGTGCTGGCTCCACGCGACCAGCACGCCGGCCTCTTCGGCGGCAGCCAGCAGAAGCGCAGCGGCGGGCTTGAGCGTCGCGAGGTTGGGCGCGTTGCCCGCCAGGCCCTTTTGCATGTCCCACATCACCAGCGCCGTGCGTTGAGGGTGGACCAACTCTGCAAACGAGGTGGGCAGGTTCTGGAAGTTGAGTGGCCTGCTGCTCATGGCTTTCCCCCGCGCTTATTTGCCGATGGCTGGCAGGATGGTGCCCTTGCTTTCGCCGAAGCCGATGCGCGCATGGCCGGGCTTCTCGCACCAGCCGCGCAGGATGACCGCGTCACCGTCATGCAGGAAACCACGCGTTTCGCCGTTGCCCAGTGGCACGGGTTTGCTGCCGCCGTAGGCCAACTCGATCATCGCGCCAGCCTGGCCTTCACCGGGGCCGGAGATGGTGCCGCTGCCGAACAGGTCACCACTCTTGAGGTTGCAGCCACCCATGGTGTGGTGCGTGACCATCTGCGCCACCGTCCAGTACTGGTGTTTGAAGCTGGTGCCGGACAGGCGCGCAGGCGGCTTGCCTGCAGCGCGCAACCGGTCGGACTCCAGCAGCACTTCGAGCGAGATGTCGATCGCGCCCTGCGCCTTGTTGCCGGCATCGTCGAGATAGGCCAGCGGCTGCGGGTCGGCGGCGGGGCGGTTGAAGGCCTGGCGATAAGGCGCCAGCGCTTCCATGGTCACGATCCACGGCGAAATCGTGGTGCAGAAGTTTTTGCCGAGGAAGGGGCCCAGCGGCGCCATCTCCCAGAACTGGATGTCGCGGGCCGACCAGTCGTTGAGCAGGCAGATGCCGAAGATGTGTTTCTCCGCATCCTTGAGCGCAATCGGCTCGCCCTGCGCATTGCCGGTGCCGATGTAGATGCCGAGTTCGAGTTCATAGTCCAGCCGTGCGCAAGGCCCATAGACCGGCGCGGTCGTGCCAGGGGCCATCGCCTGGCCCATGGGACGGCGGTAGGTTTGCCCGCTGACACCTATGCTGGAAACGCGGCCATGATAGGCAATCGGTATCCACTTGAAGTTGCTGGTGATGGGGTCGTCGGGCCGCATCATCACGCCGATGTTCATGGCGTGGTCCAGCGAGGTGTAGAAGTCGGTGTAGTCGCCGATCTGCGTGGGCAC
>JAZKDR010000015.1:0-222882 GCA_040387435.1 Pseudomonadota bacterium
AGCCTGCGCATTACCGTGCGCAGGGGAGGGCAGCGAAAAGAGGAATCTTCTTATGAAACACATCATTGCAGTTTTGCTGGAAAACGAGCCCGGTGCTCTTTCCCGCGTCGTCGGCCTGTTCTCGGCCCGCGGCTATAACATTGAAAGCCTGACGGTCGCCCCCACGGAAGACCCGACGCTTTCGCGGATGACCATCCAGACCAGCGGGTCCGATGATGTCATCGAACAAATCACCAAGCACCTCAACCGCCTGATCGAAGTTGTGAAGGTCGTTGACCTGACCGAAGGCTCCTACACCGAGCGTGAACTCATGATGGTCAAGGTTCGCGCGGTCGGCAAGGAGCGCGAGGAAATGAAGCGCATGGCTGATATATTCCGCGGGCGGATTATCGATGTCACTGAAAAGAGCTACACGATCGAGTTGACTGGCGACCAGTCCAAGAACGATGCGTTTCTGGAGGCGATTGATCGCAGTGCCATTCTCGAGACCGTCAGGACGGGCTCCAGTGGCATAGGCCGCGGGGAGCGAATTCTGCGAGTTTGATTTTAGTTGTCCGTGCGCGCGTTTCGACAGGCTCAATGCGAACGGACGAAAAGAGTGGCGATGACTGTTTGCCGTTCGCCCTGAGCCTGTCATTGGGCATTTCGCCAGAACCTTTTGAAATTATCCGGAGAACCAAATGAAAGTTTATTACGACAAAGATTGCGACCTGAGCCTGATCAAGGGCAAGACCGTGGCCATCATCGGCTATGGTAGTCAAGGTCACGCGCACGCACAAAACCTGAATGACAGCGGCGTCAAGGTTCTGGTCGGCCTGCGCAAGGGTGGCGCATCCTGGGACAAGGTTGGCAAGGCCGGTCTCACGGTGATGGAAGTCAATGACGCCGTGAAGGCCGCCGATGTCGTCATGATTTTGTTGCCCGACGAACAAATTGGCGAGGTGTATACCAACAACGTCGCGCCAAATATCAAGCAGGGCGCTTCCCTGGCGTTTGCCCATGGCTTTAACGTTCACTACAACCAGGTCACGCCGCGTGCCGATCTGGATGTGTGGATGGTGGCCCCCAAGGCACCGGGCCATACGGTGCGCAACACCTACACGCAGGGTGGTGGCGTGCCGCATCTGGTGGCTGTGCATCAGGACAAAACGGGCAAAGCCCGTGACCTGGCCCTGAGCTACGCGATGGCCAATGGCGGTGGCAAGGCCGGCATCATTGAAACGAACTTCAAGGAAGAAACCGAAACTGATCTGTTTGGTGAGCAGGCCGTTTTGTGCGGCGGTGCTGTCGAATTGATCAAGATGGGCTACGAAACGCTGGTGGAAGCCGGTTACGCGCCGGAAATGGCCTATTTCGAATGCCTGCATGAGCTCAAGCTGATTGTTGACCTGATCTACGAAGGTGGCATCGCCAACATGAACTATTCGATCTCCAACAATGCCGAGTACGGCGAGTATGTGACGGGACCGGAAGTCATCAACGATCAGTCTCGCGCCGCCATGCGCGCCGCGCTGAAGCGTGTGCAGAGCGGTGAATATGCCAAGATGTTTATTCTTGAAGGCCGTATGGGTTATCCAAGCATGACGGCACGCCGTCGTCTGACCGCTGAGCACTCCATTGAAAAAGTCGGTGCCCAGCTTCGCGCCATGATGCCGTGGATTGCGAAGAACAAGCTGGTCGATCAGACCCGCAACTAAGCCCAGACAGGCGTTGTCCTGCAGAAAGCCGCGCAGACTTCTTGCGCGGCTTTTTTAATGATGCCGCCACAATCAATGTGAGGGTTTGTTATCCTCAATCCGTCTTCGAATTCATGGGCATCAGTTGGATGACCATTGTTCGCATTCAGTTCGCATCGGGAGTATTTTTATGCATGATGGTCAGGAATCGAGCTCTTCATCGAGCGAAGTTGTCGTGCGCAAACGCCGCAAAGGCATTTACATACTGCCTAACCTGTTTACGCTGGCCGCCTTGTTTGGCGGGTTTTACGCCATCGTGATGGCGATGAATGGTCGCTTTGACCAGGCTGCGGTCGGCGTGTTTTGTGCCATGGTGCTGGACAGCCTGGATGGCCGTATAGCGCGCATGACCAATACACAGAGCGCTTTTGGCGAACAAATGGATTCGCTGTCTGACATGGTGTCGTTTGGCGCTGCGCCGGCACTCATTGCATACGTGTGGGCGTTAACCAGCCTGGGTCGCTGGGGCTGGATTGGCGCTTTTGTTTATTGCGCGTGCGCGGCCTTGCGTCTTGCGCGTTTTAACGTCAATACCGGCGTCGTTGACAAGAGATTTTTCCAGGGACTTCCTTCACCTGCTGCGGCTGCATTGGTCGCCGGCTTCATCTGGCTCATGACTGACGCGGGCATCAGTGGTGTCGAGGTGCGCTGGGTGACCTTCGCTCTGACGCTTTTCGCCGGCCTCACCATGGTGACCAATGTTCCGTTTTACAGTTTCAAGGACATCAGCATGAAGCGCAGCGTACCGTTTGCCGTGATTGTTCTGATTGCCCTGGGTATCGCGGTAATCAACATTCACCCGCCAACTGTGATGTTTGGGTTGTTCGTTCTGTATGGACTGTCGGGTTACGTCGTTTACGGCTACCGAAAGGCAAAGGGTCTGCAGACGAGTGTCATCTCTACGTCTACCGACGAGCCGGATGAGCGTGGACTTCACAAGTAAGTATGATAGTATTCAGCTCATGAACAGGATTTCCCTAGCACTACTGCTATCTGCCAACGGGCGGAGACGGTAGCGCACGCGTTCACCAAATTCGACGGCCCGTATGCACCAGCAGCGGGCCGTTTTTCTTTGGGCTGCTGGTTTTCATTTTCCACAGGATGTTGCCATGTTGAAACAACCCGCCAGCAAGTACAGTGCATTTAAACCCGTTGGATTGACCGACCGGATCTGGCCAGATCGCGTGCTGGACAGCGCGCCTAGATGGCTCAGTACGGACCTCCGTGATGGCAATCAGGCCCTGATCGAGCCCATGGATGCCAACAGGAAACTTCGCATGTTCAATGCGTTGCTGGGCATCGGGTTCAAGGAGATTGAAGTCGGGTTCCCTGCTGCCTCCCAAATCGATTTTGACTTCGTCCGAAAACTGATTGAGGAAGACCGCGTTCCTTCTGACGTCACGATTCAGGTCATGACGCCCGCCCGGGAAGAATTGATTGTGCGGACCATCGAGTCATTGGCCGGTGCGCGTCGTGCGATCGTGCATATGTATAACGCCGTCGCACCCGTCTGGCGCAAAGTTGTTTTTGGCCTTGATGTCCCGCAAGTCATGGAACTCGTGGAGCGCCATGTGAAACTGGTCAAAAGCCTGACGGATGCTCATCCGGAAACCGAGTGGGTGCTGCAATACTCCCCTGAAACCTTTTCGATGGCCGAGCTTGAGGTTTCACTGGAGGCGTGTGAGACGGCGATCAAGTCGTGGGGCGTTGGACGCCCCATCATCCTCAATCTGCCAACGACGGTAGAGAATGCGACCCCCAATATTTTTGCCGATCAGGTGGAGTGGATGAGTCGTCGTCTTGCGGCATTTCCGAATGTGATCATTTCAGTGCATCCCCATAATGATCGCGGTACGGGGGTGGCTGCCGCTGAACTGGCCTTGCAGGCGGGAGCGCACCGCGTCGAAGGCTGCCTGTTCGGCAACGGTGAACGAACGGGCAACCTGGATCTTGTCAATGTCGCGCTCAATCTCTATACGCAAGGCATCGATCCGCAGCTGGACTTTTCGGACATTGACGATGTAAGAAGGACTGTGGAGTATTGCAATCAGTTGCCCGTGCATCCCCGCCACCCCTACGCCGGAGACCTTGTTTACACGTCTTTCTCGGGGTCGCACCAGGATGCCATCAAGAAGGCTTTTTCTGTGAGGAAAGACGGCGATCAATGGGAAATCCCCTATCTGCCGATAGATCCAAAGGATTTGGGGCGGAGTTATGAGGCGGTCATTCGTGTCAACAGTCAGTCGGGCAAGGGTGGCATTTCCTATTTGCTCGAAACCGAGTTTGGGCTGGAATTGCCACGCCGCTTGCAAATCGAATTCAGCCAGATCGTGCAATCGGTGATGGATGGTGAGGGTAAGGAACTCACAGCGCAGGACATCCACCGTCTGTTTGATCGTGAGTACGGCATCAGCAGCATGCCCGCTCCGCAGCACCGCCTGGAGCATCGCGCAGACCACGGCGTGGAGGAGCGTCAGGTGATGCTCGATGCTCAGCTGGTATTTGACGGTCGCGAGGTGATGGTCCAGGGCAACGGCACCGGGCCCATTGATGCCTTTGTGGACGGATGGCATAAAGGGACTGGTGAGACCGTGCGCGTACTGGACTACCATGAACACGCGATCGGGTCAGGTGCGCATGTCCAGGCAGTCGCGTATCTTGAACTGCGCGTTGGACATCGAACGGTGTTCGGTGTTGGCCGGGACGCCAATATTGTCACCGCATCGCTCAAGGCTATTATTTCGGGTTTGCAGCGTGCGCGCCCGACGGCAGAAAACACAAAAATCCCACACTCAGAGGAATCGACATGTCCGACAAATTAATCATTTTTGATACGACCTTGCGCGACGGTGAACAATCGCCGGGTGCGTCCATGACGCGTGACGAAAAGCTGCGCATCGCGCGCCAGCTGGAGCGGCTGAAGGTCGACGTGATCGAGGCTGGTTTTGCCGCGAGCTCGAATGGTGACTTCGATTGCGTCAAGGCCATTTCCGAAGTCATCAAGGATGCCACCGTCTGCTCGCTTGCCCGTGCCAATGACCGCGACATTTCCCGTGCCGCTGAAGCCCTGAAACCGGCTAAATCTGCACGGCTGCATCTTTTCCTCGCCACCAGTCCATTGCACATGGAAAAGAAGCTGCGCATGAGCCCGGATCAGGTCTATGAGCAGGCGAAGCAGTCAGTGCGTTTTGCGCGCAACCTGATGGATGACATCGAGTTCAGTCCCGAAGATGGTTACCGTTCGGACCCTGATTTTTTGTGCCGCGTGCTGGAAACCGTGATTGCCCAAGGCGCCACAACGATCAATGTGCCTGACACGGTGGGGTATGCCATTCCCGAGCTGTATGGCAACTTCCTGAAAGACCTTCGCGAACGCATTCCCAACAGCGACAAGGCTGTATGGTCGGTGCATTGCCACAACGATCTGGGCATGGCTGTGGCCAACTCGCTGGCTGGTGTCATGATTGGTGGCGCCCGCCAGGTGGAGTGCACCATCAATGGGCTTGGTGAGCGTGCCGGCAACTGCTCCCTTGAAGAGATTGTCATGGCTGTGAAAACCCGCAAGGATTATTTCAATCTCTCGCTGGGCATTGACGCAAAACATATTCTTGCGACCAGCCGCATGGTGAGCCAGACCACGGGTTTTGTCGTGCAGCCCAACAAGGCCGTGGTGGGGGCCAATGCCTTTGCGCATGCATCGGGTATCCATCAGGATGGCGTGCTCAAGGCGCGGGACACCTATGAAATCATGCGTGCAGAAGATGTGGGCTGGAGCGCGAACAAGATTGTTCTGGGCAAGTTGAGCGGCCGCAATGCATTCAAGCAGCGCTTGCAGGAGCTTGGTGTAGCCATGGAAAGCGAGACCGACATCAACAATGCGTTCATCAAGTTCAAGGATCTGGCGGATCGCAAGAGCGAGATATTTGACGAAGACATACTGGCTCTCGTCAGTGATGAAAGCGTCAGCCATGACAACGAGCAATACGGCTTCGTTTCCCTGTCACAGCACAGTGAAACCGGCGAGCGTCCCCACGCCAGTGTGGTATTTACAGTGCTGGGCAAGGAAGTCAGAGGCCAGTCAGATGGAAATGGCCCTGTGGACGCTTCGCTCAAAGCCATCGAGTCGCACGTCAAGAGTGGCGCGGAAATGGTGCTTTATTCGGTCAATGCCATCAGCGGCTCTACAGAAAGCCAGGGCGAAGTAACGGTCAGGTTACAAAACAGCGGACGTGTTGTGAATGGTGTCGGCGCCGATCCGGATATTGTGGTCGCTTCGGCCAAGGCCTATTTGAGCGCCTTGAACAAACTCCAAAGTAAAGCTGATCGTGTCGCAGCTCAAGGGTGAAGTTACAAGTTTTATAAATTAATCCTTATAAATCAACGACTTGACCATTTCTCCTGCGAAATTTTGTCGCAGCGTCAGCCAAGTCCCACGTAATTGACCCAGTTTTTAAGAAAGTCACGCAAGTTTTTGATATTGCGTGACTTTTTCTATTTGTATACACTTCGCCCTATGCAGTTAATCGCACTTACAAGCAGGGCCATGACCATGTCAAAACCGGTTTTTAATCGCGCCTTCAAAATTTTTGGCTTTATCGCTTTGGCCGCTGCCTTGGCCGCACCAGTTGCAGGCCAAGCGGCTGCAAAGCGCGGTGCTGCGAAGAAAGCTCAGGTTACAAAAGTTTCAGCTTCCAAGAAAGTTGTCACCACGCGTAAGAGTGCGCGCTTTGTCACGGGGACGAAACGCAGGTCTATTATTCGCGTCTCTGCGCCGCCCGTGCCTTCGTTTGGGCAAATCGCCGGCCTGCATTCTGCCCAGGATCCACTGGATCTGAAGTCCAGCGTGGCCTTGGTGATAGATCAGGACACCCGCGAAGTGCTGTTCAGCAAGAACGATCGCGCTGTGCTGCCGATTGCCTCCCTGACCAAGCTGATGACCGGCGTGATCGTGAGCGGTGCCAAATTGCCAATGGATGAAGTGATCACGGTCACGCAGGATGACGTCGATACGGAAAAGCACAGCAGTTCAAGGCTCAAGGTCGGTACATCGCTGACGCGCGGTGAGTTGCTGCATCTGGCCCTGATGTCCAGTGAAAACCGTGCTGCCCACGCTCTGGGTCGGACCTATCCCGGTGGCATGCCGGTCTTTGTGAGCCTGATGAATGCCAAGGCCAAGCTGCTTGGCATGAACGACACCAGCTACGCCGAGCCGACAGGGCTGTCGAGCCGTAACCAGTCCAGCGCACAGGATCTCGCCACGCTGGTCAATGCTGCGCACGGTGATGCCACGCTGCGCGAGCTGACGACCTCGCCTGGTTATCAGGTCGCAGTGGGTGCGCGGACACTGCAGTACAACAACACCAACCGTCTGGTCAAGAACCCGGACTGGGATATCGGTTTGCAAAAGACCGGCTACATCTCTGAAGCTGGGCAATGCCTCGTGATGCAGACCAAGATTGCCGGCCGCAAATTGATCATGGTGTTTCTGGATTCCGCAGGCAAGCTGAGCCGGCTCGGTGATGCAGAGCGTGTCCGCCGCTGGGTAGAGGCCAATCCTGTTGCAGGAAAATTGAACATCAGCGCCTCCGTCAAACCTGCCAACGGCTGAAAATTTTCTGAAACGCCCATTAAAAAACCGGCCATGGCCGGTTTTTTAATGGGCGTTTTATCGCCTACCTGGGCTTGTATCCCAGCGCCGCCGAGATCTCATTTGCCGTGGCCTGCAGCTTGGGCAACCAGTGCTCGTCCAGCCTGTCTGCCGGGGCCGAAATTGAAAGGCCAGCAACAAGATTGTTCTGGTCGTCATAAATTCCCGCCGCCATGCAGCGGACGCCGAGTTCAAGCTCCTCGTTGTCCCTTGCAATGCCATATTGCCTGGCCTTTGAAAGCTCACGCTCGAGCGTTGGCAATTGCGTGATGCTGTTTTTTGTCTGGCCCGACAAACCCGTTCGTGTTGCATAGGTTCTCAGGCGCTGGGGATCGTCGAAGGCCAGAAAAAGCTTGCCGACCGATGTGAGGTGCAGTGGCGCCCGGCCGCCGATGGCCCGAACGACCTGCATGCCTGACCGCTCACTGAAGGCGCGCTCGACATAAATGATTTCATCACCCTGACGCATGCTCAGGTTCACTGGCTGCTGCGTCAGCTTGTGCAACTCCCGCATGGGTGCCAGTGCGGCGTCGCGGACGTTGAGACGAGCCTTGACAAGGTTGCCCAGCTCGAGAAGGCGCATGCCCAAGCGGTAGTTTCCAGCGACCGGCCGATCAACAAAGCGGCCGGTGGCCAGGTCGTTGAGGATTCGATGTGCGGTGGAGGGATGAAGTCCCGATTTTTCGCTGATCTCCTTCAGCGACATGGCGTCTTCCCGATGGGCCAGAATTTCAAGCAGCGTGAACATCCGCTCTATGACCTGAACGGTAGGGGTGGCAGGCAGGGCGCTATCAGGCTTTTTCATGTGCAGGCTTTCTGTACAAAATTTTACCCTATGAAATGAAAAAGCACCTGATGGTGCCGTGATTACGCCTTGGGTTGCAGGTCACCTTACTTTGGCGCCACCCATTCGTCGTTCAGGCGTATCTGGTGCGGTTTAAAGCCAGCCTTGTAATTCATTTTTGGGCTCTGGGAGATCCAGTAACCCAGGTACACGTAAGGCAGTTCCAGCCTTTTGGCCTGTTCAATCTGCCACAACACACCATAGTTGCCATAGCTGGCCTTGGCGTCTGGTTCGTAGAACGTGTACACAGCGGAAATCCCGTCTTCGAGCACGTCCAGTATCGACACCATTTTCAGCACGCCGGGTTCACCATTGGGCAGTGTTTCCCGAAACTCGACCAGCCTCGAGTTCACACGGCTCTGCAGAAGGAACTGTGTGTACTGGTCGATGCTGTCGTGGTCCATGCCGCCCCCGGCATGCCTGCCATTCTGGTAACGCAGGTAGAGCTGGTAGTGCTCCGGCATGAAGCAAAGTTTGAGGACGCGTGCATGCAGTTCTCCGTGACGCTTCCATGCGCGCCGCTGGCTGCGGTCAGGCAAAAAATCCTTGACCGGCACGCGAAGTGGAACGCACGCCTGGCAGCCATCGCAATAGGGTCGATAAGTGAACATGCCACTGCGGCGAAACCCGTTGGCTACGAGCTCCGAGTAGGCGTCGTTGTGAATCAGGTGACTGGGCGTCGCGACCTGCGACCGGGCCTGTTTCCCTGGCAGGTAGCTGCAAGGGTAGGGGGCTGTCGCGTAAAACTGCAAGGTCTGCAGCGGCAGGTCTTTGAGATGCGTCACGGTGTTGTTGCTGTCCGTATGTGCAGTAGTTCATTCCAGTATACGGGTTCAAATTGCCACCTGGGGGCGGCTTTACCAACCGTTCTATCCAGGTGTGCGACGAAATCCGTCCGGCTTATTTCAGCTGCGCCCAGCGACGCCAGGTGCCCGGTGTTTTGCTGGCAATCGATCATGGGAAGGCCGCGCGCCATGCAGAACGCCACGAGCGCCGCCAGTGCAATTTTGGAAGCGTCGGTGCGGTTCGCAAACATCGACTCCCCAAAAACCATGCCCCCGAGGTTGACGCAGTAAAGCCCGCCAGCGAGTTGCCCGTCTATCCACGTCTCCACGCTGTGGGCGTGGCCGGCGCGGTGAAGGGCGTTGTAGGCCTCCACCATCGAGGGCAATATCCACGTGCCGGGCTGGCCATCGCGCGGCTTCGATGCACAGGCCTGGATGACGGCATCGAAGTTGCTGTCAAAACGAAGCTCGCAGCCAGCGGTGGCCTGGAAGGCCTTGATGGTTTTTCTCAGGGAGCGGTGCAGCCGGAAATGCCGCGTCTGAAGCACCATGCGCGGGTCGGGGCACCACCAAAGCACAGGCTGGCCTTTGCTGAACCACGGAAAGATGCCGTGGGCATATGCATCGACCAGCGTCGGCACGTTCAGGTCAGCGCCCGCCGCCAGCAACCCCGGCGCGGGTTCAGCTGGCCCCCAAGCCTGGTCAACCGGGGGGAAGTGTTGCCCGGCTTCCAGCCACGGCAACGGTGAGGATGGGCTTTTCATGGGACTATTGCAGAACGTCATGCACAAAGGTGCGCGATGGCGTGACGTCATTTGAACCGAAAAATTGAGCCCCAAGTAAAAAGGCCCGTGTAGTGATACACGGGCCTTTTTAGTGATGAATGTTGGCTCCTCAACCTGGGCTCGAACCAGGGACCTACGGATTAACAGTCCGGCGCTCTACCAACTGAGCTATTGAGGAATACAGCCTTAGATTATAGCGTTTATTTCCCCCGCTTTTCGACTGGCCGGGCAGCTGATGTGGAACCGCGCAGAATCATTGCCGGTTGCAAGACCACGCACTCGGGTTGACGCTCTGGTGTGGCGATTTGCGCCAGCAGCAGGCGTGCCGCCTGTGCGCCCATCTCGCGGTGCTGGATGCGCACGGTGGTCATGGCGGGGGACACCATGTCCATGAGTGGCATGTCGTTGTGGCCGATGACTGATACGTCTGCGGGGCACGTGAGCTTCATGGCCTGCAGGGCGTCATAACACCCGAGGGCCAGCAGGTCATTGGCAGCGACGATGGCGGTGATGTCCGGCGACTTTGCAAAGAGCTTTTCACATCCGGCCTTGCCGGCTTCACGTGAATAACCCGTGCAGTTCACGATGCTGCCCGCAGGCAGGCCGGCCTCTCGCATGGCCGCTACAAAGCCGGCACGGCGAACAAAGCCGGTCGAGAGGTTTTGTGGGCCTGCGAGGTGTGCGATGTGCGTGTGACCCAGAGCCGCGAGGTGCTGAACCGCCATGCGTGTGCCCAGCCGGTCATCATTGACCACCATGGAGAGTTCGGCGCCATCGGCTCCCCGATTGACGAGGACGAAGGGCACGTGTTGTGCGATGCAGCGTGCCACCAGGAGGTCGTCGCGCGCGGCCGTCGCAATGATCAGCCCGTCCACACGTCTGGCCAGCATTTGTTCAAACACCTCAGCCTGTGATGCCGCATCGCCATCTGCATTGGCCACCAGGGCCACGCAGCCGGCAGCGCGCAGGGTTTCTTCTATGCCCTTGACGATGGGGGGAAACACCGGGTTGGTGATGTCGGGCAGCAGCACTCCGACTGCGCCTGAGCGGCGCGTACGCAACGCAGCGGCGAGTTGGTTGGGGCGGTAGCCCAATGCCTGCGCAGTTGCCTCCACGCGTTTGACGACAGCATCGCTGATCAGTGCGCGTTTTTTGGGGTCGAGGGCGCGTGAAACGGTCGATCTGTCCACCCCGGCCTTCAGTGCTACCTGGGTGATGGTGACGTTCTTGCTGGTGGGCTCGCGCATGACCGTATTGTTACAAGAATCCACCGCAGCTTTTTCAGATGTGTGCCGAAGCGCGGTTGCCGGGCGCTTTTTCTGTAGAAAAACAAAAAAATAAATAATCTTTGCAATCGGTTGCATAAAAGGATATATTCGCCCTCATGAACACACTCGCGGTGAGTGGTTCGTTGAACACACAGGCAAACGGAAGTTGAACGGAGCGCTATGAAAAAAAGTATTGGATGGATAGGTCTGGGTCGCATGGGCGAGGCCATGGCGAAAAAACTGGTGAAGGCGGGTTACGACGTCAACGTGTGGAACCGCACGGCCTCGAAAGCCGAACCGCTCGCCGAATACGGCGCCACCATCGTGGCCAGTAAACAGGACCTGGCGTCCTGCGACATGGTTTTCACCATGGTGTCCACGACGGACGACCTGAAGCAGGTGCTGTTTGGTGAAGGCGGTCTGGTCACCGGCAAGTCAAAGCCCAGGGTGGTGGTCGACAGTTCGTCTATTTCCGAAGAAGGCTCGGCAGAAATCAGGAAAGGGCTGGAAGCGCTGGGCGTCGGTTATATGTGCACGCCGGTGTCGGGCAATGCCAAGGTGGCCAAGGCTGGAAAACTGCTGCAGGTGGCTTCGGGGCCCAAAGCCCTCTACACCGAAGTCGAGCCGCTGTTGCAGGCCATGGCTGCCAAGGTGATGTGGGTGGGCGAGGGCGAACTGGCCCGTGTCTGGAAGATTGCACACAACACCATGTTCGGCGTGATCATCCAGAACCTGTGCGAGATCACCGTCATGGCCGAGAAGGCCGGCATTCCCCGCCACGTGTTTTTGCAAAGCATCAACGATTCGGTGCTCGGCTCCATGTACACGCGTTACAAGACGCCCATGCTGACCAACCTGACGTTCGACCAGGTCACGTTCACGCCCAAGCTCCTGCTGAAGGACATGGATCTTGGCCTGGGTGCTGCCAAGGCTTACGGCGTGCCCATGCCGTCGGCGGCGGCCACGCGCGAATCCGTGGCGCGCATGGTGGGCCGCGGTCATGGCGACATCGACTTTGCAGTGCTGCTGCAGGAAACCGCCAGTGATGCGGGCCTGGTGCTCAAGTCCGAGAACGTGAAGGTCAGCGACGGACTGGAGTCCTGAGCCGTGACTGCCATGCCGGGCCGAACGCTGATCCGGGGCGCCTCCATCATCACGATGGACGCCCAGGGAGACCTGCGGGCGGGGGATATCCTCGTCACGGGCGATACGTTGACGGAGATTGCACCGTCCATCCAGGCTGACGATGTGCAGGTGGTTGACGGCACCGGCTTCATCATCATTCCCGGCCTCGTCAACGCCCACATGCACACCTGGCAGACGGCCTTGCGCGGCCTGTCTGCCAACTGGACCCTGATGGAGTACTTCCAGAAGATGCATGCCGGGCTGGCCACTGTGTTTCAGCCGGAAGACCTGCACATCGCCACGCTGGTGGGGGCGCTCAACCAGATCAACTGCGGCACGACCACGCTGGCTGACTGGTGCCACAACAACCCGACGCCGCAACACAACGACGCCGCCATCTCGGCGCTGCTGGAGTCCGGCATACGTGCCGCGTTTTTTCACGGTACACCCAAGCCGGACCCCAAGCCGGGGCAAACCCCTTTCTGGGAAGTGCCGCATCCGCGCAGCGAGATCGAGCGCCTGCTCAAGGCTCATCAGGGCCAGCCATTGCTGGGCATACAGGCCGCAGTGCTCGGGCCGCATTACT
This sequence comes from Pseudomonadota bacterium, assembly GCA_040387435.1. Taxonomy (GTDB): domain Bacteria; phylum Pseudomonadota; class Gammaproteobacteria; order Burkholderiales; family Burkholderiaceae_C; genus Polaromonas. The sequence continues at coordinate 12,777 of JAZKDR010000015.1, forward strand.
CGACACTTGAAGTCGCCATGCACGACTTCGCGATGGCGAAAGACCTGAGCCTCATTGCCTCGCTGCACCAGGGCGGTGGGCCGGCGCGTACACCTGACGGGTGGGAAAAGCTGGAAGCCGCAGGCCTGCTGGGCGAACACATCAATATCGTCCACGGTCATGCCCTGGACGATGCACAACTCAAGCATTTTTGCGATCTGGGCATGAGTTTTTCAGCAACTGCCGAAAACGAAATGACCCAGGGCCATGGCTACCCGATCACCGGGCGCCTGCGCGCGTTGGGACGTGCGCCATCGCTGGGCGCAGATCTTGAGAGTGTCGTCAGCGGAGACATGCTGACCCAGGCGCGTGTGGCGCTGGCCATGCAGCGCAGCCTCGACAACTTTGCTTACCGGCAGGCCCATGGCGGTATCCCGCCAACATCGACCGTCACGACGCGTGAAGCTTTGGCCTGGGTAACGATTGAAGGCGCACGCATGCTCAAACAATCGCATCGCATCGGCTCACTGGCCGCCGGCAAGCAGGCCGACCTGGTGATGATTCGCGCCACCGACCTCAACATGCAGCCGGTGCACGACGCGGTCAACACGGTGGTGATGCAAACCTCGCTGGCCAATATCGACAGCGTGATGGTGGCCGGGCAATGGAAGAAACGGCATGGTCAGCTACAGGGCGTAGACCTGAAGCCAAAACTGGATGCCCTGCGCGCTTCCGGAGAAAAGATCACGAAAGCTTTGGCCTTGTGACATGGGCCGTTGGTAGTGGGGCATCCAGAAGGCTGGGGCCGGTTTAATGATTAATACAGGAGACAAGACAATGAAAAAACGCATTTTTATGCTCGCAACCGGCGCGCTGATGGTCGGCACCGCATGGGCACAGGCACCTGCCGGCCAGGACTACCCGAACAAGATCATCAAGATTGTCGTGCCCTTCACGGCAGGCAGTGCGACCGACATCATGGCCCGCATCGTGGGTGAAAAACTCTCCACCAGTATGGGCCAGGCCGTCGTCGTCGAGAACCGTCCCGGCGCCGGTGGCACGCTCGGTGCAGCTCAGGTCGCCAAGGCAGACCCGGACGGCTACACGCTGCTGGTGGTGTCTACCGGCCACGTGGTCAACCCTGCGCTGTATGGCAGCCTGCCTTACGACACGGTGGGTGATTTCGCCGGTGTTTCGCCGCTGGCAGCGCTGCCCAGCGTGCTGGTCGTGGGGGCCGCAAGCCCCATCAAGTCGGTGAATGAACTGATTGCCGCAGCCAAGGCGAATCCGGGCAAGCTGAATTACGCCTCCGCAGGTGTCGGCAGTGCCACGCACGTGAATGCAGAGAAATTCCGCGCCGTGTCCAATATCCAGCTGACGCATATTCCTTTCAAGGGCACGCCGGAGACCATCGTCGAAGTCAGCTCCGGCCGGGTGGACTTCATGTTCACCCCGGTGCTGGCGTCCATTCCGTCCATCCGTGACAACCGCATGCGCGCGCTGGCCGTCAGCACCGCCAAGCGTTCGACTGCCTTGCCGGACGTGCCGACGGTCGCTGAAGCGGGTGTGCCAGGCTTTGTTTTTGATTTCTGGATTGGCCTGCTCGCACCGGCCAAGACACCGCGCCCCGTGGTCAACAAGCTCAACGCTGAAGTGCGCAAGGTGATGGCGCAACCCGACGTGATTGAGCGCATGGCCAAGCTCGGTGCCGAGCCCATGCCCATGGCACCCGAGCGTTTTGACGCTTACATCAAGGAAGAATTCAACACGCTGGGTGCGATCATGAAGGCCGCTCCAAAATAAAGGCTTTAGCGCTTAACTGTTTTTTTCAGGGGTGTCATGGCCGTACGGAAATTCAATCTCCAGATCAATGGACGCGTGTGCAATGTTGAGGCGGAGGAAAACACGCCCCTGATCTATGTGCTGCGGCAGGATTGCGGCCTGAAGGGCACGCGCTTCGGTTGCGGGGCAGGGCAGTGCGGTTCATGCCACGTGTTGCTCGACGACGCGTCTGTGCCGTCTTGCGACACACCGGTGTGGGCGGCAGAAGGCAAACAGCTCACCACTGTGGAGGGTCTGGGCAGCGAGGGTGCCCTGCACCCGCTGCAACAGGCGTTTATCGATGAGCAGGCGGCCCAGTGCGGTTACTGCCTGTCGGGCATTCTGGTGCGCGCGGCTGCCTTGCTGAAAACCAATCCTGATCCGACAGACGGTGAAGTGCGGCAGGCGCTGGACCAGCACTTGTGCCGCTGTGGTTCGCACAACCGCATTGTTCGTGCCGTGTTGCGTGCTGCCAAAAACATGCAGGCCATCGCATGAGCGGCGCCATCGTGTTGCCGGGCAGCCTGAACCTCAACAGGCATTTGTCGAAATGGCTGGCCATCCATGCTGATGGCACGGTGTCCGTGCATACCGGCAAGGTCGAACTGGGGCAGGGCATCATCAGCGCGCTGGCGCAGATCGTCGCCACAGAACTGGATGTCGACATCGCCCGCATTCGCATGGTCGCCGCCAACACCGCTCAAGGCCCGAACGAAGGTGTCACGGCGGGCAGCATGTCGGTCCATGATTCAGGCGGTGCCCTGCGTCAGGTGTGTGCCGAGGTGCGCGCCATTTATCTTCTGGCCGCGGCAAGGCATCTGCAGCTTGATCCGTCCCAGGCAGAAAAATTAGATGTGGTGGATGGGGATATCACCGCAGCCACCGGTGAACGCACCAGCTATTGGGCGCTGGCCGATGACAGCCTGTTGGACTCCGAGGCTTCCGGCTCGGCGAAGCCTAAACAACCCGGGTTGTTGGGCGGCGATGCGTCGCCCGTGCTGCGCATCGACATTCCCGCCAAGGTGACGGGCCGGCCGCGGTTCATCCAGGACATGGAACTGCCGGGCATGCTGTTTGGCCGCGTGGTGCATCCGCCATCGCCAGGTGCTGTGTTGCTGAACGTTGAGCTTGATACCGTCAATGCGCTGCAGGGTGTGGTGGCTACCGTTCGGGACGGCAGCTTTCTCGGCGTGATTGCAGACAGTGAATACCTGGTGGTCCGCGCCCTGGCCAAATTGACGTCGCTGGCGACCTGGCAGGAGCCGGAGACCTTGCCCGACATGGGTGCGATGCCGGCATTTCTGCGTGGCCAGCCTGTTGAAACCACCATCTTCGGCGAGAAGAAGTCAGATAGCGTTGCCGTCAAAGGCAGCCGTGATTTTTCAGCAGACTATTCGCGCCCCTTTATTGCCCACGCCTCGATTGGCCCGTCGTGCGCGGTTGCGCGTTACGAGCCCGGGGCGCTTGAAATCTGGACGCACAGCCAGGGCATCTTCAACGTACGCGCTGACCTGGCCGTGTTGCTGGACATCCCGGCTGAAAGCATCACGCTGCAGCACGTCGAAGGGGCAGGGTGTTACGGCCACAACGGGGCCGACGATGCAGCGGCCGATGCCGCCCTGCTGGCGCGCGCCGTACCGGGCAGGCCGGTACACCTGCAGTGGACGCGCGAAGATGAGCTGGGCTGCGCACCCTTTGGGGCCGCCATGTCGGTGCAGCTCAAGGCCTCGGTCAATGACGCCGGCCGCATTGTCAACTGGCAGCATGACGTCTGGTCCAGCGGCCACAGCATGCGGCCGGGCCGCAGCAAGATACCGGTGTTGATGTCTGCCAGCCTGCTCGCCAAACCTTATGAAAAACAGGTTGCCATCAACATGCCGCATGCTTCTGGCGGCGGTGCAGAGCGCAACTCCATGCCGCTGTACGACTTTGAGCAGTGGCAGGCTGTCAGCCATCGCTCCCTGGTGATGCCGATACGGACCTCGTCCCTGCGCTCATTGGGTGCCCATTGCAATGTGTTTGCCGTTGAGTCCTTCATGGACGAAATCGCCGCTGGACTCGAGGTGGACCCTCTGGACTTCAGGTTGCGCCATCTCAGCGATGCCCGTGGCCGGGCTGTGCTGGAGGCCGTGGCAACCATGTCCGGCTGGCGTGCACGTGAACACAAGAAAGCCAGCGGTGAAGGCCGCGGCATGGGCATCGCCTTCGCCCGCTACAAAAACACCGGTGCGTGGTGCGCTGTGGTGGCCCTGATTGATGCGGGGCAGGAGGTGAGGGTTGAAAAGCTCTGGCTGGCCGTGGACGTGGGCCGTGTGGTCAACCTCGACGGGGTCATCAACCAGATAGAGGGCGGTGCGATACAAACCGTCAGCTGGGTGCTCAGGGAGGCGGTGCAGTTCGACAGGACCCGCGTTCTCAGCAACACCTGGGAGAGCTACCCCATTTTGCGGTTTTCAGAAGTGCCGGCTGTGGAGGTGCAGGTGCTGGACCGGCCAGGCGAGAAATCCATAGGCGCGGGCGAGCCCACACACGGCCCGGTGGCAGCCGCGATTGCCAACGCAGTGGCCGATGCGCTCGGTGTGCGCGTGCGCCATATGCCGCTGAGCACCGACAACATCACGCAGGCCGCGCTGGCAGAAGAAGCCGTTTAAAAAGTGTTTTGAGAATCCGGAAAGTTCACATGCTGCTACGCGTCAACATCTTCAACACCTCCAGCAACCTGCCGCTGTTTGCGGCGATGGCCGAGGGGTTTTTCGCCGCGCGCGGGCTGGAGATTGACGTCCAGAACACGCCCAACTCCGATGAGCAGCGGGCCGGGCTGGCAGAAGGAAAATTCGATATTGCCCATGCGGCGGTGGACAACGCCGTGGCCATGATCGAGTCAGGCAATGATGCGGTGATTGTCTGCGGCGGTGATGCGGGCATGAACGACTTCATGGTGCGTGCCGAGATCAACACCATGGACGACCTGCGCGGCAAGTTGCTGGCGGTCGATGCGCCGAATACGGCCTATGCACTGGCTGCAAAAAAAATCCTCAAGCAAGCTGGCCTGCTTGAGAACCGCGACTACAGCGTCAAGCTGGCGGGCGGCACCGGGCCACGTTCGGCCGCAATGGTGGCCGACCCTCTGCTGGCTGCCGGCATGATCAACCCGCCGTTCTCATTCACGGTGCGGGAGAAGGGCCTGAAAAGCCTGGGCACCCAGTTCGACCTGTTGGGGCCTTATCAGGCGACGGGGGCGTTTGTGATGCGCGTCTGGGCGGCAGCCCATGCGGATGCGCTGGCGGCCTACCTCGCGGCTTACGTCGAGGGCCAGCGCCATGTCCTGGACCTCAAAAATCGTGACAGCATGGTTGAGCTCCTCGAGACACGCTTCAAGCTGACGCCAGCCGTCGCCGCAGGTACCTACGAAGCCGTTGTGGCGCCCGGCTCGGGTCTGGCACCGGATGCAGCCTTCAATAACGAAGGTTTTGCCACGGTGCTGTCGATACGCGCCGAGATGGAAGGCATGTGGGGCGGCAAACCTCCGCAGGCGCAGCGCTACCTCGATCTGTCGTACTACGACACGGCCCTGGCCAGCAACCAATAAACAACCACCCAGGAATCATCCATGGACCAGCCGCAACGCCTTCCCTACGTCGACCCGGCCCTCATCACCGACCCGAAGATGATGGCCGAATTTGAACGCGCTGCGCGTGAAGGCGCGCCGCGGCCTGAAAGCCATGCGATGCGCGCCAATGTCCCGGCCGTGTTCTGGGCCTTCACCAATGCCTGGAACGACACCTTCGTCAACGGCGTTTGTGACCACGCCATCAAGGAGCTCTGCCGCCTGTACGTGTCGCAAGCCGTCAACTGCAACTACTGCGGCAACCAGCGTTCGGTCAAGGCGCAGGAGCAGGGCCTGCTGGAAGCCGACGTGAAAGACCTGCTGGACTTCGACAAGTCCAGCCGCTTCACGCCGCGCCAGAAAGCCGCCTTGCGGCTCGCGGAGGCCATCACCTGGGGCCTGGAGTCGACCGACGAACTCTGGCAGGGCCTTTACGATCACTTTGAAACCGGCGCCATTGTCGAGCTGGGCTTTTTTATCGGGTTGACCATGGGCCAGCAGCGCTGGAACCGGCTCATCAACATGCAGCATGGCCAATTCATGGCCGGCACCACAGGCGGCCTCTCGCCCGATGCCGCGCTCAAGGCCGCATGAAGATCCATTTCATCGGTGTGGGCAAGATGGGCCTGCCAATGGCCACGCATTTCCTCGCCGCCGGTCATGCGGTCAGCGTTTATGACCCCAGCGATGAGCGGCTGGGCATGGCGCGCGTACATGGCCTTGAGGTGTCAGGCAACACGGCGGATGCGATAGCGGCATCCGACGCGATTTTTTCATCCCTGCCCAATGACGGGGCGCTGCGCGACGTAGCGAGCCAGGTTGCCGCTGTCGCGCGCAGGGGCGCAACATTCGTCGACACCAGCACCGTGTCCCAGCAGGCCTCGGCACACGTCGCCCAGCTGTGCCGGGCTGCGGGCCTGCATTACCTGCGGACCACGGTCTCCGGCAACAACAAGATGGCAGAGGCTGCGCAGCTGACCGTGATGGCGTCTGGCCCGCGTGACGCCTACGACCAAATGCTTCCGGTGTTGCAGGTTCTGGGCCCGCACCAGTTTTATCTGGGTGACGGGGAGCAGGCGCGCCTGATGAAGCTGGTCGTTAACCTGATGATTGCGCAGACCAGTGCCATGCTGGCCGAAGGCCTGGCCCTTGGCCGCAAGGGCGGCCTGGACTGGCGCGACATGTGGCAGGTGCTGGGCGCCAGCGCAGTCGGCTCGCCCATCCTCAAAGCCAAGTCCGTGCAGCTCAGCGAACGCGACTTCACACCCACGTTCACCGTGCTGCAGATGATCAAGGACCTGGACCTGATTCTTGGCGAGGGCGAGGCGCTGCATTCGCCGCTGCCGCACACCGCGCTGGTCCACCAGCAGATGCATGCTGCCGTAGCCCAGGGTGACGGTCAGGACGACTACGCGGCCATCATCAAGGCGCTGGAACGCAGCGCCGGCCTGGACGTGCCCAAAAACTGAGGCACGCCGCCCGGAAAAAGCCGCCGCGCTTCCGCTAGCATCGGCGTATGACCAACCAGGCTTTTGAATACCAATACCCGCGTGTGCTGAGCATTGCAGGTTCTGACAGCGGTGGCGGCGCCGGCATACAGGCCGACCTCAAGACCATTGCGGCGCTGGGCTGTTACGGCATGACGGCCATCACCGCGCTGACCGCGCAAAACACCCAGGGCGTGCGCGCCATCCACGGGGTGCCGCCACAAATGCTGCGTGACCAGATCGATGCCGTCGTCGAAGACATCGGTGTCGATGCCGTCAAGATCGGCATGCTGCACGCACCCGAAATCGTTCACACCGTCGCAGAAGCCATAGACCGGCACGCGCTCCAACATGTGGTGCTGGACCCGGTCATGGTGGCGACCAGCGGCGCGGTGCTGATCGACAACCCGGCGATTGCGGCGTTGGTACAACAGCTGTTTGGCCGTGCCGCCGTGGTGACCCCCAACCTTGACGAGGCCTCATTGCTGGTGGGCCGAACGCTGGACAGCGAGCAGGCCATGGAGACCGCAGCGCGCGAATTGCTGGCCAAAGGTGCGAACGCCGTGTTGCTCAAGGGCGGCCATCTCGCGGGCGATGTGGTCAGTGACCTGCTGATCGCCAGGGACGGTTCGCCGCACTGGATGCGCGCGCCGCGCATTCACAGTGCCAACACGCATGGCACGGGTTGTACCCTGTCGTCGGCGATCGCGTCTTGTCTCGCGCTGGGCCACACCCTGACCGATGCGGTCGAGGCGGCACGCGTGTATGTGCGCGGAGCGCTGGAAGCGGGCGCCAAAGTCAGGACAGGTGCCGGCAGCGGGCCACTGAACCACAGCCATGCGCCGCAGGTGATGCGGCTGAAGCCGCTCACGACACTCAGGTAGCTGCGGCCAGCCTGACTGGCGTGTCGTTGGTAAAACGCGCCAGCACAAAGGTCAGCACGAGCGTCGGCAGCGCCGCGCCCAGGCTGGGCATCAGCTGCGCGCACAGGTGGTAGCAGACCACCCCGGCAAACCAGATCAGCACTGCGCTGTAGTTCACTTTTCTTTCACCCACCAGATCCGCGATGCGGGGGCGACCCGACAGGCGGGCGAGGATCACGCCGTACAGTGGCACAAACACGGAACTCAGCATGAGCAGGAAGGGCTCCAGGCTGTGCATGGGCAGCACCATGGCCAGCGCCGTACACACCACCGCCATGGCCACGCCCCAGCGGCGTACCGTCCAGCCCGGCTTCAGGCTGTGGCCTGCAACCGAGCCTGAATACAGGTCGCCATAAGCGTTGTCGACTTCATCAATCAGGATCAGGCCCAGCGCAATCAGCCCGCCCTGTGCCAGCAGCAGCGCAGCGACGAGGTCGGTGCTGGGTGTGGTGATGGCGACGAGTACGCCGAGCGCGTAGCACCAGATGTTGGCGATGGCGTAACCCAGCCAGGTGCCGCGCAGCGTGCTTTTGCCGTCGCGGCCGTGGCGCGCGAAGTCGGCCACCAGCGGCAGCCACGACACCGGCATGGCAATCACCAGATCCAGCGCTGACAGCGTGCCCATGCCGCCATCGCCAGGCTTGTTCCAGAGGGCTGCCAGGCCTTGCGCGTTGGCTTTGGCCAAGAACTGCCAGCTCAGCCACAGCAGCGACAGGATGACCAATGGCAAGCCGAAGCGGCCGATAAACTTGCGCACCAGGCTGACCATGGAGCCCGAGAGCAGGGCGATGAGCACGCCGCCCCACAGCAGTGTCGCGAGAAACGGCCAGAGGCCGGATGCAAAGCCGCCGGACTGGCGTGCAATGGCGACGGTGCCATCGCGCATCACGACGAGTTCAAACGTCGTCCAGCCTATGAGTTGCACGATGTTCAGCAGCACGGGAAGTTTGGCAAAGCTGCTGCCGTAGGTGGCGTGCATGAGGCCGGAACTCGAAAGACCGCTGTCGGTGCCGAGTTTTGCTGTCCAGGCCAGCAGGCCGGCGCCGATGATGGACCCGACCACGATCACCATCAGCGCCTGTTTTGCGCCCAGCGCGGGCACAAGGTAGGCGCCAATCTGCATGACCAGCAAACCCACGCCCAGGCTGAGCCAGAGCGATGCGTGGTCCCGAAAGCCGAACGAGCGTTCGCCAACGGGCAGCGGTGTGAGGGCGGTGTTGGTGCCTGCGGAGGTGTCGATGTTTGTCGCCATGTGTGCTGGTGTTGTTTGAGGAGTTGTTGCGCGCTATTAAATCAGGAGCTGCTCACGCTCATGTCTATTGGCCTGGGGGCATATTTGATGCCTGAAACTGACATATTTCAGGCTATTTTGACGGATTTTTTGCCCTGACCGCCAGTTTGCAGTGTTTGAAAACAGCTGTAATAGCTAATATAGCTGTTTTAACGGGGCGGGATTCAGATGGGTGGCGTCTCTGGCGCAACACCCAGCAGCTTGTGCAGGCGCGGGCTGGTGGTCGTGTACTGCAAGGGCGTGTCCCGGTCGGGAAACACAATCGCCGCGGCGCCAAACGCCGCCAGCGCACTTTCGTGGAAGCCGCTGAGGATGAGCTTTTTCTTGCCGGGGTAGGTGTTGATGTCGCCGACGGCGAAGATGCCCGCAACACTGGTCGAAAACTTCCCCGTGTCGACCTGCACCTGCTTGCGCTCCATGTCCAGGCCCCAGTGGGCGACGGGCCCGAGTTTGGGCGACAGGCCCTGCATGACCAATACCGTGTCAGCGGCCAGCGGCGAGACCTTGCCATCGACATCGGTGACCATGGCTGCCACCAGTTTCCCGTCCTGCGCTTCATGCCCGGTTACCTGGCCGACCCTGAACTTCAGTGGACCCACCTCGCACAGGGCCTTGATCATCAACACGATGTCGGGATCGGCCTGGAAGACGTCGCGCCTGTGCAGCAGGGTGACGCTTCTGGGTTGGTCGGCATCGAGCGTGGCGAGCCGCATGGCCCAGCCCAGGGCGGTGTCGTCGCCACCCACAACGATGACGTCCTGGCCCGCGAAGGCGCTGGTGTTCTCGACGCGGTACAGCAGCTGGCTGCCTTCGAAGCGGTCGAGACCCTCCACCTTGAGTTTTTTGGGCTGGAAAGCGCCTACGCCCGACGCCAGGAAGATGGTTTTTGCAAGAAAGCGGGTGCCGCGGGACGTTTCCACACGAAAGCGGCCGTCAGCCTGCTTTTCAACCAGGCTGACTTCCTGGTCCAGGTGAAAAGGCGGGGTGAAAGGCGTCAGCTGCTTGAGCAGGCTGGCTACCAGCTCGCGGCCGGTGCAGTGCGGCGTGCCGGGGATGTCATAGATGGGCTTGTCGGGATAGAGCTCGATGCACTGGCCGCCCACGTAAGGCAGCGAGTCGACGACATGGGCCTTGATGTCGAGCAGGCCGAGCTGGAAAACCTGGAACAGACCGACCGGGCCAGCGCCTATGACCAATGCATCGGTGTGGATCATTTCGCGTTGCGAGTAGATGCCGCAGGACCGGCTTTGCCGGACTGCAGGCGTCGTCCCCTGCAAGGGGAGGAGGTGCTACACGAAGTGAGCATCCGGCAGGGGTGTTACCGGACCAGTTCGTCCAGCTTGCCAACCTTCTCTTTCCAGTCGTCCGCATCAGGCAGGGCATCCTTGCGCTTGGTGATGCTTTTCCAGCCGTCGGCGCGCGCGAGGTCGGCGTTGAGCTTGATGAAATGCAGCTGGTCAGCCGGCACGTCTTCTTCAGCGTAAATGGCGTTGACCGGGCACTCAGGGATGCAGACCGCGCAATCGATGCACTCGTCCGGATCGATGACCAGCATGTTGGGGCCTTCGCGGAAACAGTCCACGGGGCACACGTCCACGCAATCGGTGTATTTGCAGCGGATGCAGGCGTCGGAAACGATGTGAGTCATGTTGTGTCTATCGGGGCGGATCGGTGGAAACCCTTGATTTTAAGGGCTTTCCACGCGATTTTTTAAAAGCTTAAAGAACGAGCAGTGCGCCCGAGGTTTTGTGTGATGCCGTGTCGACCAGCACCAGCGAACCCAGCACGCGTGACTGCTTGTAGGGCAGCGCGGCAATGGGTTCCAGCAAGGCCAGTTCGATCACGCCGATGGCATTGGCATCCAGCTGCGCCGCGTCATGGGCTTCCAGCGTGTTGATGTTGATGTGGCTGACGATGCGCTTGACCTTGGCCTTGACCCAGCGGTGGCCGTGCAGCGCCAGGTACATGCGGCCGGGCACGAGCGGTTCTTCGTCCATCCAGGCGACGGTGGCCGTGATCTGGTTGGAGCCAGGCGTGGGGTCAAAGCCTTCGGCCGCCAGCAACCAGTCGCCGCGTGACACGTCGAGCTCACGATCCAGAACGATGCCGGCGCTGTGGCCTGCCTTCACGTCCTTGGGCTGGCGTGCGTGGTCCAGCACCTGTGCCAGTTTGGCGGTCTTGCCGCCGGGCAGCACGGTGATTTCCTGGCCCACGGTCACATTGCCGGAAGCAATGCGGCCCCAGAAAACGCGGCGGCCTTGCGAGGTGTCCGAGCTGGAAGAGAATTTCTCGACCCACTGCACAGGGAAAGCAAAGGGCACGGCGGCATCGGCCGGCGTAGCGGGCAGTTGCTCCAGCAGTTGCAGCAGGCCGGGGCCGTTGTAGCCGCACCAGCCAGGGTTGGCATCGACCACGTTGTAGCCGATCAGGGCCGACACCGGGATGATGGCCTTCACAGGGATTTGCGCTTCGTCGGCAAACTTCTTCAAGGCAGCGCTGATGTTGGCAAAGGCCACTTCAGGCTTGTCAACGGCATCGAGCTTGTTGACGGCGAAGACGATGGACGTGACGCGTAGCAGGTTGACCAGCAGCGAGTGGCGGCGGGTTTGCGGCAGGAGTTCGGGCAGGGCAGATTGCCAGTCGAGTTTGGTCGCATCGACCAGCACCACGGCGGCATCGGCGCTGGAGGCGGCCGTCACCATGTTGCGGGTGTACTGCTCATGGCCGGGTGCATCGGCAATGATGAACTTGCGGGCCGCGGTGTTGAAGTAGCGGTAGGCCACGTCGATGGTGATGCCCTGTTCGCGCTCGGCCTGCAGGCCGTCGGTCAGCAGGGCGAGGTCGGTCTGGCCGCCGCGCTGTACGCCGGCGAGCTGGTCTTGCAGCACGGTTTTGCTGTCGACCAGCAGGCGGCCGATCAGCGTGCTCTTGCCGTCATCGACGCTGCCGCAGGTGACAAAACGCAGCGCGGCGCGGGTGTCCTGCTCGGCAGCTGGGACGGCGGGTGTTTCGCGGGAGAGGGTGGCGGTGCTCATTAAAAGTAGCCTTCTTTTTTACGCTTTTCCATGGAGGCATCGGACGTCTTGTCGTCCATGCGGGTGGCGCCGCGCTCGCTGACGTCGGCGGCCAGGGTTTCAAGCACCACATCGGATGCGTTGGCGGCAGGGCTGTCGACCGGGCAGGTGCAGGTGATGTCGCCGACGGTGCGGAAACGCACGGTTTTTTCGACCGCGACTTCGCCTTCTTTCAGGGGCGTGAGTTCCGTGACCGGAACCAGCAGGCCCTTGCGCTCGACGACCTGGCGCTGGTGCGCGTAGTACAGCGAGGGCAGTTCGATGTTTTCACGCTCGATGTATTGCCACACGTCGAGTTCGGTCCAGTTGGAGATCGGGAACACACGGAAGTGCTCGCCGGGCTGCAGGCGGGTGTTGAACAGGGTCCACAGCTCGGGGCGCTGGGCCTTGGGTTGCCACTGGCCGAAGGCATCTCGGTGCGAGAAGATGCGCTCCTTGGCACGGGCTTTTTCTTCATCGCGGCGTGCACCACCAATCAGTGCGTCAAAGCGGAACTCGTCAATCGCTTCAAGCAGCGTCACCGACTGGTGCACATTGCGGGATTCGCCAGGGTGGGCCAGGCGCACGGTGCCGCGCTTCATGGAGTCTTCAACGCTGCGCACGACCAGGTCGGCGCCCAGCTGTTTGGCGCGGTAGTCGCGGAAGTCGGTCACTTCGTGGAAGTTGTGGCCGGTGTCGATCATCAGCAGCGGGTAGGGAATGCGGCCCGCGCCAAAGGCTTTTTCTGCGCACTTGAGCAGGACCAGCGAATCCTTGCCGCCCGAGAACAGCAGGGTGGGGCGCTCAAATGCGGCTGCAACTTCGCGCAGGATGAAGATGGCTTCTTCTTCCAGTGCGTCCAGATGGGCATTGCTGAGGTGGTTGAGGTGGCTCAGCAACTGGGGTTCGGTACGGGCGTTCATGCGGGGACTTTCTTGTGGGCGTGATGTCAGTGCTGGACGTGCAGGCCGCATTCGCGGTTGTCCTCACCCTTGGTAGGGTCCACGTAATCAAAGTTATTCGGCAGGCCGTGGGCCTCGCAGTATTCGTAGAGGTCTTTCGAAGACCAGTGCAGCAGCGGCGCCACCTTGATGAGGCCGTCCGGGTTGACGCTGACCGGGTCCATCTGGGCGCGCACGGCGGTGTCGGTGGCGCGCAGTGCCGTGAACCAGACCCTGGGTGCGGTCTCACGCAGGGCGCGGGTGAAGGGCTCGAGCTTGACCTCTTCGGTGAAGGCTGCATGGCGCGGGTCGTCCAGTGCCGGGGTGGCGCCTTCGACTGCTTCGCGGTGCGCACGCGAGCGGCGTGGCAGGTAGATGTGCAGGTTCAGGTTCAGGAGTTTGGTCACCTCGTCGGCGAAACGGTAGGTGGCTTCGGTGTTGTAGCCGTTGTCCATCCAGACCACGGGCACCTTGGGGTTGGCGCGCGTCACCATGTGCAGGATCACTGCCTCGAAGGGGCGGAAGTTGGTGGTGACGATGGCGGACTTGTTCAATCCGACAGCCCAGTCCACCAGGCCCTGTGCGTCGCGGCCCAGTTCTGCGTTGATGTGTGCGAGGTCCATGCCCGCTTCAAGTACTTCGGTCATCTCAGGCTTCCTCTGCGTGTGCCAAATGGGCCAATTGGGCGAAGTGCGGCTCGGCCTCCACAGCGTCGCCCTGGTATTTGCCGGCCTGGTAACCGGGGTAGCTGCCCAGCACGCGTTCGGCCACGGCCATGTCCTGGTCGGCACGCAGCACGGCGGTGGTGAAGCCGCTGCGCTCCATTTGCGCGAGCTGGTCAACCAGCACATCGCCGGTGGCGCGTATCTCACCTTTGAAGCCAAGACGGCGGCTCAGCAAAAACGCCTGGCTGAAGGCGCGGCCATCCGTGAACTTGGGAAAGTGCAGGTCGATGCGGGTCACGCCATCAAGGGACACGTCCCTCGGGTCGGCATCATTGGCGATGGTGATGCTGCCCTGGGCGTCTGCCTGGTGGGCGGAAGATGCAATGAGTTTCATGGTGTGTTCCTTCCCGTTCAGGCGGCCTGTTCGACCAGCTCGGTTGCTTTTCCGGTCGCTGAAAAACGTGCACCGTTGGCCGCAGCCTTGAAAGGGTCTGCGCCGACGCGGCGCAAGGTGTCGATAAAGGTTTCCTGTTTGTCGCCCGTGGCCACGCGATGCTCGCGGTAGGCGTCGAGAACGGCTTCAATCACTTCAGGCACTTCGGCGGCCGAGAACGATGGGCCGACCACCTTGCCGGTGGCGGGCGCACCAGACAGCGTCGAGCCGTCAGAGCCGCCCAGCGTGATCTGGTACCACTCCTTGCCGTCCTTGTCGACGCCCAGGATGCCGATGTGGCCGCTGTGGTGGTGGCCGCAGGAATTGATGCAGCCGCTGATGTGCAGGTCGATCTCGCCGAGGTCGTGCAGCTCGTCCAGGTCCTGGTAGCGGCGCGTGATGGCTTCGGCCAGCGGCAGCGAGCGCGCATTGGCCAGCGAGCAGAAGTCACCGCCGGGGCAGGCGATCATGTCGGTCAGCAGGCGAATGTTGGGGCGGGCAAAACCGGCCTTGCGGGCGGCCTTCCAGAGCTCGGGCAACTGGTCGCAGCGCACCCAGGGCAGCACGAGGTTCTGGTCGTGCGTGACACGCACTTCGCCGGCGCTGAACTGGTCCGCCAACTGGGCGGCCAGATCCAGCTGGTCGGCCGTGGCATCGCCGGGCGCCTGGCCCAGGCGCTTGAACGACAGCGTGACGATGCGCAGGTCCGGGTTTTTGTGCGGTGCCACGTTTTGCTGCAGCCAGCGGCCGAACTCCACGTCGTCTTCCGCGGCGGCGCGCAGGATGTTGGCGATCTTGGTCTCCGCATCGCTGCGGTTGCAGGTGAGGTCCGGCGCCACAAACGAGCTTGATACGCGGTCGAGTTCAGCCTGCGTGATGGTGTGCGGTGCACCGTCGAGTTCAACGATGTCCTTGTACTCGGCTTCCACCTGGTCGACGAACTGCTGGCCTTCGGCCTTGACCAGGATCTTGATGCGGGCCTTGTACATGTTGTCGCGGCGGCCAAAACGGTTGTAGGCACGGACCACGGCTTCGAGGTAGTTGAGGATCTGGTTCCACGGCAAAAACTCGCGGATGGTGGTGCCCAGAATCGGGGTGCGCCCCATGCCGCCGCCGACCAGCACCCTGAAGCCGAGCTCGCCCGCTTCGTTCCTGACCATGTGCAGGCCCACGTCGTGCCAGGCGGTGGCGGCGCGGTCTTCCAGTGCGCCGGTGATGGCGACCTTGAACTTGCGCGGCAAGAAGGCGAACTCGGGGTGCAGCGTGCTCCACTGGCGCATGATTTCCGCGAATGGCCGTGGGTCGGCCAGCTCGTCAGCCGCGATACCGGCCCGCTCGTCGCTGGTGATGTTGCGGATGCAGTTGCCGCTGGTCTGAATGCCGTGCATGTTGACGCTGGCCAGCAGGTCCATCACATCGGCAGACTTGTCGAGCGGAATCCAGTTGTACTGAACGTTCTGGCGCGTCGTGAAGTGGGCGTAGCCCTTGGTCAGGTGGGTGTGCACCGATTTGCCGCCGGGCAGGGGAATGGCACCGAGCTTGTCCTGGGCAGCCTGTGCTTCTTCAAACAGGGCGTTGTTCGGCTGGTCGTAGTCGCGCGCGATCTTGGCCAGCACGCGAAGCTGGGCGCTGGAGAGCTCACCATAAGGCACGGCCACGCGCAGCATGGGGGCGTAGCGCTGAACATACCAGCCGTTTTGCAGGCGCAGCGGACGGAATTCATCTTCAGGCAGGGTGCCGGCAGTCCAGCGGGTGAGCTGGTCGCGGTACTGGTTGGCGCGTGCCTTCACAAACTGGCGGTCAAATTCTGTGTATTGGTACATGGCTATCGATATTTCAACGAAGGGCTACGAAAAACGTGTCTTTTATTAGATGGAAATCAGCTTCACACCGGCGTAAGCCAGCAGCACGGACAGCAGTGAGCGGATCACCCTGTCAGGCGTTTTGTGCATCAGGAAAGTGCCCAGCCAGATGCCGGGCAGCGAGCCTGCCAGCAACTTGAGCAGCAAAGGCCAGTCGACCGAACCGATGGACGCATGGCCCAGACCCGCCACCAGCGTCAGCGGCACGGCGTGGGCGATGTCGGCTGCGACGATGCGCGGCAGCGGCAGGGCAGGGTAGAGCAGCATCAGCACGATGACGCCAATGGCGCCTGCGCCGACAGAAGTCAGGGTCACCAGCACGCCGATAACGGCACCGAAGGCGATGGGCAATGCCCAGTGGCGCGCCTTGGTGGCTTGTTCGAGCTCGGCGCTCGCGATGCTGGTGGGGGCGGCTTTGCCGCGCAGGGCCTTGTAGAGCGTGGCACCAGCCGTGAGGATGAGCGCGATGCCCAGGGTGGTGGTCATCACGGCCTGCGTGGCCGGATTGGCGGGGCCCAGGCGGTTGAGGATGTAAAGCGTGATCAGCGTCGCGGGAATGCTGCCCGCCGCCACTTGGCCCACGATGCGCCAGTCAATGACTTTTGACCTGGCGAGGCTGACCGTTCCGGTCATCTTGGTGAAGGCGGCAAAAAGCAGGTCGGTGCCGATAGCCAGATGGGGTTTGACCCCGAAAAAGAAGATCAGCAGCGGTGTCATCAGCGAGCCGCCGCCCACCCCCGTCAGGCCGACGATCAGGCCTACGGCAAAGCCGGCAAATACAAAGGCAAACTCATGCATAGGCAGAGAATGTAAGTGCGCTGCTTATGGAAACAAACTACAGATTTGTTCTGCCTTTATGCGAATAAGCTTATTCGCCAGTCTTCATGCGGGTTAGCCGCAGCCGACGGGCCCTTTTCGCGAACGGTCGTCCGGGGCGGGCCGCCAATAATCTCCCGCATAATCCAGACCAAATGAAAAACACGGGTGGTGGGGACGTCAGGCGGATTTTTGTCAGGGTGTTCGGGTTCAGTGACGTCGAACGTCACGCCCTGAACACGGTTTTTCGGCTGTCCGCATCGCGGCCGGTGGAATACGCCCACTGGACTGAGGACGCGCGGGTCAAACCGCAGGCGGCCCTGGTCGACGGCGACAGCTGGGAGGCCTCCATCGAGCTGGCCAACCCCGGCAACGACAAACTCAAGGTGATCTGGGTGGGCGAGCGGCCTTCGAGCACAGCCGCGCTGGTTTTTTCACGCCCGCTGCAGTGGTCGGCCATTTTGCAAGGCCTGGACGGCCTGTACGCCCCGGAGTTGGCCCCGCAGGCAGAGCTGGCCCCGACACTGGACTTTGACCTGTCCGCCCCCTTGCCGCTGGACATCGACTTCGACCTCGACGCCATTCCCGACGACCATGCGGAAGACGCCGACACCATGACCGAGCCGGGCGCGCTCGAGGCTGAGGCGGCGCTCAATGGCGACCGCGTGCTGGTCGTCGAGCCGGACCTGGCCGCCCGCCTGTACATACGCGCCAAGCTGGCCAATGCCGGGCTGCTGCTGATTGACGAAGCCGTCACGGGTGCAGAGGCCATGGCTTTCATGGCCGCCCATGCCCATGTGCTCGCCCTGATGGACGTGGACATTGCCGACATGGACGGCTGGGCGCTGGCCAGCGAAGCGGCGCGCCATATCGGCGACGCCGGGCACGTGGTCGTCATGCGCAACAAGCTGTGGGTGCTGGACAGATGGCGGGCCCATTTCGCCGGCGCAAAGGTGGCGCTGGCCAAGCCGCTGCACCCGCGCGAGCTGAAGCGCCTGTTGGCAGACATCGGACGTCCGCTGCGCGCAACGCACTGATCGGGCCGGGCCGGCGCGTCCGCCGACCGCGGATTTCGTCGGTCACGGAAATAATGTCCTACAAAAGAGTTCTTAAGTGCTTAAGGACTTATTTGTGACGCATTATTGCTTTGAACCGGCTTTAACGTCCTTCCAAACGCCAAAATCGGCCAAAAAATGACCGAAAAAGGCCATTTTTGAGGGCATTTTAGGGCTCTAGCCCTTTAAAAATGAGCGTGAGCAGCTATTTTATTTGTAGCATCCGTCGGCCGCTTTCAACCGTGTGATGCGGCGCGGCAGCGTCAGGGCGAGGCGCTGAGCGCCTGTGCAAGCCGCAACTCGAGCGGCAGCGGCTCGCCATGCAAACGGGCGGCCAGCAACTCCGCACACAGATGCGCGAAGCTCAGCCCGCGCGAGCCCATGCCGGTGCACAGCCAGACCTGCGGGCCTCCCTCAGGCGATACCGGTGTCAGCAGCGGCAAGCGCGCTGGCGTCGCGCAGCGTACGCCGGCCCAGCCCTGAAGGCCGGCGGAATCCGGCAAGGCCATGGACGGAAGCAGCTCGGCCAGGCGGGCGACGTTCTCGTCATGATCCTGCGGTTTGACCTCGGCGCTATCTTCATCACGCTCAAAGGTTGCGCCAAACACCGACGCCATGCCTTGCGCCAGCGGCACACTGGGAATAAAGCTGCCATGGCCGTTGACCGGCAGTTCGCCCGCGTCAGGTGCCGGAGTCGCCCACGACACCTGGCCGCGAATCGCCTGCAGGGCTGGCGGCTTGACCGTCAGGCCCGCGGCAAGCGCCAGTGAGCCGAAGCCCGCAGCAATGACGACCAGTTCAGCCTCGGCCAGCGTGCTGCCTGCCTCGTCCCTGAGTTGCGAGCAGCCATCGTGGGGCACAAGGCTGGCAACTTTGGTTTGGCCGCGCCAGCTGACGCCGGGCGTGGCGAGCCAGGCCCCCACCAGACTGGCTGGCTTGAACCAGCCCGCTGCTGCGTGCCGGAAGGCCTTGTCACTCTCGGCCAGACCATTGGCGGAAAGCTCTGCGGCCTCGGCCAGGCGGCTCCAGTCGCCAGCCGCTTCAGGCCAGGATTGGGTGAGGGCCAGCGGCAGGTGTTTGTCGGCATCGGGCATAACGCGCTGCAACACGCCGCTGTGCTGCCAGTCTTGCCCATCCTTGAGCAGTTGCCTGCCTTGCTGCAGCGTAATACGCACGCCGCTGCGCGACAGGCGCGAGAGCAGGCTGTCGTCCGGTGAGACGTGCGGCGCCAGCAAGCCTGCAGGCAAGCCCGACGCGCCCGCAGCCGGACCGTCGGCCTCATCCAGCACCGTCACCTGCCAGCCGCGCCTGGCCAGGCTGGCGGCAACTGCGGCACCGGCCAACCCTGCACCGACCACCACGCAACGGGCGGGCTGAAGCATCGAAGGCGCAGCGGGACCCACCGGTTTTTTGGGCTCCCACGCCGGGTTGTATTCGCCCTGCAGGTTGTCGCGTTTGGGGGCAATGCCGGGTGTCTTGTGCACCACAAAACCTGCCTGCGCCAGCGCATCCCGCACGGCGCGGGCAATCGTCCAGGTGGCGATGCGTGTGCCGCGCCGGCAGCAGCGCGCCACGGCCTTGAAGGTGTGGATGTCCCAGATGTCGGGGTTTTTTTGCGGGCTGAAGCCGTCCAGGTAAACCGAATCGGCTTCAAATTGCTGCTGCTTCAACATGGCCTTGGCATCGCCGATGCACAGCGTCAGCAACACGCGGCCCTGTTCAAAACTCAGGCGGTGAAAGCCCGGCAGCAAACCCCACAGCTGCGCGTGCAGCTCGGTGGCCAGCGCTACAAGATCAGGGTGGGCACGGGCGCTGCGCAGCACGTCGTCGGCGCTGGCGGGAAAGGCTTCTGTCGAGACGAAATGCAGCATCGACGGGCGATGCGGGTCGGCTTTCCAGGCTTGCCAGGTCGCCAGAAAGTTCAGGCCGAGGCCGAAACCGGTTTCAAGAATTGTCCAGCGGGGCTGGTGTTGCCAGGCTGCGGGCAGGCCGCAACCAGCGAAGAAGACATCACGTGCCTGTTCAAGGCCGCCGAGTTCGCTTCGGTAACGGTCGCCGAAGCGCGGGCTGAAGGGCGCGCCGCTGGCCGTGCCGTCGTCCAGCCAGTCGATGCGCTCCATGGCTCAGGGAAAGATCAGGCTGCAGGCGGTGGTGGCACGTAGCCCTGAACGGCGTCGGCACCTTCGCCGAAAAAGTGCTTTTCCATCTGGCGGGCCAGGTACTGGCGTGCGCGCAGGTCGGCGAGGTTCAGGCGGTTCTCATTGACCAGCATGGTTTGCTGTTTCATCCACTCGGCCCAGGCCTGTTTGCTGACCTCTTCCCAGAGGCGTTTGCCGAGCGCGCCGGGGTAGGGCGGAAAGTCCAGTCCTTCGGCTTCTACGCCGAGCTTGATGCATTTGACCATTCGTGCCATGTGGGACTCTTCTTTCTGGATGTGCCCGTGTAGGCCATCGTCTTAGGATGATTTGGATATAAAGAACTGAATATTTATTCGTTCCAGTTTTTAAGCTTGGCTTTCAGAATCCAGTTTGTTCGCTATTTAAACGTAACCCTCTGGAAGAAAAACAGCCATGACTTCACGCCGCCACTTTATCAATGTTTCGAGCCAGACTGCTCTGGCGCTGGCTTTGGGCGCATCGCTTGCAGGGTCTGCCTTGCCGGTTTTCGCGCAAAAGCCGCCCGTCACGCTGCTCAATGTCTCCTACGACCCGACCCGCGAACTGTACGTCGAGTACAACGCCGCCTTCATCAAATACTGGAAAGCCAAGGCCGGCCAGGACGTGACCATCAAGCAGTCACACGGCGGTTCGGGCAAGCAGGCGCGCTCCATCATCGACGGCCTGGATGCCGACGTGGCCACGCTGGCACTGGCCGGTGACACCGATGCGCTGGTCAAAAACGGCGGCTGGCTGGCGCCAGACTGGCAAAAGAAGCTGCCGCACAACGCGTCGCCCTACACCTCGACCATCGTGCTGGCCGTACGCCAGGGCAACCCCAAGGGCATCAAGGACTGGGACGACCTGATCAAGCCTGGCATCACCGTGATCACCCCGAACCCGAAAACATCGGGCGGCGCGCGCTGGAACTACCTGGCGGCCTGGGAATTTGCCAAGCGCAAATACGGCAGCGATGCGAAGGCGAAGGAGTTTGTCGCCAAGCTCTACGGCAATGTCTCGGTGCTCGACACCGGCGCTCGCGGCTCCACCATCACGTTTGCCCAGCGCAACCAGGGCGACGTGCTCATCGCCTGGGAAAACGAAGCCTACCTGCTTGAGAAAGAATTCGGCGCCAAGTTCGACGTCGTGGCGCCTTCCCTCAGCATCCTGGCTGAACCGGCAGTGGCTGTCGTCGACAAGAACGTCGACAAGAAGGGCACCCGCGCCGTGGCCGAGGAGTACCTGAAGTACCTGTATTCGGAAGAAGGCCAGGACATCGCCGGCAAAAATTTCTACCGACCTGCGGTGTCGCAGAAAGCCATCGCCAAGTACGCCAAACAGTTCCCCAAGCTGAACCTGTTCACCATCGACCAGGCTTTCGGTGGCTGGACCAAGGCCGACAAGGAACACTTTGCGGACGGCGGCTCCTTCGACCAGATTTACACGAAGAAATAGGCACACCCCGTAGCGGCCTCTGGCCGCTTTCCCCCTTGCAGGGGCGCCACCTGCGGCCCGGCATAGCCGGTTCCGCGCTGGCACTTGCGAAGAAGGGTTGGGGAAGAAAAGTGAATCATCAAGGCGAATCAGGGAGAACAAAAAAATGACCGTGCAACCCCGTGTGCTGCTGATTGCAGGCAGCCCCTCCGAGCCTTCCCGCTCGGTGGCGCTGCTGGACTCGGTGGCGCAGCGGCTGCAAAACCTGCCGGGCGTGGCGCTCGACAGGCTGAACATCCGTACGCTTCCTGCGCCAGCACTGCTGCTGGCCGACTGGAACCATCCGGCCATCGTGGCTGCCATCGACCAGGTGGCAAAAGCGAAGGTGGTCGTGGTGGCCACTCCTGTTTACAAGGCGGCCTACAGCGGCCTGCTGAAAGTGTTTCTCGACCTGCTGTCGCAAACCGCGCTGAAGGACAAAACCGTGTTGCCCCTGGCCACCGGCGGCAGCCCCAACCACATGCTGGCGCTGGACTATGCACTGCGTCCGGTGTTGCAGGCGCTGTCCGCGCGGCACATCCTGCCAGGTGTGTATGCCACCGACACCCAGGTGCCGCAGGCGGCCGACAAGCGTTATGCCATCAACCCCGACATTGAACTGCGGCTGGACGATGCCGTCAGCAACCTGATCTCCGAAGGCTTGCGGCTGCCAGCCACCACAGGTTTTGAGCCGGTGCCGTTTTCAAGAGTGCGATGTAGCGTCTGACCGTCCTGCGGGGCCGCAGAGGCGCCGCTCCCCAACCATCCACACCATTTGCAAGCGCCGTGCAGCGCGGCAGGGCAGAGCCTTGCCGCCGCCGATTGAAACAGACAAAAAAGGACCCGAGAAATGACTTATCCCGTGACAACCCCAACCGCCGCGACCCAGTCGCGCACTAAACGAAGCAGGGCCCAGTCCCTGAAAGACGGCGCCCTTGCTTTGCTACTTGTCGGCGCTGCCGCACTCGCCGTGAACCTGCTTGCGCTGCCGGTGGTGCGCGCACAGACTGCAGCTGAAAAAGTCGAACTGCGCATCGGCTACCAGAAAGCGGCCAGCCTGTTCGTGCTGCAAAAAGCGCAGGGCACGCTCGAAAAACGCCTGCAGCCGCTCAACGCCTCGGTGAAGTGGGTGGAGTTTCCAGCCGGCCCGCAACTGCTGGAAGGCCTCAACCTCGGCTCGGTCGATGTGGGGTATGTCGGTGAAGCACCGCCCATCTTCGCGCAGGCCGCAGGTGCCAAATTCGCCTACATCGGCTATGACCCGGCAGCACCGGAAGCCGAAGCCATCCTCGTGCCCAAAGACTCGGCCATCAAGTCGGTGACCGACCTCAAAGGCAAAAAGGTGGCGCTCAACAAGGGCAGCAATGTGCATTACCTGCTGGTCAGGCTGCTGGAGAAAAACAAACTCAAGCTCAGCGACATCCAGCCGGTGTACCTGGCGCCTGCCGATGCCCGTGCCGCGTTCGAGAGCAAAAACGTCGATGCCTGGGTGATCTGGGATCCGTTTTCGGCCGCTGCTGAAAAAGCCATTGGTGCCCGCGTGCTGGCGGACGGCACCGGCGTGGTCAACAACTACCAGTACTACCTGGCAGAGCGCAGTTTTGTGGCGAAGAACCCCAGGGTCATACAGGCCCTGTTTGACGACTCGGTCGAGCGCGGCAAGTGGCTCAAGGCCAACATCAAGCAGGCGGCTGCCCAGATTGCACCGCTGCAAGGCCTGCCTGTCGACGTCGTGGAACTCAGCCTCAAACGCTACGAGTTCAACGTCAAGCCGGTGCCGGACAGCGTGATCGCCGACCAGCAAAAACTGGCCGACACCTTCTTCGAACTCAAGCTGATTCCGAAAGCCATCGCCGTCAAGGATGCTGCTTACAAACCGGCGCACTGACCACGATGACAGCCAGAAGGACACGCATCATGAGCAACATCACACCATTTCAGCCGCAACAACTGCGCCGGCGATTCCTCAAAATCGCGGCTACTACAGCCGGCCTGTGGGGCCTGGGTCTGAGCGCTGCGAGGGCGCAAGCCGGCAAGGCCGCAGAGCCGCTGCAGCAGTTACAGCCATTACAGCAACTACGTATTGGCTACCAGAAGTCTGCGGTCAACCTCGTCATCCTCAAGCAGCAGGGCGCGCTCGAAAAGCGTTTTCCCAACACCAAAATCGTCTGGGCAGAATTCCCCGCCGGTCCGCAACTGCTGGAAGCGCTGTCTGTGGGCAGCCTGGAGTTTGGGCTGACGGGAGACTCGCCCCCGGTGTTTGCGCAGGCCGCAGGCAAGGAGTTGCTGTACGTCGGTGCAGAGCCACCCAAACCCGACAGCTCTGCTGTTCTGGTGCTGGGTGATTCACCCATCCGCAACCTTGCGGGATTGAAGGGCAAGAAGATCGCCTTGCAAAAGGGCTCCAGCGCGCATTACCTGCTGGTGCGTGCAGTTGAAAAAGCCGGCCTGACGTGGAACGATATCCAGCCCATTTATCTGGCACCCGCCGATGCACGCGCAGCCTTCGAGCGCAAGAGCGTGGACGCGTGGGCCATCTGGGACCCGTTCTACGCCGCGACAGAACTCGCCATCAAGCCGCGCGTGCTGGCGACGGGGCGCGATCTGTCGAGCAACAACTCGTTTTACCTTGCGTCGAAACCCTTTGTCACGCAGCACGAGTCCGCCTTGCTGGTGTTGCTGCAGGAACTGACACGCGCTGACGGCGTCGCGCAAAACAACCGTAAAGAGGCCATCAAGCTGGTGTCCGATTTCAGCGGGCTGGACGCGGGTGTGGTGAGCCTGTTCATCCAGCGCCGGCCGGTGTCACCGGTCAGCCCGCTCAACGCCGCCACGGTGGCCGACCAGCAGCGTGTGGCCGATGCGTTTTTCAAGCTCGGGCTGATCCCCAAACCCGTGAAGGTTGCCGACATCGTGTGGCAAGCCGACCGCAGCCGCCTCGCACTCGCAGGCAAATAACTTTCTGAAGGAGTACATCGATGCAGGTTTTCTGGTTCATTCCCACCCACGGCGACAGCCGCTACCTTGGCACCGGCGAGGGCGCGCGCCAGGTCAGTTTTGATTACCTCAAACAGGTGGCCGTGGCCGCCGACACGCTGGGCTACGAAGGTGTGCTCATTCCCACAGGGCGTTCATGCGAAGACCCGTGGGTGGTGGCCTCCAGCCTGTTGCCGGTGACGAAGAACCTGAAGTTCCTGGTCGCTGTGCGGCCGGGCCTGCACCAGCCCAGCCTGGCGGCGCGCATGGCGGCCACTTTTGATCGGCTGTCCGGTGGGCGCCTGCTGATCAACCTGGTCACCGGTGGTGACCAGACGGAGCTGGAAGGCGATGGCGTTTTCCTCGATCATGCCCAGCGTTATGAGCAGTCGGCCGAGTTCATCCGCATCTGGCGCGAAATCATTGCGCGCAGCCATGCCGGCGAAACCTACGACTTTGAAGGCAAGCACCTGAGTGTCAAAGGTGCCAAGCTTTTGTACCCACCCGTGCAGCAACCGTACCCACCGGTGTATTTCGGCGGTTCATCCGAGGCTGCCCATGATCTGGCTGCGGAACAGGTCGACACCTATCTGACCTGGGGCGAGCCGCCCGCCGAAGTCGCGAAGAAAGTGGCTGACGTGCGGGCACGCGCGGAAAAGCTCGGCCGCACGGTCAAGTTCGGCATTCGCCTGCACGTCATCGTGCGCGAGACCGACGACGAGGCATGGCGCGCCGCTGAAAGCCTGATCAGCAAGCTTGATGACGACACCGTGATACGTGCGCAAAGCGCGTTCTCGAAGATGGATTCAGAAGGCCAGCGCCGCATGGCGGCCCTGCATGGTGGTGGCAAAAAGCGCACGCGCGCCGACCTTGAAATCAGCCCCAACCTGTGGGCCGGCGTCGGCCTGGTGCGCGGCGGCGCGGGCACCGCACTGGTCGGTGACCCGCAAACCGTGGCCGCCCGCATCGAGGAATACGCCGCGATTGGCCTGGACACCTTTGTGCTCTCGGGCTACCCGCACCTTGAAGAGGCCTACCGTTTTGCCGAGCTGGTCTTTCCGCTCCTGCCGCGCAAGCTGCAGGACAAGCTGCCCGGCACGGCCCTCAATGGGCCTTTCGGCGAGGTCGTGGCCAACAACTACCTGCCGCGCAGCACGACCGTGCCTGCGCTCAAGGTGTCACAAAGCTGAAGAGAGAACGACATGACAGAACACGTTCGTGAACTCCAGGTCACGCCCTTGCCCGATGCGGTGGATGCGCCGGGCCTGGGATTTTTAACCACGGGAACGGCAACCGTGCCCGGCTACACACTGGCCGCTTTTCTGCGCGATTTTTTCCAGCGCGCGCTGCCCTGGGTGGTGCCTGTCGGGCTGATCGCTTTGTGGCAGATCGCGTCGTCGCTGGGCTGGCTGTCGACGCGCGTATTGCCGGCACCGCTGGACGTCATCAAGGCCGCGTGGACGCTGGCCGAATCAGGCGAGCTCTGGACGCACGTCAAGGTCAGCGCAGGGCGTGCCCTCGGTGGTCTGGCGATCGGCGGCGGGCTGGGCCTGGCGTTCGGCTTGCTCACGGGGTCAGTGAAGTTTTTTGAAACCCTGCTCGACTCCAGCATCCAGATGGTGCGCAACATTCCGGCGCTGGCCCTGATTCCGCTGGTCATCCTGTGGTTTGGCATCGATGAAACCGCCAAGCTCTTCCTGATTGCGGTGTCGGTGTTCTTTCCCATCTACATCAACACTTTTCACGGCATACGCAACGTCGACCCGGGCCTCATCGAGATGGGCCGCACCTACGGGCTGACGCGCTGGCAGCTGTACCGCGAGGTCATCCTGCCGGGGGCGATGTCGTCCATCCTGGTCGGGCTGCGCTTTTCGCTGGGCCTGATGTGGGTGATCCTCATCGTGGCCGAAACCATCTCGGCGCAGGCCGGCATCGGCTACCTGACCATGAACGCCCGTGAATTCCTGCAGACGGATGTGGTGCTGGTCGGCATCCTGCTGTATGCGCTTCTCGGCAAGTTCGCCGATGTGTTTGCCCGCGCGCTGGAACGGTACTGGCTGCGCTGGCACCCGGGTTACCAGAGCGCCGGTGTTTAAAAGGGTAAGGAGCCATCATGAGCATTGCTGAACTCAAAACCCTGCGCGGGCAGTTTTCCCCCCTGGAAGACGATGTGCCTGAAGATCTTTCCGGGCCGCCGCCTGTTCGTGTGGCGTTGCCAGCAGGCGGGCGGGGCGTGCGCCTGGAGATACGCGGCCTGTCCAAAAAGTACGGCGAGCGCCAGGTACTGCAACACACCGAACTGGTGATAGAGCCTGGTGAGTTTGTCGCCATCGTCGGCCGCAGCGGTTGCGGCAAGTCAACCCTGCTGCGCCTCGTGGCCGGGCTTGAAAAGGCCACACAGGGCACGATTCGCCTGGACGGCAGGGACGTCAAGGGCTTGAGCGACGACACCCGCATCATGTTTCAGGACGCGCGCCTGCTGCCCTGGCGGCGTGTGATCGACAACGTCACGCTGGGCCTGGCCAAAGGTGGACAGGCGGCGGCTGCAGCGGTGCTGGGGCAGGTGGGTCTGGCGGAGCGCCTGCCGGACTGGCCCGCCAAACTCTCAGGCGGCCAGCGCCAGCGCGTGTCTCTTGCTCGTGCGCTGGTGCACAACCCGCGCCTGCTGCTGCTCGATGAGCCGCTCGGCGCGCTCGATGCGCTGACGCGTATCGAGATGCACCAGCTCATCGAGGGCCTGTGGCAGCGCAACGGCTTCACCGCCTTGCTGGTCACGCATGACGTGCAGGAGGCCGTGGCGCTGGCCGACCGCGTGATCCTTATCGAGGACGGCCGCATCGCACTGGACGAACGCATCGACATCGCGCGCCCGCGCCGCCATGACGACCCGCGTTTCGGCGAGCTGGAAAACCGCATCCTCAACCGCGTGCTCCAGCGCGCCGGCGAAGACAAGCCCGAGCCTGACCTGTCGTGGCCGCGCGCCTCTGCCGGCGGCTTGCGCTGGGCGATCTGACTTTTATTTCGACTTTTATTTTTTAAACCAGGAGTTATCACCATGTCCATTCAAGCCATCAACGTCCGCAACCAGTTCCGCGGCAAGGTCAAGGAAATCATCCGCGGCGACGTGGTCTCGGAGATCGATGTCGAAACGCCGTGGGGCATCGTCACGTCGGTCATCACCACACGCTCTGTCGACCAGCTGGAGCTGGCGATCGGCAGCGATGTGGTGGCGCTGGTCAAGTCGACGGAAGTGTCCATCGCCAAGCTGTAGGACTCTGGTCGGAGCCTGCGGCATCGCCAATCCGGTATGTTCAGGGGGCGCTAAACCCCTACGTTCCGGAGAGGGTATTTGCAGGGTCGCCCGCGATGTCCGCCGGCTGAGCGCAGCCAGCTATAAATTGAATAGCGATTACCCCGAGGCGAGGTCTCTCTGCAGCGGGTAAAATGGAGACTGCAACGCTTGAATTCGGGCCAAAAAGCCCCAGTTGCTCTCCATGAACGCTACCCACACCCACACCCCTTCTTCAGGCCATAAAGCCGACCTCACCAACACTTTCGTGCTGGCGGAGTTGCTTGAGCGCCTGGACCACAGTGCCACCCCGGTGGACGCCGGGCAGTACCGTATCGTGGCAGAGCATCTGGCAACCGAATTCAGCGAGGTGGTCCAGGGTGCCGAGTTGCGCGCCTTGCTCGACACGCATCCCGCAGCCGCCGAGCTGTATGAAAACCTCAACTACCAGTACGCAGGGCTTTGCCGTTCTGCACTGGACACCTCGCTGGCTTCTGAAAAGCTGGCGAAACAGGCCATCGCCGATGCGATGCGCCAGGACCTCAACCGTTCAACCACCCAACCCAAGGAAGATCCACAACATGGCAAGAGCTGACGCAAAAACCGCCGTACTCGCTGACGGCCTGCGCTACAAGTCCAAAGTGTCGGGCTCACCCTTCGCGGCTACCACGTCTTTTGGCGCCGCCACCATGTCCTGCTTCATGTGCGGCAAGCACCGCGCACGCTCCCTGATGGGCACACGCAAGGTGCTGGGCAAGTCCCAGGCCGTGTGCTCCCCATCGTGCAAGGAGCTTGATGCCCAGCTCGAGGCGGCAGCCAAGGGCGGCTAAAAAGGCACACCATGGCCAAACGTTTCACGCTGGACCCGGCCGACCATGTCGACGGCCCGGCGTCTGCGCCTGTCACGCTGGTTGAATACGGGGACTACGAGTGCCCGTCATGCTTTCAGGCGCAGGGTGCGCTCAAGGTTCTGATGCCGCACTTTGCCGGGCGCATCCGTTTTGCTTTCAGGCATTTCCCCCTGCGGGAAGTGCACCCCCACGCCGAGCTGGCTGCCGAGGCTGCTGAAGCCGCCGCAGGGCAGGGCAAGTTCTGGCCCATGCACGAACTGCTGTTTGCAAACCAGCACCACCTTCAGGAAAAGCACCTGCTGGCGTACGCACAGCAGCTGGGCCTGGACATGCCCCGTTACCAGAACGAAATGAAAGACCACGTCTACCTGCAGCGTGTGCAGGAGCACCTGCAAAGCGGCCGGGCTGCGGGCGTGCGCGCAACCCCGGCGTTTTACGTCAATGGTGTGTTTGTCGACGTGTCATTCGGCCTGCAGCACCTGCACGACGCCATCGACAGGGCACTGGCGGGCTGAGTTTTTTTCTTTGGCGGCGGCCTGTTTTCAGGCGACCGCGCCACTGGCCCGCAGGACCGCAATCCGTTCCTCGCTGAAGCCCGCTTCGCGCAGCACTTCATCGCTGTGTTCGCCCAGGCCCGGCGCATGCCGCCGCACGCTTGCAGGCGTGTCGCTCATGCCCACCGTCGGGCGCATCATGGTGATCCGGCCTTCGGTGGGGTGCTCGGCCTGCTGGAACAGGCCCACCGCTTCAAGGTGCGGGTCGACCAGCAGGTCTTCCAGCTTGCTTACCGGCATGTAGGGGATGTCCAGCTCTTCAAGAATGTCCACCCATTCGGCGGTGGTGTGCAGCGCCGCGACCTCATCGACAAAACCGTAGACCACTGAAATATGGGCCGAGCGGCTGGCCTGCGTCTTGAAGCGTTCGTCGTCCAGCAGCTCCTTGCGGCCCAGCCTGGTCAGCAGGCCCAGCCAGTGCTGGTTGGTGTACGGAATGATGCAGATGTGGCCATCTTTGGTGGCGAAGGGCTTGCGGTAGTGCGTCATGACGCGGGCGTAACACATGTCGCCCTCATTGAAGTCGAACGTCCGCCAGCCCATGTGGTCGCCCAGCACAAAGGTCGTCATGGTCTCGAACATCGGTACCGTCACTTCCTGCCCGCGGCCCGTGCGCGTGCGCGCCACCACGGCGGCGAGGATGGCATTCACCAGGTGCAGGCCCACCACGCGGTCGGCCAGATTGATGGGCAGGTAAGCCGGCTTGCCGCCACCGTAGGCGCGTGCTGAAAGATCAGGCAGACCGCACGCCGCCTGAATCACATCGTCGAATGCGGGACGCGCTGCATAGGGCCCGTCCTGCCCGAAGCCGTAGGCACCCACATAAATGATGCGCGGGTTGGCTTTCACGAAGTCCTCGTAGCCCAGCTTCAGGCGTGCCATGGCCTGGGGCCTGACGTTGTAGACCACGACGTCTGCATCTTTGGCCAGTTCCAGCAGGGCCTCGCGTGCGTCGGGCTTCTTCAGGTCCAGCACCAGGCTGCGTTTGTTGCGGTTCGCATTCAGGTAGATGGGCCCCATGCTCGGGTGCCGCGCGGGGCCCGGGTAGCGTATGAGGTCGCCCGCAGGCGATTCGACCTTGACGATGTCGGCGCCGTAGTCGCCCAGTATTTGCGTCGCGTAGGGGCCCATCACCACGGTGGTGAGGTCCAGCACGCGCAGCCCGGTCAGCGCGCCTTCCTGCTGGCCGGCTTGGCTGTTGGGGGTGCTTGTCTCGTTGTTGTCAGGCATGTTTTCGTCGGCGCAGGGCGCGCAGGATTCAGGGTTTACGTTGATTCGGAGTCGTGAACGCAACGATAACATACCGCACGGTATGGAGTAATTCGAAATTCGCTTTTTGACGATGGTTGAAGGGCCTGTTTCACGTTTGTCGATGTTTCAGCTTCTCTAAGGAACCCCCATGATTTTCCGCAGATCAGTCCTTTCGGTTCTCGCCCTCCATGCGCTGGGCATCGCCCCGGCCTTCGCACAGGTCGAAGCGGGTTACCCCTCGCGAGCCATCAAGATCATCGTGCCCTATGCGCCCGGCGCCACCAACGACATCCTGCCGCGCATCATTGCGCCGCACATGTCTGAAATCCTCAAGCAGCCCGTCATCGTCGAGAACAAGCCCGGCGCGGGTGGCGACATCGGCGTGTCCTTCGTCGCCAAGGGCAAGCCCGACGGCTACACCTTGCTCATGACCTCCAATGTTGCAGGCGTCAGCGCCGCCACCAAACGCACACCGCCTTACGACATCCCGACCGAGCTGATGCCCATCGGCCTGATCGGCAACCAGCCCATGCTGCTGGTCAGCGCCAACCCGGCACCTTTTACGTCGCTGCAGGACTTCGTGCGCCAGGCCAAACCTTCGCCCGAGAAATTCAGCTACGGCACACCCGGCGTGGGCACCCTGCACCAGGTCGCGTTCGAGCAGATTGGTGCGGCATATGGCGTGAAGATGATTCACGTGCCTTTTACCGGCATCACGCAGGCCCTGACGGAAACCTCTACCGGCCGCGTCACCCTGACATTCGGCACGCCCGCATCTGCAGGGCCGCTGTTGCAGAAGGGCAGCATCAAGGTGCTGGCCGTGACGACGAAAAACCGCCTGCCTGCCTACCCGGATGCACCCACGTTCACCGAGGCCGGCGTGCAGGGCATGGAGGCCGGCTTCTGGTACGGCTTCACCATGGCCGCCGGCACACCCGCGCCGATTGCCGCCAAACTGCAGGACGCCTTCGCCAGGACACTGGCCATGCCCGACGTGGTCGCGGCCATCCGCAAGCTGGACGTCGACGTCATGACCATGACGCCCGCGCAGTTCGGCGACATGATGGTGACCGACTACCGCAAGTGGAAAAAAATCGCGACCGAAGCCAACCTGGTGAACTGAAAAAGCGGCCTCCACAGGCCGCCGGCAATCCTGTGCCCGGCCTGGAGGTCGGGCCTTGGGCCGATAATCGGGGAAGACGTGGCCAGCTCACCGACAGCAGCGCCACCTTTCACACTTTCCCGGACCCCACATGAAAAAAACCTACCAGCTCAACATCGAAGGCAAGAACCGCGACCGCCTGCTGGATGCTGCCAAACACGACATCCGCAAATACGCCAAGCGTGAGCGCGCGAAAGCCTTGCCCAAGGGCGTTGATTTTTGGGATTTTGATTGCAAAGCTGGTGCCAGCGACGCCACTGCGGCGCCCGTGCACTTTGCCGAGCTGGTGGCCGCCGTCGATGCGCTCGCACAAGGCGGTGCCGCGCAGGTCTACGTTGAGCTGATCAGCAAACCCGGTCACCGCATGGCACGACCCGGCGGCGAAATGCAGGAATCTGACCAGGGCGAGCAGGACCTCTAAAACAGACGACGGGCAAGGGCAGGGCGATTGAGCGCAGTTGAGGTCGACCGCGCCCGCCTCACCAGAACCCGTCTTTCACCTGCAACCGCGCATGTTCGTAAGCGTGGTCACGCGCCTGCTCCATCGTGCCGTGTATACGGTCGTCAATCGTGTGCGATAGCGCCTTCTGCTCGCCGTCTTCAATCCATTTGCGCGTCACACCGGCCTTGAAACCGCCTTCATGGCTGCCGGTCACGTCGGCCACAACGTCGTATTTTCCGATTTGCATGCTTGCTCCTGTGCTGTTGCAACCGTTTTACAACGCGTGCGACTCGGGTAAACGAGGCTTTTGGACAAGGTTTCTGTCAGTATTTAGCGCCATACCCCCCTGAAAACCCGCATTTGGCCTGCCAAATGCAGAGATTGCTGTATTTTTTCGGCCCGGAGGCCGCGGTTAGGGGCGATAATCCGCTGGTGCAGTTTTTACTGCACATGTTGGTGATCGGTCAGTTTCGCGCGCTACGGCGGTACTTTTAGTTTGTTGTGCTTTCGGGACCCCATCGCTTTGTGTTTTATGTGTTTTTGAGGAGTCCTTCATGGGCAACAAACTTTATGTCGGCAACCTGCCGTACACCGTTCGCGACGAAGATCTGCAACAGTCCTTCGGTCAATATGGTTCCATCACCAGCGCAAAGGTGATGATGGAGCGTGACACCGGCCGTTCCAAAGGCTTCGGCTTTGTGGAAATGGGCAGCGACGCTGAAGCGCAAGCTGCTATCGCTGGCATGAACGGCCAGTCCCTCGGCGGCCGCAGCATTACCGTGAACGAAGCCCGTCCGATGGAGGCACGTCCTCCACGTACCGGCGGCTTCGGCGGCGGTGGTGGCGGTTACGGCGGTGGCGGTGACCGCTCCGGTGGCGGCGGCTACGGCGGCGGCGGCGGTGGCCGTTCCGGCGGTGGCGGCGGCTACGGTGGCGGCGGCGGCGGACGCGGCGGCTACTAAGCCCTCGTTATCCCCATCTTCAGCTTCGCGCTGAAGACGCTTTAAAAGGCTTCAAGACTTCGGTTTTGAAGCCTTTTTGCATTGGGGTTGCAAGTTGCTAAGCCACGCACTCATTGCCGATTACCAAGCGGCGCTCCTTCCGAAAATTCTTTTTCATCCCCGCAGCATGCTATTTAAAGAAGTCGCGCAGGTTATTTGTAGAAATCGGGATAGAAAATGCTGACAGGATTTCCAACGCTCTCTGGATCGTCAAGTGCTTTTCTTGCTTGATTTGCAATTTCGGCTCGGTAAGTTTGCAGCTTAGGTACCAAGCTATATATGTCACTCGTATCAAACACCAGTGTTCGAGATTGATTCACGTCAAATGGCAGTCGATCTGCTTTTCGAATTAGCTGGACAACGGGTAAGCGAAGGGCGTGTCGCAATGCGACTTCATAAAACACATTTGGATTGAGATAAGAAAGATCGGCTATTGCCAACCGAGAGCGCTTTAGGTACTCAAGCACTTGAGTCGTAATCATGCCTGGCTCACCTATTTGATCCGCTCTAATAACTGTCAAACCTAGCTCCTCTAAGGCAGGTTGTACAAGCGACGACATGAAGAGATCAGAGTGCTTGCGCTCTAGGCTATCTTCCGAACCGATTGGTGTTATATAAAAGCAAATTTTTTGCCAATCAACAGCATCCCTTGAATCTTCTTGCAACTTTTTGACAGTTGTTGGAGGCTGTAGTGGAATTGAGGCACGCGCAACTTTAGTAGTGCCGTCACCCTCGGGTAACTCTTCCAGAACCTGCTCTATGGGAACAAGTGTCTCAGCGCCACCAATGGTTCGCAAAAGTTCCAGATCTTTTGCATTGACTATGAAAGTGTCAACGCACTCATCAAGATCGGGAATATCAATTTTCGAGTCGCGGATTACGTCCTTAATAATTTCCCGTTCCGGTAGTCGCTTTCCTTTGTAATGGTCATAAAGATACTTGAATGGCGCAACACTTTCCACTGCAAGTTGAAAAGCTGCTTTGCGCCGCTCTTGCTCCGACTTAGTGGTGTTAACTGCAATTGAACCGACTGGCGTAAGTTCAAAGAACTCTGCGGTGTATGAACCGGTAGTGATGCCGTATTTTGAAGAGTTGGTAATCAACATTCGTGTACCACTACTAGATGTCGACTTACCAAGTTTTTCCAAGAGCGTTAAAGCACGGACTTTTTCACCTGCGGCGTGTTTCATGATTGCATTGCCTAGGGCAAGCGAATCCATAAAAGAGGCTGCGGGGTAAGGGCGAGCTATCCGAATTCGCCCGAAGTCAGCGCTTTTTTGT
Source organism: Pseudomonadota bacterium (assembly GCA_040387435.1). Taxonomy (GTDB): domain Bacteria; phylum Pseudomonadota; class Gammaproteobacteria; order Burkholderiales; family Burkholderiaceae_C; genus Polaromonas. The sequence continues at coordinate 47,146 of JAZKDR010000015.1, forward strand.
TTCGAAGGGGCTTTTTTCCCAGTGGCGTTCGATGTGGTTTTTTTTGATGTTGCCACTCTGGTTCCTTTTGCGTTGCTGTTGTCTACCGACAGTGTGTCTCAAAAACTTCAACTTACATTGACTACCTGCGCCTTCGGAAACCGATTAACTCGCAGAATATCAATAGAGGTGGATGGTAGGGCTTTTCTTGTTGGCAGTCACAGAGGTAGACCTCAAGAAGCTTTCAAGAGTTAATTGGTTCTTCGAGGGCTTTTACGCGCGTGGCTAATAGTTCGTTATACGCCGACTATTATTGATAGTTACCAACAGCCCGCAACTTATCCTTCTTGCTAGGCCGCTTCCCCTTAACGCCCCCAGTCCCCAACGGATCCGCCGCATTCACCGGCGCGAGCTCCACCGGCTCAAACCCCGCCACCTGCTCACGCGCGACCTTGATGCGCTGGCGCTTTTCTATCAGGCGAAAGTGCGCCTCTGTCGTGGCACTCACGAAGTTGATGGCGATGCCAGCTTCGCCTGCTCTAGCTGTGCGGCCTATGCGGTGGGTGTAGTCCTCGGTTGACCTTGGCAGGTCGTAGTTGACGACGACGGGCAGTTGCGCGATGTCGAGGCCGCGGGCGGCGACGTCTGTGGCGACGACGACCTGCACCGTCTTGGCCTTGAAGTCCATCAGCACCTGTTTGCGTTTGCCCTGGCTGAGTTCGCCGTGGAAGGGCTCGGCGGCTATGTCCACCTTGCGCAGTTTGTCGGCGACGATTTCCGAGGCGTGTTTGGTGGCGACGAAGACGAGCACGCGGCTCCACTTTTCGGTTTGCACCAGGTGGCGCAGCAGCTGGGTGCGTTTGCCGGGGTCGACTTCAATCGCGCGCTGGGTGATCTCGAGTTTGACTTCGTCTTCTGACCTGACCTCGACGCGCAGCGGCTCGTGCAGCATGCTGGCGGCCAGCGCTTCTGTCGCGGGCGGGAAGGTGGCCGAGAAAAACAGGTTTTGCCGTTTGGCGGGCAGCAGGGCCAGGATGCGTTTGAGTTCTTCACCAAAGCCGAGGTCGAGCAGGCGGTCGGCTTCGTCGAGCACCAGCATCTGCACCTCGCCGAGCTTGACGGCGTTGTGCTCGACCAGATCAATCAGCCGGCCGGGTGTGGCGACGACGATGTCTGCACCGGTTCGCAGGCCCATCATTTGCGGGTTCATGGAGACGCCGCCAAAAACGACCGTCACTTTGGGCAACTGAGGCAGATATTTACCGAGCGCCAGCAGAGATTCGCCGACCTGCGCAGCCAGCTCGCGCGTGGGCACCAGCACCAGACCGCGCACGATGCGGGTTTTGGTGAGTGGCGCATCGACCAGCGACTGCAGCATGGGCAAGGCAAAGGCGGCTGTCTTGCCGGAGCCGGTTTGTGCAGAGGCCACCACGTCGCGGCCTTGCAGGATGGCTGGCAGGGCGGCGAGCTGAATGGCGGTGGGGGTGGCGTAGCCTTTTTCTGCAATGGCGCGCTGCAGGCCGGGCACGAGTTCAGGCGACAGCGGGGGCAAGAATGCGGAGGCGAAGCCGGTGGAAGGGGTGGGCATGTGGGTCTTGGTGAATCCGGGTGAATCTGGCTGAGGCGTTGGCCCGAAAAGGGCCGTAGAAACGGCCAGCCGACGCGCGTGGTGGTTTGCGCCGGGGTAATGCGTCGAGTTTAAGGCCGCGGCCCCTGTGGCGGCGCATAAAAAAAGGCCTGCAGAAGCAGGCCTTTTTCAGTCACGGCAATTGCAGGGCGTTGCCAGCATCGCCTGCGCATGGCGATCAGATCGAGCTGTTGCCGCGTTCCCAGCTGGCGGCCATCACGGCTTCGCTTCGCACCTGAGCACGGGTCACTGTGCTGGCGACGGGTTGTTGGCGCTTGAACGCATTGGCCGCGTACTCACCGTTCTGGCCGGCGTTGCTGATGTCGCTTTGAACCTGTGCGCGGGTCACCGTGCTGGCAGACGTGTCTGCGCGGATGGCCAGGGCGGCTTCAGGGTTCGTGTTCGACTGTGCGAATGCGCTGGCACCGGTGAGGGCTGCAACTGCAAATACGGCGGAGGTGATGAATTTCGTGTTCATGATGTTTTTCCTTTGAATGATGTGGTGTGGTTTGTTGTGGGGTTCAACCGGCTCAGATCGTGCTGTTGCCGCGTTGAGAGTTGCCTGCCATCAGGGCCTGGCCTTGCACGTCAGCGCGGCTCAGGGTGCTGGCGACGGGCTGCTGGCGCTTGAACGCATTGGCGACGTATTCACCGTTTTGGCCGGCGTTGCCGATTTCGCTTTGAACCTGTGCGCGGGTCACGGTGCTGGCTGAGGTGTCGGCACGGATAGCCAAGGCAGCTTCAGGGTTCATGTTGGACTGGGCGAATGCGCTGGCGCCGGTCAGGGCGGAGAGGGCGATAACGGTAGAGGCGATGATTTTCGAGTTCATGATGATTTCCTTTAAAAATTAAACAAATGGTCAGTTACCTATCCAGTCATCGTCGCTTTGGGGTTTGGGCCCCTGGCTGTCCAACTGGCCTCGGTGAGTCGCTTGTTTGGTTTCGGCTCATCGATGCCTGAACTTTAGGGTTTACCCGCAAGAAGAAAAACCCCAAATTCGACAATGCTTAGTTTCAATTTACGGAACAATCCTTTCGCTGGATTTGATTCGTTGCTGATCTGGGGATTAATCGGACGTTGCGCTGGCGCGTAGTCCTACTTTTACCGAGCTTTCACGCCGCGGTTTTGGCGAGCGCGACTGTGCATCTGCTATAAATAAAATAGCTGCTCACGCTCGTATCTAAAGGGCTAGAGGCCGATTTGATGCCTGAAAATGGCCAAAATCGATTGGTTTTGGCCGTGCACGGCGCTTTTGAGCGCTCTGAAACGCACGATCGTTACGAAAAATGAATCAATAACAATAAAATATGAATTTCAATTGATATTGTTACGATTTTTGTAATAGATGCCGTCAGCGCGCCGTGAAGCCGCCATCGGCCAGGTGGTAGCTGCCGGTGATGAACGATGCCCGGTCTGACAGCAGAAAGCAGACCAGTTCAGCCACCTCCTGCGGCTGGCCAAGCCGGCCAATCGGGTGATTGGCAATAAGGGCCGGGCGTGCCGCCTGGTCCAGCACCTTGAGCAGGGGCGTGTCGATGTAGCCGGGCCCCACCGAGTTGACGCGAATGCCTTTGGCCGAATAGGCGAGGGCCGCACTTTTGGTCAGGCCGACGACACCGTGCTTGGCCGCCACATAGGCGGGGGACTGTGCAGAGCCGACGCTGCCCAGCACCGATGCAATGTTGACGATGGCACCGCCGCCGGCGTTCAACAGGGCGGGTATCTGGTGCTTCATGGCGTAGAAGACCGCGTTGAGGTTCACCTCGATGACGCGGTGCCAGCCCTCCAGCGCCTGGTCGGCCAGGGGTGCTTGCGTGCCGCTGATGCCGGCGTTGTTCACGGCCAGGTGCAGCGCGCCGAAATGGCGGACGGCAAAGGCGACCATGGCTTCAACGGCGACCACATTGGCGGTGTCCACCCGGTGCGCAGCGACCTTGCCGCCCAGGGCCCTGATCTCGTCTGCGATGCGGTTGGCACCTGCACCGTCGATGTCGGCCACCACCACCTGCGCCCCGCCGGCAGCCAGCAGCTTTGCCACGCAGGCGCCTATGCCCGATGCAGCACCGGTCACAAGGGCTACCTTGCCCGCAAACTCACGACCCGCTGCGCTCATGTGGCGGAAGCGCTGGAACCGCCGGATGTGCGGGCTTTGGCGCGCAGCTTCATGCGGCGCAGCCACTCGGCAATCTCACCGGCAATGCCGCGCTGGAACAGCACCACCACGATGATGAAGATGCTGCCCTGGACCACGGGCACCCATTGCGCGAGGCCGGTAAGGTAGTTCTGCATGGTGATGATGAAGGCCGCGCCTATCACCGGGCCGAAGACCGTGCCTATGCCGCCGACCAGTGTCATCAGGATGACCTCGCCCGACAGGCCCCAGCTCACGTCCACCAGTGATGCCAGCTGGAACACCAGCACCTTGAGGCTGCCTGCCAGACCGGCCATTGCCGCCGACAGCACAAAGGCCAGCAACTTGTACTGGTGCACGCGGTAGCCGAGCGAGACGGCGCGCGGTTCGTTCTCGCGTATGGCCTGCAGCACCTGCCCGAAGGGTGAGTGAATGGTGCGGTAGACCAGCAAAAAGCACAGCGCAAACACCGCCAGCACCACGTAGTAGAGCGCGCGGTCGTCGGTGATGTTGATGATGCCGAAGATGGCGCGGCGCGGTATGGCCGAAATGCCGTCTTCACCGCCGGTGAAGGTGGCACCAACGCAGAAGTAAAAGAACATCTGCGCCAGTGCGAGCGTGATCATGGCGAAGTAAATGCCTTGGCGCTTGATGACGATCAGGCCGACCAGAAAACCCATCAGCGCGGCACTGGCCATGCCGGTGAGGATGGCCAGCTCAGGCGCCCAGCCCCAGACCTTGATGGCGTGGCCGGTGACGTACGCAGCACCGCCAAAGAACATCGCGTGGCCGAAGGACAGCAGGCCGACATAGCCGACCAGCAGGTTGAAGGCCATGGCGAAGATGGCGAAACACAGCAGCTTGGTCAGGAAGGCCGGGTACAGCAGCAGCGGCGCAAGCGCGCCCACCAGCAGCAACACGGCAAAGGCAATCAGGTCAGCGCGGCGCATGGGAATCCTTCGGTGGCGTGGTGTTGCGGGTCATTGCGTTTTGCCGAACAGGCCAGAGGGCTTGAGCAGCAGCACAAAAGTCATGATGAGGAAAATCGCCACACTGGCCCCTTGCGGGTAGTAGACCTTGGTCAGCGCCTCGATCATGCCCAGCGCGAAGCCGGTCAGGATGGCGCCGAACAGCGAGCCCATGCCGCCTATGACGACCACCGCAAACACGGTGATGATGAGGCCGGAACCCATGGACGGCTTGACCTGGTCCATGGGGGCGGCCAGCACGCCGGCCAGCGCGGCCAGCGCCACGCCGAGGCCGTAGGTCAGTGTGACCATGCGCGGCACGTTGACACCGAAGGCGCGAACGAGTTCGGGCTTTTCAGTGGCGGCGCGCAGGTAGGCCCCGAGCCGGGTGCGTTCTATGCCGTACCAGGTCAGCGCGCACATGATGACGGAGATGGTCACCACCCAGGCGCGGTAGTAGGGCAAAAACATGAATCCCAGGTTGAAGCCGCCGGGCATGGGGTTGTTGTAGGGCAGGCCGGACGAACCGAACAGTATCGCCAGCAGCCCCTCAAACACCAGCGCCATGCCGAAGGTCAGCAGCAACTGGTACAGGTCGCTCATACCGTAGAGGCGGCGCAGCAGGGTTTTTTCGAGCAGCACGCCGATCAGGCCCACGCCCAGCGGCGCCAGCACCAGTGCGCCCCAGTAGGGAATGCCGAGATAGCTCAGCAGCATCCAGGCGCCGAATGCGCCCAGCGTGAACTGCGCGCCGTGCGTGAAGTTCACCACATTGAGCAGGCCGAATATCACCGCCAGGCCCAGGCTCAGCATCGCGTAGAACGAGCCGTTGATCAGCCCCAGGGTCAGTTGCCCCATCAGGGCGGGCAGCGGCACGCCGAATACATCCATCATGGCTTGACTCCGTTGTTCATACGCTGAGGTATTTGTCCAGCCGCTCGGGCGTGGCCCTGAGCTGGTCGTTGGACACTTCGTCGACCACGTGGCCGTGTTCGACGACATAGTGGCGGTCGGCCACCGACATGGCAAAGCGCAGGTTCTGCTCGACCAGCACGATGGTGTAGCCGCGCTGCTTGAGCGTGCGGATGATCTCCCCGATGTGCTGCACGATGATGGGGGCCAGCCCTTCGGTAGGCTCGTCCAGCAGCAGGGTCTTGGCACCGGTGCGCAGGATGCGCGCTATCGCCAGCATTTGCTGCTCGCCGCCGGACAGCTTGGTGCCCTGGCTTTTGGCGCGCTCTTTCAGCCGCGGGAAAAGTTCGTGGATTTCATCAACCGTCATGCCGCCGGGCTTGAGCACGGGCGGCAGCAGCAGGTTCTCCTGCACCGTCAGGGCAGAGAAGATGCCGCGCTCTTCAGGGCAATAGCCCAGGCCGATGGCGGCGATCCGGTCGGACGTCATGGCGATGGTTTCAACGCCCTCGAACACGACGGAACCGCTGCGCTTGCCGAGGATGCCGATGATGGCGCGCAGCGTGCTGGTCTTGCCGGCCCCGTTGCGGCCCAGCAGCGTGACGACTTCGCCGCGCCGGACTTCAAACGTCATGCCGTGCAGCACATGCGACTGGCCGTAGTGTCCGTGCAGGTCGCTTACGACGATGGGCATGGGCGGCGGGAAACTGGTTGCGCCTGTCATTCGGGTGTTCCTATGTAGGCGGCCATGACTTCGCTGTTTTTCGACACCTGCTCGTAGCTGCCTTCAGCCAGCACCTCGCCGCGTGCCAGCACGGTGATGGTGTCGGCCAGGTCGGAGACAAAGCCGAGGTTGTGCTCGACCATCAGGATGGTGCGCGAGGCGGCCACGCGTTTGATCAGCGCGGCGACCACGCCGATGTCTTCACGCCCCATGCCGGAGGTGGGTTCGTCGAGCAGCAGCATGGTCGGGTCCAGCGCCAGCGTGGTGGCGATTTCAAGCGCCCGCTTGCGGCCATAGGACAGGTCGCCGGCGTGCTCCAGGGCGTAGTCGGTCAGGCCGACATCGGCCAGCAGCGCCATGGCCTTGTCGGTGAGCTGGTCGAGTGTGAGTTCGGAGCGCCAGAAATGAAAAGACCGGCCCACGGGGCGCTGCAGTGCAACGCGCACGTTGTCGAGCACGGTCATCAGCGGGAACACGGCCGAAATCTGGAAGCTGCGCACCATGCCCAGCCGCGCGACGTCGGCCGGCGGCGTGCGCGTGATGTCCCGGCCGTCAAAAAGAATGCTGCCCGCCGTGGGTTCGAGAAACTTGGTCAGCAGATTGAAGCAGGTCGTCTTGCCGGCGCCGTTGGGCCCTATCAGGGCATGGACCGTGCCGCGCCTGACTTTCAGGTTCACGCTGTTGACCGCCGTGAAGCCCTTGAACTGCTTGGACAGCGCCCTGGTTTCAATGATGTAGTCGCCGCTCATGCTTGGCCTCTCGTCCCTGTTTTGTTTTTGCCGGCATGGGCCGGCCGCTTCGGGTGCGGCCGGCCCATGGGGTACATCGCGTTGGAACGACGTGCTTACTTGACCAGCGGGCAGGCCTTGCTGGCGGGCAGGAAGGCTTCGTTCGCAGGAATGGTGGCCACGACCCTGGACAGATCCCACTCATTTTTGGACTCTGAAGGCTTCTTGGCCTGCAGCACGTAGACCTCGCGCATGACCTGGCCGTCCTCGCGGATGGTGGCGTTTTTGGTCATGAAGTCGTTGATGGGGGTGGACTTCATCTTGGCCATCACCTTGGCCGTCTCGTCGGTGCCCGCAGCCGCGACGGACTTCAGGTAATGGTTGACGGCGCTGTAGACACCGGCCTGCGCCATGTTGGGCATCTTGCCGAAGCGGTCCTTGTAGCGGGCGGCAAACTTGCGCGTTGCATCGTTCTGGTCCCAGTAGAAGGCAGAGGTTTCCAGCAGGCCCTGGCCGGACTTCAGGCCGATGGCCTTGGTGTCGTGCAGCGTCAGGCTGAGCGGTGCAACCGCCTGCTTGGCGGTGATGCCGAACTCTTCTGCCTGCTTGACGGCTGCGGCAGCGTGGGCCGTGGTCGTGGCCAGCCCGATGACGTCGGCCTTGGAGGCCTGGGCCTGCAGCAGTTGCGAGGAGAAATCGGTCGAGTTCAGCGCATGCAGGGTGGAGCCGATGACCTTGCCGCCGCCGGCTTCGATGATCTGGGTGGTGTCGCGCTGAACGTTCTTGCCGTAGGTGTAATCGATGGTGATGAAGTACCAGCTCTTGCCGCCCTTGGCCTGCATGGCCTTCACCACACCCAGTGACTGCATGTAGCTGTTGTAGACCCAGTGCACGCCGTTGGGCGAGCATTTCACGCCGGTCAGGTCGCTGCTGGCCGAGCTGGTGAACACGGCAATGCGGTCTTTTTCCTTTGCCAGGTCCTGCACGCCGAGCGCCACCGTGGTGATGCCGATGTCGAAGATGGCGCGTGCGCCGCCGTCATACCACTTGCGGGCCAGGTTCAGGCCGACGTCGGGCTTGTTCAGGTGATCGCCTTCGAGCAGCTGGATGGGGCGGTTCAGGACCTTGCCGCCGAAGTCTTCAATGGCCATCTTGGCGGCAACCACCGAGCCCGGGCCGGACAGATCGATGTAGGGGCCGGACATGTCGCTCAGGATGCCGATCTGCAGGGGCGCGGGTGCCTGCGCCTGCAGCAGGCCTGAAAAGCCCAGGGTGCCGGCGCAAAGCATGGCGGCGATCGTCATGCGGCGCAGTTGTTGGGCGGGAAGCGTGGTTTTTTTGAACTTCAACATGTCGTCTCCTGATAGGGACTTTCGTCCCCGGGTTTATGGATAAAAAACACTCTGTGATGACTAACCGAAACGGGGTCGGCCTTTGTCTGGCCGGTGAAAAAACTCAGGCGTGATGCACGTACTTCTGGTGCATGAAGGCTGCAAGGCCTTCGCTGCCGCCTTCATAGCCCAGGCCGCTTTCCTTGATGCCGCCGAACGGTGCTTCGACATGCGACACCGCAAACGAGTTGATGCCGATGCCGCCGGCGTCGAGTTCCTCGCTGACGGTGACGGCTGTGGCTGCCGATTGGGTGAAGGCATAGGCCGCCAGGCCGTAGGGCAGGCGGTTGGCTTCGGTGATGGCGTCTTCGATGCGGCTGAAGCTGTTGACCAGCGCGACCGGCCCAAACGGCTCGATGCACATCGGGCCTGCAGTGATGGGGGTGCCCGCCAATATCGTCGGGCGAAAGAAGTTGCCTGCCTTGCCCATGCGCTCTCCACCGGCGCGCAGCTCGCCGCCCGCTGATGTGGCGTCGGCCACCAGTTGCGCCATCGCGTCCACGCGGCGCCTGTTGGCGAGCGGGCCCATCTGGCTTGCGGCGTCGAGGCCCGGGCCGATGGCCACATTGCCCAGCGCTGCCGCAAACCGCTTGATGAACTCGTCATGGATTGATTCATGCACCAGAAAACGCGTGGGCGAGGTGCAGACCTGGCCGGCGTTGCGGGTCTTGCCCAGTACGCAGGTGGCGACCGCGCGGTCGAGATCGGCATCCGCAAATATCAGTGCTGCCGAATGGCCGCCGAGTTCCAGCGTGCAGGGCTTGACGCCTTCTGCGGCCAGCCGCGCCAGCTGTTTGCCCACCGGCACAGAACCGGTGAAGGTGATCTTGCGGATGATGGGCGAGGCGATCAGGTGTTCTGAAATATCGGAGGGCACACCCATCACCATATTGAGCACGCCGGGTGGCAGGCCGGCTTCTGCCAGCACGGCCGCCAGGGCCAGCGCCGACATCGGCGTCTCTTCCGAGGGCTTCATGACCATCGTGCAGCCGGCTGCCAGGGCCGGTGCAATCTTGCGTGCCGGCAGCAGGGCGGGGAAGTTCCAGGGTGTGAAAGCCGCCACCGGCCCCAGTGGCTGAGGCAACACCATCTGCCGTGCGCCGGGCAGACGGGCCGGCATGACGCGGCCGTTGGCGCGCCGGCCCTCTGCGGCGTACCAGTCGAAGGTCTCTGCGGACAGGATGAATTCGAGTTTGGCTTCGGCCAGGGTCTTGCCCTGTTCCATGCTCATGATGCGTGCCAGCCCGTCGGCACGTTCGCGCAACAAGGTGGCTGCCGTGGTCAGGATGTTGCCGCGATCAACGGCGGCCATGCGGCGCCACGGTGCGAATGCACGGTCGGCCGCGGCGAGGGCGTCGTCCATGTCCTGCCGGCTGGCGCGAGGCACGCTGGCCAGAACTTCATGCGTGGCAGGGTTGGTGACCTGGCCGGCCGTGCCGTCACCGCCTGCGCGCCACTGCCCGTCGATGAACTGCAGGGGAGCGGGATAGGCCGCAGCACCCGTACCCGTTTTTGAAAATGGCGATGTGTTGCCAGCCTGCATCTGCGTGTCTCCGTTGATGTGGCGGCTTGTGTTTTGCGACACGCCGCCTTGTGATTTTTTAGCGAAAGGTAATGTAGCATAAGTTATGTTTTTGCTACCAAAAGATAAACAATGATGTTGACTGAATGAATATGGCCTCGATGGACACCAGATTCTTGCTGCACACCTCGCGAAACAAAACGCATACTCACAATTTCAGGGTAAATACCAATGAAAAATTGAAAATGTTCATTGATTCTTCCGCGCTGTCATTGGGTGTTTGTTTTTCAGGTGAATGGTTTTTTGTAAATCGATGTTCACGGAAAATTTCAATTCAGAGTGGCTATATACTTGGTATGCATCAATACGATATTTGATTAAACCAAGGAGACAAGATGCAGAAAATGAGGTGTTTTCACCTGAATGGTTTCAGGACGCCACTGGTGCCCTCAGACAGGCCTCTGCCGGTACCCGTCGGCTCTGAAGTGGTACTCAGGGTGATTGCTGCCGGCGTGTGCCACAGCGACGTGCATATCTGGGAAGGCGGCTACGACCTCGGGAACGACCAGACCATGTCGTTTGAAGGACGTGTCAAATTCCCGCTCACCATGGGGCATGAGTCCACTGGCGAGGTGGTTGCGGTGGGGCCGGATTCAAAAGACATCAAGGTCGGCGACAAGTGCGTGATCTGCAGCTGGATAGGCTGCCGCGAATGTGCGTTCTGCAAGCAGGGCGACGAGCACCTGTGCCTTGCGCCACGTTTTCTGGGCGTCAACCGCGATGGCGGTTACGCCGACCACATCGTGGTGCCGCATGACCGTTACCTGATTGACCTCAAGGGTGTGGACCCAATCGCCGCTGCGCCACTGGCCTGTTCCGGCCTGACGACCTACAGCGCGCTCAAGAAAGCCGGTCCGCGTCTGGCCGATGACCCGGTGGTGATTGTTGGCGCAGGCGGCCTGGGCATGATGGCCATCAGCCTGGTCCGCACCATGGGCGGCAAGGCTCCCGTGGTGGTTGAGCTTGATCCGAAAAAACGCCAGGCTGCGCTGGACGCAGGCGCTGCCGCAGCGATTGACCCGAAAGCTGCGGACGTGGACAAGCAGATTCGCGATGCGCTGGGTGCGCCGGTTTATTTTGTGCTGGACCTCGTCGGCAGCGGCGAAACCGCAGCGCTGGGTTTCAGGCTGCTGGACAAGGGCGGCAAGCTGGTAGTGGTCGGCCTGTTCGGCGGTGCGATGTCGCTGTCCGTGCCCATGGTGACCATGCGTGCTGCCAGCATCGTCGGCAGCTACATTGGCAGCCCCGGTGAGTTGCGCGAATTGGTGAAGCTGGTGCAGGACAAGGGCATGCCCGCCATACCGCTGGACAAACGCAGGCTGGAAGACGCGAACACGGCGCTGGATGACCTGCGCGGCGGTCGCGTGATGGGCCGCGTCGTTCTGGTGCCCTGAGCCGGGGAGAGACCATGCCTTTACACCCCTTTGTCGGAAAAATGATGGATGCCGCCCGCGCGGCAAACCGGCCGCCGCTGTCCGGCGGTACGCCGCAGCAGGCCCGCGAGCTGGTGGCCAGCGGACGCCAGGCGCTGGGCGCAGGCCCTGACGTTGGTGAGGTGTCGGACATCACGGTGCCGACACGTGCCGGTGCTGTGCCTGGCCGCCTGTACCGTTCAAAAAACACCGAGCACGGGCTGCTGGTTTATTTTCATGGCGGTGGGTGGGTGTGCGGCACGCTGGACGACTTCGACATCCTGGCCCGTAGCCTGGTGCATGCCAGCGATTGCGCGGTGCTGATGGTGGACTACCGGCTGGCACCCGAGTTTGCTTTTCCGGCCGGGCTGGAAGATGCTGAAGACGCCATTGCGTGGGCTGCGCGCGAAGTGGAAAGCCTGACGGGCCGACGCCTGCCGCTTGCCGTTGGCGGTGACAGTGCAGGCGGCAACCTTGCCACCGCAGCGTTGAACAGCCTGCGCGGCAAGGTGGATTGCGCCCTGCAATTGCTGCTGTACCCGGTGACCGATTCCGACACCGGGCGGGCGAGCTACATCGAGCACGGCGAAGGCCTGCCGCTCACGCGTGCCGACATGCAGTGGTTTTTGGGCCATTACGCGCCCCGGGCGATGTGGGCTGACCCCCGCATCGCGCCGCTGCGGCACCCGGCGCTTGGCGGCAGCCCGCCGGCCTGGATCGCGACGGCCGAATACGACGTGCTGCGCGATGAGGGTGAAGACTACGCGCGCCGCCTGCAGGAGGCCGGCGTCAGGGTTGAGCTGCACCGTGTGCCGGGCCTGGCGCATGGCTTCGCCCGGCTGACCAACCTGCTCGAACCGGTTGCCGCGCTGGTCGCCGAGGCCGGTGAGGCGGTCAGGCGCCACTGCAACGCACACGCCAAAAAATAAACCCGCCAGGGGCGACAAGGGCGTTCGCGTGCTCAGGCATCGCGCAGCGCTGATTTCAAAACCCGAAAGAAGAAAAGAAAGAGAAGAAAGATGACCCAGAACAAGGCAGCCGGCAGCATTGCCGGGAGGAATGCAGATCACGGCCGTTATGACGCGGTCATCGTCGGGGCGGGATTTGCCGGCCTGTACATGCTGTACCGGCTGCGCAAGCTGGGCATGAAGGTCAAGGTTTTTGAAGCCGGCGACAACGTCGGCGGTACCTGGTACTGGAACCGCTACCCCGGTGCGCGCTGCGACGTCGAGAGCATGGAGTATTCGTACTCCTTCTCGGAAGAACTGCAGCAGGAGTGGCACTGGAGCGAGCGTTACGCCACCCAGCCCGAGATCCTGAAATACATCCATCATGTGGCGGACCGCTTTGACCTGCGCAAACACATACAGCTGGACACGCGTGTTGATGGCGCAGAGTTTGATCCTGGCAGCAACCTCTGGACAGTGACCACCAGCGCCGGTGATGCCGTAAGTGCGACCTTCTGCGTCATGGCCACAGGTTGTCTTTCAACAGCCAAGTTGCCCGAGGTCGCCGGGCTCGACAGCTTCAGGGGCAAGTGGTACCACACCGGCTTCTGGCCGAAGGAAGAGGTGGACCTGACCGGCCAGCGTGTCGCCGTGATTGGCACCGGCTCTTCCGGCATACAGCTGATACCGCAGGTGGCGAAGCAGGCGAAAGAGCTCTACGTCTTCCAGCGCACCGCCAACTACAGCCTGCCTGCGCGCAATGCCCCGCTGGCCGCTTCGGTGGAGCAGGCCACCAAGCAGCGTTACCCGGCCGTGCGCAAGCAGGCGCGCGAGTCGCCGTCCGGCGTGTCTTATTTCAATGTGCCCACGCACTCTGCGCTGGCCGTGTCCGAAGAAGAGCGCCGCCAGGCCTACGAGGCGCGCTGGGTAGAGGGCGGCATCGGGCTGACGCGCGCTTTCAACGACGTGCTGCTCAGTGAAGAGGCCAACCGGACGGCCGCAGACTTTGTGCGCGGCAAGATACGCGGCATCGTCAAGGACCCCAAAACGGCGGAGCTGCTGACGCCGACTTACCGCATAGGCACCAAGCGGCTGTGTGCCGACACGGAATACTTCCAGACCTACAACCGGCCGAATGTGAAACTGGTCGACATCAAAAGCCACCCGGTGAAGGCCATCACCCCGGATGGCGTGTCGACCACCGGGGGCGACTACCCGGTAGACGCGATCATCTTTGCCACCGGCTTCGATGCGATGACAGGCACGCTGCTGGCGATGGACATTCACGTCAAGGGCGGCGCCACGCTGCGTGACCAGTGGGAACACGGCCCGCGCACCTACCTGGGCATCATGACGGCGGGCCTGCCCAACCTGTTCATGATCACGGCACCGGGCAGCCCTTCGGTGCTGAGCAATGTGGTCGTGTCCATCGAACAGCATGTGGACTGGATCACCGACTGCCTGACGCATATGCAGCAGCAGGGCCTGACCCGCATTGCGGCAGAAGAAGCCGCACAGGACAAATGGGTGGCCCATGTCAACGAGGTCGCCGACCAGACGCTCTTGCCCAAAGGCGCGTCCTGGTATGTCGGTGCCAATGTGCCGGGCAAGCCACGCGTGTTTATGCCTTATGTGGGCGGCGTGGGCCTTTATCGCCAGAAATGCGCGGAAGTGGCCCAAAAGGGCTACCCCGGTTTCAAGCTCACGGCCTGAAAGAAGCACCGGGATACGCTGCCGGTTTTTGATTTGCTATTAAATCAGTAGCTTCTCACGCTCGTATCTAAAGGGCTAGAGGCCGATTTGATGCCTGAAAATGGCTTTTTTGGGCCATTTTTGGAGCATTTTTGACAGCTTGCGATGCCGCGTTGAATCATTGCTACATCGGGTGATGCAATAGGTAAAAAAAGACCTTAAAAATTTGACACTATTACGTCCTTCGTAATAATTGCTGGATGGACTTGGTCAAATCAATGCAGATCTATGTGGCGGTCGTCGATGGCGGCAGCTTTGTGCATGCGGCGGAGAGGTTCGACACCTCGACCGCCTCCATCTCGCGGCAGGTGGCTGCGCTGGAGGAGCATCTGGGCGCGCGCCTTCTGCAGCGCACGACGCGGCGGCTGTCGATGTCCGAGCCGGGCAGGGCGTTTTACGAGCGTGCCCAGCAGATCTTGACCGATATCGCTGAGACCGAAGCCGTCATCGGCCGCGAGGCGACGCAACCCACCGGCCTGCTGCGCATCAGCGTGCCGCTGTCTTACGGGCTGCGTGAGTTCGCGCGCATCCTGCCGGGCTTTCGGGAGCGTTACCCCGGCCTGCGGCTGGACATCGACCTGAGCGACCGCAATGTCGACCTCGTCAATGAAGGCATGGACGTCGCAGTGCGCATTGGTGCCTCGCCCAGCCCCAACCTGATTGCCCGCAAGATCGCGCCGGTGCGCATCGTGGTGTGCGCCGCGCCGTCCTATCTGGCGGCGCGCGGATTTCCGCAAACGCCGGAAGACCTGGCCAACCACGACACGCTGGCGTATTCGCTGCTGGCCACGGGCGACAGCTGGACGCTGCGCGACGGCAGCGGCACAGAACAAACGGTGCGCATCGAACCCAAGGTACACGCCAACAACGGCGACCTGCTGCGTGAGCTGGCGCTGGCGGGCGGCGGCATCATCTCGCAGCCGGACTTCATCGTGGCGGACGACCTCGCGCGCGGCGCGCTGGTGCCGCTGCTGGAAGACTGGAAGCGCGAGGAGTCGCATGTGTACGCCGTGTACCTGAGCCGCAAATTCCTCTCGCCCAAGGTGCGGGTGTTTATCGACTATCTGGTGGAGACACTGGGTGGCGGGGCGCCTGCCGAGGCGCCGCCTGCGCTTTGAGTTTTTAGGGGCGGTTCAAGCCGCTGGCCGGCTGGTTCTTGTCCAGAAACACCATTGCACAAGCCGCCGCACCCAGCGCGCAGAGGGCGCAACCCAACACCACCCAGCGGAAGGCGCGCACCAGCGCTTCGGGCGACGCGCCCTGAACCGGCCCGCCCAGGCTGGTGGCAAACACCACACCCAGGATCGCAATCGCCAGCAAGCCGGCGATGCGCGCCACCGCGTTGTTGATGCCTGAGGCCACGCCAGCGTGGCTGGCGGGCACGGCGTTCATCACGGTGGTGGTCAGCGGGGCGACGGCAATCGTCATGCCCAGGCCCAACACCACCATGGCCGGGAAGAAGCCCGCCCAGTAAGGCCAGCCCACCGAAGGTAAACCCAACAATGCAAAGCCCACGGCAGCAACCGCCGGGCCTGCCATCAGCATGCGGCGCGCGCCGAAGCGTGTCATGAGCTTGCCGGCGGTGGACGACAGCGTGCCCAGCAAGAGCGACAGCGGGAGCAGCGACGCGCCGGCCGCCGTGGCTGAAAATTTGAAGGCACCTATCAGCACAAACGGCAAAAAGAACAGCGCGCCGCCCAGCGCGAAGTACAGCAGCAGCGTCAACAGGTTGGTGCCGGTGAAGTCGCGTGAGCTGAAGAGCTGCAGCGGCATCATGGGAGCGCGAACCCTCGCCTGCGCGACGACAAACGCCGCCAGCAAGACGACCCCCAGCGCGAAGGGCGCCAGCACGCTGGCGCTGTGCCAGCCGTGTTCGGGTGCCAGGGTCAGGCCGTAGGTCAGAAAGCCCAGGCCGCTGGCGACCAGCAGCACGCCCAGCCAGTCGAAGTCGCGGGAAGCCTCGGGGTCATGGCTGTCGGGCACGGCGTAGAGCGCCAGCGCAATCGTGGCCGCCGCCATGGGCAGGTTCAAAAAGAAGATGGCGCGCCACGACACGGCATCGACCAGCCAGCCGCCCAGCACAGGGCCGGCCGCGCCCGTGATCGCCGCCCACGCCGCCCAGGTGCCTATGGCCTTGCCGCGCGCCTCGCCCTCGAACACATTGCCGATGATGGCCAGGCTGGCCGGTACCAGCAGCGCCGCGCCCACGCCCTGCACGGCGCGCGAGGCAATCAGCCACAAGGGGCTAGGCGCCAGGCCGCAGACGACAGAAGCTGCCGTGAACAGCGTGATGCCGAGGATGAAGATGCGCCGGCGGCCGAAGCGGTCGCCGAGCGAGCCGCCCACCAACACCAGCGAACCCAGTGCCAGCAGGTAGGCGTTGATGACCCACTGCATCGCGGCGAAGGCGGTGCCAGTGCTGCCGGCCAGGTCGCGCTGGATGGCGGGCAGGGCGATGTTGACGACCGAGCCATCGATGAAGGCCATTGACGAACCGAGCACCGTGGCCGCCAGCGCGAAGCCTGTGCGTGAACGCGGGGTGCTGCTATCGGCCACGTCGCTGCTCCTGAGTGCATAGCAGGGCAGGTACTGAATCCAGGCTTGCCAAGGGTTTACGTGAGGTCATGCTGGGCATCATGCTTTGCTTTTTTAAAAACGTGACGAGGGCTTGTTGTTTTTTGTGCAAATTTTTTATCGAAGGGAATTTGTCTGACACGCCGGTGTCACGGTCTCGCGGCAATATTGCACCCATGATCCGCACACACACCATTAACCCACCAGAAGCCGCGCTGATCGCGGTTTCTGCGCTGGACGACCTGGTGACGGATCTGGTCAGGGCCAGCCAGCTCAAGCTGTCGTCAAAGTTTTTTGACTGGATTGCCGACGAGGCCACCCCCTTTGTCGAGCATAAGGTGAGCCAGGCGTTCGACCATCCAGCGTTTTCTGCCACGCTGCACAAGGGTGACCCGCGCATCGCGTTGTCGCAGTGGGTGAACCACTGGGTCTGCCCGCACATCGCTCGTTGCTTCGCGCAGCTGACAGATCATTTGCCGGCGCACGCCGCTGCGCCTGCTGAACTCAGGCCGGTGCATGACTTTGCCTTGCCGGCGTACATCGCCAAGCCAGCGCGCCCCGTGCGCGTGGCCTCGCACCCGGTGGCTGCGGCCATCCAGGCTGCGTTTTAAACGTCCCGACCGAATCTTTGCGTGTCCGTTTCCGGCCAGCGGCTGGGTACGGCTGTGCGTAAGCTGCGGCCATGAACGCCTTGACCCTTGACCTTGTTGAACAGCTGCAGACCGCTGGCAGCGTTGTGCTTCCCGGGCTGCTCACGCCTGCGGAATGCAGTGACATCGTCAACCTTTACGCCCAGCCGGGGCACTTCAGAAGCCGCGTCGTGATGGCGCGGCACGGCTTCGGCCAGGGCGAGTACCAGTACTTCAGCTACCCGCTGCCGCCGCTGGTGCAGCGACTTCGCAGCGCGCTGTACCCGCAACTGGTGGGCACGGCCAACCGCTGGAATGAAGCCATGGGCATGGACGTTTGTTACCCGGCAAGGCATGACGACTTTCTGGCACGTTGCCACGAGGCCGGGCAAACCAGGCCCACGCCGCTGTTGCTGCAGTACGGCGAGGGCGACTACAACTGCCTGCACCAGGATTTGTATGGGGAACACGTCTTTCCCATACAGGTCGCGGTTCTGCTGTCACGGCCGGGCGATGACTTCGCAGGCGGCGAGTTTGTGTTGACCGAGCAGCGGCCCCGAATGCAGTCGCGGCCCGAGGTGGTGCCTTTGACGCAGGGCGACGCCGTGGTGTTTGCCGTGCACCACCGGCCGGTGCAGGGCAGCCGGGGGTTTTACCGGGTGAACATGCGGCACGGCGTGAGCACCGTGCGATCCGGCCACCGGCACACACTGGGCATTATTTTTCATGATGCCCAGTGACTGGCGTCGCCAGCCCGTCAGGTGCTCAGGTGGTTCGGTGGTCAGGGATCAGAGTTGGGAATGCAGCATCGAGGTCAGGCGTTCATGCAGCTTTTCAGACAAGGGCCTGGCCTCCCATTGCGCCAGCGTGATGCGTTTCGCACGGGTGATGTCCTGCTCGAACACCTGGGTCTGGCGCGCCGCGAACGTGGCGTCGTAGATGTTCAGGTTGGCTTCATCGTTGAGGCGGAAGGAGCGGCTGTCGAAGTTGGTCGAGCCCACCGACACCACCAGGCCGTCGACCACCAGCACCTTGCAGTGATACATGGTCGGCTGGTATTCGTAGATTTCGGCGCCGGCTTTGAGCAACTCGCCCCAAGTGGCGCGGCCCGCGGCGCGCACTGTCTCGGTGTCGGTGATCGGGCCGGCGGTGATGATCCGCAGGCGAACGCCGCGTTTGAGCGCGTCACGCATGATGTTGATGCTGAGCGTGTCCGGCACAAAGTAGGCCATCGACAGGTCCAGGCTGCGTTGTGACGCGGTGATGGCCATGTGGTACATCAGCTCCATGCTTTCTGCACCGCCCGATGGCGAACTGGAAAACATCTGCGCGCTGCTGTTGCCCGCGGCTTGCAGGGCGGGAAAGTAAGGTTCGCCGTGCAGCACCTGGCCCGTGACCTTGAGCCAGTTGTCCATGAAGGTGGACTGCATTTGTGCGACCACCGGGCCTTCGGCGCGGAAGTGCGAATCACGCCAGTGCTCGGCATCCTGGCCTGCGCCTGTCCACTTGGGCGCGATGCCGACACCGCCGGTAAAACCGATGCGGCCGTCGACCACCAGCAGCTTGCGGTGCGTGCGGTTGTTCAGCCGCGCGAGGTTGTACCAGTCGGGTTTGTGAAACTTGCGGATCTGCACGCCCGCGGCCGTCATGTCGTCCAGCAGCTTTTCATCGATCTTTCCGCTGCCGACCCAGTCCAGCAGCACATGCACCTTCACGCCGGCACGCGCCCGGGCGGACAGGGCGTCGGCAAACTGTCGGCCGATGTCGCCGGCCCAATAGATATAGGTTTCGAAGGTGACGGTTTGTTTCGCGCCGCTGATGGCTTCCAGCATGGACGGGAAGATCTGCTCGCCGTTGATGAGTTCGGTCACCTTGTTGCCGCCGGCAATGCCCGGCCCAAGCAGGTTGCCCATGGCACGCATGAATTGCGGGTCAGCCGTCCCGTACAGGCGCGGCAATTGCTGGGTCACGTGTTTCTCACCGGTGGTGAAATTGAGGACCAGCAAAACGGCGGCGGAGGCAGCGACGAAGGAGGCGAGGGCGGTCAGGAGCATTCTGCGGCGGGTGTGCATGAGGGATTGTGGAATACCGCCGCCGCTTCAAAAGTAGGCCGGGACCGCATTCGTCTTGCCGCCATCGGTAAGAATCTCCCTGACGACGGCAGCCCTGAAGCCTGTGCGGCAAAAAGCGCTGAAGTAAAGTTTCAGGTGAGTGGGCTTTTAATTTTGTATGGGATACCAGCGGCATCCACGCAATGACAACTTCAGACCTTTTTGGCGAGCCCGAGCAAAACGAAGAGCAGGTGGCCATCGCGCCTGGTGCATTTCTGCTGCGCGGCTTTGCGCGCAAACAGGATGGCGAGCTGTTGGAGGCCTTTGATGCGGTGGTCGCACAGGCACCGCTGCGCCATCTGGTCACCCCGGGCGGCTACACCATGTCGGTGGCGATGACCAATTGCGGCCCGTTGGGCTGGGTGTCTGACCGCAGCGGCTACCGCTATCAAGCGACAGACCCCGTCTCGGGTCAACACTGGCCCGCGATGCCCAGGCTGTGGCGCGACCTTGCAGTGCAGGCCGCAGAAGCGGCGGGCTACCCGGCCTTTGAACCGGATGCATGCCTGATCAACAGTTATGCGCCGGGCGCAAAACTCTCACTCCACCAGGACCGCGACGAGAAAAACATGAGGGCGCCCATCGTGTCGGTGTCGCTGGGTTTGCCGGCCACATTCCAGTTCGGTACCGAACGCCGCGCCGACAGGCCGCAGCGGTTTCGCCTGCTGCACGCTGACGTGGTGGTGTGGGGTGGCGCGTCGCGGCTGGCGTATCACGGCATCGCGCAGTTGCCGGACGGCGAACATGCCCTGACGGGCAGGCGCCGCATCAACCTGACTTTTCGCCAGGCGGCCTGAGCCAGACTGTCAGCTGGAATGCAGGGCGAGCTGGGGGGACTCCATCAACAGCTGCATGGTGGCGTTGACGTGCGCAGCCATCAGCTCCTGCGCCTTGCAGACGTCGTGGTTCAGCGCGGCGTCCATCATGTCCTTGTGCTCGCCATTGACGTCGCGCTTGTGCAGCGCGGTGAAGGGCACCGACAGCTGGCGATAACGCTCGCTCTGCTGGTACAGCGTTTCCTGCATGCGGCGCAGCCAGCGGTTGGGGCAGCCGGAGATCAATGCGCGATGGAAGTCGGCGTGGCTGTCGGCCCATTCCTGATTGACGTAGGCGGGCTGGTCGGCATCGCGCTGGCTCAGGCGCGACAGGCGGTGAAAGGCGGCCACGATGCGGCCTTCCCATTCCAGGCCGCCATGGCGCACGGCCTCGGCAATGCAGAGCTTTTCAATTTCAATACGTGCGCGAACCAGTTCACCCAGTTCAAGGGCCGACACCGGGCTGACGCGGTAGCCGCGCGCGGGTTCGGACACCACCAGCGATTCGGACTCCAGCATGGCCAGGCCTTCGCGCACGGCGCCGGCGCTGACATCGAGTTCTTCAGCCAGGGCCGCGATGTTGAGCTTGGCGTCGGGCAGCAGCTTGCCGGCAACGATGTCCTGCCGCAGCCGTTCGAAGACCTGCCGCGTCTGGCTCTTGCTTTTGGGCGGTTTTTTAAGGGCGGTCATCTCAGGCATGGACTAAAGCGTAGCAGGCGAGGGGCCAAGCGAGGGAAGAAGGCTTAGGTAATCGCACATACATAGAAACCCTTATAAGCTTTGAAACCTCAGTCTGTATAGTATTAAACAAATAATATATTATTTCAACCACCCCCCGGACACGTTGGAGACTTTCTTATGACTACCCAGTTTCGTACTGCAAAAGACAAGGGCCGCGCAAACGTACATGCCGTCCATTCGCTGGACCGCTTTGTGTTCAGCGTGCCCGACCTGTCGGTGGCCAAGCACTTCTACGACAGCTTCGGCATGGACATGCGCGAGGTCGATGGCCGGCTGGACATGTACACCTTCGACCACCCGCACCGCTGGTGTTCCATCTTCGAAGCGCCCGGCCCGAAGAAGCTGCAGTACCTGCGCTTTGCCTGTTTCGCCGAAGATTTCGACGCCATTCGTGCGCGCGTCAAGGCGCTGGGCATGGCAGAGCGTGCGCCGCACCCGATGGGCAATGACGAAGGCTTCTGGATCACGCACTCCGATGGTTACCCCATCCAGGTGGTCGTCAATTACAAGAGCTCGCCCGAGAAAGAGTCCGTCGCCGTGCCGCGTCCCGTGATCCCCATGGGTGCGGGCAAGGCCTGGAACCGCAAAGTTGCACCGCGCGTACACCCGCGCCGCCTGTCGCATGCGCTGATGTATTCGCCCGACGTGATTGGTGCGACCAAATTTTTTGAAGATGCGCTCGGCCTGCGCTTGAGCGACCGGTCGGAAGACATCGTCGCCTTCCTGCACGGCCCGCATGGCAGCGATCACCACCTGATTGCGCTGGCCAAATCCAACGGCCCCGGGCTGCACCATGCGAGCTGGGACGTCGGCAACATCGACCAGGTCGGCCTGGGTATGGAGCAGATGCTGACCGCCGGCTACACCAAGGGTTGGGGCGTAGGCCGCCATGTGCTGGGCTCGAACTATTTCTACTATGCCCGCGACCCGTGGGGCAGCCACTTCGAGTACTCCTACGACATCGACTTCGTGCCCGGCGACTTTGAATGGAAGTCCGCCAACCATGGCCCCGAAGACTCCTTCTATGTCTGGGGCCCGGCCGTGCCTGCGGACTTTGTGACCAACTTTGAGGTCGGTGGACCCTTGCCACCCGAAGAAGCGCAAAAGGTTGCGCAAGCCGTGGCGTCTGCCTGATTTTTTCCAGTTTCCGTTTCTTTTCTTCTTTTCTTTAACTTTTAGCGACATCACTACATGCGACTTATAGCTTTCAGCCACAACGGCAAACCTGCCCTCGGCATGCGTATCGGCGAGGAACTCGTGAACCTCACCGCAGAGGGTCAGCCTGCCACGCTCGACGAACTGCTGCGCGGCGGCCCCGAAGCCATGGCTGCGGCCAAGCGCGTGGGCGAGGCCTCGAAGAACCGCATGCCGCTGGCCGGCATCAAGTACCTGCCGCCTGTGCAGGCACCTGCCAAGGCGATCGCCGTGGGCCTGAACTTCAACGACCACGCGGCCGAAAGCAAGTTTGCACCACCGACCTATCCCGTGTTGTTTCACCGTTTCCCCAGCTCATGGGTCGGCCACAACGTGGCGCTGGAGCGCCCGCACGTGTCGACGCAGTTCGACTACGAAGGCGAGTTGCTGGTCATCATCGGCAAGGGCGGGCGCTACATCAGCAAGGACAAGGCGCTGGACCACGTCGCCGGTTACTCGGTGTTCAACGACGGTTCCATCCGCGACTACCAGATGAAGTCTGCGCAGTGGATGATGGGCAAGAACTTCGATCGCTCCGGCTCCTTCGGCCCCGAGTTCGTCAGCGCCGATGAACTGCCACCAGGCGCCAAGGGCCTGAAGCTGCAGACACGCCTCAACGGCGAAGTGCTGCAGAACGCCAACACCGACGACATGATTTTCGACGTCGCCACGCTGGTGTCCGTCTGCTCCGAGCCGTTTGAGCTGCAGCCGGGCGACATCATCATCGCCGGTACACCTGCGGGCGTCGGCATGGCACGCAAGCCACAGGTGTGGATGAAGCCAGGCGACGTCTGCGAAGTCGAAATCGAGAAGATCGGCCTGCTGTCGAACACCATCGTCGACGGCGCTTAAATCTTCAACAAACGGCAGGCTGTCATATGGCGTCGCGGGATGTAGAGGCATCCTGCTGCGTGACGACAAAGTGAAGCCGTGGAAAACCCTTGCGTGTTTTTCTGCTGGTGTTTTCACTGCTGTCCTAAACAACATATGCAGCTACAGTCGCGTTGATACCCAGCCAATGCCCCTCATGGGCATTGCGCGTTTTCAGGTTCAGTCGGTTTTCGTTAGCACTACAAACATTTGGCAAAAGCCAAAACACAGGAGACAAGCATGACCATCGATCGCCGTTCATTCGTTACTGCCGCAGGCGCCATCGCCAGCGGTGCCTTGTGGTCTTCGGAGGCCAACGCCCAGACCCCGTCGGGTGCACCCATCCGCATCGGCGGCACGCTGGCCCTGACCGGCCCGTTGTCATCGACCGGCCTGGTGCACAAGTTCACAGGCGAGATTTTTGTCGACCTGATCAATAAGCGCGGTGGCCTGCTGGGACGGCCTGTCGAATGGGTGCTGAAGGACGACCAGTCCAAGCCTGACCTGGCACGCACGCTGTACGAACAGCTCATCACCTCCGACAAGGTGGACCTGCTGATCGGCCCCTATGCCACCGGCAACATCCTGTCGGCCATGGGTGTGGCGCAGCGCTACAACAAGACACTGGTGCACCACACCTTCGGCATCCCGAGCCAGGCCAAATACGACATGCAGTTCCCCGCCTGGACGCTTGGCCCCAACCCCGAGACCAGCAATCCCAACCTGGTGCTGGACATGGTGGCTGCATCACCCAAGCCACCCAAAACCATCGCCATCGTCACCAGCAAGTTCCCGTCGGTTCACTTTGTGTCCGTCGGCGCACGTGAAGTCGCGAAGAAGCGCAACCTCAAGGAAGTGCTGTTCCTCGAATGGGATTTCGGCAACCGCGACTTCGGCCCCATCGCCGGCCGCATCAAGGAAGCCAACCCCGATATGCTGTGGGTCGGCTCGCTCGGCCTCGAGAGCAACCAGTTGCTCGATGCGATGAAAAAGATCGACTACAAGCCGAAGCTGCATTTCCATCAGTACCCGTCACCCGGCCCGATGCTGAAAGCACCGGAAGCCAACGGCGCGCTGGCGGCCACCATTTTTGAAGACCAGGCCCCGTACACACTGAATGCGTCGGCTGCAGAGTTCTGCCGCGTGTTCCATGCGCGCGCCATTGCGGGCAACCTGCCGGACACCACGGCAGAGACGCAGGCTGCGGCATCGTATACGGCCTGGCAAATCATCGAGGCAGCGGTCAAGGGCACGAAGTCGCTGGACGACAAGGCCATGGCGGCCTGGCTCAAGACCAACCAGGTCGACACCATCCAGGGCAAGCTGCGCTTCAACGAACGTGGCAACTATGGTGCCGACAACACCCGTATCAAGCAGGTGCAGAACGGCAAGTGGGTCACCGTGTGGCCAAAAGAAGGTGCTGCGCCCGGTGCGAAGCTGATGACCTGAGGCTTTCGCGACAATGTACATACCAAGCGCCACACTTTTAACCCAGGCGATTCTTGCAGGGCTGTTTACAGGCGCTTTGTATGGTTTGCTAGGGCTCGGACTGAGCCTGTCATGGGGCATGTTGAAGCAGATCAACCTGGCGCACTTTGCGCTGGCCTTCCTGGGTGCCTACCTGACGTACCAGCTGTCGACGTTCCAGGGTATCGATCCGCTGCTCACGCTGCTGCTGATCGTTCCCCTGTTCTTCGCGCTGGGCGCAGGCATGCATTGGGTGCTGTCACGTTTCGAGATCAGCCCCTTCAACTCGCTGCTGGTGACTTTTGGTGTGACGGTCATCATCGAGGCCCTGATCCAGTGGATCTGGACGGCGGACTACCGCAAGCTGGAGTCCAGCTACGCGGAGCACAAGCTGCGTGTCGGCCCGCTGTTTTTCCCGCTGCCTGAAATGATCACGCTGGGTCTGGGTGTCGGGATTTCCGTGGCCGTGTGGTTTGCCCTGCAGCGAACCGATCTGGGCAAAGCCATGCGCGCGGCGGCCGAGGATGCGCCGATTGCGGCAGCCTTCGGCATCAACCAGAATGCGCTGGCGCTGGGTTTGTCGGGCCTCAATGCGGCACTCGCCGGTATCGCCGGTGCCTGCCTCGCCCTGGCCTACACCCTGGCACCTTCGCAAATCTACACCTGGGTGGGCGTCGTGTTTGCCTGCGTGATGCTGGGCGGGCTTGGCCGGCCGATGGGCCCGCTGATTGCGGGTTGCATCATCGGCGTGACTGAAGCGCTGACGATGGCGATTACGGCGCCTGCGTGGGCGCCGCTGGTCTCGTTCTCATTGCTGATTGTCGTGCTGCTGGCACGGCCGGGGAGGGCGTGATGAAGCGCTCGATTATTTTGATTCTTGTGGCGCTGGCCGGGCTTGCCCTGGTGCCCTGGCTCAAGCTGCCGGCGTTTTATGAGTCGCTGTTTTACCTGATCTTTCACTGGATCGCTTTGTCGACCTCGTGGAATTTGCTCTCGGGCTATTCGGGCTATTTCTCGTTTGGCCACGGTGCATTTTTCGGCATCGGCATGTACACCACGGCCACGCTGGCAACCAAGATGGACGTGCCATTTTTGTGGACGTTGCCGTTTGCCGCGATCGTTCCGGCGCTTGCAGGTGCGTTGCTGGGCGCCGTGGCTTTCCGCGTGCGGAGCGTGCGCGCCGAACTGTTCTGCCTGCTGACGCTCGCGACTACCTTTGTGGTCGCCACCATCATCCTCAATACGCCCATTGACGGCGGACCCGGTGTTTACATGAGTTCCGTCGTGGTGCCCGAAATCGGCCCCAGCCCTTCAGGCACCTTCTATTTGATGGCGCTGGTGGTGGCCGCCATCACCCTGATCGCTGCGGTCGCGGTGTTTTATTCAAGGTTGGGCACAGGCCTGTTCGCGATACACGATGACGAAGACGTGGCCGAAGTCATGGGTGTGCCGACTTATCGCTACAAGCTGGTGGCGCTGGCCCTGTCCAGCGGTTTTGCCGGGCTGGTGGGTGGCGTGCATGCGCTTTTCATCTCCTATGTGACGACGGGCGACACCTTTACCGTGGCCTTGCCGCTCACCGTGATCCTGATGGCGGTACTGGGCGGCACGCGGCACTGGGCCGGCCCGACTGTCGGCGCCGTGGCCATCACCTTGCTGCTGTTTTCATTCACCAGCGGCGACAGCGCCATCATCGGCAAGGGCCTGACCGGCGTGGTGCTGATTGCCGTCATCCTGTTCATGCCGCAAGGCGTTCTGGGCCAGATTCTCAAATGGATGGGCGCACGGCGCGCGGCCAAAGGTCTGGCCGAGACCACACCCGAAGTACATGCAGCTGCACCAGCAACGGCCACGGCTACGGCTGCCAGCAGCCATGCCGCAAGCACGCCATCTTCTGCATCGGCTGTACCCATGGGTGGCGTGCTGCTGAAGGCGACTGGCGTGGTCAAACAATTCAGGGGTGTGCGTGCCTTGCGCGGTGTGGACGTCGAAGTCAGGCGCGGTGAAATCCTCGGCCTTCTCGGACCCAACGGTTCCGGAAAATCGACCTTCATCAATGTGGCCAGCGGTCATTTTGAAGTCACCGAAGGCAGCATCGAATTCGGCGGGCGCACGATTTCCAAAGCCCCCGCCCACAGCATTGCGCGCAGCGGCATCGCCCGCACGTACCAGATCCCTCGCCCGTTTGCACACCTGACCGTGCTGCAAAACGTTGCGCTGCCAGCGATGTTTGGCGCAGCCACGCTGGACCGCCAGACGGCCGAGGCCGAGGCCTGGCAATGGCTGGAGTTCACGGGCCTGACCAGCCGGGCGCATGCCTTGCCCGCGGCACTGAACCTGCACCAGCGCAAGTTCCTGGAACTGGCCCGGGCGCTGGCCGCACGTCCGCAAATCCTCATGCTCGATGAAGTGCTGTCGGGCCTGACGCCGTCGGAAATCGATGAAGCTGTGGCGCTCATACGCCGCATCCGCGACCAGGGCGCGACGATTGTGTTTGTCGAGCACGTCATGCGTGCGGTGATGGCGCTGTGCGACCGCATCGTGGTGTTTGAAAGCGGCGCGGTGCTTGCCGAAGGTGCACCGCAGGATGTGATGCAGCGGCCTGAAGTGGTCGCCGCGTATCTTGGCGATGCGAAGGCAGCGGCAAAAAATAAACCAGCTGGCAAGCCTGCCGGCGAAAGCGGGGTGCCCCTTGCTGCTTGAGCTTGACAACATCCGGACCTGCTATGGGCAGGCGACGGCGCTGTGGGACGTGTCGCTGTCTGTGGGCGAGGGCGAGCTGCTGTGCGTGGTCGGCCCCAACAGCGCCGGCAAAAGTACATTGATCAACACCATTGCCGGCCTGTTGCGCATCGATTCGGGCAGCCTGAAGTTTCAGGGGGAGGACATCTCCCGACTCCCGGCGCACAAGTTCTGCGAACGCGGTATTGCACTCGTGCCCGAAGGCCGGCGTCTTTTCACAGACATGAGCGTGCGTGAAAACCTGGAGATCGGCAGCTACCTGAAAGTCGCCAAAGCCGAGCGCGCCAGGTCGCTGGACTATGTGGTGTCGCTGTTCCCCATCCTGACCGAGAAGATGTACCAGTCGGCGGGTACGTTGTCAGGCGGGCAGCAGCAGATGGTCGCCATTGCGCGCGCGCTCATGGCCAAACCCAAACTTCTGTTGCTGGACGAGCCCTCGCTCGGCCTGGCGCCCAGCATCGTGATCGACATGTTCAATGCGATCCGGCAGATTCACGAGCAGGGCATCTCCGTCCTGCTGGTGGAGCAAAACGTGTCAATGGCGATGGACGTCGCCCAGCGCGCTGCGGTGCTGGAAGAGGGCCGCATCGTCGCCAACGGCAGCCCGGATGCGCTGATGGCCGACCCCGTGCTGCGTCGGGCTTACCTCGGAATAGACACCTGCGCAACGGCACACTGACACCATCGTTTTGGAAATGGCGTTAACGGCACATGCCGTAGCCGCCCGTTTCCAGATGGAAGTGGTCCCTGTGGACCGCGTTGTAGTCCGGCCCTAAAACGCCCTTGAAGTACTTGCAGGCACCGGCGTGCACGTCGTCCAGCCACAGGGCTTCGGCGCTGCGCGTCGTGGCTGCTTCCTTGCTGTGCCATTGCCCGGCCACGCTGATGCGTTTGCCACTGGCCAGCGTGAAGGCCGAGACATCAAGCGCATTGGCCGTGGCGTGGCGGCTGCGTGCCCCTGAACCGGTGGCAGGCTCTTTGGGCGCCGCGCCTTCACCCCGGTTGACATTGCGGCACGAATAGCTGCCGAGGTTGTCGATGGCCGCCAGTCGCTGGCTGAAATGCGCTTGCGTTGCAGGCTGCAGCGCATGGCGCTCCCACATCGCAAACGACAGCGCCAGGGGGCAACTCAGCGGCAGGGGCGCACCGAAACGGATGGCCGCCGACTTCAGCCGCACTGCATTCTCAAGCCCACAGCCGGCGCCGGTTTCGCGGTCGGGCAGGACCTCGTACTGCATGCCGGTTTGCGCAAGCGCCGCGAGGCACATGTCGGGGTCGCCGCGCGCGCGTGAGAGTTTGTAGGGGGTGAGCAGGTTGGGTTCTGCCGTCACTTGAAGTGGCGCCCACGGGTTGAAGCGTTCCGGGATCTGGACCACGCCGCTGTACACCGCGTACAAGACGCCAGCAACGGCGGCCCAGAACAGCAACGCAAGCCAGCGGCCGGGATGGCTGCGGCGCGCAGGCTGCGTTGTCGTGTCGGTGTCGCGGATGACGGGCATGGGTTTTTATAACCCGGCTGCTGGCGGCATCCTGAAATACTTTGCCGCATTAAAAGGAGGGAGCTTCAATCAGCTTGCCAGCCTGCCTGCTTTCAGGTGTCGTCGCGCACCATCCTGATGTCGACCTCGCGGTCCACGAACGTCCACTCCGGCGACGCGCGCAGGGCCTGCACCAGCTCTTCAAAACCTGCAGCATCTGCGGCGGCGTATTCGAACCAGGTGATGAAGTCAAACGGCTCGCGCGTGCCGAGGTCCCGGCAATGGTGCAGGCGCCGCGCAACCGCCGGCAGATACTTCATGCCGATGGCGATGTGTTTTGACTGCGCTTCAAATATCTCGCGGCGCTCTTGTTGCGTCAGGGCCCACCATTCGGGCGTCTTGCGTATGGGGATCAAGGCGGCGTGGGTGGCTGTGGGGCGGCCCAGACCTTCCTGCCGGCTGACCAGCGCTGCTTTTTCGTCACGCTCCACATAACGCTCGTTGCTGGTGATGCCGCGCAGGCTCCAGCCCGAGCCTTCGAACCGCCGAGGTGGTTCTGCCGATATTGCAAGCCGCGTGACCGCAGACAGGTCTTCGCCGATCACGACCCGATGCTGGTCGACGCGCCATGGGCCGGTGCTGCCCCCCAGAAAGTGGAAGAGGCGGGGCGGTGGTGTACTGGGTGTTTGCATGAGGCCTTCAGGGTGATGATCTTGGTCGGTGCCTGTGCGGAAACCTTACATGCAGGCAAAAGCTTCTTGCCCCGCTGGGTTGCGTGGTGTCGTTAGCATGGGGTACCACATATGCAGCAAGGAGCGCGCCATGCCGGTTCATGAAAAACTCGATTACGTCGAATACCCCTCCAGCAACCTGAAGGCCACCAAAGCCTTTTTGAGTCGGCTTTTGGCTGGACCTTTGAAGACTACGGCCCCGACTACGCCGCGTTCTCGGGTCAGGGCCTGGATGGCGGATTCTTCAAGGCAGACATGGCCGCTAGCGTGGAGAAGGGCAGTGCGCTGCTGGTTTTTTACAGCGAGCGGCTGGAGGAAACGCTGGCCAAAGTCGCGAGCGCTGGCGGCAGTATCGTGAAACCCATCTTTCCCTTCCCGGGCGGCCGAAGGTTTCACTTTACCGAACCGGCGGGCAATGAGTTTGCTGTTTGGGCGAAGCCTTAGACGTGACTTGATTCAGGCCAGTCGGGGTTTGCGAAGCATTCGCATGAGTGCGAGCATTCCCCCAGCAGCGAGCAGCAAAGATATTACCCAGCCAAAGAAGGAAACGGGCTGAACCTTTGCGGTGAGGTTGTCGACGTACAAGGCCTCAAACACGCTGATCCCCATGTTGTAGAAGGCATGGAAAGCGATGCACGGAATAAGCGATCTTGTCCTTTCATACAGCCAGCCCAGCATTACACCGATCAGCAGGGCGACAAAAAATTGATAGATATTCAAGTGGGCAAAGCCAAACAGGAGCGAAGAACCCAGAATGGCCTGCCAGCGCGGATACTGGTTCAGGAAGCTGCGCAGGATGATGCCCCGAAACAGCATCTCCTCCAGTACGGGCGCAAGTACGCAGGTCGCAATCACGGCCGCCAGTGATCCTGAACTCATATTCCTGAATGCAGCCTCTTCCCACGCCGAAAGTGGGGCGATTTTCACCAAAACCTCCATCAGCTGCATGATGATCAAAATCGAAGCCGGCACAAGCATCAGTATCGGAACGGTCAACACGAAAAAAGTGGCCCCGGCCGAGCCAGCCGAGGGGTGAAAAAGGTCCGGATAAGTCAGACCTTTGAAGTGCATCAAAAAAGTGAAGATAAGTCCGTTGCCCAGCAGAGTGACAAGCGCATTTCGCTCCTGGATGTCCAGGCTGAGCATGCCCTGCATATCCTGCAATACGGCGCCGACAAGAACCTCACAGAGAATCAATGCGACAAAAAGCAGGAAAGCCTGAATGCCGCTGGGAAATTCTTTTTTGTTATTCATCGGTCTTGCAGAGCGGTTGGTGTGTCACAGCGATCATTCTATGAAGTGAGACCAGCCCGTTCGGATCGCTTCCTCCGTCCAGACCGGAGCCACGCGCGTGACGCGCGATTGCACGACAAAAGCGCCATCACGTACTTTTCCAAAGCCACTTCGCCTACAGGCAAAAGCTGCGCGTTTGGCCACCATGGCATCACAAGCTCATAAAGGAGTGCCCCGCCATGACCCGAGAAGACGTCCACCAGATCATGCTCAACATCTTTACCCGTGAGGGGAAGTCGCAGCGCTGGAACTATGACGAGGGCACCATGGCCGATTTGATGGTCGACGAGCTGGCGCGCAACTGGGATGTGCTGCCCGACACCACCAAGGCAACCATGCTGGGCGTGGCCTACGACCTGAAGCTGAAAAGCATCGAGGTTGAAAATGCCGGTGAAGTCGCTGCTTTGGCCATCAACCGGGTGATGCAGACGTCGCGCGTCTTGCGCTGACGGCTTTTAACTTCTCAGTAGCTGCTTTTGCTATAAATTAAATAGCTGCTCACGTACGTATCTATTGGCCTGCAGCCGATTTGATGCCTGCAAATAGCCTGTTTCAGGCCTTTTGTGCTTGTTATTTGACGAATCAGATGCAGGGAACCCCCGGATTAATACGTAAATCGTATTAATGGAAATTATTTAACCAATATTTTGGATATTGTTACATTGGGCGTAACAGTAGAAGTTTCGCCAAGCTTGAATGCCACACCCGGTCCGACCAAGCGCTCGCTGTCTTTTCGACCGACCAAGGATTCACCAGAATCTTGGCCCGTCACTGGTTTCATCGTTTAATCATGGCGTTGACCACCGCGACCGGAGCCTTTCCCCATGGACGATGCGCCACCACCCCAGTCCCCACCCGTCATGCCGACAGACAGCAACGGCAGGCGCCACCAGGCCTTTCCCGTGCTGGCGCAGGCCGAGGTCGAGCGCATGCGCCGCTTTGGCACCGTGGTCCGCTTCCGCCATGGCGAGCGTCTGTACACCGCTGGCGAAACCAGCGCCGGCATGTTTGTCATGCTCAAGGGCCATGTCACCGTCACCCAGCGTGATGGCCTGGGCCATGTAGCGCCTGTGGTCCGCCACGGGCCGGGGGAGTTTTCAGCGGAAGTCGGCCAGCTCTCTGGCAAGCCTGCGCTTGTCGACGGGCATGCCGACGGCGACGTTGAAGCGTTGCTGATACCGCCTGACCAGCTGCGCGCGCTCATCATTGCCGAGGCCGACCTCGGCGAGCGGCTGGTGCGTGCGCTCATCCTGCGCCGGGTGGCGCTGATCGAAGCCGGTGCCAGTGGCCCGGTGCTGATTGGCCAGCCGCAGTCCTCAGGCGTCATTCGCCTGCAAAGCTTTTTGAACCGCAACGGCCAGCCGCACCATGTGATGGATGCCGCCACAGACCCCGACGCGGCCGCGCTGCTGGCACAGTACGGCGCGGGGCCGGCAGAGGTGCTGGCGGTGTGCCCCAACGGCGCGGTGTTGCGCAACCCGACGGAAGGCGAACTGGCGCGCTGCACCGGCATGGTCGACAGCGACGACCATGACGAGCTCTTCGATGTCATTGTGGTTGGCGCGGGGCCGGCCGGACTGGCGACGGCGGTGTACGCCGCCTCTGAAGGCCTGCAGGTGCTGGTGGTTGATTGCCGGGCTTATGGCGGCCAGGCCGGTGCGAGCGCGCGGATTGAAAACTACCTCGGCTTTCCGACCGGTATCACCGGCCAGGCGCTGGCGGGCAGGGCCTATGTGCAGGCGCAGAAGTTCGGCGCTGAAATGCTCATACCCGCTCAGGTCAGCTCGCTCGACTGCAGTGGCAAGCTTGAAACCGGCGAGCTGCGCGTGACCCTGACCGACGGCCGGCACCTGCGCGCCAAAACCGTGGTGGTCGCCAGCGGTGCCCGCTACCGGCGTCCCGAGGTGCCGCGCCTGGCCGAGTTTGAAGGCCGCGGTGTCTGGTACTGGGCTTCTGCACTCGAAGCCAAAATGTGTACGCAGACCGAAGTCGTGCTGGTCGGCGGCGGCAACTCGGCCGGTCAGGCTGCCGTCTTTTTGTCGCAGCACGCCGCCAAAGTCAACATGCTGGTGCGCGGCCCCAGTCTGGCGGCCAGCATGTCGCGCTACCTGATTGACCGCATCAACGCCACACCCAATATTCAACTGCTGCCGCATACCGAACTTGCCGCGCTGCACGGCGAGCAGGACGCCGGTCTCGCCGCCGTGAGCTGGCGTGACCGCAACGAAGGTGCCGAGCATACTGCCGACATACGCAATGTATTTTTGTTCGTCGGCGCCGACCCTGAAACCACCTGGCTCACCAGTTGTGGTGTTGCCGTCGACAAACAGGGTTTTGTATTGACCGGCGCGGCCGTCACACCCGTGCACCCCGGCCATGTGCCCGCACCGCTAGAAACCAGCATTCCCGGCCTTTTTGCCGTGGGCGACGTACGCAGCGGCTCGGTCAAACGCGTAGGCGGCGCGATAGGTGAGGGCGCCGCTGCGGTCGCGCTGATTCACCAGCACCTGGCAGCGATGGAAAGCACCGCTGCGGCCTGATTTTTCAGAACAATATCCAAGCAGAGGAAGCCACCATGTCGATCAAACCCTGTTCACACGTGCCCGATGTCGTGGTGCCGCCAACATCCAGAGGCTGCGAGGAATGCCTGTCCATGGGCGACAGCTGGGTGCACCTGCGGCTGTGCGTGCACTGCGGTCACGTTGGGTGCTGCGACGACTCCAAAAACAAACACGCCACCAAACACCACGCGGCCACCGGCCACGCGGTGATCCGCTCACTCGAGCCGGGTGAAAGCTGGATGTGGTGCTACGAGCATGAGTTGCAGGTGGGCTAGCAGCCTGCAATCAATCCTTGCGCGGTTTGGTGAATTCCATCGCCGCCACCATTGCAGCGTTCGAGTTGGGGCTGCGTTGCCAGTGTTCATCGGCAGCTTTTTCAATCTCTGCCTTGTCGAACACACCCTTGGTCATGTCTGACCACACATGCACATACGCCGCGATCCACGCTTCGCGGTCGGCTTTGAGTTTGTCTTCGGTGAGTTCTGGTATTGGGTTTGTGGGCATGGCTGCTAGATGATGGGGCTTACCTATTTTGAAGCCGCTTCGAATTATCTAAGGGTGAAGAAAAGGTAGCCCGAAGCTAGTGTGCCGCCGATAAAACAAGTGAGCGATACGAAGCCTAATGTCCAAGGCAACCATCGCACGACCTTCACCCGGTCTTGGTCGTTCGCGAGGACTGCGCGCCATTCAAGACTATTAGAAAAGTAATCTCGCGTATCACGTAACCAGCCAAGAACAAGTATTTGGCAATGAATAAGTATTGCCGCTCGAGCAATTCCCGCAAAAATTAGACCCACAACGAATGTTGCAAGTACCCAATACGGCCAGTTTTGGACACGCCACTTCTCAACAGCGCCTACCAAGCCAAGCATTGCTACAGCTCCCCCACCATTAACTGCAAGAAGATACTGCAGCGACCCCTCTGTATGCCCGATCAAAAGATCATTGACTTGACGAAACCTTCGATCGCTATGGCCGATACGGAGTTGTTGAAGTTCCGCATTAGTGTCGGAATATTTGTCTGATGGTAAATTCATCTGGTGTTTTTAAGTGGTCATATCAGCATCCTAAACACAACAGCCAATTACAGCCTATGTATTCGGTTGATTTGATGGTCGGAATTAGGAAGCGCCCCAAAACTAACCTGCTTCTACCGGTCTGTCGCTCAGACCAGCCGCCGAATAGCCTTTTTCTTCCAGACCAGCCGGTAATAGGCGGTCTGAAAACCGAGCATGGCGATGAACGTCACCGGATAGGAAATCCAGATGCCGTTGATGCCGATGCGCTGGCTCATGAACCAGGCGACGGGCACCTCGACCAGCGCAATGCAAAGAATCGAGATGGCCGTCGGCACCAGCACCGATCCGCTGGCGCGCATGATGCCGGACAACACAGAGGCCATGCCGAAAATGATGCTGCTCCACAGCATGATGTGCAGCAGCGTCTGCGCCAGGTCGATCACCGGGCCACTGGTGATGAAAAAGCCCATCAGGTGACGCGAGAACAGGTAACCAAAAACGACCAGCACGCCGGTCAGCGCCAGGTTCATCAGCAGGCCGGTGCGCGCGATGGCACCCAGCTTGTCGGAGCGGCCCGCGCCAATGGCCTGTGCGCCCAGGATGGAGGCGGTGATCGCGATCGAAATCGCCGGAAACTGCACATACGCCACGACCTGGTTGACCGCGCCGTAGGCTGCCGTGGCGCCCGAACCATAGCTGTTGACCATGGAGAGCAGGGCGACTTCGGCCAGCGAGATCACGATCATTTGCACGCCCGTCGGCACACCGACCTTGAGCACGGTTTTCAGGATGGGCAGGTTGATGCGCAGCTTTTGCACAAACTCCGCGTCCGGTGCCAGCGGGCTTTTGATCTTGCGCAGCCTGAAAGCCAGCCAGACCATCGCCACCAGCATGGACAGCACCGATGCCACCGCACCGCTGGCCACGCCGAGCTGAGGCAGCCCGCCCCAGCCGCGTATCAGCGCGGGGGTGACGATAAGGCCGACCACGGTCGAGATCAGCAGTGTGTAGAGCGGCGTGACGGTGTCACCCACACCGCGCAGCATGGCGGTCGAGAGCAAAAACATGAAAAGCCCCGGCCCGGCCAGCATCATGATGCGGGCGTACAGCGTGGCGTCAGCGAGGATGTCGGCGGGCGTGCCGAGCGCCTTGAGCATGGGGCCGGTAAAGGTGCCCCCAAAGATGGCGACCAGCACGCCGAAACCCACGCCCACCGTCAGCGTGGTGCCGGCGACGGATTTGACCTTGCCGATGTCATGTGCGCCCCAGGCCTGGCCTATCAGCACCGAGGCACCAGCGCCCAGACCTATGGTGAACGCGATGAAAAAGAACAGGATGGGAAAGAAGCTGGACACGGCTGCCAGCGCGCCCACGCCAATCATCTGGCCGACATAGACGTTGTTGAGCGTGCCCGACAGCGATTGCAGGATGTTGCTCAGCAGCATGGGCGCCAGGAAGGCGATGAAGGTTTTCCACAGCGGCACGCCATCAGCCATGGGCGGGCGGCGCATGGCTGATGCAGGCGGTGTGGCCAGTGGCGGCACCGGGTCCACCACCGTGGCTGGTGGCGCGGCAATCTCACCGGCCACGCGCACATCGCCCTCGTGCACTTCGGTTTCAAGGCGGTGGTCTATCGCGGTCATGTCGGGCGTTTTCATGCTTCTTTCCAGCTTGCGGCGGCCAACGTGGCCAGATATTGTTTTAGGTCTTCGGGCCAGGGTGCGACAAGCGCCTCAAACCGCGCCTGCTCGTCGGCAAACAGCGCACGCGTCGCCTCTTCAAAACCGGGCAAATCACCCGCCATCTCGCTCATGAAGCGGTAAGCGGCTTCGCGCACGGCCTTGGGGTTGGGCTTGCCCTGCACCTGGCGGCTGGCGTCTTCAACCAGCTTGCGCAGCACAACCGATGCACCGCCTTGCTGCCGGGCCAGCCAGTCCCAGTGACGGGGAAGCAGGGTGACTTCACGCGCGACAACGCCGAGTTTGGGGCGGCCGACGGTGCGGGGCGCTGGGGTCGCTTGCGCGGGTACGGGCGGTTCGTCCACCGCCTCGGGCCGCAGGTCGAAATCCAGACGTGCGCCTGTGGCGTCGTCAAAAATCCGCACCAGCGCATCTGCGGGTTGAGGCGTGGCGCGCATCTGTGCGAGGACGGTGGCGCGTGGCCCGGAGGTGATACGCGTGAATCCGGCGAATGCCGTGAGCTCTTGAGTTTGGGGAAGGTCTGTTTGCATGGTGTTTTCCTGTTGATGTCTATATATTACCCGGGTAAATTAAAAGTGTCAATAAAATCCGGGTAAAAATATGGGCTTGTGACTTTTGCGGTGAAAAAGAAGCCAAAAACGGGGGAGTGCGTGAGCAGCTATGCTTGTTCACCGCCGCCGGGAGCGGCTTGCATCACATCCATAAAGGACAGGCCATGGCGGCTTTTGACATCAACCAGATCGTGGGCCAGTTGCATGAAGTGCGGCGTGGCTGGCGGGAGTTGCAGAAACGAACGCATGAATCCGGCGGCCGCCAGTTTCCCTCGCGCGAGGCCATGGCCGGTGTGGTGGAAAATCTCAAGGGGGCGTTGTTTCCCATGCGCCTCGGCCCTTCGGACCTGCGCAATGAAAGCGAAGATATTTATGTCGGCTACACCCTGGATGCGGTGCTGCATGCACTGGTGACGCAGATCGGGCTGGAGCTGGCTTACAGCGCCCGGCAGCAGGGGCGTGCCGATCCGGACATCGATGACCAGGCCGTTGCGACGGCGCGAGACTTTTTGGCATCGCTGCCCGGCATACGCAGCCTGCTCGACCAGGACGTCATGGCGGCCTTTCATGGTGACCCGGCCGCCCGCAGCGTGGATGAAGTGTTGCTCTGCTACCCGGGCGTGCTGGCGCTCATCCATCACCGGCTGGCGCATCGGCTGTACGAGCTGGGCCTGCCGCTGCTGGCGCGCATCGTGGCCGAACTGGCGCATAGCCAGACCGGCATCGACATTCACCCGGGTGCGCAGATCGACGAAGGGTTTTTCATGGACCACGGCACGGGCGTCGTGATTGGCGAAACGGCCGTCATCGGCAAGCGCGTGCGGCTGTACCAGGCCGTGACGCTGGGCGCCAAGCGCTTCCCGACCGACGAGGAGGGCAACCCGCAAAAAGGTTTGCCGCGCCACCCCATCGTGGAGGACGACGTGGTCATCTACGCCGGTGCCACCGTGCTCGGCCGCGTCACGATAGGGCGCGGCGCCACCATAGGCGGCAATGTCTGGGTGACCCATGACGTGCCGGCGGGCGGTCACGTGATGCAGGCGATTTCGCGGGAAGACGCCGCGCAGGCCTCGCGCTAAACCGCAGGCGGCCGGCTTGTCCGGCTTTCAGCAGGATTGCGCGCGCTGTTGCAAAATGCCTCGTCGCGTTGACAGGCCTTTCGGGCATCAACTCTTCTTTTTTTTCATCATCACAAGCAGGAGCATCTTTTGGCACAAATCAAAGTCGCTGTCGTCGTCGGCAGCCTTCGCAAGGATTCGTTCAACAAAAACCTGGCGCACGCGCTAGCCAAAATGGCCCCTTCGGACGTGGTGTTCGAGCAGGTCCGCCTCGATGACCTGCCGCACTACAACCAGGACGACGATGGCGCGCCAACGCCTGAAGTGACCCGCCTGCGCAACCACATCACGTCGTCGCAGGCCGTGCTGTTCCTGACGCCTGAGTACAACCGCTCGATTCCCGGCGTGCTGAAAAATGCCATCGATCTCGCATCGCGCCCGTGGGGCAAAAGCACCTGGAAGGGCAAACCTGCCGGCGTGATCGGCATGACGGTCAGCCCCATGGGCACCTCCATGGCACAGCAGCACCTGCGCAACATCCTGGCTTACCTGGACATGCCGACGCTGGGCCAGCCGGAAGTTTTCCTGACCAACAAGGAAGGTTTCTTCAATGCCGACGGCACCCTGAACGAAGGCACCGCCAAGTTCATGCAGGGCTGGATGGACGCCTACGTCGCCTTCGTCAAGAAGTTCGTCTGACAAGTACGAAGTACGCAGCCTCATCAAAAAAGCCCGCTTCAAGCGGGCTTTTTTGTTGGGGGCAGGGCGATCAGGCGGCCAGTGCAGCCTTGGCTTCGTTGGCAGCAGCCTGGTGGGCCTTGATGTCAGCCTGAGCTGCAGCAATGGCGGCAGCCTTGGCGGCGTCGCCCATGGCCAGGCCTTCGGCGCGCACGATGCGCACGTCGCTGATGCCGAGGAAACCGAACACGGTTTTCAGGAAGCTTTCCTGGTGTTCCATGGCGTTGCCAGCATCGCTGGTGGAATAAGCACCGCCGCGGGTGGACGCGACGATCACGGTCTTGCCGGTGGCCAGGCCCACAGGGCCTTTTTCGGTGTACTTGAAGGTGCGGTTGACCTGGGCAACACGGTCAATCCAGGCCTTGAGCTGGGTCGGGACGGTGAAGTTGTACATGGGCGCACCCACCACGATCACGTCGGAGGCGAGCAACTGGCTCACCAGCGCTTCAGACACGGCGTTTTCGCGCTTTTGCACGTCGCTCAGGTCGGCACCGGCGGGCATGCGAAAGCCCAGCGATTCGGCGGACAGGTGGGTAGGCGTATTCACGGCCAGGTCCAGGTAGCTGACTTCGGTGCCGGGATGGGCGGCTTTCCAGGAAGCGACGATCTGGGCGGTCAGCTGGCGCGACACGGAGTTGCTGCCGAGGATGCTGGAGTCGATGTGAAGAAGCTTGGTCATGATGGTTTTCCGTTTCTGAAGAATCTGGTTGATAAACACGTTTGGCTGATTAGCAGCCATGGATAGATTGTCGCGATGAGTCAATATCTTGATAAGTCGGTAAATTTGCGATTGATTGTCCTGCTGGTGAGACAATAATGGGCAAAAGGAGCCATCATGGAAGACCTTAATGACATGTTGTACTTCGCCGAGGTCGTGGAGCGGGGCGGTTTTGCCGCTGCTGGCCGTTCCCTTGGCCTGCCCAAATCGAGACTGTCGCGCCGGGTCGCTGAACTGGAGGGGAGGCTGGGCGTGCGCCTGCTGCAACGCACGACGCGCAAGCTGTCTGTCACGGCCGTTGGCGAGATTTACCTGCGGCACTGCGCCACCATGCGCGATGAGGCGCTGGCTGCGGCAGAAGCCGTGGCCCAGATGCAGGTCGAGCCGCGCGGCACCCTGCGCATCAGTTGCCCGGTAACGCTGGCCCAGAGCACGCTGGGCTACCTCGTCCCAAGTTATCTCGCCCAGTACCCGCATGTGAAGCTGGACATGCGGGTCACCAACCGCGTGGTGGACCTCATTGAAGAGGGCATCGACATAGCGTTGCGGGTGAGGCCGACGCTGGACGACAGCGGCAGCCTCGTCGTCAAACAACTGGGCGGATCGAGCGCGCTGTTGCTGGCAAGCCCTTCGTTGCTTCACCGGCAGGGCACGCCGACGCGGCCAGAAGACCTCGCGAAGCTGGACACCATTGCCATGTCCGCCACTGACGGGCGCTGCACATGGGAATTGGCCGGCCCGGATGGCGAGACCCATGAGTTTCATCACCAGCCGCGTTACATGGCCGACGACCTCCAGACGCTCAAGCTCGCGGTACTGGCGGGTACAGGCATAAGCTTCCTGCCGGAAATGCTGAGCCGGGCAGAGCTCCAGGCCCAGTTGCTGGTACCTGTTTTGCCGGGCTGGACTATTCGCTCGGGCATGGTGCATGCCGTGTTTCCTTCACGGCGCGGCCAGGTGCCGGCGGTCCGCAGTTTTCTTGATTTCATGGGGGACCATATGCAGGGCGACCAGCTCCGATAGGACTGGCGCGGTCGTTGTCCAGGCCTGAAATTCGAATTCTTTATGTGCTTATGTGGATAAATTAAGAGCTATATATTCTTTTGAGTTTTAACACTTGCTCCCCACAATGAATGTTCTGGCGCTTTCCCGCGCCCACTTCATCAGGAGCAACACATGGCAACCCTCAGGCTTGGCGACACCGCCCCCGACTTCACCCAGGAATCCACCGAAGGCAGGATTTCCTTCCATCAATGGGCTGGCGACTCCTGGGTCGTGCTGTTTTCCCATCCTGCAGACTTCACGCCCGTTTGCACCACAGAACTGGGTAAAACCGCTGCCTTGAGCAGCGAGTTTGCCAAACGCAAGGTCAAACCCATTGCGGTCAGCGTGGACCCGCTGGACAAGCACGGCGGCTGGGTCAAGGACATCAACGAGACGCAAAACACGACGGTCAATTTCCCCATCCTGGCAGATGCGGACAAGACCGTCGCCAACCTGTACGACATGATTCACCCGAACGCGTCGACCACCGCGACGGTGCGCAGCGTCTTCATCATCGACCCGAAAAAGGTCATCCGCACCACGTTCACGTATCCGGCCAGCACCGGTCGCAATTTCGACGAGATCCTGCGTGTCATCGATTCGCTGCAACTGACCGACAGCCACAAGGTAGCCACGCCTGCGAACTGGAAAGACGGCGATGACGTCGTCA
Source organism: Pseudomonadota bacterium (assembly GCA_040387435.1). Classification (GTDB taxonomy): domain Bacteria; phylum Pseudomonadota; class Gammaproteobacteria; order Burkholderiales; family Burkholderiaceae_C; genus Polaromonas. Next base: position 88,004 of record JAZKDR010000015.1, read on the forward strand.
TCGTGCCCAGCATCCAGGACCCGGCCGAGCTGGCTGAGCGCTTTCCCAAGGGTTTCAAGGCCGTCCGCCCCTACCTGCGCATCACGCCACAGCCGAACAAGTAAATATGGCCCCCACGCTTGTCGCTTCGCGTACTGCGCTGCCCCCCGAGGGGGCTGTGCTTGCTTGGGGCGGCCCTGCGCGGCGCACGTTCAACCTGACCCACTGAGATTCCCAAGTGCGTTTCATCATCGTCCCTGGCTGGCGCGATTCCGCCCCCGGCCACTGGCAAAGCCTGTGGGCCGAGCGGTTGGCGGGTGCCGTGCGCGTGCAGCAGGACGACTGGGTCGCGCCGTCGCGGCAGGCCTGGGTGGCTTCGATTGCCAAAACCATCCTCCAGCAGGACGAGCCGGTGGTGGTGATTGCGCACAGCCTGGGCTGCATTGCCACCACCCATTTGCCTGCCGATGCGGTCGAACGCATTCAGGGTGCGTTGCTCGTGGCCCCGGCAGACCCTGAACGCCGCGCGGTGCTGAGTGACTTCGCGCCCGTTCCGTTTGAAAAGCTGCCTTACCGCAGCGTGCTGGTCGCCAGCAGCAACGACCCTTTTTGCCCGGTGCGGCTGGCCGGCGCTTACGCGCGTGCCTGGGGCAGCGAGTTTGTGCGCATGCAAAACGCGGGGCATATCAACATCGAATCGGGCCACGGTGAATGGCCTTTGGGTGTGGCGCTGTTGCAGTCGCTCGCGGGCGACGTGTCGTTTGCAGCCAGCACCGTTCATTTTTCATCTTCATCATCTTTTGGAAACCTGGAAACAGCATGACTTCTTCAAAACTAAAAATCGCATTGGCAACGCTCGCGTTGGCTGCAAGCGGTATGGCCTCTGCACAGACCCTGCTCAACGGCTCCTATGACGTGGCACGCGAGTTCTACAAGGACTACAACGCTGCTTTTGTCGCCCATTACAAAAAAGTGGCGGGCAAGGACATCAAGATTGACCAGTCCCATGCCGGGTCCAGCGCCGTGGCGCGCTCTGTGGCCGATGGCCTGGATGCAGACGTCGTCACCATGAACACCTCGACCGACATCGACTTCCTGGCCAACGCAGGTGTAGTGGCCAAAGACTGGAACAAAAAATTCCCCGGCAATGCCTCGCCGACGACATCGACCATGCTGTTCCTGGTGCGCAATGGCAATCCGAAGGGCATCAAGGACTGGGATGACCTGATCAAGCCCGGCATCCAGGTGGTGGTCGTCAACCCCAAAACGGGCGGCAACGGCCGTTATGCCTACCTCGCAGCCTGGGGTTATGCCAAGAAGAAGGGCGCCAGTGATGCGCAGGCGGCTGAGTTTGTCGGCAAGCTCTACAAAAACGTGCCGGTGCTGGGCAAGGGCGGCCGCGATGCGACCACCGTTTTCCTGCAGCGCAATATCGGCGATGTGCTGATCACGTTTGAATCGGAAGTGATTTCTGTCAACAAGGAGTTCGGCGAGGGCAAGGTGGATGCGATTTACCCGTCCATCAGCATCGTGGCTGAAAACCCCGTTGCAGTGGTTGAGCGCACCGTCAACAAAAAAGGCACGGCCGAGCTCGCCAAGGCCTACCTCGATTACCTCTACTCGGATGAAGGCCAGGAGATTGCCGCGCGCCATGCACTGCGCCCACGTTCACCAGCCATCCTGAAAAAGTACGCCACCACCTTCAAGCCGCTGCAGCTCTTCACGGTGCAGGAACTGTTCGGCTCCCTCGGCGAAGCGCAGAAAGTGCACTTCAATGACGGCGGTCAGTTCGACAAGCTCTACACCGTCAGGTAATCCATGACTGCCCTGTCTTCTGTGGCGCCGCCCTCAGCGGTGGTGCCGGGCCAGCCTGCGGCACCGCGAAGGGCTGCCAGGCGTGTGCTGCCCGGTTTCCGCCTGACCCTCGGCTACACGGTGCTGTACCTCAGCCTCATCGTGCTGATCCCGATATCGGCGCTGTTCTTCAAGACTTTTACGATGACGCTGGACCAGTTCTGGGCCGCCGTCACATCGCCGCGCGTGCTGGCGTCCTACCGCCTGACCTTCGGTGCGTCCTTTCTGGCGGCCCTGGTCAATCTGGTATTTGGCCTCTTGCTTGCATGGGTGCTGGTGCGCTACAAATTTCCGGGTAAAAAAATCGTCGATGCGCTGGTCGATTTGCCGTTTGCCTTGCCGACCGCCGTTGCAGGCATCTCGCTGACGGCCTTGCTCGCTGGCAACGGCTGGCTGGGACAGTATCTGGAGCCCATGGGCATCAAACTGGCCTTCACGCCAGCAGGTGTGGTGATTGCGCTGATTTTTATCGGCCTGCCTTTTGTGGTGCGCACGGTCCAGCCTGTGCTGGAAGATGCCGAGAAAGAGCTTGAAGAAGCCGCAACGTCACTGGGCGCCACACGCCTGCAGATTTTTACCAAGGTCATCCTGCCGCACATCGCACCCGCGCTGCTGACCGGCTTTGCCATGGCTTTTGCACGCGCCATTGGTGAGTACGGCTCGGTCATTTTTATTGCCGGCAACATGCCCATGATCTCTGAAATCACACCGCTCATCATCATCGGCAAGCTGGAGCAATACGATTACGCCGGCGCTACGGCAGTGGCTGTCGTCATGCTGGTCATGTCCTTCATCCTGCTGCTGGTGATCAACGCCCTGCAAGCCTGGCAGCGGCGCAACACGGGAGCGGCATCATGAGCGGGCTCGCTCCCAATCGCCGCGAGACCATGAGCACGACGGAAGCGCCCTGGGTGCGCTACACGTTGACCGGCATCGCGCTGCTGTTTGTGGTTCTCTTTCTTATCCTGCCGCTGGCCGCCGTGTTTACTGAGGCCTTGCGCAAAGGTCTGGGTGCTTACCTGGAAGCCTTGAAGGAGCCCGATGCCTGGTCGGCGATCAAGCTCACGCTGGTCGCTGCGGCGATTTCGGTGCCGTTGAACCTGGTGTTTGGTGTGGCCGCCGCTTGGGCGATCGCCAAATACGAGTTTCGTGGAAAGTCGGTGTTGACCACGCTGGTGGACCTGCCTTTTTCCGTCTCGCCCGTGGTGGCCGGCCTGATCTATGTGCTGATTTTTGGCGCCCAGGGATGGTTCGGCCCCTGGTTGTTGGCGCACGACATCAAGATTATTTTTGCTGTGCCCGGCATCGTGCTGGCGACCGTATTTGTGACGTTCCCCTTCATCGCCCGCGAGCTGATTCCGCTGATGCAAGCACAGGGCAACGATGAAGAACAGGCAGCGATTGTGCTGGGTGCCACAGGCTGGCAAACCTTCTGGCACGTGACGCTGCCCAACATCAAGTGGGGCCTGATCTACGGCGTGATTCTCTGCAACGCCCGCGCCATGGGCGAGTTCGGCGCAGTGTCTGTGGTGTCCGGCCATATTCGCGGGCAGACCAATACCTTGCCCTTGCACGTCGAGATTTTGTACAACGAATACCAGTCCGTGGCGGCATTTGCGGTGGCTTCGCTGCTGGCCATCCTGGCGCTCGTCACGCTGGTCATTAAATCCGTCGCCGAATGGCGGCAGGAACAGGACATGAAGGCCGCCGCCGATCTGCCGCCCGAACAGCCCCGCGTTGCTGCAACCACCGCAGCACGCTGAAAGAGGAAACACCATGAGCATTGAAATACGCAACGTCAGCAAAAACTTCGGCAACTTTCAGGCGCTGGGCGATGTCAGCCTGGACATCCATTCCGGCGAACTCGTCGCGCTGCTCGGCCCTTCGGGTTGCGGCAAGACCACCTTGCTGCGCATCATTGCCGGGCTGGAAACAGCTGACCAGGGCAGCATTCTCTTCAGCGGTGAAGACACCACCGATGTGCATGTGCGCGAGCGGCAGGTGGGTTTTGTGTTTCAGCACTACGCGCTGTTCCGCCACATGACGGTGTTTGAGAACGTCGCTTTCGGCCTCCGCATGAAACCGCGCAACCAGCGCCCAACCGAAGCGCAGATCAAGGAAAAGGTCCACTCGCTGCTCAACCTGGTCCAGCTCGACTGGCTGGCTGACCGCTTTCCGTCCCAGTTGTCAGGCGGGCAACGCCAGCGCATTGCACTGGCACGCGCACTCGCTGTGGAGCCCAAGGTGCTGCTGCTCGACGAGCCGTTTGGCGCGCTGGATGCCAAGGTGCGCAAGGAACTGCGCCGCTGGCTGCGCCGCCTGCATGAAGACCTCAATGTCACCAGCATATTTGTGACGCACGACCAGGAAGAAGCGCTTGAAGTGGCCGACCGCGTGGTGCTGATGAACCAGGGAAAGGTCGAACAGATCGGTTCGCCGCAGCAGGTCTGGGACCATCCGGCCAGCCCGTTTGTTTATGGCTTTCTGGGCGACGTCAACCTCTTTCATGGCCGCGCCAATGACGGTGAGGTACAGCTCGAAGGCATACGCATCGACTCACCCGAGCACGCAGGCGCAAAAGACGCCAAGGCGTTTGCCTATGTGCGACCGCACGACTTCGACGTCCAGCGTTATGCGCCCGGTGCTGACGGCATCGCCGCCCAGCTGGTGCGGGCCATCGTGATCGGCCCGACGGCCCGGCTGGAGCTGATTCCCGAAGAGCAAAAGCAGACCAGCAAGGGCTCGGATGAAGGCCTCATCGAGGTGCAGATTTCGTCGCAGCAGTACAAGGACATGGCCTTGCGTGAAGGCGACATGCTGGTGCTGACGCCTAAAAATGTGCGCGTGTTTGTGGAAGAGGGCGCTGGCATCTGAGGCCTCGGCTTTGAGCCAGACCTGACGCTGGCAGCATCAGCCAGCGGGGCGAATCACGATGGAATCGGCCGAAGCGACCATGGGGCCGTGGTACACCGCCTCGATGTTGTTGCCGTCCGGGTCCAGCACAAACGCGGCGTAATAACCGGGGTGGTATTTGCGCTCGCCGGGTGCGCCGTTGTCCTTGCCGCCCGCCGCCAGTGCAGCCTCATGAAACGCTTTCACGGCGGCCTGGTCTTTGGCCCTGAAGGCCAGATGCACCACTGATGTCTTGCCCTTGGCCTTGTCTATCCACAACTCGTCGGCCGAGAAATGGTCGTCGCTTTCCTGGATGGCGTCTGCCTTTCCCAGTGATTGCAACGCGGCCCTGTAAAAGAGCTTGCTGGCTTCGAGGTCGCTGGCGCGCAGGTGGATATGGTCTATGAGCCGGCCGCGATGAAACTCCATGATGCTCTCCTTTCAGCCTTCGTAGGCCGCGCGAAGCTGCGCGATGTCGAGTTTTTTCATTTGCAGCATGGCCTTCATGGCCCGCTCTGTCTTGTCGGTGGTCGGCCCGCTGAACCACTCGTCCATCATGCTGGGCACCACCTGCCATGACAGGCCGAACTTGTCCTTCAGCCAGCCGCACTGCTGCGCCTTCTCATCACCGCCTTGCGAGAGCTTGTGCCAGTAATCGTCGATCTCTTCCTGCGTATCGCAGTAGATTTGAAGCGAAACTGCCTCGTTGAACTTGAAAAGCGGGCCGCCATTGAGGGCCGTGAACTGCTGGCCGTCCAGTTCAAACAGCACGGTCATCACTTCGCCAGCATTCTTGCCGTGAATCTCATGGCCTTCCGCCCCAAAGTGGGAGATGCTGTTGATCTTCGAACTCTTGAAAATGCCAACATAAAAATTAGCGGCTTCCTCGCCCTGGGTGTCAAACCACAGGCAGGGCGCTATTTTTTGCTTGATCGTCATGATGTTTCCTTCAGCCTGCTGTTCATCAACGAATCACACCGGTTGTAAGCGCCTGGGCGATTGCAATGTGGTTGCCGTCCGGGTCGGTGATCATCACGGTCCTGACCTTGTCGCTGGAGGTTCTGTGCGCGGTGTCTATGCCCAGTTGTTGCAGGTGCTCGAGCTCGGGTTCAAGATCGTTGACGGCCAGCGTCACAGAGCCTTCGCCGGCACGTTCGGCCAACTCGTAAACCTGCAGGCCGCCGCCGCGCTCGAATTGCCATTCCCCGACTTCGGGCATGGGCCGGGTGGCTTTTGCATCCAGCAGTTTTTCATACCAGTCGATGGCGTGGGTCAGGTTTTTGACGGCAACGCTGGCGAAGGCATTTTGTACGGTCATGATGGGTCTCCGAAAGTTTCGTCTTCTTAATTTATGGTCATGGCAAGCCATGGGGTGTAGGACAAGCGCCGTCATTGCCTGCTGTTGACCATGAAATCACGTCGGACGTCAGGGAACTTATCGAAGCACACAGGCCCGAACCACCGGACAATTCATAATTCACCGCAAAAGAGGGTTTCCTGATGTTTTTGAAGTATTTCGATGCCATGCCGCGCCGTGTGCTGGTGCTGATTGCCGTGGTCTGTGTGGCCATGCTGGCTTTTGGCCTTTACCTGCAGCATGTGGTCGGCCTCGAGCCTTGCCCCATGTGCATCGTGCAGCGTTATGCGCTGATTCTGGTGGCGGTGTTGTGTGCATTGACGGCCATCGGCAAGAGCACGATGGTCTTGATGGGTGGTGCGTTTCTCACCCTGCTGATGTCCGGCTTCGGTGCTTTTGTGGCGGCGCGCCAGAGCTTTCTGCAGTGGTATCCGCCCGAGATCGCATCCTGCGGCCGTGACTTTTACGGAATGATCGAGACCTTTCCCCTGAAGCGGGCCATCCCCATGATCTTCAAGGGCAGCGGTGATTGCACCAAGATCGACTGGACCTTTCTCGGCGGCTCGATTGCCAACTGGTCGTTTGTCTGCTTTGCCGGCATAGCGCTGGTCATGCTGGTGCTGATCGTTCGCCTGGCCAAAAAGCGCTGAGGCGGGCCGGATCTTGCCGGCAACTGTTCTGATACCTGGCTGCCCGTGACATACCTGCTGGTCCTCGTTGTCGGGCTGATTGCCGGCACCATCAGCGGCATCGTCGGCTTTGGCTCCAGCATCATGCTCATGCCGGTTCTGGTCATCGCCTTTGGGCCGCGTGAGGCGGTGCCCATCATGGCGGTGGCGGCCATCATGGCCAATCTTTCGCGTGTGGCGGTGTGGTGGCGGGACGTGAACTGGCGGGTGGTGGGCGTTTATGCGCTCACCGGTGTTCCCGCAGCGGCATTGGGTGCCCGCACGCTGCTGGTGTTGCAGCCCCGTATTGTCGAAATCGTGCTGGGTGTTTTCTTCATCGCCATGATCCCCATGCGCCGCTGGCTGGCGACGCGCAGTTTCAAACTCAAGCTCTGGCACTTTGCCGTGGTGGGTGCCGTGATTGGATTTCTCACGGGCATCGTCGTGTCGACCGGGCCGGTCAATGCGCCGTTTTTTCTGGCCCACGGCCTTGTGAAGGGCGCATTCCTGGGGACAGAGGCCATGGCCTCGCTCACCGTTTATGTGAGCAAAAGCCTTGTCTTTCACAGCTATGGCGCCTTGCCGCTGCAAGCGGTCATGCAGGGCCTGATCATTGGTTGTTCACTGACGGCCGGCTCCTTTATCGCGAAACGTTTTGTGCTCAGCCTGGAGGCAGAACAATTTCGGCTCTTGATGGATGGCCTGCTGCTGGCGTCGGGCCTCGCCATGCTGTGGGCCGCACTGAAATAAGGCCTGCCTGAGCATTCCGCAGGGGTATTGGACAAGGCCTCCAATCCGGCCATATACTGTATATAAATACAGTATTTTGAACCTGATTCAAGCTTGAACCCACCCCCATGCGCTCGCCATCTTCCCTGGACCACGTGCTGTCCGACCCCGCCAATGCAGGCGTGTGGCGGGCGGGTACGCTGGACGGCGCCAGTACACGTACCGTCCCCACAGGCTATGCAGCGCTTGATGGGGTTCTTTCCGGCAAGGGCTGGCCACTGGGGGCGATGGTCGAGGTTTTGCAGGTGCAGGCCGGCCACCACGAATGGGGCTTTGTCTCGCCTGCGGTATCTGCCATGCAACGTGAAGACGCTGCCGCATTGACCGTTCTCGTGGGTGCCCCGCATTTGCCTTTTGGCCCGGCGCTGGGTGCGCGGCAGGTCAACATGCAGCGCCTGCTGTCTGTCCATTCGGCGCAAGGGCAGGCACCGTCATTGCTTTGGGCCACACGAGAGGCACTGCAGTGCGCCGATGTGGCGGTCGTGCTGGCCTGGCTGCCGGACGCGCGCAGCGCCCATTTGCGCAGGCTGCAGATTGCTGCGCATGCCCACGGCAAACTGCTGTTTGTCTTCAGGCCTTTGCGGGCGCAAAACGAATCGTCGCCGGCGCCCCTGCGTTTGCTGGTCGAAGGCTGCAACAGCGAATCCGCCAGCCTCAGCGTGACCGTTCTCAAGCGCCGCGGCCCACCGCTGGCGGCACCGCTGCTGCTGGACACACGCCCACGGCGCCTGGCTGAACTGCTGCTCGCCAGCCGTGAACGTGTCCGCCGCAAGCGTGATGAAACCGCACCCCTGCTGCCTTCTTTTGTCGCCAACCCGTCATCGGTATCCGTCCATGCGCTGCTGGATCGCATTGCACACCTCGATCACCATTGAAGCTGCTGGCACTGCTGATGCCAGCTCGCCCGTGATGGATGACGCCAGCCTGCAAAGGGCTGTGGCCAGCCTGGCGCTGGGCTTCACACCACGCGTAGCGCTGGTCGATGAAGCGGTGCTACTGGATGTCACAGCCAGCCTGCGCCTGTTTGGCGGACTGGCCAAGCTCATGCAGTCGCTGGCGCAGCGTCTGGTCACCTTTTTCCAGGCGAGCCAGTTGCCGGTGCCGGTGCAGATGCGGCGGGCACAGGGCGCGACCTCGCTGATTGCACTGGGTCGTCTGCGCCTTCAAAAACACACAGGTACAGACACGCCCGCCAGAGTCCGCATTGCCGACATGCCCATGCACACCCTGAGTGCAGCCCGCCCGCACTTTGATGTGCTGGAGCGCACGGGCTGCCGGACCTGGGACGACCTGCTGCGCCTGCCGCGTGATGGCGTGGCGCGGCGCTTTGGTGCCGGCCTGCTCGAAGCGCTGGATCGTGCACGCGGCACGGTTGCCGATGATTACGAGTGGCTGGTGCTGCCCGAGCACTTCGACGAGAAGCTGGAACTGGATGCGCTGGTCGAACACGCGCCCGCGCTCATGGCCGGTGTCGAGTGCCTGCTGCTCCATCTGCAGGCGTGGCTGCTGGGCCGCCAGAGCGGGCTGTGTGCCCTCAGGGTCACGTGGCATCTGGATAAACGGCGCGACGTGCCACCCACGGGTGAGCTGGAGATACGCACCGCCAACCCAGCGCAGGACTTGCGCCACATGGCGCGGCTGGTCTCCGAACACCTGGCGCAGCAAACCTTGCCGGCCCCTGTGCACTCGGTCAGCCTGCAGTCGCTCGTCACCGAACTGCTGATGGATTCCGCCGCAGCGACAGGCAGCCTGCTCATGGAGGCGCGCAAACATGGGGACAGTGCTGTTGAACTGGTCGAGCGCCTGAGTGCGCGCCTGGGTGATGACAAGGTGCAGGCCTGGCAACCCGTTGCCGACCACCGGCCCGAACAGATGCAGCGCTGGGTTGCTGCGCGACATGTCATCAAGGCCATGGCCCTTGTGGCAAAGCCTGCAAACGGCCGAAAACGGCTGAACCCGGAAAAGAGGATTGACGCTGCAGCGTCCCCCACAAGAACTGATGCGCTTTATCCGGGCTGGCTGCTGCAGGAACCGCTCAGACTGAAGTCAGAGGGCGAAAGCCCGGTGCACCAGGGGGTGCTGAAGCGCGTGGCTGGCCCTCAACGGCTGGAAGCGCCTCTCTGGCTGCTGTCGGGCGGCAACACCAGGCCGCGCGTCTTGCGTGACTACTTCATCTATCGCAGCGAGCAGGGCAGCCTGCTGTGGATATTTCGCGAGCGGCTGGGGCGGCCTTCTGACACGCAGCGCCATCACGCGTGGTATCTGCACGGTTTTTTTGCCTGATCAACACCATGTTTTCCGGTCTCCTGCCCGAATATGCCGAGCTGCATGCGCTCAGCAACTTCAGCTTCCAGCGTGGCGCTTCGCACGCGCAGGAACTGGTGGCGCGCGCCTCTGCCCTCGGCTATCGCGCGCTGGCGATCACCGACGAGTGCTCGGTGTCGGGCGTGGTCCGGGCGCATGAAGCGGCCAAAGACGAGGGCCTGAAGCTCATTCCCGGGGCGGAATTCCTGGTCCAGGCCGGCACGGCGTCTGACAATTTCAGGCTGGTGGTGCTTGCCCACAATGCCCAGGGCTGGGGCAACCTGTGCGAGTTCATCACCACGGCCAGGCAGATTGCCAAAGGCGTGGAAAAAGGCGGCTATCGCGTGGCGCTGGGCATCACCGATTTTTCTGTTCTGGCCGATTGCGAGGTGCTGCTGTCACCGCTGCCCGGGCCGCTCGATGTGGATGTGTTGTGCCGCCATGCGGACTGGGCACTCGGCATATTTGGCAACCATGGCTGGCTGGCTGTCGAGCTGTGGCAGGGCATGGACGATGCACTTCGCCTGTCGCAGTTGCGCGAGGTGTCGCGCAGCAGCGGGCTGCGTGCGCTGGCCGCCGGCAATGTACACATGCACCAGCGCTCACGCAAACCGCTGCACGATGTGCTGACCGCCATCAGGCTTGGCAAGACGGTGCATGAATGCGGTTTTGAACTGCAGGCCAATGCCGAGGCCCACTTGCGGCCCCGCATGCGGCTGGCGGATATTTACCCCGCTGACCTGTTGCGGGCCACGCTGGAAGTCGCGGCGCGCTGCACCTTCAACCTGGATGAAATCCGCAACCTCTACCGTTACCCGCAGGAAGACATGGTGCCGCCGGAAGAAACGCCGGCCTTTTGCCTCCGGCGCATCACCTGGCAGGGCGCCCACAAGCGATATCCCGGAGGCATCCCGCGAAAGATCCGCAAGCAGCTGGTTTTTGAACTGGCGCTCATTGAAGAGCTTGAGTACGAGATGTTTTTCATCACGGTGCATGACATCGTGCGTTTTGCGCGCAGCAAGGAAATTCTCTGCCAGGGCCGGGGGTCAGCGGCCAATTCGGCGGTCTGCTATTGCCTGGAGGTGACGGCCATCGACCCCTCGGAAAGCAAATTGCTGTTTGAGCGTTTCATCAGCCGTGAGCGCCGCGAGCCGCCCGACATTGATGTGGACTTCGAACACCAGCGCCGCGAGGAGGTCATCCAGTACATCTATGGCAAGTATGGCCATGACCGTGCGGCCATTGCCGCCACCGTCATCAGCTACCGCGCCCGCAGTGCGGTGCGCGACGTAGGCCGGGCACTGGGTGTGCCCCCCGACACGATTGAGCAATACGCCGGTGAACACTTCTGGTTCGACGGCAGCCAGGTATTGCGTCAAAAGCTGAAGGAAGCCGGGCTGGAGGGCGATGCCCCGCAGGTGCTGCAGTGGCTGGAACTCTCGCTGCTGCTGATGGCTTATTACCCCAACCCTGAAGATGAAATTGCCGACGCTGATGACGGCAAAAAGCGGGAGCAGGGCAGACCGGCCTTTCCGCGCCATTTAAGCCAGCACGTCGGCGGTTTTGTACTCACGCAAGGCAAGCTCACAAGGCTGGTGCCGGTGCAGCCGGCATCCATGGACGACCGCCGCATCATCCAGTGGGACAAGGACGATCTGCAGGCCATGGGCCTGCTCAAGGTCGATGTGCTGGCGCTGGGCATGTTGTCTGCCCTGAAAAGATGCTTTGACCTCGTCAATCAAACCCGCCAGACCGACTGGCAGATGCACACCATTCCCCTGGAAGACGTGCAAACCTACGACATGATTTGCGAGGCCGACACGGTCGGTGTGTTCCAGATCGAGAGCAGGGCGCAAATGTCGATGTTGCCGCGCCTGCAGCCGCGCACTTATTACGACCTGGTCGTGGAGGTTGCCATCGTGCGGCCTGGCCCGATCCAAGGCGGCATGGTGCATCCCTATCTCAAAGCGCGTGAAACCCGGCGCAAAAATGGCCATGTCACCTCTGAATACCCGGCACTCGACCCCGCCTTGAGCCGTACCCTCGGCATTCCCATCTTTCAGGAACAGGTGATGCAGATCGCCATGATTGCAGCTGACTTTACGCCGGGCGAAGCCGATGAGTTGCGCCGTTCCATGGCGGCATGGAAGCGCAAGGGCGGCGTGGGAAAGTTTCACCACCGGCTGGTCAACGCCATGGTCGGCAATGGCTACAGCCCGGCGTTTGCCGAGCGCATCTTCAGCCAGATCAAGGGCTTTGGTGATTACGGCTTTCCCGAAAGCCACGCCGCCAGTTTTGCCAAACTGGTCTACGTCAGTTGCTGGCTCAAATGCCATGAACCTGCCTGTTTCCTGGCGGCCATGATCAATTCATACCCGCTGGGTTTTTATACGCCCTCACAACTCGTGCAGGACGCCAGGAACCACGGTGTCGAGGTGCGCGCCATCGACGTGATGCACAGCGCATGGGACTGCACGCTGGAAGCTGCACAGGATGTGCCCCGGCCACGGTACCCGGCCATACATGCGAACCAGCTCGCTGTGCGCCTCGGCCTGCGGCTGGTCGCCGGTTTGCCCGGGGCTGCCGTTAACCGCATCATGGCCGCGCGTTCGCAAGCAAGTTTCACCTCGACCGAAGACCTGGTGTCACGCGCCGGCCTCAATACGCTGGAAATCAACGCACTGGCCGCGGCAGACGCATTGATGGCGCTGGCTGGCCACAGGCGGCAACAGGTGTGGGAGGCTTCGGCCATCAAACCCGCGCCGGCGCTGCTGAAATCCGTCCCCACCTATGAGACACCCTTGGCGCTGCCGGACACCCCCGAGGGCGAGAATATTTTGTTCGACTACAAAGCCACCGGCCTTACCCTGCGCCGGCACCCCCTGGCGTTGTTGCGTGAAAAGCTGGCCAGGCGCGGCTTGCTGAGTTCAGCGCAACTCAACGCTCTGCCCGATGGTGAAGAAGTGGCGGGCTGCGGTATCGTCACCGTGCGCCAGCAGCCGCAAACCGCCAACGGCACGATTTTTGTGACGATTGAAGACGAAACCGGCCCGGTCAACGTCATCGTCTGGAAGTCGCTGCGTGAAAAGCAGCGCCCCGAGGTGCTGCATGCACGCCTGCTGGCCGTGCACGGCACATGGCAGCGCAGCGAGGAAAACGGCGCCGCCAAGGGCTATGGCGCGGTACGCAACATCGTGGCCAGCCGGCTGGAGGACCTCACGCCCATGCTGGGGCGGCTGGGCACGGCCAGCCGTGACTTTCATTGAACGTTTATGGCCCAACCCTCTGGCGCCGCGAACTTTTGTAACCAGCTTGTATCAACCTGATACGGCCGGCCCGGCCTTCCGCTATTCTTGTGTCACTTCTTCATCACGCTCACGCCCAAACAACATGAAATTCAGGATTATTTCCGCGCTGCTGCTGCTTGCCAGCCTTTTTATCGCCGGCTGCGACAACTCCGCCAGCACCCCCGGCGTCAAGACCACGACGGCGCTGCTGTCCGTCGAGGCCATCGCTGCAGATGCCAAGGGTTTCACCGTCGGTTCGCCCATGAGTGCGCGCACGGTCTATGTATTTTTTGATGCCCAGTGCCCGCATTGCAGCGCGCTCTGGTATGCCGCCAAACCGCTGAAGTCACAGGCCAAATTTGTGTGGATCCCGGTTGGTATCCTGAATGCGGCGAGCACTTCGCAGGGCGCCACCATCCTGGCTGCCGCCGACCCGGCCGCAGCCATGGAAGCGCATGAGGCGTCCATGATGTCCAAAGGCGGCGGCATCAGTGCCACCAGCGGCGCCGATGCACAAAAAGACGCCATCAAGAAGAACACCGAAATGATGACCGCCTTCGGTTTTGCGTCCATCCCCACCATCGTGGCGAAACACGCGCAGACCGGTGAACTGGTCAAGCAGGAAGGCGCTATGCCGACGGCCGCACTGGCCAGCTTTTTGGGCCTGCAGGTTCCGGCTCAGTAGAGCAGGGCGAAGTCCCAGCGAAGTTGCGGAATCTTCAGACGCCGTCAGGCGTTCTGCCTGGTCTGGATGCCGCCACAAGGATCTCGCGCCACGATTTGCCGCGCGCCCTTAATTGGTCGGCGGTCGGTCCCAGTGAATCGCCGTACTGCGCCAAAGTCCAGGCCTCTATCGTCGCCAGTGCTTCGGTCGGCGTCAGCTCGCGAAATTGCAGTTTGATGCGGTTGCGCTGGTCCACCGCCCAGCGCGCGACGTCTTCCTCACTGGTCTCCGCCGCCAGCATGGATGCGGTTGTTTGCTGCAGTTCGATGACCGCAGCTTCGTACTGCATACGCACATCCATCCGGGTTGGCTCCCTCAAATTGGGTCGGGATCCTAGTTGCTTGCACGGCGGTAAAACGCCAGTGAACCGGCCAGTGCCAGCAGCGCGCCGCCGCAAACCCGGTCTATCCACTTGATGGCAGACGCCTTGAGCAGGCGCACGGCCTTCGCGCCAACAAAAGCATAAGCCAGCATCACGCTGAAATCCATGCCCGCAAAGACCAATGCCAGTGCAATGTACTGCGGTGCCTGCGCGGTGGCCGGGTCGATGAACTGCGGCAACAGCGCCGAGCAGAACAAGTAGCCTTTGGGGTTGGTCACGGCGACCATAAAAGACTTCATGAAAATCGCCCGCCCGCCGCGCGCTGTGGTGCCGGCTTCCTGCGGCACGTCAAAGCCTCCTTTGGAGCGCAGCAGGCGCAGGCCCAGCCAGGCCAGGTAGGCCGCACCGACCCACTTGAGCACCGAGAACCAGAACTCCGACGCAGCCAGCAGCGCACCCAGGCCCAGCGCCACCGCGCCAACCAGCACAAAGTCCGACATCACGGCGCCCAGCATGCCGGGCAGAGCGCGCTTCACGCCGTAACGCGTGCCGTTGGTCAGCGCCAGCAGCACGGTAGGCCCGGGCGTGGCAATCGTCACCAGGGCGACGAAGGCGAAGAGCAGCAGGGTGGCGACGGTCATGATGGCTCCGGAGAATATTCAGATATTGACGAACAGGGTACCGACACCGGCCGTCACGGCCATGGCCAGCGCGCCCCAGAAGGTGACACGGCACACGCCCGTCCACAGGCTCGCGCCGCCGGCGCGGGCGGATACCGCCCCCAGCAACGCCAGAAACACCAAAGAGCTGCCGGACACCCAGTACGCAAGCGCGGCGCCGGGCACCAGCAGTGCAACGCCGATCGGCAGCACGGCGCCTGCGGCAAAACTGGCGGCAGATGCCATGGCAGCCTGAATCGGCCGTGCGCTCATCGCGTCGGAGATGCCGAGCTCGTCACGCGCGTGGGCACCCAGCGCATCATGGGCCATCAATTGCTCGGCGACCTGCCGTGCCAGCGCGAGGTCGAGGCCTCGGCCCACATAAATGGCGGCCAGTTCGCGCTTTTCAGCCTCGACATCGAATGCCAGCTCGGCCCGCTCTCGCATCAGATCGGCTTTTTCGGTGTCGGCCTGCGAATGCACCGAGACATATTCCCCGGCGGCCATGGACATGGCGCCCGCGACGAGTGCAGCGACACCGGTGAGAAGAATGCTGCTCTGCGTCGCCTGGGCAGCCGCGATGCCCAGCATCAGGCTGGCCGTCGAGACGATCCCGTCGTTGGCACCGAGCACGGCCGCCCGCAGCCAGCCGATACGCGAGGTTCTGTGTCTTTCGAGGTGTCTCACAAGTCAGGTCTTCGGGTCTGATGCGCAGAAGGGCTTCGTGGATTCAACAGTGGACATTCTGACTCAAGCCTGTTCGCTTCTTTCGCTCCGTGGTGCTTGAGACCTGCGCACAAGGCCTGAACGCGATCGTGCCCGGCACGTCGCAAGCGCGCCCCGGTTATGTCAGGCGTGCCTCGTCGATGTCAGTCACAAGATCGCCGATGGCTTCAGAAGCTGGCTGCCCGCACCGCCGCTGAAAGCCGTGTCGGCGTTGCGGAAATGGCATCCGCGTCATCCTGCTGCATGGCCATCTCCAGCAGCTTGCTGTAGTTGTTCATCTTTTTGTACAGCAGGCGTACTTCAAGCATGTTGTAAATGCGTGTTTTGACTTCCAGAAGATCAAACGGTTTGCTGATGAAGTCCTTGGCGCCCATTTGAAGTGCGCGCAATTTGTGTTTGGGCTCTGCGGTGAGAACAATGACGGGCAGGTAAGGGTCTGCGCCGGCTTCCTTCAGCTTTTCCATCACCTCAAACCCGTCCATGACCGGCATGTTGAGGTCCAGCAGGATCAGGTCGTATTTGTGCTCTGCGTGCAAAGCGCAGACCGCCTGGGGGTCCATGGTCGATGTGACATTGGTGTAGCCGCTGTCGCGCAGCAGCTGGTCCAGCAACTGGACATTGGCGGCCCGGTCATCGACGATCAGGATGCTGCCATTCAGGATGGCGAATTCTGCAATCACGGTGTATGTCCTTTCGTGGACCGCAATGCGGACCGGGCTTTGGTGTATTTCAGTGTCATGTCCAGCGTCTCCATGAACTCATTGATCTTGATCGGTTTTGTCAGGTAACGGAAGAAGCCAGCCTCCAGGCCTTTTTCGATATCACGCGGCATGGCATTGGCACTCAGTGCCACCACGGGGATATGGGTTGTCTGCGGGTCTTGAGACAGTATCCGGAGCGCCGTGATGCCGCTGATACCTGGCAGGTTGATATCCATGAGGATGAAGTCCGGCAAGGCAGCTTTTGCAATTGCAATGCCGCTGATGCCGTCGCGTGCGGAGAGCAGCCGCAGGTCGGACCTTCTGGCGATCAGGTCTTCCACCAGCATCAGGTTGGCCGGGTTGTCCTCGACATAAAGGACGGTGCGGGTCTCTTGACCATGCGAAGTTTGTGGGCGTGACGCCAGCGCCTGGTCGATCAGTTCTGCAGTCGGCTGGCTGTCTGCGGTGATATTCATGTCGATCCAGAAGGTACTTCCCTTGCCCGGGACGCTGTTCACACCGATGGTGCCGCCCATCAGTTCGACCAGTCGCTTGGTCATGACCAGTCCGATACCGGTACCCTGTTCTGCAGTGGCTTCCTGTCCCAGGCGGTTGAAAGGCTGGAAAAGCTGCTCGATTTGTGCCGGCTCCAGGCCTGCACCCGTGTCTTCGACGCTGATGCGGATATGAGCCGGGTCTGTATCGATGCAGTTGAGCACCACCGATCCGCGGTCGGTGTTGTACTTGATGGCATTGGACAGCAGGTTGATCAGCACCTGCTTGAGCCTTGTGCGGTCGGCATTGACGAAAGACGGCTGGCTGAACTTCGGGAAACTGACGCTGACGCCGCGTTTGTCTGCCTGCGACTCGATCATGGTCTCGCACTCGTGCATCACCTCCGCCAGTGAAACCGGCTCGAGCGACAGTGAGAGCTTGCCCGATTCGATCAGTGCCAGGTCCAGGATTTCATTGATCAGGTCCAGCAGGTACCAGCCCGCCTGCAAGATCTGGTCGACGCTGCGTTTTTGCGACGGCGTGGGCTGTGGTGTGCCTGACTCGATCAGCTGGGCAAACCCGAGGATGGCGCTGAGCGGCGTACGCAGCTCATGGCTCATGCTCGACAGAAAGTCAGACTTGGCAAGGTTGGCTTTTTCTGCCACGGCCATGGCATCTTTCAACGCCAGTTCCACCTGCTTGCGCACAGAGTTGTCGGTGCCTATGAGCAGGTAGCCGATGATGGCGCCGAAGTCATCGCGCAGGGCGGTGATGGAGATGATGCAGGGGAAGCGGCTGCCGTCCTTGCGGATGTAGGTCAGCTCGTAAATGTCTTCAATACCGCGCGATGCCTTGAAGGCAAGCGCTTCAAAGCCGGGCGTGATGGTGGTGCCCAGTTCCTGGCTCAAAGCCTGGGCCCGGGCCATCACTTCTTCGGGGTCGTGGATGTCGCTGGGGTTGATCTTGTTGACGACCTCGGCCGCCATGTAGCCCAGCATGCGCTCAGCACCGACGTTGAAGAGCTGGATGATCCCTTTTTCATCGGTGGCGATGATGGAGAAGTTTTCGCTGGTGAGAATCGCTGTTTGAAGTGCGCCCGTTTTGAGCAGTGCTTCCTGGCGCCTGAACTCAATACCGTCGGCTCTTGCCGCCTCGTCCGGCGCGCCTGGCTTGGTCTCTGTGATGGGCATTAAGCATTTCTGAAAGTCGCAATCACGCAAAGACTGCCTCGCATACTAGCCTGCCCGGGTGCTTTTGTCTGTGTTTCCGGCGTGCAACGGCCGAATATCCAGTTTTGGCCCCCCAATCGTCAGAACAACACGCGGCTGCGAATCGTGCCCGGCACGTCGTGCAGGCGCGCCAGCGCTACGTCGGAGTGCGCGGCGTCAATGTCGATGACCACGTAGCCGACCGCTTCGTTGGTCTGCAGATACTGCGAGGCGATGTTGATCTGGTTGGCGGCGAAGACCTTGTTGATCTCTGACAGCACGCCGGGCACGTTTTTGTGGATGTGCAGCAGGCGGTGTTTGCCGGGGTGGGCGGGCAGGGCGACTTCGGGGAAGTTGACGGACGAGGTCGAGGTGCCGTTGTCGCTGTACTTCACCAGCTTTTCAGCCACTTCGATGCCGATGTTCTCTTGTGCTTCCATCGTCGATCCGCCCACGTGCGGCGTGAGGATGACGTTGTCCAGGCCGCGCAGGGGCGACTCGAAGGTGTCCTTGTTGCTTTTGGGCTCGACCGGAAAAACGTCAATCGCCGCGCCCAGCAGTTTTTTGGCGCGCAGGGCGTCGGCCAGCGCTTCAATCTCGACGACCGTGCCGCGTGAGGCGTTGATGAAGACTGCGCCGGGCTTGATGGCGGCGATCTGTTCCTTGGCAATCATCCACTGCGTGGCCTGGGTTTCGGGCACGTGCAAGCTCACGACATCGGACTGCGCCAGCAAATCATTGAGCACGGGGATCTGCCGCGCATTGCCCAGCGCCAGCTTGGTCACGACATCGAAAAACACCACATGCATGCCCAGTGCCTCGGCCAGCACCGACAGCTGCGTGCCGATGGAGCCGTAACCGACGATGCCCAGCGTCTTGCCGCGGATCTCGAAGGCGTTGTCGGCCGTCTTGAGCCAGCCGCCACGGTGCGCCACGGCGCTTTTCTCGGGCACGCCGCGCAGCAGCAGGATGGCTTCGGCCAGCACCAGCTCGGCCACCGAGCGGGTGTTGGAAAACGGTGCGTTGAAGACGGCGATGCCGCGCTCGCGGGCAGCATTCAGGTCGACCTGGTTGGTGCCTATGCAAAAGCAGCCGACGGCAACCAACCTGGATGCATGGGCAAACACATCGGCTGTCAGCTGGGTGCGGGAGCGGATGCCGACAAAATGCGCCTCGGCGATTTTGGCTTTGAGCTCATCGCCCTCGAGTGCGCCGGTCAGGCTTTCGATGTTGGTGTAGCCGGCGGCCTTGAGCACCTTGACGGCAGAGGGGTGTATGCCCTCAAGCAGCAGGAACTTGATCTGGGCTTTGTCGAACGAGGTTTTTGGCATGGAGTCGGTATGGTTTTCAGGTTTTTGGCAGCCTGCCGGCAGCTGTGAAGGGTGCAGTGCGCGGGCCGTGACTCGAGGTCAGGGCCTGCGACCATGGCAAGTATGAATGAAAGTTTTGCCGCGCCCGACCGCTGCGATTTTTGCCCGTGGCGAAATAGGCTTAAATGAAGCGATCAAGCTATTTTTTAATGTATACGGCAAAATATTAACGTACACAGTAAAAAATGAACGTGTACGTTAAAAATGAGGTTTTGACCGGCGCCTCTGGGCGTTGGGGCATCCAAAAACAGCCCAAAAAGGCGATTTTCAGGCATCAAATCGGCCTCCAGACCAATGGATACGTACGTGAGCAGCTATATATTCAATATCAACTGGTCTTCACCAGTGCCAGCCGCCTCGCAGCTCACCGCATCGCCAGCGTTCAACAAGCCGCCTTTCAGTACCCGCGCCGTCAGCCCGCCATGTCCGCGCATTGCGTTGTAGCCGCCCGGGCCCAGCAACTCCTCCATGCGTGAGCAGGGCTCGCAGGGGCCGGTGATTTCCAGCACGACTTCGCCTATGCGCAGCGCCATGGGCTGGTCACGAAACAGGTTTTTGGCTGCCAGCAGGTTGATGCCCGACACCAACAGGTTGCGGCGCAGGCTGGCCGGGTCGATCTGGCCCGAACCGGCCAGCGCGGCAATCACGGGCAGGTGCTCGGCCTGGATCAGGGTGACCTGGCGTTTGCCGCCGGCGCGTACGGCCGTACCCACGGCGCTGCGGTCGCCCTCGAGGCCGAGTCCCGCGATGGCCGTTGCGCTGGCCGGCGTCAGGACGGGCGCACGTCGTGCAGGGCGCAGGTAAATCGCCTCCAGGCGGCCGGCACGCGGAAACTGCCGGGTCAGCGCGCGCAGGTCACCGAAGCTGGTGGCGGCATTTGTCGAGGGCATCATTCAAGCAACTGCCCTGTGGCCGGGTAGCGCCTGGTGAGGATTTGTTCGTTGGTCAGTTCAGGGCCTTGCCAGATGACCACGCTGGATGCGCCTGTTCCCAGGCCCAGCTCATGCAGCGCACGAATCTCGATTTGCGTGAAGCCGCCTGCAGGTTCGCCCTGCGGGTGCAGCACCATGCGGTGCGCCAGCCTGAAGCGGCTGCGCTTGTTGAGCTGCCGCACAAAGGCCTTGAGCACCCGGTCACCGGTGGTGAAGTCTGAAACGAGCGAACGCGGATGGGCGAAAGGGTTGATGACCACCGCGGTCTTCGAAGACTTGTGCAGTGCGGCCTTGTCGCCGATGTCTAGCGTGCGCGGGTTGAGGCCGCGGCTGAGCGCGATTTCCGGCACTTCAGAGATGGCCAACCCGGTTTTGACGTTGCGTACCGAGAGTTTGTAGGGCGAGAGGCGGACGTAAAGCGGGGCGGCGAGAAAGTCGAACATGAATACCAGAACAGGGATGGGAAAGCTGCGGGGTTATCGGAGCGAGGTTTTAAACGCACGCCAGGTACGCCGTGCCCACAGCTTTACACGGTTCCGTGTCTCTTGCAACCTCCGCCACGGGGCCGACTGGCGCAACTGCGTCAGTTTGCGGTCTTTCCAGGCTTTCCACGGCAGGTAGAGCCGTGCAAACCACCTGATGCGCAGCAGCGCCGGCTCGGTCAACTGAAAGAGCCGCGCTGCCACGGCCGTACCCGCCAGCTTGGCGACGACGATCATGGTGAAACCGGTGGCCATGTGGCCTTCGGCAAACAGGTACAGCGCCAGCAGCTTGATGGGCAGCAGCCCCAGCACCGGAATGCCAAACGCAAGCAGGGCACCCCAAGGGGGCAATGAACGTATCCAGCGTTCGGCGGCGCCCCAGCCGGGGTGCCTGCCCAACGCGGCGAAGCAGCGCGCCAGAGGCTCCCAGCCCCATTCCTCGAACAGCAAGATGAGGAGGATGGGGGCCAGCAACAGCCAGCGGAGAATGTTTCTGAGCCGTTTCAAAAGCGCCTTTGAATGCCGCCGAAGGCGTCATGGTCGCAGTTTAGCCAGCCGTTCCCGCCCCACCATTAGGCAAGTCTTAAAGTGTTCGACCGCGTGGGCCTTGGGCGTACCCGACCTGCGCTCAGTCGACTTTTGCGCCGGATTGCTTGATCACCGCCGCCCATTTGACCGTTTCCGTCTTCATGAGCTGGCCCAGTTGCTCGGGGGTGCTGGTCAGGGGTTCAAGCGCTGCCGCGGCAAAGCGTTCGCGCGTTTCGGCCAGGCGCAACACGGCCGTGATCTCGGTGTTCAGGCGTGTCACGATGGCCGCAGGCGTGCCTGCAGGAGCCAGAATCGCAAACCAGCCGGAGGCGTCGTAACCCGGAATCCCGCTTTCGGCCAGCGTGGGCATCTCGGGGGCGAGGCTGGAGCGCTCTTTACCCATGACCCCCAGAACCTTGAGGCGCCCCGATTTGAGTTGCGGCTGTATGGACGCGATGTCTGCAATCGCCAGCGATGTCTCGCCCGACATCACAGCCAGCACGGCGGGCGCGCTGCCGCGGTAAGGCACGTGCAGGATGTAGCTGCCGGTCATGGACTTGAGCAGCTCGCCCGACAAATGCATGGCGGTTCCGCTGCCGCCCGAGGCATAGCTGAGCTTGCCGACCTGCGCTTTGGCCAGTGCCACCAGCTCCTTGGCGTTGCTGGCGGGCAGCGACGGGTTGGCGACAAGAACAAAGGGGCTGGTGCCAAACAGGGTGATGGGGGCGAAGTCACGCGCCGGGTTGTAAGCCAGGTTGGGGTAAAGCGTCGGGTTGGCGGTGAGGCCGCCGGCCGATGCCAGCACGATGGTGTAGCCATCGGCAGGGGACTTGGCGACGAGGTCCAGGCCCAGCCCGCCACCAGCGCCTGGCCGGTTGTCGACGACCACGGGCTGACCCAGGCGCTCGGCCAACCGCGGCGCGACGATGCGTGCGGCGGCATCGCTGCTGCCGCCCGCCGGGAAGGTCACGACCAGGCGAATGGGTTTGGCGGGCCAGGGGGCCGTTTGTGCGTGGGCAAGGCTGGCGGCCAATGCCAGGGAAAGCAGGGTGGCTGCCCGTCGGCTGATGCTGGAAGTCGTCATGGTTTTTCGGCCTTCATGTCATGCGCGTCAGTTGTGTGGGCTGTTACAGCTTGAACAACGCTTCGGCGTTGGTCTGGAAAAACATCTTTTTGTGTTCGTCACTCAGGGGCAGGTTGTCCATGGCGGTGACTTCCTCAGCCACGTACTGGTAAGGGTAGTCCATGGCATAGAGCACGCGGTCATGGCCCATGAGCTTTTGCACGTAGCTGATGGGCGGCTCCCAGGCCATGCCGCTGTTGGTGTAATAAAAATTCTCCCGCAGGTAGTCGCTCGGTTTTTTCAGCAGCGGTTTGACGCCTTCGCTGCGGTTGGCGCGCACGATGCCGGCATGCATGAAGTCAATGCGGTACAGCCAGTAGGGCAGGCCTTCGCCCAGGTGCCCCAGCACAATCCGCAGCTTGGGGAAGCGGTCAAACACGCCGCTCAAAATCAGGCGCAGTGCGTGCAGGCCGGTTTCAGCCTGAAAGCCGTAGATGGCTGCGTCCAGGCAGCGTGAGAGAAACGGCTCGATCATTTGCGGCGAAGGCGTGTTGGGGTGGATGTAAACCGGCACATCCAGTGCTTCGGCTGCTGCAAAAATATCCCAGAATTTTTCGTCGTCCATGTATTCGCCCTGCGTATGCGAATTGATGACGACGCCCTTCAAGCCCAACTGTTGCACGGCGCGCTCGAGTTCCTTCGCGGCGGCCTGGGGTGCCTGCGGCGCAACTGCTGCCAGCCCGGCAAACCGCGTGGGATGCTGGCGTATGGTGGCGGCCAGCTGGTCGTTGGTGGAAATGGCCAGTGCCGTGGCCGTGGGCGCATCAAACACCTGCACGCCGGGTGACGTGAGCAACAGCAATTGCATGTCAATGCCGGCAGCGTCCATATCGGCAAGGCGGCGCTCACCCATGTTCTGGATGCGGTCAAACAGGTCGCGGGCACGCGGTGCCTGGCTCTGCCCGAAAAAGCCCCACAGGCTGTAAAAGCCCGGGTCGTTGATGGATTTTGTTTCCAGAATCTTCACGTACATCTGCATCATTTCGGGCGTGGCCCAGCCTTCTTCTGTGGAGATGCGTTTGTAAGCGCGTGGCGCCGTGGGTGTGAGGCTCATGCTGGTGTCTCCTGCGTGTTGATTTATGGCGGACAGGCAGTGCACCTCCCGGCGCGCTGTCTGCTTTGAATGGCATTGGAGAGCATCAGGATTTGTTTGTAAATCGAAAAATTATGGAGTATTTATAATTTTTATTCATGAATAGCGCTTTTTCGCCCACCGTCAAGCAGTTGCGTGCTTTTCTTGCGGTCTATCGCCTGCGCAAACTGGGTGCGGCGGCGGTACAGCTTTTTGTGACGCAGTCCGCCGTCAGCGTGCTGATACGCCAGCTTGAGGAAGGGCTGCAGGCACGCCTGTTTGACCGCACCACACGCTCGCTTCAACCCACCCAAGCGGCACATGACGCGGCGGTGGTGGCGGAGCGTATCTTGCGTGACGTGGATTCGCTCGGCGCCGCGTTTGGCGACCTGTCGGTGTTGCGACGCGGCCGCGTGTGTTTTGCCATCACGCCAACGCTGGCCGGCATATTGCTGCCGGAAGCCATTCGCCGTTTCACAGTCCTTCATCCGGAGGTCCAAGTGGTGGTCGATGACTGCGCGCCTGAACAGTTTTCAGCGCGTGTGCTGGGCGAACATGTGGATTTCGGCATTGGCACGCCAGAGCGGGCAGGGGGCGAGCTTGAACTGCAAACCCTGATGCGCGACCAGCTTTGCCTGGTGTGCCTGCCCGATCACCCGCTGGCCAGCATCAAGAAATTGCGCTGGCGTGACCTTGAAGGTCACCGCGTGATCGCCGGTCGGCCCGGTTACGGTGTGCGGCAGCTCGTAGACGTGGCGGCCGCCAATGCAGGGGTCACGCTGCAGGTGGTCAATGAGATCTCTTTTTTGTCCACAGGGCTCTGGATGACTGCCAGCGGCATGGCGCCGTCCATCATGCCTTCTGCTTACGCCACGTTTTCACAATACGTTTACACCCGAGAGCTGGTCGTGAAGCCATTGGGCACCCCCAAGGTGTCGCGCGACATATTTGTGGTGACGAAAAAGGGCCGATCCCTGTCGTCGGCCTGCCAGAGCTTTCTGGACGTTTTAAGCCTGGCGCTCAAACAAAACCCGCCTTCAAGCCTGACGCTCTAGTCAAGCTCTAGTCGAGGCTCTGATTGAGGCTTTGATTGACGCTCTACGCCGTGCACTGCAGGCTGACGGCCTGCAGGGTTTTGCCGGTTTTGGTGTCGAACACGACCAGGTTCACCTGGCGCTGGTGCCCGGGGGTGGCCGGGATGCTGCGAAAAGCCAGTTTTTGCGGTGCGGCATCGCTGGTTTTGTACTCGCCAGCCTGTGTGTACTGGCGGACCACAAAGTCGTGTTTGAGGAACTCGCCCTTGTTCTCGCCGGCCTGCACTTTGGAGTTATGGCCGTGTTCGGTGATGGTCCAGTAGGCAGACCATGACGGCGACAGCGCGAGCGAACTCACCGGTGCGACGCTGGCTTCAAACTGGTCGGTACCGAGCTGTTTGAGGGCGATGCTGGCGCGCGCAGGCTCTCGCTCTGCGGGCTGGCTGCCCCAGTTGGGCCAGTCCTTGCCGTCCAGCACGGCTTGCGGTGTGTAGATGCTGCGCAGCCGGTTTCTGCTGGCCACGTCGCGCTGGCGGTTGGTATAGGCCGGCGCGGCAAAGCGGTCAACCCAGCCGATGTAGTCCCAGTAACCGACGTGAAAGGCCTGCACCACCACACCCTTGTCCTTGAGCGTGGACGCCCATTTGTCCGCCGGCGGACAGGAACTGCAGCCCTCGGAGGTGTAAAGCTCGACCACGGGTGTGGTGTTGGGGCCGGACTGCACGCTGCATTGGCTTTGCGCAAAGCTGCTGGTCGTGGTTGCCAGCAGCGCGATGGCAGCGATGAGTCGGGTCGTGGTGGGGCGGATAAATGACATAAAAAATCTCCTGTCTGCGGGTTGGTCGCGGTGACAGGAGATTTCTTACACCCTCGGTGTGGGCGATATGGGCTTAGCTAGCTGCTCAGTGGGCGTGAAGCGGCCCATTGCTGCGTTGCAGCCGGTCTTCCAGCTGGCCCATGTAGGCGGCGGTGGCGTTGTCGGATTGTTCGACACGGTTGAGCAGGGCGGCCTGCGTTTGCGCCAGGCGTTCTGCCAGCACGGTGTTATTCGCGGCTTCACGGTGCAGTGCTGCAGCGTTTTGGGCTTCGATGAAACTGCGCAATTCGGTGAAACGCGAAGCCTCTGCCTTGTCAGCCAGTTCACGCTGAACAGACAGTTCGCGGGCGTACTTGCGGGTTTCAATCAGATTGGTGCTTTGCATGTACACCGTGCTGGCCAGAAACGCGACAGTTGCAACGATCAGCAGCAGCAGCATGACGAGACCGAGTGGCACACGGACAGTGGTAAAGCCAAAGCTGAGTACGCTGGCACGGGTGAATTCATCGACATTGAGGGCCGCAAAGCCTGCAACCAGGGCGATGAAAAGGATCAGGATGATGGTTTTTGCGCGCATTTTGTTACTCCTGAAAACAGTTTGTCGAACAGTCTCCAGTTTGCTGGTCGGGCCTGATTTTGGCTGTGGGACAATGCCCCCGCGCGACGTCAGGTTGCACGAAAACACCCCCTATTTCAGAAGAGAGCATGCAAAAAATCATTCGCCAGATCGCCGCAGAAATCAAGGTCAGGGAAGACCAGGTCCGGACAGCCGTGGAACTGCTGGACGGCGGCGCCACAGTGCCCTTCATCGCCCGTTACCGGAAGGAGGCCACGGGCGGGCTGGACGACATCCAGCTGCGCGAACTCGAATACCGGCTGGGCTACCTGCGCGAGCTGGAAGACCGCCGTGAAGCCGTGCTCAAAAGCATTGAAGAGCAGGGCAAACTCACGCCCGAGCTGCGCGTTGCGGTTGAACTGGCTGCCACCAAGCAGGATCTGGAAGACATTTACCTGCCTTACAAACAAAAACGCCGCACCAAAGGCCAGATTGCCCGCGAAGCCGGCATTGAGCCGCTGGCAGACACGCTTTTTGCCGACCCCTCGCTGGTGCCTGCCGACGAAGCAGCCGCCTTTGTAAAGGCAGAAAAGAACGAGGCTGGCGACGACTTCACCACCGTGCAGGCCGTGCTGGATGGCGTGCGCGACATCCTCAGTGAGCGCTGGGCCGAAGATGCCTCGCTGGTGCAGGCGCTGCGGGGCTGGCTATGGAGCGACGGGCTGCTGTCGTCCAAACTGGTGCCCGGCAAGGATGAAAACAACACCGACAACGCCAAGTTCCGGGACTACTTCGATTACGACGAACCGATTGGCCGCGTGCCGTCGCACCGTGCGCTGGCGGTTTTTCGGGGTCGCACGCTTGAAATCCTCGATGCCAAGCTGGTGTTGCCTGAGCAACCCGAACCCGGCCAGCCCAGCATTGCGGAAGGCAAGATTGCCCTGCACCTTGGCTGGAGCCACAAGGCGCGGCCTGCCGATGACCTGATTCGCAAGGCCGTAGCCTGGACATGGCGCGTCAAGCTCAGCCTGTCGCTGGAGCGTGACCTGTTCACACGTCTGCGCGAAGACGCCGAGAAGGTCGCCATCAAGGTATTCGCCGACAACCTGCGCGACCTGCTGCTGGCTGCACCGGCTGGTCCGCGCGTGGTGATGGGACTGGACCCCGGCATCCGCACCGGCGTGAAGGTGGCGGTGGTCGACAGCACCGGCAAGCTGGTCGAGACCGCCACGGTTTTCCCTCACGAGCCGCGCCGCGACTGGGACGGCTCGCTGCACACCCTGGGCAAGCTGTGCGAGAAGCACGGCGTCAACCTCATTGCCATCGGCAACGGCACAGCCAGCCGCGAGACCGACAAACTTGCAGCCGACCTGATGAAAAAGATCGACGGGATGCAACGTGTGGTGGTTAGCGAGGCCGGTGCTTCGGTCTACTCCGCCAGCGAATTCGCCTCGCAGGAGATGCCGGACGTCGACGTGAGCCTGCGCGGTGCCGCCAGCATTGCGCGCCGCCTGCAGGACCCCTTGGCCGAGCTGGTCAAGATCGACCCGAAATCGATTGGCGTGGGCCAGTACCAACACGACGTGAACCAGAGCGATCTGGCACGCAGCCTGGATACTGTCGTTGAGGATTGTGTGAACAGCGTAGGTGTTGACCTGAACACCGCCAGTGTGCCGTTGCTGGCGCGCGTGTCGGGCCTGAGCCAGACCGTGGCGAAGTCGGTGGTGCGATGGCGTGATGCGAATGGCGCATTCGCCTCGCGTGCCGACCTGCTCAAGGTGACCGGCCTGGGTGCCAAAACGTTTGAGCAAAGCGCGGGCTTCCTGCGCTTGCGCGGCGGCAGCAACCCGCTGGACATGACCGGCGTGCACCCCGAGACCTACCCCGTGGTCGAGCAGATCATGGCCAATACCGGCAAACCGGTGGCCGAGCTGATGGGGCGGGCTGACATGCTGAAGACGCTCAAACCCGAGCTGTTTGCCAATGAGAAATTTGGCGTCATCACGGTGAGGGACATCATTGCCGAACTGGAAAAACCGGGGCGCGACCCGCGCCCCGACTTCAAGGTGGCGCGCTTCAACGATGGCGTCGAGGACATCAAGGACCTGAAAGAAGGCATGGAGCTGGAGGGTACGGTCAGCAATGTCGCCGCCTTTGGTGCCTTCATCGACATCGGTGTGCACCAAGATGGTCTGGTGCATGTGAGCCAGTTGGCCGACCGCTTCGTCAGCGATGCGCGCGAAGTCGTCAAGACCGGTGACATCGTGAAGGTGCGCGTGACTGAAGTCGACGTGGCGCGCAAGCGCATTGGCCTGACCATGAAGCTGGGCACCGCCCCAGCGCGCCGCGAGGGCGGTCACAGGGAAAACCGCTTTGAAGGGGCGCGTCAGGGCCAGAGCAACCGTGGCCACTCCCCGGCACCTGCTGCCGACAACGCCATGGCGTCGGCCTTCGCCAAGTTGCAGAACCTGCGCAAATGATCGGGCAGGGCGCCCCCAGTGCTCTGGCGGGCGCCCTTGCAGCGCAGGGGCGCGTGCTCGGTTGGGATCTCCTGCGCGGCGTTTGCGCCTTGCTGGTTGCGGCCTATCACCTGCTGTACTGGACTGAGCTGGCCCAACTGCATGTGTTCGGCAGTTATGGGGTCTATCTGTTCTTTGTGCTTTCGGGTGCCAGCATGGCTTATACCTATGCGGGCCGTTTCGAGTCCGGGCGATTTCGGTTCGGCGAGTTCCTGTGGGTTCGTTTCTGGCGGCTCGCACCCCTGTATGTGGTGCTGATGCTGGTGGTGGTGCCGACCATGGGCATCTGGTACGGGCCCGTCACGCGGCTTCTGGGTGTGATGTTTCTCAACGCCAGCATGATGATGGGCCTGTACAACCCCTCTGGCTTTGCCTTGCTGACGGGTGGCTGGTCGCTGGGGGTTGAAGCGGTGTTTTACCTGCTGTTTCCGCTGGTGTTGCTGGCGCTCAAGTCATGGCGCGCAGCGCTGGGGCTGTTCGCTGTCTGCGTTGTTCTGCAGGTTTGGTGGATATCCCGCACTTACGGCGCGGTGGATATGCCTGCCGCGAGCCAGTACCTGGCTTATCACAACGCGCCGGCATTTGCGGCCTACTTCGTGGGTGGCTGCCTTATCGGCCAGCTCGCGCGAACGGGCTTGTGGACGGCGTATCTGTCGGCGGGGCGCGGGCTGCTGATCTTGCTGGCTGGCTTTGCGCTGATGCTGGCCGTCAACCCGATTCAGGGCACCGATGAATTGACAGGCTGGCGTGGCTGTTTGCTGGCACCGCTGTGCCTGGTGATGGTGGCCGTCGCAGGCAGGGTCAGGCTGGAGGGGCAGCTCAAGGGTGCTTACCAGCGCCTGTCGCAGCATCTGGGCGACGCGACCTATGGCGTGTACCTGATACACCCTGTGCTTTATTTTTATGTCGCACCAGCACTGGGGCTGGAGGCCCTGAAGACCGGCACGACGGGTGGCCGCCTGCTGCTGGCGCTGGCGATTTTGCTCGCCTCCTTTATCCTGGCGCTGGCCAGCGAAAGGCTTTTTGAACAGCCGGTTCGCCGCTGGAGCAAGGCGCTTCTGGCACGATGGCG
The DNA here is from genome assembly GCA_040387435.1 of Pseudomonadota bacterium. Taxonomy (GTDB): domain Bacteria; phylum Pseudomonadota; class Gammaproteobacteria; order Burkholderiales; family Burkholderiaceae_C; genus Polaromonas. The sequence continues at coordinate 117,474 of JAZKDR010000015.1, forward strand.
CGCCGCAAGGGTGGCTGCGAAAGCTGCAGCGCAACCCTAAGATGTCCGCCATGAAAGCTCTCCGCATTTACGCCGGGCCCAAGGCGATGGCGCATATCAAAAAGAACGGCCTGCAAGCACGGGACATCGGCGTTGTCCCGGGGGCGGCAGGTGGGCCGAAAGGCCTGATCCTGGGGCCACTTGACCGCTTTATTTTTGGCGACTGGCTGCCGAGCACGGACCACCCTGTTCATCTGGTGGGTGCATCCATCGGCGCGTGGCGCATGGCGACGGCCTGCCTGAACGACCCGGTGGCCGCTTTCCAGCGGCTGGAGCATGACTACATCCATCAGCACTACGAGCTGAAGCCGGGCCAGAAGCGCCCGACCGCAGATTTTGTGAGCGAGCAGTTTGGCGCCAGCCTTAAAAGCTTTTATGGGGGCAGGGTGCAGGAGGTGCTTTCGCATCCGCGCTTTCGTCTGCACATCGTCACCTCGCGTGGCCGACACATGCTGGGCCGTGAACACAAGCTTGCAACGCCGCTGGGCTACCTGGGTGCCTTTCTCGCCAACGGCGTGCATCGCAAGGCCATGGGCGCATGGCTTGAGCGGGTGGTGTTTTCCACGCCCGATGCACCGCTGCCTTTTTCGACAACCGACTATCGGACGCGACAGGTCTCGCTCGATGAGGCCAACTTCAACCCGGCGTTGCAGGCCAGCTGCTCCATTCCTTTCGTGCTGCGCTCTGTGCACGACATCCCCGGTGCGCCACCCGGTGCTTATTGGGATGGCGGGATCACCGATTACCACCTGCACCTGAACTACGCCGCCAGCCTGACTTCGGATGCTGAGATCGGTCAAGGCGGTGGCGGGCTGGTGCTTTACCCCCATTTCCAGAAAGCGGTGGTGCCGGGCTGGCTGGACAAGGGCTTTAAATGGCGGCACAAGGCCACGCATTTCCTCGACAACATGGTTCTCCTGGCGCCTGATCCGGCATGGGTTTTGACCCTGCCCAATAGCAAGCTGCCGGACCGCACGGATTTTGAGCGCTACGGGAGCGATCTTCAGTCCCGGGTGACCGCCTGGAGAACCGCCACGGAGGCCAGTCGACGGTTGGCGGACGAGTTCAGTGCGTGGCTGAAAGCGCCCGACATCCAGGCCGTCTCACCTCTGTGATGCCCCTGTAATCGCCTGGCTGAGACAGCCTTGCAACACCTTTCGGGCACTATTACGCAATTCGAGCCGTTTATTCCCCCACCCTGCAAGGGCTGGGGGAGCCCGCTGGTAAAATTTCGTGTCTGAATTACTCCTTGGCCGCCTAGCGGTCAAACCACCAAGTTGCCCCAAAGTATGACCGCCGATCCGGCTCTCCCCCTGCGTCTGTACGAGGCGATGTTGCGCATACGGAGGACGGAAGAACGAGTCGCAGAGCGCTACGCTGATCAGCAGATGCGCTGCCCCACACATTTGTGCATTGGGCAGGAAGCCATTGCCGTCGGCGTCTGTGCTGCACTGGGTGCCGACGATACCGTTTTCAGCAATCACCGCGCCCATGGCCACTACCTTGCCAAGGGCGGCGACATGGGCCGCATGATCGCCGAGTTTTACGGCAAAAGCGATGGCTGCTGCGGCGGCCGCGGCGGCTCCATGCACCTGATCGACAAATCGGTGGGTTTTTTGGGCTCAACGCCTATCGTTGGCGGTACCGTGCCGCTGGCTGTCGGCGTGGGCTGGTCGCACAAGCTGCAGAAACAACCTCTGGTGTCTGTTGCCTTTTTTGGTGACGGCTGCTTTGAAGAGGGCGTGGTGCATGAGTCGCTGAACTTCGCCGCACTGCACAAATTGCCGGTCGTTTTCATTTGCGAGAACAACGAATTCTCGGTCTACACCCATCTGAGCGAGCGCCAACCGGACCGGCCCATTCACGCGATTGCGGCTGCCCACGGCTGGACTACCCATCATGGTGACGGCAATGATGTGATGGCCGTGCACCTGGCAACGGAGGCTGCCGTTGCGAGGGCAAGGGCGGGCGAGGGTCCCCAGTTCCTGCAGTTTTCCGTTTACCGCTGGCGCGAGCACTGCGGTCCGAATTTCGATGACCAGCTGGGCTACCGGGATGAGGACACCATTGATACCGGCATGGGCAGTTGCCCGGTCACGCGCATGCGCCACGCGCTGGCAGGAAAAGACCTGAGCGAACAGCAGCACGAAGCCATTGTTTCGCGCATCGAGGCCGAAATCGACGCGGCCTTCGGCTTCGCAATGGCCAGCCCCGCACCGACTTATGAAGATTCCAGGAGCCACGTTTATGCAGCGTGACGCCCTCGTGCAAAAGATTAGCTACGCCCAGGCCCTTCACCAGGCGACCGAGCAGGTCATGGCCCGTGACAGCCGCGTGATCGTGATTGGTGAAGGCGTGCCGGACCCCAAGGCGATTTTTGGTACAACGGCCAACCTGCGCGAGACCTACGGCGCCGACCGTGTCTTTGACATGCCGCTGTCCGAGAACGGGCTGACGGGTGTCTGTGTTGGTGCGGCACTTGCCGGCATGCGGCCGCTGATGATTCACCAGCGCATCGATTTCGCCATGCTGGCCATGGACCAGCTCATCAACAACGCTGCCAAATGGCATTACATGTTCAATGGCCAGTCGACGGTGCCACTGGTGGTGCGCATGATCATCGGACGTGGCTGGGGGCAAGGGCCGCAGCATTCGCAAGGCCTGCAGGCTCTTTTTGCGCATATCCCCGGCCTGAAGGTCGCCATGCCCAGCAACCCCTATGACGCCAAGGGCATGCTGATTTCCGCCCTTGACGACAACAATCCGGTGATCTTCATCGAGCACCGCTGGGTTCACAACCTCGTGGATGATGTGCCTGCAGATGAGTACAAAGTACCTCTTGGCAAAGCCCGCGTGTTGCAGTCCGGCAACAAGCTGACCATTGCCGGTTTTTCGTTCGCCATTGTCGAGGCACTGCAGATGGCGCGAGAGCTGGCCAAATACGGCATCGATGTCGAGGTGGTGGACATGCGCAGCGCCCGTCCGCTCGATGTCGAAACCCTGTCGGCGTCTGTGCGCAAAACTGGCCACCTCATTGCGGTAGATGCGGGCTGGGCCTCTTGCGGACTGGCCTCCGAGCTGGTGGCGTTGATGGCCATGCACGAGTTCCGAAGCCTGAAAAAAGCCCCTGCGTGCCTGACCTATCCCGACCATCCCTCACCGACATCGACGCACATGGCCGGCGGATATTTTCCCGGTCCAGGCGATTTGTTGGATACAGTGATGAAGCAGCTGGATTCCCCACTCGACGCAGCGCAACTGGCGAGCGTCAAAAGCGCTATTTCCCGCACTGGCAACCTGGATGTACCCAGCGCAAGTTTTACCGGCCCGTTCTGAGTTTTTGATATTTTCTGGAAGAGAGTTTGACCATGAGCAATTCAACCCGCGAAACCAACCGATTCGGCAAGGATGTGGTGACCTCCATTCCGACTGATGCTGCGCTGGCGGACAAGCCCGGGCACAAACTGCGTACTTCCAACACCATCGTGGACCGTACGGTGGAGGTCGAGCAGCGTGCAGGCGCGGCTCCCGCGAGTGCCGATGAGCAATTGCTGGACAGTTCCAAGCTCAACAAGCTGCAAGGTCAGGAAATCAAGTTTTACAAGGAAGCCGGGCAGGTTGGCGTGGTGCGCGTCGACCCCACCTGGAAAACCGACGACCAGATTCCGAACCTGTTCACCGGCCCGAGCTTCCGGAACAAGCACGAACGTTTCCGTTTCGACGGCCACAAGATGATGCACCACCTCGACCGCATCGCGGCGTGGCAGAAAGGCGAAAAGTTTGCGCCCATCCACATCGACATGGGCCTGACCAAGTTCTGCAACACGGCCTGCCTGTATTGCTATGCGGTGGTGCAGAACATGACCCGCGGCACGATGATCGAGCGTGATGCGCTGCTGCGCTACATCGAGGACTGCGGCAAACTGGGTGTGCGTTCGATTGGCTTTATTGGTGACGGTGAGCCCACCCTGAACCCGGCGGTCTATGACGCCACGGTGCTGGCCCGCAAGCTTGGTGTGGACACATCTATGGCGACCAACGGTTTGCTGTTCGACATGGACCGCGCGCACGACATGTTGCGTGACATGACATGGATTCGGTTCAACCTGTCCGCTGGTGAGCGTGATGGTTTTCAGCGTGTGCACCAGTCCAAGGCCAGCAACTTCGATGAACTCGTCGAGAAGATCCGCGCGCTGGTGAAGATCAAGAAAGACAACGGCTACAAATGCACTTTGGGCCTGCAGATGGTGCTGATTCCCGAGTGCTATGACCAGGTCATCAAGGAAGCTCAGCTGGGTGCCGAACTTGGCGTGGACTACTTTGTGATCAAGCAATGCTCGGACTCCGAGTACAAGGAAATCGGCATTGATTACAAGGATTACCTCAGCATTGCCGATGTGCTCAAGGAAGCCGAAACATATTCCAACGAGAACTACGTTGTGCAGGCCAAGTGGGACAAGATCATGGCGGGCGGCGAAACACCGCTGTACAAGGATGGCTACCGCAAGTATGACCAGTGCCATGGCACACCGTTTCTTTTGCAGGTCTCCGGTAACGGCAAGATTTACCCGTGCGGCCCGTTCTTCAACAAGGAGCGCTTCTACATCGGTGACATTCACGACCAGTCGTTCTTTGACATCGTCATGGGCGATCGCTACTGGGAAGTGCATAACGATGTTGTGAATTCGGTTGACGTGCACAAGGACTGCGCTGTCGGTTGCCGACAGGACTACGTCAACAAGTTCCTCTGGGATCTGAAGAGCCCGCCTGAACACATCAATTTCATCTGAGCGCACGGTCGGAGCCTTGTACTGATGGGTTCGGTTCTCGCCGCGGGCGTAGGTGCTTTCCTGTTTCTGCTTGTTGTGCAGGTCGTGTTGTGGCGCCTTCTCGGCGTCAAGCGTGAAATGCTTGGTCTGGCGGTCGTCTACCTGCTGGTGCCGTGCCTGATGGTGCTTGCCACGCTGGCGACTACGCGCGTTGACGTGATGGATGTGCTGCTGGCTGGATTTTTATATCTCGCCCTGGCTTGTGGGTACATCCAGACGTATCCGGCCCTGAGGGAAGACATCCCTTCCTTTCGCATCCTTTTCGCCATCGAAGCCGCAGCACCTGCTGGTCTGGATGAGGCGGGTGTGATGGCCGCGTTGAAAGGTGACAGCCTGTTCACCAAAAAGATGGAAGACCTGTCCAGCGACCGGCTGATCGGTGTTGATGCTGATGGGCAGCTCTTTCTGCTACCTGCCGGCCGCGTACTGGCCCGGGTTTTCAGGGCTTACCGTAAAACACTGGGACTGCAGCGCGGTCTCGGGTGAATGTCACAGATGAATAAAAACGACGATCAAGAGTTTCCCACCATCACGGTGGTTATGCCATGCCTGAATGAGGAGGCCAACATTGCAGATGCTGCAACGTCTACGCTGCGCGCGCTGGACCGCAAGGGTATCAGGGGCGAGTTGATCATCGTGAACGATGGCAGCAACGATGGTACGCAGGCCGTGGCCGAACGGATCGCGGCAAGTGATGCGCGGGTACGAATCATCCAGCACCCCCAACGCCAGGGCATAGGCGCCTCATTTTTTAACGGAGCCCTGGCGTCCACCATGGACTACGTCACGATGTTTCCCGGCGACAATGAAAATGACCCGGACGATGCGCTGACATACTTTGCGATGACCCGCCATGTCGACATCATCGTACCGTTCATCTACAACATCGAGATTCGCTCGCGCGTGCGCCGGATTGTGTCTTCCGCCTATCGTTTCATCATCAATGTGAGCTTTGGCACCAACCTGAATTACACCAACGGAACGGTGATTTACAACACCGCCATATTGCGCGAAGTGGACCTGGAGTCCAAGGGTTTCTTTTATCAGGCCGAACTGTTGATCAAGCTGATACGACGGGGGTACCTCTACGCGGAGACACCGCATTTTCTGGGTGACCGCCAGTCGGGAAAAACAAAGGCCCTGACGATAAAGTCACTGCGAGAAGTCATGATGGCTTACCTCCGGCTGGTCAAGGAAGTGCATATTACCCGCAGCAGCGGCGCTACCGACCAGCCTCTGAATCCACGCTCGGCGACCTACAAACGCATGTCTGCAAAAGGCGCTGATGAACGACATTAAGGGCCTGACGCTGGCATGTACCGTGGTGACCTGTGTCGTCCTGCTGGGGTCGCATGCACTTATGGCCCGCTTGTGGCTTGCGCGTTATCCTGCGACTTCTCCTCAAAAAGCGACCGCCTTGCTCGGCCTGGCTTTGAATGTTCCCCTGGTTGTCGCCATCGTGGGCTGCGGTGTATGGGCCAAGGCGTCGTCGGCGGAGCTTGGGCTGGCGCTGCTGTACGCCACGCTGGCATTTAACAGTGTGGCGTATTCGTACTTTCATTTCTTCAATCTCAGTGAGACCGGGCGTCGTATCCGCATGCTCCTGCAATTGCTGGAGGGCGACCGCATTGGCACGAGTGATAGCGGTTCGACAAGCATGTATGGCGGTCGGGCGATGGTGAGCCAGCGACTGGTTCGCCTGCTTCAGATGGGGCAGATTGACGAGACAGGAGGACGCTACAGAATCACCGGGCAGTTTCTGCTGAATTCGGCCAAACTGGTTCGACTGATCGGGCGAATGACCACAGGCAGGACTGTATGAGCAAACGCCTGGTTGACCTCGTCAGAGGAATTTTCTACGGAGAACATGCCGCGCAACAACTGGTGCGCCACCTCATCGTCGGTGGAAGTGGCGTGGTGTTCAATTGGGTTGTTTTCAGCCTGTTAAGGCATTTCACAGCCTTGAGTACTTTGCAATGTACCCTGGTGGTGCATGTCGTCTTGCTGGCCACCATGTTCCCCCTGCAAAAGGTGTTTACCTTCAAAAAGAAGTCCCATGGCAGCCGCCAGGCCATCCGTTTCCTTATCAACGATGCGGGCTACATCACGCTCGACTACCTGTTCGCGTGGGGATTTATTGACCTGCTCGGCTTGCCGGCGTGGCTGGGCAAGGGCTGCGGCCTGGCAATACTCACGCCGCTCAGTTTCCTGTCGCAGCGGTTGTGGGTCTTTTCCGATTCGCAGCCGCCGAAGTGAGCTGTACTCTGGCCGGGATGGTCGCGTAATCGTTACTTCAGCAGGGTTGTGACGTATTTGTAGAGCATGGGCTGCTCGACAGGTTCGCGGTTACAGACGATTTGGACGTCAATGGCCGCTGCTGCGCTACCGACAAATGCCGCCACCTGGGACGACAACTGCCCGCCGAGGCACAGGCCTGCCAGTGACAGGAATGCGTCGCCTGCGCCAATGCGGTCAACCACCTTGGTGGACAGTGCAGGTATGTTGTGGACGACCTTGTTGGGCCTGTCCCAAATCATCACGCCTTTGGACCCACGCGTGACCGCGAGGTAGTCTGCCCCCACACGGTTGGCCACCTGCTCGGCAACTGCTTCGACGGGATCGTGACGGTTGTGGGCGGCAAGACGCAACTCCGGCTCGTTGAGGGAGACAAAATTCGCACGACTGTAACGGTTGATCACGTGGAAACCACGGTTGCCGCTGTTGACCTGCGTGTTCACCGCAAGAAACGGCGCGTGCTCGCATAGCGCCTTGACCATCGCGGGCGCAATAAATCCGTTGCCGAAGTCCGGCACGATGACGACGTCATAGTTTTGGAGTTCCTCACGCAGTACTTTTGCAACCGCTTCGTCGTGCGGGCTGTCCTGCATGCTGTCGCGATAGAAATACACCTCAAAAAATTTGGCGAGATCGCTGTCTACAAAGCGGCGCTTGACCACCGTCGGTGCGTTGTCGATGTAGAAGAAACGCGGTGTGACGTTTGGCTTGAGTTTTGAGCGAATGAACTCTTCATGTGTTTCAAGCTTCCCGAGTCCGGTCATCAGCGTGACACTGTCGGCAAACGATGCAAGATGGTTCGCGACGGCCAGCGAACCTCCTGCAAATTGTTCTTCCGAGTCGTAACGCACGGCCAGGATATTTCCTTTGCCGGTCTGGCCCAGTGGCGAAACATAGTGGTATTGATCGACGATAGCATCGCCGACCACCAACACACGAAGTTTGCGCAATGAATCCAGCTGGCCAAAAATGCTTTTGTCGCTCGTGTTTTCCGCAAAGCGCTCTAGGTACTGTTTGGTTTCCGGGGGGAAAACGCCGAAATGCTCGTTTAGCAGCGAGCTCGAGCTGAAGGTGATCTCGTCAGTGTAGAAAATGCGACCACCGTGGGCCTGGGTCGCATTGATCTCGCGAAGAATGTTTCCGGTTACGTCGTCCGAGCTCGATTGATAGTCGCTCCCCTTGGCGTACACGTGGGGTTTGACATGCTCAATGGGTGTCAGGGCTGTGTAGTCGCTGTTGATGGCCACATAGTCGACGCAGGCGAGGGCGGCCAGGGTTTCTGCGCGAAGGTCCTGACTGAACACGGGACGGCCGGGCCCTTTGTTGACGAATTTGTCTGCAGTCAGGCTGACAAACAGGACATCACCCTCCTGGCGCGCGCGTTGCAGGTGGCGAATGTGCCCCGTATGCATGAGGTCGAAAGTGCCATGACACAGAACAACGCGCTTGCCCAATTCTTTGAGGCGCGCGGATTCAATGCCCAGCTGCTCGATCGAGCAGATCTTTCCAGGTCCGCTCATCGTTATTGCCCTGCCGCCTGAAGTTTTGCTGCGATCCGGTCTGACAGGTTGTGAAGCACAAACTGGTGGCCGATTTCCACGATGCCGTAGTCGGAGGAGTCAAGCCAGACGTTGATATCGCCCAGCTGTCTCAGGGCGTTGTCTGATTTGAACCCTGAAAGTGTCAGGACCTTGCCACCGCCTGCGCGGCGGAAGCTCTCGACAGCATTGCAGATGTTTGGTGATTTGCCGGAACTGCTGATGGCGACAAGTACGTCGCCTTCTCCCGCGTGCAGCGACAGCATGCGCGCAAAAGCCACCTCATAACCGTAGTCATTGGTCATGCAGGTCAGCAGGGAGGAGTCGTGCAGGGTAAAGGCCGAAATCTTGGCCATGTTGGCAAAGTCGGTGACGGCGTGCGAAGCAATTGCCGCACTCCCGCCATTTCCGACAATGTACATGCGCTTGCGTGCATTCTTCAGGGCATCCACCCATCCCATGAACATCGCCGCGCCGTCGTTTGACGACATGTTTTCGTTTTGCTTGGCGCCCCACGTGGCGGCCGTGACGACGCGGGCGAATTCTGTCGTTCGGGATGCAAGATCTAGAGTCAAGTGGATGCCTTGTTGCCTAAAAATTTAAACCATGGTGCTGTTGCTTGCTGGATGCTCGTGGTGCTCCAAACTGGCGCATCGCGCCAGTCATCCAGGTGCTGCAGCATTGTCGCCACACCTGATTCAAGAGAGACCTGTGGCGCCCAGTCCAACAGGGCACGAATACGTGTGGTATCGGCAAAGGTGCAGTCAGGTTCGCCTGGCCGTTTGGGGATATGCACGACATCTCCACCGAGAAGTTCCACCAGGCGATTGACGCTGTAGTGATTGCCACTTCCCACATTCATGGCCACGGCACTGATGTCCGAGCTGGCAGCAGCCAAAAATGCCTTCGCGACATCGGATACATAAGTGAAGTCTCTGGTCTGGCGACCGTCTCCCACCACAGTAAACGGTTTGCCGTGTATCTTTTGTGCCAGAAACACGCCGAATACCGCGCCGTAAGCGCCGGTTGTGCGTGAGCGGGGGCCATAAACGTTAAACAGGCGCAAAGATACGGCTGGCAATCTATAGGTTTGTGCCCAATGCATCACCAGTTCCTCGCCCATGTACTTGGTCAACGCGTAAGGGTACTGGGGTTGTATGGGTGATGTCTCTGGAGTCGGGTAGACATCCGGTATGCCGTAACTCGATGATGAGGCCGCATAAACAAAACGCCTGATCCCCGCGGCCCTGGCACACTCCAGAACATTCAGCGTCCCCTGTACATTGGTCTGAAAATAGTCGCCGGGCGCCTCTATCGAGGGGACGATATCGGCCAGCCCAGCCATGTGAAATACCCAGTCGACCCCATCAAAGCAGGCCCCCAGTGACGCGGCATCACGAATATCAACCTGGTGAAAAGTCAGCCTCGAGTTGGTACCAAGCTGTTCCAGGTTGGCTGTACGGCCGCTGGCAAGGCTGTCTATCGCCACGACCTCATGGCCTTCTTCCAAGAGCAGTTCTGCCAAATGACTGCCGATAAACCCGGCCCCACCTGTAATCAGTGCCTTCATTCGGCCTTTCCTTCGCGGGCTTAGATGAAGTTAACGTGTTCGACGCTACCGGACGTCAGTTTGTCGAGGTAACGGTTGACCTCGTCCATACGACAATTTTTGCGGCAGTCATTGATATCAAGATCATGGCGAACATAACGGAAGTTTTCCCGGCGCTTGTCGCTCTGCCAGACATCCTTGAAGGACTGTTCCATCATGTTGCCGTAAGCGAAGCGCTCATCCAGCAGGTACGCGCTGCAACCGTAGACCTGCCCATCGGCCATCACGTAAGCCCAGGAAAACGGTGTGGCGTTGCATTTGTTGTAGCGTGCGCCTTCTGCCTCTACATACTTTTTCATCGTATTGCTGCGGAAAACAAGCTGGAAGTCGTCGGTTGAGAAGCCCTCAAAACGCTGCTCCATGCCAATGTAATTTTTATAGTTGACCTTCTCGTACAGGTGGGTCGTACTGAACTTGTGCTGCGAATAAGGTTTGACGACCAGATAATCCAGCCCGATTTCGTCACGGCAAAGAATCGCCAGTTGTTCGATTTCATCCGCGTTCTCCGGCAACAGCAATGTTTGTGCGCCGATGGTGCAATCGATGTTGTTGGCGCGCTTCGCCGCCACTGCACGTTTGAGATTTCCGACCACGCGGTCAAAGTCAGACTCTTTCGTCTGGTGGATCTTGGCGTATGTTTCCTTGGTGCCTGCATTCATGGATACCTTGATCCAGGATGTGAGTGGCAGCGCTTCAGTGATGAACTTTTCGTTCAATACCGTTGCATTGGTTGTAAAGGAGACATCCATGCCGGCGGCTTTAGTCGCCTTGACGATATCAACGATGCGTTTGTGCAGCATGGGCTCGCCTTCGCCGGCGTACATCACACTCTTGACCCCGAGCTCGCCCATTTCCTGCAGGCGTTCTGCAAGAATATCTGCGTCAAGCATGCGCGCCTTGTAGCCGATGTAATCAACAGCACAGAAGGTACACCGGTGGTTGCAGGCGCCTACGGGCGACATTTCCACATAGATCGGGTAGATCTCCTTTGCCCGCTCCCAGTCGTCGCCAACGTCCATCAGGTTGGCAACCCAGCGGGGGTGGTAGACCAGTTTGTGACTGTCGATTCCGTACTTATCGGCCATGCTTTAGAAATCCAGGAACATTCATTGGAAAAAGGGCTATTGCCGGGGGGCATAAAGCTACGAGCGAGTGTACCTTCGGCGGGGTCTTACTCAGGGCGCAATTTTACTGAAGTCGTGCCTTCACGCCGGGAGTGTGACTAATTAGGCACCACGACAGCCGGATTGCTCCAAAAACCCGATTTTTAGCGGCAAGGGTCCAGCACAAAGGGCATTTTGCTGATGCTGATACGCTGCGCCGCCTCTGTTCTGAGCCAGGCGCGGTAGCCATCGGGCTGCCACGTGGAGCGGAAATACCAGACGAATGCCTGGCCAAACCAATTCGAGGACGGGTCTGCAACCCTGACCTCGGTCAACACGCATGGATTGTCCATTTGGCCGACCAGAGCGTGCCCTTGCAATCCACGGACGTGTTCCCTTAGATATCCGGGGGTCAATACGGGCTGAACGGCGGGTGCCCAGCCCATCCGCTGCCGGAGTTGAAAGCGCCATCGAGTCCATGTGGTTTCGGGCTCCTGGGGCGAGGCGATGGCCGCAATCGCCCCGGGCGCCCGCAGCGCCCGCTGCAGAATTCCGCTCCATTCGACGTCCCTAAGCGGGGCCGCCATGACATCGGTCTGGTCATCCATGACAAAAACCTTCGTCTGCCGTGCCAGGGGAGAGTCCGATACGGCCTGGACGACCATGGCTTCATGGACGGTGCGGACCGCGAAAAGCGGCCAGCGTAATAGCAAGCCAGCCACGACTGCGGCAGTCAACCATGCCACTACCTTGCCGTCAATTGAAAGTCGCTCACGGCCAGCGGGTAGGGGCGCCAGAAATGCAAGCAGCCATGCCAATGCACTTCCGAAATAGTACAGGTACCGCAAACCCCACCCCGCTGGGCTCGCCAGCCGGAGGGCTGCAATGTAAGGCGACAGGGTAAAGACGGCGGTACTGACTGCCAGAAGGAGAAAAAATCTTCGGCGATTGTCAATGTCCTTATAAGCAGAATTAGCCTTTTTCGTCCCGGCGAACAGCATCCAGACGATCACAAGCCACATTGACACATAGGCAGCCAGGACGGTGGCCACAAATGTACCCAGAGACAACAAAAGTTGTACGGGCTGGAAGGAAATTCGGCGCTCGCTGACCATCTCTGCACCGACCGGTGGGAACAGGATGAACATGGCTGCAAATGCGCCACAACCCAGCACCACCGGCGCACTCCGCTTGCACAAGCTCCATAGTGCACGCTGCCAGTTGAACGCGCTACCCTGCGCAAATGTTCCGTCAACCAGCAATGTAACCATCGGGTACAGGACAAGCATGGGTGCAGTTGCCTCCCCCAGCAAAGCAGCAGCCGTTCCACAGACGCAGGCGCCGACGTAGGCCACTATTCCTGCTACGGTGCGCGCGCGCAGATGTGCCTCCAGGAATAGCCAGATGCCCACTGCAAAAAAAGCGTGGGCAGATACAAAAATAACCGTCGGCGTGGAAAGAATGATCTGGTTGGCGGGCGTAACAGCCGCCACGACGGCCATCACAAAAGCCAGGCGCGGCGCAATGTGGCCCGTCCGCAAAAAGGCGGCGTACCATGCGGCGCCGGCAACAACTGCGGCGATGACCGACAGCCATATCGCTCCGTGCGCAAAACCGGTCACGGTCATCGCATGCAAATTGATCCATCCCGCAACCGGCCGGCCGTTGTCCATCAGGCGCTTGAAAATTTCCCCATAAGCCTTTTGTTCGAACAAAAGGGCGTGAATCCAGCCATCCTGGAATTCGTTGGAAAACAACGCGAACGGCAAATGGGTGAAAAAAACAACGGCGGCCGTAAGCAGCAGCCACCGGCAATTGGCGCGGGTGAAACCGTCTATTCGGAGGTCGGAGGTCATCGCCGGGATGTGGGCGGACGTATATAGCGCCATCAGGTCAATTTCTTGACCAGCACCTGACTCTTGCGGTCCCAGTTGTACTTTCTCTTGCGGGCCTCGGGCAGCCATTCGGGATCCACCTGCACAAAGCCACGCTTGATAAACCAGTGCATGGTGCGGGTGGTCAAGACAAAAATGCTCTGCAGACCGGCTGCCCGGGCACGTTGTTCGATGCGCTTGAGAATCTTTTCACCGTCACCCTGACCCTGGCTTTGCGGTGAAACCGTCAGTGCAGCCATTTCAGCCGTTTTCGCCTCGGGATATGGGTAAAGCGCTGCGCAGGCAAAGATGACGCCGTCGTGCTCAATCACCGAATAGAGTTCTGCATCACGTTCGATTTCCGTTCGGCCGCGCTTGACCAAGGTGCCGTCCTTTTCGAAGGGCTCTATAAGCTGCAGAATGCCGCCAACATCGTCGGGCGTGGCTTCGCGCAGGCTTTCGAGCTTTTCGTCGATCACCATGGTTCCGATGCCGTCATGTACATAAATCTCAAGCAGCAACGCCCCGTCGATTGCAAACGGCAGGATGTGGCTACGCTCGACACCTGCCTTGCATGCCTTGACGCAATGCTGGAGGTAAAACGCCGTGTCGGTTGGTCTCTCGGCAGGGGAGAGGCCTGCAAGCAGTTTTTCGGCCGCAGCGAGAGGCAACTCGGTATCGATCGGGTTGTCTTCCCCATCCGCTTGCGCGGGGTCAATACGGATGCCCGGGATTTCAGTCAGGAAGATGAGCTTGTCAGCCTGAAGCGCGATGGCCACGGAGGTTGCCACTTCCTCCATCGTCAAATTGAAAGCTTCCCCGGTCGGGGAAAAGCCGAAGGGGGACAAAAGCACCATGGCCCCGAAGTTGAGGGTGGTTGTGATGCCTGCCACATCCACTTTGCGCACCAGCCCGGAGTGCTGGAAATCAACCCCATCCATGATGCCCACGGGGCGCGCAGTGATGAAGTTGCCTGAAATAACGCGTATGGTGGCGCCGGCCATAGGGGTGTTGGGCAAACCCTGGCTGAATGCAGCCTCTATTTCATAGCGCAGTTGCCCGGCGGCCTCCTGTGCACAGTCCAGTGCGACCTCATCGGTGATGCGCATGCCATGGGAGTACCTTGCAGCATGGCCTTTCGCCAGGAGCTGCTCATTGACCTGCGGCCGGAAGCCATGCACCAGGACGATCTTCACACCCATGCTTTGAATGAGCGCCAAATCCTGCGCAATATGCTGCAGCTTTCCCGCTGCAATGGCTTCGCCGGCAATTCCTACGACAAAGGTTTTGCCCCTGTGCGTGTGGATGTACGGTGCGACCGAACGAAACCACGGTACAAATGTGAAGTTGAAGACGGCAGACATGGGCAACGCTTTCGGAATCTGGAGATATCAGGGCGGCCAGCGGGGCGCTTTTTTACCGGCGGAAATAAGTGTAAGGCACCGGCTGGAGGACGATTGGTGTCGGGCTTGATACGGCCCTGAATTGAATTGCGTGGGCTGGTTGCCTGATTTCAGCAGGGCGGTTATCTTCAACGGCGATGGAAAAACTGGCAATTGGTCTTTGGGGTTGCTTCTTCGGCATGGCCTTTCTGGTCTGCGGGGGAGCTGCGCTTGCATATTTCCGTTCTCTGCACCGGATTGCACTGAATGCCGCGATGTCTGGCGTCGCTTCTGCGATTTTCGTCCTGGCATTCCTCGATATTTTGCCCATCGATGATGACGAGACGCAGGCGCGCGTTCTGGCTCATCTTGCGATTGCCGTCTCCTGCTTGCTGGCCTATCAACTGCTGGCTTTGCTGGGAATTCTCAGGTCACAAGAGCATCAACGTCGTGCCGTGATTGCACTGGGTGGTGTCTGTATCCTGATCGTCGGACTGGGCTGGGGCCTGACGCCCGGCCAAGCCCTTGGACTGAGCATCGCTATGGCTCTTCTGCTGGCGGGTTCCGGTTTGCTGTTTTGCCTGCGCAGTGCCATGCGCGGTGTGCGACTGGCCCGGGTCGCGCTTCTCAGCGTATTTTGTATGCTGGCTGCCGTCGGGGGGCTGGGCTGGATTGCGCTCAACCGTTCCCAGGCCTTATGGCCTGTTCATGCGGCAAGCGCAATCGCCGCGACCCTGTACCTGATGACCATGGCTTACGTTCTCTGGGCGCGGTACGCCTACCTCATCGAACTTCAGGAAGTCATGGCCCATGGGCCTGCTTATGACCCCGTGACGCGCATGCGGTCCCACGAGGAGACTGGTCAGCTGGTTGGAGAGGTATTCAAGAGTTTCAGGGACAAGCCCGAGCCCCTGGGTGTGATTGTCCTGACCATCGCGAACATCTACGCGCTTGAAAAACTTCATGGAGCAGCGGCAGTCAACAGTGCGCTGTTCGTCTGTGCAGGTCGATTACGCCGGCTTGTTTCCGCGCAGGTGGAAATGGGACGCCTGGGCCAGGACGGTTTTCTGCTGATCATGCGCAACTGTCATGAAAGTGGTCGCCTGATCCGCCTGGCGCACTCCATTGAGTCCCGCCTGAGAAGATCGGTCACCTTGAACACAAGCCTGGAGGCCAGCCGTTTTGAGGCAGACAGCACGGTCTGGGTCGCTGAAATTGGCGTGGGCGTTCTGCGATTGAATAACCCAGCTGTTCGTGGTGCGAGTGCCATTGCCATGGCGCGCGGCATGTCGCGCACAGCCATTAGCTATGAAAGCCGCGTGGCCTGGTTCGACCATTCAAGCGCCGAGATTGTCGAATTACCTGTTCTGGCGTAGGCATAGCGAGCTAAACCATGGCGGCCAACCGATAATCGGGACCTGAACAGGGCCACACGGGCCTGCATATTTTCTAGCGCCTTTGCAAACTCATCCCTTCACAGCTCCCCGGGCAAAGCTTTCGATCGATTTCCCCGAATCACTTCCTGTTTCTGGCAAAAGAGATGAAATCGCTGCTGCCATGCAGGCGCACCAGGTCATCATCGTCTGCGGTGAGACCGGTTCAGGCAAAACCACGCAGTTGCCCAAGATTGCCCTTGCTCTTGGGCGCGGCAAACTTAACTACCCCGAAGGTCAGCGTGGCAAGCTGATTGGCCACACCCAGCCGCGGCGGATTGCTGCGTCCAGCGTTGCCAAAAGGATTGCGGAAGAGCTCAAGACATCCTTGGGGGATGTCGTGGGCTACAAGGTACGCTTCCAGGACAGGTTAAGCCGGGACGCGTCAGTCAAGCTGATGACTGACGGCATTTTGCTTGCGGAAACCCAGACCGACCCGTTGCTTCAGGCATATGACACCATCATCATTGACGAAGCGCATGAACGCAGCCTGAACATCGATTTTTTGCTCGGCTATCTACGCCAGTTGCTGCCACGCCGGCCAGATCTGAAAATTGTGGTGACGTCCGCCACCATCGATGCACAAAGATTTGCAGGCTATTTTGCATCGAGCCAAGGCCCAGCTCCCGTCATCATGGTGTCCGGGCGCATGTTTCCTGTCGAACAGAGATACAGGCCTTTTGAGGAGTCGAGGGATTACGACCTCAATAACGCCATTGCCGACGCGGTCGACGAGTTGTGGCTGAGCCCTCACAGTGCCGGTGACATCCTCATTTTCCTGCCTGGAGAGCGCGAGATTCGCGAAGCCGCAGATCATCTGCGCAAACATCTCGCGCATCAGCCACTCAATCGCACTGCCGAAGTATTGCCTTTGTTTGCGCGCTTGAGCCAGGCCGAGCAGGACCGGATCTTCGACGGCCACACCGGGAGGCGCATTGTCCTGGCGACCAATGTTGCCGAGACCTCGCTGACTGTTCCGGGAATCAGGTATGTGGTTGACGCTGGCACGGCAAGGGTTAAACGCTACAGTTTTCGGAGCAAGGTTGAGCAGCTGATGGTTGAACCTGTCTCACAGGCAGCAGCTAATCAGCGTGCGGGGCGTTGCGGGCGCGTTGCGGACGGGATCTGCATCAGGCTGTATGACGAGCAGGATTTCCTGGGCAGGCAGCGGTTTACTGACCCCGAAATCCTGCGCAGTTCCCTGGCCGCTGTGATTTTGCGTATGAAAGCCCTGCGATTGGGGTCTGTCGAGGACTTTGCGTTTATCGAGCCGCCTCAACGGAGGGCGATTACAGACGGCTATCAGTTGCTGGCTGAACTGGGTGCCGTGGACGATGACAACGAGTTGACGGTTGTTGGGCATACGCTGGCCAAGCTACCGCTCGATCCTCGCGTGGGACGAATGATTCTGGAGGCGCGATCGCGGGGTGCGCTCGATGAGGTACTGGTTATTGCCAGTGCGCTCAGCGTCCAGGATGTGCGCGACAGGCCCATGGACAAACAGGCGCAGGCAGACCAGCAGCACGCCAAGTTCGATGATGAAAAAAGTGAATTCACCGGCTACCTGAAGCTCTGGAAATGGTTGGGTGATTCGCGGGGTGGTCATGACGGTGCGCACAAGCTTTCCAATCGCCAATATGAAAATCTGTTGCGTGAAAACTTCGTCAACATTCGCCGGGTGCGTGAATGGCGAGACATCCACTCCCAGCTTCATACGGTCGTCGGCGAACAGAAATGGGCATTGAATGACAAGCCTGCGTCGTACGAACAACTGCATCTTTCGATGTTGTGCGGGCTGCTGGGCAACATTGGTTGCAAAAGCGACGAAGAGGACTGGTACCTCGGTGCGCGCGGCATCAAGTTCTATCGCCATCCGGGCGCGAATCTGAGCAAAAAGCCGGGACGATGGATTGTGGTGGCGGAACTGGTCGAGACCACGCGCCTTTTTGGGCGCGGCATTGCCAATATTGAACCGCAGTGGATCGAGCAGGTCGCCGGACACCTGCTTAAAAAACAGTTGCTTGATCCCCATTGGGAAAAGAAGGCCGCACAGGTCACGGCCCTGGAACGTGCGACTTTGTATGGGCTCACGGTTTACAACGGCCGCCGGGTAAATTTTGGACGTGTAGACCCCGTGGCTGCGAGGGAGGTTTTCATCCGTGAAGCCCTGTTGGCTGGCAACTGGGACACCAAATTACCGTTTCTCTCTGCCAACGAGAAGCTTGTTGCCCGAGTGCAGGACCTGGAACACAAGGCGCGCCGCCAGGATGTGCTGGTCGACGAGGAGTTGATCTATGCCTTCTATGACCAGCAATTGCCCAAGGATGTTTGCAGTGGCGCGAGCTGTGAAAGTTGGTACAAAAGTGAGGTGCAAAAGCAGCCGCGGCTCCTGCTTCTGACTCAGGACGAACTGATGCGGCATGAGGCTGCCGGTATTACCACGCAGTCTTTCCCCAAACAGCTACGTCTTGGCGGTGTGGATTGCGCTGCGGCCTATTTGCATGACCCTGGTGACCCACGCGACGGTGTCACTGTAGACATCCCTTTGTTCGCCCTGAATCAGGTCAACGAGGAACGCTGCGAGTGGCTTGTGCCTGGCATGCTGAAAGACAAGATCCAGGCGCTTCTGAAAACGCTGCATCAACGGCCCAGATCACGTCTGGTGCCCTTGCCGGAGACTGCGGCGGGCATGGCCGGGCAACTCAACCAGCCACAGCTTTTTGGACAGGGGTCGCTTACCGATGCCGTGCTCCGGCTGGTGCGCGATGCGACCTCGCTCGATATCAAACGCGGTGACATCAAGCTCGACATGCTGCCAGCGCATCTGTTCATGAATTTCCGGGTGCTTGATGAACATGGCCGCCAGATGGGCACGGGGCGAAATCTGGGTGCGATGAAAAGCGAACTGGGGGCGCAGGCGCGCGGCGCATTCCAGGCACTTGCCGGGCTTAAAAATATTTCATTGCCTCCGGCAAAGGAACCGGCGATTGCGGATCCTGTCGCTATCGAAAGATCAAAGGCAGGAGTGGGGCAGATTGCGGCCAGGAGTGGGACAACGGCAGTCGCCCAAGGTCCCGGACCTGCGGGAAAACACACCAGCTGGAGTTTCGGTGAGTTACCGGAATTGATGGAGATACGCAAGGGCATCCAAACCTTGATCGGATTTCCGGCCCTGATCGATCTTGGCGACGCGGTCGCGATAGAAGTGTTCGACGAACCCGATGTGGCGGCCGTCAGACACCGCGCAGGGCTGCGGCGGCTGTTTGCACTGCAAATCAAGGATGCGCTCAAATATCTGGAGAAAAATCTTCCCGATCTTCAGAAAATGGCGACAACGTTCATGCTGGTGGGGCGCGCAACGGACAATTCGGGCGGCGGCACGCTGGAGGAACTCCGGGAGCAGATTATTGAAATTGCACTTGACCGGGCCTTTTTGCTGGAGCCTTTGCCTGCCAACGAGGTCGATTTTAAAAAACGGGTGGAGGAGGGGCGGGGCCGTTTGACCTTGATCGCGACCGAGGTGGCACGGCTGGCTGCAGGTACTCTTTTAGAGTTTGCGGCGGCACAACGCAAGATACGGGATACAAAAAATGCCGTTGAGGCGGTTGCTGATGCGACTCTGCAACTGCAACGGCTGATGCCAAAGCGCTTCCTCAGTGTCACGCCGTATCCCCAATTGCAGCATTTTTCGCGTTACCTGAAGGCTGTGACCTTGAGGCTGGACAAGTGGCGGATCGATCCTGCACGGGATACCGCCCGAATGGCAGAACTCAAACCGCAGGAGCAGCGTTACTGGCGCCTGGTCAGTGAGCGTAAGGGTGTGACGGATGCCCGGATGCAGGAGTTTCGCTGGCTTCTGGAGGAGTTGAGGGTGAGTTTTTTCGCCCAGGAACTGAAGACACCGCAGCCCGTAAGCGTCAAGCGACTCGACAAGGCCTGGCAGCAACTCAGCCACTGAATCATCGGAATTAAAGAGCGAAAAAAATGGCCATGCGATACACGCACGGCCATTTGCGGATAGGGCGATCAACGGATCAGATTTTTCCCATCAACAGCAATATCACGAGAATCACCACGACCAGGCCAAGGCCACCACTTGGACCATAGCCCCAGTTGCGGCTATGACCCCACGTTGGCAATGCGCCCACCAGGATGAGGATCAGGATGATGAGCAGGATGAGGGAAATGGACATATGGACTCCTTGTTTTGTTGTTTCGATTCTTGCGCGATGTTGCAAGCGAACCAACCGGAACAAGCCGCGTCAATGCGTCAGTCAAAGGCTGACAGTTCTCACCTACAAACTTGCAAGTCGGCCGAGGGCCGCCTGAAGTGTTTCGTCTTTTTTAGCAAAGCAAAATCGCACGACGCGCTGGTCGAACCCGTTGCCATAAAAGGCCGAGAGGGGAATAGCTGCAACCCCGATTTCTGAGGTCAACCATCTACAGAAGTCGGCCTCGTTCAGATCGCTTACTTCCGAGATATCCACGCACTGGAAGTAACTCCCTTCACTGGGCAAGAGCCTGAGGCGTGTTTTTGCAAGACCTTCTCGAAACAGGTCGCGCTTGCGCTGATAGAAGGCGGGCAAATCGAGGTAAGGGCGTTCATCGGCCATGTAACTCGCCAGGCCGTACTGCACCGGCGTATTGACCGTAAATACATTGAATTGATGTACTTTGCGAAACTCTGCCGTCAGACTTGCAGGAGCGGCCACATACCCGACCTTCCAGCCTGTGACGTGGTATGTTTTCCCAAAGCTGCTGACGATAAATGCCCGTGCGGCCAGACCCGGAAACCGGGCTGCACTTTGGTGTACCCGTCCTGACCCGGCGTCAAACACCATGTGTTCATACACCTCGTCACTGATGAGCAACACGTCCGTGGGCGCCAGGATTTCTTGCAGCTGAAGCATATCGGCTTCACTCCAGACAGTCGCGCTTGGGTTGTGTGGCGAGTTGATCAAAATCGCACGCGTTCGTGGTGTGATGGCCGCGCTAATCTTGTGAAAGTCGGGCCTGAAGTTACCGGGCGTGAGCGGTACCCTGACCACCACGCCACCGGCGAGCTCGATATTGGGCACGTAGCTGTCGTAGCAGGGCTCAAGGACGATCACTTCATCACCCGGGTGCACCACAGCCAGTATGGCCGTGATGATGGCCTGGGTGGCGCCAGCGGTGACCGTGATCTCTGCGGCGGGGTCGTATTTACGGCCATGCAGCTTGAGCAGCTTTGCCGAGATAGCCTCCCTGAGCACCGCGACACCGGCCATAGGCGGGTACTGGTTGAGACCCAGGGTCATGGCCTCAGTGACTGCATTCACCAGTCGGGGATCGCAATCAAAATCCGGAAAACCTTGCCCGAGATTGACAGCATTTTTCTCAGCGGCCAGCCCGGACATGACGGTGAAAATGGTGGTGCCCACCGCCGGGAGTTTTGTTTTCAGGTCGGGGGTATACGAAGCGACGTGATTCATGGGTAGGTCCTGGAGGAGGTCAAACTTCGTAGTCGCTGACATGGCCTGACATCACCTTTTCGATCAGGCCCCTGTCCAGCCTGTCGCTCAGCAAGTTCGCGAAGGTGTAGACGAAATTGCGCAGGTAGGCGCTGCGTTTGAACGCAACACGCGCGATGTTGACACCGAACAGCGGGCCGGCAGGAATGGCGAGCAGGTCACTGTTGGTGCCGTCGTCCTTGATCGCCATTTCAGCCACGATGCCGACACCCAGTCCAAGCCGAACATACGTTTTGATCACATCGGAGTCGATCGCCTCCAGGGCGATGCGTGGCTCAAGCCGTTTGGCCGCAAAAGCCTCATCGATTTTGGTACGGCCCGTGAACGATGGGTGGTAGGTAATCAGGGGCTCGGCGGCCAGATCTTCAAGTGTGATGTTTTCTCTGGCGGCGAGTGGGTGTGCCACAGGCAGAACCAGCATGTGTTGCCACTCGTAGCAAGGGAGGGTGACCAGTTCCGAATAATGGGTGAGTGACTCGGTGGCGATGCCAATTTCTGCAACCTCATCGATGACCATCTTGGCGACCTGGTCGGGCGACCCCTGATGCAGGCTGACGTTGACCTTTGGAAAAGCCTCCCGAAGTTTGGCAACGGGTTGTGGCAGCACATAGCGAGCCTGGGTATGGGTCGTGGCGATAGACAGTGTGCCGCTGTCCTGTGCGGAAAACTGCTCCCCAATTCTTCGCAGGTTCCCGACCTCACGCATGATGACGTCAATGCTCTTGAGCACATGGTCACCCGGCTCGGTGACCCGCTTTAATCGTTTTCCGTGTCTGGCGAATATTTCAACGCCAAGTTCCTCTTCCAGCTCGATGATGGCCTTGGAAACACCGGGCTGCGACGTGTGGAGGGCGCGTGCGGTTTCTGTCAGGTTAAGGTTGCGCCGTACGGCTTCCTGAACAAATCGAAATTGATGGAGGTTCATATCAAATCCAGGCTAATTATTGATTTCATTATTCCTGTATTGTACTAAGAACCAATGAGGTCAGCACCGGATCTGTCGTGCTTCCGACTTAGAAAAGGGCCAAGTCCGCGATCAATGCGATCAGTTGGGGTGACTCACCGATGGTCGGTAGCAGGTCTATGTCGATACCCGGATGGGCCGTACGGATCTCGTCCAAAAGCGCCGGGATGTCTTCGCGCGCATGTTTGCCCACGCCCAAAAACAATGGAAAAACCTTAAGCCGGTGGGCGCCACGGCTTACCAGCTCTGCGGCTGCCTGGGGCAAGGTCGGCGCGCACAGCTCGAGGTAGGCGCAACGCACCAGCCTCTCCGGTGCGCGAGAAAGGATGCTTGAGGCGATGGTCTCGATCGGTTCACGCCACTTGGGGTCGCGTGAACCATGTGCAAAAAGAATGATGGCGCTGTCCACGGTTTTAGCGCCTCAATACCAGCCAGCCGAACGCGCCCAGGGAAATGGCCATATACAAAAGCCCGGGTGTAGCCGCAGCAACCCAGGGTTGCCAGTTCTGGAGATTGCCCACATAGCCGAACACGTTGTTCAGAAGGAAAAAACTGATGCCGATCATGACGCCGGCAAACACGTAAGCGGCAATGCCGCCGGAGCGGAAATGCAGGTATGCAAAAGGCAGGGCCAAAATAACCATGACCAGGCAACTGAGCGGGTAAAAGACCTTTTTCCAGAATTCGATCTCATAGCGCTGGGCTGTCTGGCCGTTGGCGTCCAGATGGCGAATGTAGGTGAACAGATCGACCGTACTCATGCGCTCCGGCTTAAGCAGCGCGACCGACACCATTTCCTGAGAGATTTCGGTTGGCCACCGGAACGTGTCAAGGCTGATGCGCGTCACCCCGGCCACAGGTTTGCCCTGGTCGCTGGAGGTGTTGGCGGGCGAGCGGATATCGAACTCGGAACGCGTGGCCTTCTTGAGCTGCCATGAGTCGTCGTCCCCAAACGTGGCGAGAGGGGCCTGTGTGATGGACACGACGAGGCCCTTGTTGTCAAACTCGAAAATTTGCACGCCCTGCATTTCGTTGCGAGGTGTGAGGATCTTCACATTCGCCACATAGGTGTTGTAAGGCTGTTTTTCTTTTAGCCAGGCACCTGTCTGGCCGACGGTGGTCGCGCTTTGGTACCTCGCCTTGAGCAACTGCGCGGCCCGTTCGCTGGATGGCGCAACGTAGTCTCCGATAAGGAAACTCAAAACCACAAAAATGGCGCCAACACCCAAAAGCAGTTTCAGGGCGCGCCAGGGGTCGAGGCCACTTGTCCGCAAAATGGTGTATTCGGAACTTTGTGCCAGCCTGGACATGACAAAGATCGTGCCGATCAGCACGGAAATCGGCAGCAATTCATAAAGATGATTGGGCACAAGCAAAGCGACGTAAAGCAGCGCATGCCGGATCTGGTAGATGTCGCTGGCGCTGGGCAAGCCATTGCTTCTGCCGAGATACTGCAATTCATCGACCAGGTCGAAAAAAAAGAACAGTGCGAGAAAGCCCAGAGCCACAAGCGCAATCGAAGCCAGTACTTCCCCGTAAATGAGGCGTCGTATGGTTTTCATGCGGCTTGCCTCCCGGATGGCTGCCGCCGGAGGGCCGCCCGCAAGGTCCAGTTGTTGTGCCGTTTGGCCAGCCAGGCCAGGCCCAATACCAGTACCCCGCCGTGCAGGAGCACGAGCAGGTTGGCGAAACCAATCAGACCACCGAAGATCCAGCTCTGCCCAAGGTTGATCATGTTGTTGTAGACCAAAAAGGTCAGCACCACAAAAATGAGGTTTCCACTGCGTCCGCCGCGTGGATTCACACTGGCGAGGGCTACAGCCAGCACCACAAAATTGATGGCCGCGAGCGCCAGTCCCAGCCGCCAAGCCAGTTCACTCACGTTGGCTGGCGTCCGCGCCTTGAGCAGCACGGGTATCGACAGCAGTTTGGCTTCCGTGACGTCGGTATTCAGTGGCGCCGAGTCGCCCGCGTTGCTGCCGTACTCCTCGAACTCGCTGATTTTCAAGGCCGATTTGCCGTTTTCATTTTCCATGCGCTGGCCATTTTCAAGGATCAGGACCTGTGTATCGCCCTTGGTTTCGATCCTGCCAGCGCGGGCGGTGGTGACAGAGCTTTTGCCACGCTCGTTGGCAGCGATGAACACGTTGCTGCTGGACTTTTTCGCCGTGGAGGCGTCCCGGTCAATGAAAAACACACGGTTGCCCGATGAGGACTCCTGGAACTGGCCTGGCGCTATCCGGTCCAGATCGCTTCGGCCTTCATAACGCTCCTTCATGTCCTTGGTCTGCTGGTTGGTCCAGGGCCAGACAAACAGCGAGGTCAGCGCAATGATCAGGAGGACAGGCCAGGAAAAACGGAACAGGGGCCGCAAAAAGCCCGCAAGTCCCAGACCGCTGGTGAACCAGACGGCCATCTCGCTGTCGCGATACATGCGTGAAAGTGTCCCGACCATTGAGATAAACAACGACAGCGTAAGAATGGTCGGCAGGCGCCCCAATGCGGAATAGGCCATGAACAGCATCACGTCCTGCGGATTGATAATGCCGCGCGATGCCTGCCCCAGGGTGCGGATCAGCACGATGGTCAGCACAATGGTGACGAGTACTACAAGGGTGGCCCCAAAGCTGCGCGCCAGCTCTCTGCGGATCGAAGATTGGAATAACATTGACTAAATGATCGCTTTTGGCTCGTAGGCCCTTTTGGGGTCTGTTGGCTTGCTGCCCAACCCCGCTATTTCTTTTATTTGATCGGCCAGACCTTCAATTATGGACTTTGAACTCAAACCACTCAGCCTCACTCGCCTTTGCTCTGAAAAATGCGATGTTCTGCTGGTGCTGATCGCCCAGAACGCCGGGTTTTCGGCCGCGGGCGACAACGCCATCGCGCAAATGGCGGGTCTGGCGATGAAGTCCGGTGATTTTGACGGGAAGGCCGGTAAATTGCTGGCAAGCTACAGGCCTGCAGGTTTGGCTGCCAGCCGGCTGGTACTGGTCGGTGCCGGGGACGGTAGCCCGAAGAGTGTGCGGACGGCCGTCACGGCCGCCACTAACGGCCTGAAGGGCGGCACCGCAAAACGTATTGTGATCAGCCTTTCGGCTCTGTCCAGCGTGTCGGGGGATGCCGTTCGCGCTGCCGTAGTCGCCTGCGCGGATGCGGCCTACACCTACACGGCTACAAAATCCCGGGCATCACCTTCGTCGCTGGAAAAAGTGGTGCTGGCGGTTGAGACCGTCGCCGCGGTCAAAGCCGGCTTCGACAAGGGCGTTGGACTGGCCAAGGGCATTGCACTGGCAAAGGAGTGGGGGAATCGACCCTCCAATCACGCCACGCCGACGTTGCTGGCGGCTGCAGCCAAAGAGCTCGGAAAGCTGCCGAAAATCAAGGTTGATGTCCTCGGCCCGAAAGAGGTCGCGAAATTGGGCATGGGTTCCTTCATGGCCGTCGCCCAGGGTTCTGCCCAACCGCTTCGTTTTATCGTGCTGCGTTACGACGGTGCGGCCAAGTCGCAAGCGCCGGTGGTGCTGGTGGGCAAAGGCATTACTTTTGATACCGGCGGCATTTCCATCAAACCCGCAGGCGAGATGGACGAGATGAAGTTCGACATGTGCGGTTCAGCCAGTGTGCTGGGTACCTTCAGGACGCTGGCGGACCTGAAACCCGCCATCAATGTGGTTGGGTTGATTCCCGCCTGCGAGAACATGCCCGATGGTCTCGCCATCAAGCCTGGCGATGTGGTGACCAGCATGAGCGGCCAGACCATAGAGATCCTGAACACGGATGCGGAAGGGCGGCTGGTGCTTTGCGATGCGTTGACTTACGCTGAGCGCTTCAAGCCGCGCGCCGTGGTGGACATCGCGACACTGACGGGCGCCTGTGTGGTGGCGCTTGGCGCCGTCCGCAGCGGCATGTTTACCGCCGACGAGGCACTGGCCAAGGCGCTGCATGACGCAGGTGAATCGTCTCTGGACCTTTGCTGGCGGTTGCCGCTGGACGACGAGTATGCGGAAGGCCTGAAGACCAACTTTGCCGATGTCGCCAATGTGGCGGGCCGGGCCGGGGGCGCGGTAACGGCCGCGAAATTCCTCCAGCGCTTCACGACCAAGTTTCCCTGGGCCCATCTGGACATCGCCGGTACGGCTTGGAAAAGCGGGTCGGCAAAAGGCTCGACGGGTCGGCCGGTGCCGCTCCTGGTGGACTTTCTGCTTGGCCAGGTGCTTGACAAGCCAGAAGCCGGTGCAAAAGCGAAGGTGGGGAAAAAGGCTTCTTCGCAGCCCGGAAACAGAACCCGTCGCGCATGAAGGAAATAGAGTTTCATTTCAACGTTTCCGACAAACTGCAGTACGGTTGCCGTTTGCTGCGCAAGGCCTATCGCGCTGGGAACCGTGTGGTCGTGACGGCTGAAGCCGACGTTCTCGCAGAACTCGATCAGTTGCTGTGGCAGTTTTCTCCCACGGAGTTCCTGCCGCACTGCACGGCGACTGCTGCCGCGCCGTCGCTGGCGATGACGCCCATCCTGCTGACGGAGCGACCTGAGGTTTGTGCACCCGAAAGTGTCCTGATCAATCTGGGGCAGGGCATACCGGCAGGATTTGATCGTTTTGAGCGTTTTATCGAACTGGTTTCAGGGCAGGCCGCTGACAGGCTGGCAGGGCGTGAACGCTGGAAAAGCTATGCGGCTGCTGGCGTGGCCCTGAAACGCTTTGATCTTGCGGAAGGCAGGGAGACGGCTTGAACAACAACCAGTCTCCACCGCGTTTTGTGCCAACGCTGACCGATGTTGTCCAGCCCAACCCACAACACGACGCGCTGTCTCCCGCCCCAAGCGCAGCGTCCGTTGAACAGTTCGAGGATCAGATGGTTCACCGCGTCATGCAGCGGGTGGACCTGGTGCTGGAGCGGCGGCTTCGAGAAGCTGTGGGTCAGCTCATCCTGACGCACACCCAGGCGCTGGGCCCCAGATTGCGGGAGGAAATCGAACTGGTGGTGCGCGAGTCGGTTAGCCAGGCCGTAGCGCAGGAACTTCCCCGCGATCCTGGCGCTTAGCCCATTCCGGTCATGTTTGGGGCATGTGCATGAGCCCTGTTTTAATCATCTGCATCTTTCTGTAACCCGCCGATTGATTTTTTGCCTTGTCTAGGGGCGTTGCTATGGCATGGGCGCGGAAATTGCGATATGTTCCAGTGCGCAGGGAAAAAAATACCCTCAATTCCTAAACAGAAATTTTTAACCGGAGTGTCCTTATGCAGATGAAATTGAAACTGACGGCCGTAGCAGCAGTCGTGGTGCTGTTAGCAGCCTGCGGCAAAAAAGAAGAAGCAGCCCCAGTTGCAGCAGCGCCCGCCGCATCGACCCCTGCACCCGCAGCGGCCGCCGGCGGTGAGCTGATCGTCAAAATCGGCCATGTGGCGCCCCTCTCAGGCGCCCAGGCCCATTACGGCAAGGACAATGAAAACGGTACCCGTATGGCGATTGAAGACCTGAACAAGCAGGGCATCGAAATCGGCGGGAAAAAAGCAAAATTTGAAATCGTCGCCGAGGACGATGCTGCCGATCCAAAACAGGGCACGGCAGCCGCACAAAAATTGTGCGATGCAAAGGTCGCCGGCGTGGTTGGCCATCTGAATTCGGGCACCACCATTCCAGCCTCCAAGGTCTACAACGACTGCGGTATTCCCCACGTCACGGGCGCAGCCACCAATCCCGACCTGACCAAACCGGCCTACAAGACCACCTACCGCATCATTGCCAATGACCTGGCACTGGGCGCTGGCCTGGCTTTCTATGCCGCAGACACGCTGAAGCTCAAGAAAGTTGCCATCATTGACGACCGCACGGCTTACGGCCAGGGCGTTGCTGACATTTTCAAGAAGACCGCCAAGGAAAAGGGCATGACGGTGGTTGACGAGCAGTTCACCACGGATAAAGCCACCGACTTCATGGCCATCCTGACCGCCGTCAAGGCAAAAAACCCGGACGCAATTTTCTACGGTGGCATGGATCCCCAAGCCGGCCCGATGCTGCGCCAGATGGAGCAACTCGGCATGGGCAAGGTCAAATATTTTGGTGGTGACGGCATCTGTACCGCAGAGATCGCCAAACTGGCCGGTAGCCCCAAGACGGTCGAGAACGTGATTTGCGCTGAAGGTGGCGCATCGCTGGCCAAGATGCCAGGCGGCGAAGCCTGGAAGAAGCGCTACGACGAAAAGTATCCTAACCAGTTCCAGGTCTATAGCCCGTACACCTACGATGCGACCTTCGTTCTGGTGGACGCCATGAAACGCGCCGGCTCCATCGACCCCAAGGTCTACACCCCAGAGTTGATCAAGACCAGCTTCAAGGGCATCACCACCACCATCGAGTTCGAGCCCAATGGTGAGTTGAAGAACCCCGCCATCACCTTGTACAACTACAAGGAAGGCAAGAAAGTGCCGCTGAACTGATCAGGGTCTTCCTTTAGCAAAAAGCCACCTCACGGTGGCTTTTTTTATGCGTGGATGAATATCAGGTGGGCCTGATTGGGTGTCTAAAGGTTTCGGGCACAAAAAAGCCCAGACTAGCTGGGCTTTCAGGAGCGTTTGCCTTTACGTGGAAACTCGCAAGGGCTTGACTATTTGGCGGAAGAGGCGTCGTTCCTATCTAGCCTTGAAAGGCCCGTCATTATTTGAATTGGTGAATTATATCGCAGGCCGTTCCCCCAATTATTCCCCCGCTTTTAATAGTTGCAAAGCGCCTGTCATTTAGTGCAATCCGGTGCAGCTAAGTCTAAACAAAATGCTTAGTCATTTGTCCAAGTCGGGACGTCTTGCTATGCGCGATGCCCAAATTACATCGCCGAGTTCTTTCAAGACTTCAGAAATGCTGCTCAGCTACTTGCAGGAGGACGACGGCAGCTCGACGTCAAACATAATGAGAACGAAGCACAGAGACAGGGCGCATAAATTCAACGAGGACCGCAGATGGATTGCAACATAGTCGACGTAGGTAAACGAAGGGATGGGGGTACCCGTTACTGGTGTCTATTCCATCATGCTAACGCGACGGCAAAGTATGGAACCCCGGCAGACAAGTGCGTTGCCGCGGATGATGTTCCTATTACCGCTGCGGAGACGTTGGATCTCGATCTCAATCAATATTCAGGCGGAGTCGCCCTTTGGGGGTCCGTGCCAGCGGTATATGACACGACAAAAAGGCCGGTGGACCGTGGCATACATGTTCACGCTAGGGAGGCTGCTGGCGGTAACAAGGTCATCGATTGGACCTATCGCAAGCTGCGTATTCCCGTAACTATGGACTTGCTGTCCGATGGTTGGGCGCAAGTGGATGAGATCGATGCAATTAACTATATGGTTTCAGGCGTGTTTGGATTTGAGACTACTTCGGTAGCCTGTGGCTACTGCGGTTTTGAACATTTAGATAGAGATTGGTTCTCGGTCCATATGCACCGTCGTCACCAGTGCCACGGTTGTGGACGCCATTTTTCGGATACGGCGCATGGAATCGGAAATCCATTGGCGCGGGTGAAGACGCTGATCGAAACCAAACGGCGTAAAAGCGTCGCGGCGCCAAGAAATATAAGTATCAAGCAGGCTGACTATCCAGGTGGATTGCAAATATGGGGATCGAATCCCGCAATCATCTGGACATCTAGCAAAGCCGAGGAGGAGGGAATTCATCTTCATGGGTTTGTCGATGAAGTTGAAGAGATGCCTTCTTTGGACAACACTTACGCAAAAGTCAAAATCGATGGCATCGAGCTTGATGCGGCGCAGGTTCGGACATTCATGGCCCAAAGCGCGATGCCGCATTTGGAGGGGCGAGTGGTGAATTTGATCTGCTCCCACTGTGGCGCATCTCACTTTGATCAGGGGACGATGGCCTTCACCCCCCACATTGACCATGAATGTGACGAGTGCGGAAAATGGTTCAAAGCCACCACTCAAATGAAAAAAGTGATCGGCAATCCCTTTGTGTCAATCCGCCAGTCGTTGGGTCAGAATGGCGCCAACCCTCTTCGGAACGACAAATTGGGGCTGCGAGTTGAAGCGATTTAACAGCAAAACGCGTTTGCGGTTCGTGCTGGTAGAAAACCACCGCGACTCCGCATGAGTTCGTAGGCCTTGAACGCCTCTGTCGAAGTGATTGCGCGAGCGCCTACAGCGATCTTCAAAAGGCCGATTGAGCCGGTCAAACGAGTTTCGCCTAGCTCCCTGATGATGGCTTTTCGCGCAGCTTGGTCATCGCACGCTACGCTGCAGCCCATCGCGGCTGCCGCCAAAATGCATTCAGTCTCGCCTGCGTCAAGTTGAAGCCTATGCCTCGCTTCAGAAAACTGCTTGACTGAGATGAGCGAATCGTCAACCAAGCCTAGGTGTCCGAGCTCCACAGCCTCATCGATCGCGTCCGCTATGGTTCGCGATTCGCCTCTCACGACTTTGCTAACCATGAACCGCTTCTGAGGCAGTTTCAAAATAGTCCCGAATGTTTCCCCGTTCGCGAGATTGAACAATGTCGACGCGTCGAGGATGACAATCACACGGCAGACTCGGTGTTCGCTACAAAAAGCTTCGAGACAGGAACATTGAGCAACTCCGCTGCTCGCCCAATTGACAAGTCTCCTGAGCGCACTTTCTGAACCGCCGCCAGGAGCAGTGAGGGAGATACGTCCATCTCAATTTCCGCCCGCTTCGGAATACCTAGTTCCTCCGCGCGTCGTTCTGGATTGGTGAAGTCGTCCATGAGCCGCTGATAAAGTGCGCGCGCGCCTCGTGGAGGCAGTAACTGCAATTGCTCACATCGACGCGCTGCCACTTCAAAGCTGACATTGAACAGGTGGGCCAACCACAAGATTTCTATGTCCCCTAGCGGCCCAGTGGCTTTGAGCTGTTCGCGTATCGCTTTGACTGCCACCAGAACGCCATGCCTGGGCAAAACCAGAGAGGAAGCGAACGCGTCTGCAAACTTTTCCTCTTCACGATTGGATGACTTTGGTATGCCGTTGAAATCCGCCTCGCGATCCAGCATTGCATAGCCGCCATCGCGTTTATCGTGGTGCGCCACGAGATGTCCGACTTCATGGGCGATGGTGAAAAGCATTCGAGGCTTGAAATTCCGAGGACCTAGAAGGATGATCGCTCGCTCGGCGACAATCGCCGATACGCCCTCAACACTGGAGTCCCGGCAATACAGCAAATAGATGCCTAGCTCGTGGGCCACACGTGGAAGGTGGTCGAAGGGTTCTTGATCATCAAGTTGGCCAAAAGCTTTTCTAAACAACTCCGCGAAGCCTTCGGCCGCCTCCAGAGTGGGTTTTATGCCTCGAAAAAGATCAAGCCAAGAAGTGTTCTTCGGAAGGCCTTCGGCAATGATCAGCGTGTCCCTAATCTGCTCAGATATGACATCGACAGAAGTGGAGACCTTGAATTCGCGTTGCCCCAGCGTTTGTCGAAATAGAACTTTTATTGGCTCAGCTGGTGCGTCGTCTACAAGCGTTGAAAGAGGCACGCGGAGCGCTTTTGCGATTCCCCGCATTTCGCTCAGCGTTGCCTCGCTTCCTGACGCTACCGCCTGAAACCTCTCAACTGACAATCCGGCATTTTTCGCCGCCGTATTCACCGTAAGGCGACGACTGCTTAAATGGTCGGAAATGCTATTCACGGGCGCGCCTCACGTTTGAGGTCTAGGAGCGCGGCGCGAAGACGCCCAGCTTGATCGTCCGAAAGCTTGCGCATACGTCCTACGATTTCTCGAATGCTATGCGCTGCCTTTTTATCGAATACATCTGCCAGGATATTCACTGATCGCTCGCGACCCAATTGGATTTCGCGATTGCTTTCGAGAACGATTGGATTTTTTCCGACCAAATAATTTCGAATACGCGTATCGAAATTCGAATGCTTGTCGCGTGGATCTTGAGTACCGTCCGCCGTAACGATGATATTGCCTAGTCGTTGACCGGCGATGTCTTGGAGTCTGTTTTCCGGGAAGTCCCGGTAAGCGACGAGTTGATCTTCGAGTTTGGTGTCGATCTCAAGGCCACCGATCACGTATTGTTGATATTGCTTCCCCATGCTGCCGCTGATGACAAATATCTGATCCCCCTTGCTCACCAAGCGCCGGAGATCAGGCCTGCACGTTCCCATGGTGGGACGCACTCCCGCGCGGAGAATGGGATCGGCCAACGGTCGTCCCATTCCTGGATCGGAGCGAGGGGATACAAATATGTAGCTAGCCATGACCAATCTCCTGTGAACATTGATGACTGTATTTTTAAACAGTATTGCTTTTTTTGCAAGAGCCTAGCGATTCCTGGTCTTTTGCCGCAGAAATGTCCTTTTGGTCCTCAAGAGGCCTATTTCTCAAGCTGGTCCTTGATCAGGAGAGCCCTATGCATTGGCTCGATTGATGGTTGATTGTCTGGATCTCAAACTTTTTCGGCGATATATGACTGTCTTGCGTCCGGGTTGAGTCCCCGACGAATCCCCTTCACTTTGAACACTAAGGCCGACTTGCCCTCACTGGGTAGTCGGCTTTTTTATGCCCGTGTCATCAAGCGCCGCGTGACTCGCCAATTGGAGGGATTTCCATCCACCCTAGAAGCAGCCATTTGCTGCCACCTCACCTGGAGCTATTCATGACCCAGACTTTTAGCCCTCATGGGCATTCCACATCACCGGTACAAGCTGATGCCGTCTCATTTAAAACAAAAACCAATCCTTCCACGGAATTCGAGCCCTACATCCCACCCAATGAAACCGACGGCTTGGTCACAGTCGACACAGACCTGTGCTGGCGACTGCACCCCGAAGGTCTTGTCACGCCCGCAGCCATAGCCGCCATCTGTTGGGCCAGAAATCATTTCAAAATCCCAGACACCCACCACCGGGCCCTTCTGGACGGCCTGGGGCTGGAGTATTTCAATACCGGCATCGGCAGCACCGTACTGCGTCCCAAAGACGCTTACAGGCTCCAGCAGGCCTCTAGTGTCAACCCTGCAGATCCCGGCAAACAGCACAAACTGCAAACCTTCAGCCTGTCCAGCCCCGTCCTTGCGCTGGAAGAATACGACGCCATCGAGGTGTATCCCTGCATCAGCGCAAACCACGGCATTGAACGGTTCGAGGCCAACGAACACGCCTTAACCGTTTCTCCAGATTTCTGGAGCGTCGCATTGCACCTAGAAACAGGCGGCATAGAAACCATCGCTGACTTCCCCCAAGCCTCACAAGCCAAGTCCTTCGGCGAACTCATGCGTCAAATCCTGCTGGAAGCCCGCGAGGCTGAAGGCCTTTCTTCACCCCATCTCCAACCTTTACCCACAACCTGAGGAATACCCATGCCCACCAATACCTCGCCGCTGGAGACCCTGGCGGCGTTTTTCATTGTGTTTGCCACCGGAGCCCTGTCCGCCATTGGACTGAGGCTTTATGCCGAAAAGATAAGGAGGGAGAGTCGTTAATCCACCCACCAGACCAAACAACCCCATCAACACTTAATTCCACACCTCAAAAGGAACCTTCATTTGTCTTTAAACCATTGCCCCAAATGCAAATCTGACCATATCCTTCCCCGCAACATCGCCGCTCGTGCGGGCGGCACCATCGGCACAGTCGCAGGCGCAGCCAGCGGTATTGGTGGTGCCATCAAGGGTGCCCGCATCGGACGGACTGCCGGCATGATCGCGCCCCCTGCAGGGCCGCTTGTAGGCACCATCGCCGGTGCCGTGCTGGGAGGCATCTTCGGTGGAATTCTTGGCTGCGAAGTCGGAACAACGTTAGGCAAAGCCGTCGACAAAAACATCCTCAACAACTACCGGTGCGTTGCCTGCAGCCATACCTTCAGCGACAGCTCTACCAGCTCGACCAGCCCAGGCAGAGAGTCCGAGACGCCTTTTTCCCATGAGGTCTACCAGCAGTAGCTGTAAACCCTCAAGTCTTGCTGGCAGCTGCCGCGCCGGGCTTTTTCTCACTTTCCCCTCCCAACCCATAGCGCACTAATGTGCCCCGGCAGCTTCTGCCGGGGCGTAGCCGTGCGCGTCTTCATTGCATTCATCACAGCAAAAGGAAACACTTATGTCACACGCAATCGCCACCATGGCCTTTACAGGCGAAACCCCCTGGCACACTCTTGGCCGCAAGCTCCCGGCCAAACAGTCCCTGGATATCTGGGCCAAACAAGCCGGAATGGACTGGAAAATCTGCGAAACCCCAGTCCGTTACATGACCGACAGCGCAGGCCCCCTCGGCTCCATCAAATCCTTCGATGAGCAGAAGGTTCTGTACCGCAGCGATACCCAGGCCCCCCTGTCCGTCGTCTCCCAGCGCTACCAGGTGGTCCAGCCCCGAGCTGTCCTGGAGTTCTACCGCGACCTCACGGAAGTCTCAGGCTTCGAGCTTGAAACCGCCGGCGTGCTCAAGGCCGGCAAGAAATTCTGGGCCCTCGCCAAAACAGGCAAGGAAACCAGCCTCAAAGGCAAAGACCTGGTCAAGGGCTACATCCTGCTGGCGACTTCCTGTGACGGCACACTCGCCACAACAGCCACACCCACGACAGTACGGGTCGTCTGCAACAACACCCTGGCTGTTGCTTTGGCCGGGGCCACCAGCGCCATCAGGGTGCCTCATAGCACGGTGTTCGACGCCCAACTGGTCAAGCGGCAACTCGGCATTGCCGTCTCCCAATGGGACTCGTTCATGTACCGCATGAAGACCCTAACCGAGCGCAAAGTCAAAAGCCACGAGTCCATGAACTACTTCCTGAAAGTCATGTGCCAGACCGATGGGCATTCTGACCCTGCTGCAGGCCTCATGAATGAAAGGGCGCTCAAGAAAGTGCAGGCCATGTACGAAGGCAAGGGCAGGGGAGCCGACCTGGCGTCTGCCAGCGGGACTGCCTGGGGGCTTCTGAATGCCGTTACTGAATACGTTGACCATGAACGCCGGGCACGCAATCAGGACTATCGCATGGACTCCGCGTGGTTTGGTGCAGGTGCCAACCTCAAGCAGCGTGCCCTGGACCATGCCATGCAACTGGTTGCCTGAGCAGGCAGGATGCAGGCGGCAATCAGACCGCATGCAGGCAAATCCCCAAAACAGCATACGCCCCGACCTTCACTGGCCGGGGCGTTTTGCTTTGTGCAACGAATATTGAAAGGAAAGCGCCATGAGCGTTCTCAAGCTTCAAAGGCCCGAGCGGTCCAAACCCGTCAAACCAGCATTGAGGCTGGTCAAGACCAACGACCTCAGTCGGGATGACTGGCTCACGGTCCGTAAGGGTGGTGTGGGCAGTTCCGACGCCGCAGCCGCAGTCGGCCTCAACCCCTACAAATCCCAGCTCGAACTCTGGATGGAGAAAACTGGCCGCGACGCCGGCCTCCCAAAAAAAACTGACCCCAACGACGAAACTAGCCCCATGTACTGGGGCACGTTACTGGAACCCATAGTCGCAGCCCATTACACAAAACGCACCGGTCATAAGGTCAGGCGCATCAACGCCGTCCTGCAGCATCCGTCAGAACCCTGGATGCTGGCCAATCTGGACCGTGAGGTCGTGGGTGTGCCAGATGTCCAGATCCTGGAGTGCAAGACCGCAGGCATGAATGGTGCACGCCTCTGGCGAGACGGTGTCCCCGAATACATCCAGCTGCAGGTGCTGCACCAGTTGGCCGTGACAGGTAAACAGGCGGCCGACGTAGCCGTCCTGATCTGCGGACAGGAGTTGCAGGTGCACCGGATTGAACGCAACGAGCCCATGATCAAGCAGCTCATGCTGCTGGAGCGCCAATTCTGGAGCTATGTCGAGCTGGACGAGCAGCCACCTTCGGATGGTTCGGATTCAGCCGATGTCGCGTTGCGGGCGCTCTACCCAAGAGACTGCGGCAAGACCATAGACCTCTCAAGGGACTTGGTCATGTCCGCAGCCTTCTCGGATCTGCTTTCTGTCCGCCAGTTTCTGGCAGCCCATACCAAGCTGGAATCCGAACTCAAGCAGCGCATCCAGCAGCGTATGGGCGAAGCCAGCCAAGCCGTGTTCGAGAACGGCGATGTCACATGGAAACGCAGCAAGGACGGCTCTGCCCTGGACGTGGAAACCCTGCTCAAGGACCAGCCTGATCTCCTGGAGCGCTACAGCCTGCCCAAAGCAGGTTCGAGGCGCTTCCTGATCAACGACTGACACCAATGCCCTTTCCACCGGGGGCCTTTAGTGCCCGCCCCTCCGTGGATTGACGGGGGCGGGCTCGAATCAAATAAAGGAAATCACATGCTCAAAGGACTCGCTTTAACGCCGCCCATCGTTGGCCGCATCTCCATCGGCAAAGTCGTGGAAAAAGACGGCCTGCGTCTTCCTGAAAAGGACGACGAATTCACCATCACCAGCCAGGTCCAGAACCGCGAAGGCTGGGTCAACCACCCCCTGGACAAATCCCTCCGCAAAACCCCTGAAACCAAACTCCGCAGCATTCCCATACGCTTGATGTTCGACGACCCGGACTTGAGTCTCAGGGCCAACTACACCCTGTTCGACCGCAAGACCGGCCGGCAGATGTGCGTGGGCAACGGGGAAACCTGTAAACGCCTGACGGGTGAGGGTCTGAAGACCTTGCCATGCCCCACGCCGGATGCATGCGAACTAGCCATAGGCGGGCACTGCAAGCCTTACGGCCGGTTGAACGTGCGCATTGGCGATGAAGATGAGCTTG
Organism: Pseudomonadota bacterium; assembly: GCA_040387435.1. Taxonomy (GTDB): domain Bacteria; phylum Pseudomonadota; class Gammaproteobacteria; order Burkholderiales; family Burkholderiaceae_C; genus Polaromonas. The sequence continues at coordinate 154,748 of JAZKDR010000015.1, forward strand.
GCAGTTTTATCTTCAGAACTACCGGCTACAACAGCATCCGCACGCTGTCGACCCGGCTGAAGTACTTTCATGCCGTCTCGGGCGGCCTGCTCTCGACCCTGCCGCTGGAACTGAGGCTACGAGGTAAATCGACATCGCAGTCTTACCGCACGCCGATCTACTACGTGGATCTGACGGTGCGGGCGGGCATGACCTTGCCGGCTGCCGTGGCTGCGGCTATCGCGCAGCGGGATGAGTGGAAGGCCTTGGGTTTTGACCAGGCTGCGCTGGACGAGGCTTCCCGAAAGGGTTTTGCTGCCGGGGTGTTTGAGGAGTCGGCTGAAGAGGTGGAGGGCGTGCTGGAAGAGTTCTATCCCGAGCCCACCAACACTTCTGATACTGGGCAGCAACCTGCCAAGGCGGCGACAGGCCTTGCCGACAAACTCGCGGACAAGGTGCTTGCGACATCCAGCGCCGGCGGTGGGACGACCCGTGGTGCGCCTTGAGCATGTCTTTGCCGCAGGCATACGGTTTGATACCGAGATCCAGTACCTGGCCCAGGCTATCAAGCACCTGCGGTATCACAAACTGCCGGTTCTCAAGTCTGGGTCTGCACCGGTCTGCGTGCTCACCAGCGTGATGCAGTGTGTGCTGATCGTGGGACGTGTGCAGCGCGGGCAGTTGACGCCGGAGGACAAGCTGATGGCTCAGCGTGGACTGGGACGGGCTGCGCATCCAGGCTTCTCCAGCGTCTTGCGTTGCGTTCGTGCTCTGGAGAATCTGACTGGAACCCATCCCCTCAAATCAGCAACCACGCATAACCCGGTAGAAATGGGCGAAACGGCGCTGGAAGGGCTGCGCTCAGGTGGCTTGTGCCTGTTGCAGTTCGAATCTGCAACAGCCAGGCGATGGGCGACAGTAATAGGCGTGGAGATAGAAGTCCAGCACGACAAAGCCTTTGTCAAGGCCTTGCTTCTGCTGGATTCCCATGCTGGCGAACCATGGGCCTGTGCCCACAATGTTCGCATTGAGCTGAAGCGGTCAGGCGCCAGGTCGCAAAGTGCGGCCATCGCCTTTCCGCTGATTTGTCGGCACCTGACAGGGGAGGCCAGCAAGGTACAGCTGTTGAACCTGATCACCTTGAAGCCCGCAGCTACGAACCCACAAAAGCGCACTGACGAGCCGATCTAGCGCTTTTTGGCGGGGTAGGGCCTTGCAGTGCGTGGGGCGCGCAGGATGGTTGCGTCCAGTCCGTGGATTTGTGCCAGGTCCGGATGCATCAGCTCATGGGGCGCCATCCCTATGGCCTTGGCAATCAGCTCAATGTTGTCGATGGAGATATTGCGCTGGCCCCGTTCCAGGGTACCGACAAATGCCCGGTCCAGCCCCGCATCGGCGGCCATGCGTTCTTGGGATATGCCTGCGTTCACCCTGACCAGTCTTATGTTTCTGGCGAAGATCAACCGGAGGGAAAGGGGAACCTGCTTGGTTTTTGCAACATATGGCATGCCTCCGATGATCTAAACATGAGGTGTTTAAAGCCACGGTGTTTGAAGCCTATTATGATTATTGGGCAGTGCGGTTTCATGCTGGACAGTAGCCATATAAATCCAGGTCGATATCCAGATCGGCCATTTTTTTACGTGTAAAGGAGTATCAAACACCTCATTTAATGAACGTGTCTTTCCGTGGAACTGAGAAAGCTGTTGCCCGGCTGACTCTCAAGCCACGTCCATCAATTCAACCAATTCAACCAATTCAACCACCTTACTGAGGAGGAACATTTCAATGATTCAAAACGGCTATCGAGCGATCTGCTCACTCCAATCCATCAGCGCCTTTGCGGCGGCCATGGTCATGGCAGGCACCGCCAGCGCGGACTGGAAAAGCGGCTACGGCCAGGGCAACCTGGAGTACTTCTCGGACAAGCAGGACCTGCGCCTGTACATCGCTTGCCCCACCAAGGAAACGGGCACCGATAAGACCGCCACTGTGTCGCTGACCAGGCTCAGCACAGGGCATGACATCCAGAAATTCACCCTGACGGTCAACGGCCACGCCTATGACGGACCCATAGAGTCCGACAGCCGTGTGGGCAGTGGCAACTTTCTGTTGTTCATGGAGGACATCCGCAAAGGCGATGTGGTCCTGAAGTACGCCCTGGGGACTGTCGTGTTTCCTAAGGCAAACGCCGTCAAAGCCATCCCGCCGCCGGGGCGTCGCTTTCCCTGCAATACGGGGTTCTAAAGCGACCGGCTGATTCATCCACTTATCTGTTCATTCATTTCATTCAAGCAAAGGAATTCAAGTATGCACAAATCTGCCATTGCACTTGCTCTCGTTTTGGCGGCGACAGCCGCTTCTGCTTTCCCGACCAAGGTCAAGATGACCAAGGATGCCGACCTGGCCAGCAGCGAAGGTGTCTACGTCCAAGTCACGACCAACAAGGGCCGTGTCACCGTCAACAACAAGTGGCCGGCTTACCGCGTTCTGTCGCGTGCCAAGACGGGCGAGTGTTACATCCTGGAAACCGATTCAGAAAGCACTGTTGACTTCAACATGAAGCCTGACGAGAGTGGCGTGAGCACGGTTACCAAGACGCGCTGCTAGGCAAGCGCTGAAACATCAACAAAAACGAGGAGTCATCATTTATGGAAAACAACAACGAAGAACTCATCCAGTCGGCGATTATCTGGGGTATCGCGGCCCTTATCCTGGCTATCCTGTCCTGCACTTTCAATAGCTCGGCCATGGTCCTGCGTGCGGGCTTATTTGCCAAGCTGTTCGCGGTGATTGTGGGAACCGCGTCGGGAACTGCCGGGGCGCTGATCGGTGATGCCATCCGCAAGTTTGCACACCCTGATGCGGTCTTCACAGGTGGCGGGATGCTCAGCCTGATCTGGATCAAAGTGTTCTGGAAAGTGGGGCCTCAGGTCATCGGTCTGGTCATTGGCGTGATGCTGGGCTGCGCTCTGGTGCTGCGATGAACCGGATATTCAATGCGGTTTTGAGGGGCAGCCTTGTTCTGGGCATGACCGTCCTGGCGGCCTGTTCGAGTGAGGAGTCCAAGGCTCGCGGCGAGTATCTGGCGGGATGCATTCAGAGCGGTACCGACAAGGCCGCTTGCGATTGCACCTATGACAAGATGCTGAAGTTCTATACCTTCAAGGAACTCAAGGCCATGAGCCAGTCCTCCCGGGGAATACCGCCGGGCTTTATGGACAACGTGGTGAAGGCGGTTTTGATATGCAAAAAAGAGCTTGGGCGCTGATAACGTGGCAAAAGCTTCGAGAAGCTCAGGCATTCAATACCACCAAGTTTCTTCAAAATAGCGTACGTGAAATTTTTACCGGGGCGGTGAGGGTATGAAGATGAGCAGGTGGAAGTGTCACTTAATGGTCTGAGCAAGACATGTGAAGCACTTCTGCTGAAGCTATCCCTACAGAAAACGATACTTGCTGTTGCCAACTAACCTCGAATTTTTGAGGCTAGTTGGCAAAAGCGGCCAGTGTCTTTTTTTTTGTTTTAGGACATCAATTGAGGGGTTTGTAATCAGTTGAAAACTATCACCCGACGCGGTGAGTTTGGTTGACGTAACTTCATCGCGATGTTCGCGTCAGCCTTGCCTTGTTACTTTTCGGCTGTTGATCCAACCGAATGATGTGTTCCATGAACATGCATGGGATGTGTTTTTTGTGTTGCAGGTTTATGGTTTTGCTTCACCGCAGCTTCCTCCAAGCCGGAAAGAATGCCACATCCATCTGCTGTAGTCTTGCTGACACACTGTAGACGAAGGCCCTTCAATTCCTTTTGCAGCGTCCTTAGTTCACGTATGCGGATCTCCACATGGTCAATATGCTCGTCTAGCAGAGCGTTAACCTCACCGCAGTCTTCCTTTGGTGAATCCTTGAAATGCAAGAGCGCCTGAATCTCGCCGAGAGTCATGTCCAGTGAGCGACAGTGCCTTATAAACGCCAGGCGCTTCACGTGAGTTTCGTCGTACACGCGATAGTTAGCAGCGCTTCGGTTTGCCTGAGGTAACAGGCCTTCGCGCTCATAGTACCGAATGGTCTCCGTTTGTGTGTGGGCAGATTTAGCCAGATCTCCAATCTTCATGGGCTTGGTCCTTCACGTTAATGGCAGTGCCGCTGACAGGGACACATTTCTAAGCTCTTGACCTTAAGGTCGCTACAGGGTTTCTAATTAAGCCATGAAAACAGAAAACACGCCTCCTTCAGTTGAAGAACCTTGCGGCTCAGCTGCATGCAGCGCGCCTTCTCCGACGACAGCAAGTTCAAGCCTAACCGCTGGAGGCAAGCTTTTTCGGATCTCCACCATGGACTGCAGCGCAGAAGAATCCGAGATTAGGAGGGCATTGGAGCCATTGTCGGGAATTCGCTCCCTGGGTTTTCAGTTGGGAGCTCGCACCCTCAAGATTGATGCTTCCGATGCAGCTCTTCCGCTAGCCCTTGACGCCATCCGCAAGGCCGGTTTTGATCCAAAGCCGGTCGAGGCGAGTGACGCACAAGGAACTGAGAGCCAAAGCACTCACGACGACGGGCATGACCATGAGGGCGGCTTCAACGGCGGCATTTCTCGCCTGGTTGCAGCTCTTGCTTTGGCAATAGGGGCCGAGGCTATTTCGTATTTCGCACCAGAGACCATTGCCTGGAAGATTGCAGGGATGGCTGTGGCTGCAGTTGCGATCTGGTTAGCTGGCATCGATACCTATAAAAAAGGTATGGGTGCACTGTTCCGAGGCAAATTGAACATCAACGCTTTGATGGCGGTAGCGGTGACCGGGGCGTTCCTGATCGGCCAGTGGCCGGAGGCAGCAATGGTCATGGCTTTGTATGCCATCGCAGAGTTGATTGAAGCCAAAGCGGTGGACCGAGCCCGGAACTCCATCAAGGGTCTACTGGATATGGCGCCAGAAGAAGCCCTGATGCTTTCATCCGATGGCGCCTGGACTGCGACGCCAGTGGTATCCGTTCCGCTCGACGCCACGGTTCGCATCAAGCCTGGTGAGCGAGTGCCACTAGACGGCGTAGTCATCAAAGGCAACGGCGCCATCAATCAAGCACCCATCACGGGTGAAAGCATTCCTGTGGACAAGGCACCCGGCGACCAGGTATTTGCTGGCACGATCAATGAAACCGGTGAGTTGGAAATTCGGGTGACCGCTGCCGCGAATAACACCACGCTAGCGCGCATTATTCATGCGGTGGAAGAGGCGCAGGGCACACGTGCGCCCACCCAGCGATTTGTGGATAGATTTGCCGCTATCTACACGCCCACCGTATTCGCCATCGCGGTGGCCGTGGCAGCGTTGACGCCGTTTTTGCTGGGCCTCACCTGGCAGGAAGCGCTGTACAAAGCCTTGGTCTTGCTGGTGATTGCCTGTCCGTGTGCTTTGGTTATCTCCACACCGGTCACCGTCGTGAGCGGTCTGTCCGCAGCTGCGCGCCGCGGCATCCTGATAAAGGGCGGAACCTACCTGGAGGACGCCCGGCTTTTGAAGGCTATTGCGCTGGATAAAACGGGAACTATTACCGAAGGCAAGCCCAAGCTGGTCGCGTCACGGATGTGGGGTGATGCGAACGAAGCATCCTCGAAGCAAGCGGCTTTCAGTCTGGCCTCCCGGTCCGACCACCCAGTCTCCAAAGCGATTGCCGCCAGTCTTCAGGGGGAAATTCTGGAGGTCCAGGATTTCAAAGCGATTCCTGGCCGTGGTGTCCAGGGAAGCGTTGCTGGTCAAATCCTGTCGATGGGAAACCACCGCCTGATTGAGGAAAACGGGCTCTCCTCACCTGAGCTGAAGACAGAACTGGCAACTCATGAAAAGCAAGGGCGGACGGTCACATTGCTTGCAAACGACAAACAGGTCCTGGCGTTATTTGCTGTGGCCGACACCATCAAAGAAACTTCGCGCAAAGCGATTGCAGATCTGAAGGCTTTAGGTGTCACTACCGTCATGCTGACAGGCGATAACAGTGCAACTGCGAAAGCTATTGCAAGCGAAGCAGGCATTGACGATGCGCGTGGGGATCTGCTGCCCGAAGCAAAGCTGGACGCCATTAAAGACATGCAACAACGCTATGGCGCCACAGGCATGACGGGTGATGGCATCAATGACGCGCCGGCGCTGGCGCAGGCAGATGTGGGCTTCGCCATGGGGGGTGCCGGCACCGACACAGCAATGGAGGCAGCCGACGTCGTCATCATGAACGACAACCTGGAGCGGGTTGCTGAGACGGTGCAATTGTCCAAGCGTACTCATGGAATTTTGTGGCAGAACATTACCTTGGCCTTGGGCATCAAGTCGGTGTTCCTGGTCATGGCCGTTTTCGGTACAGCCACAATGTGGATGGCTGTCTTCGCCGATATGGGCGCGAGTCTGCTCGTTGTCGGAAACGGACTTCGCCTGCTTCGCATCAAAACCAAGTGATAGAAGGTCGTTGCTCCGATTCAAGGTCTCCTGTGGCAACTTCGTCACCACCGACGCCATGGATGCTTTCAGGCAACTCAATCAATCATTACTCTTCCTTGTGACAACTGCAATGTATCGAAAGTCTTTTTCAAAAGTACTCTGGGCTTTTCTCGCCCTCGCTGCGTGTTTGTTGGCATTGCGGGTGGCGCAGGCGCAAGATTTATCGGTTCAAGGTCAGGCCAAGCAAATATGGCAGCTACTGGATTACGTTGCCGTCGACTACGGGAAAGCGGTCAAGGACGGCAAGACAACCAGTGAAAACGAATACAAGGAAATGCAGGAGTTTGCCCATACTGCCGAGACTCAATTGGCTGCGTTACCAGTGGTTCCTGGCAAGCCAGAGCTGCTGAAAAAGGCGGCCGCGTTAAGAGTAAGCATCACCTCCAAAGCTAGTTCCTCAACTGTGAGCGAATTGGCCCATAGCTTGTCCAATGCTCTACTGCTGTCTTACCCAGTGCCCATGTCGCCCTCCAAACTGCCTGATATCCAGCAAGGCGCGAAGCTGTATCAGAATCAATGTGCTGCTTGCCACGGCGCGTCGGGTCATGCTGATGGTCCGTTGGCCGCAAAGCTCAATCCGCCCCCGATTGCATTGGCCGACCACCAGCGGGCGCGCGAGCGAAGCGTTTTCGCTCTCCAGCAAATCGTCACCCAAGGCGTTAAAGGAACGTCCATGCGCAGTTTTGCCGAACTGTCAGACGAAGAGCGTTGGAATGTTGCATATTTCGCTTCGACCCTTTCATATACAGATCGCGATCGCCAGGAAGGCGCAAGGCTCTGGAGCACCCATCCGAATCTTCGAGTCGGAATTCCGACGTTTTCGAAGTTGAGCGAGACATCGGAGTCAGCGCTGGCCAAAACAGTTGGACCCGACAACGCGAAGCCGGTGATGGCATATCTGAGAAGTACGCCAGAAAGGCTGGACGCCCAAAACGCCGATAGCCTGGTGATCGCCAAAGAAAAATTGAAGGCCAGCATGGCTGCACTGGACAAGGGCGATACACCGCTGGCGCTTCGCCTTGCCTTGTCTGCTTACCTCGATGGTTTCGAACCGGTCGAGCCCGCGTTAGCCGCCAAAAATCGCCCGTTATTCGAGGATATTGAAAAGAACATGGGTGCTTTTCGGAATTCCATTTCAGCGGGTCAGATTGAGCAGGCCCGCTCAATGGAGAATCGCCTGCAGGACCTACTGACGCAGGGGCAGTCGGCTCTGGGAGCGTCCAACGACCCGTTGTCAACCTATCTTGGCGCCTTGACTATTTTGTTGCGCGAAGGCCTGGAAGCACTGCTGGTGGTGGTGGCTATATTGGCTTTTTTGAAAAAAGCCGAACGCTCCGACGTGCTTCCGTATGTGCATGCCGGTTGGGTCACTGCCTTGGTGGCCGGTGCACTGACATGGGGTGTAGCCACGTATTTGGTCGAGTTAAGCGGGGCCAGCCGGGAGATGACCGAAGGTTTTTCTGCCATTTTTGCCTCGCTTGTTTTGTTGGCCGTGGGCGTCTGGATGCATCAGAAGAGCATGGCGGGACGTTGGCAGGCCTACGTCAAACAGAAGCTCTCATCAGCGTTGAACAGGAAGTCGGCCATGATGCTTTTCCTGCTGTCTTTTGTAACTGTCTATCGCGAGGTTTTCGAAACCGTCCTGTTTTATGCCGCCCTCTGGACCCAAGACAATGGCATCTATCTCCTTGCAGGCCTGGGATCTGGCATCGTGATACTGACTGGTGTCGCGTGGCTGTTGCTGCGATCATCCGCAAGGCTGCCTATCAGCCAATTCTTTTTGTACAGTTCGGCGCTGGTCGGCATTCTCGCGATCGTGCTGATGGGCAAAGGCATCGCTGCACTACAAAAAGTTGGGTTGCTGGAAAACACACCTATGTTGATTCCGCGCGTAGATGCTTTAGGCGTATATCCGTCTTTCCAAACCGTTGGAGCGCAAGTCCTGGTCATCTTGGTCATTGTGGCAAGCCTCGGATACAACCGTATGAGCCAGCGAAAGGCCGCCCGGCAATGATCAGACTCTTGGATAACACAGAGCTTGTTGGCTTCGCTCTGAAGGCTATGGGCCGCTGATACACTTTCCACTGTGCGCCGATACATCGTCATCTTTTTCATAGTGTTTCTGCCTTTCCAGTTTGCCTGGGGAGCGGCGGCAGGTTATTGCGCGCATGAAAAAGGGGACAAGGTCAGCCACTTTGGGCACCATGCCCATGTGCACAAGGTCGCAACGCAAAGTGATGAGGCGTCCGTGTCCTTTGCAGGAGGTTGTGATCCGGACTGTGGCTATTGCCACAGCGGGTGCGCGCAGCCACCCCCAACCATCGCGGAAAATCTGCCCGCTGCTAATTCATCGATTTACGTTCAGCCTGAGACCATTCCGACTCGTTTCAGGGCTCCGAATTTAATCGAACGACCTAATTGGAGCCTCGCCGTCTAATCCGGCGAGAAGGCTTCCCATCTTTTAGCTACCCTTCGGTAGCGAGCTTCCCGCTGGATTCTCCCCCTTGGTTTTCGCAACTAGGAGAATTCGATGCGACCGAACATGCTGGCGTTTGCCTGCACTCTGCTTTTTTTATCTGCCCCCGGTTTTGGCCAAGTCACTCAAATCGGTATTGCCGCGCATGCGCCGACAACTACGACTCCCACTGAACTGGCACCGCTGACCCTGCCTGAAGCGCTGGCTAGAGCCTCTTTGGCGAATCCAGCCTTGCGCGCCAAGCAGGCGCAACTCTCCGCTGCAGAGGGTTTGAACACCGACGCCAGGTCCCTGCTGTTTAACAATCCGCAGCTTTCAGTAGACAAGACCAGGCGTCTTGTTCCGCAAGCCGGCATGGGACCAGAGCGCCGTAACGAATGGAATGGCGGCCTATCCCAAGCCTTTGAAACTGGCGGTCAGGGTGGATTTCGGCGGGAAACCGCAGCCTCCGCGCTTGAAGCGCTCCGCTACGAGATCGTTGATACCCAGCGCCAGGTTCGCAGCGACGTGTCATCCCGCTTTTATCGGGTGTTGGCGTTGCAGCAGCGCGTAGATTTGGAAACGCAGGCACTCAAGCTGTTCAACGATGCTGCTGCCGCCGTTCAAAAGCGCCGCAGCGCCGGTGAAGACACCAAACTTGACGCGAACGTCACCTTGGTGGAAGCAGAGCGTGCCCGAAACCAATTGGCCCAGGCACAGGAGCATCTAACTGAAGAGCGTGCCGAGCTTGGTGCGCGCCTTCAACTAGTGGGGCCGGCCCTACCACTCGCACAGGGAGACCTCGCACCTCAAGGAATGGGTTTTGCGCTGAACGATCTTCTTGAGAGTCTGGATGCACAACCCCGACTGTTGGCACTCGCTGCTCGCGAAAAAAGTGCAAATGCCCGGTACCGGCTGGAACGCGCCAACCGGTCTCCCGATGTGACTGTTGGCCTGAACGTAGGGCGGGAGGGTTCTCTGGCTGCCCGGGAAAGACTGACCACCCTATCAGTTTCGGTGCCCCTTCCGCTGTTCAAACGCAATACAGCCGGCATCGGTCAGGCCTCCACCGAGGCTACCCAAGCGCAAATAGAACGGGAGTCTGCGCAGCGGGACGTGAGAGCCACTGTGATGTCACTCTGGTCCAGACTGAGCAGTCAGGAGCAACGCGTGCGCCGTCTACAGGATGTCGTGCTGCCAGCGCTCACTGAAAACCTCAGTCTTTCAGTGAAATCACGCCAAGCCGGGCAGATCGGACTGCTTGAGTTGATCGTCGTCAATCGCCAGGCACTGGATGCGAGGCGTGACCTCATCGAAGCGCTTTCCGAATACCACAGTACCCGTGCAGCGCTGGAGCTCGAAGCGGGTTGGCCCAAACAATGAGATTCACCATGAACACCTTTAAATCCATCAATATCTCTCGTTTACACCGCCTGACCGGTGCCTCCGCACTACTTGCAATCATGCTGGCTCTGGGCGGCTGCGGTGACAAGCCTGCCAAAGGAGCGGCACCTGCCGCGCAAGATGCCAAAGGCGAAGCTGGTAAGGAAGAAAAAGGTCTGAAACTCACGCCTGAAGAGCAGGAACGCGCAGGTATCAAAGTCGAAGAGGCGGGTCCCAAGAGCTTTGACGATGTGGTCAATGTCACTGCCACCATACGCCCTAATCAGGACCGCGTTGCCAAAATTGCACCGCGTGTTGAGGGCCGAATCGTCAGGGTTTCCGCCAATCTTGGAGATAACGTGCGCGTGGGCCAGGCGCTTGCTGTCATGGACAGTCTGGCCGTTGGTGAGGCTCAGTCAGCGCTGCTGCGCGCACAGTCTTCCGAGCGCGTTGCGCAGGCAGACTTCAAACGCGCGGAATCCCTCAGTGCCGAAGAAATTATTCCGCGGAAAGACCTGTTGCGTGCCCAAGGAGAACTCGAACGGGCCAGCGCAGAATCGCGTGCGGCGCGGGACCGGCTCCGATTGTTGGGCGGGTCTGCACCTGTCGGGTCGCGTGCCGAATCCAGTTTTGCGCTGACGGCACCGTTTGCCGGAACCATCATTCAGAAGAAGGCCACCATAGGCGAGCTGGGCACACCAAGCGACGCCATTTTCACCGTCGCTGATCTTTCCGTAGTCTGGATCGAAGCGAACCTCACGGATGATCTGCTCGCGAAGGTCAAAAAAGGCGCACTGGCCACGGTCACCGTTGGCGCTTATCCAGGTGAACGATTCATTGGGCGGGTTGCTTACATTGCCAATGTGCTCGACAAGGACAGCCGTACCATTGCGGCGCGTATCGAGGTTGCCAACAAGGATGGCCGGCTCAAACCAGAAATGTTCGCCAATGCCGGCATTTCCACCGGTGGCCAGGTGGAGGCCATCTCGGTGCCGGATGCCGCAATCCTCATCGTGCAGGGGCAGCCTTCTATCTTTGTTGCTGAAAACGGCGGATTTGAGGCACGTGCAGTGGAGACGGGCGAAAAGCTTGCTGGCCGAACCGTGATCAGGTCAGGCCTCAAAGCCAAGGAACAGGTGGTAACCGCCGGAGCCTACGCGCTCAAGGCCCGCCTCATGAAGTCTCAAATCGGCGATGCGCACTGAGCCAAGGACGATTAAATCATGCTTAATGCCATCGTTGACGCTTCACTGCGTTACAAAGTACTGGTCCTCGTCGCCTTCCTGATCGTCATTGGTCTGGGTGTGCAGGCCTTCCGTCAGGTTCCGGTAGATGCGTTCCCGGACGTGACCCCCATACAGGTCAATGTGGTGACCGAGTCTCCAGGACTCGCAGCTGAAGACGTTGAGAAACTGCTCACTCAACCCATCGAAGGTGCCATGGCGGGTTTGCCTGGCGTCGAGCAGGTTCGCTCTGTCTCGCTGTTTGGTCTGTCCTCTGTCAGCATCACCTTCAAAGACAGCGTTGACATCTACTTTGCGCGACGCCTTGTCGGTGAAAAGTTGCAGGAAGCTAAAGGTCGATTGCCGCAAGGCTATGGCGAACCCGTCCTTGGCCCTAACAGTTCAGGTTTGGGACAGGTGTTTTGGTACACCGTTGAGTCAGCTGACAAGCAGCTGTCAACCATGGACCTGCGAACTACACACGACTGGACGGTCAGGCTTCTGCTACGAACAGCACCGGGGGTCGATGACGTTACTTCCTGGGGAGGCAACGTGAAGCAGTACCAGGTTCAGGTTGATCCGCGCCAGCTCATCAAATTCGGCTTGTCGTTTAAACAGGTAATGGAGCGGATCACAGCCAACAACAAGCAGGTCGGTGGTCAGTCGATCAATGTTGGTGCCGAACAATATCTGGTGCGTGGTCTGGGACTGGTGGCCAGCACCACCGACATTGGCGGCATCGTGGTGACAGAGCGGAATGGCACCCCTATCTACATACGCGACGTCGCCCTGGTCAAGGAGGCTCCGGCACCCCGCTTCGGTGCGGTGACCCGTGACGGCAAGGAAGCCGTTCTCGGTATCGCACTCTCGCGCGTCAACGAGAACGCCAAGAATGTCGTCGATGCCGTGAAAGCCAAGCTTGCCGTGGCTCAGGCCGCTTTGCCTCAAGGCATGACCCTCGTGCCGGTTTATGACCGGGCGGAACTTGTTGGCAAAGCGCTCAAGACTGCTGAAAGCTCGCTGGTGGAAGGCGCGATTCTCGTGGCCATCATCCTGTTCCTTTTTCTGGGAGAGTTTCGGTCGGCCATCGTGGTCGTGGTGACATTGCCAATGGCCATGTTGATCGCGTTCATCCTGATGCAGCAGTTCGGCATTTCCGCCAACCTGATGTCGCTGGCCGGCCTTGCCATCGGAACCGGGATGATGGTGGACGGTGCGGTGGTTATGGTGGAGAACGCCTTCCGCCTCCTTGCACACGCGAGAGAGGAAAACAAGGCGTCGGGCAAACCCATCAACAAAACCCATTTGGTCCTGGAAGCCGCGCGGGAAGTGATGAACCCGATTGCCTTTGCCATCATGATCATCATTGTGGTGTTCATGCCGCTTTTTTCGTTGACTGGCCTTGAGGGCAAGTTGTTCAAACCTATGGCTTACACCATCACGTTTGCGATGGCTGGCTCTTTGCTTTTGTCCCTGACGCTGGTGCCCGTCCTGGCGGTCCTGATCCTGAAGCCCAAGGAAGAGCGCGACACCTTTTTGGTTCGTCATGCCAAGCGTGCCTATTTGCCATTGCTCGACTGGGCGTTGGAACGGAAAAGGCTGGTGGTTGGCTCGGCATTGGCGCTGCTTGTAGCGGCATTGGCCCTGTTTCCCTTCCTGGGAAAGGAGTTCATGCCCCAGCTTCAGGAGGGCACCATCCAGTTTCGCGTGACAAGTATTCCCTCGGCTTCGCTGGACGAATCCATCAGGGTGTCCAACGTAGTCAGCGCTGAGTTGCATAAACAGTTCCCGCAGGTACGCTCAGTATTGGCAACCATTGGGCGCGCAGAAGGTGGGGAGACCTCTGACGTGAACTACATGGAGGTCAACCTCGACACAAAGCCGCAATCTGAGTGGCCCGAGAAAATTACCTACGCCAAGCTTGCATCGGAGATGCAGGAAGCACTTGAAAAAGTGGTGCCAACTGCTGTGTTCAGTGCCACACAGCCCATCCAGTCGCGTGTGGAAGAGCTGATTTCAGGCGTGCGAGCGACCTTGGCTTTGAAACTTTATGGCCAAGACCTGGAAACGCTGGATCGTCTGACCGGACAGTTGAAAGGCGTTCTGGACAAAGTGCCCGGCGCAGCGGATCTGGCTGCAGAAGCCAACAAGGGCAAGCCGCAACTCGTCATCAAGGTGAATCGGGAAGCGGCCGCGAGATTTGGTATCAATGCCGATGAAGTCCTGGATGTCGTCAAAGCCGGTATCGGCGGTGAGGCAGTTTCCACGCTTATTGATGGGACGAAGCGTTTTGACATCGCTGTGCACCTTTCAGACAGCTTCAGAGCGGATCCTGCCTCCATTGGTGCCATACCCATTCGTACCAGCGAAGGCGCCCTGATCCCGTTCTCGCAAGTTGCAAGCATAGAGCTCGCTGAAGGCTATTCGTTCGTTCGCCGCGAGTCGCTGCAGCGCTATTCAGTCCTGCAGCTAGATGTCAAGGGACGTGATGTGGACAGCTTCGTGAAGGAGGCCAATCTCAAGATCAGGGAACAGGTCAAACTCCCGCCTGGCTATTGGGTGGAATGGGGTGGCGCCTTCGAGAACCAGCAACGCGCCATGGCCAGGCTCGCGGTCATCGTGCCGTTGACCATCGGCCTGATCTACATGCTCTTGTACACGGCCTTCAATTCCGTACGCCATGCAACGTTGATCATTGCCAACGTGCCCTTCGCCATCATCGGCGGTATCGTCGGGCTGTTTGTCAGCGGGCAATATTTGTCGGTACCGTCGGCGATTGGATTTATTGCAGTGTTTGGGGTTGCGATGTTGAACGGTATCGTCATGGTCTCCTTTCTGAATGACCAGCGACGACAGGGGTTTTCTGTTCGGGACGCTGTGCGGCGGGGTGCAGAGTTACGGCTGCGACCCGTATTGATGACCGCGTCAGTTGCCATTCTTGGTCTGATACCTATGCTGCTGTCAACAGGGGTGGGTGCGGAGACGCAGCGGCCGCTTGCTACTGTTGTGGTGGGTGGTCTTTTCACCTCAACAGCTTTGACCTTGCTGCTATTGCCGCTGCTCTATGAATGGTCAGAGTTGCGCGCTGAAAGACGCGCCCAAAATTCTGAGGCGAATGAAGCTAATCATCCGGAAGTCAGTAGTCATTTGAAGGAGCAGCCATGAGTTCAGGCCACACCCATGCAGTAGCCAGCGACAGCAATGAGAAGACCTTGTGGATAGCACTGGGCCTCACCAGCGCCTTTCTGGTTGCAGAGGTCATCGCCGGCCTCCTGCTGAATAGCCTGGCTCTGCTTGCCGACGCCGCGCACATGTTTACCGATGCTGCAGCTCTGGGGATATCACTGGCTGCAGTCCGCATCGCAAGACGACCGGCCGATGCGCGCCGGACTTACGGATACCACCGTTTTGAAATTCTTGCAGCGGCGTTTAACGCCTTGCTGCTTTTTGGGGTGGCCATCTACATCCTCTACGAGGCCTATCAGCGGTTTAGAAGCCCTGCCGAGGTTCAGTCCACCGGTATGCTAATCGTGGCCATCATCGGCCTGGCAGTAAACCTTGTAAGCATGCGGCTGCTGGCCGGCGGCAAGGACAGTAGCCTAAACCTTAAAGGAGCCTACCTGGAGGTCTGGAGCGACATGCTCGGGTCGCTGGGCGTCATCGTCGCGGCGCTTGTCATCCGCTTTACGGGATGGGCATGGGTGGATACATTCGTCGCTGTGGGCATCGGCCTGTGGGTAATGCCTCGCACGTGGATTCTTCTCAAAGAGAGCCTGAACATACTGCTGGAGGGAACGCCAGAAGGCCTTTCAATTGACGATGTCCTAGGCGCAATTGGCCAAGTTGAAGGCGTCACTGGCGTGCATGATTTGCACGTTTGGGTTCTCACAAGTGGAAAGAACAGCCTGACAGTCCATGTTGTGCATGTACCGACTGTCGCGCCAGCCAAAATCATTGACGGCATCAAGGTCGTTGTTGCCGAAAAATTTAAGGTTTTTCACACCACCATTCAGTGTGAATTGGTGGCCTGTGAGCACAGCGACGATGGCTGCAACTTTGTGGCCCATGGCCCGGATTCCGAAGATCATGTGCACCATTCAACATCCTAGGTTTTTAAAACGACCTGCTCCAACTACTCGGACCCGTGTAGCTGTGATCCCATCGAACGCACCACTTCAGCGCTCGCATCCGCCACCTGCCTGAATCGCAACACCCATGTGTGCAATGCAAGGGCATAAGTGGCTAGGGCTTCGCTCGGCGGTAGGCTTGCACCATCCCAGCCAGAGCATCCGGCAATAAAACCGACCCAGGAATCCTTTTCTTCCGCCTCATAAATGCAGAGCTCATATCCCTTCATCGTAGGAAGAGACATGTATTGCATCTGTGCCTTTGAGAGCGTATGAACTTTCATCCTTCAAATGCTAAACATCTCGTGATTGGGCGCCAGCTTTGTTGCATTCAGTAGCATTTCCTGATGACGGCCCAAACACTTTTTGTTTCGTTACACGGCCACGTCGAATTTGACGCATCGACGTCACATGTCACGCTATTCGTTCTTATCGAACCGTAGTGACGACATAGTCATCACCTTCTTTAACAAATCCAAAGTCAATCTTCTTGTCGACAGCCAGCTTGTCGAGCATGGTCTTGTCCTTGACCTTGAAGCTCATCGTCATGGGTGGCCAGCTCAGGCTGTTGACGGGTCCGTGTGCGATGGTCACGTAGCCTGTGTTCGTGTTGATTTTCTTGACTGTGCCTTTGGCCTCATGCGTGGTTTGGGCACCGGCTGCAGGTTTCGCAGTCATGTCCATGCCCTTCATGTCGCCCGTCTTTGCCTGGGCAAAAACGGCAGAAGCGGTGGCTAGAACGAGGGAGGCGATGGCGATTTTCTTCATGGAAAGCTCCTTTGGAGAGTGGTTGATAAAACTTGCGCGGAAAAAGTTCAGAAGGCTCCCCTTAGCCTTGTCCAGAATGCGGTGTGTGGCTGGCGCTGGCGTGCCCGCCGCAGCAGCAAATACACCGCCGGTATAACGAACATTGAGAGCAGTGGTGCGGTGATCATGCCGCCGACCATGGGTGCGGCGATGCGCTGCATGACTTCAGATCCGGTGCCCGTGCCCCACATGATGGGCAGCAGGCCAGCCAGGATTACGGCGACCGTCATGGCCTTGGGGCGAACGCGCAGTACGGCACCTTCCCTGATGGCTTCAAGCAGGTCGGTATCAGACGTTTTGCCTTCGGTGAGTTTGTCGTTCCAGGCGGTCTTCAGGTAGAGCAGCATGATCACGCCGAATTCTGCCGACACACCTGCGAGGGCAATGAAACCCACCGCACCCGCAACAGAAAGGTTGTAGCTCAACAGGTAGAGAAGCCAGATGCCGCCGACCAGCGCAAAGGGCAGGGTGGCCATGATCAGCAGCGCTTCATCAAAACGCCTGAAGGTGAGGTAGAGCAACACAAAGATGATGAACAGCGTGAAGGGCACCACCACCTTGAGTTTGGCGGTTGCCCGTTCAAGAAACTCGAACTGCCCCGACCACGAGATGGAATAACCCGGCGGCAGCTTGACCTTGCCGGCGACGGCCGTTTGCATGTCCTGCACGGCAGAGCGAAGGTCACGTCCCCGGATATCCACATAGACCCAGCCCGACAGCCGGGCGTTCTCGCTGCGCAGCATGGGCGGGCCGTCGGTAATGCGCAGCTCAGCCACATCCGACAGCACCAGCCGCTGGCCGCGTTCTGTGACAAAAGGCAGGCTGCGCAACTTTTCCATCGAGTCGCGCAGTTCCCTGGGGTAACGCATGTTGATCGGAAAGCGCTGCAGGCCTTCGACGGTCTCCCCGATATTTTCGCCACCGACGGCAGAGCTGACAACAGACTGCACATCGGCGATGTTCAGGCCAAAGCTGGCAGCCGCATCGCGCTTGATGTTGATGTCGACATAACGGCCACCGGTCAGCCGCTCGGCCAGGGCACTGGAAACACCGGGTACGTCCTTAAGTGCGCGCTCGATCTCCCCGGTCAGGCGGTCAATGGTCGCCAGGTCGGTTCCGGCCACCTTCACGCCTACCGGGCTTTTGATACCCGTGGCTAGCATGTCGATGCGGTTGCGGATGGGCGGTACCCAGATGTTGGACAGCCCGGGCACCTTGACGATGCGGTCCAGCTCATCGACCAGTTTGTCCTGGGTCATGCCTGCCCGCCACTGGTCTTTGGGCTTGAACTGTATGGTTGTTTCAAACATTTCCATGGGTGCCGGATCTGTGGCCGTTTCAGCGCGCCCGGCCTTGCCGTAAACGCTAGCGACTTCCGGAACCGTCTTGATCAGTCGGTCGGTCTGTTGCAGCAGCTCGCTGGCTTTGCCGGTTGACAGTCCCGGCAGGGCGGAGGGCATGTAGAGCAGGTCGCCCTCATCCAGACGTGGCATGAATTCGCCACCAATGTGCTGTAGCGGCCATGTGCTGACAGCCAGAATGATTGCCGCAATTACCAGTGTGATTTTGGGCCTGCGCAACACCATGTCCAGCAGGGGGCGGTAGCCCGCGATCAGCAGCCGGTTCAGCGGGTTGGATTTTTCATCAGGAATCCGCCCGCGTATCAGGTAGCCCATCAGCACCGGGATCAGCGTGACCGACAGGCCCGCGGCTGCCGCCATGGCATAGGTCTTGGTAAATGCCAGCGGTGCAAACAGGCGGCCTTCCTGTGCCTCCAGCGTGAACACCGGTATGAACGAGAGCGTGATGATGAGCAGCGAGAAAAACAGCGCAGGCCCGACTTCAGCCGCAGCGTCACCCATCACCCGCCAGCGCGCCTCGCCCTGCAGCGTTTCGCCCGGATGGTCATGGCCCCAGTGCTCGAGGTGCTTGTGGGCGTTCTCGATCATCACCACCGCGGCGTCCACCATGGCGCCAATCGCAATGGCGATACCGCCCAGCGACATGATGTTGGCGTTGACACCCTGGTAATGCATGACGATGAAGGCGGCAAGAATGCCCAGCGGCAGCGAAATGATGGCGACAAAGGCCGAGCGCAAATGGAACAGGAAGATGAAACACACCACCGCGACGACCAGAAATTCTTCGAGCAGCTTGTGCGTGAGGTTTTCCACCGAACGCTCGATCAGTCCGGAGCGGTCGTAGGTTGGCACGATCTCCACGCCCCTGGGCAGGCTGGCCTGCAAGGTCTGGATTTTGGCCTTCACGGCAGCGATGGTTTCAAGTGCGTTTTTGCCGGACCGCATGATGATCACACCGCCAACGGCTTCGCCTTCCCCATCAAGCTCGCCAATGCCGCGGCGCATTTCCGGCCCGATCTGGATGCGGGCGACATCGCCCAGGCGCACCGACACACCGCCGGGTGTTGTCATCAAAGGCACCGCCCGAAAGTCTTCAAGGCTCTGCAGGTACCCTGAAGCGCGAACCACATATTCGGCCTCTCCCAGCTCCAGCACCGAGCCGCCCGCTTCCTGGTTGGCTTTCTGGATGGCTGCGACCACGCGCGTGTGCGGGATCGCATAGGCGGCGAGCTTTTCAGGGTCGAGCACGATCTGGTACTGCCTGACCATGCCGCCTACTGACGCCACCTCGGCCACGTTGGGAACGGTCTTGAATTCGTACTTCAAAAACCAGTCCTGCAGCGCACGCAGTTGCCCTGCGTCCTGCGTGCCACTGCGGTCAATTAATGAATACTGGTAAATCCAGCCGACACCTGTGGCGTCCGGGCCGAGTGAAGCTTTGGCCGCAGCCGGCAGCCGGGACTGCACCTGGTTGAGGTATTCAAGCACGCGGGAGCGCGCCCAGTACAGGTCGGTGCCATCTTCAAACAGCACATACACAAACGAGTCGCCAAAGAAGGAATAGCCGCGTACAGTTTTTGCGCCTGGCACCGACAGCATGGTTGTCGTCAGGGGATAGGTCACCTGGTTCTCAACAATGCGTGGCGCCTGGCCAGGGTAGGTCGTGCGGATGATGACCTGCACATCTGACAGGTCGGGCAGCGCATCGAGCGGTGTGCGCATGACCGAATACACGCCCCATGCCCCCACCATCAAGGTCGCCAGCAGCACCAGAAAGCGGTTGACGATAGACCAGCGAATCAGGCGGGCGATCACTTTTTCGCCCCGGTGCTTTGCGAGGGCGAAATCCGCGTGATCTGCGGCAGCCCCTCGGCATTCATGTAGAACTCAAAAGTGACCCGGTCACCAGCTGCCATGTTGCGCGGCAGGTCTTTGGCCGGCGGCGGTTTGAACTCCATCGTCATGGGGCCCCATTTCAAGGCGGGAATGGGGCCGTGCGACAGGGTGATCGCGTCCTTGTCTATCGCGTCTATTTTGGCCTCTGCTTCATAGCGCGGCGCCGTGTCGGCTAAGGCTGCTTTAGGCAACTCGTTGAGGCGGCTCTCCACACCTTTGAGGCTCGCTTCGGAGTCAATCAGGAACTGCGAAGACACCACGACGCGCTGGCCAGCCTGCAGGCCGCGTTTGACTTCAGTCTGCCCGCCGCTTTCAATGCCGGCTTCAATGTCTGCGGGCCTGAAGCGTCCATTTTCTTCGGCCAGCATGACCACCGTGCGTTTGCCCGTCTGGATCACCGCTTCAGTCGGAATGAGCAAGACTTTGTCAGCGCGCATGTCCATGAACTGCATGGATACGAACATGCCAGGCACCAGGCGTGCGCCGGGGTTGGCGAGCTCCAGCCTGGCCTTGAGCGTGCGCGTGGCGGGATTGACCTCCGGCAGGATGGCCTGCACCTTGCCTTCAAACGTGACACCCGGCGCGGCCGGGCTTCGCGCCTGCACTTTGGCACCCGGGCGAACCAGGGCAGCCTGACTCTCGGGCACCTCCGCATTGGCCCAGACGGTCGACAGGCCGTTGATGCGAAACAGCGTGGCACCGGGCATGACCGTCATGCCGTCACGCGCCAGCAGTTCCACCACCACACCACTGATGGGCGCCGTCAGCGTGATACGCGCCTGTGTCCGGCCACTGGTTTCAACCCGGCTGATCTGCTCGTCGCTCATGCCGGCCTGCCGCATGCGCTGGCGCGCGCCATCGATCAGTGAAGCCAGGTCGTTGCCCTGCATGCGCCTGATGGCCAGAAACTCCTCCTGCGCGGCAACCCAGTCTGGTACGTACAGGTCCACCAAAGGCTGGCCTTTGGTGACCCGGTCCAGCGTCGCCCGCACATGCAGGCGCTCGACGTAGCCGGTCGCTCTTGCCTGCACGATGGCCTGGTCGCGTTCGTTGAAGGCAATACTGCCGACGGCAGACACACTGGGCGATAAAGTCCCTTCAGTCACGGATGCAGTGCGCACGCCAAGGTTCTGCTGGATGCGCGGGCTCACAGTGACCTTGCCCTGGTCTGATTCATTTTGCCCATACACCGGCACCAGCATCATGTCCATGAATGGTGACTTGGCCGGCTTGTC
This sequence comes from Pseudomonadota bacterium, assembly GCA_040387435.1. Classification (GTDB taxonomy): domain Bacteria; phylum Pseudomonadota; class Gammaproteobacteria; order Burkholderiales; family Burkholderiaceae_C; genus Polaromonas. The sequence goes on from JAZKDR010000015.1 coordinate 175,704, forward strand.
GAACTTGCTGGCCGGCACCATGGGGTCGTGGTAGTAAAGAATCCTGCTGCCCGTGACCGGGTCGGTGTCGCCCGCCTTGAGGCCGGCGCTGATGTGCCGCCGGGTGGCATCCTCCCCCTGCGCAATACTTTGCGGCACCGCCCCGGTTGCTGTGCCTGGCGCCGGTGAGGTGTTCTGCATGGCGGCGGGCATTTCTGCCGCACCCATGCTGCTGCCGCGCTTCATGCCCAGGCTGTAAAGCCCGTATCCGGCCGCGCCCAGAAGGCATGCCGCCAATACCGCAGTCATCAGGAGTTTCTTGTTCATGGCTGGTCTCCGGTGTGGTTCATGGGCACGTTGCTCGGCGTGAGAAAGTTGAGCTGGGCCCACAAGCGTGCGGTTTCCAGCTCCAGGGTCAAGGCCTGCATGCGCACATCAATCTCATCGCGGCGGGCAGTCAGAATGCTGGCCAGATCGCCTTTGCCGGTTCGCCAGGTCGTCAATGCCGCGTCAGTGCGCTGGTGGGCGGTCGGGATCATTTCATTCTGATAGCGGGCCACCCGCTCCTTGCCGGTCTGCCAGTCATTCAACCAGCCGCGTACCTCGGCTTCGTGGTTGCGAAGCATGTCTTCATAGCGCGCCTTGGCCTCGTTGACCATGGCAAGTTTTGCGCCCAGTTCGCGGTCCTGGCGGTTTTTCTGGTCCCACTGCAGCGGAATGGAAACGCCGATGGACAGCATGTTGGAATAGGCCGGGCCACGCTGGGCGTAGCTCGCCTCAACGCTCCAGTCTGACTGTTTGTTGGCTTGCGCAAGCCGCGCATCGGTTTCGGTCGCGTCGATCTCGGCACTGATGACCAGCAGGTCCGGGTGCTGCTTCAATTGCTCACTGAAGGCTCCTTCCTGCATCGGTGTGCTTTGCCATGGTGGTGGGCCAGAAGGAGAACGCCCGCCATCCTGAGCGCCCACCCAGCGGGCCAACATCAGGCCCGCATTGCGCGCCTGCCTGTCAATCTGGCTGAGGCGATCATCCAGCTGAATCACCGCACTGCGGGCTGCGAAAACTTCGGCCTGGCTGCCCCGGCCGGTGCGAAAGCCGCTGTCGGCGGCCTGCACCTGCAGCCGGGTTTCCTGCAACTGCTGTTGAACGAGTTCGCGCATGGCCAGCGTGTAGTAACGGTCCAGCCAGGCCAGCGCCGTGTCCCGCTCGACATTGGCCTGAATCAGTTGCCGCTGCGCCAGTGCCCGCTGCGCATCCCGTTCAAAGCGTTCTGCCCGGAGCTGGCGCTTCTCGGCACGGGGTAGCTCCTGTGCGAGGCCGATGCGGCGCATGGTCATGAAATCCCGCGTCACGCTGAAGCGGTCCGGGCCATTGGCGGGCAAATTGTCGATACCCGCCTTCAGCACCGGGTCGGGCAACTGCTCTGCGGCCAGGGCCTGGTCACGGGCGGCGGCACCCAATGCATCCTGCGCGATCAGGAGCTGGGACCGTGTCACCGCGATGCGCTGCGCCTCCGCCAGCGTCAGCGTCTGGGGGTCCGCAGCCCACGATGCGATGGGCAACATCAGGCTGACAAGCGCAGCCCTGCAAAACGAAAAATCAATTGACATAAAACCTCCGGAGCACAAACAAAGACCTGGCCATGCATCGTGATGCATTCATCAGGCGCCTAGAAGGCCCGGGAGGTTAAAGGCGGAAGCAGCAGTTCCGGATGGACAGCGGAGGCGCTGTGGTGCGCTGCAGATAAGGCGCTTGCGAAGGCGCTTCAACAAAAGGCAGGAGTGCGATCTGCAGTGCTGGCGCGGCAGGCAGGGCATCAACCGCGACCAGCGAAGGGAACTGGTATTTATCGGCAGACTGGCTATCCGCCTGACAATGCGCGTGGCAAAGGTTGGGCTGCTCATCGTCCATGTTCATTGACATGGCTCCAGCGCATGGCATGCCTGCGTCTGCCATGACAGCTGCTTCTGCAACCTTAGACCCGGTACCTGGGCACGCATAGCCAGCCACAGCCATCTGCATGAACAGCAGGCTGAGCAGCGCGAAAAGCACTGTGACCAGGCGGTTACGACGATTTCGGATCATGGGCTGAGTTTAATAGGTCGTCGGACTTACAGCAAAGCAGAAAGTTCTGTCGGACTACAGGTGCGGCTGAATAAGCCAAAACCAGATAGCTGCGCCGGAGCATATCCAGAGCAATCCGATGACGACTGCGCCGACACGGCTGCTTGGCTGTACTCCCTTTGTTTCGATCCAATCGTCTGCTTGCTTGCGACTATCGGCAAGAACTTGGGGCGGCAAGAGCCTGACTGCCAGCCAAATCAGACCTGGAAGCAGGAGTACGTCGTCAAGATAGCCAAGGACCGGGATAAAGTCCGGGATCAAGTCGATGGGACTAAATGCATATGCGACTATGAAGAGTCCCAAGGCCTTCGCATACCAAGGCGTTGCAGGATTCTTGACAGCAAACCAGAGGGTGATGCCGTCGCGTTTGATTCGCTTTGCCCAGCCCTTCAGAATTTTGCCTAGGGTCATAGCCATCCATACACCGGAAAGGTTTTAAGTTGAAAGTTACTACCTTACACAGTCAAGTCGGCCAATGACGATGCTCATCGTCGATCACAAAAGCATGCGAATGGTGCACGCCGGAGTCACTTCGAACATCGCCAGTCAAGTGAGGATGGCCGGCTTTAAGTTCTTTGTGAGCGTGCGCGAGCTCGACGGGGTCTTCAGCTGGCCACAAACGCGCAGAGAGAATCACCGCAATACTGGCCACCACACCCAGCGTGACGAAGCTGGTTGTCAGACCGAACTTGGCACCAAGCCAACCCGCCAGGGGATAGGTGATCAGCCAGCAAGCATGTGACAGCGCAAACTGCGCGGCAAAAAGCGCCGGCCTATCCCCTTCGCTTGAAGACCTTCGGAGTAGACGCCCCGAGGGTGTCTGGGCTAGCGAGTACCCCAGGCCAAGGACGAACCACAGAGGCAACAACCACGCATAGCGTGAAGCCAGCACAAAACCAGCCAACAGCCCGAGCGCGATCACGCCGGCACCGGCTAGCATGGCAGGCCGCTCAGGCACGCGATCCAGCAATTTTGGAAGCAGCAATGCCACCAGCATGGAGCCGGATCCAAAGCAGGCCAAGGCTACGGCTGTCGCGGTTTGTGTCATGCCAAAACCGGACTGAACCAGTACAACCGTGTTGACAATCACCATTGCACTGCCCGAGGCAATGGCAAGGTTGAGTGCCAGCAACCCGCGAAGACGGGGCGTGGCCAGATAAATGCGCAGGCCGCGCGTGGTTCTCTCATAGATGCTGCGTTTAGGTGGCATTTTTGGACTCGGCAGAACGGCCGACACGACGAATGCAGCTGAAGCCAGAAACCCGAACACCGTGCCCATGAACAAGCTGTGATAGCTGATCACGGTCAGCAGCAGAGCTGCGAGTGCCGGGCTCGCCAGGCTTTCAAGGTCGTAGGCCAATCGCGACATGGACAGCGCTTTCGTGTACGACTCTTCGTCCGGCAGTACATCCGGAATCGTTGCCTGAAAGGTTGGCGTAAACGCCGCAGAGGCGGACTGCAGGACGAATATCAAGACATACACCTGCCATATCTGGCTCACGAACGGCAGCATCAGGGCTACGCCCGCACGAACCAAATCCAGTGAAACCAGCACAGCACGTCGTGGCAAGCGTTCAGCGAAAGCTGAGGCGATCGGCGCAATGCCGATATAGGCAAGCATCTTGATGGCCAGGGCGGTGCCGAGAACCGCACCTGCGTTGGCGCCTGCAAGGTCGAATGCCAGAAGACCAAGCGCCACTGTGGCGAGCCCTGTACCGACCAAGGCAATAACCTGCGCGAAAAACAGGTGTCGGTAAGTTGTGTTGGCTAATATCCGCAGCATTTCTGGTTACCTTCGCATGTATTTCTTGACTGTAGTCTATCCTGGGGGGTAGGATACGACAGTGAGTCACAAACATTTGCATAGCCATGTCCATACTGCCCATCCGGATGTCATCAAACGGCTGAAGCGGGCAACGGGGCACCTGCAAAACGTGATTGCCATGATTGAAGCCGAGCGAACCTGCGTTGACATCGCCCAGCAGTTGCATGCGGTGGAAAAGGCTATCAGCGCCGCGAAAAAACTGGTCATCCACGACCATCTTGATTACTGTCTGGAAGGCATTGCAGGGAATGGAGCGGCCGGCATGCAGGCCTCGATTGCGGAATTCAAAGACATTACCAAGTATCTTTAAATGCGCTGCTTGCCAAAGTTCATCGTGACGGTCATGGCACTGGTCTTTTTAGTGACCAGCTCGGGTGGGTTCGGGTTTCATCCGAAAGAATTTGCCCACGACCTTGATCACCACGGGCAGCCGCGGCCTTTGGCCTTTGATCACGCGCATCCTGACGTGTTTGTCGCAGTTCAAGAAGCACAACTGCATGACGGTGCGTCGGAGACTGCGGCTGAGCTTGAACATCAGTTGCTCCATGCCGTGGGGACAGTACATCTGGTCACAGGCAGTACCGCGAACTTTTCCTGGGATTTCGCCAGTCATGTGCTGACACCGTTGTCCAGTACCCGCCGCCTTCTTGTGGCGCTGCCCGAATCACCGTTTCGCCCGCCTCGAAGCCCAGCCTTCGCCTGAAGCCAGACACCGCACGCGGTGGCTGCGCCATTTACTCCCCGCATTGCTCTTTCCTGTAGCAAAGCAAGTACGCCTTTGCTGGCCGCTTGACAGCCTGATCACGTCCGAACTTTCGGTCATCCCCTTTGAGGTTAGCGATGAACATGATTCCTGCCCATTTTTCCTTATCCCACCGCGCCTGTGCACTGGCAACTGCGATCTTGCTCGCTTTTGCACCGACACAAATCGTGCATGCCGCAAACGGCATTACCCGGTTTATCGTCGCGGCCAGCCAGCTGCAGGTCATGGGCATCGAGACCGTGCCGTTGCAGGTGCAAGGTGAGCCTGTACGGGTCAGCTACCCAGCACAGACAGTCCTGCCGCCCAGCGCGGAGCAGGTCATCAGTTCGCCTGTCGCAGGCCTGGTCATGCAGTTACTTGTGCAGCCCAACCAATTGGTTCGCCCGGGTGCGCCCTTGCTCCGGATAGCCAGCCCGGAACTGGGACAAATGCAGTTGCAGCTGCTGCAGGCCAGTTCGCGGGCGACTTTGGCCAGACAAACGGCGCAGCGTGAGCAATCCCTTTTCAGCGAAGGGCTGATTGCCCAGCGGCGTGTGCAGGAGGCACAGGCCGGATTGCAGGAGGCCGAAGCCGCTTTAAGGCAAGCGAAATCTGCGCTGAGACTGGGTGGCATGTCCGCAGGAGCGATTGACAAGGTAGCAGCGTCTGGCAATCCGCAGGACAGTCTGGTACTGGCTGCCTCGCAGGCCGGCGTGGTTACCGAGATCAGTGCCCGTGCAGGGCAGCGGGTGGACTCTGCAGCACCTTTGCTGCGGCTGGCACAAACCAATACCTTGTGGCTCGAAATTCAGGTACCGGCAGCTGAAGCCAGCGCATGGCCATCGGGGACCAAATTGAAAGTGAAAGGGCGTGATGTGACTGCCAGCGTCGTCGGGAGCAGCGCGCTGGTTGCATCCGGCAGTCAAATGCTCGCCGTGCGTGCATTGGTGGATGGCAAGTCAGGGCAGCTACGCCCTGGGGAACTGGTGTCGGTGGAATTCTCAATGAGTAGCACTGCGGTAGGCTGGGATCTGCCCCTGGCCGCCTTGGCTCGCGACGGCAGTGATGCCTACGTCTTCGTGCGCACGGCAGGCGGCTTTGAGGCGCGCCCAGCCAAAGTGCTGGCCAGCGGTGGTCAAAGGGTACGGGTCCAGGTGGATGCCAAGGCAGGCGAGCAAGTGGCTGTCACCGGTGTCGTGGCGCTGAAAGGCGCGTGGCTGGACGCCAAGGATGCCAAAGACACCAAGGGGAGCAAGTGATGCCGTCCGGACTGGTTCAATTTTCCCTGTCCCAGCGTCTGCTGGTATTACTGGCCAGCCTTGTGCTGGCAGGCGCGGGACTTTATGCCTATCGCGGCCTGCCGATTGATGCATTTCCGGATGTCTCCAGCACACAGGTCAAGATCATCATGAAGGCGCCGGGCATGACACCCGAGGAGGTCGAAAGCCGCATCGCCGTGCCGATTGAGGTGGAGATGCTGGGTATCCCAAAAACCCGGATTTTGCGATCAGTCACGAAGTACGGTTTGGTGGACATCACTCTTGATTTTGAGGACGGCACAGATATCTATTGGGCTCGCCAACAGGTCAGTGAGCGCCTGGCCGGACTTGCAGAGAATCTGCCGACGGGTATCTCGGGGGGAATGGCCCCCATCACCACCCCGCTCGGTGAGATGTACATGTTCACGGTTGAGGCAGATGCGCTGTCGCTGGCCGAGAGGCGCAGTCTGTTGGACTGGGTTATACGGCCTGCCCTGCGCACGGTACCAGGCGTGGCTGATGTCAATGCGCTAGGCGGCGTGGTTCGGGCTTACGAAGTCATTCCCAACCTGGCGGCCATGGCCAGTGGCGGGGTCACGATGACCCAACTCAAACAGGCCATAGAAGCCAACAACCGAAACGACGGTGCAGGACGGCTTGGCGAAGGCGACGAGGTACTGTTGGTGCGCAGCGAAGGCAGTATTACAAACCTTGAGGATTTGCGCGCAGTGGTGGTCAGCATGAAAGACGGCTCACCTTTGCGCGTCGGCAATCTCGCCGAAGTGCGCATAGGCACAGTGACACGCTATGGCGTCGTGACACAAAGCGGGCGAGGCGAGGCAGTTGAAGGGCTGGTGCTCGGGTTGGCAGGCTCGAACGCCCAAAAGGTAGTCGAGGGCGTACGCAAAAAGCTTGAAGAACTCAAACCAACGCTTCCGCCAGGCGTCGAAATTAAGACTTTCTATGACCGCGCATCGCTTGTCACCAAGGCCGTTAGCGCAGTCTCTTCTGCACTGGTTGAAGCTACCGTTCTGGTCATCGTGCTACTCGGCTTGTTTCTAGGCAACGTGCGAGCGGCACTGACGGTTGCGCTGGTATTGCCATTTTCGGCGCTTGGCACGTTCATACTCATGCGGGCCTTTGGTTTGTCGGCCAATTTGATGAGCTTGGGTGGCTTGGCTATCGCCATCGGCATGCTGGTGGATGCCGCGGTGGTGGTGGTTGAAAACATCGTGCAGCGATTAGCCACCGATCCCGCAGGCGAACGCTTGCCGAGGCTGCATGTGATTTACCGAGCGGTCCGCGAAGTGGCAGTGCCGGTTACGGCCGGCATCCTGATCATCATCACTGTGTTTCTTCCACTGCTAACGCTGCAGGATCTTGAGGGCAAGTATTTTGTGCCCGTGGCCTTGACCATTGTTTTTGCACTGGCATCGTCACTACTGCTTTCACTGACCGTCATACCGGTACTGGCATCCTATCTGCTGCGTGAGGTCAAACACGGGGAACCCTGGCTGCCGCGCAAGCTGCTCGCCCTTTACGAACCCGCGCTTGCCTGGGCTTTGAGGCGGCAGCGTGTGGTCGCTGTTGCCGCCGCCATTTTGCTGCTGCTTGCCGGGCTGGTTTACACGCAGGTGGGCAAGACCTTCCTGCCCACCATGGACGAGGGTGACCTGATCGTCGGAATCGAAAAACTGCCTTCGATCAGCCTTGAGCAAAGCGCCGCACTTGACCTGAAAATCCACAAGGCTTTGATGCAGGCCATTCCCGAAGTTCAGGGGGTGGTTGCGCGTGCTGGGTCGGATGAAATTGGCCTCGATCCCATGGGCCTGAACCAGACCGACACGTATTTGCTCCTCAAGCCTCAGGGCGAATGGCGCACGAAAGGCAAGGAAGCGCTGATGAACGAGGTCCGCAAGGTGCTCGATCCCATGCCCGGCATCAAGTACAGCTTCACCCAGCCCATCGAAATGCGCGTTTCTGAAATGATCATCGGCGTGCGGGGCGATGTCGCAGTCAAGATTTTTGGACCTGATCTTGCCAAGCTCAATGCCTACGCCAGCCAGGTCGAGACTTTGTTGAAGACCGTGAGAGGCAACCAGGATGTGTACACCGTGCAAAACGACGGTGTGCAGTACCTGCGGGTGGCGGTCGACCGACTGCAGGCCGGAAGGCTGGGCCTGAGCGTCGAGGAAGTTCAGGACGCACTGCGCACGCAGATTGAGGGCCGCGGCGCCGGCACTGTCATCGAGGGCAATCGCCGTACCCCCATCGTGCTGCGCGGGGCAGAAAGTATGCGGGTGTCGCCAGCCGACTTCGGCGCCATGCGTATCACAAACAAAGATGGCAACACCGTGCCGCTTGCAAGCGTGGCCACGCTCGAACGTGCAAGCGGTCCGGTAAAGATTGACCGGGAAATGGGCAGCCGTTACAGCGTGGTTATTGCTAATGTGGAGGGACGCGACCTGGTAGGGTTTGTCGAGGATGCCAAAGCCCTCGTGACCCAGAAAATGCCTATGGAAACGGGTTACCGGATCAGTTGGGGCGGACAGTTTGAAAACCAGCAACGCGCGGCAGCCCGCTTGGGCGTTGTGGTGCCGATTGCCCTTGGACTGATCTTCGCGTTACTGTTTTCCACCTTTCGCTCGGTTCGCCAGGCCTTGCTGATCCTCAGCATCATTCCATTCGCGCTGGTAGGAGGCATCTTTGCGCTGTGGATCACGGGCGAATACCTGTCGGTGCCGGCATCGGTTGGCTTCATTGCCTTGCTGGGCATCACGGTGCTTAACGGTGTTGTGCTGGTGAGCTATTTCAACCAGCTTCAGCTTGCCGGAATGGCCGTGGCCGATGTGGTGGTGCAAGGTGCCCACCGCAGGCTGCGTCCCGTTCTGATGACGGCTTCCATCACCGCTTTCGGCTTGATCCCGCTGCTCTTTGCCAGCGGGCCTGGCTCTGAAATACAGCGTCCCCTGGCCATCGTTGTCATCGGCGGTTTGATCACTGCTACCGCGCTCACGCTGCTACTTCTTCCCATCCTCTACTTGCGCTTTGGCTTGCCAAGTCCAAAGCTTTCAAAGGCCACTCATGTCTGACATCCTGATTACCCTGCTAAGTCCTCGTGCGTTGGAAGAGAGCGTTGTCAACGCACTGCTTCGAGCCGATGGCATCGCTTTCCTCTCCAGTACCCCATCGGCATTGCACGGTTTGTCGGCAGAAATGCTGACGCAGTCCGAACAGGTACTGGGACACGCGCGGGCCACGGAAGTCCGCCTGGTTGTAAATGACGCCCGGATTTCAACGCTGCTCGGCAGCCTTCAAAAAGATTTTGCAGGCTCTGGATTGCGTTACTGGACAACCCCCGTCCTGGATTCAGGAGAGTTCAAATGATGATCCGACTGCTGTTTGCTAGTTTGATGATGACCGCTTCTGCGGCTCAGGCGCTTGAACCACCCCTCGTCCCCGGCCTTCTTGCGACGGCGCTGGCCAGACCCCTGCTTGAGCAGGATCCGGGCGTGGCAGCTGCGCGCGCTGGAATGGAAGTGGCACGGCAGGAAGCCGGCATTCTTGACCAGTCGCCCTACGAATGGACGGCCAAGGCATTGACCCAGCGACGGACGGTTAATGCAGGCGGGCGTTACGGCGAATGGAATATCGGCATTGAGCGTGGCGTGCGATTGCCGGCAAAAAGCGCGGCCGATCGCCGACTTGGTGAAGCTACAGTAAGCGAGGCGCGTGCCCGTTACGGAGAATCTGTGCATGACTCAGCGCGCGAATTGATGGCGCTGTGGCTGGAATGGCTGGCAGCAGAACAGGGGCATGCACTGGCGCAGGCCAGCCTGACATCTGTTCAGGACAACCTCGCTGCTGTCGACAAACGCGTCAGGGCTGGAGATGCTTCAAAGCTCGATTCCAACCTCGCCCGGGCTGAGCTCGCCGAGCAACGTCGACTGGAAAACGATGCGAAAACGCAGGCATCAGCTGCGTGGGCGCGGCTGTCTGCGCGCTTCCCCGGTCTAGGCAGGGAACGTGTCCCTTTGCCGTCACCCCTTGTGCTTGATCAAAACGACGGTTTTTGGCGGCAACGCATCCTTTCCGAAAGTGAGGAGTTGAAGATTGTCGAAGCCCAAGTCGCCAAAGCCGAGGCCCAAGCAGAACGTGAAAAGGCTGGCCGTATGCCGGACCCGACACTGGGTGTCTATACGGCTTCAGAGGTTGGCGGGCGCGAGAGAATTTCCGGTGTCACGATAAGTATTCCATTGCCGGGCGGTCTTCGCGCCTCCCGCAGCGCCAAAGCGGTCGCAGCGCAAGAAGTGGCCAACCATGCACTCGAGCTGAAACGTAGACAACTGGAAACCGAGATCGCTGGCGAATTGGCGACCGCGCGAGGTGCCTATGAGAGTATGCAAATCGCCAATGAAGGCGCAAAAGGTATGCAGGAAAATGCCAGGCTTACTCAGCGTGCGTACACCCTGGGTGAGGGCGACTTGCAGACATTGCTGCTGGCGCGCAGGCAGGCAGGCGCCGCAGCAAATAGCGCCCTACAGGCCCAGCTCGTCGCGCTGAAGGCCTGGTACGGACTGTTGGTTGACGCGCACTTGGTGTGGGATCTGGATCGGGACTAGCTGAAGGGTCGGTGCAGCTCCAACTCAGCCTCATCTGCAGGAGGTGAGCTGAGTAGATTTGCGCTGCTGCTTTCATTTTAGATATGAGCGAAAAATGGATACAACCTGGTCGATGTCATTTTCTCTCTGTGTTGCGGATATTGCTTCGCTTCCGAGATGCTCCCTCAAGTGCCCGTCCAGAACTTCCATCATTAGTCCATTGACGGCTCCCCGGATGGCCGCGATTTGCTGAAGAATGTCGCCGCACTCGGCTTCGCTATCCAGCGCACCTTCAAGCGCATTTGCCTGCCCTTTGATTCGACGGATCCTGGTTAACAAGCTTTTTTTGTGTTTTACCGTGTGGGCCAAGGCAGTGCTCCATAATTCAATATACTGGGGTGTAGTATATTGAATGTCCAAGGAAACGCTATCCCGTGCAAAACCCGTCATCAATAGATAGTTGGCAACACTCGCATGTCTTCGACGAGGGCAATCCCCTTGCTGAAAGAAACACGCGGTGGGTCGTGGGCATTACCGTCATCATGATGGTTGTCGAAATAGCCGGTGGTTGGGTGTTCAATTCGATGGCCCTTCTGGCAGATGGGTGGCACATGAGTTCACACGCCTTGGCACTTGGACTGTCTGTGCTGGCCTATGGCGCTGCACGAAAATTTGCCAAGGATGCCCGGTTTTCTTTTGGTACCTGGAAAATCGAAGTTCTGGCAGGCTACACCAGTGCTCTTTTGCTGGTGCTGGTGGCTGGACTGATGTTCTACCAGTCGATTGAGCGTCTGATTTCTCCAAGCGCCATCCACTATGACCAGGCCATCGCCATAGCGGCTGTCGGCCTGCTTGTTAATTTAGTGTGTGCCTGGCTTCTCAAAGATGGACATAGCCATGATCACGTCGCCCACCACTCCGCCGACGCAAGCCATCACCATTCACATGGGCACCATCACGATCTGAATCTGCGCTCTGCTTATATCCATGTGATTGCCGATGCAGCCACTTCAGTGCTCGCCGTTCTCGCACTGATTGGGGGGAAGTATTGGGGTTCCAGCTGGTTGGATCCGGTGATGGGCATTGTTGGTGCAGTTTTAGTGGCGGTATGGGCGGTCGGTTTACTGCGTGATTCGGGTCGCGTCCTGCTCGACGCCGAAATGGATGCGCCGGTCGTTGCCGAAATCCGGGAAGTGATTGAAGCCAGTCCCATCAAAGCCACCATTTCCGATCTGCACGTGTGGCGCGTCGGCAAGGGTATGTATTCGTGCATCGTGTCTTTGGTGACAACAGGCGATGCAACGCCCGACTACTTCAAAAAACAACTCCAGATCCATGAGGAACTCGTGCACATCTCAGTGGAAGTTAACAGGCGAGGGACCTGACTGAGGCATTTGGCAGGTTACGTCAGGTAACCAACCTCACACCACTCATTTCACGGAACCAAAAGATAGCTATAGAATCATTCTTCTATGTCGCGTTTTCGCCACCTGTTGCTTTGCCTGATGATGCTGGCCTTGCCTTTGCAAGGCTTTGCTGCGGCATCCATGCTGTATTGCGGTATGGGAGCAGGTCATGATGCCAAGGCTGCACACATAGAAACGGGATATGACCATCACCATATGGCAGATGCCACGGTTATGCCGCATGACCATGAAAAGCAAGAGGCTACTGCACAGCTTGGCAAGCAGTCCCCGGATAGCCAGCAACAGTTGCCTGACTCTTCGCACAAATGCGGGGTTTGCGCAGCCTGCTGCAGTGTCATCGCAATTGCCAATTTCCCGCAGACTGTCGAAGTGCAGTCGTCCCCCAAAGCTAATCTGGCCGAGCCATTCGTCCTGATTCACGCCGTGCCCTCGCGCCTTCCCGAAAAACCGCCTCGCGCCTGATGCGCCGTGCCGCTGCAGCTCTTTAGCTGCAGTGACCGGTGCTCTTTCATCGTCCGCCATCAACCATCCCCTTGGGGATGCCTTTGTTGTCGCCGTCTCATGAAAAACGCGAGGATTCCATGTTCAAAAAACTACCCGCCGTGTGGCTGGTTCCGATATTTTCCCTGTCGGGGATAGCTGCTGCGCAAACACCCGCGCCAGCATCCCCTGCTGCCGAGGCCGCAAAAGCTTCGCTTCTCACTTACCGTTCCGCCTTCGATGGCTATAAACCCTATACCGACGACAAGCTCCTGAACTGGAAAGAGGTCAACGACACTACCGGCCGGATTGGAGGCTGGCGGGCCTATGCGAAAGAGGCCCGGCAAGCTGACGACAAGGCGCCGGCTCACGACATGAGCAAGATGCCTGAACCGAAAACCGAAGGTGGCAAGCCATGAACGCGCCTACGATGAAAACCATTTTCAAATCGGGTGCGGTGGTTGCTGCGGTTCTTGTACTGGCGGGCTGTGCCTCGGTGAACATTGACCAGGCTGTCAGAGACACCAACGACACGACAGGTGCCTTCACCCAGGGCAAGCTGGAGCTCAGCCGCACAGATCAACAGGTTCAGGCGCGCCAGAAACTCAGCGCTGAACTGCTGGCCAAACCCCTGGGCATGGACGACGCCGTCCAGCTCGCCCTGGCTAACAGTCCTGCGGTGCAAACCCTGCTGGCCCAAAGTTGGTCTGACATTGCGCAGGCTACGCAAGCAGGCCGCATCAGCAATCCCATTTTTACATTCGAGCGGATTCGATACCGCGATGAGCTGGAACTTGGTCGTCTTCTGTCGGTCGGACTGATCGACTTGCTGACCCTGCCTTACCGACAGGGCATCTCCCGCAGTCTGGTGACTCAGGCGAAGTTTCAGCTCAGCGCCAGTGTGGTCGAGCATGTCACTCAGGTGCGCCAGGGCTGGGTCCGGGCGGTGGCGGCAAAGCAAAGCTTGCAGTACGCCGAACAAGTCAATGCCAGTGCTCAGGCGAGTGCAGAGCTTGCACAGCGCATGCAGCAGGTTGGCAACTTCACAAAACTCCAGCGTCAGCGCCAGCAGGTGTTCTATGCCGACAGCGTCGCGCAACTGGCTGGAGCCCGCCATGCTGATACTTCTTCACGGGAAGAACTGGTTCGCTTACTAGGACTGACGGATGTGCAGGCGGGACAGTTGCAGCTTCCCGAGCGGTTGCCGGACTTGCCAAAGCAGCCGCGAGACGCCGAAGCCGTATCGGTCAATGCGGCAGACCAGAGACTTGATGTCTTGCTGGCACGAAGTCAACTGGATGCCGCAGGCAAAGCTCAGGGCTTGAACCTGTTGACCAGTGTGGTCGATGTGGAACTCGGCATACGCCGCAACACGGTCTTCGACAACGCCGCAGGTACGAAGTCCGCCAAGAAGGGTTTTGAGCTTGGCATCCGACTGCCGATCTTCGACTGGGGGTCGGCCCAGCGCGCGACCATGAACGCGCAGTCACTGGCCGCAGCCAACCGTTACGAAAGCACAGTTCGAGGCGCATCGTCACAACTGCGTGAAAGTTATTCTGCCTACAGGACGGCCTATGACGTGGCCAAGCATTACCGGGATGAAATTGTCCCACTGCGCAGGGCTATGGCGGAAGAAAACGGGCTTCGCTACAACGGCATGCTGATCAGCGTGTTCGAACTGCTGGCCGACAGCCGTGACCAGGTGTCCAGCGTCATGGCGGCGATTAACTCGTACCAACAGTTCTGGCTCTCAGACGCTGCCCTTGCGGCTTCCATGACCGGAAAACCGACCTCTATGTCGATGGCCTCTCCCACCGCAGCTGGCGCCAGCGCAGCTGGCCACTGACCGGCCGACTTACATACACGGATTACCCATGAACAACAGAAGAAATTTCCTGACCGGTGCCGGTGCCATCACCACGGCGGTTGCTGCAGCTGCAGTCAGCAAGGTCGCCATGGCGGCATTGCCAGAGCCCATGATCCAGACCAAGCCCGACACCATGGCCCCGCTGGTGCCCAATTCCGGCCGACCGTACAACCCGGTTGTCACACTGAACGGCTGGACCCTGCCGTGGCGCATGAATGCAGGCGTCAAGGAGTTCCACCTGGTGGCTGAACCTGTGGTGCGCGAAATGTCACCCGGGTTCAAGGCCCACCTGTGGGGTTACAACGGTCAGTCACCCGGGCCGACCATCGAAGTCGTTGAAGGCGACAGGGTACGAATTTTTGTGACCAACAAGCTGCCGGAACACACCAGCGTGCATTGGCATGGCCAGCGCCTGCCCAATGGCATGGATGGCGTAGCGGGCCTGAACCAGCCTGCTATCCCAGCAGGCAAGACCTTTGTGTACGAGTTCGTTGCCAGACGACCGGGCACCTTCATGTACCACCCGCACGCTGATGAGATGACACAGATGGCAATGGGCATGATGGGTTTCTGGATTACCCATCCCAAAGCGGCGCATCCCCTGATTGACGAAGTCAACCGTGACTTTGTGTTTCTGCTCAACGCCTATGACATCGACCCAGGCCTCTACACGCCCAAGATCATGACCATGCTTGACTTCAACCTGTGGAGCTGGAACAGCCGGGTCTTTCCGGGTATTGATCCTCTGGTGGTTCGCAAGAACGACAAGGTGCGCATCAGGATAGGCAACCTGACCATGACCAACCATCCCATCCACATACACGGGCATGAGTTCACCGTTACCGGTACCGATGGAGGGCCAACACCGAAGTCCTCACGATGGCCGGAAGTGACTACCGATGTGGCGGTGGGACAGATGCGCCAGATCGAATTTGTGGCGGACGAAGAAGGTGATTGGGCTTTCCATTGCCACAAGAGCCACCACACCATGAACGCGATGGGACACGACGTACCGACCATGATCGGCGTGGACCATCGCAAGGTGGCCCGCGACATCACCAAACTGATCCCTGACTACATGGTCATGGGCGAACGCGGCATGGCTGACATGGCAGAGATGGACATGCCATTGCCTGACAACACAGAGCGAATGATGACTGGCGCTGGACCATTCGGTTCCGTCGAAATGGGTGGCATGTTCAGCATGCTCAAGGTGCGCAAGGACCAGAAAGCCGGCGACTACAAGGACCCCGGTTGGTACAAGCACCCTGCAGGCACCGTCGCTTACGAATGGACCGGTGCAGCGCCCGTTGCCGACCGTTCCGCCAGCGGCGGCGGCCAGGCCATGAAAGCGCAAAACATGCCCGCCAAAGAAGTTGAAGTTCAAGTCCGCAAGCCTGTCATGGGTGGCATGGGCGGAATGAAGCACTGAATTAGTTTGTTAACCCCCACCTAGAAAGGTATTCTCATGAAAACACGCAACCTCCTGATCGCACTTCCATCTCTACTGATGGCCATGACCGCCATGGCCTCCGGTACCCACGCCGGCGGGCATGACGATGAAGCTATCGGCAAGCCTGGTGTGGCCGCAAAGGTCACCCGGACCATCACCATGGACATGGCCGATACCATGCGCTTTAGCGTTCCCAAGGTGACGGCAAAGCAGGGTGAAACCATCCGTTTCGTGGTCAAAAACTCCGGCAAGGTCAAGCACGAAATGGTGCTTGGAACTGAAAAAGAACTCAAGGAACACTACGAGGTGATGAAAAAGAACCCGGAGATGGAACACGCCGATGCCAATATGGTCACTGTCGCGCCGGGCAAAACGGGCGAAATCATCTGGCAGTTCACCAAAGCCGGCAAGATTGACTTTGCCTGCCTGCAGCCCGGCCATTACGATGCGGGCATGAAAGGCTTTGTGACTGTCGCCGGTGGCAAAGCGGCTCCGAAGCAGGACGGCCACAGTGACCACAAGCACTGATAACGTGTCCAGGCGGTCAGTATTACGGCTGATATTCGGGCTGGCGGGTGGTGCCGCACTGGGTCAGCCCTTGGGCCTGCTGGCCGCATCGCCCAAAGACCGCGTAACGGTCTGGAAAACGCCCAACTGTGGTTGCTGCAGCGAATGGGTTTCCCATCTCCGCAGTAACGGCTTTGAAGTCGTGACAAACGATGTCAAAGACACCGCGCCAATCCGCCAAAAGCTCGGGATGGCTGAGAAGTATGGATCCTGCCATACCGGACTGCTGGGCACATACGTGCTGGAGGGCCATGTTCCCGCAAAGGAAATGCGGCGTCTCCTGCGCGAAAAACCCCAAGCCCTAGGTCTGGCCGTGCCGGGCATGCCGGTGGGCTCACCGGGGATGGAAATGGGCAATGCCCGTGATGCCCATGACGTTTTGCTGGTCCTCAAAGACGGCAACTCCCGCGTTTATCAGTCTTACCCCCAGAAACCTTCAACGTAATCAACCTCAACTCCTGAAAGAACCATCATGAAAAACCTCAAAACCCTTCTGATCATTGCAACACTCGCAGCCAGCGCAGCCCATGCACAAACAGCCATGAAACCCGGCGACGCACCTATGGCCATGGACAGTAAAAAAGAAATGGCTGCACCTGCGGGCGACATGACTGAAGCCGAAGTGCGCAGGGTCGATATGGACACCAAAAAAATCACCCTGAAACACGGCGAGATCAAGAACCTCGATATGCCTGGCATGACCATGGTGTTTCAGGTGAAGGATCCGGCCATGCTTGACAAAGTCAAGGCTGGTGACAAGGTGCGCTTCAAGGCGGAGAAGTCCAACGGGGCCATTGTTGTGACAGATCTTCAGCCATCGAAGTAAATCTGGTTCAGGGTTGCCACGGGCGCGGCAAGCGCCTTGTGACCATCCTCGAAGCCCTATGGGATGTTTAGCCTGATTCAGGTGGATACCGATGCCGCATGAATTTCGCAATCTGATTAACGCACCGCACGAGACTTTGGGCAACGCGCTGATTGCGGGATTCGCTGCGGCCGTCATACTGTTTTTCATCGTGGCTTACTTTCTATGGCGCGACAGGAAGCTAAAAAAACCTGGAAGTCATCCAAAAAGCTCGCCCTCCAGACACCGCAAAAAGCGACGAAGGTGATTAAAACTGCGCGTCCTAACACTTCATTGAAAGCTGCCCGTTATGGAAAAACACGAACACACCCCGCACGGTCACGACCATTCTCCTGCCATGGCCGAACAGCCAATGCATGTTGGCGGGGCGCAGACGAGTTCCCCTGGACAGCTGAAGGATCCTGTATGCGGAATGAACGTCACGGAACAGTCACCCAACAAACATGAGCATGCTGGCATACCCTATTACTTTTGCAGTGCAGGGTGCAAGACGAAATTCACTGCCGAGCCCGAACGTTACCTGAAGCCGAAGCAGGAGGCTGTTACGCCCGAGACTTTCAAGGCGGTTGCCGGCACGATATACACCTGCCCCATGCATCCCGAAATTCGACAGGACCATCCCGGTCACTGTCCGAAGTGCGGCATGTCCCTCGAACCCCTTATGCCCAGCATGGATGATGACGAAAATCCGGAACTCAAGGATTTCTCGCGACGCTTTTGGTGGACATTGCCGCTGACAGTTGTCGTCACCGTACTGGCTATGTTCGGACACCAGCTTGGATTGTTCGCAATGGGGACGCAAAGCTGGGTGGAGTTGGTGCTTTCGCTACCCATCGTTCTTTGGGCAGGTTGGCCATTCTTCGTGCGCGGCTGGCAGTCAGTCGTCAATCGGAGTCCGAATATGTGGACGCTAATCGGGCTGGGCACCTCGGCCGCCTTTATTTACAGCGTGGTCGCGACTGCCGCACCCGCCGTATTTCCGCCTTCGTTTGTAGCCATGGGTCGTGTTGCGGTCTACTTTGAAGCTGCCGCCGTCATTATTTCCCTGACCCTGCTCGGTCAGATGCTGGAGCTCAAGGCTCGGTCACAGACATCAGCCGCCATCAAGTCCCTGCTTGGCCTCGCACCTAAAACCGCACGCCGCATCAAAGGGGACGGCACAGAAGAAGATGTCCAGTTGACACACGTCCACGAGGGTGACCTTCTGCGGGTTCGTCCTGGCGAGAAGGTACCCGTCGATGGGGTGGTGACCGAAGGCAGCAGCGCTGTTGATGAAGCCATGCTGACTGGAGAGCCTTTACCAGTCACCAAGCGCGTCGGTGACAAACTGATTGGCGCCACGCTCAATACTTCAGGTGCTCTGGTGATGCGGGCCGAACACGTGGGTTCAGCAACCGTTCTTTCGCAAATCGTCCAGATGGTTGCCCAGGCTCAGCGTTCTAGAGCACCTATGCAACGCATGGCAGACCAGGTCGCCGGATATTTCGTTATGGCCGTTGTCGCCGCAGCCTTGCTGACGCTACTGGTCTGGGGATTCTTTGGGCCGCAACCCAGCTGGGTTTACGGCCTTATCAATGCAGTCTCCGTGCTCATCATTGCGTGCCCATGTGCGTTGGGTTTGGCCACGCCGATGTCCATCATGGTGGCTACCGGACGTGGCGCCACGCAGGGTATTTTGTTTCGGGACGCGGCTGCGATTGAGAATTTCCGCAAAGTTCAGGTCTTGATAGTTGACAAAACCGGAACCCTTACGGAAGGTCGCCCCGCCTTTGAAAAGGTTTTTGCTATGGCGCCGTACACCGAAGACGAGGTATTACGCCTGGCGGCCAGTCTGGATCAGGGCAGCGAACACCCTCTGGCCGACGCCATTGTGCGAGCGGCGCGGGACAAGGGAATGACTCTTTCAAAGGTTGAAGGCTTTGAATCTGCAACCGGCATTGGTGTCCGGGGGGTGGTCGACGGCAAGCGTCTGTCGCTGGGGAATGCTGCCCTGATGGTGGAAGACAAGGTAACCACCGACAGCGATAAACAGATGCAGGCGGAAGCGCTTCGCGTGAGCGGCGCCAGTGTCATGACGCTGGCTGTTGATGGGCAATTTGCCGGGCTGCTGGCCGTATCGGACCCCGTCAAGGAAAGCACCCCCGCTGCACTCAAGACACTTCAGGATGCAGGCATCCGCATCATCATGGCGACAGGCGATGGCCTTACAACGGCGAAGTCAGTGGGCCAGCGCCTGGGCATCGACGAGGTTCACGGGGAGGTCAAGCCTGCCGACAAATTGGCGCTGGTGGAGCGGCTGCAGGCTCAAGGGTTGGTTGTTGCCATGGCGGGGGACGGCATCAACGATGCGCCTGCGTTGGCCAAGGCCGATGTCGGTATCGCGATGGGCACGGGCACTGATGTGGCCATGAACAGCGCCCAGGTCACTCTGGTGAAGGGAGACTTGCGGGGTATCGCCACGGCGCGAGAGCTTTCGGATGCGACCATTGCGAACATGAAGCAAAACTTGGGTTTTGCTTTCATCTACAACTCGTTGGGTGTTCCTTTGGCCGCCGGCCTGTTGTTCCCGTTTACGGGATGGTTGTTGTCACCCATGATTGCCGCTTTGGCAATGAGCCTGAGTTCAGCCTCGGTGATTACCAACGCATTGCGCCTGCGCGGCCACACCAAAGGCTGACAGGATTGCTTATTTGGCCTGCTCCAGACGCACGATCATGAAGCCTGCATCGGTTTTTTCAACACGGAAGAGGATCTTGTCGCCTTGTTTCACGTCCTTAATCAAGTTCGCGTCGCTTGCCTTGAACACCATGGTCATGCCGGGCATGTCGAGGTTTTCAAGCGCTTCGTGCTTGATGGTCAGTTTTCCCTGTTCAAGGTCCACCTTGCGAACTTCGCCTACCGTCAGTTTGACGGTCGCTGGCGATGCTGCTACCGCTGTCGTACTCGGCGAGGTGTCAGTTGCGGCGAGCGCCATGCCGCTCATGCCGACGGAAAGTAAAGCTGCGACCAAAGAGATTTTGAGAGTTGATTTCATGAGAGTTTTCCTATTGAATTTAATGAAGGGATCGAATGCTGTGCAACCGTTCCCCTAACTCGGGATCTCGGCGGATTTGCAGCGTTGCCGCCGAGGCCCAGCGCGCGTTTAGTGCTGAGTGAGTTTTTCGCTACCGTCCAGCGCGTGGACTTTGCCCATCGCGGCAACCACCTCGGCGCGAGTCAGATTGCTGGTTTGAGCAACTGCGGGCGAGAAGCTCGCTTCATCACTCAAGGGCAAAGTGTTGTTTTTTCTGGCCTGCAGATACTCAGCCTGAACCTGGGCCCGAGTCAACTTGCTGGGCGAGGTGTCAAAAGTCACCCGGGTAGAAGCTTCGCCCTCCAGGCGATTCTGGACATTGGCCTGTGCAAATGCACTAACGCCACTCAGAGCGGCAATGGCGACAACGGTAGCAGCAAAAAATTTCGATTTCATGATAGGACTCCTGTAGAACAACTTGCAAAGTGCCACCCCAACACTGGGATGACTGCGATGCAACCTTTGCATCACGGTTCCTACTTTAAAAAAAAGGGGCCTTCACAACGCTGGCCCGCAGATTACAGATTCGTTATCCAAACAAGAGGCATCTTTTGAAAATTCTGGTGATCGATGATGAACCCAAAGCCGCAGAATACGTGCGCCAGGGATTGAGCGAAAGTGGCTACGCCGTCGAAGTGGCTCATAGCGGAACGGATGGCCTGCATGTCGCCGTTACAGGAGATCACGATCTCATCATTCTGGATGTCATGCTTCCAGGCATCGATGGATTTGCCGTGTTGTCGGCGCTGCGCACTTCAAGGCAAGTTCCGGTTCTGATGCTATCTGCTCGTGGCAAAACCGACGACAAGGTCAGAGGTTTTGATCTGGGCGCCGATGACTACCTGGTCAAGCCCTTTCAATTCCCGGAGCTTTTGGCACGGGTTCGCACGCTTCTTAAACGCAGTCATACAGTTGCCACAGAACCTGTGCTGCGCACGGCAGATCTGGAAATTGATCCGGTACGGCACCGCGCCACCCGTGCCGGCCAGCGCATAGATCTGTCGGCCAAAGAGTTTGCGTTGCTGACCCTTCTGGCCCAAAGGGCCGGCGAGGTCTTGTCCCGTACACAAATCGCATCACTGGTATGGGATATTCATTTTGAGTCGGACACCAATGTGGTTGAAGTGGCGATTCGGCGCCTGCGTCTGAAAATTGACGACCCTTTTGAAAACAAACTGATTCACACGGTGCGCGGGGTCGGCTATGTACTGGAATCCAGAGAGGTCGCATGAAATTTCGCCTTCAGGCCTGGTTGTCCAGGAACTCTTTGGCTTCACACATCGCTGTGGCGAGTGCTTTTTTTGGGTTGATTGTGGCGGGTGGGGCAACAGCTGTAGCCTTTTGGGCGCTGACCCAGCAACTAGACGCCCGGTCACTTGCCGAACTGGAGGGTAAAAGGGATCTTCTTGGCCACCTTCTGTCAGAAATTCCTTCTGCCCAAGCGCTCAACCAGAACCGCCATCGCTTTGAAGACCTGCTGATCGGTCACGATGATCTGCGTCTGGAGTTCCTTGATGACACCACAGGACTGCCCATCGCAACTTTCTCACCAGCGGCGCCTTCAATTGACCAAGCGGCCGTCGATGACACATACAGTCCGGCAGGCACGCGTATCTGGTCGGCGCTCGGTGGTCAACGATTGAGCAAGCTGCAAAGTGCGGCTCCTATGGCTGATGGCCATCCGGTCAAATTTGAACTCTCACTGGATCGCCGACATGACGCCCGGCTGCTGACTGGATTTATAAAAGCAACGCTGGTGGGCCTGCCCCTGCTACTGCTGATCGTCGCAGTTGGGGCGTGGTTGATCGCGCGCACGGCATTGACGCCGCTGCGGCGTTTCAACCGTTTGGCCGCATCGATTGGCACCAAGTCTTTAAGTCGGCGCTTGTCAGCAACAACGTTGCCGCTGGAGCTTGCAGAGCTTGCCACGGAATTCAACGGCATGCTGGACCGCATTGATGAGGGCTATCGGCGTCTGCAAGACTTCTCGGGAGACTTGGCGCATGAGATGCGAACTCCTGTGGCAACACTTCTGGGCCGGACCCAGGTCGCACTTTCACAGTTACGCTCCACAGCAGATCTTCGAGGGGTGCTGGAAGGCAATATTGAAGAGCTGGATCGCCTGGCATTGCTTATTTCGGACATGCTGTTTATCGCGAGTTCAGATTCTCAGGCCAGCCCAATCCATGCTGGCCAGCTTGACCTCGCTAAGGAAGCAGGTCGGGTCACGGATTTCCTGTCTCTGATTGCCGACGAAAAAAGTATTGTTTTGGATTTGGCGGGAAATGCCCCCATCATGGGAGACCATTTGCTGGTCCAGCGCGCAATCACAAATCTGGTGTCCAACGCCATCCGCCACGCCTCGACCCATTCAAAGGTCACTGTAGCTATTGCAGCAGAAGGTCTGAACGTCACCCTGGCAGTGAGTAATCTTGGTGAGGAAATCGCCCCAGCACATCTTGAACGCATCTTTGACCGCTTTTACCGCGTGGATGCTGGTCGTGCACGCTCCAGTGGCGGTACGGGTTTGGGTCTGGCCATCGTGCGGTCCATCATGGCAGCGCATGGTGGACAGGTTCGGGTCCAAAGCCAAAAGGACGGCAAAACGACGTTCACATTGGTTTTTCCTGCTTTCAATGCAGTCCACCAAACATCAAGCAGACCAAACTAGAGCAGCTGGGAAATCTCCATCAAGGGTTTGAGACTGGAGCCGAATCGTCCAATGGTTTCCCGATGCTCTTTAAGCTGGCTGTAGGGCAGGTAACGAATGCCCAGTTCGGATACTCGCGAGAATGCAGGTCGCTTGAGCTGTTGCGCAACCTCATCGCGGCGATTGTCGGGTGCGACCAGAAACAAGGTGCTGGCGGCGCCGACCTGTGTACCCAGGGCAAGGTCTAGCATGCGCACAATCCCCGAATAAATCGATGTGGAGTGTTCCACTTCAAAGGCGGCTGCAACCTGCGCGCTTCCCCGTTCGAGCCAGATGACGTCAATCAGCCGCACCGAATCCAGTCCTTGCCCATTCCCTCCGGGCCACTGCTGCAGGCAACCGTCTCCCAAAAATCCGTCAGCATGCTCGCGTCCCCGATCATTCGAAGCAATCCAGACGTCAAAACCCAACGCCTTGCCCATATCGCGTAACCAGCCCTGGATCTGGGTATGGGTGGCATCACTCTCCCTGGCCAGCAGCCACTGCTTCTGCGCTGCAGTCGACTCTTCGCGGACGCGTTGCAAATCGCTCTCCCACAGTGCAATCACCCCAGGGTCTTCAAGCCGGGGCGGAGCCGCGTAGCGGCCGCTTCCCACATCGAACATCAAGCCCGCAATGGCCCCCAAGTCATTGGACAGCTTGTGGCGATGTTGCTCATTGAGCCGAATCAACCCTTCTCGCATAGACAGGTAATGGTCCCATCGGCCCAACTTCACGTTACTGCCGGTCAGCGCATTAAACCCGTTGACTATGGCCGTGTTGAAAGGACAGACAAGAGTTGGGTGGATGAAATAGAGCAAATTGGCAACGGCGGGCCCGAGACCCTTGATCTTGAGCGCATCGATCTTCCGGATGGCTTCAATGATCGCCTCTGGCGTATCGCAGCAGTCGCATGCGTTCAAGAGTCTCGCAAAGGCGCGCTGGTTGGCCTCATGTTCATAGATGTCCGGGATGCGGAGTTTCGGCTTCCACAAAAAAGCGTGATCGGCGCCCTTGAATATTTGCCGCTGCTCAGCGACCGAGCCGACAACCGTCTGCAAGGACGAACCTCGATAGGCATTTCCAAACGTTCCAGCGTCAATGTCCCGTACGACCTCACCAATTCCCCGGCGAATCGAACGAAAGTTCTTGAGGCGTTCTTCCCAGAGAAACCAGGTGTTGTATGTGCCATGCGGATCATTTTTCCAATGATCAATTAATAGAGAAACCGAATCGTGCATCAATCATTCCCATAAATCGCCTTATTGACTGTATTTGACTTTAGAAAGACGAACCTCACTCAAGCAGAGTTACCAAAGTCACAGTCTTTTCAGCAACTATGACCGTGTCACTTCAATTGGTGAAATTGGCATCGATAAACGTACCAATCCGTCCAGTGAGGATGATGTATTGCTACAAAACTTCGGTTTTAGAGACGTCGTAAGGGCAGGGACTACCCCTACAAATACCCGAGAGAAAGACTGACCATCATCTCAAGTTGCAGCAATACGTGCGACAACGCACAGACGAGATGACAGTCCGCAGCTATTGTTATTTCTGAAGTTTTAACGATGTGGTTGATCTGGATCAATACATCTCAAAGGCTTCGCCCTACTATTGATCGAACTAGACACCCGCGACATATGAAGCTATTCTCAAGCAAACGTAACCAGCGCAACACCGCATTCGTGGTTTTGATGCTATGGACGTTTGCGATGGCTTCCAGTGCTGCCAATGCCTGTCTGCTGGAGGCACACGACACGCACGTGCATGTACACATGGTGGATGCCGCTAAAGCCGCTCCCGCGCTTGACTCACATCATGAGCATGAGCATGAGCATGAGCATGCACCAATAGACGGCGACCACGCCGCCGCAGATGGTTCCAAGGTTCCCTGCCAGAAATTCTGCAGCGAAGAGTCGGAAATCATAACGAAGCAGCACTTCGGCCTGGACCAGCCGGATCCAGGTCAGGTGCCACTGGTCGTAGTGCTTTGGGTCGTACCCGAACTGTCAGGCCAAACGCCCGTTCGCATGGACTCCATGCGGCCTTTGCCGCTTCCTTTGCCCTTGCGGGTCCGCTACTCTCGCATGGCGCTTTAGCCGCTTCTGACGCCCGATCAAGGGCTCGCGGCTTTCGGTCTCCGCCAATTTCTCTGACCCACCGATTTCCGTTCGTCAAGTAAACGGGCTCCTTACACGCGTGCCTGTTATCGGTGATCCGCGTCGGAACCGGCATTCACTTCTTTCATTTACCCAGGATTCCAATATGAAACTCGTTCATTCAATCTCACTTGCACTTGCTATTACCAGTTGCGGTTCGCTCGCATGGTCCGCTCAGCCTTCCCAACAAGACGCGCATCACCCTGCCGCGTCTTCCTCAACGTCCAAAGTCATGCCCGGGAAGGCCTCTTCCGACATGCCTGCCATGAATACCCAGATGAAGGCCATGGGAGAGATGCACGACAAGATGATGGCCGCGAAAACGCCAGAAGATCGTAACGCCTTAATGGCTGAACACATGAAGACCATGCAGGACGGCATGGCCATGATGACCGGAATGTCTGCAGGCGCCACGGGTGACATGAAGGGCATGCAAAAGAGCGACATGGCTACGCACCACCAAGCGATGGAAAAACGCATGGACATGATGCAATCCATGATGCAGATGATGATGGATCGCATGCCGGTTCCAGCGGGGAATTGATCATGACCCCCATTCGAACAGGCATCGCTCTCGCCATCACCGTCGCGGTTTTCTACGCTTTATGCGCGCTGGTCTGGTTTCTAGCGCCCGGTCCATTTTTGGGCTTCATGAACAGCCTTTTCCATGGCATGGATTTCAGCGCCATGGTCCAGCCGCAGCCATTTGCGTGGACGGGGTTTCTCACGGCGCTGATCATCCTTAGCGTCTGGGCGCTGTTTGCAGGGGCGTTCTTTAGTTGGGTTCTCAATCGCCTGACCCGATGATTTCCCTCAACTTTTAGAGGAATATATGCATCACGATCCTTCCCTACAAGACCCAGAACCCGTGAGCTTCTGGCGGACTCGCTATGCCATTGGCTTGCTGGTTATGGGTGCCATCGCTACATACTTTCTCATGAGTGAGCATCGCGCCCACTTCCTTGGTGCGTTGCCACTGCTGCTGTTGGCGTGTCCACTGATGCACGTTTTCATGCACAACGGCCATGGCGGACACGGTGATGGTCACGATAACGATCACCGTCACGGGAGTGACTCAGCATCGACCGCCTCGGCAACACCTCCGACCCCAAAGACTGGAGAGCAGTCATGACTCACGATGTCCCGGCCTATGGATTGTGGACGCTTGTCATCCTCAATTCGGCAATCTTCCTGATGTTCGCGTTCAGCTTCTTCAAGCCACAGACTGCACGCGACTGGCGCACTTTTGGCGCATTTGCAGCCTTCATCATTGCGCTTTTCGTCGAGATGTATGGTTTTCCGTTGAGCATTTACCTAATGTCGGGCTGGCTGCAGACGAAGTACCCGAATTTGGATCTCATGTCTCATAACACAGGGCATTTATGGTCGACGTTGCTGGGCGAGAAGGGGGATCCGCACTTCGGACCGTTGCACATCGCAAGCTATGTATTTCTGGGCTTTGGCTTCTACCTGTTGTCCGGTGCCTGGAACGTTTTGTATCACGCGCAACGCCACAGTGCGTTAGCCACATCCGGGCCTTATGCGCGCATCCGCCACCCGCAGTACGTCGCCTTTGTACTTATTCTGCTGGGCTTTCTGTTGCAATGGCCCACGCTTCTGACGCTAGTAATGTTCCCCGTCCTGCTGGTCATGTACGGTCGGCTTGCTATCACGGAAGAAGCGGAAATGCGCAAGAAATTCGGTGCTGAGTTTGATGCCTACGCGGTACGTACACCGCGCTTTTTTCCGAAGCTGGGTGCGTCCAGCCAGCCAGAGCACCCTGTGTAATGGACTTTCTGGCCACGTCAAAACCAATAGCCATGCATTGGAGACTACAACGTGCCATTGATTGACCCTGGATTCAGATACACGTGGCTGTTGTGGGCCGGGGCCTTCCTTGTACTGTGGGCGATTGTTTTTTATGCACGATCGTCACTGCGCCGTCGCATGCTGTGGGCCGGCTTCCTGACCGCGCCCTTCGGTCTGACCGAACCCCTTTTCGTGCCCGCATATTGGAACCCGCCTAGCCTATTCAATTTGGCCCAACGTACGGGCTTTGATATCGAGAGCCTCATTTTTTGTTTTGCCATCGGTGGCCTGGGCGTCGTTGGCTATAGCGCGCTGGCACCGGTTCCGCTTCGACGCATGGATCACCACGCTCGCTCGTTACCACAGCATCGTTGGCATTTGCTCGCGTTGGCAAGCCCATTTTTTGCGTTTGTGGCGCTCTATTTTCTTGATTGGAATCCCATTTACCCGGGGATTTTTGCACTGGCTGTTGGTGCTGTGGCGGCCCTGTTGTGCCGGCTGGATCTTTGGCGCAACACGCTGTATGGCGGCGGCGTGTTTCTGGCTCTGTACGCCGTCTTTCTACTGGGACTTAAGTGGCTTTGGCCGGGGTACATCGAAGCGGTGTGGAATGTCAAAGCCTTGATGGATTGGCGGCCAGCCGGCTTGCCCGCCGAAGAGTTGTTGTTCGGTGCCGCCTTCGGTATGTACTGGAGTAGCGTTGTCGAGCATCTGTCGTGGCGGCAGCGCGATGTCGCTATGGTGCGTGCAGTCACGGGCAGTGGGAGATTGGTTCAATGAAAACCTTCCAAACTGTCCCGATAACTGAAGTCATCGAGCATGCGGCAGTGAACACCGCCCCCGTGGATCCGTCACGTCGCGTATGGATCACTGCAACATCAGTTTTGGGTGGCACCGGTCTCGTCGCCACCGCCGTACCTTTCGTGACTTCACTGGCACCGAGCGAAAAGGCGCGCGCATTAGGCGCTTCAGTTGAGGTTGATCTGCAGGGCATCCTGCCTGGCGAACTCAAGATCGTCGAATGGCGTGGCAAGCCGGTGTTCGTACTCAAGCGTTCACAGGCCATGCTCGATGCACTGGCGCGGCATGACGACCTGCTTGCCGATCCCACATCCCGACGTTCAATTCAGCCCGAGCCTGCCCAAAACGCTTTGCGTTCCCTGGTCCCGAACTTGGTTGTACTCGAAGCCGTGTGCACCCACCTAGGGTGCATCCCCAGTTTCCGTCCGGTAGCCGGCGCAGCCGACCTTGGCGAATCATGGCCCGGTGGCTTCTACTGCCCCTGCCACGGTTCCAAGTTCGACTTTGCTGGCCGCGTTTTTAAAAGCGTGCCAGCACCGACCAATCTCACGGTTCCGCCCTACGAAATTATTTCTGATTCGAAGCTGCTTATCGGCGTCGATACGAAAACCTGATCCTTCAACCCACAGGAGAACTCACCATGCAAACGCTTAACTTCGATATCAACGGTATGACCTGCGGAGGCTGCACCGGCATTGTCCAGCGTGCGCTCAGCAAACTAGATGGTGTCAGCCATGCCGAGGTAACGCTGCACCCGGGCACGGCGACCGTGGTGGTTGATCCCACTCGCGCGTCGCCCGCCCAGGTTCAGGCGGCAATCACCCACCTTGGCTATTCCGCCAAGGCACGGCCAACAGCGCAGAACGAGCAGGCACCATCATGAGCAAGAAAAATCATAAACACAGTGACGGCGAAGCAGTCACCACTGCTACCAAAGCATCGGGGGCGTCCACGTCAGGGACGGGCTCTGCTGTAGCGCCCATCTCGCGAGAGGACTATCACGCCCAGCTCCATGTACTTCAAGTCGAGCTGGTAAAGCTGCAGCGCCACTTCATTGGATGCGGCGACAGGATTTTGGTGCTCCTTGAGGGTCGTGATGCTGCAGGCAAGGACGGCGGTATCAAGCGAATCGTTGAATACTTGAGCCCTCGGGAAACGCGGGTAGTGGCACTTGGAAAACCGTCTGACCGGGAGCGCAAGGCCTGGTACTTTCAACGCTACGTCGCCCAACTCCCGGTTGCTGAAGAGTTCGTCCTTTTCAATCGCAGCTGGTACAACCGCGCTGGCGTGGAGCACGTGATGGGCTTTTGCTCCAAGGAAGAGCATGAAGAGTTTATGCAGTCGGTACCAAAGTTCGAGGAGATGCTTGTTAATTCTGGTGTCAAGTTACTCAAATACTACCTGGACATTGGCAAGGCCGAACAAACGAAGCGTCTTGCTGAACGCCAGCGCGATCCACTCAAACAATGGAAAAGCAGTCCGATTGATGCGGTTGCCGTAAAACACTGGAAGGCATATTCTGATGCGAGAGACGACATGCTGCAGCGCACGCACACCGCCATTGCGCCTTGGCATGTTATCCGCACCGACAACAAACGTCTTGCACGTTTGAACCTGATACGGGACATGTTGTCGCGGCTGCATTACGAAGGCAAAAAAAGCAAACTCGTGCAGCCCGACCCGGATATAGCGTTCGAGTTCACCCCCGACTGCATATTTGCCAAACGGCTGGCGCGCTGACCCACCCACGGTTTAAAAGAAGCCATGACAACAGGTAGTTCCAACGTGCGAGAGTCGGTGGCCATTCCAGCAATCGACGCCGAACTGCAGAAATTGCAGCAGGAGACGTTTGGCTACTTCCTGCACGAAACGAATCCGGTCAATGGCCTGGTGATCGACAAGACAGCACCGAATTGGCCTGCCAGCATCGCTGCCACCGGCTTGGCGCTCGCGTGCTATCCGGTGAGTGTGGAACGCGGCTTCATGACCCGGGCCGCAGCCGTGGAACGGACACTGACGACGCTGCGGTTTTTCTGGAATAGCTCGCAAGGCCCTGGGCCGGACGCCACTGGCTACCAAGGCTTCTATTACCACTTCCTCGATATGCAGACGGGCCGGCGTGCTTGGCAATGCGAGCTGTCAACCGTGGACAGTACGTTCCTGTTGGCAGGTGCGCTGACGGCCGCCCAGTATTTTGACGCCGACAACTCTGATGAGAGCGAGATCCGCACGCTGGGTGACGCGCTATATCGTCGCGCCAATTGGTCGTGGGCGCAGGATGGGGGTACCACTGTCACCCATGGCTGGAAGCCTGAGAGCGGGTTCCTTCCTTATCGATGGGAAGGCTATGACGAGGCATTGCTGCTCTATTTGCTGGGACTAGGTTCACCAACGCATCCATTGCCCGCACAGAGCTACCAGGGATGGGCTGCGACCTACCATTGGACGCAAGGTGACGACAAGCGTAGCGGGCAAGGCTACGGTCTGGAAGGAGCGCTCACAGACCTCACAAGCAAACGCATCATCAGCGAAACCGTCCTCCCGCGCTTCAAGGCGCAAGATTTTTATGGAGGCATTACGGCCGGGATCGAGCAGATCATCCGTGTCGTTGACGGAGAGCCGTTGCCAGCCTCCAGCAACACCCCCGCCAGGAATATCGGTGGTATTCAACAATACGCGCCCATGCTCTTCATTCTTGCCATCGCTGTGGGCAGCGTGCTGCGCGCCGCGCTTGGCAAGGTTCCCGGCTCACTGGTCACGGGTGGCGTAGTCGCCCTGATTGCCTGGTTCGTCGTCGGTGCCGTGTCTATGGCTCTAGGTGCGGGCGTGATCGCACTGTTGTTCACCTTGCTCGGTGGAGGCATGAGAGGGCACGGGATGGGTGGTTTGGGTGGCTATTACGGTGGAGGCGGTCTAGGTGGCGGTGGTGGATTCCGTGGTGGCGGTGGTGGCTTCGGTGGTGGCGGTGCGTCGGGAAGGTGGTGATCATGAATACTCTACGCATATTGAAGCACTTGCTGACAACACACGGTCAGGTCTCACGAGCTTTTCCTCGAAGCGCGTTGAACGCTATCGAGGCGGCGATCAAAGCCAGCGAGGCCACGCATGCTGGACAGATCCGGTTCGTGGTCGAAGGGGCACTGGATGGCATGCCCCTTTTCAGGGGACAGTCGCCCAAAAATCGAGCGATCGAACTATTCGCTCAGTTGCGCGTATGGGATACCGAGCACAACAACGGATTGCTGATCTATCTGTTGCTCGCTGATCGAGCGGTGGAGATCGTGGCTGATCGCGGCGTCCACGCCAAAGTCGGTACCGAAGCGTGGGGAAAAATTTGCCGCCAGATGGAGATGGCTTTCAAGCTGTCGAACTACGAGAACGGTGTGATCAGCGGTGTGCTGGCCGTGACACAGCACCTTGTGCAGCACTTCCCAGACAACGATCGCCTGAATGAACTGCCGGACAGACCGGTAGTTCTTTGACGCAATCAAGAATGGATTCCACCCTTTGCCGTTGACCAAATCCGCCAGGAGTTGAACACCATGAGCGCACCCCTCCGAATCCGTCCTGTCTCAATGTGGCTACTTGTCGCCTGCGGGATCTGGCTTGTATCACTAGGTCTTTACTTTATCTTCCTGCGTCCCCCCTTGTTACCGGAAGATACGAGGTTCATGGGCAGCACTCTCGCACAAGTTCGGACTGCAATCCCTGGCCTGGAGGGCTGGCTGAAACGGGTGTTTATTGTGATGGGGGGATTTATGGCAGGCACAGGCGTACTCACCATTTTTGTGGCGCGCATCGCGATTCCCTCGCGTTTGACGGGCGCGTCATGGGCCATCGCAATGTCTGGGTTACTGACGGTTGCGCTCATGAGCTCGATCAACTTTGCACTCCACTCTGATTTTAGATGGCTGTTGCTGTTCCCGGTGCTGGCCTGGCTCGCAGGCTTCGTTCTTTACGTCGCAAAACGATAGCGACATGGCTACTGATGTTCATGGTGGCTCCGATCGAACTCCAAGGACTCCATCGCCCATTGTCAATGGTGCTATGCCACTGTTGGGCGCCATGGTCTTCATGGTGTCGCTGGGCTACGGTGCCGGCCTGCCACTGATTCGGCCTTATCTACTGCGCTACCTTGGTGCAGTGCCAGCGTCGACCGTGGCATGGCATGTAGGCATGCTGGGTGGCGTCTATCTGTTCGCGCTGTTTCTGTTCGCACCGCTCTGGGGTCGACTCTCAGATCGTCATGGGCGCGTTCTGGTGCTGCTGATTGGCTTTGCCGCGTTTCTCATCGGCAGCGTGGCCATGGCCCTCGCACCCAGCCTGGAAGTCGTCTACGGCGCAAGGGTGCTCGCAGGTGCTGGTGCCGCAGCGATCGTACCAACGGCGCAGGCCTACATTGCCGACTTCGGCACGACAGTTGATCGCAGTCGCCGCTTCGTATTGCTGGGCAGCGCGTCCTTCATCGGCTTCCTCGCAGGCCCAGCATTCGGTACGTGGCTTGCCGGGCCGGTGATGGGTGTGACCGTGGGGCAGATGGGCGGCATGCTGAACTGGCCGGCCATGGTGGTCGCCTTGGCGGGCCTGCCCCTGCTGTTACTGGCTCCTTGGTGTCTTCGTTCGAACCGCGTAGTCGCGCTTCCAATCGCCGTGCAACCTGGTGCATCCCGCAAGCGCTTTTTGCATTCATCCATGCTTCTGGCATTGTTGTCGTCGTTTGCGGTGGGTACTTTCGAAGTTGGGTTTAATCTGTTTGGCAGCCAGACACTCGGGTTGACCACTGCGGCTATGGCCGCGATGTTCATCACCTGCAGTCTCGCAATGCTGGCGGCGCAGTCTCTGTTGCTTTTTGCATCGGTGCGAAACCGCATTGACCAGCATTGGATGGCTGCAGCATTTGCCGGTTCAGCCTTTGCGCTGGCTTTTACGTCGTTGGTACCGGACGCAGGATCACTAGGGTTAATGATCGCGGTAGTTGCCACCGCTGCGGGGATGATTGGCCCAGTACTGTCATATGAATTGCTGGAGCGCCAGTCGGCTGCACCTGGAACATTGCTTGGTCAGCAAGCTGCTGCAGGCAATCTCGGACAGGCGCTTGGATCCATGGGCGCTGGCTCATTGTTCACGTTGGCACCGATGGCACCATTCTGGACCGCCGCGCTGGTACTGTTGGTTGGCGCTGCTCTGTCGCTGGTTTGGTGGGGGCCGGCCCGGGTGGGCGAGATCGCTGCTAGAAAACTGCCAAACACCGATACTGATGCAAAGAGACCGACGGTGTCTCAATGAATAAGACACTCACTTATGAATAATCAATCTTCGTCGCAACTACATTGCGCTTCAAGTGGGGCGCTTGAATTGCTGAATCAGGAGTGCTTTTGTATCAGCCTGGATAGAGCTGCCCTGACCGCCTCGCTCAACCGGGAACTTGGTACGCCCGAGCTGTCGGCGATGGTTCAAGAACGTTGCCCTTATCTGTTCGCCTCTCAGCCCGTGTTCGTAGCGGCGCAGCAAATACAACGCATGGCTGATGTCGTGCGAGCTGTTGAGTCGGTGGTAGCCATGCCGGCATACAGGGAACTTGTATTGGCGCAAGCGCCGACGGTCGCCCAATTGGCACCCACCGGCCCGCTTGGCGCATTTTTTGGATATGACTTTCATCTCACGGACGGGCGTCTTGGGCTCATTGAGATCAACACCAACGCAGGCGGTGCGATGCTGAACGCCGTGATGGCGCGGGCGCACAGGGCTTGCTGTGCTGATCTAGGTGCCATGGCGCCTACGCTTGCCCAGATCGAAGACTTTGAAAAAGCTATGGTGGACATGTTTCGTCACGAGTGGCAGCTTGCCGGACGTATTACTCCCCTGAATACCATTGCTATCGTCGATTCATCGCCTCGGGATCAATATTTATATCCTGAGTTTCTGCTTTTTCAACAGCTGTTTGAACGGCATGGCATACGCGCAATCATTGCTGATCCGTCGGAGCTCGAATGGCGTGACGGAGCCCTGCGTCATGGGAGTCTGGTTGTGGACCTGGTATACAACCGGCTGACGGACTTTTACCTTGCGCAGCCTGACAGTGCTGCCTTACGCGAGGCCTATCTTCATGAAGGTGTTGTCCTGACGCCGCATCCTCAGGCCCATGCACTGTACGCCGACAAGAGGCGTCTGGCGCTTTTAAGTGATGCGGTGCAGTTAGAGTCCCTCGGCGTGCCACGCGACATCCAGAAGGTCTTGTTGGAACACGTTCCCCACACGGAGATAGTTCAATCTGCGGATGAGCGGCGTTTATGGGGGGCGCGCCGAAGTCTTTTCTTCAAACCAGTTGCTGGATTTGGCGGTCGAGCTGCGTATCGGGGCGACAAGCTCACCAAAGGGGTTTGGCAGGATATTTTGGCTGGCGATTATGTTGCACAGGCGATTGTTAAACCAGGCGAAAGATCAACTGGAGAGGTCAGCCTACCCGTGCCCATGAAGTTTGACCTGCGTGCCTATGCATACAACGCCAAGGTTCAGTGGCTGAGTGCTCGTGTGTACCAAGGGCAAACCACTAACTTTCGGACTTCTGGTGGTGGGTTTGCGCCTGTTTACACAACTCCCGACTCGCCAGCGCCAAACAATTCGGGTGTGTAGTACCGGTAGCCGCTGCGCAGGCCAGCCGGTTATTTGCTCATTTTGTCAGCCGGGTGACCGTGCTTGGCCAGAAATCGGTCGAACTGCGCGATTTCTTTTTTCTGAGCCGCAATAATGCTCTGGGCCATCTTGCGCATTTGAGGTTCTTTGCCATTCTTGAGTTCGGCTTGAGCCATGTCGATGGCTCCCTGATGATGGACGCGCATCATCATCGCGAAATCAGAGTCGGCGTTTCCAGTCATCGACATCGACGACATTTTGTCGTTGTTGTCTTTCATCATTGCTTTCATGTCCATGCCGTTTGCCATGGGCATGTTTCCGGCCATGGGGGTTTGGGCACTCGCCAATGGCAGAAACATGACAGTAGCGAGAGCCGTAGCGGATAAGAATATGGCCGTGCCGTTAGGTTTGATGATCATTTGCTCATTCCTGTTGGTTATAAATTAATTCAATACTCAGACATGTTAGTAATTGGCGCATTACGTCAAAGCCAATGTATCGCGGTGTGCCAGACCTGATGTGTAGTTTTAAATCGCTTATCACTGTAGGTCCCATACCGCCGTTCTGTAGCTCGCGTAGACATAGCGTATTCAGCCCAGCCTTAATGGCGATAAACTATGCTTGGGCCGTGGGCAGAAGCAAGAAGAACCTGTTCCCCGTGATATGAGGGCAGATTATTTCCCATGGTGGAGGTTGCGCTGCCAAACGAGTGAAGCTGCTCGTATAGCTTGTCAAGCTCGCTGAAAATTTCATGGCACTGCCGGATGTTATGCCGAAGTGACGCCATGTACTCAAATGACCACCCCGAGAAGACCGAAATTCTCACGCGTCACTGCCTTGCTTTACTCAATATCTTAAAAATCAACATCCGCTGCTTGTCGATCACTCTCGTATTTTTGAGGGTGATCGACAGATGCGGTGGATGTTGATTTCGTCCTTCTATGTAAAAATTTACGTACGTCGGTGCACGTGAATCAAGGGCCATGCTTGGCCTAATGCACTGCCGACGACACTCAGAATGGGGGGGGGCTTTAAGCAGGGCAGGGAGAGGGGCCTAAGCCCCCACCCCAGGCTCCTTCAAGCCACGCCGGCTACAGTGGTGGTAGCAGCAGCTTGTCGGAGGATCCAGGCGTCGATAGATTCCTCCAGAAATCCTACTGCAGTGGCCGCGCCACCAATCTTGAACGGACGGGGAAAGCTGGCGTCGTAACGCCCCGACTGAGGCGAAATCTTCTCGTACAACGAACTGCGAGAGATTGAAAGCTTTGCACAGACCTGGCGTATTCGTAATACCTGTTGACGTTTAGACATAGGGATCCTTAAAAGGGCTAGTTGAGATTGATCAAACCTGGACGACTACTTTTGCGATGCCTGAGTGGCTCGCCTCCAGCCGTGTCCATATCAATCCACCTGCGCCGTATTTTTTACCGTTGGGTGCTCGCGGCGGTCACACCTGCTCTGCAACGACGTTTACTACTGATCTCAGACCGCTTGCTTAGCCAGCACTAAGAATTCGCGGATGAAAGTTTTGTCGAGTCTGCGATAGACGGCCGCGAAGCTTTTTTTCCGCTAGAAGTCGCGGGTCTGCCGGTGTGCTACCTGCAAAGCCAAACCCTTTTGATGCGACCCAGCTGAAGCGCCGGTAAGCCCAACCGGGGCAAGAACCCGAGTGATGCCGCACGGCAGCGGTCAGATATTTACTTGTCGTCGGGTGTGCACCCGAGCCACACGGAAGAGTGTCACAGCACATTCGCATGGTTCGCGTTTGACAAGCATGTGCTGATTTTTTTATGTTCAATAAATATAAGTATGTGTACCGCTAAAACCCTGGTCATACGCCTAGTTGAGCATTAAATCTTTCGATAAGTGCATCAAATCAAGTATCCAGGAACTAAGGCATTAAGGATATAAGTGTTATAGGTAATAGGTATTGAAATGACTAGTCGAATAGATGGATGCGTCATTCGCATTCCATCGTTATCAAATAATCAACAAGAAATTAAATTGAAATGAACGAACAAATTCAATCAACAGGGTATCTGGATAGTATTCAACAGTTTGTCCAGCTCTGTATTAGGTCTATCTGGCTACCTTTTGATGTTAAAACTAAAGCAGTCATCAAGAGTCACGCTAAATTAGCAAGTTTTATTAGCTTGTTCCTTCCAAACCAGCAACGTCCTGACTTTACGTTAACGTACTCTGTTGAGGTTCAGTTGTTTTACGAAAGCTGTGCGGAGCAGCAATTCATTCTGGATGATCTCGATCCCTATCGCGTAACGCCTGAGCAGGCATTGCTATTCAACGACCTTGTTTTATGTATCAGAAGAATCTATCGGCATTCTATCTATACAAAACTAATCGAAGATCGTAAGGTGCTAGCGGAAAGCCAGAAAATTCTTTATAAAGGATATGTCTCTGGCCTTTTTCGTTCCTATTCAAAGCTTATGGTCTTAAGAGTCGATCTTGGATACAGAGCAAATGCCGGGACCATTGAGCAACTGCAAACTCATCGTGACCTTTTCTTTCACAACAGGCGAAGCAATGGTCTATTTGAATTTATGGTTGGCTATATCTGGATGATGGAATTCGGTTCTGAAAGAGGACCTCACCTGCATTTACTCCTCTTTTTTAACGGTCAAAGGGTTAATAAAGATGGACACTATGCCATGGGAGTATGTTCCTATTGGAACCGAATCGTTGGAATTACGGCCTGGGCGCATTCCAGTAATTTGAATAAAAAGGCTCTATTGTTGCAGGGGAAATGTGGAATTGGGTTAATCGACCACCGCGATGAAAGAATGATCCATAACCTGAATTCCGTCATCGACTATCTATTCAAAATGGAGCAGCACCTGCCGTATCGACCCACCAAGAACTTTCGCACCATGGGGCGGGGAGAGCTTGCTGAGTGTGATGGTAGCGTTAGAGGTAGACCACGTGTTCAAGAGACCTTGGAAATCCCAATATAGGCATTGCGGAGGATTTATACATCGACAAGGTTCTATCTTCGCTTGCGCAATACGATTCATTTCCAGGAAGTAATGTATTAATTGATCTCTGGGATAAGATGTGATTTTCATCTGGAAGACAAATGCAACATCAAGAACCAGCACGCCGAGACGAATTGATTGAACTAATCAGGAACGGGTCTACAGATCCGAGGATTTACGAGGAGGTTAAGAAATTCAACGAGGCCCAGGTCGCCTTACGAAAGGAACGAAAACTGGCGGTCGCTTCGATAGTCGAAAAGATGCTTGAAGCTAAGCCGCCGATCAGCATTAAGGAATTGGTTGAAGAAGACCCATCAATGCTTCCCAGTATCGAGACAATCTACGATATCAATGCTTTCAAGGCCGGTGCCAATTCGTTTGGAGTGACCTTCAGAGCCAATGGCAGAAAGAGTGGGGCTAGTTCCGCAGCAAGGGGACGAGATCTTGGACCGCCAATTCTAGTCATCAAGGTGCCTGGCGCCAAAGGCCAGCCGATGACGATATTCAAGAACTCTGACTTGCCTCCTGACACTTCATCTGCGAATCCACTTAAAAATTCGTTCCTTCATGTAAAGGGGAAGGGTAAGGATATCGCAGCAAGCTTGCGGTCATTCGTGCCGGAAGGGTCCACGGAAGCAAAGCAATTCCTCGCAACCGAAGAAGGGAACAAATTTATTGCGCGGTGGGCTGGCTGGATTTCTAGAGATGGCAAGAGAAAAGATTCAATCTGATTCGAGCTTGCTGGTTGCTATCGATGGCCGCTAAGCGAAGGCTTATGGGCGCAAAAGCAGGAAATCGCCCCACTAGTCCTTCGACTAAGCACTCCGAAAGTTTGGGTCTGGAGGTTGAAATGCGCGGCTACTGAATCACCGAAAACGGGCTATAGGCATGCACGCGTAGTCATCAGCCAGTGTTAACACCTAGATGCAACCTTGAAAATATCCGGATTTTCTGCTGATTACACCGGTATTTGCGCAGTATGATTTATGTATGACTGCTACATATCGAAGTGCTCGTGACTATCTCTACTAATGATTTTTTGCTGCGTAAATTCAACGAAACCTTTCCCTCGTTCAATGGGGGACTGAGGGAGTTACGCTTTATGGTTGGAACGTTAGGAATTGATAGCGATACCTATCAAAATCCTTTATTTGAAGTGAAGCGCCAAATAGCAACACATCTACAGCTGAATAAAAGTGTTGGAGAACAGCTTGTTATCTATAGGTATTTGAGGGAATCAAAAGTTGATATCGATGCGTTCGACTTCATCGGAGAGTCGCGATCACAATTATCTCTAATTGAAGAGCAAATTTTTATCTTGCTCCAGCACTTCAATGTTCGCGGTTATTTAGTATCAAAATTTCAAACAAAAGAAAAATTCATATTTTTCATTGACGGAATATCAACCACGGACAAAGAAATGTACGTCTCTGGCGTGGCCAAGGAAGTCTCTAGGATTGTTCGTGAAATGAACTATCTGGATTGGTTTAATGACGACCCGGATAAAGTCGTTGCCGCAGACTATAACTTTAGAAAACGTTATCCTAATGCGAGTGCCAGTCCATATTTTGAAAGATTTGGAGATGTTGAAGACATCCGCATTTTCTATTACAAGAATAGAGCGAATGCAGCGCAACTAAGGTTGGATTTTAAATCTATACAATCGTATTTTAATAATAGAAGAGCAAGAGAAAATCCAGATAAAAAGCAGCGAAATTTTTCTCTGTCAATAGCTGCCAATAGAAACATCAATAAGTTGGCTAATGACAGAGGTATAACTCGCTCAGCTGTGGTTGATATGGTTTTCAAAGATTTAAAAAACTGGCATAAGTTACAAGATTAGGATGAGCTTTGAAGGGCGATGCTATCAATCCGAAACCTTCTAGGCTGTGCGCAAATTAAATTCAGCTATGAACCTTTTGGCTGGTCATGATTTATGCCCTTTTTGTGCCCGCAATGGATAGAAACTTTGCGTTACTTCGCATTTTGTCCAGATGATCCGCCCACTCCTGCATCATCTTGCGGCGTTGGGGTAAGTAGGTGGCGAAGTTGTATGCAGCGCTGACGTCGTTACGCTCCTGGTGGGCCAGCTGCAACTCGATGATGTCGTGACGGTGACCCATTTCATGCAGAATCGTCGAAGCAACACCCCGAAACCCGTGGCCCGTCATTCGGCCGGCGTATCCCATGCGCTTAAGTGCACCCAATATCGTGTTGTTGCTCATCGGTTTGTCATGATCACGTTCGCCGTGGAAAAGCAATCCGTTCAAGCCCCTCAGCTCGTGGATGGCAGCCAGGACCTCTACTGCTTGAGTAGAAAGTGGCACGACGTGCGGCGTTTTCATCTTCATTCGTTCTTTTGGAATGCGCCATTCTGCGGCCTCCAAGTCAAACTCATCCCAGTGAGCCGCAATCAGCTCTCCGGTACGCACGAACGTCAAAGCCATCAGTTTCATAGAAAGGCGTGTGGCTGGGGTACCTTGGTATGCCTCAATTTTTCGCAGCAGCTCAGGCATTTCTTTGGCCTCAAGCCGGGCATAGTGGGTTTTGATGCGGGGTTTGAGTGCGTCAGAGGGTTTCACGTCAGTAGCTGGGTTGCGCTCCAATAGGCCATTTGCTACGGCGTACCTAAAGATCTGGCCGCAGGTTTGCCAGGCGCGTTTTGCAATGTCAACGGCACCTCGCGTCTCGATTTTCTTCGCCACAGCCAGCAATATGGGCGCGGTCAGGTCTGCGATAGGGCGTTTGCCGATCTCAGGAAAGACATCTGCCTCAAGCCGGCGCAGAACATAGTCGGCATGGCGAGGAGACTTGGAGCTCTTCCAGTGTTCATGCCAGGCGCGAGCGACGGGCTCAAAGGTTGTCTCAAGGCTCACCTTGGCGACGCGCTTCAAGTCCTGCTTGGCTGCAACCGGGTCGGTACCGGATTTAAGCATCACGCGGGCATCATCACGAGTCCTGCGGGCTATCGCCAAGCTGACTTGGGGGTAAGTGCCAAGCGCAAGACGCTTTTCTTTCCCACCAAACCGATATTTCCAGCGCCAGTGTTTGCCCCCGGTGGGAACTACCTCCAAATACAGTCCACCCGCGTCGGTGAAGCGTGTTCGGGCTTTGTCCGCAGGGCATTTAGCGTTTTTGCAAGCAGTGTCAGTTAGGGGCATTTGGGGGACTTTTCAGTACATAGGGGAATCGCCCCTACTTTATGCCCCCAACTTTGCCCCCAAAACGGCAGGATGTCAAAAAACAAGACTGGACAATAAAAAACAAAAAAGCCCCAGCTAGTGGGGCTTTCAGGACAGTTTGGAGACTGTATTGGATCAAACTGGATTGATCGTTGGCGGAAGAGGCGGGATTCGAACCCGCGGTAGGTTTAACCCTACGCACGCTTTCCAGGCGTGTGACTTAAACCGCTCATCCACCCTTCCGCGAAGCCTCACATTGTAGCAGTGCCGGGAAGGGTTTCCAGGCTGACTATTGAAGGGCGCTCTGGAAGCGATGCTTTTCCAGCTGCTCCATCGTGACGAACTGAAGCGCGCTGCTGTGCGTGGACTCGAGCACCACAGGTGCGGCTTTTCCAGCCTGGAGTGCTTCTTGCCAGCGGCGGGCACACACGCACCAGCGGTCACCTGGTTTGAGCCCAGCGAAGCGGTATTCCGGCCTGGGCGTCGTGAGGTCGTTGCCTCGCTCCATGGAGAAATCGAGGAACTCCTGCGTCACCCGGACACATACCAGATGCGAGCCCGCATCGGTCTCGTCTGTATTGCAGCAGCCATCCCTGAAGTAGCCCGTCAATGGGTCATAAGAGCAGGGCACGAGGTTTGTGCCGAGGACGTTCTTCGCCTCTTTCAATTCGAAACTCATGGTGATCGCTTAAACCTTGTTGCCTTGGACCATCTTCATGGCCGAGCCTATCAGGGTCGCGACTTCGGTCATGTTGCTCGGCACGATGAGGGTTGTCTTGGCGTCCTTGGCCACTTTTGAGTAAGCGTCGACAGCCTGCTCTGCCACCTTTAGTTGTACAGCCTGTTCGCCGCCGGGTTGGCGAATCGCTGCGGCGACCAGCTCGATGGCTTTGGCATTGGCATCGGCGACAGCCATGATGGCGGCAGCTTCGCCCTGGGCGTTGTTGATGGCGGCCAGTTTTTCGCCCTCGGAGCGGGCGATGAAGGCCTCGCGCTCGCCGGTCGCGATGTTGATCTGTTCCTGGCGGCGGCCTTCGGATGCCGCAATCAGGGCGCGTTTTTCACGCTCGGCCGTGATCTGTGACTGCATGGCATGCAGGATTTCTTTCGGCGGCGTGAGATCTTTGATCTCGTAGCGCAACACCTTCACACCCCAGTTCAGCGCGGCTTCGTCAATCGCGGCCACAACCTGTGCATTGATGATGTCGCGCTCTTCAAAGGTTTTGTCCAGTTCCAGCTTGCCGATGACGGAACGCAGCGAGGTCTGGGCGAGCTGCGTGACGGCGACGATGTAATTGGACGAGCCGTAGCTGGCGCGCATGGGGTCGGTGACCTGGAAGTACAGGATGCCGTCGACCTGCAGCTGCGTGTTGTCGCGGGTAATACAGACCTGGCTGGGCACGTCGAGCGGGATCTCCTTCAGGCTGTGTTTATAGGCCACCCTGTCGACAAAGGGCACCAGGAAGTTCAGGCCCGGTGTCAGTGAGCCGTGGTACTTGCCGAGGCGTTCGATCACCCAGGCGTTTTGCTGGGGCACGACCTTGATGCTGCGCACGATGAAGATGACAGCGATGACAAAAATGATGAGCGCGATTTCCATGGTCTCTCCGTTGGTTCAGGCCGTGGCGATGTGCCCGGCCTCATTTTTCTGAGTTCGATGTGCTGAAAAGATTCAGCGCTTTTCAATCACCAGGCGGTTGCCCAGCAACTCCTTGATGTGGAACTGGCCCATGGCACCGGGTTCCATGCCCGGGCTGTCCAGCACGGCGGTCCAGCTGGCACCCCGGTATTTCACCGTGGCCGTGCCGTCGTGGTTCCAGCGGTCGATCTGCACCGGCTCGCCAATGTCGATGTGCACGTCAGGGTTGGACTGCGCCGGCTGGCCTTTGGGCCGGCCACCGCTCTTGAGGTGCCATCCCACCACTGCGCCGCCTCCCACCACGGCTGCCGTGATGATCTGGATGGTGAGTGGCGCGCCGAGGTGCGCCGCGATGGCTGCTGCCGCCAGGCCAACGGCCAGCATCAAAAGGTAAAACGTCCCTGTCGCCAGTTCTATCGCCACGGCGGCACCCGCCAGCAGCCACCAGATGGTTGATTCAGACATGTCGGCTTCCTCCTTTGATTTGTAGGTGCTGAGCTACATTTTGGGGCAAATAGCCACCCCTACGGGCGCTGTGCCATTTAATTTCCGTACACTTCGCACATTCCGCACGCTTGCGTTGCCAGCCCGAGCCGCAAACGCCGTCATCCAGCACTGCCAACACCATACACCGACCCTATGAAATTTCGCTTTCCCATCGTCATCATCGACGAAGACTTCCGCTCCGAGAACACCTCGGGCCTGGGCATACGCGCCTTGGCGCAGGCGATTGAAACCGAAGGTTTTGAAGTATTGGGTGTGACGAGCTACGGCGACCTGTCGCAGTTCGCGCAGCAGCAAAGCCGGGCCAGTGCCTTCATCCTGTCGATCGACGACGAAGAGTTCTCGCCGGGCCCCGACCTCGACCCCGCTGTGCTGAACCTGCGCACCTTCATCGAGGAAGTGCGCCGCAAGAATCTGGACGTGCCTATTTATGTGTATGGCGAGACCAAGACCTCGCGCCACATCCCCAACGACATCCTGCGTGAGCTGCATGGCTTCATCCACATGTTCGAGGACACGCCGGAGTTCGTGGCCCGCCACATCCTGCGTGAAGCGAAGAGTTACCTTGAGGGCGTGCAGCCGCCGTTTTTCAAGGCACTGCTCGATTACGCCGAAGACGGGTCTTACTCATGGCACTGCCCCGGCCACTCCGGCGGCGTGGCCTTCCTGAAGAGCCCCGTCGGCCAGATGTACCACCAGTTTTATGGCGAGAACATGCTGCGTGCAGACGTCTGCAA
Source organism: Pseudomonadota bacterium (assembly GCA_040387435.1). Classification (GTDB taxonomy): domain Bacteria; phylum Pseudomonadota; class Gammaproteobacteria; order Burkholderiales; family Burkholderiaceae_C; genus Polaromonas. The sequence goes on from JAZKDR010000015.1 coordinate 219,112, forward strand.
TGCGGTGGAAGAACTCGGCCAGTTGCTTGACCACAACGGTGCCATTGGCGCGAGCGAGCGCAATGCCGCCCGCATCTTCAACGCGGACCACTGCTTTTTTGTGACCAACGGCACCTCGACCAGCAACAAAATGGTCTGGCACCATACCGTGGCGCCCGACGATGTCGTGGTGGTCGACCGCAACTGTCACAAGTCCATCCTGCACTCCATCATCATGACCGGGGCTATCCCGGTTTTCCTGAAGCCGACGCGCAACCACTTCGGCATCATCGGCCCGATTCCGCAAAGCGAATTCGAGCCCGACGCCATCAAGGCCAAGATCAAGGCCAACCCGCTGCTGAAAAAAGTCAATGCCGAGAAGGTCAAGCCGCGCGTCCTGACGTTGACGCAATCGACCTACGACGGCGTGCTTTACAACACCGAGACCATCAAGGGCATGCTCGATGGCTACATCGACAACCTGCACTTTGACGAGGCATGGCTGCCGCACGCGGCTTTCCACCCGTTTTACGGCACCTACCACTCGATGGGCAAGAACCGCATCCGCCCCAGGCAGGCGGTGGTGTACGCCACGCAGTCCATTCACAAGCTGCTGGCTGGCATCAGCCAGGCAAGCCACGTGCTGGTGCAGGACTCGCAGGAGGTCAAGCTGGACAGGCACCTCTTCAACGAGGCCTACCTGATGCATACGTCGACCTCGCCGCAGTACAGCATCATTGCGAGCTGCGACGTGGCTGCCGCCATGATGGAGCCGCCCGGCGGCACCGCGCTGGTCGAGGAAAGCATTGCCGAATCACTCGACTTCCGCCGCGCCATGCGCAAAATCGACGAGGAGTACGGCGACGACTGGTGGTTCAAGGTCTGGGGGCCGGACAAACTGGTGGAAGAGGGCATTGGCGAGGCCAAGGACTGGATCATCAAGGGCGAATCGCGTAGCGCCAAGACGGCCCGCAACGGCGCCAACAACTGGCACGGCTTTGGCCAGATGGCGACCGGCTTCAACATGCTGGACCCGATCAAGTCCACCATCGTCACGCCCGGCCTGGACCTGAACGGCAAGTTCGCCAAGACCGGTATCCCGGCGTCCATCGTGACCAAGTTCCTCGCAGAGCACGGCGTGATCGTCGAGAAGACGGGCCTCTACAGCTTCTTCATCATGTTCACCATCGGCATCACCAAGGGCCGCTGGAACACGCTGCTCACGGCGCTGCAGCAGTTCAAGGACGACTACGCCAAGAACCAGCCGATGTGGCGCATCCTGCCCGAGTTTTGCCAGAAGTTTCCCAAATACGAGCGTATGGGTCTGGCCGATTTGTGCCAGTACATCCACGCGCTGTATTCGAAATACGACATCGCCCGCCTGACCACCGAGGTCTACCAGAGCGATCTGGAACCGGCCATGAAGCCTAGCGAGGCTTACGCGCATATTGCCCAGCGCAAGACCGAGCGTGTCGAGATCGATCACCTGGAAGGGCGCATTACCGTCGGCCTGGTGACCCCGTACCCACCCGGAATTCCACTGTTGATCCCGGGTGAAGTCTTTAACAAGAAAATCGTCGATTACCTGAAGTTTGCGCGTGAATTCAACGTGCATTGCCCGGGTTTCGAGACTGACATCCACGGCCTGGTGAGCGAGGTCGATGCCAAAGGCAAGATGCGCTATTACGCGGACTGCGTAAAGAAGTAGCCCTGGCCTTAAGCAAAGGCGAGACAGGATCAGTTAGGCCCGTCTTCCCGCACCCGCATAAAACTCGCGAAGCGCGGAATACCGCTGTCGTTCAGGCCGCGGTAGCGGTATGTGACCAGCGCGCCTACGGGCGGCGGGTTCCTGCGCTGAGCATCGCTGAAACCCGTCCCCAGCTTGAAGCGCTGTGCCTGTTTGCCGTCTGCAGCAGGCATTTCGACCAGAAGGGCACCCAGCCGGCCGGCGTTTTTGCCCTTGCCCGCGATATGGCCGACGACCCGCGCCTCGGTGTCTTCATGCGTCTTGACCTTGAGCAGGTCGTCGTTGCGCAAGCCCTTGTAGATTGCGTCACCGCGGTGCAGCATCAGGCCTTCACCGCCCAGCCTGACCGTTTTTTTGAGTTGCGCCTGCAGGGCGGGATGCCCGGCGACCTTGTGTTGCGCGACGGCAACCACCCAGGGCTGGCCGATGCCGGCAACCAGGGCGTTGAGCGCGGGAATGCGATCCGTGAACGGCCCGGGCTGCGCTGGCAGGTCAAACACCATAAAGCGCATGCCGCGCCAGACCAGGTCGTCAGGCACCTGCTGGCGCACGGTCGAGACGGCTTTGGAGAATTGCCCACGCCCTGCCCAGAGTTCGCCATCCATGGGTGTTTTGGGCCAACCAGCGGTGAACCACGCAGGCGCCATGACGCGTTCACCGCCACGCGTCAGCAGCTTTTCGCCGTCCCAGAAGCCGCGTACGCCGTCATACTTTTCGCTGACCCAGTAGTCCGCCAGCACAACGCCCGGGTGGTAGACATTGGCCAGCATCAGGGCAGGTTTGCCCGGGACGGCTTGCGCAGATGCCAGAGGCGGGGCGGATATGCTGGCACAGGCCAGCAGCAGTGCGAGCAGCGGCGCACGCAAAGCGCTGCCCTGTGTGGTGATCAAAAACCTTTTCATGACTCCCCCTGAACGGTGCTGGGCACCTTTTTATTATCTTCACGGCAGCAAAATTGCTATTCTTTTGATAGCTGCTCGCGCTCGTCTTTATTGGCTTTGAGGCCGATTTGGCACCTGAAAACGGCCGTTTTCAGGCTTTTGGACTGAATCCAAGCCGCCTGGAAGCTGAATTGTTACAACCAGAGGTGCAATAAAGAAAATTTCTTCAAAAAAATCGATATTGTTACGCCGGTCGCAAGAATGGCGTTCAAGCGGATTCAGCCGGCTCCGCAATACCGCCAACGACGTGGCTAAAGCCGCCGTCGACGTAAACGATCTCGGCGCTGACACCGCCGGCCAGGTCGCTGAGCAAAAACGCGGCGACATTGCCCACGTCTTCAATCGTGACGTTGCGGCGAATCGGGGCGCTTTCCGCGAAAGCGCTGAGCAGCTTGCCAAAGCCCTTGATGCCGCTCGCAGCCAGGGTTTTGATGGGCCCGGCGCTGATGCCGTTGACGCGCATGCCGCGCTTTTTGCTGCCCAGTGATTCGGCCAGGTAACGCACCGATGCCTCCAGGCTGGCTTTGGCCAGGCCCATGGTGTTGTAGTTGGGGACAACCTTGTCTGCACCCAGGTAAGACAGGGTCAGCACAGACGCCTTGTCGTTCATGTAGGGGAGGGCGGCCTTGGCCATGGCGGGGAAGCTGTAGGCGCTGATGTCGTGCGCAATACGAAAGGATTCGCGGCTCAGACCGTCCAGAAAATCGCCCGCAATGGCCTCGCGCGGCGCAAAGCCGATGGCATGGACAAAGCCGTCAAAGGTTGGCCAGGTCTTGGTCAGGTCAGTCATCAACTGTGCAATCTGCTCGTCGCTGCCCACGTCGCAGTCAAACACCAGCTTGCTGCCGAAATCGGCGGCGAATTCACTGATGCGGTCTTTAAAGCGTTCGCCCTGGTAGCTGAAAGCCAGCTCTGCGCCCTGTGCGTGGCAGGCTTTGGCAATGCCATAGGCGATCGAACGGTTGGACAGGACGCCGGTGATCAGCAGTTTTTTGCCGGTGAGAAAACCCATGTGTGTTGCTCCATAAAGTGGCCGGCGAGGCCTTTTTTGACACCCGCCCAAGTAGTGCAGAATTGTCGCATGCGGGATTTGTCTCTTTTGAA
>JAZKDR010000016.1:0-163286 GCA_040387435.1 Pseudomonadota bacterium
CGGCCAGCATCTGCTGCTCGCCGCCCGACAGGCGCGTGCCGGGGCTGGAGGCGCGTTCCTTGAGGTTGGGGAACATCGCATAGATCTCGTCGATGCTCATGCCGCCCGCGGCAATCGTGGGCGGCAGCATCAGGTTTTCTTCGGCTGAGAGGCTGGCAAAAATGCCGCGCTCTTCCGGGCAGTAACCTACACCCAGGCGTGCAATCTTGTGCGGCGCCAGCTTGATGGACTCTTCGCCCTTGATTTTGATGGAGCCCTTGCGCGAGCCGGTCAGGCCGACGATGGCGCGCATGGTGGTGGTGCGGCCGGCGCCGTTGCGGCCCAGCAGCGTCACGACTTCGCCTTCATTGACGGTGAGGTTCACGCCATGCAGGATGTGCGATTCGCCGTACCAGGCGTTGAGGTCTTCGATTCGGAGCAGCTCTTGCGTCATCAGTGGGCACCCTGCAACTCGGTATCTGCGGTGCCCATATAGGCTTCGATGACCAGGGGATTTTTGGAAACCTCGGCATAAGGGCCGTCGGCAATGATGGCGCCGCGCTGCAGCACCGTGATGCGATCTGCAATCGACGCCACCACATTCATGTTGTGCTCGACCATCAGGATGGTGCGGCCGGCCGAGACCTTCTTGATGAGCTGCGTCACGCGGTCCACGTCTTCGTGGCCCATGCCCTGGGTGGGTTCGTCGAGCAGCATGAGCTCGGGCTCCAGCGCCAGGGTGGTGGCCAGCTCCAGCGCGCGTTTGCGGCCGTAGGGCAGGTTGACGGTCATTTCGTCGGCAAAGCTGCTCAGGTCGACCGCTTCGAGCAGTTCACGCGCACGCTCGTGCAGGTGAAACAGCGTGTCTTCAGCCTTCCAGAAATGAAAGGAGGTGCCGAGGTTGCGCTGCAGGGCGGCGCGCACGTTTTCGAGCACGGTCATGTGCGGGAAGACGGCAGAGATCTGGAAGGAACGCACGATGCCGCGGCGTGCGGTCTGCGCGGGTTTCTCGGACGTGATGTCGTTGCCGTTGAACAGGATGGTGCCGCGTGTGGGCAGCAGGAACTTGGTCAGCAGGTTGAAGTAGGTGGTCTTGCCTGCGCCGTTGGGGCCGATCAGGGCGTGAATGTGGCCGCGCTGGACTTTCAGGTCCACATTGTTGACGGCGACAAAACCCTTGAACTCCTTGGTCAGGCCACGCGTTTCAAGAATGAAGTCAACTGGCAAATCAGGCAAATGAATCTCCGGCGGATAGGGTTTGAATCCGGGGGCAAACACGCCTGAAACATGCCGATTGACAGGCAAAAACGCCGGGCCCCACGAAACACAGGAGGTGATAGTAGCCAGCCGTTTTAGGGGGCGATACCGGGTAAGACCCTTAGGTAGTTTTGCATCATGGCCGACCCTGAGCGCGGGCGCGGACATGGAATGTCAACCGGGCGTCAATTGCCCGGCTGTGGTGCATCTGTTCGAACGCCGGCGATGGCGGATTTATATCCGCGCCATTCGCTTCATTCGTGTCACTGTTGCCGGTTGGGCGGGGCAGGGCTGTCGTTGCGGGCCTCGCGGGCAGCGGCGGCTTCGGCCTTGCGCGAGGACTGGCGTTCTTCCGGTGACTGAGCCTGTGCACGCTGCCGGCGTTCTTCCTGCTGCTGGCGCTGCGCCTGTTCATGCGCCTGACGCTGCTGGTTGCGCTCCTGCGATTGTTGCGCCTGCTGCGCCTGCTGCGCTTGTTGTGCACGTTGCTGCTGGCGGGCTTCTTCCCGTTGCTGCTGTTGCTGTTTGTCGCGCTGTTCGGCCTGGCTTTTGCTTTGAGCCTGTGCCTGGGCCTGGGCTTGTTGTGCGGCCAGTCGTTCCCGCTGCTCGCGCTGCTCTTTCTGTGCCTGCTGCGCCTGTTGTGCTTGCAGGCGTGCGGTGTCCTGCTGTTGCCGTTGCTGGCGCTCCTGGTCGCGTTGCACCCGTTGCGCTTCCTGCTGCTGCTGTGCGCGTGCCTGTGTCTGTGCCGCCTCTCTCGCCTGTTGCGCCTGCTGCACTTGCTGTTCCTGTGTGCGTTGTGCTGCGCGCCGGCCCTGTTCTTCGGCCCTGCGGTCGGGTGCCGCTGGTACTGCCTGTACTGCGGGTGCTGCGTTGGCTGGTGCTGCGGCTTGAGCCTGCTGTGGCCTGTCGCGACGGTCCTCCCGCCGTGCCTCGCTGCGGTTGTCACGGTCCGGGCGGTCCGCACGGTCCTGACGCTCCTGGCGGTCTTGCCGTTGCGCCGCGAGGCTGTCAACCACCGGCCGCGCGCTCACGGCGGCTGGCGGCAGGGCGGCGGCGACTGCAGCGGGAGGGCGCTCCCGCATCTGGGGCCGCTGCGGCAGCGCAGTGCGTTCTGCAGCGGCATTGACCACCTGCGCGCGGCTCAAATCGGTGGCGGTCACGGGCTGCAGCGCGTCCCGCACGGCGCGGCCGCGTGCGAAGTCGCTGGTGCTGACTGCTGTGACGGCGGCAGGCTGGCGCTGGTAGCGGTAGACATTGGTGACATTAGTGAGGTTTGTGACATTCACGGTGTTGTTCACCACGATGTTGTTGTTGACGCGGGTCACGTAGCGCGGGCTCACGCGGTAGGCGGGCCTGAAGGCTTCGCCCGGGGCCAGCGGGAACCAGCCGACGGCAGGCCGTGGCGCTGCACCCGAACCGAGTGAGATGTTCCAGTTCACACCACCGTTGCTGCCGCCCACAAAGGCGACCAGTGCGGGCGCATAGACGGGCCGCGGTGCCAGGCGGCCGGGCACCCAGGCCCAGCGCGGTCCGATCTGCGCCCAGCGGCCGTAGTGAAAGGGCGCGAAGCCCCAGGGGGCGTCGTCCACCCAGGTCCAGCCCCAGGGCGCGACCCAGCTCCAGTGGCCGGCGCGGTAGGGCGCCCAGTTGGCGGGGACGGCACGCGGCATCCAGACAGGTCCGTAGCCTGGGTCCTGTTGCCAGTCGCCGTAGTTGTCGAGCTGCTGGTAGCCCACGGTTTCGCGCGGCACATAACGGGCCGACACCGACTGGTCTTCGCGTGCATCGCGGGCCATGGCCCAGCTGTCGAAGCTGTCGAAGCTGTCGAGCGCGGCGGCGCCGGGTGCGGCCGGCGTCAGGCTGGTGCCACTGAAACTGGCCTGCTGCTGGTTGCCAAGGTTGATGGGCGTGCCGCTGTCGCCGTAGATGACCCCTGCGCCCGACTGGGCCACCACGCGCGTGGTGTCGGCCGCCGGGTCGGTGTCGATGCGGTAGTCGCCCGGCTGTGAAATCACAAATGCCAGGTTGGGCGTGTTGATCTCCAGCCGCTGGCCGGGAAACAGCTGGCGCACGCGCAGCCGCACCGTGCCCTGCGCGAGGCGCAACTGCGTGGTGTTGTCGTCCAGTGACTGGAAGTCGAGGCTGGTCTGGGCGTTGAGTCGAACGGCCGTCGAGCCGATGTGCAGCTCGGTACGCGAACGCTCGGCCGTCCACAGGCGGTCGCCTGCGGTCAGAGGCCGGTTCAGCTGTGCCGGTGCCCAGGCGCTGGCGGCGGCCCCCGTGTCGCTGACATTCCCGGTATCGCCGGGCGCAAAACTCACGGCGCCTTCGATCTGGCTGAGGCGGGCAATCGTGCCGGGCGGGTCCATGGTGTCGCCGGCCTGTGCCAACTGCGGTGCGGCCTGCGCCCACAAGGGGGGCAACGGCGCGGCGAGCAGGGCGATCGCTGCCACGCAGGGCAGCCAGCGGCGGGCTGGCCGGGGGTGTGTGGAAGGGTTTGGGGATGCGGTCATGGCTTTCCTCGTTTACGCGCTCAAGTGGTCACCGTAACCACTACAACGTTCGGAAAGCTGGCCGCTTGGCTAAGCCGTCGTAAAGATGGGCTTCAATTCCTGCAATCGTGAAACAGGCTGTAACGCGATGTGCTCGCCAACCTGGAAATTCCGAATAATGACTCATGTATAAGTCATTAACGGCTTAATGACTGATACATGAGTCATTAGGTTTTTTGACGGGCGTTGACTGGCCCGTTTGATCTCCAAAAACGCAAAAATGGCCTGAAAAAGGCCATTTTTAAGCATCAAATCAGGCTGCAGCCCTTTAAACACGAGCGTGAGCAGCTCCTGATTTAATAGTAAGCAGAACTCGCCGGTCGCCCGGCTGCTGCTTCAGGAGAACGCTGCAATGCCCGTGATCGCGCGCCCGAGGATGAGCGCATGCACGTCGTGTGTGCCTTCATAGGTGTTCACGACTTCCAGGTTGACCAGATGGCGGGCCACACCGAACTCGTCGCTGATGCCGTTGCCGCCCAGCATGTCGCGCGCCATGCGGGCGATGTCCAGTGCCTTGCCGCAGGAGTTGCGCTTCATGATGGAGGTGACTTCAACCGAGGCCGAGCCTTCGTCCTTCATGCGGCCCAGGCGCAGGCAGCCCTGAAGGCCGAGGGCGATTTCGGTTTCCATGTCGGCCAGCTTTTTCTGGATCAGCTGGTTGGCAGCCAAGGGGCGGCCGAACTGCTTGCGGTCCAGCGTGTACTGGCGCGCCGTGTGGAAGCAGTCTTCCGCCGCGCCGAGTGCGCCCCAGGCAATGCCGTAGCGGGCAGAGTTCAGGCAGGTAAACGGGCCCTTGAGGCCGCGCACGTCGGGGAAAGCGTTTTCTTCAGGGCAGAAGACAGCGTCCATCACGATCTCGCCGGTGATCGACGCGCGCAGGCCGACCTTGCTGTGGATGGCGGGGGCGCTCAGGCCCTTTGCCCCTTTGTCGAGGATGAAGCCGCGAATCGCGCCTTCGTCGTCCTTGGCCCAGACCACAAACACATCCGCGATGGGGCTGTTGGTGATCCACATCTTGGCGCCCGAGAGCTCATAGCCGCCGGCGACCTTGCGGGCGCGGGTGATCATGCTGCCGGGGTCGGAGCCGTGGTTGGGTTCGGTCAGGCCGAAGCAGCCGATCCATTCGCCGCTCGCGAGTTTGGGCAGGTACTTCTGCTTTTGTTCTTCGGTGCCGAACTCGTTGATGGGCACCATGACCAGCGAGGACTGCACGCTCATCATCGAGCGGTAGCCGGAGTCGACGCGCTCGACCTCGCGCGCCACCAGGCCGTAGCAGACGTAGTTCAGGCCGGCGCCGCCATAGGCTTCGGGAATCGTCGCGCCCAGCAGTCCGAGTGCGCCCATTTCGCGAAAGATGGCGGTGTCGGTTTTTTCATGGCGGAAGGCTTCCAGCACACGAGGGGCCAGCTGCTCCTGGCAGTAGGCGGCCGCGCTCTCGCGCACCATGCGCTCGTCGTCGGTCAGTTGCTGGTCCAGCAAGAGGGGGTCGTCCCACTGGAAGCTGGCTTTGGATTTGGTGGTCATGGGGTCTCCGAATGGTCTGGATGGGGTGAAGGCAAGGTTACAGCGCGGAAGGTGTGCATAAATCGCAACTCATGCGCCCCGGTGTTGTCACCGAATGCTGGCAAGCATAAGGGCAAAGCAAGCGCCGGACAAACGAAGATTTGGAACATGAGTGTGCGAAAATGGAACTCCGTAACCCAACTCTGTCTTCAACATGCGCCGCAAGATACCGTCCACCACCGCGCTGGCGCTGTTTGAATCGGCCGCCCGTCACCAGAGTTTTACCCATGCCGCGCAAGAGCACGCGGTCACGCAAAGCGCCGTCTGCCGGCAGATCGCGGCACTGGAAGAGTTTCTCGACGTCAAGCTCTTCAGGCGCACCAAACGCGGCGTGCTGCTCACCGATGCGGGCACCAACTACGCCCGCAACGTCCGCGCGCGGCTGGATGACGTGGAGCGCGACACGCTGGAGATGATGGCCAGGGGCGGCGCCGGCGGCGCGCTGGAACTCGGCGTCGTGCCCACCTTCGCCGCCAAATGGCTGGTGCCGCGGCTGGCCGGTTTTCACAAATTGCACCCCGACATCACGGTGCACCTGTCGTCGCGCACCCGGCCCTTTTTGTTTGCCGACACCGCGCTGGACGCCGCCATCCACGCCGGTGACGCGGGCTGGCCGGGCACCGAGTCCTGCTTTTTGATGGATGAAAGCATCGTCGCAGTCGGCAGCCCTGACCTCGTCACCACGCGGCGCAAACTCAATGCCGGCGACTTCGCCAGCCTGCCGTTGCTGCAGATGAGTACCCGGCCCTACGCCTGGCGGCAGTGGTTTGCCTCGCTGAGTCTGGCGGTCGCCAACGACATGGCGGGTGCGCGGATGGAGTTGTTCTCGATGACGGCCGAAGCGGCCATCCATGGCCAGGGGCTGGCGCTGATACCGCGCTTCCTGATTGAAGACGACCTGGCCGCCGGGCGGCTGGTGCCCATCGTCAAACATGAGTTTTTGGGCGACAGGCGTTATTACCTGATCTACCCCGAGCAAAAGTCAGGCAACGCCGCGCTGGCGCTCTTCAAGGCCTGGCTGGAAGCCGAAGCCGTGCTCTACCGGCAGGGCGCATGAGGGGCTGATCGGCTGGACGGCTTTACCCGCCATGTCCTTCCCGCCATGTCCTTCCGGCCATGCCGGGCATCGCCCATGAAGAGGGCGGCGCGGGGCCGCATGAATAAAATAGCTGGCTTTGCCCGAGCCGCTACGCCTTCGCGCCAGCCGCACATTCGTATTGATGGAGATAACATGCTCAAGAAAATCCTGACCGCAGGCCTCATGGCCGTGGCCATGGTGGCGGCGCAAGCGCAGCCTTACCCGTCCAAACCCATCCGCATGATCGTCCCCTTCCCGCCGGGCGGCGGCACGGACATCCTGTCGCGTTTGGTGGCCCAAAAGCTGACGGAGGCCAACAAGTGGAACGTGGTGCCCGACAACCGCGGCGGCGCGGGTGGCACCATCGGTATTGCAGAAGCGGCACGTGCAGCGCCTACAGGCTATGACATGGTCATGGGCCAGAAAGACAACCTGGTTGTCGCGCCCTGGCTCTACAAAAGCCTGAGCTACGACCCGACCAAAGACCTGGTCGCTGTCGCCCACGTCGCCTACACGCCCGTCGTCATCGTCACCGGTGTGCAGTCGCGCTTCAAGACCCTGGCCGACGTGGTGGCCGCCGCCAAGGGCAAGCCAGACACCGTGACTTACGGCTCGCCCGGCAACGGCACGACCATCCATCTGGCCGGTGAAATCTTCAACGCCGCCGCCGGCATCAAGCTGCGCCACATCCCCTACAAGGGCTCCAACCCCGCCATGATCGACGTGCTGGCCGGCAATGTGGACCTCATGGTCTCGTCGCTGCCGTCCGCCATCAGCCAGATCAAGGCCGGCAAGCTGCGTGCGCTGGCGGTCACCTCGGCCAAACGCAGCACCTCCATGCCCGACATCCCGACCGTCGCCGAACTCGGCTACAAGGATTTCGACGTCAGCACCTGGTACGGCCTGTTCATGCCGGCCGGCACGCCGAAAGAAATCGTTGCCACCATGAATGCCGAGGTCAACAAGTTGCTGGCCACCAACGACATGAAGGCCGCCGTGCATGCCCAGGGCGCCGAAGTCCAGAACATGACGCCAGACCAGTTCTCGGCCTTGCTCAAGACCGACTATGTGAAGTGGAAAGCGATCGTTCAGGCCTCCGGCGCGACGATTGAGTAGATTTCCCTCCATGCCTTGAGCCCAGCTCAGGCATTTTGAATAGGACGGCAATGCCGTCCTTTTTTGTTTCTGCGGTGGCTCAGTGAAAACCCTGATGGGATTTTTGCAGGCTCGTGAGAATATCAAGTCATCTATAGGACTAGATGAATTTATGCATAAAACTTCGTTGACCATCGTTCCCGCAGAGCCAGGCCAAAGCCGTTATGCGGCGCTGGCTGCGGCGCTCAAGGCGCGCGTGGTCGATGGCGAATGGCCACCGGGCAGTGCCTTGCCGGCCGAGCAGACGCTGGCAGCAGAACATGGTGTTGCACTGGGCACCCTGCGCCGGGCGCTGGAGCTTATGGCCGAGCAGGGGCTGATCGAACGCATTCACGGGCGCGGCACCTTTGTGCGCGCCGGCATGACCGGCGCGACCATGATGCGGTTCTTCCGTTTTGGCGAGGGCACGGGCGAGGTGCCTGCCTCGCGCATCGTGTCGCGCCAGCAGCTGGTGGCGCCTGCCGACGTGGCGCGCCGCCTGGGCCTGCCGCGCGGCGACGTGGCGTTGCGCCTGCTGCGTGTGCGCTCGCTCTCGGGCCAGCCCTGCATGTTCGAAGAGATCTGGCTGCCGCTGCCGCTGTTTGCGCCGCTGGCCGACAGCGACACCGCTGCCTGGGGCGACCTGCTGTACCCGCTGTTTGCCGAACGCTGCGGCGTGCATGTCCACCGTGCGGTGGATGAAATCGGCTTTGCCGCGCTGACGGCCGGGCAGGCACGCCACCTCGCGCTCGCGGCCGGCCACCCGTGTGCGCTGGTCAGCCGAAGCGCCTACGACCTCACAGGGCATTGCGTGGAAGTGCGCTTCACCCGCGGCGATGCCCACGCCTTCAACTACACCGTCACCATCACCTGAAACACCTGAAAGAAACACCATGACACTGATTCAACACACGCCTTCGCGGCGCAAAATCCTCCAGGCCACGGCCGCCAGCATTGCGGCGCCGTGGACGCTGGCCCGTGCAGCCGGGCAAATCGCCGGCGGCAAAACCATCACGCTGGTCGTGTCGTATGCCGCCGGGGGCGGGGCCGATCTTATGGCCAGGCTGATCGCCCCCAAACTGTCCGAGGCCCTCGGCCAGACCGTGGTGGTCGACAACAAACCCGGTGCGAGCGGCCAGATCGCCGCAGGGCAGGTGGCGCGTGCCGCGCCGGACGGCACCCAGCTGCTGCTCGATGCCTCGTCGTTCGCCGTCAACCCGGCGCTGTTTCCCAAGCTGCCCTATGACACCGACAAGGCCTTCACACCGCTGGCCGTGCTTGCGCTGTTCCCCAACGTGCTGGTCTGCACGCCCGGTTTTGAGGCCAAAAACGTCAAGGACCTGATCCGCATGGCCAAGGCGAAGCCGGCCCAGATTTCGTATGCGTCGTCAGGCAACGGCTCGGCCCAGCACCTGGCGGGCGCGCTGTTTGAAGACCGTGCCGGCGTCAGCCTGGTGCATGTGCCTTATCGCGGCGGCGGCCCCGCCATGAACGACGTGATGGCCGGACAGGTGCCGCTGTTTTTTGCCAATGTCGCCTCCTCGCTGGGGCAGATCCAGTCAGGGCGGCTGCGTCCGATGGCCGTCACCACGCGCCGCCGCACGCGCGCCCTGCCGGACGTCCCGACCATGGAAGAAGCCGGCCTGCCGTCCTATGAAGTGCTGGAGTGGAACCCTGTGCTCGCACCCGCCGGCATGGACCCCAAGGTCAAGGCGGTGCTGGTCGCCGCCCTGCGCAAGGCCATGGCCGATCCTGAAGTGCTGGGCCGCATACGCGCGCTCAGTGGCGAGGTGTTTCCGGACGGGCCTGACGGGCTGGTCCCCGCTTTCCTCAAGGCGCAGCAGGCCCAGTGGGGGCGCGTGGTGCGCGATCGCAAGATCACCGTCGGCTGACGCGGCGTGAAACTGATGGAAGGGCGGGCCCCCGCCGCGCGCTGGGATTGCCACGTGCATGTGTTTGATGAAGCCGCACCCGTGGCGCCGGGCCACTATGTGCCGCAGCACAGGCCTCTGTCGGCTATTGAGGCGCTGGCCCAAAGCCATGGCGTTGAACGGCTGGTGCTGGTGCAACCCAGCGTGTACGGCACCGACAACACCGTGCTGCTCGATGCGCTCAAAGCCGGGCAGGGGCGTCACCGCGGTGTGGTGGTGCTGGATGCCGCCATCAGCGATGCAGCGCTGGCGGACATGCACGCGCTTGGGGTGCGGGGCGTGCGCTTCAACCTCGTGTCACCCGTCGGCAACGGCACTGCTGCCAACACTGAAACCGCCTTTCACCGGCTGGCGCCGCGCCTGCGTGCCATGGGCTGGCATGTGCAGTGGTATCCCCGGCCCCAAGACCTGCCGGTGATTGCCGCCTTGCACGCCGGCCCGGCGGCGGCGGGCGTGGCTGCGGTGCTGGACCATCTGGCCGGCATGCATGCCGGGCTGCCCACAGACGACGCGGCCTGGCAGGTGCTGGCCGGGCTGGCCCGGTCGGGCGCCTGGCTCAAGCTGTCGGGCTGGTACCGCCTGCGGGCCGATGCGCCCTATGCGTCGCTTGATGCGGCCATACACCGGGCGGCGGGGCTTTTTGGCCCCCGGCTGGTCTGGGGCTCGGACTGGCCGCACACCTCATTTACCCCCGAGGCGCTGCCCGGGTATGCCAGTACCTGGCAGCCGGTGGCGCGGGTGCTGACGCCGGCGCAGCAGCACCTCCTGTCGTCCGAAGCGCCCCCCATCCTGTACGCCTGAAAAGCCGGGGTTTCCTGCCAGGCCGCGAATAGCTTAAAATCGAGGGCTAGCCCTTTTTTTATACGGAGTCCTCCATGTCCAAGAAAATTCGAGTCGAGGCCGACATCTGCGCCCCGAAACCAGTCCCGCCAAAGGGCTACACCACCACCATCGGCCGCGGCCAGAAGATCAGCCTTGAGCGCGGTTCACACACCCGCAGCAAGAAGAACCCAGGCAAGCGCCCCCATCAGGGTTGAGCCGGTTTGCTGATGCGGCCTGAGGCTGCAAATTAAAAAGAGCGCCTTTGAGGCGCTTTTTTTATGCGCGCGGGGGTTTGCATCGCTGTATCAAAATGCCCTTTCCGGGTTGCCGGTCATGCCGGTGCGGGAAAACAACCAATTTTGGTCATCGACGGGCCCAGCGCGGCGGAACAACAGAATTGAGCAAAAGGACGAAGCACGATGGACAAGCTCGCGGCCATGCAGGCCTTCGTTGAAGTCGCAAGGCTGGGCAGCTTCAGCCTGGCCGCCCGCGCGCTCAAGCTCAGCCCGTCGGCGGTGACCAAGGCGGTGGGCCGGCTGGAGGCCGAACTGGCCACGCAATTGCTCAACCGCACCACCCACGGTGTGGCGCTGACCGACGAGGGGCGTTATTTCGTCGGTGAATGTGATGCGGTGCTGGCCTCCATTGCCCAGGCGGAAGAGCAACTCCAGTCGCGCCGCAGTTCTCCGCAGGGCGTGCTGAGGTTGGGCTCGCTGTCGGCGATTGCGCGTGTGCACATCGTGCCCCAGCTGTCGCAGTTTTTCGAAAAATACCCCGATGTGCGACTCGAGCTGGTGCTCAGCGAGCAACCGGTCGATCTGGTCGAGCAGCAGCTCGATGTGGCGCTGCGCATAGGCTCGCCGCCGGACGCCCGCGTTACCGCGCGCAAGCTGGCCAACACGGCGCGCATCACCGTCGCCTCGCCTGAGTACATCCGGCGTTTGGGTGCGCCTGCCGACCTCGCAGCGCTTGCAGGCCATCGCGGGCTGGTTCATGTGTTTGACGGCCGCCGTGCATCCTGGCGCTTTGAGGTGGACGGCGGCCCGGTCACGCTGATGCCGCGCAGCCGCCTGGAAGTCAACAGCGGCGATGCGCTGTGCGCCGCGGCTGTCGCGGGGCTGGGCATCGCGCACAGCAATTCGCTGCTGTTCGAACACGACCTCGCCTCGGGCGCGCTGGTTGAGGTGTTGGTGCCATTCCAGACGGCGGGCCAGCCGCTGTACGCCGTCTACCCGCCGTCGCGCGCGCGCTCACCGCGCATCAAGGTGCTGGTCGATTCGCTGGAGCAGCTGTTTGCCGCGTACGACCGCAAGGCGTAAAACAGACAGTCACCGCGCCGGGGTTCATATCTCCCCGTACAAGCGTTGACGTTTCACAACGGCGATAGCAAAAACGCATATCCCTGCGGGTAAGTGACATCTGTCGTTGCCGCGGCCTTTCCCCTATCGTTGCCAGCAGGAAGAGAAGAAGAGAGAGCAACGATAAAAGGAGACAGGAATGAGCAGAGCATCGCCGCGGCCGCCGGCGCTTTCCATGGCCGAGCGTGACCGCCGCTGGGCGCGGCTGCGCACACTGATGCGCGCCAAAAACCTCGACGGCCTGCTGATCGCCAGCTTTCGTGCGCGCGAGATGTACGAGAGCTACGTTAACGACGACTACAACGAGGGCTGCGTCGTCTTCCCGCTGGAGGGCGATCCGGTCGTTGTGACTTGGGCCAACCTGCGCGTGATGCGCGCACGCTGGTCGCGCGACCAGGGCTACCCGTTATGGATAGACGACATGCGCGTGGCGACCAGCGGCACCTCGGTCGCGCAGATATTTGCCGAGAAAGGCCTGCAGGCATCGCGCCTCGGCGTCGTGGGCCTGAGTTCACAGGCACCCACCGAAATCTACGGCGCGATACCGGCCAACTTCTGGCAACAGTTCACCACGGCCTTGCCCGGCGCGGTGTTCGAGGACATCTCTGACGAGTTCAGCTACATGATGCTGCCCAAGAGTGCCGAAGAAATGGCGCAGGTGCGTTACGCCGCACAGGTGGCCGAAGCGGCCTGTGCCGTGATTGCCGATGTGGCGGCGGCAGGTGTGGGTGAAGAGGTGATCTACGCCGAAGCCATGCGCGAGATGGCGCTGCACGGGATCGGATTGCGTTACCCCGCCATCGTGATGAATTCGGGTCCGCACACGCTGTCGTGGGGCCCGCCGCGCTGGACCACACGCGCCGAACGACCACGCGTCCTGCAACAAGGCGACCTGCTGCAGGTCGAGCTGATGCCGACCTGCGGCAACCAGGAGGTACAGGTGCAGATGGCTGTCGCGCTGGGTGCGATGGACGATACCAACCTGAAGTGCGAGCAGGCCGCGCGCGGCTGTTACGACGCGGGGCTGGCGGTGCTGAAACCCGGCATCACCTTTGCCGACCTGCTGGCCGCGATGGAGGAACCCCTAAAGACCTCGGGTTGCTGGTCGTACACGCCGCTGGTGCATTCGGTGGCGCCGCACTTTCTGACCGGGCGCTCGAAGGTCAACCTGGCCACCGCCAACCTGAATGTGAAGATGGTGGGCGCGCCCGCCGCACGCGAGCGCGACACGGTGATGGAGGAGGGCATGGTGTTTTCGTTCGAGCCGAATGCCTGCATGGACGGACACCGAGTCAACATCGGCGGCACCGTCATCGTGACGGCCACGGGCTGTGAAGAGCTCAACAGCATTCCTACGCGGGTGACGCACAAATAAAAGGAAGAAGGAGACCTGAATGAAAAAAATGATCCGCCGCCAGACGCTGGCCCTTGCCGCGACGCTCCTGTTGCCCGCGCTGGCAGTGGCGCAGGCCTACCCTAGCAAGCCGATTCGTTTCATCGTGCCGACGCAGGCCGGCTCCGCGCCCGATGTCGCCACCCGCCGAGTGGCCGCGCAGCTGACCGATATCCTCAAGCAGCCCGTCGTCGTCGAGAACCGGCCCGGTGCCAACGGCGTGCTCGCTGCGCGCGAAGTCGCCAAGTCACCGCCCGATGGCTACACGATGCTCAATGCCAACATCGGCAATGCCGTCAACGACCTGCTGCGGCCCGAACCCGGCAGCCGCCTGACCGAAGAGCTGGTCGCCGTGAGCGACCTGACGACAGCCGCGCTGATACTCGTCGTGCACCCCTCTGTACCCGCCAGCAACCTGAAGGAACTGGTCGAGCTGGCGCGCAAGCAGCCGGGCAAGCTGACCTACGCGTCCGGCGGTCCCGGCAGCCTCACGCAGCTTGCGGGTGAAAGGTTGAAGCAGGCTGCGAAGGTCGACATTCGCGAGATTCCGTACAAGTCACTGGGCGCTGATTCGGTCGACCTGCTGGCGGGCCGTGTCGACATGGGATACCGCGTGTGGAGCTCTGTCGCGCAAAGCCTGGCCAACGGCAGCCTGAAAGCGATTGCCGTTGCCAGCAGCAACAAGCTGGTGGCCGCACCGAACATCCCGACCACGGCCGAGGCCGGCTTTCCCGATCAGGAGGCGCTGGGCTGGAACGGCATGTTCGTGCCCGCCGGCACGCCGCCTGCCGTCATCCAGGCCATGCAGAAAGCCATTGCCGAGGCCATCAGCCGGCCGGTGCTGCGTGACGTGTATGTGCGCGACGGCACCGAGGTCGGCGGCAAGACACCCGATCAGTTCACCGCGCTCATCAAGGCCGACAAGCTGCGCTACGCGAAGATCATCAAGGATGCGGACATCAAGTTGGTCGACTGAAGGCATTGCTGACAAAGCGACGGGCTGTTGGTGATCGGCTCATCAACACTGCGAAATGCTATGTTATTAATAGCTGGTCACGCTCGTATTCATTGATCTGCAGCCATTTTTAGCCCCTAAAACCGACCCAAAAAGGCTCAAAACGGGGTTTTGGCGCGTCGGAAACCTCTTTTTGCCACCCAAAGCCACCAAAATGTAAAGTCGACTTTACATTTACGGTGAATGATGTGTTTCGGGCGCCCGGCGGACAGATGGCCGGATCACGCCTTGCGTTTGTCCTTGCGCTTGTCCTTCCCCTTCGCGCCCCCAGCCAGCGGCCTGGCCGGTAGACCAGCAGCAGCGCGCGCCAGTGCATCGGCCTCGTTGTTGCGGTGCTGGGGAATCCACTTCACGCTGCTGGCGCTGAACGTCGCCAGCAGCGACCGCAATTCCACGAACAGGGCGTCGAGCCGCTCGATGCGCTGGCCACCATCGCCCGTGAGCTGGTCCACCACTACGCGGCTGTCACTGAGGATGTGCACCGCGTCCGCACCCAGCAGCTTCGCCTCACGCAACGCCGCCATCATGGCGCGCGCCTCGGCATCGTTGTTGCAGCCCTTGCCCGTTGCGGTTTCAGACAACGTGTGCCGCGCGCCATCAGGCGCGACCAGCACGGCGCCCAAGCCCATGGTGCCGGGGTTGGGGAAGGCGCTGCCGTCGCAGTGCGCGAGCCATGTGGCGCCGTCTTGCGGCGGTGAAGATGTGGAAGCGCACAGACCCATGAATGACGCATTCTCACCGCATTCAAACAGGCCGGCGGCAGGCGTGAGCAGTTTCGCAGGCTGGAGATGTTGTGCCTTCCAAGTCAAAATAATGTATGATATGCATCATGCGAAATGCAACACGCCATACCAGAGCAGCAGCCAAGGAAGCCTCCCACGAGCGCATCGTGTCCGTCGCAGCGCGGGCGATCCGTCGCAGCGGCTATGCCGGCACTGGCGTCGCCGACATCATGAAAGAGGCCGGCCTGACCCATGGCGCCTTCTATGCCCATTTCGCGTCGCGCGAGGCCATGCTGGCGGAAGCAGCTTCGCGGGCGTGCGGCGAAGCAGCAGTTATGGCGGCCGGTGCCGTGGCTGGCGCGCCCCCCGAGAAGGCCCTGGAATCCATGCTCGGTGCTTATCTTTCACGGGCGCACCTGGAGCAGGTTGAAAAGGGTTGCCCCCTCGTCGCCCTAGGCTCGGAGACGCCGCGCCAAGCGCCCGAAGTACGCCGTGTCACTACGCGTCACATAAAGGAAACCATTGATCTTGTGGCCCGCCAGTTGCCTAATTGGGGCCAGTCTGGCGCACATGAGCGGGCACTCGTGACTCTGTCAACCATGGTGGGTGCATTGCTGCTGGCCCGCGCGGTTGACGAACCGGCCCTGGCGGATGCGCTGTGCGATTCCGCAGTCAAGCATCTGGCGCCTTCGACCAGCCCCGCCTGAATCCATGCATGCACAAGGGTTTGTATTTTTTTTCACCCATACATATGATGATCATCATTCCAAATAAGAAGCGCACCCTCCTTGGTTTGCAGCCCCGGCATGCCTACGGCTCTTTAATCCCCGCTGGCCCTCTTGGGACATCGTCTCCCCGTTATTGAACACAGGCGGCGTACAGCCATAAGGAAACCCATGAAAGCCCTCACCTTCAAACGCTATGGCAAGTCGCCCGATATCGGCTTCGCCGAGCGTCCCCGCCCCACGCTCGCGCCCGACGAGCTTCTGGTGCAGGTCCATGCTGCGGGCCTGAACCCGATCGACAACATGATTCCGACGGGGATCTTCAAAGCGGTCCTGCGCTTTGAGCTTCCTGCTGTCATGGGCAGTGACCTCGCCGGTGTGGTGGTGGAGGTGGGCAGCCGCGTCACACGCTTCAAGCCGGGCGACGCCGTATTCACCAGCCTTTTCGGTCTGGGTACCGGCGCCCTGGCCGAGTTTGCGGTGGTGCCGGAGAACATGGCCGCGCTGAAACCTGCCAACCTTGACTTTGTGCAGGCCGCGTCTATCCCCATGGTCGGGCTCACCGCGTGGCAGGCGCTGAAAGAGCGCGCAAACCTTGGTGCTGGCCAGAAGGTCTTCATCCCTGCAGGCTCAGGCGGTGTGGGCACGTTCGCGATCCAGCTGGCGAAGCACCTGGGCGCCAAAGTTGGAACGACCACCAGCACGCGCAACATTGAACTGGTGCGAAGCCTGGGCGCTGACGAGGTGGTCGATTACAGCAAGCAAGACTTCTGGAAAGTGCTGCGTGCATACGACGTGGTGCTCGGCACCGTCAAGGGGGACGCGATGGAAAAGTCGGTAGACGTCCTCAAACCGCAGGGCACGCTGGTGTCCCTGGTGGGGCCGCTTGATGGCGCATTCGCCCGCGCTCGTGGACTCAACTTCTTCCTGACTTTCATCTTCGGGTTGATGAGCCGCAAGATCATGCGGCTTGCGCAAAAGCAGGGGGTGACTTACTCGTTTCTCTTTGCGCGCGCCGATGGCGCCCAACTCTCCTTAATCGGCGAGCTGCTCAGGGCCGAGCGCATCCGGCCGGTGATAGACAAGGTGTTTCCTTTTGAGGCAGCCAAGGACGCCCTTGACTACGTGGCACAGGGACGCGCCAGGGGCAAGGTTGTCGTCAAGCTCATGTGAGTTGTTTGGTCAGTGCCGCCGGAAAGCTGACACCTCAAAGCCGGTCACTGATTCTGTGTATTTGTTTGTTTCCCCAACTTCTGGAGATAGTCATGAAGATCGAAAATTCTGTGGTTCTTGTCACGGGCGCCAATCGCGGCATCGGTGAGGCCTTCGTACGCGAGCTTCTGGCCCGCGGCGCGCGCAAGGTGTATGCCGGCGCCCGCGACCCAGCCAGCGTCACCGCCGGGGCTGGCGTTCAGGTCCTCCGGCTCGATGTCAACAAGGCCGGCGATGTCACATCCGCAGCCGCGCTGGCCTCTGACGTGACACTGGTGATCAACAACGCAGGCATTGCACAACCGGGCGGGTTTCTTGCTGATGACAGTGAAGATGTCGCGCGCAGAATTTTCGAAACCAACTTCTTCTCTGTATTGCGCATCAGCAAGGCCTTTTCGCCCGTGCTCAAAGCCAATGGCGGCGGCGCGCTGCTCAATGTCCTGTCGGTGGCTTCATGGGTGAACGGCGGTGAACTGGCAGCCTATTCGGCCAGCAAGTCCGCAGCTTGGTCCCTCACCAATGCACTGCGCAACGAACTGGCAGCGCAGAAGACCCAGGTGCTGGGCCTGCACATGGCGTATGTCGATACCGACCTCACCCGCGGCTTCGATGTCCCCAAGACCAGTCCTGCCGAGATCGTCAGCCGCGCGCTGGACGGGCTCGAAGCGGGTCTTGATGAGGTGCTGGCCGATGATCTCACCCGGCAGGTCAAGGGCGGGCTGACGGCAGCCAGGCCCAGCTACCTTCCGCAACTGTCCTGACAGCAGGCCCCGGTTCGCGTGGCTTGATGGCGGTGTTACATATTGCGCCGGTACTGCCCACCCACTTCGAACAGCGC
Organism: Pseudomonadota bacterium; assembly: GCA_040387435.1. Classification (GTDB taxonomy): domain Bacteria; phylum Pseudomonadota; class Gammaproteobacteria; order Burkholderiales; family Burkholderiaceae_C; genus Polaromonas. Next base: position 17,580 of record JAZKDR010000016.1, read on the forward strand.
GTTGGTGATCTGCCCCAGTGAGCAGACACGCACGGCGTCCATCAGCACCTCGAACACGTTGTGGTTTTCAATCACCGCCTGCTGCAGGCGCTTGAGCATGGCGGGTGATTCCTTGGCATGCTGTTTGTGGAAGGCGTCCAGGCGCTTGAGCTGGTTCTGCTTTTCTTCTTCGGTGGAACGCGCCAGTTCCAGCTTGTCCTGCACGGCATCGCCATGCGGGTTGCGGAAGGTGTTGACGCCGATGATGGGCAGCTCGCCGGTGTGCTTGAGCATCTCGTAGTGCATGGACTCGTCCTGGATGCGGCCGCGCTGGTAGCCGGTCTCCATCGCGCCGAGCACGCCGCCGCGTTCGGCGATGCGTTCGAACTCCATCAGCACGGCTTCTTCGAGCAGCTCCGTCAGTTCCTCGATGATGAAGGCGCCCTGTGAGGGGTTCTCGTTCTTGGCCAGGCCCCATTCGCGGTTGATGATGAGCTGGATGGCCATCGCACGGCGCACCGATTCTTCGGTCGGCGTGGTGATGGCTTCGTCGAACGCATTGGTATGCAGCGAGTTGCAGTTGTCGTAAATCGCGATCAGCGCCTGCAGCGTGGTGCGGATGTCGTTGAACTGGATCTCCTGCGCGTGCAGGCTGCGGCCCGAGGTCTGGATGTGGTACTTCAGCTTTTGCGAACGCTCGTTGGCACCGTACTTGTCTTTCATCGCCACGGCCCAAATGCGGCGCGCGACGCGGCCCATCACGGTGTATTCGGGGTCCATGCCGTTGCTGAAAAAGAAGCTCAGGTTGGGCGCGAAGTCGTCGATGCGCATGCCGCGCGCGAGATACGCTTCGACAAAAGTGAAGCCGTTGGACAGCGTGAAAGCCAGCTGCGAGATTGGGTTGGCACCGGCTTCAGCGATGTGGTAACCGCTGATCGACACGCTGTAGAAGTTGCGGACCTTGTTGTGCACGAAGTACTGGGCCACGTCGCCCATCACCTTGAGCGAGAACTCGGTCGAGAAAATGCAGGTGTTCTGGCCCTGGTCTTCCTTCAGGATGTCGGCCTGCACGGTGCCGCGCACGTTCTCCTGTACCCATTCGCGAATCTTGGCGGCTTCGGTCGCCGTCGGGTCGCGGCCGTTGTCTTTTTTGAACTTGTCCAGGTTCTGGTCGATGGCGGTGTTCATGAACATCGCCAGGATGGACGGCGCCGGGCCGTTGATGGTCATGGACACGGACGTGGACGGGTTGCACAGGTCAAAGCCGTCGTACAGCACCTTCATGTCGTCCAGCGTGGCAATCGACACACCGGAGTTGCCGACCTTGCCGTAGATGTCTGGCCGCAGGTGCGGGTCGTTGCCATAGAGCGTGACCGAGTCGAAGGCGGTGGACAGTCGCTTGGCAGCCATGCCTTCGCTGAGCAGCTTGAAGCGCGTGTTGGTGCGGAAGGGGTCGCCCTCACCGGCGAACATGCGGGTCGGGTCTTCGCCTTCGCGCTTGAAGGCAAAGGTGCCGGCGGTGTAGGGGTAGCTGCCGGGCACGTTGTCCAGCATCAGCCACTTCAGCACTTCACCGTGGTCTTCGTATTGCGGCAGCGCGACCTTGCGGATGGTCGTGCCGGAGAGCGATTTGGTGGTCAGCGCGGTGCGGATTTCCTTGTCGCGGATCTTCACGACGTACTCTTCGCCCGCGTAGGCCTTTTGCATGTCAGGCCACTGGGCGAGCAATGCACGGGCATCTCCGTCCATGCGCAACTGGCGCTGGCTGGCGAGGTCGAGTGCGGCTTCGGAGGCAGTCGCGCGATCGGGTTTGTCGGCCTTGAGCATCACCGCCGAGGCTTCGAGCTGCTGCACTTCACGCGCCAGTTTTGATTGCTGGCGCGCGCGCTTTTTGTAGCTGCGCACGGTGTCGCTGATTTCCGCGAGGTAGCGGGTGCGTGCGGCGGGCACGACCGGTGTCTGGTTGGTGCTGTGGCGGACATCGACGACCGGCAGCGAGCCTTCGGTCAACTTCAGGCCCAATTCGGCCAGGCGCGGTTTGAGCGACTGGTACAGCGCGGTCACGCCGTCGTCATTGAAGCGTGCAGCCATGGTGCCGAAGACCGGCATCTTCTCGGTCGGCGTGGTCCAGGCTTCCTTGTTGCGCTGCACCTGCTTGGCGACATCGCGCAGCGCATCGAGCGACCCCTTGCGGTCGAACTTGTTGATGGCGATGAACTCGGCAAAGTCCAGCATGTCGATTTTTTCAAGCTGGCTGGCAGCGCCGAACTCGGGCGTCATCACATACATGGGCACATCGACGTGCGGCACGATGGCGGCGTCGCCCTGGCCGATGCCGGAGGTCTCGACGACGATCAGGTCGAAGCCCGCGCATTTGCAGGCAGCCACCACGTCGGGCAGGGCCTGGCTGATTTCGGAGCCGAAGTCGCGCGTGGCGAGGCTTCGCATGAACACGCGCTGGCCGCTGTCGGAGCCTTTTTTGCCTGCCAGCGGAACCGTCCATGGGTTGATGGCGTTCATGCGGATGCGGTCGCCGAGCAGCGCGCCACCGCTCTTGCGGCGTGAGGGGTCAATGCTGATGACGGCCACGCGCAGGGCGTCGTTCTGGTCCAGCCGCAGGCGGCGTATCAGTTCATCGGTGAGTGAGGACTTGCCTGCGCCGCCGGTGCCGGTGATGCCGAGCACGGGGATTTTTTTGGTGGCTGCAACACTGCGCATTTGTTCAACCAGCGCCGGATCGGCCTTGCCGTTCTCAAGGGCCGTGATCATCTGCGCCAGGGCGCGCCAGTTCATCTCGCCATGGCCTTCGATGGCTTTGACATCTTTCGGTGCGAAGCCGGTGAGGTCCTTATCGCAGCGCATGACCATCTCGCCAATCATGCCGGCCAGGCCCATTTTCTGGCCGTCCTCCGGGCTGAAGATGCGCGCCACACCATAGGCCTGCAGTTCGCGGATCTCGGGTGGCACGATGACGCCGCCACCGCCGCCAAAGACCTGGATATGCTCGCCGCCGCGGCTCTTGAGCAGGTCGACCATGTACTTGAAGTACTCGACGTGGCCGCCCTGGTAGGAACTGATGGCAATGCCCTGCGCGTCTTCCTGCAAGGCGGTGGTGACGACTTCATCGACGCTGCGGTTGTGGCCGAGGTGAATCACTTCGGCGCCCATGCTCTGCAGGATGCGCCGCATGATATTGATGGCCGCGTCATGCCCGTCGAACAGCGACGCAGCGGTGACAAAACGCACCTTGTGCGTGGGGCGGTAGTTGGCGAGCGCCTTGTATTCGGCGGACATGTCGGTCATGGCTTTGTCTCCGGAGAGGGGCCGCGTGGGGATTTAGGGCGGCCCGGGATCGTGTTGACGTTTACGTAAACGTCAATCTTACACTTTCCGCCATAAAAAAGGGCGCTTTACGCGCCCTTGAAGGAAATATTCTTGCATACCTTGTTTATCCATACAGGTATTTGGGCAGCCACAGAGTCAGGCCGGGCCAGATGTACATGAACACCATGCAGAGGATGACGATCAGCATGTAGGGCATCATGCCCGCGAAGATCTGGTTGATGGTCACATGCGGCGGTGAGACCCCCTTCAGGTAGAAGGCCGACATGGCGACCGGCGGCGACAGGAAAGCGGCCTGCAGGTTCACGAAGACAAGCACGCCCCAGAGGATGGGGTCGATCTGGAAGTGCGCCAGCAGCGGCAGGAAGATGGGCACGAAAATCACGATGATTTCAGTCCACTCGAGCGGCCAGCCGAGCACAAAGATGATGGCCTGCGACAGCAGCAGGAACTGCAGCGGCGTGAGGTTCATCGACAGTACCCACTCCTCCACCACACGCTGCCCGCCCAGCAGGGCAAACACCGCAGAAAAAAGCGCGGACCCGACAAACAGCCAGCAGACCATGGAAGTGGTCTTGGCGGTCAGGAACACGGCCTCCTTGATGCGCTGGAAGTTCAGCGTGCCGGCGTGCCAGGCCATCAGGAAGGCACCTGCCGCGCCGACGGCCGCAGATTCGGTCGCGGTCGTGATGCCGAACAAAATCACAGCCAGCACCATGAAGGTCAGGATGGCCAGCGGCATGACAGACGAGATCAGCATGCGCAGGATTTCAAACTGCTCCGCATCGAAGCGCCAGTAGTACCAGGCGAGCAAGAGAAGTGTCAGTCCGCAGGCCACCCAGAAGCCGGTGTAAAAAACCTCGGGCACGGCTGCCGTCTGCGCGCCCTTTTCGTTGGGGTCACCAAGCTGTTGCATGGGTTCGTCGGCTGCCTGGGCGGTGGCGGGCGCCTGTACATCACTTGAACCCGGTGGCGCCTGCAGGCCACCGTCGGAAGACGGCGGTTCACTGACGCCGGACGACGCTGGTGGCTCCTGCAGGCCAGTGCTTGCAGCGGGTTCCTGGACGCCACTGGGCGGGGGCTCCTGCACGCCGCCTGTCGCCGAAGCGGGCGCTGTGTTGGCCGTACGGGGTGCCGCGCCGGGCTTCGCCTGAAGGCTCACCTGAGCTGCGTTGCTGGCGTTGTTGTCTTCCTGTGAGTGGATCACGACGTACCACCAGACGGCGCCAAGCGTGACGGCAGAGAGCGCCACCGGCACCAGACACGTCCCCAGGCTGCGCCACAAAAGGCTGCGCGTGACGGCCTTGCCTTCTGCGGGTGCCTGCATGGCCTTGCCCGGTGACGCGACGGCCATGGCGAGCGCGGGCAGGATGCGGCGGGAGTAGGCGGACGACAGGTGCGTCAGCCAGGACGGCACGGGCACGCGTAGCTGCTCCGGCGGAAGTTTGGGCGCGATCTTCGGGTTGATGAGCACCCAGCCGATGATGTAGATGAGGTAGAGCAGCGCCAGGAAAAAGCCGGGAAACATCGCGGCTGCGTAAAGCTTGACGACCGACTGGCCGGCCACCGCGGCGTAGACGATGATCATGACCGACGGCGGGATGAGGATCCCGAGCGTGCCGCCAGCGGTGATCACGCCCGCAGCCAGTCGTGTGTCGTAACCAGCGTTGAGCATGGGTCGCATCGCGATCACCCCCATGAGCACCACCACCGCACCGACCAGCCCGCTGGCAATGCCCCAGAAGGTGCAGATGATGAGCGTGGTGACGGCCAGGGAGCCGGGCACACTGCGAAACGCGAGCTGCACGCTGTGGAACATCTTGTCGACCAGTGCGCCGCGTTCCATCACGTAGCCCATCAGCACAAAGAGCGGTATCGACAGCAAGGTCTCATTGGTCATGGCGCCAAAAGCGCGCTGCACCATCAGGTCAAAAATCCTGTTGTCCAGCCAGGGCGCCGACGGGTCGTAAAACGCGACGTAGCCAAAGAGCATGCCCAGACCCATGAGGGTGAAGGCGGTGGGGAAACCCATCATGATGACGACCACGATGAGGCAGAGCATGGTCATGCCGAGTGCGGCGTTGCTCATGATTTCAGGCCTTCCGACTGCTTGATCGCCAGCTGGCGGGCTTCGTCATCGACAAACTCGCTGCCAGCCAGTTGCTGCGCCACCACGTCTGATTCCTGGGCGTCCTTCAGGCGCGGTGTCCATTCGCCGGTGCGTATGCACACCACGCAGCGCAGCATTTCGGACAGGCCCTGCATCAGCACGATGGTACCGGCCACCGGTATGACAAACTTGAACGGGTAGACCGGTATGGGTTCGGCGTTGAAGGTCTGTTCATGGATGGCGAGCGAGTCCTGGAAATAGGTCCACCCAGCCCACGTCAATGCGGCAATGCCCGGTATGAAAAACACCAGGTACAGCACCAAGTCCAGCGTGGCCTGGGTGCGCGGTTTCATGCTGCCGTAGAAAAAGTCGCCACGCACATGGCCGTCATGTGCCAGGGTGTAGGCGCCCCCCAGCATGAAGAGGGTGCCGTAGAGCATGTTGTTGGCGTCGTAGATCCAGGCGGTCGGTGCGTTCAGCGCATAGCGCTTGAAGACCTCGGCACAGACCAGGAGCATGAGTGCCACGATGAGCCACGCTGCGGCCTTGCCGACCCAGGTGCTGATGTGGTCAGCAGTGTGAAGAATTTTTTGCACGGTCATGAAAACACCTGTTGCCCGAAGTGGGCTGCCCCAAAACAAAACCAGCCACCCAGAAACTGGATGGCTGGTAACCAGCTACAGCAAGGCCCGGGATCAGGCCTTCTTGCGGTTGAAGTAATGGTTGTAGGCCATTTTGAAATCAACGGTGTAGTCGTTGTGCCACTGGCCCGTGCGCTGTGCAAACGCGCGCTGTGAATCCAGCACCTTCTTGAAGAGCGGGTTCTCGCCGGCCTTTTTGGCGATGGTCGTATCCCACGCAGCGAGCTGTGCGCGCAGCACGGCGTCAGGCGTCTTGTAGAACTTGATGCCCTGCTTTTTCATTTCCTCGTAGTCTTTGGAGTTCCGGTCGATGGCTTTCCAGCTCATGTCGGCACTGGCTGCCTGCACGGCGTAATCGATGATGGAACGCAGCTCAGGCGCCAGGGCATTGAGTTTGGCCTTGTTGAACAGGATTTCAAACTGCTCGCCGCTCTGGTGAAAGCTCTGCAACATGCAGTTCTTGACCACATCGGGGAAGCCGAGCACGCGGTCGCTGGAGGCGTTGTTGAACTCTGCCGCGTCGATGAGGCCGCGGTCCAGTGCCGGAACGATTTCGCCACCGGGGAGCGGATTGACCGCCGTACCCATCAGCGTGAACATGTCGACCGCCAGACCGACAGTGCGGAACTTCAGGCCCTTCATGTCTTCCACTTTGGAGACGGGTTTCTTGAACCAGCCCAGCGGCTGCGTTGTCATGGGGCCGTAGAGGTAGGACACCACGTCCATGTTGATGGACTTGTAGATTTCTTCCAGCAGCACCTTGCCGCCGCCGTAGTTGTGCCACGACAGGACCATGTTGGCGTCCATGCCGTAACCGGGACCGGAACCCCACAGGGCCAGGGCCGAATTTTTACCGTAGTGGTAGGCCACCACACCGTGGCCGCCATCCAGCGTGCCTTTGTTGACGGCTTCCAGCAACTGGAACGCGGGCACCACCGCACCGGCAGGCAGGACTTCGATCTTGAGCTTGCCACCGGCCATGTCGTTGACCTTCTTGGCGAAGTCATTGGCGTATTCGTGGAAGATGTCCTTGGCCGGCCAGGTACTCTGAAAACGCAAGGAAGTGGTCTGCGCTGTTGCAATCATGGGGGCCGACATGGCACCCGCTGCAACCGCTGCACCTTTGAGCAATCCGCGCCTGCGGGGGCTCTTGTTCTCGATCATGCTTGTCTCCTGTGTGTATTTTTGAACCGCGAGAACAAACATCATTTGACATTCCCGGGGCTAAACACAGAGGGTTTTTACCGAGGAGGCTGCAGGATTACCCTTGGCACAACCTGTACGGCATCGTGCTCAGCGGATGACGAGGCCCTTGAGGGCGGGGTCGGGTGCCGGGTACCTCAGACCGAGATCCTGCAGGGCCTTTCGCAGCAGCAGGGCCACCATGAGATTGCGGTGCGTCTTGGAGTTGGCGGGTACCACTGTCCATGGTGCCCAGGCCGTGCCGGTGGCGTTGAGCAGGTCGTCGTAGGCCTGCTGGTAGGGCTTCCATTGCTTGCGTGCGTCGATGTCGCCCATGCTGAATTTCCAGTTTTTGGTGACGTCGTCGATGCGCTCCTGCAGGCGTGCGCGCTGTTCTTCAAAACTGATGTGCAGCATGAACTTGAGCACGACGGTGCCGGTCTCGGTCAGCATGCGTTCGAAGTCGTTGATCTGCGCAAAACGCTGCGCCGTTTGCGCCGGGGTGATCCATCCGTTGACGGGGGGCACCAGCACGTCCTCGTAGTGGCTGCGGTTGAACACCATGATCTCGCCGGCACCCGGCATCTGCTGGTGAATGCGCCACAGGTAGTCATGCGCCCGCTCGCTCTCGGTGGGTGCCTTCCAGCCCACCGTGTGTACGCCCAACGGGCTCATGCGGCCGAAGACGCCGCGCAGGGTGCCGTCCTTGCCCGACGTGTCCGTGCCCTGCAGGACCACCAGCAGCTTGAAGCGCCGGTCGGCATAAAACAGGTTCTGCAATTCGTCGAGCTCACTGGCCAGCGCGTCGACGGCGGCCTTGTCGACCGTTTTGTCGCCGCTTGAAAAGGGCTTGGCGGACGGGTCCAGGCTGGCGAGGCTGAAGGCCTTCCGTTTCTTTTTGGCCGCGGGTGGCCCGGGCCTCCAGGGCGCCACCATTTTGGTGATAGCGACTGCAGCGCCTTTCAGCAGAGTGTCTGCGGGCGACGCAGACCCCGCCTTCGTTGCGGAAGACGCCTTGCCGGACTGTTTGCGCGATGCCATGGTCTTGCCCCTGAAGTCAGTGATGCTGTCATTCTGCATGTGTCCACAGTCTCCACGCCGTGAAGGTCATAAACTCCGCTTTCCGGGTGCCGTGCTGTGGTGCCCCTTTTGTCCATTTGACGAACCACGGAGCCGATCATGAACACTTCCACCTTGACGGGCGTCAAGCCTGCCGACGGTTATGCGGGCGACATTCCGCCCACGCTTGCCCATGACTGGATGCAGTCCGGCGAAGCGTTGCTGGTGGATGTGCGTACCGATGCCGAACGTGAATGGGTCGGCCATGTGCCGGGTGCTGCAGCCCTGGCCTGGAAACAATGGCCCGGGATGGCCATGAATGCCGGGTTTGACGAACAGCTCAAGGCGCTGGTGCCGGCGGGCAAAAAAATTGCGCTGTTGTGTCGCAGCGGCGTGCGTTCGGTTGCTGCCGCGAAGCGCGCGGCAGAACTCGGGTTTGAGGCCTACAACATTCTTGAGGGGTTCGAGGGCGATGCAGACGCGGCAGGCCATCGTGGCACTCTGGGAGGGTGGCGTCGGGCGGGATTGCCCTGGCGGCAGGGGTGATTTCTCACGGCGACACGGGTCGTTAATTTTTGTAAAAGTCCGAAAAAGCCGGGTTTGGGTGATGCCCAAAGTAATCCCATAGTTTTCACTGTTACAGCACGCGGTGAAATCCCACGTCTGACCCCTGTCAGAACTGACAGGGGTCAGACGTGTATCAATATGTTCGAAGGCATTCAATGGTGACTCCACAACCCGGAGTTTTCCATGCAAGTCCTCGATCGCCAGATTTCAACCGCGAAAAAAATGCCCCGCAACCCTGCGCTGGGCACCCAACTCTCACAGCGCATAGCGCGTGACTTCAAACCCCGCTGGGATACGCAGTGGGGCGGCAAGTTCATGCTGCATGGCAAGACGCCGACGTCCGAGGCCATACGGCTGGACGGCAATGACTACCTCAGTGTGACGGGGCATCCGCAGATTGTTCATGCGCAGGTAGAGTCGCTTCGCAAGGCGCAGGAATTTGTCGTGCAGTCGGGCGTGTTTCACCTCAACGAACACCCCACGCACGCGCTTGAACTCGCGCTCGCCAACTGGGTCGGCAAGGACGACGGCTTTATCTGCCAGTCAGGCTATTCGGCCAACGTCGGCCTGCTGCAGGCCATCGCCGATGCGCAGACGCCCATCTATCTCGACACGCTGGCCCATGCCTCACTGTGGGAGGGGGCACATGCCGCGCGTGCACCGTCGTTCGCCTTCCGCCACAACGATCCGGCACACCTCGCGAGGGTGATTGCCAAAAATGGCCCGGGCATCGTTGTTGTGGATTCTGTCTACAGCACGACGGGTGCGCTGTGTCCGCTGGTCGAGGTAGTCGAAGTGGCAGAGGGCGGCGGCTGCATGATCCTCGTCGATGAATCCCATTCGCTGGGTACACACGGCCCCCAGGGTGCGGGACTGTGCGCCGAGCTGGGCCTGTCGGACAGGGTGCACTTCATCACGGCCAGCCTGGCCAAGGCCTTTGCCGGCCGCGCCGGATTCTTCACCGCACCGGCCCACATGCGTTACTACATCCTGTGCTCGAGCTTTCCGAATATCTTCAGCTCCAGCCTGCTACCGCACGAGATTGCAGGGCTTGCCGCGACCCTCGACCTGATCCGCAACAGCGACGATGCGAGGACGCGCCTGCATGCCCACACGCGGCGTCTGCGCAACAGCCTGAGCGAGATGGGCTATCCCATTCACCAGGGCAGCCAGCAAATCATTGCGCTGGAGGTGGGGGCCGAGTGCGACACCATGCTGCTGCGTGACCGGCTGGAAGAGCGCAACGTGTTTTCATCGATGTTTTGTGCGCCTGCGACGAGCAGCAAGCGGGCCATGATGCGCCTGACGCTGAATTCGGGCCTGATGGATTCAGAGCTGGACCATGTGGAGGCCGCCGCCCGGGAAATCGCGCCTATCGTGAAACCCTGGGACTGGCCCATCGCACGGCGTGCCCGTGCCGGCGCGCCGGCATGAGGCCGTTCTGCGCCGCTTCACTCTCGATCCTTCGACTCCTTGATTGGCCTAGTCCTGCAGGGGCCGGTCGCGGCGGCCCGCCATGAAGTGCTCGTGGCTCGCGGCCGACCCTGGTGAGAACGCTGCTTCAAGCGGGAACAGCGCGGCGTAAAGAGTCGTGTCGCCGCCGCCCAGCAAAAAGGCCTGCTGCACCTTGGGCATGTGCGCCTCGCCCAGCGCCGGCTGCAGTTCCAGATCAATCAGCCTCGCGCCCGAACGTATGTCCTGAACCGTCGCAGTATCCCATCCCTGGGACTCGGCCATCTCGGCAAGTTCAGGCAGTTTTTCTGCAGGCTCCAGTTGCAGCCAGCTCACACGGGCTTTGCCGTCCAGGGCGAGGACGCCGAAGGGGGCACCTGTCACCACGTGCTCTGTCCAGCCCTGCTTTTGCGACAGGTTCTCCAGCGCCGCGGCGATTGCTGGATCGCACAGGAAGGCATGCTGTTCGCGCGACAGCGTTGCGCGCCAGGTCTGTTCATGCCGCGCATTCGGGATGGACAACCGGAGACGGATGGCGTCGGTCAGCCGTAGCCTGATTTCAGGCGCCTGCTTGGGAATGAATTGCTCGATCAGGCCCCGATTGAAGGCCGATACAGCCAACTGCTCATCCGCCCGGCCGGTCAGCAGAACCCGTGCACCCGACCAGCCGGACAATTCACTCAACACCCGCAAGCCGCTCATCGCAGGCATGGAGTAATCCACGACGCAAACCTTGGTGAGGTCAAAACGCGCGCTGCCATCGTTATGCCAATACTTGAGGATTTGCGGGATCAACGGCGCGCCTTCGCGCCAGCGGTTGATGATTTCCTGCTGCTGCCATGCGTCGGCTTCCCACCGGGCAGGCTCTGCCAGCAAGAGGTCAATGCAGGCCACCGGGCGCACGAAGAGCCGGACGTGCCACTCGGTGGGCATGACCTCTGCCAGCATTTCGAGATAGTCCGGGTCATCATCCAGAAAAACCACCCCTCCTGGACGCCGGTAAAGTGCAAAGGACATGATGTTGGGCCTAACGCGGGTTACAAGAATGGGTCACTTACGAACTCTCGGTGATAGGCAATTCCAGCATGAAAACGGCGCCTACCGCGTATTCGGATTTCACGTTGATGGTGCCGCCTGCACTGTGCACCACCTGCTGGCAAAAAGCCAGACCGAGCCCATGGCCGGTACCCCGGTTGCTCGAGAAGAAGGGTTTGAAAATATGCGGCAGCAACACCGGGTCAATGCCCATGCCATGGTCGACGACGGAGATGCGCCCCCTGTCGCCGACCGTCGCCACATCAAAACGCAGTACGCCGGGGGCATATTTTGAGTCGGCGGCCATCAGCGAATGCATGGCGTTTTTGATCAGGTTGTCCAGCACCTGGGAGAACTGCTGGGCTGACGACCTGAAGGTGAAGTCGCTGGCGATGTTGACCCGCACGCACTCGCGCTGGCGCGTGGACTGATAGGGATAGGCAGCGACCACCTCGTGCACCAGGGTGGCGGCCGAAACGAGCTCGGTGTGCTGTGGCAACTGCAGCAGCTTGGCGTTGGCGATCTGGGTGTCGATCTGGTGGTTCATGTTGCGCACCAGCGTGTGCAGCCGCAATGCCAGTTTTTCCAGCTGGATTGCCCTCGGGTTGTCCGGCTGGCGCTGGACTTCCATCTTGATCGCATCACCCAGCAGTTCCGCCGTGGACAGGGGCGTGCGCAGTTCATGCGCCATGATGCCGATGGTGGTCAGCGTGTTGGCAAGCTGTGTGCGCCTGAGGTTGGCCGACGACAGGCTGAGCACCAGCGCGATGGACCAGGCGAAAGCAAAGACCACGGCATGGACCGCGCGTTCGGCTTCGGCAATGGCGGGCACTTTGGGACCGAAGATAAGGAAGAGGCTGAACGCCAGCAAGCCGCCGGTGATGGTGCCCACGGTGGCCAGGCGCCAGTCGGTGACGTGGTAGTAAATCAGCACCATCGCAGCGAGCGTGGCCAGCCACACCGTGCTGCCGCTGTTGCACAGGTACATCCAGGTAAACATCACCGGCAGCTCAAGCCAGAAGACCACGCTGAACACCCTCTGTGCGAGTGGGCTGCCCGGGTCCTGGTTGACGCGGCGCGTCATCAGGCTGTAGCCGAGCATGCTGGCCAACACACGCAGTGTCAGGTTCTCATAGGGCTGGGGAAGCCAGCTTGACCATATCCAGGCGAACAATGCGTTGCCTGAAAAGAACGACAGACCAAGCCACCACAAACGCCGGGGCGATGGGTGCAAAATGGGTTCGAGTGGTGCGAGTATGAATTCTTCACGCAGCCACTGGAGCGGCGAATACTGTGCAAGCCATGCGCTGAAGCGGCCATTCCTCAATTGAAAGCCTCCCGTACAACATGAACAGTGACCAGCGCAGCCTTGGGCATTTGGCTGTATTGTCCCTGTTCTTAAAGAGACGAGCTGATGCAATTACCTGCTAACTTTGACAGTGTGAGCCTGGATGGTGTTGTCAGCGACTGGCTTTGCGCGCTTCGCGAGTTTTCAGTGGAGGCACTCATGGTGCTGGGGCCCGATCCCTTTGGCGGGCAGGAAGACCGGGTTGTGCTCGCATTGCACCCGCCGCGGCTGCTGGATGCCGGAGAGGCCCTTGCGGAAAGCCGTGATTTTGGGGCACCCTGGCGGGATTCCGATGCACCCCTAGTGGCCTGGCAGGACATTTCCAAATCTGCTTTTGAAAACCTGGGCCGGTGGCGCCGGCTGTGGCTGGCGCACGGCTACCAGAGCGTGGTTCGCATCGCATTTCCGCTGACGGTCGGGCGCGCGTTCGAGTGTTACCTCTTCAGCCCGAGGCAGTGGCATGACCGCAGCGAAGCCGCCTTGCTGGCCTGGTCCGCACTCAACATCTGGCCGCTGCTCAAACGTGCACTGGCGGAAGCGCGAAGTCCCCTCAGCCCCCGGGAGCTTGAATGCCTGCAACTCGCGTTTCAGGGCAAAACCGCGCGTGAGACGGGCGAAGTCCTCGACTGCAGCGAACGCACCGTCAACTTCCACTTGGCCAATGCCATGAGCAAACTCAAGGTCGACAACAAGCTGGCAGCCATACAGCGGGCCTGCTGGTTCGGCCTGATCTGAGGCCGCAGGCTGAGGGCTGCCTTCAGGTGCTGACGACACAAATCAGCCTGTCCCGTACAAACCTGTTCATAATGCAGGCCCATGACCTTCCTAGCGCTTGATGTGGGCAACACCCGGCTGAAGTGGGCCCAGTACGACTCGGTCGCTGTGGGCGCCAGGCTGCTGGCGCAGGGCGCTGTGTTCCTGGAGAACATCGACAAGCTGGCGGAAGAAGAATGGTCCAGCATTGCCGCGCCATCCAAGATCCTCGGCTGCATCGTGGCCGCCGATGCGATCAAGCGCCGTGTCGCCGAACAGATGGAAATCTGGGATGTGGCGCCGCGCTGGGTGGTGTCCAGTCCGCAGGAGGCGGGCCTCACCAATGGCTACGACCATCCCGCGCGCCTGGGTGCTGACCGCTGGGTCGCCATGATTGGCGCCCGCCATCGCCTGCTGCGCCGAGGCATCAACAAGCCCTGCATCGTGGTGATGGTGGGCACCGCCGTCACTGTGGAAGCGATTGACGCCAGCGGTAAATTTCTGGGCGGCATCATCCTGCCGGGCCACGGCATCATGCTGCGCGCCCTGGAGTCGGGTACGGCTGGCCTGCATGTGCCGACCGGCGAAGTGCGCGACTTTCCCACCAACACCAGCGATGCCCTGACGAGCGGCGGCACGTTTGCGATTGCCGGCGCTGTTCAGCGCATGGTCGAAAACATCACGGCGCATTGCGGTGAGGCGCCGGAATGCATCATGACCGGCGGTGCGGGCTGGAAGATGGCGCCCAGCATGTCCGTGAAGGTGGAACTGGTGGAAAGCCTTATTTTTGACGGCCTGCTGGAGATAGCCTCACGCCGTTTTGCGGTTTAGCAGGCGCAGTTCCCAGCAAGGGGGAGAGGGGGCTACGAAGTGAGCCACAACAGGGGTGAACTCACTCCCCCCAAGGCAGCATCAGCGTCACGATGGAGAGCTTGGCAAACTCGGGCACAAACTCGTCGATGATGCGCTGCGGCTCAGGGCACAGCGTGCTGTCGGTGATGACACCAAACTGAACACCGCCGCCGTAGCTCAGGATGGACACACCCAGCCCCACGTCGCCTGACTGCGGCACCCAGAACAGGCTTTGCTCCAGTGTCGAGCCGCAGAACTTGAGCTTCTCGCGCGGGCCCGGCACATTGGTCATCACCGCCGTGGTCTTTTTGGCGAAGAGGTTGAGCATCGCGTCCTGCGCCGGCTTGATCAGCAGTCCGGCTACCGCCAGCAGGCTGAAGGCCAGCAGCGGCTGGTAGCTGCCCTTGAGGGCCACCATGCGGCGGCGCACTTCGTAGACGCGTTCAATCGGGTTCTCGACGCCTATCGGCAGCACCAGCGGTACCAGCCCGAAGCGATTACCGAGTTTATGGGCCTGGTCCATGGGTCGCAGGTTGACGGGCACCATGGCGCGAATCTCCTGGCCGGTGACATCGTCGCCGTGCGATTTCAAATACTCGCCGAGCGCACCAGCCACACAGCTCAGCAGCACGTCGTTGATGGAGCAGTTCAACGCCTTGCCGACGGCCTTGACCTCGTCCAGCGGAATCGGCTGGCACCAGGCTACTTTTTTCGCCCCGCCCGGTTTGCCCTTGAGGCGGGTTTTGGAGTCGTCCGGCATCAGCGCCATCGCTGCCGTATCCGACAGCACCTGGAACAGCACCTTGGCCATGTCCATGGACCCGCTCATGCCTTTTTCCATGCCTTTTTTCGGGTCGCCCAGCATGCCCAGTGAGCGCGCTGCGCCTTCACCGACGGCACCTAGCGCCTTCACCGTGATGTCGGTGAAGGGTTTGAGTAGGGTGTCGGTAATCCAGTCTTCTGCACCACCCGCCGCAGCCGCCTTTTTGCGGCGCTCGGGCGGCGGCACACCGCCATCGACCAGCGACATGGTGACCGAGATGAGGGCAATGCCGTCGGCGATGCAGTGGTGAATGCGCACGATCATGGCGCTGCCCTTGACACCGTCGGGGCCGGTGTAGTCCTCGATCAGATGCATTTGCCAGAGCGGGCGTTTCGGGTCCAGTCGTTGCGTGGCCAGCTCGGCAACACGGTCCTGCAGGGCATCCTGCTGGTTGCCGTGGGCGGCCTTGGGCAATTTTTCCAGCACCACGTGGTTTGCCAAGTCGAAGTTGCGGTCAAACACCCAGGTTGCACCGGCGGCGTCTTCCATCACGCGCTGTTTGAAGCGGTCGTACTTCAGCAAGCTGTTTTCGATGCGTTCGCAGACGGCCGCATGTTTGACGCCTGGCGCCAGCTGCCAGACGCCGACGATCATCATGAGGTTGGCATCGTTGTCCATGCGCAGCCATGCGGTGTCGACCTTGGTCATGCGTTCGCCGGACAGGCCCAGCGTGCCGGAGACGGCGCGGCCGACGTTCTTCTTGACGGTTTTTGCTATTTTTTGCGCAGCCTGTTTGCCTGCTGCCTGCGCGGTGACGCGAGTGACCATGGACGGTGACCTCTAAAAATTCGCCCGGACGGGTAAGCTCTCTATTTTGATGGCAAGTGTCTGGCTAAGATACCGGGCAGTTACCCCAAGCACCTTCGCAGGTGCCAACCTTCAAACGGAGCATTCCATGGCAGACCTGAAAGCCGCTTTTGACAAGGCGATGGCCGATTCCAAAAACCTCAGCGAGCGTCCCGACAACGCCACCCTGTTGAAGATTTACGCCCTGTACAAGCAGGGCAGCAGCGGCGACAACGCCGACAAGAAGCCCGGCTTCGGCGACATGGTGGCGCGCGCGAAGTGGGATGCCTGGAACAACCTCAAGGGCACGTCGCAAGACGACGCGATGCAGCAGTACATCGACCTGATCGCTGACCTGGGCTGATTCGGTTTGACCCGCCCTGGTTTTCCTGCACGGATGCGAGCGCCGTGCGGGCGAACCAGGCCAGGTCGGTCAGGTCGGTGCCGGATGCAGGTCCGTGATGCGGCCGGCCTTGGCCACCTGACCCGGGACGTCATGTCCGACGATGTGCGGCATCTGGCGCGCCACGCCCAGCAGCTTGTCGACGTCCATGCCCGTGTCGTAACCCATGGCGTCCAGCATGTGAACAGCGTCTTCGCTGCTGATGTTGCCGCTCGCACCGGGTGCGTAAGGGCAACCGCCCAGGCCGCCCAGCGAGCCGTCAAAACGAAGCACACCACCCTGCACGCCTGCCAGCACATTGGCCAGGCCCATGCCACGCGTGTTGTGAAAGTGCAGCGTCAATTGCAAGTGCGGGCGGGTGTTTAAAACCTCACGCTGAAGCGCTTCGACCATGCGGCTGACCTGTGCGGGGTGGCCCATGCCGGTGGTGTCGCAAATCGTCAGCCCCCGTGCGCCGAGGTCGGCAAAACGTTTGGCCCAGTCGATCACGCTTTGCTGCGGCACGTCGCCCTCCATGGGACAGCCGAAGGCGCAGGACAAGGACATGTTGATGGGGGTGCGGCCGTCGACCAGACTGAAGACATCCTGCAGCGCTGCAAAACTTTCCGCCATCGACATGCGCAGGTTGGCGCGGTTGTGGGTTTCGGAGACCGACATGACGAGGTTCATTTCGTCGGCCTTCGATTCAAGCGCACGTTCGGCGCCGCGCTTGTTGGGCACCAGCACGGTGTACTCGACGCCCGGCACCCGGCGTATGCGGCCCATCACTTCTTCGGCATCGCGCAGCATGGGAATGGCTTTGGGCGACGTGAAGGACGTCACCTCGATTTTGGCGTAGCCGCATTCACTCATGGCGTCGATCAGCGCCACTTTGGTGTCGGTGGGGATGAACTCGGGCTCGATCTGGAAACCGTCGCGGGTGGCCACTTCATTGAAATAGATGCGCGTCATGCTGTATCTCCCGCAACAATGCCCTTGTCCTTGAGGCCCTGAATTTGCGCTGCGGTCAGGCCCAGGTCTTTCAGCACCGCGTCCGTGTCCTGCCCCAGTGCAGGTGCGTTGCGCCTGTGGCCGCCGGGCGTCAGTGAGAGTTTGGGCACGATGCCCGGCAGTTTCAGCAAGCTGCCGTCGTTCATCTGCGTGGGCGCCAGCATGCCGCGCGCCTTGTAATGCGGGTCGGCAGCGATGTCAGCGATCGAATAAATGCGGCCGGCCGGCACAGACGCCGCATCCAGTACACCCAGAACGTCGCTGACCGTGCGGGTCGCCGTCCATTGGCCGATGGCCTCGTCGATCTCGGCTACGCGCAGCACCCGGCCGGCGTTGTCTGACAGAGCAGGGTCATTGCCCAGATCTTCCCGGCCTATGGCCTTCATCAAGCGCTTGTAAATGCTGTCGCCGTTGCCGGCCACCAGTGCATAACCACCGTCACTGCAGCGGTAGGCATTGGTCGGTGCAATGCCGGGGAGGGCGCTGCCTGCAGGCTCGCGCACCGCGCCGAAGGCATCGTATTCGGGCAGCAGGCTTTCCATGCAATTGAACACGGCCTCGTAGAGCGCGACGTCAATGACCTGTCCCACACCGTGCGTGTTGCGGTGATGCAGCGCCATCAGTACGCCGATCACCCCATGCAGCGACGCCAGGGTATCGCCAATGCTGACCCCGACGCGCACCGGCACGCGACCGGGCTCGGCGGTCAGGTGGCGCAGGCCGCTCATGGCTTCCGCCACAACACCGAAGCCGGGGCGGTCCCGGTAGGGGCCGGTTTGGCCGTAGCCGCTG
Organism: Pseudomonadota bacterium; assembly: GCA_040387435.1. Taxonomy (GTDB): domain Bacteria; phylum Pseudomonadota; class Gammaproteobacteria; order Burkholderiales; family Burkholderiaceae_C; genus Polaromonas. Next base: position 35,694 of record JAZKDR010000016.1, read on the forward strand.
ATGCGCAGCATGATGAGGCGGGGATTGAGTTTTTGCAGATCTTCCGGTCCGAGGCCCCAGCCTTCCATGGCACCGGGCCTGAAGTTTTCGATCAGCACATCCGATTCGGTTGCCAGCTTGCGAACGATCTCCTGCGCTTCAGGCTGCCGGAGGTCGAGCGCCAGTGAGCGCTTGTTGCGCGACTGCACCTGCCACCAGACAGAGGTGCCGTCTTTGAGCAATCGCCATTTGCGCAGCGGGTCACCGGTGCCCGGCGGTTCGATCTTGACGACGTCGGCGCCGAAGTCGGACAGGGTCTTGGCGGCGAAGGGGCCGGCGATGAGCTGGCCGAGTTCAATGACCTTGAGCCCGGCCAGCGGGCCGGGGCTGGTGGGGGTGGATGCGGAGTTGGCAGTAGACGTCATGGGCGGCAGTGTGCCGCTCATGACGCGATGCGTCCATTACTGTTTGCGCTTGCCAGCTTTCGCGTTTTGCGAAGGGGCTGCCAGAAAGTCCCGGAAAGCTGAAATCGCGGGGTCGACCAGTCCTGGCGGGGTCCCGAGCAGCAGCCGCCGTTTGACCCAGGGATCGGACAGCGGCCGCCAGCCGAGCTTCATGTTTTTGGCAATCGGCAGGCCGGCGCCTTTGGGCAGAAGCGCCACGCCCATGCCTGAGGCCACGAGGTAACAGACGGCATCGAAACTGCGCACCTGCATGCGCAGCGGGAACTGCCGCCCTGCCGCCATGGCCGCCTGCTGCTGTGTCTGCAGCATGGCAGCGCCCGCCGTCAGGCTGATCCACTCTTCGTCGAGTGCATCGGCAAAGGCCAGGGGTGCCTTGCTGCGCGAGAGGCGATGGCCGGACGGAAAGATCAGAACCAGTTCGTCATTGCGGAAGAGCACGGTGTCCAGGCCGCTGCTGTCAGGGCCTTCCACGAACACGGCGATGTCGGCCCGGCCTTCACGCAGGGTGGAGACCACGTTTTCCGACACCTGCTCTTCTAGGTCGATGTGAACATGGGGTTGCAACGCCGTGTAGTTCGCCAGCAGTGGCGGCAGGAACTGGCTGATGGCGGCGCTACTCGCGCACAGGCGGATGTGGCGTGCCGTGCCGCGCCGCAGGTCCGCGAGTTCGCTGCCCAGCTGCTCCATGGTTTGCAGCAGGTCCAGGCCGTGCCTCGCAAATACCCGGCCCGCCGGCGTCGGCAGCAGCCCGCGTGCGTGGCGTTCGAACAGGGTGTCGCCCAGTGCGTTTTCAAGCTCGCGAATCCGGCGACTGGCGGCAGCCAAAGCCAGGTGCGAGTTGCGAGCAGCTGCGGTCAGGCTGCCGGTCTGCACACACGCCACGGCCAGACGTATCGACACCAAGTCAAACCGGGCGAGGTTGTAGGAGGGGGCGGGCAAGGCGGCGCTGCAGTCAGGCTTTTTTGGCGGGTGCCTTTTTGGCGGGGGGTTTTTTTGCTGCCGGCGCTTTTTTGGCAATCAGGGCATCGAGGTTTTTCACGATCTCGCCTTCAATCTTGTCCTTGAAGGCACCCAGCAGAAAGCCGAGTTTGGCCTGCAACTCAAAACTGTCTTTGTTCACGGTCAGTGTGCCGTTCACGCCTGAACGTGTGAAGCTCACCTCGTCGGAGGTCTTGCCCTCTTCGTAGGTGCATTCCATGTCGAACTTTTCTTCGGCCTGCTCGGCCCATTTGAAAGCCGCCTTGCGCGCGTCGGCCATGCTCATGCCGTGTTCGCGCACGATGTGGATGTCAGCCATGGTGTCTCCTTATGGTTGTATCTTCAGTGCCTTGTGGCGCTCGTCTTTTGAAAGCGCCGCCAGACGTTTCACGGCATCATAAAACCGTTGCCAGTCGCGGCCTTCGCGTTCGAACAAGGCTTCAAAGCCAGGCACCAGTTCATCATAGGCGGCCTGCGCGCCCAGTGATGCATTGTTGGCGTTGGCGATGAAAGCGTCGTAGCCCGCAAAGCCGCCCCAGGAAACCTTCAGCTGCGCGTAATTGTCGCGAAAGCGCTTCATGGCGGCTGCCTTGGCCGCGAGCTTGTCGGTGGCGGGTTTGCCGTCGCCGGTGTTGTAAATCGCCTCCAGTTCGCGTCGGGTGGTCAGTGCAAGTGCCCGAAAGCCCTGCCGTCTTTTTTCCAGCGCGGCATATTCAACGCGAGCTGCATCGCCGGCCTGCATCTGCAGCCATCGCTGGCTGCCCAGGCGCTCCACCGTGGTGGCGAATGATTCGTTGAACATGGTGTCACCGCTGGCATAGACCACCTGATGGGCGAGTTCATGAAAGATGATGCGTGCCAGCTCGCCTTCGGGGTAGTTGATGAAGGTGTTGAGCAGCGGGTCACCGCCCGCCCAGTTCATCCAGCCCAGGGTTGAATAGGCCGGAATGCCGAACACACCGACCTCGAGACCGTCATTTTTAAGTTTTGCGGCTTCTGCGCGCGCTTCGGCTTCATTGAAATAGCCCCGATAGCCCACGCAGCCTGCGACAGGGAAACAAAACGTCTTCAGCGTCAGCGACAGCTCGGGCGCGGCCATCACATTCCAGACCACGGCATTGCGCTTGAGGTCTGCATAACGGTGGTAACTGGCGTTGTCGGGCAACTGGAGGTCGGTCACGGCAAAGCTGCGGATGCGCTGGCTCAGCGCCAGCCGCGCCTTCAGGCCCTCGGGCGTTTGCGCGTCGCCTATCCAGTCTTCCACCGGTTTGGCGGCGTTGACCATCTGCATATGGCCGCTGATGGATTGCCAGTAATACCCGACCGTCGAGCAGCCGCCCAGCAACAGCGCAGCCGAGCCCGCCATCAATGCTGCCCTTGCCGCGGCAAGCGAACGATGGCGCATCAGGCAGGCACCGGGGTGACTTCCACCAGGCAGTCGTAAAAGACCGGGCCGCGCCCGAGGTCGGTCAGCTTCTGGCTGGTGAGCTGGTTGACGTTGGTGCCTTCCAGGCCGAGCTTGCGCCACCAGATGCCCATGCCGTTGACCACGCCCGGCCGTGCGCGGTCGGAGACTTCTGCCTTGACGAGGTAATCCCCGCGCTGGTTGAAGACCTTGACCACGTCGCCGCTGCGTATGCCGCGTGCGGCGGCGTCTTGTGCGTGCATTTCAAGTACGGGTTCGGTCTCGATGTCGCGCAGGCTTTTGACGTTGACAAAGGTCGAGTTGAGGAAGTTGCGCGCCGGTGGCGAAATCATGGCCAGCGGGAATTCTGTGGAGCTGCCGAAGCTTTCGTAGTTGGGCACATGGTCAGGCAGGCCGTCCAGACCCTGGGCGGCGAGGCGTTCGCTGAAAAATTCGCACTTGCCTGATGGCGTGGGAAAGTGGCCTCCAGCATAAGGCGCATCCGGCAGGCCGAGCGTTGCGAACCCCTTTTCAAGCAGTTCATCAAAGTCCACCTTGGCCCCGAAAGTGGTGCGGCACAGGCTTTCGTCGCTTTCCTGAAAGCAGGCTTCGTCAAACCCCATGCGCGCCGCCAGCTCACGGAAGATTTGCGCGTTGGATTTTGATTCGCCCACCGGGGCGATGGCCGGGCGGTTGAGCAGCACATCGGTGTGGCCGTAGGCGCTGTGCACATCCCAGTGCTCAAGCTGCGTGGTGGCCGGCAATACGTAGTCGGCGTAGTCGGCGGTGTCGGTCTGGAAGTGTTCCAGCACCACGGTGAAGAGGTCTTCACGCGCAAAACCTTCCACCACCTTGCCGGATTGCGGTGCCACGGCGACCGGGTTGCTGTTGTAGACGATGAGCGCTTCTATTTTCGGCCCGAAGGCGGGCGACGAATCAGCCAGCAAATCGTTGCCGATGGTGATCATGTTGATGGTGCGCGGCCAGCGGCCAGCGAGAAGGTCGGGCCGGTGCAGGGCGGCGCGGTCTACTGGAAAGAGCCCTGAGCTGCTCAACAGCACGCCACCGGCGCGATGCCGCCATGCGCCAATCAGCGCTGGGAGGCTCGCAATGGCACGCGCTGCGTTGCCGCCGCCGCGCACACGCTGCATGCCGTAGTTCATGCGGATGGCGGCCGGTTGTTGATTGACGAAGCACTGACCATAGTCACGCGCCAGGCTTTCGATTTGTTCTGCCGGCACGCCGCAAATCGCTGCTGCGCGTTCGGGGGGCCACTGCAGCGCACGTTCGCGCAACGCAGGCCAGCCGACGGTGTGGCGGGCGATGTAGTCGTGGTCCAGCCAGTCGTGCTGTAGCAGCTCGTGCATCACCGCGAGCGCCAGTGCCGCATCGGTGCCGGGCAGCAGTGCGATGTGTTCGTGACATTTTTCGGCGGTCTCGCTTTTGCGCGGGTCTATGCAGATTAGTTTTGCGCCATTGCGTTTGGCCTGCTGGGCATAGCGCCAGAAATGCAGGTTGCTGCCGATCGAGTTGCTGCCCCAGATGATGATGAGGTTTGATTCTGCAAAAAACTCCACACGCATGCCGACCTTGCCGCCCAGGGTGTAGGCCAGGCCCTCGCCGCCAGCCGTCGAGCAGATGGTGCGGTCCAGGAAAGATGCGCCCAGCCGGTTGAAAAACCGCGCCGCCATGCCTTCGCTTTGAACCTGGCCCATGGTGCCCGCGTAGCTGTAGGGCACGATGGCCTCGGGGTTCCGCGCGGCAATGCTCTGCAGGCGGACGGCGATGTCGCTGAGGGCGTGGTCCCAGCTCACGGCCTCAAATTGCCCAGCGCCTTTTGGGCCGGTACGCTTCAGCGGCTGTGTCAGGCGCTCGGGATGGTAGGTGCGCTCGGTGTAGTGCGACACCTTGTTGCACAGCACGCCGCCGGTCTGTGGGTGTGCGGGATTACCCTGCACCTTGATAGCCACGCCTTTGTCGACAGTGGTGATCAGCGAGCAGGTATCTGGGCAGTCGTGGGGGCAGGCACCGCGAATCTGCAGGGGTGCACCGTCACCTTGCACGAAACTGACGCTAAGGGAGTTTCCTGTGGTGTTAAGCATCGGCCAACTTTATATTGACTCGCATCAAATAGCTAAAAGTGGAGACAACATGGCCTGCATAAAAAATACAACCGGATTCATGCCCGGTCTGGCGAAAGCCTTCATCGTAGCGGCGCTTTCATGGCAGGCCATGGCGGCCTGGGGCCAGGAGGGTGTCAGCAAAAGCGCCATCGTGATCGGGCAGTCGGTGGCCCTGACCGGGCCGTCTTCATCCCTGGGCCTGCCTTTTGCGCAGGGCGCGAAACTGTTTTTTGACCGGCTCAATGCCGGCGGCGGCGTGAACGGCCGCAAGGTCGAACTGGTGACGCTGGACGACGCGGGCAACCCGGCCAATGCGGTGGCGAACACCCAGAAGCTGCTGGCGCAGGGTGTCTTTTCGCTGTTTGGCTATTACGGGTCGCCGCAGATCACGGCGGCTTACCCGGCCATCAAGGATGGTGAGGTCCTCATGTTTGCGCCCATGTCGGGGGCGGACGAGTTCCGTGGGGCGGTCTACCCGAACATCTACACCATGCGGCCGGGCTACTCCGAGGAAGCCGCCGCCATCATGCGGCATGCGGAAACGCTGGGCGCGAAAAAGCTGGCCATCCTGTACGCTGCCGACAGCGAATCCATGTCTGCGCTCGACTCTTCCGAACGCACCATGCAGGGCGGTGCCAACCTGGTGGCGAAGGCACCCATCGCGGACGTGGCGAAGGTCATCGCCGCGAAACCGGAATCGGTGCTGCTGATTGCCGACTCGCGGGCCGCTGCGGCGGCCATACGCGACCTGCGCGCGAAGAACTTTCGCGGGCCGGTGTACGGTTACTCCAATACGGGCGAGAGCCTGCTGGCCGAGCAACTCGGTGCAGCGGGTGCGGGTGTGGTGGTGATGCGGGTAGTGCCGCGCAGCGACAACCAGAAGCTGGCCGTGGTGCGTGACCTGCAGGCTGACGCGCTCGAAGCCAAGGCCGGCAAGGTCAATGTCTACATGCTCGAAGGCTACATCGCCGCCCGTACCTTCACAGAAGCGCTGCGCCGCATCCCCAAGGACCCGACCCGCGCCAAGCTGCGCAAGGCCATCGACTCCATCGATGAAGTCAGCGTGGGCGGCTTTCGGGTGCATTTTGCACAGGAGCGCGTGGCGTCCAAGCTGGTCGAGCTCAGCCTGATCGACTCGCAAGGCAAGATACGTGAGTAGTGACATGAGTAGTGCCCGCTGAACATATTTTGTTAAAGCGCGTTTGTCCCCTTGACGTCATGAGATGAAATCCTGAAGATGAATTTGACAGGCATCCGCCTGTTGCAAATACGACTGTCTTCGGAGGAACCTCATATGGACATCAACCGCAGAAAGTTTTCGATGGGAACCAGCGCAGCGCTGGTCGCCGGGTTTTCCGGCCTTGTCCATGCCCAGGCCGAGGGAAAAATCATCCTCGGGCAATCCGCCCCCTTCACCGGTCCGGCGGCACAGCTCGGCATACAGTTTCATCGGGGTGCCCGGGTTTATTTTGACCAGGTCAATGCGCAGGGCGGCGTTGGCAAACGTCTGATAGAAATACGCCAGCTTGACGATGGTTATGAGCCAGACCGTTGTGCTGAAAACACGCGCAAGCTGATTGCCGATGATGTCTTCGCCCTGTTTGGCTACATCGGCACGCCCACCAGCGTGGTCGCACTGCCGCAGGCGATCAAGGCCAAGGTCCCGTTCATCGCGCCGTTCACGGGTGCCATGTCGCTGCGCGAGCCGTTCAGCAAATATGCGTTCCATGTGCGGGGGTCGTACAACGACGAGACAGCCCTTATCGTCAAGCAGCTGACCGGCCTGGGCCTGAAAAAAATCGCGGTCTTCCACCAGAACGACGCTTATGGCAAGGCTGGCCTCGACGGCGTGGTGCTGGCCCTGGCCGGACAGGGCCTCAAGCCCGTGGCGCAGGCGACCGTGGAGCGCAATTCCGTCGATGTCGGGCAGGCCGTCAAGACGCTGACGGCCGCCGGGCCGGATGCGGTGGTGCAGATTGGCGCTTACAAGGCCTGTGCAGCCTTTATCCGCGAGGCCAGAAAAAGCGGTTACGGCGGCACGTTTTACAACGTGTCGTTTGTGGGCACCCAGGCTCTGGCCGACGAGCTTGGCAAGGAGGGTGCCGGGGTGGTGGTTTCCCAGGTCATGCCGTCACCTTACAACACGGCCCGACCTATCGCTCGGGAGTTTGTCGAAGCCGCGAAGGCCGCAGGCCCTGATGCCCAGGTCAACTTCTCCAGCATGGAGGGCTATGTGGCCGCCAAGGTGTTGGTGGAGGGCCTCAAGCGTGCGGGGGCCAAAGCGACGCGCGACAGCCTGATCACCGGGCTGGAAGCTATTGGCAACCAGTCCATTGGCGGGTTTGCAATCTCGTTCTCGGCAACTGACCATGTCGCATCCAGCTTTGTCGAGCTGTCGATGCTGACGGGTGACGGGCGTGTTCGTACCTGATGCGCGCCTTTTTTGCTATGAAAAAAGTAGCTGCTATCGCACGTGTTTAAAGGGCTAGAGCCCGAAAATGCTCCTAAAAACGGCTTTTAAAAGGCCTTTTTAGGGGTTTCTGGGCGTTTACTTCGCACTTCACCAAGCCCGGAAGAAATAAAGCCTCATAAATAACTCCATAAGCCGATATGGTGTTATTTGTGATTCATTATTTTCTCTGACCTGACGTATGACTCATGCCGCACGCTTGGCTTCTTCCCAAGGCTGGCCCTTGTACCAGGCCAGGCCAGGACCCGCCATGCGCAGCATCGGCTTGTCGCCAGAGGTGTCTCCGTAGGCATAAATGGTCAGGCTGGCCGCCTCGGCGCCGAAACGGTTGGCAAGCCAGGCTTTCAGGCGCACCACTTTTTGCTCGCCGTGGCAGTTTGGTGTGCGCATGTGGCCGGTCAGGCGATTGCCATCCACCGCCATCTCGGTACAGACCAGCCCCTCGAACCCGAGCTGGCGAGCCACGCGATGCAGGTAGATGTCCGGCGAAGCGCTGACCAGGACGCAGCAGTGACCTTCGTCCAGGTGCCAGTTCAGACGCGTCATCGCGTCGTTGCGCAGCCGGGCGCTGAAATCTGCATCCAGCCAGCGGCTGGTCCACTGGTCCAGCTCCAGCAGGCTGCGGCCCTTCAAGGTCCTCAGCAGCAAGCGCCGTTTGGCGACGTCATTGCGCACCAGCCGCAGCGCATAGCCCGCCAGCCAGGGCGCGCAGGCCAGCAGGGCCAGCAAAAACCGGGGCCAGCCCAGACCGCTGACAAGAAAGGGCAAGAGCGTGTCGCCTTTGGTCAGCGTGCCGTCGAAGTCAAACGCGGCGACCACGGGGCTGTCGCGACCGATTTCGGTCATGGGCAACGCACCTGGCCGCAATAACGCTCGCAGAAGGGGCAACCGGTCATGGGGAGCGCCTTGGGAATTTTGTAGAAGCGCTGGAAAATCTCGCTTAGCACGCCCTGACGATAGGCCTGGTAGTTGAAGCCCACGCCTTCCACCGCGTAAAAAGGGACGCCGCTTTGGGTGAAGGTGAGCACCCGCACCGACTCAAAATAGGGCGTGAAATTCTCCAGCACAGGCGGCCCGCCGGTGATGACGCGGATGGTTTTGCCCTGGTAGAGCGAAAAATCCACCAGCATGTCGTCCTGCCGTGCATGAAAACGCCCCACGCCGAACACCGGCATGTATTGGCGGCGCTCAAAACCGTAAATCGAGGCGGCTGTGTAGGCGTCAGCCATCAGCACCGCACCGGGGCTGGCGATCTGCTCGAGAAGGTCTGCGGTCTTGTAGCTGCGGATGACCTGCGGGTACAGCTTGGACAGCGGGGCGGTGGTGCGCCAGGTGTCGAGATTGGTCATGTACAGGCCAGCGACTACGAGCACGTGCAGCCCGGCAAACCATGCCAGGCCTTTGGCGCAGGCCTTCAGCTTGTCGGCGGGCAGGGCAAAGGCCAGCAGCGCAAAACCAAAGGGGTAAAACGACAGCACCCAGTGCAGTCCGATCACCTTCCTGGCAGACAACAGGGCAAAAAACAGCAGCGGCACCACCACGATGCAGGCCAGCAACCTGAGGACCGGTGACCCTGAAGCGGCCGTTCCGGCCAGGGCCTTGCGGTGCCTGAATGCCATCCACAAGGCTGCTGGCGTGATGAGGTAGGCCATCATCACGACGTAGAGCAGCGGCTTGCGCAGTTCAAACAGTTCCGCCTCGTTGCGGTTGTAGACGTTGAACATGATGTTCGACCAACCGTGCGATATGTTGTAGGCGATGTTGATCGCCGGGCCGAACAGCGCGCAGACCACCAGCAGCGCCAGGCCGGCCAGCCGCTGGCGACGGTACACACCGAAATAAATCAGGTAAGCGAGACCCAGAACCACCGAGAAATACTTGGACAAAAACGCGCAGCCGATGAAGACACCCGACAGGGCGTACAGGCCCCAGGTGCGGCTATCCAGTTTCTCGCGGCGCTCGGCGCGCATCAGCGCCGCGACCGACAGCGCTGACCAGAAAATCAGCGGTGTGTCGGTTGTGATGAGGGTGTTGAGCCAGTTCAGCGGTGCCAGCCAGAAGAACAGCACGCCCCAGGCCGCGCGGGTCCTGTCGATGTCTTTCAGGCCCCACCACATCGCTGCGCCCAGCCCCAGCGGCAACAGCACCACCGGCAGGCGTATGGCCCAGATGTTGTCGCCCAGCGTGGCACGCATCAGCGCGATCAGCCAGCCCACCATGGGCGGGTGATCTGAATAACCCCAGTCGGGGTAGACGCCCCACCAGTAGAAAAAGGCTTCATCACCCGTGATGGGGAAGGTGGCTGCTATCCAGAAGCGCAGCAGCAGCGAGGCGATACCGGCGGCCAGCAGCCACCGGGTCAGGACGGAAGAGTCGTTCGGGGAACCAGAAGTCATGAAAAGCTGATGTCTTTGCGAATGGCGGCACTGTAAATCAGCGAGACCACGCCGATGCCGACGGCCAGCCACAGCGTGAGCAGTCGCACCAGCACCGTGGCCGCCACGGCCTGGCCTGTGGGCACCCCTTGAAGCAGCAGCAGGCCCGTGAGCACGGCCTCCATGCCGCCCAGGCCTGCGGGCAAGGCCGACAAGGCACCTGCCACCATGGCCACGGCGTAAAAACCCATGGCGGTCAGTACATGCATGTGCATGCCGAGCGCACGGCAGATCAGCCACACCGCAAGGCCTTGCGCAGCCCAGGCGGTGATGGTCAGGGCGAACCAGATGAGGGGCCGGACGCTCAGGCAATGCCAGGCTTGCTGCAACCAGTCGAAGCGCAAAAACAGCCGCTGCCTGTAGCGGGCAAACAAGAACAAGACCAGCGCTACCAACGCCACCACCGCACCCGTTAACACCAGCCAGAGGCCTGGGCGGGCTTGCACCACATCGTGTGTGAGCGCCCACAGGAGCGCTGGCGTACAGAGCAGGACCAGGCAAACGAAGTCGGCCAGTCGTTCGGCGCCGAAGATGGCCAGGCTTTCGGCCGTGCCCAGTGGCTTGTCTGCCAGCATCATGCCGCGCACGGATTCCCCGACGTTGCCGGGTGTGGGTGTGAAGGTGTAGCCGGCCAGGTAAAACCTCAGGCCCGTGCGCCATCCCAAATCACGACCGTAGCGTGCCATCCACAGCCGCCAGCGCGTGCCGCGCAGCAGGTAGTTGATGATGCAAAGTCCCGCTGCCTGCAGTCCCGTCCAGGACCAGAGCAGCGACAGCGACGTCACCTGCCGGTCGCCCCAGATGAGCAGCACGGCCGCATAGAGCGTGGCCATCACGCCCAGCGCCAGCAGCAACTGCTTGATGGGCAGACGGCTGCCCCTGGATGTCACTTCTTTCACCAGAATCCGCGGCTCATGAAAATGGCAAGATAAACCACGCCGGCGGCAACGATCCAGGGGTCGCGCAGCAGGTCGCGCGCAACATCTTCACCGCGCCCGCGGTGAACCTGGTAGGTGTAACGCAGCATGCCGAAGATCACGACGGGCACGGTGTAGAGAAGATGCTGCCCATGCTGCAGCTGTGCTTCAGGGCTCGACGCAAACAGGCTGTAGGTGGTCAACATCGCCGTCATGGTCACCGCAATAAAGGTGTCGAGCAGGGCTGGCGGGTACTGGGCCAGCACGGCGCGCTGGTTGCCGGTGGCGTGGAAGGTTTCTGCCTTGCGTTTGGAAAATCCCAAAAACAGCGCCACAAAAATGCCCGTCAGGACCAGCCAGCGGGACGGCGGGATGCCCACGGCCCAAGTGCCGGCCATCAGCCTGAGCATGAAACCGGCGGCAATGATGGAGACATCGACGACGGCGACGTGTTTGAGGCGCCATGAATAGGCGAGATTGAGCAAGACGTACCAGCCCAGCAAAAACGACAGGGCCCGCATGCCCCAAGCCAGCCAAATCCCGCTTGCCAGAAGCACCGCTGCCAAAGCAAGGGCCAGCGGCACCGAAACGGCACCGCTTGCCAGCGGCCTGTGCTTCTTTTTGGGGTGCAGCGCATCGGCAGAACGGTCTTGCCAGTCGTTCAGGATGTAGACCATGCTGGAGATGCAGCAAAACGCCACAAAGGCGATCAGGACACGCTCCACGATATCGGGATAACGCCAGGTCTGGCTGAATGCCAGTCCGGCGAGCACGAAGGCGTTTTTCAGCCACTGGTGCGGCCGCATCAGGCGTATCAGCGCGGGCAGGGAAAAGGACTGCATGGAAGTTGTCATGGGAGGCAACCTTCAAGCATAACTGACCCCGGTATGCAGCCGGGGACGTGTGGCCTAGTCTTCGAGTTCCGCCTTGGCCATTTCAACGTCCAGCCGCTCGGTGGCATCGGCCGGCTTGCTGGCTGCGGCCTGCTCGTAGAGTTTGGTCGCTTCCTTCATCTTTTTGTCGCCTTCCAGCATGACCATGCCGTTGGCGTACTCGACCATCGCGATGGCCGAGCCGGGGTTGAGCTTGAGGGACTCCCTGAACAGCGTCAGGCCGGTGTCTTTTTTGGCACCGTAGGTCATGCCGCCAATCAGCGAGCCGACCTTGTCGATGACTTCGGCGTGAAAGGCTGCCAGCGCAATGTGGGCGTCGGCATGTTTGGGTTGCAGCTTGATGGCTTGCTCCAGCGCATTCTTGACCTTGGTACCCAGACCCTGAGCCAGGGCCTTGGCGACGCTGATCCCCTGACCGTAACGGCCCAGGGCATAGGCCTGCCAGTAATACGCGTTGGCGTTTTTGGGCTGGTCTTTTTGCTGGGCTTCGGCGCGGTCAGCCACTTCCATGAACATGTCGAGCTTGGCTTTTTCCTTGGTTTCAAGGTAATTGGCGTAAATGCAGGTGGCCTTGTTGGCCACCGTGATGCCGTCGCCGCCTGCTTTCAGGCCGGCTTCTGCGGCCTTCTGGAAGTCGCCGTTATGAAACAGCACCCAGGCGCCGAGTACGGCCGCGTCCTTGGGCAGGGGCTCGCAATCGCCCTGATGCAGTTTGGCCCAGGCCTTCTTCAGGCTGGCAGCATCGAATGTGTAGTCACCCGCGTGCGGGAATGCGGTCCATTTGGCCATTTTTTGTCTCCTTCTTTTTTAACTTGTCCGGCGTCCGGTGATGGGATTTTGCCTGTCCCGGCTATTTTGGACCTGACGGCGTGCTGTAAGCCCCCACCAGCGATTGCAGGTGCATGCGCTGGCCCTGCTCCAGGTAGGGAATCAGCAGGTTCAGCACATGGTGGGCGCCGCGCAGCAGCGCCGCCTGTGCGTTGCCCGGCTCCAGCGCGTTGCGCGGGTCACGCACGTATTCAAAACTCAGCCAGTAGGTCAGCACGACCACCATGCTGGTAGCGGTGGCTTCAACCTCACGCGAATCTATCGACATCGCCCCGGCGCGACTCATGCCGTCCAGCAGGGCCCTGACGGAGCGGGTCTTGTTTTTCAGGACCGATTGAAAGTGCGTTTCAAGCCGGCGGTTTTTGCTCAGCAGGTCGTTGAGGTCGCGGTACAGAAAGCGGTATTGCCAGATCAGTTCGAACAGTGTGTGCATGAAGAACCAGGCGTCCTCCACATCACGCACGCCGTCGCTGGCATTGAGCAGTTCGGTCAGCGAGCGCTCGTAACGGTCAAACAGCGAGTTGATGAGCTCGTCTTTGGCCGGGTAGTGGTAGTACAGGTTGCCCGGGCTGATGCCCAGTTCGGCGGAGATGAGCGTTGTCGAGACATTGGGCTCGCCAAAGCGGTTAAACAGGTCCAGCGTGACCTCCAGAATCCGCTCCGCCGTGCGCCTGGGCGCTTTTTTCGCCATGTTTGTCTACCTCTGATGTGCGCTTACTCTAACCGAGGGTCGGGCCCTGCGTCACTAGGGAAGTCCAGCAGCCCCGCAGGCCTCACGCCGGTCGGCGCGCTGCGGGGCTGATCGCATGGCTCAGGTCTTCCATCACTTCCTCCAGCGAGGCAATCGCCCGGCCTACGCGGGTAGGTGCGGGGCGCGCTTTCACCAGGTGCCGCCTCGCGTCGTCGAGCAGGTCCATGTTCAGCGAGACGCCGTGGCGCGCCAGTTTGGCTGACAGGGTTGTTTTGCGGGAGCGCAGCATCTGGCGCGTCTTCTGGTAAGCGTGCTCGGCCATCTCGCGGCGCTGGCCGTAGCTGAAGGTGTTGGCAAGGAACATGTCGGTGTCGCGGTGGTCGGGCTCCAGCAGGACGATGTCGGTGTCCGGATAGGCGTGTTCGTAGTGCTTCATACCCAACTCCAGCCGCGAATGGATCATGGCGCGGAAGGTCTGGCTCATAACCGCCGGCAATCCGCCGTTGACGATGCGGGGGATGCGCTGACGGTCGGCGGGCAGGCCACGACGCATGACACGCTGGTTCATCGCCAGTTCCGGTGCGAGGGTCGAGTTGAACGGCACCAGCGGGTTGAGGCAGAACATCAGGTCCATGCCTCCGTCCATCGCGACGCCTGCATGCATGGTCTTCTTCAGTGCCCCATCAACGAAATACTGGTTGTCGATTTCCACGGGTGGAAACAGCCCGGGCAGCGCGGAGCTGGCCTGCACGGCTTTCGAAATCGGTACATGGTCCCAGCCGGGCTGGCCGAAGGGTGCGGCTTCGCCGGTGTCCAGGTTGGTGGCCACCAGAGTCAGCCGGCCTGCCAGTTCACGGAAGTCGTTGGTACGACCGGGTTTCGAGAACAGTTGGGTGAGGCGCGCATCAATCTCGTCATTGCTGAAAATGCCGGTCGGCAAGGCAGGACCCAAAGCCTCGACGGCATTGAGCAGCGATTTACCGCCCAGGGTTGCGCGCCACAGTGCCGACAGTGCCAGTCCGGGCAGGGTCATGCTGCGGCGCAAAAATTCGCCATACGCCGGCACCATCAGCCAGGCCGGGTCGAACACCTCTGAAATTTCGTGGTCGTTTTCAATGAAGGACGCGCAGAGCTCGCGCGGCGTCATGCCGTTGGCCAGCCCGGCGGCTATAAAACCGCCTGCCGAGACACCAACGTAGTGGTGAAGTTTTGTGAATGAGAGTCCCTGCAGAGACTCGTCAAGTGCACACAGCGCGCCGATTTCGTAGATGGCACCCAGCGGACCCCCGCCAGCGAGGGCCAAACCGATGCGAGGTTCGTGACGTGTTCGTTTGCGGGTTGAAGGACTTGCAGTGCTCATGCGTGATTGTTTTTCGGGTTGCCGAGGTATTTGTTGCGCTGCAGCAATCTGACTATTGAATAAGGTCGTGAGCAAATGCCAGCGGATCCAAAAAAAGGGGACAAAAGTCCCCTGTCCTCCATCAAACCGCTTCAGGCGGACTTGCGGGTCGCAGGTCGTTTCGCTGCGGCCTTTTTGGCAGCGGGCTTCGTTGCCGTCTTTGCCGGTGTCCTGGCTGCTGGTTTTGCGCTCATCTTCTGGACGTTGCGATTGAGCTCGTCGATGCGTGCGATCAGGGCATCCACGTCCTTTGCGGAAGGTACGCCGAGTTTGTTCAGGGCTTTGGCCACGCGGTCTTCGAAAATGGTTTCCAGCTTGTCCCACTGGTTGCCGGCCTTGGACTGGATGTCGGTCGCCATGCTGGCCATGCGGCTGGTGGCGACGGAGATTTTCTCCTCTGCCACAGCCTGGGTCTTGCGCTGGATGGACAGGCCTTCCTTGACCAGGGTCTCAAATACCTTGCCGCCTTCTTCCTGCGCCTTCGAGAAAGCACCCAGGCCTGCAAGCCAGATCTGCTGTGCAGACTCTTTCACTGCGCCTGACAGCTGAGGGCCGGATTTTTTTTCTGCGCTCATTTTTTGCAGTTTCTTGACCATGGTTGTGCTCCTGAAGAATGGTGGAATGAAGTTGCCCGGCGGCCACGCCTTGCAGATCCCAAAATATAAGCGCTGAACGCACGTGGGTTTAGGTGCAGGCTTCTAGAAGGCGCAGAGCGCGGGTTTTTGCTGAATAGGGACGGCGCGCCTTTAAGCAAGAATCGGGCTTTGATTTGCCCTTCTGCGGAAAGACACCACAACTATGACAACGCATTATTTCGTCACCGGGGCAACCGGCTTTATTGGCAAACGCCTTGTGAAAAAGCTGCTGGAGCGAAAGGCGACCACGGTTTCCTTCCTCATCCGCAAGGAGAGCGCTGGCAAGGTGGCCGCGTTGCGCGAATATTGGGGTGTCAGTGCTGCCAGGGCCGTCGCCGTGCATGGCGACCTGACCAGCAAGAAACTGGGTGTCAGCGCTGAAGACGTCAAAAAGCTCAAGGGCCAAGTAGACCATTTCTACCATCTGGCCGCCGTCTATGACCTGAGCGCCGACGAGGAAAGCCAGGTTGCCGTCAATATCGACGGTACGCGTAACACCGTTGAATTTGCCAAAGCCATTGATGCTGGGCACTTTCATCACGTCAGTTCCATTGCGGCTGCAGGGCTTTATGAAGGCGTGTTCCGCGAAGACATGTTCGAGGAAGCCGAGAACTACGAGCACCCCTATTTCATGACCAAGCACGAGAGCGAAAAAATCGTGCGCAAGGAATGCAAGGTGCCATGGACCGTCTTCCGCCCGGCCATGGTGGTCGGTGACAGTACCACCGGTGAGATGGACAAGATCGACGGTCCATACTACTTCTTCAAGCTGATCCAGCGCATGCGCCAGCTGCTGCCGCCGTGGATGCCCGCCGTGGGCCTGGAAGGCGGTCGTGTGAACATCGTGCCGGTCGATTTTGTGGTCGACGCACTGGACTACATCAGCCACAAGGACGGCATCACGAAAAAATGCTTCCACCTGGTTGATCCCGTCGGTTACCGCGTGGGCGATGTGCTGGACATCTTCAGCCGTGCAGCCCATGCGCCGCGCATGAACCTGTTCGTGAATGCCGCGTTGCTGGGTTTCATCCCGCGCGGCGTCAAGAAAAGCCTGATGGCCCTCGCGCCAGTGCGGCGCATCCGCAATGCGGTGCTGGCCGACCTCGGCTTGCCGGAAGACATGTTGACTTTTGTCAACTACCCAACCCGTTTTGACAGCCGCGACATGACGGCGGCCCTGAAGGGCTCGGGCATTTCCGTGCCCAACCTCAAGGACTACGCCTGGCGCCTGTGGGATTACTGGGAGCGCCACCTTGACCCCGACCTGCATATCGATCGTTCGCTGCGCGGTACCGTCAATGGCAAGGTCGTGCTGGTCACCGGCGGCTCATCAGGCATTGGCCTGGCCGCAGCACACAAGTTTGCAGATGCGGGTGCCATCACCATCATCTGCGGCCGCGACCAGGACAAGCTTGATGAAGCCTGTAAAGAGGCGAAGGCCAAGGGCTACAACTTTGTGGCTTACCCTGCCGACATCGCCGACATGGCCGACTGCGACCGTTTCATCAAGGAACTGGTTGCCAACCACGGTGGTGTGGACTTCCTGATCAACAACGCCGGCCGCTCCATCCGCCGCGCCATCGAGGCCAGCTACGACCGATTCCATGACTATGAACGCACCATGCAGCTGAACTACTTCGGTTGCTTGCGTGTCACTATGGGGCTGCTGCCTGGCATGGCCACCAAACGCAAGGGGCATGTGGTCAACATCAGCTCTATCGGTGTGCTGACCAACGCACCGCGGTTTTCTGCGTATGTGGCCTCCAAGGCGGCGCTGGACGCATGGACGCGTTGTGCTTCCAGTGAGTTCGCAGACGTGGGCATCAGCTTCACCACCATCAATATGCCGCTGGTGCGCACGCCCATGATTGCACCGACCAACCTCTACAACAACGTGCCGACGCTGTCGCCTGAAGAGGCGGCCGACATGATTGCCGACGCCTGCATTACCAAGCCCGTGCGCATCGCGACCCGCCTTGGCATCACTGGCCAAGTCATGCATGCGCTGGTGCCGCGGATCGCGCAGATCGCCATGAACACCAGCTTCCGCATGTTCCCTGACTCGTCTGCCGCCAAGGGCGCCAAAGCGGGCGACAAGGCGGCCAAGCCGCAGCTGTCGGCCGAAGCGGTGGCCATGCAGCAAATGATGCGCGGCATCCACTTCTGACAGTGCAGGGGCCGGGCCTGCACGGCCCTGCGGGGGCATGGGATAATTTAGGCGGCGTTCACCGCATCGTCAACAAGGACTTCCATGCTTCTCGTCACCGGCGGCGCCGGTTTTATAGGTGCTAATTTTGTGCTGGACTGGCTTGCGCAGTCTGACGAGCCGGTTATCAATCTCGACAAATTGACGTATGCGGGCAATTTGCAGACGCTCGCATCGCTCAACGGCGACACGCGGCACATCTTCGTTAAAGGCGACATTGGTGACGCGTTGCTGGCCGGTGAGCTTTTGCGCACCCACAAGCCCCGGGCTATCGTCAACTTTGCCGCCGAATCCCACGTAGACCGCTCGATTCACGGGCCGGAAGACTTTATCCAGACCAATATCGTGGGCACGTTCCATCTGCTCGAAGCGGCGCGTGCCTATTGGGGTGGCTTGCAGGATGATGCCAAAAGGGATTTCCGGTTCCTGCATGTCTCTACCGATGAGGTTTACGGATCTCTCGGTAGCGGGGATGCCGCATTTACCGAGACTCATCAGTACGAGCCCAACAGTCCCTATTCGGCCAGCAAGGCTGCAAGTGATCACCTGGTGCGCGCCTATCACCACACCTACGGTCTGCCCGTGCTGACGACCAACTGCAGCAACAACTATGGCCCCTACCATTTCCCAGA
Source organism: Pseudomonadota bacterium (assembly GCA_040387435.1). GTDB lineage: Bacteria > Pseudomonadota > Gammaproteobacteria > Burkholderiales > Burkholderiaceae_C > Polaromonas. The sequence continues at coordinate 53,749 of JAZKDR010000016.1, forward strand.
AAAACTCATACCGCTGATGATCGTGAATGCACTGGCGGGCAAGCCCTTGCCCGTCTATGGCGACGGGATGCAGATCCGCGACTGGTTGTATGTCAAGGATCACTGCAGTGCGATCCGTCGCGTGCTGGAGGCTGGCAGGGCGGGCGAGGTCTACAACGTCGGTGGCTGGAATGAAAAGCCCAACATCGAAATCGTGCACACGATTTGTTCGTTGCTTGACGAGATGCGGCCCCGGCCGGATGGCGCAAGCTACACGGCGCAAATTACCCATGTGCAGGACAGGCCCGGGCATGACCGGCGTTATGCCATTGATGCGGGCAAGATCCAGCGCGACCTGGGCTGGAAGCCGGCCGAGACGTTTGAGAGCGGTATACGCAAAACGGTGGCCTGGTATCTTGGCAACCCCGAATGGGTCACGCAGGTCCAGAGCGGGGCTTATCGCGAATGGACCGACCTGCACTACGGAAAAGCTGAAAAGGTAGCCGCTTGAAGATACTGCTGTTGGGTGCGGCCGGGCAGGTCGGATGGGAGTTGCAACGCAGCCTGGCACCTCTGGGTGAAGTGGTTGCGCTCGACAGGCGCAGCACCGGTTTTTGCGGAGACCTGTCAGACCTTTCCGGGCTTGCGGATACGGTCCATGCGGTACGTCCACATGCCATCGTCAATGCGGCGGCTTATACAGCCGTCGACAAGGCGGAAAGTGATGCCGACAACGCCCATCGCGTGAATGCCGAAGCGCCCGGTGTGCTGGCGCAGGCTGCACAGTCTGTCGGGGCCTGGCTGGTTCACTACTCAACAGACTACGTTTTTGATGGCAGCGGCACCCGCCCCTGGGTTGAAACAGACCCGACCGGGCCACTCAGTGTCTACGGCCGTACCAAGCTGGAAGGTGAAAACCGGATCGCGCAGAACTGCAAGGACTACCTCGTCCTGCGCACCAGCTGGGTCTATGCGGCGCGGGGCGGCAATTTCGCCAAAACCATGCTCAGGCTGGCCGGTGAGCGCGAACGCCTGTCAGTGGTCAATGACCAGTTTGGCGCCCCCACCGGGGCAGACCTTCTTGCGGACGTGACGGCGCATATGCTGCGCAGCGTGTGGACCAAGGCGGAACATGCGCGCGGCATTTACCACGTGGCAGCCGGTGGCGAGACCTCCTGGCATGGCTATGCACGGTTTGTGCTGGAGCAGGCGCAAAAGGCCGGCCGCCTGTTGAAGGCTTTGCCCGATGCCGTTGATCCGGTGCCGTCTACTGCGTTTCCAGCGCCGGCAAGACGACCGCACAACTCGCGCCTTGACACCGATAAACTCGGTAAATATTTTGGCTTGCAGCTTCCAGACTGGCAGGTGGGCGTTGCCCGCATGCTGGCCGAAATTACCTGACTTCACACATGACACAACGCAAAGGCATCGTCCTCGCCGGCGGCTCAGGCACCCGTCTGCATCCGGCTACGCTGGCAATCAGCAAGCAACTGCTGCCTGTCTATGACAAGCCCATGGTGTATTACCCGCTCAGTACGCTGATGGTCGCCGGCATAAGGGAAGTCCTGATCATCAGCACACCGCAGGACACGCCGCGGTTCGAGCAACTGCTGGGAGACGGTTCCCAATGGGGCATGAAACTTCAGTATGCAGTTCAGCCCAGTCCGGATGGATTGGCGCAGGCTTTCATCATTGGCGAGAAGTTTCTGGATGGTGCGCCCAGCGCACTGGTGCTTGGCGACAACATTTTTTACGGGCATGACCTGCAAAAGCTGCTGATGCAGGCCGATGCGAATGAACACGGCGCAACGGTCTTTGCCTACCATGTGCAGGATCCGGAGCGCTACGGTGTGGTCGCGTTTGATGGTGCGGGCGAGGCCAACAGCATCGAGGAAAAACCTGTCTCGCCCAAGAGCAGCTATGCCGTCACCGGCCTGTACTTTTACGATGAACAGGTCGTCGAGATTGCCAAATCCATCAAGCCCAGCGCCCGTGGTGAGCTGGAAATCACGGCGGTCAATCAGGCCTACCTGCAGGGCGGCAATCTGAATGTCCAGATCATGCAGCGCGGCTATGCCTGGCTGGATACCGGCACGCACGACAGCCTGCTTGAGGCCGGGCAATTCATTGCAACACTGGAGCACCGGCAGGGCCTGAAAATTGCCTGTCTCGAAGAGATTGCGTGGCGAGGCGGTTTTATTGACGACACGCAGTTGCAGAAGCTGGCAGAGCCGTTGTCCAAAAGCGGCTATGGCCGCTACCTTCTGCGGTTGCTGGCTGAACGGGGACAACCATGAAGGTCACACCGACAAACATTGCCGATGTGCTGATTGTTGAGCCGCGGGTTTTTGGTGATCCACGCGGCTTCTTCTTTGAAAGTTTTAACCAGCGTCAATTCAACGAATCCACCGGGACGGATTTCACCTTTGTTCAGGACAATCACAGCCGGTCCGAAAAAGGCGTGCTGCGCGGCCTTCACTTCCAGGTTGACCAACCACAGGGGAAACTCGTTCGCGTGGTACGCGGCAGCGTGTTCGATGTCGCCGTGGATATTCGCCGTGCATCTCCCACTTTTGGGCAGTGGTTTGGCATCGAACTCAATGAAGACAATGGCAAGCAGCTCTGGGTGCCGCCCGGCCTGGCGCATGGTTTTGTGGTGCTGAGCAGCAGCGCTGATTTTTTGTACAAGACCACCGACTACTACGCACCCGCCATGGAGCGTTGTATTGCATGGAACGACCCCACCCTGGGAATCGTCTGGCCGCTGGATGGGGAGCCGTCGCTGTCAGCCAAAGACAAGCTGGGCAAGTCGCTGGAAACGGCTCTTTCGGGCGTTTAAGTAGACCCCGCGGGCTTCCGTGCTTACAATGTGTTCAAGCCATGAACATATAGTTGCTTTTCTCCAAATGGCACCCCAAGACCTTCCCTACTACCTCTTGTGCGAATTGACCGCCGAGCCTTCTGCAAGTCAGCGCGGGCTCGCGGAACGTTTTGGCGTCAGTCTGGGCAAGATCAACTATTGCCTGCGGGCGCTCGTCGACAAAGGTCTGGTCAAGGCCAACAATTTCAGGCGCAGCGACAACAAGCTTGCTTACTCCTATGTCCTGACTGCTGCAGGGCTTGAAGAAAAAGGTGTCCTGACAAAAGCGTTTCTTCAGAGAAAGCTGGCGGAATTCGAGTTGCTTCAGAAGGAAATCGAAGCACTCAGGCGCGAAGCAGAAAAAACATGATGATGACAACCTCTGTGGGCGCGGCGCCGATTCGCCCCATCATTCTTTGCGGTGGCAGCGGAACACGCCTTTGGCCGTTGTCACGCAAGGCGTTTCCCAAGCAGTTCATCCCGCTTATAGGCGACAAATCGCTGCTGCAGCTGACGCTGGAGCGCGTTGCACCCCTTGCAATCGGTGGGGTAACTTGTGTGTCCTCGGAAGAGCACCGATTTCTTGTCTTGGATGTGGGTGTCCAGGCGGGTGTCGATGTATGGCAAATTCTGGAGCCGTCTGCCAAAAACACTGCGGCAGCTATGGCCATTGCCGCCATTGCCGCGGATGCAGATGATTTGCTGCTTTTTTGTCCTGCCGATCAGCATATCCCGGATGGTCAGGCTTTCGTTGACATGGTGCGTTCCGCGACTGCGGCCGCGCAGTCTGGCAAGTTGGTAACCTTTGGTGTGCAGCCGAGCTTGCCAAGCACGGCCTACGGGTACATCCAGAAAGGCGCGGCTCTTGGAAATGGCGGTTTTGATGTCGCGAGCTTTGTGGAAAAGCCGCCGACGGACAAGGCGGTTCAGTTGCTTGCGAGCGGGTCTTACCTGTGGAATGCCGGCATTTTCCTGACGCGCGCCCAGACCTTGCTGGAGGCACTGCAGGTCTATGCACCGGACATTCTGGATGCCTGCCGCCTAGCCATGGCAGCACCCCAAAAGGATGGATTCTTTTTGCGCCCTGATGCAGCGGCATTTGCGGCATGCAGAAGCCAGTCCATTGACTATGCCGTGATGGAGCGTGCAGACAATGTGGTGGTGTTTCCCTTCAGCGGCAGCTGGAGTGACGTCGGTAGCTGGAATGCGGTGGCTGAACTTTCCCCTGACATTGGCAGTGGCAACCGCGCTGGCGGGGAAGTGGAAAACGCCCATCATTTGCGTTCTGAAGGTACGTATATCCATGCTGGCGGTGGGCGTCAGGTGATTTCGCTGGGCGCGAAGGACCTGCTCATCATTGATACGCCGGATGCCTTGCTGGTAGCGCACGGCAGTCAATCCGAAGCAGTCAAGGAAGTGGTCGCCAGACTGGAGTCGCTGGATGCCACGCAGGCAGTGCAGCATCGGCTCGTGGCGCGTCCATGGGGTTGGTATGACAGCGTGGATGTCGGCCGCAACCATCAGGTCAAACGTATTACCGTGAAGCCCGGCGCATCGCTGTCGTTGCAGATGCACCATCATCGCGCCGAACACTGGGTGGTTGTCAGTGGGGTCGCCGAGGTGATCAATGGCGATAAACGCATGATCCTCAAAGAGAACCAGAGCACCTATATTCCCCAGGGCCAAACCCATCGCCTGACCAATCCGGGAACCGGGCCGCTCGAAATCATTGAAGTGCAGACCGGCTCTTATCTTGGTGAAGACGACATTGTCCGGATTGAAGACACCTATGGAAGAGGTTGAAGCGAAAGCCGAATAGCCTGTCCAGATGCAGCCATCCCAAACCATTTACACCCTGCTGCATCGCCTTTGGCCTCACCTGAGCCACAGGCGCCGGGTTCAGTTCGGGCTGCTTCTTGCCCTCATGGTGCTGGTCTCGTTTGCGGAAATTTTGAGCATTGGCGCCGTGCTGCCTTTTCTGGGCGTGCTGACGGCGCCAGGCCATGTGTTTAACCATCAGGGCGCGCAATCTTTCATCCGTGCCCTGGGCGTTACCTCCGCAGACCAGCTCCTGTTTCCGATGACGGCAGTATTTGTGCTGGCGGCTTTGCTGGCCGGTGCCATGCGCCTGGCTCTGCTTTGGGTCAATACCCGCCTGTCTTTTGCAACTGGCGCAGACCTCAGCATCAGCATATACCGCAGAACGCTGTATCAACCTTATGCCGTGCATCTGTCCAGAAACAGCAGCGAAGTGATCAACGGGATTTCGAACAAGGCCAGCGTGGTGACAAATTCGATGCTGATGGGTTTCAACATCGTGAGCTCCAGCATCGCCATCGTCGTCATCATGGGCGCGCTTTTTTCGGTTGATGCAGTGATCGCGCTGACCACATTTGGCGGGTTCGGGCTGATCTACGCTGTCAGTGTATTGATAACCCGGAAACGACTTCTGCTCAACAGCCAGGTGATTGCCCACGGGTCGAGCAATATCGTCAAATCCCTACAGGAGGGAATGGGTGCCATTCGGGACATCCTGATTGACGGGAGCCAGGAGAGCTATTGCAGAATCTATCGTGATACCGATCTGCAGGTTCGACGCGCGACGGGCAACAGCACTTTCGTCTCTACCAGCCCCCGGTATGTCGTGGAAACGCTGAGCATGGTGTTCATCGCGGTCATCGCGTATGTGCTTGCGGGGCAGGCCGATGGCATGGCCCGGGGTATTCCCGTTCTGGGGGCTTTGGCATTGGGTGCCCAGCGCCTTCTGCCCCTGCTTCAGCAGGTTTACGCTTCACTGACGGGCATCAGGGGAAACCAGGCCTCGATTCAGGATGCGCTTGACTTGCTGGACCAGCCATTGCCAGCCCCAGTCACTCAGTCCACAGGCTTGCTGCCCTTCAACAAGTCCATCAGCCTGAATCGGCTGTCGTTCCGGTATGCCGAAGATGCGCCACTGGTTCTGCAACAGTTCGACCTGACGATTGCAAAGGGAAGCCGGGTCGGCTTCATAGGCGCTACCGGCAGCGGGAAAAGCACGCTGCTGGACATCATCATGGGCCTGCTGGAGCCGACCGATGGCGAGCTTGCGATTGACGGACGGGCTGTAAATGCAAGCAACCAGCGCGCGTGGCAAGGCCATATCGCCCACGTCCCACAGACCATTTTCCTGGCCGACAGCAGCATTGAAGAGAATATTGCCTTCGGGGTGCCCAAGGCCCAGATTGACCGCCAGCGGGTCCGTTCTGCGGCCCAGCAGGCCCAGATTGCCGAGCTCATCGAGAGCTGGCCGCTGCAGTATCAGGCCATGGTGGGGGAGCGCGGCGTCAGGCTGTCAGGCGGTCAGCGTCAGCGGATCGGCATCGCGCGGGCTTTGTACAAACAGGCCGACGTGATCATTTTTGATGAGGCCACCAGCGCGCTTGATAATGACACCGAGCAGGCCGTCATGGCTGCGATAGAAGGCCTTGACAGCCAACTGACCATCCTGATCATTGCGCACAGGCTGAGCACCCTGAAAAACTGCACCCAGATTGTTGAATTGCAGGGCGGTGGCATTAGCCGCATTGGTACTTACGACGACATTGTTGTCGAGGGTACTGGCAAAGCAAACCCCCGAATTGAAGTGGATGACGCGTCACCGGGTAATCTGGATATCAGCATGAAGGAAGAAAAATGATGCCTTATGGTCGCCAGGATATTGTTCAGGCTGATATTGATGCTGTTACCGAGGTGTTGCGGTCGGATTTTCTGACGCAGGGGCCTTTGGTGCCGATGTTTGAGAAGGCCGTATCGGACTACTGCGGCGCCTATCGGGCCGTTGCGGTGAACAGCGCCACATCCGCATTGCACATCGCGTGCCTCGCGCTTGGGGTGGGGCCGGGTGACCTGGTCTGGACCACGCCCATCACCTTTGTGGCGAGTGCCAATTGCGCACGCTATTGCGGTGCGGAGGTGGACTTTGTGGACATCGATCCGCAGACATACAACCTCAGTGCGGTGCGTCTTGCCGAAAAACTTGAGCGCGCCAGGGTGTCCGGCAAGCTCCCGAAGGTCGTCATCCCTGTTCACCTGTGCGGTCAGCCCTGCGACCTTGAAGCTATACACGCCCTTTCCGTGGAGTATGGTTTTAGGGTCATCGAAGACGCGTCTCATGCCATCGGAGGGCGCTACAAAAATGAGCCCATCGGCAATTGCCGTTACAGCGACATCACCGTGTTCAGCTTTCATCCAGTGAAGATCATCACGACAGGTGAGGGCGGCATGGCCCTGACCAATGATCCGGTGCTGGCCAATCGCATGGTGCGTCTGCGCAGCCACGGCATCACCCGCGATCCGGCGGAGATGACCCATGCACCGGATGGGCCCTGGTATTACCAGCAGATTGAACTCGGCTTCAACTACCGCATGACTGACATACAGGCGGCCCTGGGTGTCAGCCAGATGAAGCGCCTTGACCAACTCGTCTCGAAAAGGCACGCGCTTGCCCAAAATTACGACCGCCTGTTGCAAGACTTTCCGGTCATTGCGCCGTGGCAGCACGCTGACAGTTATTCCGGCCTGCATTTGTATGTCGTTCGTCTCGACCTCGCCTCGATCAACGCAAGCCATCGCGAAGTCTTTGAGCGCCTCCGTGTTGCAGGCATCGGCGTTAACCTGCATTACATCCCGGTTTACCACCACCCCTTCTATGCTGAAGCCGGGTTCAAGGCAGGTGATTTCCCAGAGTCCGAACGCTATTACGGCGAAGCCATCAGCTTGCCGATGTATCCTGCCCTGACTGAAGCCCAGCAGCAAGAGGTAGTTCAGCGTCTGACCACGCCTATTGGCCATCAGACGATTTTCTGAAATCCTGAAGACAAAGCTTTCCTGATGAACCGCCTGGCGCTTGGCACCGTTCAATTTGGCCTGAACTACGGGGTTGCCAACCGGGATGGCCAGGTGACCCGCCCTGTTGCGAAGTCGATGCTGGGACTCGCCCGTGAAAATGGCGTTGACACGCTGGATACGGCGATTGCGTACGGAGACAGCGAGGCCTGCCTTGGTGAAGTCGGAACCGAAGGTTTTAAGGTCGTGAGCAAGTTGCCTGGCGTGCCCGGGTCCTGCGCGGATATTCAGGGCTGGGTGCGGGAACAAGTTGATTTGTCACTGGCGCGGCTTGGCCTCAAAACCCTGCATGGAGTACTGCTCCATCGTCCGGAGCAGCTCCTTTCAACGGAAGGTACAGAGCTCTTTCGGGCCTTGCTGGGCCTCAAGGATGCAGGGCTCGTTAAAAAAATTGGCATATCGATTTATGAGCCCGGACAACTCAAAGTACTGACTGAAAAATTTGATTTCGATCTTGTGCAAGCCCCCCTCAATCTTGTCGACAGGCGCCTGCAAACGACGGGCTGGCTGCAGGCCTTGAAGGACAAGGATATTGAGGTTCACACCCGCTCGGCCTTTCTTCAGGGTCTGCTGTTGATGAAGCAGGGCGATGTACCAGAACGGTTTTCTCAGTGGAGTGATGTCTGGCTGGCGTGGCACCAGTGGCTGCTGGCGCATGGCATTTCCGCTGTGCGCGCCTGCCTGGCATACCCACTGTCCCTGCCGGGTGTTGACAGGCTCGTGGTTGGTGCAGACAGCGTGAATCAGCTCCAGCAGATTTTGCGTGAGGCGCAGTGCGAATGCCCGGCAGACTGGCCGGACGTGCAGCGCGAAGACGAAGATTTGATCAACCCGGCTCGCTGGGCCTCTGTATGAAAATTGTTGCGATTGTCCAGGCCCGCATGGGCTCCACCAGATTGCCGAACAAGGTCATGAAACCGATTGGCGGTATTCCCATGATCGAATTGTTGCTGTCGCGTCTTTCCAGGGCCAGATGCATCGACCAGATTGTGGTGGCGACATCTGTCGACACACGCAATAAACCGCTGGTCGAGCATGTTCAAAAACTGGGCTACGCCTGTGAGCAGGGCAGTGAGAATGATGTACTGGAGCGTTTCGTGCGTGCAGCAAAAGCGCATCGAGCGGACGTCGTGGTTCGTATCACCGGCGATTGCCCGCTGGTGGACCCTGCCCTGGTCGACGAGGTCGTCAGGGGCTTCAGCCTGGGTGAGGTGGATTACTTCAGCAACATCGCCCCGCCCACCTATCCCGACGGGCTGGACATTGAAGTATTTACTTTCGCGGCGCTTGAGCAGGCCATGCAGGAGACCGACAAGCCTTACGACCATGAGCACGTCACACCCTACCTGCGCGAATCAGGCCGCTTCAAAACCAGTGGCGTGCAATACCAGCGGGATCTTTCGGGCTTGCGCTGGACGGTGGATGAGCCGGCAGATTTCTTCGTGATTGAGAAAGTCTTTCAGCATTTCGCACCGCGTACCGATTTCACCTGGCAAGAGGTTTTGGCGCTGCATGAAGGCCGCCCGGAAATCTTCGATGCCAATCAACATATCAACAGAAACGAAGGAGCCAGCATGGGCAGTGGACAAAAGCTCTGGAAGCGAGCCAAGCAGATCATCCCCGGTGGGAATATGCTGCTCTCCAAGCGCGCAGAGATGTTTCTCCCGGAACAGTGGCCCGCGTATTTCAGCAGGTCAAAAGGCTGCAAGGTCTGGGACCTGGATGGTCGTGAATATATCGACATGTCCATCATGGGTGTGGGCACCAACACGCTGGGTTATGGGCATCCAGAAGTAGATGCGGCGGTTCAGCAGACCGTCGTTGCAGGAAATATGTCTACCTTCAACTGCCCGGAAGAGGTTTATCTGGCCGAGCGGCTGATTGCAATCCATCCTTGGGCAGACATGGTTCGTCTGGCCAGAAGCGGCGGAGAGGCGAATGCCGTCGGGATTCGCATTGCACGCGCGGCATCAGGGCGCGACAAGGTTGCCATCTGTGGTTACCACGGCTGGCATGACTGGTATCTGGCGGCCAACCTCGGTGATGGCGAAAATCTGGCTGGCCACCTTCTTCCCGGGCTGGACCCGAAGGGCGTACCGCAAAACCTGCGCGGCAGTGTGCTGCCGTTTCGCTACAACAACTTCCCTGAACTTGAAGAGCTCGTTAAAAATCATGAAGTCGGCGTGATCAAGATGGAGGTCTCGCGCAACATGGGACCGGAGGGCGACTTTCTCCAGAAAGTGCGAAAACTCGCAACCGACAACGGCATCGTGCTGGTGTTTGATGAGTGCACTTCCGGATTTCGCCAAACGTTCGGTGGCCTACACACGCTTTATGGCGTCGAGCCCGACATGGCACTGTTCGGAAAAGCGATGGGTAACGGTTATGCGGTCACGGCCATCATAGGAAGACGGGAAGTCATGGAGGCGGCTCAATCGACCTTTATCAGCAGCACTTTCTGGACGGAGCGGATCGGCCCCACCGCTGCGCTGAAGACTCTGGACGTCATGCAGCGTGAAAAATCGTGGGATGTCATCACCGGTGTTGGGAACAGCATCAAGCAACGCTGGCAGGTGTTGGCCGACAAGCATGGCCTGAAGATCGACCAGTGGGGTATGCCCGCGCTGGCCGGTTTCAGTTTCTCTGGCCCGAATGCGTTGGCATACAAGACACTTGTGACGCAGGAGATGCTGGCCAAGGGTTATCTTGCAAGCAATTCCGTTTATGCGTGCATTGACCACACTCCGGAGGTTGTCGATGGTTATATCCAGGCACTCGATACCGTTTTCGGGCTTGTCAGCGAGTGCGAGAACGGCCGGGATGTTCACAGTCTGCTGAAAGGCCCCGTTTGTCATGCCGGTTTCAAGCGGTTGAACTAGGCCTCGGCGGCTGAACCAGCTATCAAGCAGCAAACATGCACGTTTTCTTTCGCACGGATGCATCCCTTGTCATCGGGCACGGTCATGTGATGCGTTGCCTGACGCTGGCGGCCGCATTGCGGGAGGACGGCATCACCTGCGTTTTTGTGTGCCGTGAGCATCAGGGGCATCTTTGCCAATTTATCGAAGATCGCGGTTTCACGCTGGTGCGCCTGCCTTTGGCCGACTCGCCGCCTTCTCGTGAGGCGACACCCGTGCATTCGGCATGGTTGGGCGCGACATGGGCTGAGGACGCGGCCCAAACCCGTGAAGCCATTTCGCGTGCCGGAGTCAGGCCAGGGTGGATGATTGTTGACCACTACGCCCTTGACAGCCGCTGGGAGAGCACCTTGAGGCCTCACGTGGCGCGCATCATGGCGATAGATGACATCGCAGATCGCACCCATGATGCCGATGTTCTTCTGGATCAGAATTTTTATCCTGACATGGACGCTCGCTATTCAAGCCGCGTCGGTCCGGGGTGTAACCGCTTGCTGGGTCCCAGGTACGCACTTCTGAGGAATGAGTTTTCCGGCCTGCGAAAGACCTCGCGCGTACGTCGCGGGCCTGTCCGGCGCGTGATGGTGTTTTTTGGGGGCAGTGACGTCACCAACGAAACAGGCAAGGCGCTCGACGCCATGGCCTTGCTGGGCATGCCCGAAGTAGAGTTTGAAGTTGTGATTGGCAACACCAATCCCAATAAAGATGTATTGGTCTCACGCTGTGACGGCTTGAGCAAGGTTAGGCTCTACTGCCAGGTTGCGAACATGGCGGAGATGATGGTGCGATCTGATCTGGCTATCGGCGCAGCCGGAACAGCCACCTGGGAGCGTTGCGCTTTGGGTCTGCCGGCGCTGATGCTAGCAGTTGCAGATAATCAGGTTGCGATTGCAGAAGGTGTCGATCAGGTGGGCGCGCAGCGATACCTCGGCGAGAGCAGCGTGGTGTCCGCTGCAGCACTGGCATTGGCCATGTCGCAGGTCATCCGGAGTCCGCAGCTACTTGCGGGGATGTCGCAGAAAGCCATGAATCTGGTTGATGCGCTCGGCGCAGCGCGGGTCGCAACGGCGTTAAAGGAATTCGCTTGAAAATTTCCATTCTTTGCTCGGATTCTGCGCATCCCATTTACCCATATCTTGTGGAGTGGGCCCGTTGTCAGGGCGGCGGGCACCAGGTCGATATCGCAGCGCGCAAGGCCGAGTTGGCTGGCGGGGACATTCTGTTTTTGATTTCGTGCCACGAGCTGATCAGGGAAGACATCCGTTCGCTGTACAAGGCCACCCTGGTTATTCACGCGAGCGACCTGCCGCTGGGGCGGGGGTGGTCTCCGCACATCTGGCAAGTACTAGAGAAAAAGCAGCTGATAAAAGTAACGCTGCTTGAAGCCGCAGATGCGCTCGACAGTGGGGCAATCTGGGCCCAGGACGAGTTCCGCCTGGAAGGCCATGAAACATTTGATGAGATCAACACCGCGCTCTTCGCAGCAGAGTTACGGCTGATGGATTTTGCCGTGAAAGGGTTTGAAACCGTCAAGCCGCGGCCACAGGACAGCAGGCAGTCCACGAGTTACCCGAAGCGTGCGCCGGAGGACAGCAGGATTGACCCGCTGCAATCCATCGCTGGACAGTTTGATCTGCTGCGTGTCGCCGATCCTGTGCGCTTCCCGGCCTTTTTTGAGCTTCATGGCCACCGGTATCTGATACAAATTTCCAAGGACAAAAAGCATGCGGAAGAATGATTTTGTAGAAATTGCCGGGCGCCGTATTGGCCGGGGCGAGAAGCCTTTTGTGATCGCTGAAATGTCGGGTAACCACAATCAGTCACTCGAACGTGCGCTTGAAATTGTCGATGCCGTGGCCAGGTCGGGCGCGGACGCACTGAAGATACAGACCTATACGCCAGACACCATGACGCTGGATCTGGACGAGCGTGAGTTTCACATCAGCGACCCGAAGAGCCTGTGGGCCGGCACCTCGCTGTACAAGCTTTATGGCGAAGCCTATACGCCGTGGGAATGGCATGAGGCCATTTTCAACCGCGCGCGTGAGCAGGGTGTCATTGCCTTCAGCACACCCTTTGACGACACGGCGGTAGATTTCCTCGAGAGCCTCAATATGCCTTGCTACAAAATAGCATCGTTTGAAAATACGGATTTGCCATTGATACGCCGTGTGGCTGCCACCGGCAAGCCCCTCATCATTTCGACCGGAATGGCCAGCGTGGCGGAGCTCGATGAAACCGTGCGCGCCGCCCGTGAGGCGGGTTGCAATGAGCTCGTGTTGCTCAAGTGCACCAGCACTTATCCAGCGACACCCCAGAACACCAATATCCTGACGATCCCGCACCTGCGTGAACTGTTTGACTGCGAAGTGGGGCTGTCTGACCACACCATGGGTGTCGGCGTGGCTGTTGCCAGCGTGGCGCTGGGTGCCACAGTCGTTGAAAAACACTTCACGCTCAATCGCGCGGATGGCGGTGTTGACAGCAGCTTCTCCATGGAGCCTGCAGAAATGGCCCAACTGGTGCTTGAGTCCGAACGTGCGTGGCAGGCGCTCGGGCAAGTGAGCTATGGGATTACGGAGGCAGAAAAGCCTTCCCTTGTGTTCAGGCGTTCTATTTACATCGCGGAAGACCTGAAGGCTGGCGATGTCTTCAATACACAAAACCTGCGCTGCGTGCGCCCGGGCATGGGGTTGCCGCCCAGGTTTTATGAGACCTTGCTGGGTCGCAAAGTGAAGCAGGATGTGAAAAAAGGAACCCCCATGCACTGGAACCTTCTGGGTTGATGCCTCCGATATGACCAGTCTTCCCAACCTGAAAATTGTTGCCACCATAGAAGCCCGGATGACCTCCTCCAGGTTGCCGGGCAAGGTGCTGATGCCGGTGCTTGGTGCGGCCATGCTTCAGCACCTTGTCACCCGTTTGCGTGCCGTCCCCTCGATTGACGCCATTGTTCTGGCGACGACCGTAAATGCAGCGGACGAACCCCTGGCTGAGTTTGCGGCCGCCCAAGGCATTGCGTGCTTCCGTGGCAGTGAGGACGACGTGATGCAGCGCGTCATAGACGCCGCCGAATCGATGCAGGCCGATATCGTGGTGGAAATAACCGGCGATTGCCCGATCATTGACCCGCAAATCATCGAGCAGGCGATCCGGATGTTCAAGGCGCACGATGCGGCCTATGTGGGCAACGCGCAGATCCGCAGTTACCCCGACGGCATGGACGTGCAGGTTTTCCGGCTCGACACCCTGAAGCAGTCTGCGGCGCTGACCGCTGATCCGCTGGATCGCGAGCACGTCACGTTGCATATCCGCAACCATCCTGAAATATTCCCGCACGTACATCTGGTGGCACCGCCGGAAATCCATTGGCCGACGCTCGGGCTGACGCTTGATGAGCAGGCTGACTACGAATTGCTCAAACGCATCATGGGCCACTTCAGCGACAAGCCCCTTTTCAGTTGCCTGGAGGCCGTAACCCTGTTGCGCGCCAACCCGCAATGGCTGGCTATCAATGAGGATGTGCGCCGAAAGGGCGACGCATGAGTCTCGGCGTACTGGTTGTCGGGCTTGGACAAATCGGGATGGGCTACGACCTGGAGCTCGATCCGGATCAATATGTCCACAGCCACTGCCGTGCATTCAGCCAGCACCCCTCTTTCCATCTGGCTGCTGCAGTAGACCCCGACAGCCATCGGCGAGAGATCTTTACCCGGACATTTCAGGCGCCCGCCCATGCAACCGTCGAAGCCGCGCTTGAGCAGCATCAGCCGGCAGTCGTGGTCATCGCAACGCCCACGCACCTCCACAAAGACACCCTGGAGAAAATACTGGCGCACTCAAACCCTGTCGCCGTATTGTGTGAAAAACCGTTGTCCTATGACCTGGAAGAAGCACGATGGATGGTGTCGGTGTGCGCTGAAAAGGGCATCCATCTGTTTGTCAATTACATGCGCCGGTCCGTTCCGGGATTTTTAGAAGTGAAACGGCGGATTGACTCGGGCGAAATACAGACACCTGTGAAAGGCATGGCTTGGTACTCCAAGGGCTTTTTGCATAACGGTTCCCACTTTGTCAATTTGCTGGAATATTGGCTCGGTCCCGTGCAACGCACTTCGGTGATCGCCAAGGGGCGTGTACTGAATCAGCTGGACTCCGAGCCCGATGTGTGGATTGAGTTTGAAAAGGGGTCTGTGGCCTTTCTTGCGGCCTGGGAAGAGCAGTTTTCCCATTACACCGTTGAACTGCTTTCGCCCTCCGGGCGATTGAGATGCGAACGGGGAGGCGAGACAATCAGCTGGCAACCGGCTGATACAGGCGATATTGCAGGTTCAGGACATTCGCTTTCCACAACTGCAGAGATAATCGAGTCGGATATGGCGCGTTATCAATGGCACGTCATTAATCAAATTTCCGAAAGTCTGGAGGGGAGAGGGCCAGCAATCTGTGGCGGAGAGGAAGCGCTTGTCACGCTGGGCCTGATGAAAAGCATTATTTAGCGCGTGAAAAGACGCAAAAACTTCGGTTGTTTTGAATTCTTGAAATAGCCGAATATGGATTAGCCAAAATCGAGGAACGTAATGGAAAATTTAATTAAATGGATCGGTAAGAAAGTCGTTAAAGCATTGGCGATCTTTTTTGCCTTCTTGGAGCAATTGAAGATTTACTCTTTTCCCGATGGATTTGGTGTCTTCAGGAAGTTCAGTAAGGCCATCAATCTACTGATATCAAACTACACCGATATCACGACCAATCGTTACATACGTGACGGCGCTGCCAACAAAATAGTCGACGAGGGATCAAAAATCTGGAGCGACCCTTTCCTGCGATTTCAGGCCATCTGGTCGATCGGCAATGGCTCCGTGAACACGCCATGTCCCGTCATGCTCTCCACCGATCTCGCCTCACTGGTGGACCTCGGGGGAAAGAAGATTTTGTGCATCGGATCCAAGAATCACTATGAAACCAATTTGCTGGTTTTGAAGGGGGCCGATCGCCGCCTGATCACGAATGTGGATCTGTATTCCAATATCCCCGGGATATTGCCGATGGATTTTCACAACCTTGAATTTCCAGATGAGAGCTTTGATATTGTTTTCTGGGCGGGTTCTTATGCCTACGCCACAGACCTTCAGCGTGCAGCCAGCCAGGCCGTGCGGGTTGTCAAAAAGCCCGGTATTGTTGCCGTGGGAGATTCTTTGATGGGCGACGTGACGCGTGAGACGCTGCTTTCAGGGCAGCCGGGCGTCAAAGATGCGCTGGCGCAAGTTTCTGATGACGTGGAAGTTTTCACCAAAGGCTTGGGAACCATTGAGCAAATGACAAACTATTTCCTGGATGGATCAACCAAGGAAGCCAATGTCTTGCTCACAAGAAAATATCTTCCTAGCCACGCCAACGTCATCATCAGTTATCGCTAGACCCAGCACGGTTCTATCTGTGGTGTGAAGTTTTCGTCTCCGGTCGGCCCTGGCCAATAGAGTAATCAGGTCAAGACTGCTTCGTCGGCGTATTTGAAAATGAAAAACTACCAGCATCCTCATTTAAGCGGTTCCGAGAAGCGACTGCTTTCAAGATTTGGAAACTCCACTTTCCTCGAATCGCTGCTGGCCTTCAAAAAGTGGCGGCCTTTTTATCTTTCGTCGTTCAAACGTTCGGTTCGAACGTTCACTGAACAACACGCCCACTTCAGTTTTAAAGGGCACATAGACTTGCCGCCGGATTTTGTGTACCGGCCAGAAATGGCGGCGCCCCGGGGCAGGGAAGTCAATGGGCAGTACTTCAGCACCGGATATGACATGAATATCCAGGATCTGCCTGAAGAGATCCGCCGGTTGACCTTCTCGTTTCGCGGGATCGTGGAAAACTATTTTGCTGCTGAAGCCAATGCCTGCAACGCACAGCTGTGGCGGAACATCCATGTTCCGCCTGCCATTGCGCAAGCGAATGAGGAGGTTTTTGCAGATGCCTTTCACCAGGACCTGGTGATTGATCAATACAACCTTCAGCTGTTTATCCTGTTGCAGGATACAACTGCGCAGGACGGACCCTTTGAATACCTCGATGGTGCGGTGCAGCGCAATGAGATGGACTATTACCGGAAAAGGGACCGGAAGGTGCCGCTCTCGACCTCTCAAAAGCTGGTGGGCAAACGTGGGGACTATTTGCTGTTCACCACGGGCCTGACGCTGCACAAGGCGGGTGTGCCTGACGAAAATCACCAACGAGACATCATGAGCATCGCGTTTTTCCCCACCTACACGAATATAGGCAAGCCTTTGTCGGCATTGCAGCCGGCCCCGTAATTCCCATGGCCCCGACAAGTTCGAGGCGGCATCTGATTTTCGACACTACACAGACCAAAGCATGAACACGCAAACAAAACTGGCCATTTCCGGCGGCCCCAAAGCGATAGGCGCACCGTTTAAACGTTACAACTCCATGGGGCAGGAGGAGGTGGAAGCCGCTAAACGTGTGATCGAGAGTGGCGTGCTGTCCCAGTTTATTGGTGGGTGGGAGCCGGACTTTTTTGGCGGGTCCAAGGTGCAGGAGTTTGAGCGCCAGTGCGAGGCTTACTTTGGCGTCAAACATGCGGTGACGGTGAATTCCTGGACTTCAGGTCTGGTGGCCGCCGTCGGCGCGATAGGCATCGAACCGGGTGATGAGGTGATCGTCAGCCCATGGACGATGTGCGCCAGTGCCACAGCCATCCTGCACTGGAATGCCATTCCCGTCTTCGCGGATATCGAGGCTGAAACCTTTTGCCTTGACCCGGCCTCCGTTGAAGCGAACATCACCCCGCAAACAAAAGCGATCATGGCGGTTGATATTTTTGGCCAGGCTGCAGATATGGATGCGCTGATGGCCATTGCCGACCGGCATGGCCTCAAGGTGATAACGGATACCGCGCAGGCACCTGGTGCCCGTTACAAGGGCGGCTTGACCGGTACCCAGGCGCATGTGGGTGGCTACAGCCTCAATTACCACAAGCACATCCACACCGGTGAAGGCGGTGTGCTGGTCACAAATGACGACGAGATCGCCAAGCGGCTGCAGTTGATCCGCAACCATGCAGAAGCCGTGGTTGGCCCCATGGGCATGACGGACTTGCGCAACATGATTGGACACAATTTCCGTCTCGGCGAAATTGAATGCGCCATCGGCATCGAACAACTCAAGAAGCTGGACGGCTTCGTCGCCACCCGGCAGCGCGCCGCTGAGCGGCTGACGGCCGGCCTGAGCGGGCTGAAGGGCTTGCGTACACCGGTTGTCCGGCCAGATTGCACCCATGTGTACTACGTTTATGCCATGGTGCTTGACCTCGAAGTTCTGCGTGTCTCGCGTGCCCGTATCGTCGCAGCGCTTGAAGCCGAGGGTGTGGCCGGGCTGGCTGCGGGTTATGTGAACGTCCATCTGCTGCCCATGTACCAGCAAAAAATGGCCTATGGCTCCAAAGGCTTCCCATGGACTTCCGACATCTGCCGCCGTGAGGTCAGCTATGACAAGGGCATTTGCCCGGTGGCGGAATCACTTCATGACAGCAACTTCCTGGGCTACGAGATGTGCATGCACGACTTGAGCGATGCGGAAGTGGATGCGCTGGTCGGTGCATTCCAGAAAGTCTGGAGCCAACTGGCCAGCCTGCCATGATTTATCAGCTCAACCAGGACTATTTCCTCAGGTCGTTGACGGCCAGTGACCTGGACGGGCCTTACGCCAGCTGGTTTGAAGATCAGGAAGTTTGCCGCTACAACTCTCACGGCAAAATCTTCAAGCCGCGCGCCTATTTTGAGGCCTATCTCAGCCAGGTCGATCAGGAGGACCGCATCGTGCTGGCGATCTGCCACGTGGCCGACGGCCATATTGGCAACGTAAGCCTGCAGGACATCTCCCTGATCAACCGGACGGCCGAATTTGCAATCGTTCTGGGCGATAAACGGCATTGGCACAAGAGGGTCGGTGCGCTGGCAGGTGTTGCACTGGTGGCCCACGGCTTCCAGAAACTGAATCTTGAACGGGTTTACTGCGGCACGGCAGCTTCCAATATGGGCATGCAAAAGCTTGCAGGAGACCTGGGCATGGTGCTGGAGGGGACGCGCCGCCAGCACCTGTTCCTGGAAGGTGCCCGCGTCGACATGCTGGAGTACGGTGTGTTGCGCAGCGAGTTCGAGAACAGGTCTGGCGCATCCTGATGCTTGCCGTTGTATCGCACGATGCGGGCGGAGCTGAGGTTCTCAGCAGCTATATAAAACAGCAAGGTCTGGCATGCCTTTATGTCCTGGAAGGCCCCGCACTCGCGGTTTTTCGCCGCAAGCTGGGAGATGTACAAACGACTTCGCTGGAGACGGCGATTCTTGACGCCTCTTCGCTGCTTTGTGGAACCAGCTGGCAATCGGATCTCGAGTTCGAGGCGCTGGGACTTGCGCGCCGGGCCGGGAAACGCACCGTGACTTTTCTGGACCACTGGGTCAATTACCGGGAGCGGTTTACCCGTGGCGAGGACGTGCGCTTGCCGGACGAGGTGTGGGTCGGTGATGAGCTGGCCAAAAAAATTGCCGAGGCCGCCATCCCGGGCCCACCTGTCCGGGTGGTAGACAACCCGTATTTTGCGGACATCCGCACGGAGCTGAATGCGCTGGTGCGGCATTCCCCAACGGCCGGCGAGAGCCTGTCGGTACTCTATGTTTGCGAGCCTGTGCGCGAGCACGCGTTGCGCCAGTTTGGAAATGAACGGCATCTGGGTTATATCGAAGATGAAGCGCTGACACATTTTTTGGCACACATGGGCAGTTTGGGTAAACCCGTGGGCCGTCTCGTGATCAGGCCGCATCCTTCTGAGGTGGCCGACAAGTATGACTGGGTGTCTGCGCAAAGTAGCGTACCTACAGTGCGCGGGGGCAATCAAACCCTGCTGCAGGAAGTCGTCGACGCCGACGTGGTCGTGGGTTGCGAGTCCATGGCCATGGTCGTGGGCTTGCTGGCCGGCAAACGGGTGATCAGTTGCATACCCCCGGGGGGGCGCCCTTGCGTGCTTCCTTACCCCGAAATAGAGCTGCTGGGGGCCTGAAGGCCTGTCCGGCCCACGGCCAGCATCTGCGCGTTATTCAACCAGGCGCATCAGCCGGGCGACATTCTCGGCAATGGTCGATTGGCTGCAGTCCAGCGTGGCCTGTGGCGCCTCAGGCGCTTCGTAGGGGCTGCCGATTCCCGACATGTTTGGCAGCTGGCCACTGCGCGCCCGTTTGTACAGGCCTTTGGTGTCGCGCTCCTCACAGACGGCCAGCGGTGTGCTGACATAGACCTCCAGAAAATTGTCGGCCCCAATGAGTTCACGCGCCATCGCACGCTCTCGGCTGAACGGCGATATCGATGCCGCCATGACCACCAGGCCCGCTTCCATCATCAGCTTGGCCACTTCAGCGACCCGGCGAATGTTTTCAACCCTGTCGGCGTCTGTGAAGCCCAGATCCTTGTTCAGGCCCTGGCGCACGTTGTCGCCGTCGAGGATAAAGGTGCGCTTGCCCTGTGCGTGCAGCGCTACCTCCAGTGCGTTGGCGACGGTGGATTTCCCCGAACCCGACAGTCCTGTGAACCAGATGACCTTGCCCTTGTGGCCGTTCAACTGCTCGCGCTCGGCCCGGGTAATGGACAGGGCCTGGCGGTGAACGTTTTGTGCCCTGCGCAGGGTGTGGCGAATCATGCCGGCAGCCACTGTGGCATGGCTGTGGCGGTCCACCAGAATGAAGGCACCCAGCGCCTTGCTTTTCGCGTAGGCGTCAAAAGCCAGCGGTTGGCTGGTCGCGATATTGCACACGCCGATATCGTTCAGCGTGAGTTGCCGGGCGGCCTCATGTGCAAGCGTGTTGATGTCTACCCGGTGCTTGATGCTGGTAATTGACGCCGTGGCCCACTGGGTGGACAGCTTGATGCTGTAGCTGCGGCCCGTCATGCCGGCTTCGGCGCTCATCCACACCAGGGTGGCCTCGAACTGGTCGGTGGTTTCAAGCGGGTTGTCCTTGAGAGAAAGAACATCGCCCCGGGACGCATCGATTTCGTCTTCCAGCCGGAGCGTGACGGCATCACCCTGAACCGCCTCTGCGAGCGGGCCGTCCATGGTGAGTACTTCTGCAACCCTGGAGGTCTGGCCCGATGCGGTCACGCGGATCTCGTCGCCCGGCCGGACGCGTCCTTGCGCCACTGTGCCGCTGAATCCCCTGAAGGAGGCGTCAGGCCGATTCACCCACTGCACCGGAAAAACAAGCCTGTCGGACGCCTGTTGCCGCACCGGAATGGCCTCCAGCTGTGCAATCAGGGGCAGTCCCTTGTACCAGGGCATGTGGCCTAGTGGCCGGGTGATGTTGTCGCCTTTCAGGGCCGAGACCGGAATGGCGCAGACCTCTTCAAATCCAAGCGGTTTGGCAAAGGCATTGAAGGCCTCCGTGATCTGCAGGAAGGTGTCTTTCCTGTAGTCCACCAGGTCCATCTTGTTGACGGCCAGGACTACGTTCCGTATGCCCATCAGCGAAACCAGATAAGCATGGCGCCGTGTCTGCGTCAGCAGGCCCTGCCGTGCATCTACCAGCAATACGGCGGCGTCCGCAGTCGAGGCACCGGTCACCATGTTGCGTGTGTACTGAGCGTGCCCCGGCGTATCGGCCACGATGAACTTGCGCTGTGCGGTTGCAAAGAAACGGTAGGCCACGTCGATGGTGATGCCCTGTTCCCTTTCGGCGGCGAGGCCGTCCACCAGCAGGGCAAAGTCGATGTCGTCGCCTTGTGTGCCGTATTTTTGGGACTCGGTCGTCAAGGTGGCCAACTGGTCGTCGAACAGTTGCTGGGCATCCCACAACAGCCTGCCGATCAATGTGCTTTTGCCGTCGTCGACGCTGCCGCAGGTGATGAAGCGCAACAAATCCTGGCGTTGCTGCTGCTCCAGGAATTCATCTACCGTGCGCGGCAGTTCAGCGTTGTTTGCAAAAGGCATGCTGGCAGTTTTTGGTTTTTTTCGGACAGACGACATCAGAAATAACCCTCCTGCTTTTTCTTTTCCATGCTGGCCGAGGCATCTGCGTCAATCATGCGGCCCTGCCGCTCGGAACTCCGGGCATTGATGAGCTCGACAATGATGTCGGACAGGCTTTCAGCTTCCGAGTCCACGGCACCCGTCAGCGGGTAGCAGCCGAGGGTGCGAAACCTCACCTTGCGTGCCTGGATTTCTTCACCCGGCAGCAGCCGGAAACGGTCATCGTCGACCATCATGATCATGCCGTCGCGCATCACGACCGGTCTTTCTTTGGCAAAGTACAAAGGCACCACGGGAAGGTTTTCCTGGTGGATATATTGCCAGATGTCCAGCTCGGTCCAGTCGGAAAGTGGGAACACACGGATGCTCTCGCCCGCGCTCTTGCGGGTGTTGTAGATGTCCCAAAGCTCCGGCCGCTGGTTTTTGGGGTCCCAGCGGTGGGTCGCGGTGCGAAATGAGAAGATGCGCTCTTTGGCGCGTGATTTTTCCTCGTCACGCCGTGCGCCGCCAAACACCACGTCGAACTTGTGGTGGTCCAGCGCCTGCTTCAAACCCTCAGTCTTGGTGATGTCCGTGTGCATGGCCGAGCCATGATCGAACGGGTTGATGTCCCTCGCGATGGCGTCAGGATTCGTGTGGACCAGAAGTTTCATGCCGCTGCTGCGCACCATGTAGTCCCTGAACAGATACATCTCCTGAAACTTCCAGCGGGTGTCCACATGCAGCAGGGGAAAGGGCGGCGGCGAAGGGTAAAAAGCCTTGCGTGCCAGGTGAAGCATGACGCCGCTGTCTTTACCCACTGAATACATCATGACCGGGTTTTCCGACTCGGCCACTGCTTCGCGAATGATGTGAATGCTCTCGGCTTCAAGCCGTTTCAAGTGTGGCGTTCGGGATGTGACCGGCCTGGCGTTGGCCTGGCTCTTCAAATCGAGGACGGGCGGGTAGGCCAGCAAGCTGACGCAGGGCAAGGCACCGGAGACCTGTTTGGCCTGGCGGCAAAGACTGGTCAGCCGGCCGTGAGGAAACACGGCAACAGGTTTGCCGATGTGACCTTGCAATTGCTCAAGTGCCCGCCCCAGGCCTGCCGCGTCCAGCGGAGTTTTATCCAGCGGCAGCCAGTAGCGCGCTCCCCTGGCGTCGTTGGCATGCAGGCATTCGCGACCACCGGGCAACACATTAAGCTGGGCGAAAAGCACCAATTTACGTTTGCGGCGTGCCGCCAGCAGGTCTTGGTCCAGCACCGCGGTGAGGGGCTTGCGGCCCGTTTCATCCTCCAGCAGGCGCGCATTCAGCTCGACGGGCAGGATGGCCAACTGGTGAAGGCGTCGCTCGGCCGTTCGTTTGGTTTCGCCTTTGCGGGTACCCAGCAGGTGCTGAAACGCCAGTTCGGTGTCCCAGACTTTGGGCTTGTCGAGTCCTAAAAGATCGCTTTGAGGCATGTTTGTCGTAAAATTTAAAAATTAGAAAAATGACGAATAAAAATGGCTAATTTTTCAATTGTAAATACAAAATCTTTAAAAAATGCATATTGCGACAAAATGCGTTTGATTTTTGAGTCGATTTTGGGGAGCGTTGCATTGTGAAAACACTTGAATCGGCCATCCCGGTTATTGCGATCGTCGGTGCGGGCTTTTCCGGCGTTGCGACGTCCATTCAGCTGCTCCAGCAGTTGCAGGTGCCCGCGCGAATCATTTTGGCGGGTCATCCGGCCAGTTATGGCCGTGGTCTGGCCTACGGAACCTTTTCCGGACACCATTTGTTGAATGTGCCAGCCGGACGCATGGGCGTCGACCCGGCGCGCGAAGCAGGATTTGCGGACTATCTCCGGGATCAGGGCTTGAACTACTCCGCTGCTGATTTCGTGCCGCGCAGCGTTTATGGCGCTTATCTGGAGGCCTGCCTCGATGCAGCGGCCGGTCGGGCCTCACCCGGTGTGACCCTTGAGCGCTGCCGGGTGAACGTCCAGGGGCTGGTCAGTCATGGCGGTTCTGGCCTGCGGGGCCAGCGGCGTCTTCTGTTGCAGGACGGCAGCGCGCTGGATGCCGACCAGGTGGTGCTCGCAACCGGAAATTTCGCATCCCGGCCACCTTTTGGGGGCAGGCATCTGCCTTGGGACGGCACCCCCTTTTTGGGCAGTCCGTGGGCAACTCTGGATGCTGAAACCCTTTCAGCCCCCGGCGACGTCCTGTTGGTCGGCAGTGGACTGACCGCCATGGACATGGCCCTGCAACTAGCCCGGCTGGGCCATCAGGGCCGTATCGTCATGGTGTCCCGGCGTGGGCAATTGGCCAAAGTGCATCGCCACCACGACACGGCCCCCCGCAGCGACTGGGTTGAGGCGGATTTCGGCGCTGGGGAAACCTGTTTGCGGAATTTGTTGCGTGAACTGCGTCGACGCATCGCGCGGGCTGCGCAGCAGGGCGGCGACTGGCGCGATGTGGTGGGGAGCCTGCGGGCCCAGACGGTACGGCTGTGGCAGCAATTGCCAGCGCGAGGCAAGGCCCAGTTTGTCCGGCACCTCGCGCCTTATTGGGACGTGCATCGCCACCGTGCGGCGCCTGAGGTGGGCGGGCGCCTGGAGAAGCTGATGCAAACGGGGCAAGTGACGCTGTGGGCGGGCACGCTCACCGGCCTGGCGCTTCGGCAGGATGGCTCGGCGGACGTGTCAATTCGAAGAAGGGGGCAGACCGGTTCAGTCACCACTGCATTCAAGGCGGTCATCAACTGCATCGGGCCCTGCACCGATGTGACCCAGCTGGACGACAGCCTGTTCAGGCAGTTGCTGGCGGCTGGTGAAATCGTCCCGGACCCCATGCGCCTGGGGCTTCAGGGCGCTTCCGGCTATGAGCTGCTGGACGCTGCGGGTCAGCGCAACGTTGGCCTCTACTACATAGGACCTTTCCTGAAGGCCGACTATTGGGAGGCGACTGCTGTCCCGGAACTCCGTGTGCACGCGCAGGCGCTGGCCAGGCAAATCGCCGAACAGGCCTTGATCCGGGTCAAGGTCTGAAAACCTTCAGGGCGTCAAATGGTGGCCACAAGGACTGCAGGGTGGTCACATCCCAAAATGTAAAGTCGACTTTACATTTTGGGGTGCCTGCTGGTTTCGGATGGTCAAAATAAGCTCTTTTTGGGCTTTATTTGCCCATTTTCAGGCATAACAAAGGCCTCCAGACCAATGAATACGAGCACAAGCAGCTATTAAATATGTAGCAAATCGATGAAGTCGGGATTTTTGCTTTCGCCAGTTTTTGTCAGATTGATCGTCAATTTAGCCGTCGTGGTACTGGGGCGTGGCGTCCACACGCCCCACACATGGGGCAATTGGTCTGTCCGTGCGGTCTGTCGATCTCGCCGCACGGCTTGCGGCCCTGCCCGGCTACCCACAATTCACATCCTTTGCCCTTGAGCGGCGAAATCCGGCCATTCTGGTGGTCTAATTTCTGTTGAACCCACGATGTGTCCGCCCGAAGGCGGTCTGAAAAGCATGCCGGCTTCCGCAGCGTTGTGCTCAGGATGTAAAGAGCCCTGTTGCTGTTCACCCGATTGCAGGATTGTTATCAATGAATTCTTATATGAGCCTGATCGCCAGCCTGGCCGATCTGGACCGTTGCCACAATGGCCCCGAGATGGAGGAGGCCTACGCCCGATTGGTGGCGCACTATCCCGGCGCCCGGTTGTTGAGCTACCCCACCGCCCAGCCGGTCAACCACTGGCGACTGCCACCGCGCTGGACCTGCACCAAGGCAGAGTTGCGAAATGAGACGGGTGAACTGATTGCATCCCGCGAGCGGAACAATCTGGAAGTGTTTTCGTACTCGCCGCCCGTCGACGAGTGGTTGTCATTTGAAGAGCTCCAGCCGCATCTGTTGTCGGACCCGGCGCGGCCAGATGCACTTTTGTTTCACTTCCGCAACCAGTACAGGCACTGGGCGCCGGGCTGGGGGTTTTCGATTCCCCACTCGCGTTTGACCGGGCTGGACAAGAACGTGAAATACCACGCCGTGATTGAAAGCGTTTTTTCGGCGGAAGACATGGTTCAGTCAGATTACCTGCACCATGGTTCTGGCCAGGATGAATACCTGCTGATCGGGCATTTTGACCATCCGTCGCAGGTCAATGACGGCCTGGTGGGCTGCGTCGCCGCGTACGAGGTGATCAAACGACTGGAGAACCGGTCAACGAAGAACTCGTACCGGGCTTTTGCCAGCGTCGAGATCGCGGGGTCGGCCGCTTACCTGGCCAGGGAGCGCGCAGATCTGGGTCGTACCAAAGAAGCCCTGTTTCTCGGGTTTTCGGGCATCGATTCCCCGCTGGTGTACCAGCAGAGCTTCTACCGGCAGTCCAGGATTGATCGGGTGGCCCGGTTCCTGCTGCAGTTCAGTGCCGCGCCAGGCCCTGCGGTGTTTGGCCACCGGGAACTGATTGGCAATGACGAGAACATTTTTGACTCGGTCGGGTATGAGATTCCGACCGGGACCCTGATGCGCTGGCCTTTCGCCCAGTACCACACCGATGCCGACAACCTGTCCATCACCTCCCCTGAGGCGGTCGAAGAGGTGATCAGCTTCGTGATGCGCATCATCGACGTGCTTGAGGGCGATTGCCGCTTGCAGGCCAACTACGCCGGAATGCCCTCACTGGCCAATCCCGATATTGACCTTTACCTGAGCATCGACAATGTGAGCGGCCTGTCCACGGGAGCGGCGAAGCAGGCCGCCGGTTTGACCGACACCTTGTCGGATGCCGAGAAAAGCCACCTGCAACGCAACCCCGATGTGCTGAATCGGCTGATGCAAAATATGCTGCGCATGGCGAACGGCCAGCACACCCTTCTCGATATAGCCGAGAAGTCACACGTCCCTTTCGGTTTTGCCCGTTGCTATGCGCTTAAGCTGGAAGAAAAAGGTCTGTTGAAGTTACTGGAAGCGTGATGGCAGCTACTCAATTTTTGGTGACCGGCATGTTCCGCTCCGGAACCACGTTTTGTGCGCGGGTATTGAATGCCAACCGCCACATCATTTGTGCATCAGACCCGTTTGCGCCGGTTTTCAAGGCTTATCGAAACACGTTTGGACGTGCTGCCCGGCCGGATTTCGACACCGCTTCGCCCTTGCACGACAGCTACCTGGACGCATTCCAGAACGGGCTTTTCCTGCGGATGCAGGCGTCGAGTTTCGACGTGGCGCTGGATCCTTCGGCGCTGGCAGACCTGGTTGAAGTCATCCGGGTGCACAGCACGGCTTATTCCCCGATCATTCATGAGCATCTGCACCTGATGGGCGGCAAGGATTTTTCGGAGCTTTTCCAGTCAGGCTTGCGGGTGATTGAAAAGTCCTATCCCAAAGCCGGCCACCAGGCGGTGGGTTTCAAGGAAGTCTGGGTGGATGAATTCGCCCCCCACTTTCTGAAGCTGGCAAGTGGCGCCAAAGTCATCCATGTGGTCAGGGACCCGCGTGCCGTCGTCGCATCGAACTACGCTTCGGGAACCCACTATCCCTTGTTGTTTCTGGCGCGCCAGTGGCGCAAACTGGCGACGCTGGCATGGGTCAATGCGGCCCGGTCAAACAGCGTGAAAATCATCAAGTACGAAGACCTCGTGACGCAACCGCGCGAGACGGCGCTGGCGATCTGCGATTTTCTGGGCGTTGATTTTGATGAGAACATGACGCGGATCAGTGAGCTGAAGGACGGTGCCAATCAGCCATGGCATCAGAACTCTTCGTACAAGGACATTTCTTCGGACGCGAAAGCCGGCAAGCTGCCGCAAGATGCCAAAAAAGAAGAACGGTGGCGTTCTGCCTTGCCTGCCGGCCACATACGGCTTGTGGAGAAACTGTGCTGTTTCGAAATGAAATTGCTCGGCTACCATTTTGTGACGGATGCCGCCCAGCGGCCGATGCCTGACGAAGGCCTCCTGTTTGCCGACGATGCCGGGTCTCTGGCAGATTGGGTCAAGCCCTACAGTAATTACGACTACTGCACCGAAATGCTCGCAGAAAACGCCAGGTACGAGTTGATGCGCAGCAAGGCGAGTGTGGGCGAGGCGGTTGAAAAACGCCTGGCACTGGACCCGTCGGCCTACAGGGCGCTTGTATCGGGCTGGGCTGCGGAGCCGGCGCCTGCACGGGCATCTGCGTCCGCGGTGGTCTGATGAAAACTCTCTTAGAGCGCCTTGAGTTGACCACTTGCCAACATCCATCCCGGAACGCCCCGCGCTCATGAAATACTGCAAAGAGTGCTTGCAGCCGGACACCAAGCCGAACGACTATTTTTCTGCCGAGGGGGTGTGTTCCGCCTGTCTCAACAGCAAAGAGCCGGAACTGATCGACTGGCAGGAACGGTACGAGTTGCTTCAGTCGCTGGTGGCCAGGTTTCCAAGGGCACGCGGCCAGATGTTTGACTGCCTCATCGGCGTGAGCGGTGGCAAGGACAGTTTGAGACAGGCACTTTGGGTACGTGATCATCTCAAGCTCAAGCCACTTCTGGTCTGCCTGAGCTACCCGCCGCAGCAGGTCACACAGATCGGCGCGGACAACATCAGCAACTTGATTGAGCTGGGCTTTGACGTGATCTGGTCGTCGCCGTCCCCCGAAACCTGGCGGCGGCTGATGCGCGAAGCGTTCTTGCGGTTTTCGAACTTTTGCCGCTCTACCGAACTGGCGCTTTACAGCTCCACCCCGCAAATCGCCATGCGCTACAAGATACCGCTCATCTTTACCGGCGAGAACCAGAGTCTTCGGGATCGCGGGACCTTGACCAGCGCGGGTTGGGATTACAACGCCGCGCGTAACCAGAATACGCTGAACGGTGGCAACCTGGCCTGGTTTGAAGACGCCGGTTTTCAGCCCAGCCAGTTTTTGCCGTACATCTACCCGGATGCCGCGGCATTCGATGCGGCGGGGTTGCAGATCGTCGACCTGGGGTGGTTTATCGGCGACTGGAACAATCTGGACAATGGCAGTTTCTCCGCCGCTTACGGGTTGTCCACCCGCGAAGACTCGATTGACAACACGGGAGACCCACTGGGCATCAGTGCGCTGGATGAGGACTGGGTGGCGGTCAACCAGATGATCAAGTATTACAAGTTCGGTTTTGGAAAAGCAACCGACTATGCCAACGAGGACATTCGACTCGGACGGCTGGCACGAAACGAGGCAGTGGCCTTTGTCCAGCAATACGATGGCGCCTGTTCTGCGGAATACATCAGCGGCTTTTGTGACTATCTCGATTTGACGCCCGCCGAATTCTGGAAGCAGGTGCGTTCCTGCGTGAATCCGCAGCTGTTTGATATTGGCGCCGATGGATCCATCAAGCCCAAATTCAAGGTGGGGGTCGGCCTGTGAGAAAGCTGCTGATCGGCATTGTTGACTACGGCGCGGGAAATCTCGCCTCCGTGCGCCATGGCCTGCAACACATGGGCTTTAACTGCCGCATCAGCAATGATCCCACCGTACTGACCGCGTGCGATGTGTTGTTGCTGCCGGGCGTCGGCGCCTTTCGCCCCGCCATGATGGCGTTGAAAGCGAACGCCCTCGATGTATTCCTGAAGCAGCAGGCCGCGTTGAACAAGCCCATCATCGGCCTTTGCCTGGGGATGCAGCTGATGACGGACAGCTCGGAAGAAGACGGCATGACCGACGGGCTGGGGCTGATACCGGGACGGATTGTCAGCCTTGGCACAAGACGCTGGCATATCGGCTGGAACACGCTGGAGAGCAATTCGCGAAACCTGATGTTCGCGCACCCGCGCGATGAAACCTACTATTTCAACCATTCCTTCTGTTATGAGGGGCCCGAGGAATTCCAGATGTGCACCACGCACTTCGGCACGTCGTTTGCAGCCATCATTCAGCGCGACAAGACCGTGGGCATTCAGTTTCACCCCGAAAAAAGCCAGGAAGCCGGGCATCGTTTGCTCAAACAGCTGATTGAGGGCCTCTCACATGCTTAAGAAAAGGCTCGTCGGTGTGATTGCCGTCAGGAATGGTCAGGCGGTGCAGTCTTTTGGTTACCGCCGCCATCTGCCTCTGGGTCGCGCGGACATCCTGGCTGCCAACCTTGACCGCTGGGGTTGTGACGAGATCCTGGTGCTGGGCATTGACCGCAGTCGTCTTGGTCTGGGTCCGGACATTGAACTTCTCAAACAGCTTGCCGCCATGCGGCTCTCAACGCCGCTGATTTACGGCGGAGGCATCAGAACCGTCGAGCAGGCAGCGATGGTCATTCACCACGGCGCAGACAGGGTGTGCGTCGATGCGGCGCTGCATCATGATGCGCAGCCAATTCGGGACATGGCGACCCTGTTGGGGGCCCAGGCCCTGATTGGTGCTGTTCCTGTTTCACTTCAGCACGGTGAGGTGCAGTGGCTCGATCATCGAAGCGGCTTGTCCGAAGCGGTGTCGGGCAAACGAATTTCCCTGTTTGATGAGGGTGTTATTTCCGAGGCCTTGTTGATTGACTGGATGCACGAGGGCATGCCATCGGCATTTGACCCCGAACTGGTCACGCATTTTCCGGTAGCAGATGTGCCCCTCATTGCTTTTGGTGGAATCAGTGAGCCCTCACAGGCGGCAGCGCTGTGGTCATTGCCCCGGATTTCTGCGGTCGCTGTCGGGAACGCCCTGAACTACACGGAACTTGCTGCGCAGCGATTCAAGGAATCTGGTCCGGCATCGATGGTCCGTTCTCCCACATATGCAACAAGCCATGGATCGCAGGGTTTAAATGATGCAATTTAAAGCTTGCCGCCGGTGTCTATATACAAGCGCACATCCCCTGGGGCTGGTGATAGACGACGAGGGAATCTGTTCAGGCTGCCGTGTGCATGAAGAGAAGGATTCCACCGATTGGGGCGAACGTTGGGGCCGGCTTGAGTCGCTGGTCAAACCTTACCGAAGCCGCAGTGGTGAAAACTACGATTGCATCGTGCCGGTCACAGGTGGCGGGGATTCCTACTTCATCCTGCATGTTGTCAAAAACCTGCTCAAACTGAACCCGCTGCTGGTCACGAATAACAAATACTTCAACACCGAACTGGGTGTGAGGAATTTGGCCAATTTAAGAACACGGTTTGATTGCGATATTCTTTTCCAGAACATCAATCCCGAATCGGTGCGAAAGGTGACCCGCAGCACGCTGCGGAAATTTGGCAGCATCTATTGGCCGTGCATTGCCGGGCAGACCGTGTTTCCCGTTCAGACAGCAGTGAGGTACGAGGTACCGCTTGTCATCTGGGGCGCACACCAGGGTATGGAACAGGTCGGCATGTTCTCGCATGCCAACGAAGTCCAGATGACGCGCAGGTATCGCAAGGACCATGACCTGATGGGTCATGAAACCGATGACCTGCTTTCCATCTTTGACAACCTGACTGAAGAAGATGTCTGGCAGTATCGTTATCCCGACGACCATGAGTTGAAGACCAGAGGTATTACAGGCATCTATCTTGGAAATTACGTCCGTTGGGACCCCAAGGCGCAGCACGAGCAGATGATCCGGGATTTTGATTACGGCACGGCAAGGTTTTCACGCACGTTTGATTGCTATGACTTTGTGGACTGTTTTAACTACATGAATCTTCATGACCAGTTGAAACTGTACAAACATGGCTTCTCGAAAGTAACCGATCACGCCTGCAGGGAAATTCGCCACGGGCGATTGACCCGGTCACAGGGCGTCGCGCTGGTCAAACAGTATGAGCAGGTATCGCCGGAATACACAGACCTGTTTTGCAACTGGCTTGGTGTCAAGCCTCGAAGCCTGCAATTTCTAATGGATAATTTTCGCAACCCGGATTTCTGGGCGCAAACCTCTCCCCGTCAATGGGACTTCAAAGGCCCGTCCAGCAACGAAATATCCGGGCCGGAAGAGGATTTGCGGGCTGGTGCGAGTGGGTTGAACTTTGAACACAACAGGGTTCTGGATAGCCGCAAAGAAGCCGCATATATAACCATCGGAAAGGGTTACCCGTAGGCCTGCCTGAGCAGTGTTGATGGTGCCCGCTGTGAGACTGACTGAATAATCTGATGACAAAACCGACTGCCGTCATTCACACGGACGCACTGAGAAGAGAATACCCGGCCAATTGGGTGTTGGCGAAAAGCCTTGAAGCGGCCGGTTACAGGGTGATTTTGACTTCGCGTTCAAGCACGCAGCGGCTGTTAAGGTTTTTTACGCCGGATGTGGTGATTCTTTCCCATGTGTTCAGCCTGACGGAGCCGGAGCTTGCCTCCCTGCATGCACGCGGTGCACGCATTTTCTCCAATGAGGTCGAGGGGGAGATTGAGGGCAATGAACTCGGCATCTCCGGGACATACCCGGTAGAGATCGCCTATCAGTATTTTGAAAAAATATTCACGTGGAGTGAGTGGTCCGCAGGCTGGCTGATTGCCCGGCGCCATGTAGATCCACTGAAGGTCAGGGCCGTCGGGTCTGTCAGGCTCGGACTGATGAAGTACTTCAGGTCAAGGCCAGAACGGCATCGCGTGGGCATTTTGTCGCGATTTGAAATCATCAACACTTTTGATGGCCGGCACCCCTTTGAGAACCTGATGGAGATGGATATCCACGACCAGCGAGGCCGGGCCTATCTGGAAAGAACCGCTGTCGAGATGGAGAGTTTCTCCATCACCAGCAAGGTCATCAGTGCATTGGTATCCAGGGGTGTTGCAGTGAGCATCAGGCCTCACCCCAACGAAGCCATCGAACCCTATGACTTTTTGCGAAAGAAGTACGGCCCGCTTCTGGAGGTGGACAGCAGCAACGACTACATGGGCTGGCTTGAGAAGCTGTCCGTGGTCGTAGGTACCCTGAGTTCTGCCTATACGGAACCTTACCTTCTGGGCGTTCCCATCGTATCGATCGACGGCTTGCAGCAGAGCAATTACGAATCGACGCACATGAATCCTTTCATGGAAACCTTCTCTCGGGCCTGCTATCGCCCCCTGGAACTGGGCAACCTGATAGAGCTGTGCACCCGTCCCGACCTTGAGGCGATAAGAAACCCCGAATTGCAGAAGCAGCTGGCGGCCATCTATTCCCTGGACAACAATCCTGACCCCATTGAAAGCGTTGTGGATGCTGTCGGACCGGTTTCAGGGGGGAGTCTGTTCGCAGGCTTTTTGACGCCATCTGCCAAGCTGGCGCTGGACATCATCTCCGTCATCAGTTGCATCTGGAAAAAGAGTCCCCGGCTCGCCCTCAGGACGCATTTGATTTACAACTACAACTCCCTGCTGCATGCGCCGTCATCCTTCATGCGTGCCGCTGCGGCGCGGATGCAGCAAAAAGTGATTGATTGAGTAAAGGTCTTTCCACATGCGATGCTATCTTTGCAACCAACCAGACCATCGCGTGCGCAAGGGGGTGGTACGTGATGACCCGTCAATCAGGGTGCTTGAGTGCACAAGTTGCGGGCTTGTCGCCCTCGACTCCACCCAACACATCACCGCAGGGCATTACGAAAAATCCGGTATGCATGGAGAAGCGCTGCCATCCATGACGGCCTGGCTGAACGAGACAGAGCATGATGATCAGCGGCGCTTCGAGATGCTGAAAACCAGCCTGGCAAACCGGGCGGTGCTTGATTTCGGTTGCGGCGCGGGGGGATTCCTGAACAAAGCTCGCCAGCTGGCTTCACGTGCTGTGGGCGTCGAGCTGGAGCAGCGGGTCCATGAGCACTGGGCGGGCGAGATTGCCCTGCATCGAGATCTTGAACAGGCTGGTAGGGGGTATGACCTGATAACGGCCTTCCACGTTGTGGAGCATCTGCCGGATCCACGTGCCATGCTCAAGGAACTGGCCTCGCGACTGGCAGCGAGGGGGCGGCTGGTGATTGAGGTGCCGAGTTCGGATGACGCATTGCTGACCCTTTTCGACAACGACGCGTTCCAGCGCTTTACTTACTGGAGCCAGCATCTCTTCCTGTTTAACGCAAAGACTTTGGGTGAACTGGCCGGGCAGGCGGGTTTACGTGTCGTAGCAGTACAGCAGCACCAGCGCTACAGTCTGGCCAATCATCTGCACTGGTTGAGTCAGGGCAAGCCTGGCGGACATCAAAAATGGTCTTTTCTGAACAGCCCGGAATTGCACAGCGCCTATGCCAGCGCGTTGGCCGCCGTCGCCAAATGCGACACGCTGATCGCATACCTGGAGCTGGACGATTGAAATCCTTGCTCTGTCACTGCCTGATGTGCGGGACCCTGCTTCGTTGATGGCTCAATGATGCAGGCACGTGCACTTTTTCTGGACCGGGATGGCGTTGTCAACGTCGATCATGGTTATGTTCACGACATCCAGAATTTCCAGTTCATGGATGGCATTTTTGATCTTGTGCGTGCCGCTGTCGCAGAACAATACAAAATAATCATCATCACCAATCAGGCAGGCATTGCCCGCGGTTTCTACTCCGAAGCGCAATTTGAAGCGTTGACGATCTGGATGTGCGAGCAGTTTGCAAGTCAGGGTGTGTCTGTCGACAAAGTCTATTTTTCGCCGTATCACCCCACAGAAGGTGTCGGCATTTATAAAAAGGACGATATTTCGCGCAAACCCCGGCCTGGAATGATTTTGCAAGCCAAAAAGGAATTCAACCTGGATCTTGCCGCATCTATTTTGATTGGGGACAAGGTGACAGATATCCAGGCGGGCATTGCGGCCGGTGTTGGCCAAAACATCCTGTTTTCCAGTGCGGAGCCTGAGCCGGAAGATCTCCGCGGTGTCGATTACCAAAAGGTATCTGAACTGGCTGGCGCGTTGCGTTTCTTGGCCCATTCCCGTGTGAAGCAGGCCACACAATGAAATTGCTGGTACTGGCTGGTGGGTTTGGCACACGCCTGCAGTCTGCCGTACCGGGCGTGCCCAAGGCACTGGCTCCCGTGGGGGGCGTGCCGTTCCTGCATTTACAGATTCAGAACTGGATAGGGCAAGGGGTAAAATCGTTCGTTTTTCTTCTGCACCATCAGGCCGCCCTGGGCATTGATTTTCTGAGGAAAGAACAGTTGGGTTTACTCCGGGATTGCGAAGTGACGTGGGTGGTTGAGCCTTATCCGATGGGAACCGGGGGAGCTTTGGCCCATGCCGTGAGTGAGTTGGGCATCACGGGCTCATTTCTCGTCACCAATGCAGACACGTGGCTCGGTTCGGGAATGCAGGATGTGTTCTGTCAGGAGGCACCGTCAATGGCCGTTGTACAGGTTGAGGACGCGGGGCGTTACGGGCGTGTTCAATGTGATGCAGGGGGGCGCATCAGCGCTTTTCGCGAAAAACAGGTGGGCTCAGGACCCGGATTGATTAATGCCGGGCTGAGCCATCTGCACGCAGGGTTGTTTGCAAATTGGGATCGGGAGCCGTTTTCGCTGGAGGCTGTCAATTTCCCCGTCTGGGCTGATGAGGGGTGCCTGAAGGCAGTGCCTTTGCACTCCAGTTTCATTGACATTGGGATTCCGGACGACTACTTCCGTTTTTGTCGTTGGGTGGAGTCTGGAAAAGTTGGAGCACCGTGAGTCTTAAATATTTCCTCATTGCTGAAAGCGCGTCGCTGAGGGATGCGCTTGCCCAGATTGAGGCCAATCATCACGGGATTATCCTGACCGCTGATTTGTCCGGGGCCGTGTCCGGCCTGGCCACCGATGGCGACATCCGCAGAAAGCTGCTCGATGGTGCGTCGCTGGATGACCTGATTTCATCCTGCGCCAATCCGGATTTTGTCTGGGCCGACCAGTCGACCCCCCGGGAATTGCTGCTCAAGCAGCTGGATAACCGCATCCGTGTCATCCCGGTGCTTGATGGTGCACGTCAACTCACCGGAATCGTCAGCAGAAACAACCTGCCCCTTACCGTGGAAGAGCGCATTTATGCGCGCGCACGGGCGCCTGTCCGCATTAGTTTTGGCGGCGGTGGTTCTGACCTGACGCACTTCTTTGCGGGTGACAGTGGTGCAGTCATCAACACAACCATCTCGCTCTATAGCCATGCGACTTTGCGCGTGCGTGAAGACGCCCAGGTCATCGTCCATTCGCGGGACCTCGGTGCCTCAATGCATGCGCCAGATTTGCAGAGTGCGCTGACTCAACCTGGTCCATTTGGGCTGGTGCAGGCCTTGTTGAAGGTGGTGCATCCGGATTTTGGCTTCGAGCTTTACCTGCATTCGGATTTCCCCATGAACTCCGGCCTGGGCGGGTCTGCTGTCATGTCAGCGGCTGTGCTCGGTTGCTTTAACCAGTTTCGTCAGGACCGTTGGGATCTGCATGAACTTGCGGAACTCGCCTTTCAGGCCGAACGTCTTTATCTCGGTATTGCGGGCGGCTGGCAAGACCAGTATGCGACTGTTTTTGGCGGCTTTAACTTCATGGAATTCCGGATGGACCAGAACATTGTTCATCCGCTCCGGATCCAGCCTGACACGCTCCTGGAACTGGAAGAGAGTCTTGTACTCTGCGATACGGGTACGCCGCATGAATCGGGGGAAATCCACGAAGATCAGCGTCGGCACATGCAGCAGGATGCGATACGGGAGAAAGTGCAGTCCAACGTAGAGCTGACCTACAAGATCCGCAACCACTTGCTGCGTGGCCGGCTGTTCCAGTTTGGCCAGGCGCTTGATGAGGCGTGGCAATACAAACGTCAGTTCAGCAGGAAAATTTCCAATACCCGGCTTGACCAGATCTACGTTGATGCACTCGACCACGGCGCAGTGGGCGGAAAGCTCCTGGGTGCTGGCGGTGGAGGGTTCTTCCTTTTTTACGTCACGCCCTTTCGCCGTCACGAACTTATCGCCAATCTTGAATCTTCAGGCCTGAAGATTCAACCTTTCCGTTTTGAACAGCATGGCCTGCGCGCCTGGTCTTCAAGAGAACGGAAAAATCATCCGGAAACCGAGACCTCATGACTATGAAAATTGGCGGCCACAACATCGGTGGAGCCCGTGCGTTCGTGATTGCCGAAATAGGAAACAACCACAACGGCGATTTTGAGCGGGCCATTCAGATGGTCGATCTCGCTATCGGGATGGGGGCAGACTGCGCCAAATTCCAGATGCGGCATCTCGACGAGGTTTATCGCAAACGCACCCTGCGCAAGGATGGTGAAGACCTTGGGACCGAGTATGTGCTTGATTTGCTCCGCCGGTTTGAATTGTCCATTGAGCAGCATGAGCAGCTGGCAAAGTACTGTGCAGACAAAGGCATTCTGTATCTTTGTACGCCCTGGGACAAGCGCAGCGTTGACATCCTGGAGCGCATGGGCGTTCCTGCATACAAGGTGGCATCTGCAGACCTGACCAATTTGCCTTTGCTGGACAAGTTGTGCTCCACCAACAAGCCCCTCATTCTGTCCACAGGGATGAGCACGCGTGAAGAGGTGCAGATCACGGTGGATTTCCTGAATCAGCGTGATGCAAAGTTTGTGCTGCTCCACTGCAACAGCACATATCCGGCTCCGCTCCACGATATTCAGCTCAGCTGGATGGAGCAGCTTCGCGGCATACACCCCCTGATTGGCTATTCCGGTCATGAGCGCGGCACGGCGGTGACTTTGGCCGCGGTTGCCCTGCGTGCGTGCGTGATTGAGCGTCACTTCACGCTTGATCGTTCCATGGAAGGACCTGACCATGCTGCCAGTCTGGAGCATGACGAATTCAGTCGACTGGTTGAAGGCATCAGGGAAATCGAGCAGGCGTTGGGCGATGGGTCTGAGCGCCGGATATCCCAGGGCGAAATGATCAATCGCGAGAACCTGGGCAAAAGTCTCGTCGCTGCGACTTCTCTCCGCAAGGGCACGGTCATCAGGCCCGAGCATGTGCAGGTGAGGAGTCCGGGGCAGGGCCTTTCTCCGCAGCGTTATGAGCAATTGCTGGGCCGCACGCTTCAGCATGACCTGAAAGAGGAAGACTTTTTCTACCCTTCGGATCTGAAGGATGAGCGTATCGAGCCGCGCGCCTATTCGTTTGCGCGACCCTGGGGCGTGCCTGTCAGATACCATGACTTTCAGGAGTACAACTCGCGTATCAAGCCCGACCTTTTCGAGTTTCATCTGTCTTATTCGGACATGGAACTCAAGCCGGATGATTTTTTGAATGGCACCTATCCGTGTGGGTTCGTGGTCCATGCACCGGAGTTGTTCGCGAACAGCCGCCTGATGGACCTGGCCTCTCCAGACGAAAGGTATCGCGCAGAGTCGGTTTTTGAAACGCAGCGCGTCATCAACATCACCCGCGATTTAAAGAGGTTTTTTCCGCAAACCCGTCGCCCGATGATTGTTGCGAATATCGGTGGCTTTACGATGGACGAGCCTTTGCCCGCATCAGTTATTCAGGCGTACTACGAGCGGTTCGCAAAAAGCCTGGCAGAGCTTGATATGGACGGCGTGGAGTTGATTCCGCAAACCATGGCACCTTTCCCATGGCATTTCGGCGGGCAGCGCTTTCAGAATATCTTTGTGAAGATTGATGAAATTGTGGCGTGGTGCCAGAAATTGCAGCTTCGCATGTGCTTTGATATTTCCCATACGCGCCTGACGTGCAATCACTTCGGCATTGATTTCTATGACTTTGCAGAAAAAATTGCGCCGCTGTCCGCGCATTTGCATTTGGGTGACGCGCAGGGCCTGAATGGCGAGGGGCTTCAGATAGGTGAGGGAGATCTGGATTTCGTACGCCTTGGCAAGATTCTCCAGGCCGGTTGCCCCACGGCATCGTTCATCCCAGAGATCTGGCAAGGGCACAAGAATGGCGGTGAGGGTTTCTGGATCGCGCTGGAAAAACTGGAAGGCAAGCTGTGAGTGCAATTGCTTCCGGCTCCATGCTTGGCCTCGTTCGGGCGGATATTCAGGCTTCGATAGCCGTCAAGCAAGCTTTGTTGCAAGATGAGGCGTTGCTTGAGAAAGTCACTCAGCTCGCGGATGATTGTCTGGCGGCCTTGAAGCGCGGAGGCAAGGTGATTTTTGCCGGAAACGGCGGCAGCTTTGCGGATGCCCAGCACCTCTCGGCAGAATTTACGTCGCGCTTTATGTTTGATCGCGCGCCTCTCGCTTCGCTGGCTTTGGGAACCAACAATTCGGCGATCAGCGCTATTGGCAATGACTACGGTTATGAACTGGTTTTTGCCAGGGAACTGCAGGGCATTGCACATCCCGAAGATATTTTTATTCCCATCTCAACCAGCGGCAACAGCGCAAATATCCTGGCTGCAGTCCGGATGGCACGTGAGCTGGGTATACGCACTGTCGCCTGGACCGGGGTCAGCGGGGGCGGACTGAGAGAGCTTTGTGACTGTATCCGGATGCCGTCAGGAGAAACTGCGCGTATCCAGGAGTGTCATATTCTGATTGGACATATTCTTTGCGGCCTCGTGGAGGCTGCTTACTTTGATCGACGAGAAACCCCAAATGCCTGAGCAGAAGAAAAAACGTGTTGTGCTGATTATTCAGGCTCGCATGGGCTCGGAGCGCTTGCCCGGAAAGTCGATGATGGATCTGGCCGGGGCACCCCTCGTCGGACGCATCCTCGAGCGTGTCAAGCGATGCACCCGCCTCGATGAAATAGTGTTGGCGACAGCGGACACTCCGGAAAATCGGGTTCTTGCGCAACTGGGAAGTGACTATGGCGTGACGGTATTCACGGGCTCTGAAAATGACCTGGTGGACCGCTACTATCAGGCGGCACTTGCCAGCAATGCTGAAATCGTTGGCCGCTTGCCTGCTGACAATGCCACCCCTGAGCCATCGGAAATTGACCGCATTGTTGAGCATCACTTGTCTCTTGGTCGACCAGGATTTTCGTCGAACCTGACAGTCATCGGCGATTCGGGATACCCGGATGGAATCGGTGCTGAAGTGTTCGACTTCTCCTTGCTGGCTGATGCCCGTGCCCGCCACTCGGATCGCCGCCAGCGGGAGCATGTCCACCTTAATTTCTTCGATTACACCGTTCAGAAACCGGTGAATGCAGAATGGTGTCCCATCAGTACGGTGATGTGTCCGGCAGAGTTCCGGCGGCCCGACCTGGTGCTTGACGTCAACACGCTTGCCCAGTACGAATTCATGAGGCAGCTCTATGAGTACCTATACCCCAAAGATGCGAATTTCCACATCACCGATATTATTCGCTGGTATGACAACGTGTATGTCCCTGGTTTAAAAGCCTGACAATTCGATAGCAGCCTGGCCGCGCACTGCAGCCGCAATTTCTGGAGAAAAAATGACAACAAAGAGCCGTGTGGTTTACTTCAACGGAAAGATGGTGCCTGAGGCAGAAGCCAAGGTATCCATATATGACTCATCACTCATGTTTGGCGACATGGTGTTTGAAATGACGCGCTCATTTGGGAAAAAGCAGTTCAAACTGCGTGAGCACATTGACCGACTCTACGTCGGCCTGAAGATCCTCCGGATTCCATTGCAAATGACACCGGCGGAAATGGAGCGCGCCTGCAATGAAACCATCGAAGCAAACGATCACCTGTTTGCCGCGGATGACGAACACCGGCTCATGATTGATGTGTCGCGTGGGCTGCTGGGCATTTATCAGAATATTGAAGGCCTGCACAAGGGCCCAAATGTCATCATTGCAGACTTTCCCTTGCGCTGGACTGTGGCCACCATGGGGGCGTTGTTCGACTCTGGCATCAACGCAGTTATCACTTCCCAGCGTGCTATTCCTGCCAACCTTCTTGATCCGAAAATCAAAAACCGTAGCCGGATCTTTTACCTGATGGCCAATATTGAGGCGTCGCAGGTCGCCGGCGACAACAACTGGGCACTGCTTCTTGATCCGGATGGTTTTATTGCTGAAGGCACTGGAGACAATTTTTTCATTGTCAAGAACGGTGTGGTGATCACACCTGAGGGGCGCAACATACTGCGCGGAATTTCCCGCGACTATGTCATGCAGGAACTGTGTACCCAACTCGGTATTCCGGTGGTGGAGAAAAACATAGAGCCCTATGACGTTTACACGGCTGACGAGGCTTTCATGACCGGGACACCGTTTTGCATGCTCCCGGTTACTGCGCTGAATGGAAATGCGATTGGTGACGGGGCTGTCGGTAGCATATTCAATCGCATACTCGGCCAATGGAGTTTGAATTCGGGCGTGGACATCAAGGCCCAGATTCAACGATGGGATGCGGAAAGGGGCGATACGGGGGGGGCAAGCGCTCCTACACCCTATCGCTTCAAAAGCAAGTGAGCTCGCGGGTCGGGTTTATGCAGGGGCGACTGTCGCCTCAGATTGATGGAAAGATCCAGGCCTTTCCCGTTTCCTGTTGGCAGCAAGAGTTCGCTATTGCAAGGCAAAACGGCTTTGCCCTGATGGAGTGGACGCTGGACCAGGATGGGTTGTATGACAATCCGCTTCTCTCGATATCGGGGCAGGAAGAAATACGACAACTCAAGGAAAAATTCGACGTCCGGATCTCATCGGTAACCGGCGACTGCTTCATGCAAAGCCCGTTCTGGAAAACCACCGGTGACCAGCTTGAATCGCTCTTGACGGATTTCAAGGCTGTGGCCACTGCTTGTGGCGCGGTAGGTATTCAAATGATGGTAGTGCCGCTTGTCGACAACGGGCGTCTTGAAGACAGGATGCAGGAAGATCTTCTCGTTGACAAACTCAATGAGCTGATTCCCCTCCTCTCTGCGTTGAATGTCAAAGTCGTGTTCGAGTCTGATTTTGGTCCACTGGAACTCGCTCGGTTTATTGCGAGGCTTGACCCACGGTATTTT
Source organism: Pseudomonadota bacterium (assembly GCA_040387435.1). Lineage (GTDB taxonomy): Bacteria > Pseudomonadota > Gammaproteobacteria > Burkholderiales > Burkholderiaceae_C > Polaromonas. The sequence continues at coordinate 95,138 of JAZKDR010000016.1, forward strand.
GGTGTGAACTACGATATTGGGAATAGCGCTGGACTGGGCATGGATCCGTCTGCGGAGATTTCTGCCTATGGAGGGCGTGTCCTGAATGTGCACGTCAAGGATCGTGTTTTGGGAGGCACCACGGTACCCCTGGGTACTGGAAATGCGGATTTCCCGACGGTGTTTGAATGTCTTGGTGAAGCGGGATATTCCGGCACCTACATTTTGCAAACCGCTCGCGCGACTGACGGCAATCACGCAGAAGTCCTTTGCCGGTATCGTGATATGACTGTTGAATGGATACGCAGTCATGGTGCCTGACTTCGCTGGCAAGACAGCGCTTGTGACGGGATCGTCGCGCGGCATTGGCAAGGCCATCGCCATGCGGTTGCATGCGGGCGGGTGCCGTGTGGTGCTGAATGCGCGAAATGCCCAACAGCTTGGGAAGACCGCAGGCGAGTTGACCGGGGCTATTGCCGTCGCAGGTGATGTGACGCTGCCCGCTGAGGCGCGCCGTGTCGTCGACGAAGCGATCGCAGCGGTTGGCCAACTTGACATTCTGGTTTGTAATGTCGGAAGTGGGCGATCTGTTCCACCGGGAGAAGAAACGTTTGACGAGTGGCAACGGGTCTTTGGGTTGAACTTGTGGAGCACCACTAATTCCGTCGAGGCAGCTAAAGCAAGCTTGGCGGCAACTGGGGGGCAAATTGTCTGCATTTCCTCCATTTGTGGTTTGGAGGTGATTCCCGGAGCACCCGTCACTTATTCTGCAGCGAAGGCGGCCCTGCATGCATATGTACGAGGCATGGCAAGGCCATTGGGCAAGCAGGGGATCCGTATTAACGCCCTAGCTCCGGGCAATATCCAGTCGGAGGACTCCGTGTGGGCCCGGCGGATGGCGGAGGACGGACATCGCGTCCAGCAGATGCTGGATCGTGAGGTTTCCCTCTCAAGGTTGGGCATGCCGGCCGAAGTGGCTGAGTTTGTAGCTTTTCTTGTTTCATCCCGTGCGGCGTTTGCGACTGGCGCGGTGTGGCAACTTGATGGTGGCCAAGTCAGGTCCTGACTCGCTGAGTAGAGATCGCATCTGAATGCAAAACATCGGCAATCACATGAACAAATTTGATTTGACCGGCAAAACGGTCCTGATCACGGGAGCGGCAGGCCTATTGGGACGGGAGCACGCCGCAGCACTTCTCGACGTCGGTGCGACGGTCGTACTGACTGACATCGGTGAGTCGGCACTTTCGGCCGCGCGCTCAATGCTCTCATCGGGCGGGAACGCCGGGCGAATCCAGTCGCACGTGATGGACGTCTCGCGGCCTGAGTCAATCAGGGGCATCGCTGAAAAATTACTTGGTTCAGGTCAGCGGGTGGATGTGCTCGTGAACAATGCGGCTATTGATCCCAAGGTCGAGGGTGACAGGGGTGTGCTTGAGACGTCGCGGCTCGAGAACTTCCCCCTGGATCAGTGGAACCTTCAAATAGCTGTAGGTCTTACCGGCGCGTTCTTGTGCAGCCAGATGTTCGGCAGTGCTATGGCGGGGGACGGCAAGGGCGGTGTCATTCTGAATATCGCGTCCGATCTTTCGGTGTTTTCACCTGACCAGCGTTTGTATCGCAAGCACGGACTGGCTGAAGAAATGCAGCCAGTCAAACCGGTCACCTATTCAGTCATCAAGGCGGGCCTTGTCGGCTTGACAAAGTATTTGGCGACATACTGGGTTGGCAGTGGTGTCCGGGCCAATGCCCTGTCGCCGGGTGGCGTGTTCAACGGACAGGGAGACGAGTTTGTGCAGCGCTTGTCTGCATTGATTCCTATGGGCCGCATGGCTCATCTTGATGAGTACCGCTCGGCCGTGCAGTTTCTGTGTTCGGATGCATCCAGCTACCTGAATGGGCAAAACATCGTGATGGATGGTGGACGTTCGGTGTGGTAGAGCGCCTGCTTGTCACCACTGCCATTGAAGAAACATGGGGTAGCAACGAGGCTGTATTGTTTCTTGGAGAGTGGTGCAAGCGATTCGTCCGTAGAGAGCGTTGGACGCAAATGGACTCGGAGGTTGTGCCCTATCACTGGGACGACAGGGTCAAGCTGCAAGAGGATTTTCTCTATTTGAAAGGCTTGTATGAGCGCTTGCTTCAGGATCTGGCCACGCAACTCAATCTGATCCATAACGTGGATCATGGTGTGCGTTACTGGCGGATATTGATAGGGCCGTGGCTCGGCTACTTTACGCAAATATTGTTTGACCGGTGGTCTTCGGTTCACCAAGCCATCAATAGATACGATATTTCCGGCACGGTTGTATTAACGCTGAATGCTGAAGATGTAGTCCCGAATGACATGCTGGATTTCATCGGGGCTTTTGTAGGAGACAACTGGAACCACAGTCTCTATTCTGCAATTCTCCAGCAATTCACCAGTGTTATCTGTGTGCCGGGGGAGGTGTCCCGAAATGCACGTGCAGTCAATGGGAAAGAACAGGCAGGACAGCTGAAAGGCGTAAGGCCCGTATTGATGGACTTGTACACAAGAGGTACTGGTCTATTGAGGCGCAATCGAGAATCATTTTTGCTGGGCTCTGGTCTTTCAGCCATCGACGAATTGGCGGTTTGCCGGCGGCTGGGGCAACTACCTAACAGGTGGCGGAGCATTCCTGGTCTTCCTTCTCAGCTGGATGAAAACAAGAGAAAATGGGTACTTGGTGGACGTAGTGAAAATGAGTTTGAGATCGCCATTCGCGCTTTGATTTCCCAATATCTACCCAAGACTTATCTGGAGGGTTATTCGCAACTCTCCGATCAGGTCGCAGGTCTGCCATGGCCGAAGCATCCCAAAATGATCTGGTCAAGTAATTCCTACAACTCGGATGATGTTTTCAAGGCATGGGTGGCCTTAAAGGCGGAGGCCGGCTCAACGGTTGTTGCGGGCCAGCACGGCGGACACTACGGCGTCGGGCGGTGGTCTTTCAACGAGGACCATGAAATTGCCATAAGTGACCGCTATCTGAGCTGGGGATGGAGCAAAGCAGATGCAGGCAAGGTTTTTCCAGTTGGTCAATTCAATCCTAAACGTCCTTTAAAGGTAGTTCATGGAAGACTGCCCGGCGCGTTGCTCGTGACCTGCACCATGCCGCAGCAAAGCTATGTCCTGTACAGCTCGATAGTTGCATCGCAATGGCTGGAATACTTTGAAGATCAATGTAGATTCGTAGCAAGATTGCCAAAGTCAATTCAAAGTGCATTGACGGTCAGGTTCTATCCACACGACTATGGCTGGAGTCAGAGGGAACGCTGGAAAGAAAAGTTTTCCAATCTGCGCCTTGATGAAGGCGCGATACCTATTGATGAGTTGATCGGCCAAAGCCGGCTTTACATCTCCACATACAACGCGACGACATATCTTGAGTCCTTCAACATGGATGTTCCTACGGTAATTTACTGGAACCCTGAGCAGTGGGAGCTTCGTGACTCTGCCATGCCTTTCTTTGAGAGCCTCAAAGAGGTTGGCATTTTTCATGAGTCACCAGAATCTGCTGCAGACCATGTCTCGAGGATTTGGGACAATGTCGAGGAGTGGTGGCATGGCGATAAATTGAGACGGGTGCTCGCCGACTTCAAAAATCAATACTGTCGTACGCCGGATAATCTGCTGGACCAGATAGAAAAGGCTCTTCAGGGTGCCATCAGCTCCAAATCAGTCACAACGCATCATGAATAAAAGACGCACCGCGAGTCACTGTGAAAAATACCGTTAAAAAATTAGTTAGATCAGCTGTTGCGAAATTCGGTGCCATGCGGGTGGGAAGATATGTGTATAGAGAAGTGATCGCCAATGCGGTTGCGAGCACCCGGCATGTGCATCATCGGGGTGTAGATCTGGTTTTTTGCACTCCAAACGAACTGAACATTTATCGCGCCAGTTCATTTTCTACAAAAGAGCCTGAAACCCTTGAGTGGATTGATGCCATGCCAGAAGGAGCCGTTGTATGGGATGTCGGCGCAAATGTAGGCCTGTATAGCTGCTATGCCGCCAAACACCGGAACTGTCGGATTTTTGCATTCGAGCCTTCCGTATTTAACCTCGAACTCCTCGCCAGGAACGTCTATAACAACGATCTGGTTGATAAGGTAACCATTGTTCCTTTGCCGTTGTCCGAAACATTGGCGGTCAACACACTCAATATGACCTCGATGGAGTGGGGTGGTGCGCTGTCAAGTTTCGGCGAAGGATATGGCCATGACGGCAAAGCACTTGAAAGCATCTTCAAGTTTGCGACTATTGGGCTTTCGATGCAGGATGCCGTTCAATATCTGAAGATTCCGCAGCCTGACTACATAAAAATGGACGTTGATGGCATAGAACATTTGATTTTGAAAGGCGGCGCTTCGATATTGGCTGCTGTACGCGGGGTGTTGATCGAAATCAACGACGAGTTTCCCGAGCAATACAATCGGGCAGCCGATCTGTTAACGAAGGCAGGGTTGGTTATGCACGAGAAACGGCAGTCTGTCGAGGTTCAGAAAAACACCCTGTTCAGCAGTTCGTTTAACCAGATATGGGGGCGAGTTAATGCCGCCAACGGCACATCCTCTTCGAAACAAGACCGATATATCGGCTAGTAAATGCTCAAAGATAAACTGCGCAAAAAACAATTAACACTTGGTTCCTGGATCACGCTGGGTCATTCGGCAATCGCTGAAATCATGGCGAGGGCCGGGTTCGATTGGCTGGTCGTTGATTTGGAGCACAGTGTCATCGGCATTGACGTTGCGGGTGAGTTGATTCGAGCGATTGACCTGTCTGGCATTGCGCCGCTCGTTCGCTTGACATCCAATGACCCAGACCAAATAAAACGTGTTCTGGATGCAGGTGCCCACGGCATTGTGGTGCCTATGGCCAACAGTGCAGAAGAGGCCGCCAGTGCGGTGAGGGCCACGAGGTACGCGCCCTCTGGCACGCGTGGCGTCGGTTTGGGGCGTGCGCAGGGATACGGTGCGGCGTTCGCAGAGTATCTCGAATGGCAAAAGGACGGCCCGGTTGTTCTGGTGCAGATTGAGCACCGGGATGCGGTAGAACGGCTGGAAGAGATATTGACAGTGCCCGGTGTCGACGGCCTCATCATCGGACCGTATGACCTGTCTTGTTCAATGGGTATCCCTGGTCAGTTTGAGAACGCCGAATTTGTCGCTGCCATGACGCGTATTCGGGAAACCGCAAAACGGGTCGGCTGTCCTGCCGGATTGCATATCGTCGAACCGGACGTGCTTTTGCTGGAAAAGACAATAAAAGAGGGCTACACCATCATTGCCTACAGCGTGGATATCCGCATCCTTGATGTGGGCGTGCGAGCAGGAATATCAAAAATGAAGGATTTGCAAGGATGAAGGCAATTGGCATTGTTCCCGCGCGGATGGCGGCGAGCCGGTATCCGAACAAGCCGCTTGAATTGATCCACGGCATGCCGATGGTCGGACATTGTTGGCATCGTACTCGTATGGCTCAAGGATTGTCGGCAGCCTATGTTGCAACTTGCGATGAGGAGATTGCTGCCTACGTCAGGACTATCGGTGGAACGGCAGTCATGACGTCTATCAGTCATACCCGGGCGACAACGCGAACCGCTGAGGCCGTGGACGTGATCGAGGCAGAAAGCGGGGAGGCTGTCGATGTGGTTGTCATGGTGCAGGGAGATGAGCCGCTGATTCCCCCGGAGACTATTGCAGAAACGCTCCGTCACTTTCAAGACGAATCTGTCGAAATCGTCAACGTTATGGCTCGGATCAGGTCACACGATCAGTTTGTCGACAAGAACAATGTGAAGGTAGTCGTTAATCAGAAAAGCGATGCGCTTTATTTCTCGCGTGAACCTATTCCTTCTCCCTGGCGAGGCCTGGAAGGTGTACCTATGTATATGCAAACGGGCATCATTGCTTTTCGTCGCAATGCCCTGTTGCGATTCAATGGGATGAGTGAAACCCGGCTGGAGCAGATTGAGTCAGTCGATATGAATCGTGTTCTTGAAACCGGCGGGAAAATTCGCATGGTTTTGACAGAAGCGCTGACCATAGGTGTGGACACCCCGCAGGAGCTAAAGGAGGTTGAACGCCTGATGACTGCCGATCCGGTGATGGGCAAATACCTCCCGTGATGAAAGAGCACGAGATCCGTCCGGAGGCCATACTTAAGCGCTACCTGGAACTAAGCGCTGAAGATGCGGTGAATTGTTTTTCGGATTCAGGGCGAACAGACCTCTCTTGCGTCGCTTGCGGCGAACCTAGCGCTGCGCATCAGTTTGACAAAAATGGGTTTGCCTACAGCCAGTGTGCGGTTTGTGGCACCTTGTTTCAGAATCCACGTCCGTCCATAGCAGCATTTGAGTCGTTCTATCGTGACTCCCGGTCCTCCCGGTATTGGGCTGAGGTATTTTTCCCCGCGGTCGCTGAAGTCCGGCGTGAAAAAATCTTCCGTCCACGAGTTGAACGTTTGTCGGAGCTTTGCCTGGAGCTTGGTCTTGAAGTTGAGAGCCTGATTGATGTAGGTGCTGGCTACGGCATATTCCTTGAGGAATGGCTTCGCCGCTTCAAGGGGACGAAGGCGCTGGCCGTGGAACCATCTTCTTCGTTGGCCGCAGAATGCCGGTCAAAGGGCCTTGATGTTGTAGAGGAAATTGCTGAGAACGTGGTTGGGTTTGACGGTACGGCAGATTTGGTTACTTGCTTTGAGGTTCTGGAGCATGTTTACGACCCTTTGAGCTTCGTACAAACATTAAAAAATCTGACACGACCCGGTGGTTATGTGTTCGTGAGCACGCTGTGTATTGAAGGCTTTGATTTGCAGTTGTTATGGGACCGGTCTGGGCAGATATCTCCGCCTCATCACATCAATTTCCTCTCAGTGCGGGGCTTTGAGCTTTTGTTCGAGCGCGCTGGCCTTCAGGATGTCAAAGTGCTGACACCGGGACAACTGGATGTCGATATCGTGAAAAACGCACTGAAGAATCAGCCCGATTCAATTAAAGAACAGAGATTCGTGAGAACCCTTCTGTCAGATGACGCGCGCGCAGCCGCGTTTCAGCGATTTTTGGTGGAGCAACGCATGAGTTCCCACGTATGGGTCATGGGACGTACGCTCATGCAGGAAAAAGGGAGCAGGTGAATATGTTGCGCGTTGGTATTGCCGGATATGGAGTAGTGGGCAAGCGGCGCAAGGATTGCGTGGCCCAGCGCTCCGACATGCAGGTGGTTGCCGTATGCGACCGCTCTTTTGAGGGCGAGGGCGTCTTGCCTGATGGCACACGTCACTTTCAGAATTATCAACGCCTGCTCACGGAGAATCTGGACGTACTGATTGTCTGCATGACAAATGACATTGCGGCCGAAGTAACGATCGCTGGCCTTGAGCGTGGCCTGCATGTCTTTTGCGAGAAGCCGCCTGGACGGGATGTTGCCGATATTCTTCGTGTGATGGCTTGTGAGCGCCAGCACCCGCCACTCAAATTGATGTATGGCTTTAACCATCGGTATCACGAGTCGGTACAGGAGGCTTTGGGGATTCTGCGTTCCGGGGAACTGGGCAAGATGATCAATATGCGCGGTGTGTATGGGAAAGCCAAGCTGGTGACTTTCAATCAGCCGGATTGGCGCACCAAACGCAGTATTTCTGGTGGAGGCGTGCTTCTTGATCAGGGGATTCACATGGTGGACCTGATGCGCCTTTTCGGTGGTGATTTCACTGAAGTTCACAGCTTCGTTTCAAATGACCACTGGGGCTACGACGTTGAAGATAACGCGTACGCATTGATGCGATCAGCTGACGGTGTTGTGGGCATGCTCAATTCTTCGGCGACTCAGTGGCGACACCGGTTTCACCTTGACATGAATCTTGAGCGCGGCAGCCTCATTTTGGGAGGCATACTGTCGGGCACCAAAAGCTATGGCGCCGAGACTCTGACGGTGGTTCGCGCCGATCCCGAGAATGATAGAGGGGATCCAAAAGAGCAGATTACCCGCTACAACAAAGATCCTTCGTGGGACGAAGAGGTGGCAACGTTTGCCGACTGCGTGCTGAGTGGCAAACCCGTCCCGAGTGGCACCTCACAGGATGCATTAAAAACAATGCAACTTGTTTTTAAAATCTATTATGCCGATAGCCGCTGGCGCTCTGCATACAACATACCCAATCCGGATGGCCCATGAACAACATTGATCGTATTTTTAATCCTGACCCTGTTATTTTCGCGGGTGAGTATCTGACCTATCTCAAATCTGTGCTGGACAAAGTCGATGCAACAGAAGTTGGCCGATTTGTGAATACCCTACTTTCTGCGCGTAAGCGTGGTGCCACGATTTTCTTCATTGGCAATGGTGGAAGCGCGGCAACAGCAAGTCATTTTGCGAATGATTTATCTATTGGCACCAATGAGTACGAGCAGCCTTTCCGCGCACTAAGCCTGACGGACAACGTCCCTGTCATCAGTGCAATCGGCAATGATTTTGGGTATGAGGAGATTTTTGTGCGTCAACTTCGCGTTTTGGGACGCGAGGGTGATGTGCTGGTCGCCATATCCGCTTCCGGAAATTCACCCAACTTGCTGAGGGCCATGGAGCATGCCAAAGGGGCCGGTATCAAGACCGTCGCGATCACCGCATTTGATGGCGGAAAAATGAAGCCGCTTGCGGACGAAGGAATTCATATCCCAACTGGACCCAAAGAGTATGGACCTGCTGAGGACGTCCACATGGTTCTGGATCATCTTGTCGGCGCGTATCTGATGCGATATGTTCGATTGGCGTGAGTCAAAATCCATGAAATTCGTTGGTAAAAAGGTTTTTGTTACCGGAGCCTCGCGTGGAATCGGCAGAGCGATCGCATTGGCGTTTCGGGCCGAAGGCGCTTGGGTAATCGGTACGAGAACGGATGCTGCATGTGAGGTGGATGAAGCTTGTCAGGAATGGGTTGCTGCTGACTTTACGAAGAGCGAGCAGATTCACCGCTGTGCAGAATATGTACGACAGGCTGAGCCAGATGTTTTGGTCAACAATGCCGGCATTAATAAAATATCGTCCTTTGTTGAAATCGCGCCCGAAGATTTTCAGCGTATTCAGCAGGTGAATGTGTTTGCCCCATTTTTGCTGTGCCAAGCTGCCGTTCCAGCCATGGCATCAAAGGGTTGGGGGCGGATAGTGAATATATCTTCCGTATGGGGGAAAATAAGTAAGAGGTATCGTGCGTCCTATTCCGCCAGCAAGTTTGCATTGGATGGCATGACACTCGCGCTAGCCGCCGAGTATTCTGGTCAGGGTATCCTGGCGAATTGTGTCGCTCCTGGATTTATAGATACAGAACTCACTCGTCGGGTCCTCGGTGAGGCTGGCATAGATGAATTGATTACTCAGGTGCCTGCGCGAAGACTTGGAGAGGTCAATGAGATTGCACGTGTTGTTCTTTGGCTTGCCAGTGAGGAAAACTCTTATCTCGCAGGGCAAAATCTTTCGATAGATGGGGGCTTCACCCGTGTTTGAAAATTTGACGATCCAGTCCCACAAGGGGCCATACACAGTGGTGTTTGATGATGCGCTGCTTTCGAATACCGCATCCTTGTCGGCTGGGGAGTGTCATTTTCTCGTTGATGCAAATGTGGCCAGACTTTATTCAAATCAGCTCGCGGCGATTGTTTCCCATCCAAATTTGATCCTCATTGAAGCTTCTGAGGACAGCAAGTCACTGCAAAAAATAATCCCTGTAATTGAGCGCTTGGTTCAAAACAATGTACGCCGCGATCACACCCTTGTGGCTATAGGAGGAGGGGTGGTCCAGGACATCACCTGCTTTATCGCAAGTACCCTCCTTCGAGGTGTTCGCTGGCGGTTTGCGCCCACCACTTTGCTGGCCCAGGCTGACTCGTGTATCGGGTCCAAGAGCTCTATCAACTTGGGCTCCACCAAGAATATTCTTGGTACCTTTAACCCTCCATACGAGATATTTGTCGATAAGAATTTTCTCGACACGCTTGAAGATAAAGAGATTCGATCAGGCGTGGGAGAAATACTTAAGGTTCATGCGATTGAGGGCTTGGCATCGTTTGACTTGGTGGCAAGAGATTTTGAAAATTTATTTCTGAAAAAAGATGTGTTGATGAAGTATGTGCGCTCAGCACTGCTGATCAAACAGCGTTTTATTGAGCCCGATGAGTTTGACCGGGGCATCCGTAATGTTTTTAATTACGGGCATAGCTTTGGACACGCAATTGAGTCTGCGACTAATTACGCGGTTCCACATGGGATAGCAGTATCGATGGGCATGGATATGGCGAACCATATCGCGGTTCAAAGGGGCTTGCTTCCCGCGCGTCATTACGTTCGCATGCACGGAGTTCTATCGCAGAACTATAGTCACTATGAAAAAATCCATATCCCCATCGATGCGATGCTCTCTGCTCTGATGCGGGATAAAAAAAATACCAGCGCACTGCTGGGGCTTATCTTGCCTTCTGGGGAAGATGCCATCGTTCAGCCGGTAAAGGTGGCCCCGGATGAAGTATTCCGCGGGCAGTGTGCGAAGTTTCTTGCGGAAGCCGTCGCGTGAACTGCGTCTCCAAGGTGGCGGTTTGTTCGCGCTCTTTCTCCAGCAACCCTATCTTGCGTGCTGAATTGCTGTCGAGGTACGAGCATGTAACGTTCAATGACGCGGGCATTCAACTTCGTGGGGACTCGCTGGTGGAGTTTCTGAAAGGGCACGACAAGGCAATTACCGCGCTGGAGGTTCTTGATGCAAATGTCCTGGCTCGTCTACCTGAATTGCAAATCATTGGTAAATATGGCGTCGGCCTGGACATGATTGACATGGCAGCGATGCGCAGATACGGCAAGCACCTGGGTTGGACGGGAGGCGTAAACCGGCGGGCCGTTTCAGAGTTGGTCATCTCATTTGCAATCACCATGTTGAGACATGTTCAGGCTGCCAATCGAGAAGTTGTGAGTGGAACCTGGCGGCAGCATGTGGGTGGCAACTTGAGCGGCCGCACCGTGGGCGTTATTGGCTGTGGCCACGTGGGCAAGGATTTGGTCAAGCTGCTCCAGCCGTTTGCATGTCAAATTCTGGTGCATGACGTCATTGATCTGACTGAATTTAATGCGGCTCATGGAACGCGTTCTGTAAGCCTGGAAGAGCTTCTGCAACTTGCTGATGTGGTGACCCTTCATGTCCCTCTGGATGACAGCACGCGCGGCATGCTGAATGCGGAACGACTCGGCCAAATGAAGTCTGGCGCAATATTGATTAATGTTGCGCGAGGCGGTCTGGTTGATGAGGTAGCGCTCAAGGATTTGCTCAGTAGCAAGAGACTTGCGGCCGCCGCATTTGACGTGTTCGGCGTCGAGCCGCCGCAAGACCAGGAGCTCCTCGCATTGCCGAATTTTCTTGCGACTCCTCATATCGGCGGTAGCTCGCAAGAGGCCATCATCGCGATGGGACGTGCCGCTATAGAAGGACTTGACAGCCACTGGATTCCCGACGCCGGGGTTTTCTGAGTTTGGGGACCTGCATGGCCTTTACTGCAGACCACTACTCATGGATGATCAAGCATGTGCCATGCTTGACGACGTGAGGGAGTTGCTTGTTTGGGGCTCTGGAGACCCGCCTCCCGAAGGCCATGCCTGCGTGTATACGTGGAATGGTTATATCGAGCAGAGAGGCGTTAAGTCACTGCTGCGGTATTGCGAGTCGCACGCCGAAGAGCTCCGCTCCAGCTATCTTGCATGGATACAGGACATTGGTGAGATACGCATAGGTCAGCGAACCGTTGTTGAGCATTTAGCGATTGAGGACGGCCTCAGTTACTGGTGGATGACACTGCTGGTTGAAAAAAGCCCCTACAAATCGTCGATTACCGATGCAATCCGCTTGTTGGCGCTCGAAAGAATCGTGCGGGAGTACAAGCCGGCCGTCCTCCATCTGGTCGGCCAGAGCCGTGAAATATGTATGGCGGTGCAGGCGCTATGTCGGTCCCTGAAAATTGGGTGCCGGATTACGGCTCACCCACAACCGGCCTCCAGGGTAGTCACAACCAAAAAAATCCTTCGGCTGTTGCCTCAGTCTATTCAAGGCATGCTGAGTTTTGGGCGCTATCTCTGGAGTCATAGGGCGTTTCGGAAGTTGCGAAAGCCCGAATGGAACGGCGGCGTCGGGTCTTTGTTTCTTTGCTCATATTTCTTCAATATGCGGCTGGAGCGCGCAAAACCAGGCGATTTCTATTCGGATTATTGGGGTGGTCTCCACCAACTCATTCGAGAGTCTGACATTCGTGCGAACTGGCTGCACATGTATGTTCCACATCCAGCAGTTGCAACCCCTCGGTCTGCCAATGCGCTGATTAGGTCCTTTAACCGCGAAGGCGAAAGTCGCAACATCCATGCACTCCTTGAATCGTATTTAACCTGGCCGATCGTCTTTCGCCTTGTAAAGCGTTGGGTTGGCTTGTGGTTTGTGCTTTGGCGACTGCGTCGCTTAAGCAGCGCGTTCAATCCTGTGCAGCACAAATCCTTTTTGTGGCCATTGATGAAGGAGGATTGGATATCCTCCCTGATCGGGACTTTCTCCATAAATAATCTTCTTTCAATAGGACTCTTCGATGCGGCGATGAAAGATCTTCCGTATCAGGAGAAGGGCCTTTATCTATGTGAAAACCAATCTTGGGAGCGTGCGCTGATTCACGCCTGGAAAAAGCACGGACATGGACAGCTGATTGCGGTGCCTCACTCGACCATCAGATTCTGGGATTTGCGCTACTTTTCGGATTTACGCGCTTTTCAGTCTTCTGTCTCATACCCCGTGCCCCAGCCGCACTTGACAGCCCTGAACGGCAAGGCCGCTATTAACGCCTATCAGGCAACAACAAGTTTCAAACAATCAGTCGTGGAGTGTGAGGCACTTCGGTTTTCTTATTTGAACCGGGTCAGGAAAGAGGATATTTCCCGAAAACCTTCTGATATCGGGATAAGGGTATTGATTTTGGGCGAATACTCCCCCCCCGACACGCTAAGGCTCATGCACCTTCTGGAATTGGCGCTTTCTCGGGTAACCGCAGTGATTGTTTGCACGATCAAGCCGCATCCTGCCTATCCAGTGACGGCAGCCGACTATCCGGCACTATCTTTGACGGTCGATACCAATTCCCTGGAAAACATACTCCATAATTTTGACCTCATCTATTCGGGAAACCGAACGTCGGCTGCTGTAGATGCCTATTTGGCCGGAATTCCGGTTGTCGTAATGCTTGACGACGCGGAGTTGAATTTCAGCCCTTTGCGAGAGCGACCTGGCGTGCGCTTTGTGAGTTCCGCAGATCAGTTGGCTTCAGAGTTGCTGGCCCCGGGTAGTTATGCTGAACTGGAGCAGGGGGAGCGAGATGATTTTTTCTTCCTGGATCCCGCTTTGCCCCGCTGGAGACGACTGCTTCGAGCCTAAACTGATGCCGTGGCAAACTAGGTGTCTTTTAACAATTGAAGATACGATTTATGTCAATCGGAAATTTCAGGGGAAAAGTCGTCCTGATCACGGGGCACACCGGATTCAAAGGCGCCTGGCTTGCAGCTTGGTTGCAGCAGCTTGGTGCGCGAGTTGTCGGCTTGGCGTTGGAGCCACCTACCTCACCCTCTCATTTCGATGTCGCGCACCTTAAGACTGGAATGACCGATTTGCGTGGCGACATACGTGATCGTTCTGCGGTAGAGCATGCGGTAGAGACGACACAACCCGATTTTGTTTTTCACCTTGCGGCACAGTCGCTGGTTCGGAAGTCTTACGAAGATCCTCTGGACACATGGCAGACCAACGTACTTGGAACCCTGCATGTATTGAATGCTTTGCGGAAACTGCAAAAGCCGTGCGCTGCGGTGATTATTACCAGCGACAAATGTTATGACAACGTTGAATGGGTGTGGGGCTACCGGGAGACTGATGCGTTAGGTGGTCCCGATCCATACAGTGCGTCCAAAGGCGCTGCGGAACTGGCCATTCGTTCTTACATCAAGTCCTATTTCCCCGCAGCAACGAGTAAGGTTCGTATTGCTGCCGCAAGGGCTGGAAATGTTATCGGGGGAGGCGATTGGGCGGCGGACCGAATCATTCCTGATTGTGTGAAGGCCTGGTCGGGTGATGCCATTGTGGAGTTGCGCAACCCCCACTCAACGCGACCCTGGCAGCATGTACTGGAACCATTGAGCGGTTACCTTAGTCTTGCGCTTGCACTCTCGCAACAACCCGATCTGCATGGAGAGCCGTTTAACTTCGGTCCACCGGCACAACAAAACCACAGCGTTTTGGAGTTGGTGGAAGAGATGGCTTTGCACTGGGAGCAGGTGCGTTGGAAGGACGTGTCACAAGCCGCATCGGGGCCATATGAGTCGGGACTGCTCAAACTGAATTGTGACAAGGCTCTTCACAGCCTAGGCTGGCATGCCGTAATGAATTTTGAAGATACCGTGCGAATGACTGCAGAGTGGTATCGCGCCTATTATCAACAGCCGACTACCATGCACGCTACAACGCAAGCACAGATCAGCGCATATACCTCGTATGCACGACAAGGAGGATTGATTTGGGCGCAGTAGGTCTTGCCGACATTCTTGTTACGCCCCTTGCACGCATCTCGACGGAGGGCGGTGATGTGTTACATGCTATGAAAGTGCATGATTCCGGTTTTGCAGCTTTCGGAGAGGCTTATTTTTCCCAGGTTAAATGTGGAGCGGTAAAGGCTTGGAAATGTCATCTGCAGATGACAATGAATGTTGTGGTTCCTGTAGGCATGGTGCGGTTTGTATTTAAGGGCGCTGAAAAAGACGATTTCCGAGTGGAAGAGATTGGCGTTGATCGCTATATGCGTCTTACGGTGCCTCCTGGCATCTGGTTTGGTTTTCAGGGGTTGGCGTCCCCCCAAAGTCTAGTCCTGAACATCGCGAGTCTTCCTCACGATGTGAATGAGGTCCGGCGGATGGCTGTTACCGAGGTTAACTATGCATGGAGTTAGGTCTTGAAAGTTATTTTGCTTGCGGGTGGGTTTGGTACTCGCCTGTCTGAATATACGGATGTGGTTCCCAAACCTATGGTTCCCGTAGGGGGCAAGCCCATTCTTTGGCACATCATGCAAACTTACGCTCACTTCGGCCACAATGATTTTTATGTGGCACTGGGCTACAAAGCCGAAGTCATCAAGGAATACTTTCTCAACTACCGTGCGTTGAATGCCGACTTCACGGTAGACCTTGCCTCCGGTAGCGTGTCGCCCCACCATGTTGATCCTGTTGATTGGCGTGTGACGCTGGTCAATACCGGCGATACGTCCATGACCGGCGGCCGAGTCAAGCGCATGCGATCATTTATTGGTGATGAGACTTGTATGATCACTTATGGCGATGGCGTTGCGGACATTGATTTGGACGCATTGCTTGCGTTTCATCGAAGTCATGGAAAGATGGTGACCGTCTCGGCGGTCAGGCCGGCGGCACGATTTGGCGAACTGGAGCTGGCTGGCGATCGTGTGGCAAGTTTTCATGAGAAACCGCAGCTGCACGATGGTTGGATTAATGGTGGATTTTTCGTAGTTGAACCTGCCTTCTTTGATCTGATAGCTGGCGATGCCACCATGCTCGAGCGTGAGCCCCTGGAGCAAGCCACCAAAGCAGGTGAGCTCATGGCTTATCGTCATGACGGTTTTTGGCACTGCATGGACACCAAGCGTGATCATGAGCTGTTGGAATCGCTTTGGGCCAAAGGTGCTCCCTGGGCGCGTTAGCCATTAATGAGAGTACTCATTACCGGCGGCTTTGGCTTTATAGGCGGACGCCTGGCCGAGTATTTCAGTCTGGCGGGACATCAAGTGGTGTTAGGGTCGCGGCGTCAGCGGACTACGCCTGCCTGGTTGCCGCATGCGTCAGTTAGCTTTATGGACTGGAATGATTTGCCGGCACTCCAAAGGACTTGCCTTGGAGTCGATGTGATCGTGCACGCCGCCGGCATGAATGCCGAGGACTGCGCTTCAAACCCCAAAGCCGCGCTGGAGTTCAATGGGCTCGCGACGGCACGCTTGCTGGGGGCTTCATGCGCAGTCGGTGTGAAGCGGTTTGTATACCTGTCTACGGCACATGTTTATGCCAGTCCCTTGGCTGGTCCGATAACCGAAGACAACCCACCTGAAAATCATCACCCCTACGCTACTTCACATCTGGCAGGTGAGAACGCTGTACTGGCAGCCACACGCCAAGATAAAATCGAGGGCGTTGTGCTTCGCCTGTCCAATGCTTTCGGGGCGCCTATGCATCGAGATGTGAATTGCTGGACCTTGCTTGCAAATGACCTCTGCAGACAGGCCGCTGTGAATGAAAAGATGGTGTTGCGATCAAGCGGGCTGCAGCAGCGTGACTTCATTACCATGGCGGACGTGTGTCGTGTGGTGGGTCATTTGTCCTTGTTGGACCGGCGGCTTATGTTGCCTGGCGTCCTAAATGTAGGTTCCGGTGTATCGCGGTCCGTACTGGAGTTTGCGATCATGATTCAGCAGCGTTCAAAACAGGTGCTGGGGTTCGAACCTGGTCTTTACAAGGGGGTAGATTCTGATGCAACGCCCCATGAACCTTTAACGTATATATGTGAAAAATTGAGGCAGACAGGTATCAGGCTTAAGTCTGACCTCGCGACCGAGATTGATCGATTGCTGTTTTTCTGCCAGGAAGCATTTTCTGGGACGAGGTCATGACGACAGACGCTGCTCGGCCTCTTGTTTCGGTGGTTATTCCAACCTACAACCACGCCCACTTCCTTGGGCGCGCACTGAAGTCGGTGTTGGAGCAGACCTATACAAATTGGGAGGCGGTTGTCATAGATAACCACTCCCAGGACAATACAGATGAAGTTATCAATAGCTTCAACGACCCGCGAATTAAAACCTTGAAGATCCATAACCATGGTGTCATCGCCGCATCGAGAAATGCGGGGATTGAAGCGGCGATTGGGGATTGGATTGCGTTCCTGGACTCTGACGATCTTTGGTACCCCCGCAAACTGGAAGTTGTGATGGGTGAAATCAGCAGAGACCTGTCGTTCGAGGTTTACAGCACTGACGAGATTCTGGTCAATGAATTGACTGGCGATAAAAGTCCGCTTGTCTATGGACCCAGTTGCCCTGATTTTTATAAAGCACTTCTTGTGTCCGGTAACCGCCTTTCTCCGTCGGCAGCCCTCGTGTGTCGAAAATTCCTGGGGCAGAAAAAAATCCAGTTTCGGGAAAACCGGGATTTCGTCACGGCTGAGGATTACGACCTGTGGCTACTGCTGGCCCGCGCCGGTGCTCGGTTCAAATTCCTTCATTCTGCTCAGGGGGAATATCGTATTCATGCGAGCAACAGTTCTGGCCAAATTGACAGGCATGGCGCAAGTACGCGAAACGTGATCAAAGATCATGTGTACAACTTGCAGAGCTTTGAGCTGGACGCTCATCGTCTCTGGCGCGCTATTGATGCGAGGCTCTTGCTGGCAGATTCTGGGACGCTCATCAGGAAAAGAAAATTTGTCGCTGCGATTCATGCACTGATAAAGGCATTTCGCGCTTCGTCGCCGGGTGCGCTGCACTATCTTGCCTTCCGGCTCGCAAACAGGCTCAGGCACTCTACTGGCCGACAATACCCGGATGCTTGAGTCCTTGAAAAACCTTCTTCGCTTGCGCGACGTTGATCCAGATGGTATCTATCTGGGCATGCTTGGTGTAGCGACGGAACAATCCGCAGAAATTCAGTTACGGGAGCGGGTCGCGTCCGTGACTTACGAAAACTATCTGGAGGCGGTCAGCCGCAGTCACTCCATACCCGTGATGGATCGTGAGGTGGAGCGTTTTTTAAAAGGGATGCCCTATGGCGCGCTGATTCTGGATATCGGCGGTTGCTGGGGCTGGCATTGGCGGCATCTTGCGAGGACGCGGCCGGATGTCGGGGTCTTGGTCGTTGACTTTGTTCGGTCTAACTTGCCCCATGCTCGAAACGTCCTGGGCGACCTTGTTGGGCAGCAGGTCGGGCTCATGCATGCCGATGCCACGAATTTACCCTTTCATCTGGACGCGGATTTTTCCGGTTTTGACGGTGTGTGGACTGTGCAGACTTTTCAGCATATCCCTGATTTTGAGAAAGCTACCCTGGAGGCGCATCGGGTGCTGAAAAAAGGTGGGCGCTTTGCGAATTACTCACTCAACGTACAACCACCTATCCGGTGGTTACGGCGTCTTCTAGGCCGAGGCTATTTGACCAAAGGTTGGGTTGAGGGGGTTTTCTGGCTCGCGCGGGCGTCAACTGAACAGAGGGACTTCGTTCAGGCTACATTTGGCAGCCCGGTTTCCAGCCGTTGGTCAGAGATCTTGTTCAGCCCTGAATTCCGGTTCACAGGTCCTGGACGACAGGGGCACATTCTCGGAGCGATTGACGCCATGCTTTCTAACGGAACAGGTTTCCTGGGATGGTTTGCCCGACAACGATCCTTTCATTGCGAAAAGCCTTAGCGAGGCGAATTCGCGGTCGGCCTGCTCAAATCGATAATTTGACAACAAGCTGCTCGTTTATAACCAGGTTTTTAGAATAGCTCGATGTCACTCCATCATCACCTTCTGGCGGGAGCGTACTACCCTCTCAAGACTTTTAATGCGCTTGGGAGACGGGTTGGGATCTTGCCCTCAAATCAGCTTCGTGTACTGCTGTATCACGATATAGCCCCAGCTGATCAAGCCAATTTTGCCGCTCAGCTGCGCTGGTTAAAGCAATCCTGGAACTTTATTTCGACCAGGCGCTTTGAAGCCATGATTTCAGGAGAGGAGCCCGTTAAAGGACGTAACTTGATGCTGACCTTTGATGACGGCTTTCTGTCGAATCTGGCTGTTGCAAGAGACGTCCTTAATCCCATGGGCATAGAGGCAGTTTTTTTCGTGGTTTCTGAGTTGGTGGGAACCCAAAATCGCCGTGAGGCCAGGGAGTTTATCGCCCGGAACGTCTGTCCGGGAACGCACGCAGAAAAGCTGCCTGCGCACTGGAGCAACATGGGCTGGAGCGATCTTGAGGTCTTGTTGGAGCAAGGGCATTGCATCGCAAGCCACACCAGTACGCATGCTCGGCTCTCGGCTGTCGCGTCCGAGGATGCTCTGCAGAGGGAGATTGTCTACGGCGCTCAGCAACTGGAGCTTCGGCTAGGAACCAAAGTGGATCATTTCTCGTACACCTTTGGCGATCTGGGCAGTTTCAGTAAGCCTGCGTTTGAAATCGCGCGTAAGCGTTTCAAGTTTATTTACAGCGGACTTCGTGGCGACAATGCACATGGCGTCTCGCCATTTGGAATTCGGCGTGACTCTGTGGCCGGGCAGGACGCGCATTCGAATTATTCAGTTTTTTCGAATCAGCTAGTTGGCGCGCTTTTAGAGGGAGCTGCCGACGCAAGATATAGAAAGTCTCTCGCAACACTCGACAAATGGGCGCGAAGCGAATGATGACCCAGGCGCCGCTCCCGGGATTCTCGGCCATTCTGAAGTCATTGGTTCGGCGGCGGCCTTCCTCTGCGGCGCTTGCTTTGCCATGGCATCAGTACGGCGAGACTGCGGGTTGGTTGTCGCAGTCAGCGTGGTCCCTCGCTCTAATTGCAATATGGAGAAAAAACTGTTCCCTGACAAAATGCTCCACAGTCTGGATCCCTGATTTTTTTTGTAATTCTTCTCTTCTTGCGCTGAGGCAAACCGGCGCAAAGCTGGTGTTTTATCCACTCAACACAGATATGGCCCCCGACCTTTCGACCTGTCAATTGTTGGCAGACACCGAGCCCCCGGATATATTTTTGCTGGTGCATTACTTTGGGCAACCGGTCAGTTGCTCGGCTGCGCGAGATTTTTGTAAACGTCGCAATGCTTGGCTTGTCGAAGATGCTGCCCACGTACTGCGTCCTGTGCGTGGCATAGGAACCTCGGGAGATTTCGTTCTCTACAGCCCCCACAAAAGCCTCCCGTTGCCGGATGGCGCGGTCCTGGTGGCCCGACCTGAAGGGCCGTCGGGTTTACCGAAGACAGCATTTTCTGCATTTGGCGCACCAGAGAGTTGGCCTCAACAATTATCTGAACTGCAGAAGTTCATGGGCCCGCTGGTGCGAAGGTCAAGGTTGCGAACTGCACTGTGGCTCACTAAACGGTTATTGCAGAAACTTGGCGTGGCCAGCGCGCGCAGGACAGTTGCGCCGTTCGATGAGCCAATTCTCACAGGCAGTATTCCACAGGCATCTCTTATTGAGCCGAAGCAAAGTACCCTTTCCCGGCACTTGGTGGGGAGTTTGATCCGTGGTCTGGGAAGTATTGCCCGCCTGCGCCAACAAAATGAGTTACTTTGGGATTTCAGGTTAACTGGCGCAGCCGATAATGCTGATGTGCTCTCGGTCGGGGATCGATCATCAGGGTGGGCATGGACACCATACCT
This sequence comes from Pseudomonadota bacterium, assembly GCA_040387435.1. GTDB lineage: Bacteria > Pseudomonadota > Gammaproteobacteria > Burkholderiales > Burkholderiaceae_C > Polaromonas. Next base: position 115,607 of record JAZKDR010000016.1, read on the forward strand.
TGCCAGTTATCGAGCTCATATTGGTGATGCAAAGCTGATTTACGAACGGTTGCAACGTCAGGGATTGCCGGTGACAACCTGGCCGGATTTGGCCCCGGAGGTACTCGCACAACCCGACCGGCATGGTAAAGCCCTGTATGCACGTCAGACACGTTTTTATCTACCGGTGCATCAGACCCTGAGGCAACGCGATATTGTCGGAAGGGCACTTTTAAAATCCCATCATGGTCAAAATGGTCTGAAACTGGTTTGGAATCAAGCCTCCAGTGATAAATGGATGAATTGGTTGGCGCAAATCCATAAATCCAATCTGCTTCAGACCTGGGCATATGGCGAGGCCAAATCTAAAGAGTCAGGTTGGCGCGTGTCCCGCTGTGTTTTCTATCGAGGTGTGGAACCGGTTGCACTTGTACAGATCTTGCAAAAGCGCATTGCTGGAGTGCTACAGGTCTCACGTATCAATCGCGGCCCGTTGTTGCTGAAGGCTCTAAGCACTGCTGAAACGGGGGATATGCTCGCCCAGCTCGGAATGCTTGGAAATCTGTGGCGCGGGAATTTACTTTCGATGGCCCCGGAATTAGACCTGACCGGACCTAACCTCGCCATGATGCTGTCATCTGGTTTTCGACAGTTTTTTCGTGGTGCCTGGCAATCGTCATGGGTAAACCTGCAGATGGAGACATCGGCACTGCGGCAACGACTTGAAAGCAAATGGCGCAACGTCCTGAATTTCTCCGAAAAAGCTGGATTGACGCTGGAGGTTCAACACGGTGACCAATCTTTTGCATGGATGATTGCCCGCTACCGGGAGCTCATGCAGGAGAAAAAATTCTCCGGATCGTCAGCACATCTTTTGATGGCACTGCGTCAGAGTGTTTCACGCGATGCGCATTTGATAGTGTTGCGGGCCCTGCATGAAAATAATGCAGTGGCTGGTATTTGTATTGCACGTCATGGTGCCTCTGCTACATATCTGCTCGGCTGGAATGGTGATGCCGGACGCAACTTAAAAGCTAACCAGTATCTGCTTTGGCAAGCAACTCTTTATCTCAAAGGCGAAGGTTTAGAGTGGTTTGATCTGGGTGGCATAGACGAGGAACATACCCCCGGGATTGCCTCTTTCAAATTGGGATTTGGTGCAGAGCGCTATGAGCTTGTTGGAGAATATTGGAAATGGTGAAGTTTGTGCACACGGTCGCAATTACTGGAGCTTCCGGATATATCGGAAAGCATCTTGTCGCCCAATTGAGGCAATTGGGTGATGTTCGAATCAAGGTCCTCTCGAGGTCCAGTCGTCGAGTGGGAGATCAGACGAAATACGGAGCTGGCGTCGAGGTAACCGTGGGAGATCTGCATCTACCGGCCTCATTACAAGGTTTCCTTGAGCCCGACTGCACTGTGGTGCATCTCGCCTATCTTCAGAGTGGCGGCGAAGCGGACAATCTCCGCGCAACCGCCACGCTGGTCGAGGCATGTAGATCCGTAGGCGTGAGAAGGCTCATTCATTGCAGCACCGCAGCTGTAGTGGGGCGTACGTCTGATGACACCGTTACCGAGGAGACGCCTTGCAAGCCATACAGCGAATACGGTGTTACCAAACTAAAGATCGAACAGGCCATCCTTCAAGCTTCGGATGGCGCATTCGATATTGTGGTCCTTCGCCCAACTTCAGTTTTTGGACCAGAAGGCGGGTCTTTGAAAAAACTGGTAGCCGATCTTATTGCAAGAAAAAACTTTCGCAACTATCTAAAGTCTTGCCTCTTCGCCCGGCGCCGGATGAATCTAGTCCATGTGGATAACGTCGTTGCATCAATTGTTTTCACAATTCGGCATGAACAGCCTTTTGGCGGAGCGATTTTTATTGTTTCCGAGGACGATAATCCCAAAAATAATTTCGCGTTTGTGGAGCAATTTCTTATGCGAAAACTGAGTGTCAGTGGATATCAACTGGCGCCTGTTTTCCTGCCGCTCGAATTGCTTGCACTGCTTCTCAAGGTTCTAGGCAGAAATAACCTGAATCCCCGTTGCAACTATGATCCGCGCAAGCTTCTTGAATTGGGCTTTACACGCCCTGCCAACTTCGAAACCGGACTTGAAGATTATGCGGCCTGGTACCTGTCTGCAAGTAACTCGACCTGACATGAAGCGAATTAGTCGGGCGAATTGAGCGTTAGCTTAAAAAAAATCAAAATGAATAGTTCATCATGAAAATTGCATTGATCACGGGTATTACAGGCCAGGACGGCGCGTATTTGGCAGAGCTTCTATTGGCAAAAGGCTACATTGTCCATGGCATCAAGCGCCGTGCATCTTCCTTCAACACGGCCAGGATTGATCATCTGTACAAAGACCCTCATGAGAGCGACGTGCGTTTCTTTTTGCATCATGGTGATCTCACTGACTCCTCCAACTTGACGCACCTCATCCAGAAAATTCAGCCCGATGAGATTTACAACCTGGCCGCGATGAGTCATGTTGCCGTGAGCTTTGAGTCGCCCGAGTACACGGCAGATGTCGATGCGATGGGTCCGTTGCGTATTCTTGAGGCGATACGCATTCTCGGGCTTGAAAAGAAAACGCGTTTTTATCAGGCATCCACTTCCGAACTGTATGGTTTGGTTCAGGAGTCTCCACAAACGGAGACTACGCCGTTCTATCCCCGATCACCCTATGCGGTTGCGAAGTTGTACGCATACTGGATTACGGTAAATTATAGGGAGGCATATGGGATATATGCTTGCAATGGCATCCTTTTTAATCACGAATCACCGCTCCGTGGGGAAAATTTCGTGACCCGGAAAATAACCCGCGCCCTGGCCCGCATCAAGTTGGGACTGCAAGATCATTTGTACCTCGGCAACTTGAACGCTTTGCGAGATTGGGGCCACGCGAAAGATTACGTGGAAATGCAATGGTTAATGCTGCAGCAGGACCAACCTGACGATTTCGTCATTGCCACGGGCGTTCAATATAGCGTCCGCGACTTTGTCACGATTGCGGCCAGGGAACTGGCCATCGATATTAAATGGGAGGGAGAGGGCCTTCACGAAAAGGGTCGCGATACGGCTGGCAAATGCATTGTGTCCGTAGACCCACGTTATTTTCGCCCAACAGAAGTGGAGACACTTCTGGGCGATCCTTCAAAGGCCAGGTCAAAGCTTGGCTGGACTCCGAAGACTACATTTATTGAGCTGGTGCAGGAGATGGTCCGCGAGGACCTCAAGTCCGCCGAACGCGATGAGCTGATAAGGAGCCATGGCTATAAAACAAATTCGTATCACGAATAGCAGATAGACACTTCTGATTCCCGAAGTGAATCTCTGTCAACAATAAAACATTGCAAGAATGAAAACGGCGCTTATTACGGGGATAACCGGACAGGACGGCGGTTATATGGCCGAACTGTTGCTGAAAAAAGGTTATCGCGTAGTCGGGGCCGTCCGGGATCCCATAGACGCTACTCAGCGTTTATTGCCAACACTATCAGGACACATTGAGCTCGTGAAATGGGATATGCATAGTTCTAGTGCAATGTCACAGGTCCTGGCCAGCGTCAAGCCAACTGAGTTCTACAACTTTGCAGCCTATTCGTCCGGTGCTGGTATGTATGACGACCCGGTCGGGATGATCGAAGTTAATGGGTTGGCGGTTGTAAGGACCCTGGAGGCAATCCGGCTGGTGGATGGTGGTATTCGTTTTTGCCAGGCGTCAAGTCGCGAAGTCTTTGGCGAGGCTTTGGAAAGCCCCCAGAGTGAATTGACACAAAGACACCCTCGAAGTCCTTACGGCGCTGCAAAATCGCTTGCAGACACCATGATTGAAATCTATCGCCAGCGCCATGGCATATTCGCATCCTCGGCCATTTTGTTCAATCATGAAAGTCCCAGGCGTGGAATGTCTTTCGTGACCAGGAAAATAACATATGAGGCCGCGCGGATAAAGCGGGGGCTGGCAAGGGAGTTGTATCTGGGTAATCTTGACGCGCAGCGTGACTGGGGTTTCGCCGGAGATTATGTTCAGGCCATGTGGCTAATGCTGCAACAATCCAGCCCGGGAGATTTTGTTGTTTGCACGGGAAAAGCTCACTCTGTGCGTGATTTTTGCGAATATGCCTTTGGGCATCTGGACCTTGATTACAAGAACTACGTTAAAGAGGATGAAGCCTCGTTTCGGCGTGCAGAGCCTGTTCTTCTGGTGGGGTCCGCTCTGAAGGCAGAGAGGGAGTTGGGATGGTTTCCGGAAATCGGCTTTCGGAAGCTAGTTGAAGACATGGTCGACTCAGATCTGCGACTTGTTAGTGCAGTTGAAATTTAGAAAGCGTGCAGTATGTATAAAAAAATCTCTCAGTGCAGGATCTGTGGAAATTCAAAGCTTGAGTCCGTGCTTGACTTGGGCGAGCAGATGCTGACGGGCGTGTTTCCCAAGGCAAAAGATGAAAAGGTCACCACAGGCCCACTAAGGTTGGTCAAATGTTCAGGTGGGGATGAGGTGTGCGGCTTGTTGCAAATGGAGCACTCTTACGATCTTTCAGAAATGTACGGGGACAACTATGGTTACCGCTCTGGCTTGAACCAGAGCATGGTGGCCCACTTGAACGGCAAGGTGCAAAGAATTCTTCGTCTGGTTGAACTGGCAGACGGTGACCTTGTGGTTGATATTGGAAGCAATGACGGGACAACTTTGCGAGCCTATCCTTCGGTGGGGCCTGTACTGGTTGGCATTGATCCGACGGCCTCAAGGTTCCAGCAGTATTACCCTTCACATGTGCACGTAGTACCGGATTTTTTTTCGGCCTCCCTGTTGGCCAAGAGCTTTCCAGGACAAAAAGCCAAGGTTGTGACATCGTTTTCCATGTTCTACGATCTTGAAGATCCATTGAAGTTCATGCGCGAGGTTCATCAAGTGCTTGAGAACGACGGCATTTGGGTTTTCGAGCAAAGCTATATGCCGACGATGCTGGACACCAATTCGTACGACACCGTTTGCCATGAACATCTCGAGTTTTACGCCCTGCGTCAGATCAAGTGGATGGCCGACAAGGTCGGCTTCAAAATTATCGACATCGAATTTAACGATGTAAATGGCGGCAGTTTTTCGATCACGGTATCAACGGCAGACTCCCGGTTCACGGAGTCGGAGATGGTGAAGCAGGTACTAGACAAAGAGCGCGCCCGGAAACTCGATACGCTGGTACCCTATGAAAAATTTGCTGAGCGGGTAAAGACAACCCGGCGTGATTTGCTTGCGTTCATTGATGACGCAGTTGCTCAGGGTAAAAGCGTTTCCGCACTCGGCGCCTCGACCAAGGGAAATGTGTTGCTGCAATATTGCGGCGTGAACGTAGAGAAAATCGCTTCAGTGGGCGAGGTGAATGCAGAAAAGTTTGGCTGCTACACGCCGGGAACATGGATCCCGATTGTGCCGGAGCAGGTCCTAATAGATTCACATCCGGATTTTCTCGTTGTGTTGCCGTGGCATTTCAGAAAGTTTTTTCTGGCTAATAAAAAACTTTCGGGTATGACGCTGGTGTTTCCCTTGCCAAGCCTGGAAATTGTAAAAGTCCCGTGAGCGCCTTGCATTTCCGAGGTGTTCGTGAACGGATATCAAGTCTGATGAGCACTGACGGCATGCGCTTTACACCGGTGTGTTTGGATGGAGTAAGGCGATCCGAATAACGCCATGTCCAGGACGAAGATGAGCTCCACCAGGAAAAACATACTGGCCAACTATTTAGGCCAAGGCTGGTCCGCGCTCATGGCGGTTGCCTTTCTTCCCCTCTATATCCGCTACCTTGGTGTCGAGGCTTATGGATTAATCGGATTATTTGCAGTTGTGCAGGCATTGATGCTGGTTATAGACATGGGCATCGCGCCAGCATTAAATCGCGAAATGGCCAGATTTTCTGCCGGCCTGAGCGATGTGCGCTATATCCGTGATCTCCTGCGTAGCCTTGAGATCATCTGCTTTGGGTTTGCAGCACTGATGACAGTCGTCGCATGGGCCTTTTCGGATTATCTGGCTCGCGGCTGGCTTAACAGCGTTCATCTCTCACCCCTTTCAGTTGCTCACGCACTGATCTTGATGACCCTCGTTGCAGGATTACGGTTGTGCGAGAGCCTTTACCGGGGATGCTTGTACGGACTCGAGCACCAGGTCTGGTTCAACGCCGCATCCACAATACTCACGACCTTACGTTATTTAGGCGCGCTTGGGGTACTCGTATTCTTTTCTCCAACCTTGCAGGCCTTTTTCGTCTGGCAGGCGATATTGTCAGTCTTGACGTTGCTTCTCTTCTCTTGGCGTGTTTATATTTCGTTGCCCGAAATCGTTTGGAGAAGTAGATTTTCGACAAAGGCTTTGGCTGAGATCGGCAGTTTTGCAGGCGGCATGATCGGTATCGCCTGCGTCACAATGCTCTTTCTTCAGATAGACAAAATAATCCTCTCACGTTTTTTCTCTCTAAAAGACCTGGGCTATTACTCACTCGCTGCCACAGCTGCAAATATCATCTTCATCATTGCGATTCCGGTCACGCAAGCCATTTATCCGCGTCTGGTGAGAATCTCTTCGGGCGTTGACGAAATTGAAAGAAATGCCCTTTACCGCAAGACAATGCAATTAACTGCGGTCCTTCTTGGCTCGGCGAGTATGTTGCTGTGCTTCTTTTCAAGTGGAGTGATATATATGTGGTCGGGGAGCGCCGAACTCGTTTCTGCTACCGCTCCTCTGTTATCGATTTTGGTTTTAGGTAGTTTCCTTAATGGCCTCGCTTATCTTCCCGGACAATTACAGATTGCATCTGGAAGCCCCCAACGGCTGTTACTGATAAGCACGTTTGTCTTGATAATCTTCGTGATCTTGGTGATTTATCTCACGCCGATCTTCGGACTTAAAGGCGCTGCATGGGCGTGGTTGGTGGGCAACACCGTGTATTTGGGGCTGATACACGCCACCGCGCCTTATCCATCAGGAAAGCGTTTGAAAAGCATATGGTTTTCGGCGGACGTGATGTTGCCTACAATTGCCTCGGTGGTTGTCATGCTCGTTGGCATCCAATTGCAGCCTTCCGGTTTTTCGGATCGCTTGCGATGGGCTTCTTTCCTCGTCGTGACCGGACTTTTTGCTTTGGCCATCTCTACCATGACGACTTCATTATTGAGACAACAGGTCGTCGGCCTCCTGCGGGCCAAGAGTATTAAATGAACAGTTTGCTGCACACCGTACTCCTCAAGGCAAAGTGGTTGTTTCTTGTGATTTTTCTGTGCGGCTACGCACTGACTTTTGACCAATTTGATCAACGGCAAGCCGAGTACTTTTTCCTGAATTTTGCCGCTTGCAGTTCTTGCCTCCTCTTGCTGGCACAGATCAACATTTTTAACCGTGCACACTCTGCCGCGTGGGTCGCATTGACACTCTTGTTGATGGGTTATTTCGTACGTTTTTACTGGATTGCCATTGATCCCATGCCCGTTGAGCGCATGCTTCCATGGAACCCGTTTCGCACAATGATTGTCGACCGTGACGCCTTATTTCTGTCGTTTAAATTGTCTGTAGCGGCATTCATTGCCTTCAATATCTCGGCATTGGCCCTTGTGTTTTATTTTGGAAGAATTGATCTTCAATCAGTCAGGCTTCCAGAGTCGAAAACAGGAGTTTTGACAGTCCGATCGGGTGTTTGGCTGCTGGCCGTTTTGTTTCTGATGGCACTGCTGGCGTTTGTGACATATACCTATCGCATTGGCGAGATGGGTGCCGATTCTGGCACGCCCTTGCCTTTTCGCCTGAAGGGCATTGTTTTTTACGCCAGAACAGTATGTGTACCGATTTTTATACTTATGTGCATCCAAATTTCCGAACGTCAGGGAGATGTGGTGTTGTCGCGGGCGGGGATGCTTGTGCTTTTAATGCACGGCGTGAGCGACATGTTATTGAGAAACAGCAGGAGTGCACTTTTGCTCTCATTGCTTCTACTCGCATTTCTCGTCCTGTCGGATGGCGCGAGGCTACGTCGAAAAGAAAAAGTAATATTCGGTTTGATGGCGATGGCTGCCCTGGTGTTGGTTCCGGTCATGACCGATTATCGGCAAGTGAGATTGCTCCAAAACCTTTCTCACGTTGACGCACTGGTCAGCGCCTTGAACAACTCAAGTGGACGCTGGATCAGCCAGTTTTTTGCTGGCTTCAAGTTTGTGATGTTCAGAATGCCGGGACTCGAAAGTTTGTGGTGCGAATTAGCCTTGGGTGCAAAGCCTCTTGGCCTTGCCAGCATTGACGTATTACGCTCCAAGGATGGCATTGCGGGTTACCTGACATATGTGATTCACCCCATGAAAGAGTCGAATAACACACTTCTCGCGCCTGGCTTCGTGGGGTGGCTTTATATCGTAGGCGGACTGCCCTCCATCGTCGCGGGGTCTGTATTCGCCGCAGTGATGTCAGTAGCTGGATGGCGTTATCTTGACGTGAGGTATCTGCGGACGGGTCCTGTTGCGCAGGTATTTCTTTTGTGGATTCTTTTTGTTGCGCTAACTGAAGGTACTTTGGATAGCATGAACTTCATGATCGTAGTGGGCGTTCTCACGCTTTCCTCGATGGAGTTTTTCCTGCGTCGTTCGGGAGCTAGGCAATCAAGAGGTAGCCCTTGATCCGCCACCACTCTTTGGTGAGCGTTTGCGCATTTGAGGTGCATTAGTGCGCCTGCTTTTTCTGCTGCCTGACTTCCCGTACCCGCCTTCCACGGGCGGACGGCTAAAGGTTTTTAACGTGCTGAAGCACATGTCCGCACATCACCACTGCGACATTTTTTGTTTTGGCAATGCAGATTCAGCTTCGAGGGAAGCGCTGCATGCTCTCATGCCGGGTGTCAATGTGCTCGATGTTTTACCATTGAACACTGGTAGAAAGAAAGCCTTCCTGGCTCTTTGGAATCTGATCCGTTTTTTGCCCCCCTCATTTGCTGCCTTCGCAAGTAAAGACTACGAGCTGAAACTAAATGAGATTCTTGAGCATCATAAATACGATGTTGTCCATTACGACATTGTCAACATGGCTCAATTTGTTGCACAAGGCTCGAGATTTGCGTCAGTCCATTCGCCCAACGATGCCACTTCGCTCGTTTACTTTCGCGTGGCCAAAAGCATGCGATGGTCTCTTGCAAAAATCAGATTGTTACTTTCTGCTTTTTTACTCCGGAGGTTTGAGCGTAAAACCTACGGCGAGATTGACAAAGTGCACGTTGTGTCCAAAGAGGATGCGCAGTATCTCTTGGAGCTGGTTCAGGGCATTGACGTGAGCGCCATTCCCATTGCGGTAGACGATGCCTTGCTCAATGCCTCTGTAGTGGGCTTGCGCGAGACTCCAAACCACGCGCCCAGAATTATCTGCACAGGCAACCTTGATAACCCGGCAATATCTGGCGGACTGGAAGACTTCATTCGAATGGCTTATCCAGTGATTTTGGCCAGTATTCCAGATGTGCAGTTGGTGATCTTGGGTAAAAATATTGGTGAGAGCTTCAGCCGTCTTTGCGCAAGTATCCCCAGTATCCAGATATTAAGCTGGGTAGACGACTATCGGGAGTTCATGTTGTCTGCCGATGTCGTGCTCGTGCCGGATCAAACTGGTCCTGACGGAGCCAAGACACGGACAATAGAAGCAATGAGCTTAAAATTGCCGGTTGTTGGAACACGAACAGCCTTTGCCGGAATTCCTATTGTTAATAAACGACACGGGTTGTTGTATGACAACGTGACCGAATGTGCTCAATTGATTATAGATTTGTTGATGGACAAGAAAGAGTGTGACTTTTTGGGTGAGGAAGCTTTTCAAATGGTAGTCCAAAACTTTTCTTTGGGAGTTGTCGGCCCTCGTTACGAGAGGCTCTATCAAAATGCACTCTCAAAATTTAATTCCGGTCGCATTTCTGATGCATCTGGTCAAAGAGCCTGACTAGTGCTGAGGAGTTAATAATCATGATGTACTTCTCGCCTTGGTGCCTGAAATTAAAACCACTGTTGGCCTGGTTTCCGTGAAGGTTTTAAACGTCTGTAGTAATTTTGGAGCGGTAACCGGTGGAGGCGAGGCCGAACGTTCCTTTCAGATGACCAAATCGTTGTTGGCGACAGGCATTACTGTCAACGTTCTAACGATTGACAATGACTTAGATGGGCCGCGCAAGCAGGCATTTGGCAAGGGTGGGGTTATAGCCTTGCCCTGCGTTTCGTCACGCTTTTATGTCCCGCTTGTCAGGCCGGGATTCATACGCAAAATCGTAGGGCAGGCGGATGTGATTCATCTGATTGGTCACTGGACTGTTCTCAACGCGATGGTTTACATGGCTGCAATGCGAGCCCAAAAGCCGTATGTCATATGCCCCGCTGGAGCCCTTTCTATTTTTGGTCGCTCCAGACTACTTAAAAAACTTTATAACTTTGTAATCGGCGATAAGATAATTCGAAATGCAGCGATGTGTATCGCAGTCACAAATGACGAGAGCTTGTATTTTCAATCATCAGGTGTTCCGGAAAAGAAAATTCAGATTATTCCAAATGGAATAGCCTCCCGGGATTTTCTGTCCTCCGATGTCACCGGCTTCCGGCAAAAGTTTAAACTTGGCGTCAATCCATTCATTTTGTTTGTAGGGCGACTGAATCCCATTAAGGGTCCTGACCTCCTGTTGCAAGCATTTTTCAACCTGCGCGAAGTCCTGAAGAACGTGTCGCTTGTTTTTGTGGGTCCGGATGGTGGCATGTTGAGTGAACTCACGGCTTTCGCTCTTCGGCATGGGATGGAAAACAGGGTGCACTTCGTCGGATATCTGGGAGGCGCGGAAAAATCGGATGCTTACCATGCGGCTGATCTGCTGGTCATCCCTTCCCGTCACGAAGCCATGTCCATTGTTGCGCTTGAGGCCGGGATATGCGGCACCCCCGTTTTATTGACCGATCAATGTGGATTCGATGAGGTTTCTGCGACCGGCGGTGGTTTGGTCGTGCCTGCCAGTGTCGATGGCTTGCAGCACGGACTGACAACTTTTTTTGCAAGTCCGGCCATGAAACAAACGGCAGGCATCAATTTGAAGGCCTATGTTTCGAAGCATTTTTCCTGGGATGTTATTTGCGAGGCTTACACAAGTCTCTACTCCCGCTTGATGGCTGGCAGGCTCTCATGAAGACCTTTTTTGTCTTTGGCGGCCAATGCGTACCGCGCGGAGCCCATCCGGGTGATATTTTGAAGAACCCAAAACGTGCGCATCCTGATTGTTAGCCAATATTTTTGGCCGGAAAGCTTCCGGATCAACGACCTCGTTAAAACCCTCGTAGAAAAAGATGTCGAGGTGGATGTCTTGACCGGTAAACCAAACTATCCTGAAGGAACCATTTATCCTGGCCACCGCGGGTGGGGTCTTCAGGTACAGCGGTGGAAGGGGGCAGCTATTTATCGCGTACCCCTGTTTGCTCGGGGAAAAAGGGGGGCATTGGGACTGGTAATGAACTACCTGTCCTTTATCCTTTGCGGAATGATCTTCGGACCTTGGCTTTTAAGGCGCCGCGGCTATGACGCCATTTTTGTTTATGGCGTGTCGCCCATATTTCAAGCCATTCCTGCATTGTTTATGGGATGGCTCAAACGCGCCCCTGTGATCATTTGGGTGCAAGATTTATGGCCTGAGAGCCTTGCGGCGACTGGTTACGTGCGTAATCGGCATGTGCTTGCGTGTGTTGGCTGGTTTGTGGGCTTTGTGTATCGGCGAGCCGATTTACTCCTCGCGCAATCGCGCGCCTTTGTCCCTCTCATAGCCCCCTTGGCGCCCGGTAAGCCCCTGCTCTACTATCCCAATTCTGTTGATGACTCTTTCTCCAGGCCGTCCAATAGTGAGTTGCCCGATATTCCCGCACTGCATGAGGGGTTCCCGGTGGTCTTTGCCGGGAATATTGGTCAAGGCCAAGCGGTAGAGGTGATAGTGGAGGCCGCACGACTTTTGAAAAATCACCCTGAAGTCAGATTTGTTGTTGTCGGAGATGGAAGTCGGCGGACGTGGATGTGCGAGCAGGTCATGGCACTAGGTCTGAAAAATCTGCATTTACCCGGGCGATATGGGGTGGAAATGATGCCTGCTCTCATGCAAAAAGCGGGCGCGTTGCTGGTATCACTTTCAGACGAGCCAATATTTGCGGCAACAGTTCCAAACAAGGTACAGGCCTATATGGCTGCCGGAAAGCCAATTTTGGCTTCACTCAATGGCGAGGGCGCTCGGATTGTCAATGAGGCAAATGCCGGCCTGTCGACTGCGGCGGGTGATGCAAAGGCCTTGGCCGATGCAGTTATGCGCTTGTTTTACATGTCAGACGCAGAGCGGGCTGTGCTTGGGGCAAATGGCCAGCGCTATTTCAAGCAGAATTTTGATCACGAGCTTTTGACTGAACAACTTATGTCTCACTTGAGTTCAGTCTCTGATGCGCGGAGGCACATGCAATGAAGGTTTTGGTATTTGGTGCGAGCGGGATGATCGGCAGCGCGATGGTCAGTGTGCTTTCGGCGAACAACAACCTTGATGTTTTTGGCACGCTTCGTTCCGGTTCAGCAAGACGATTCTTCCCTCCGCATGTTGCCAGGAAGCTGGTGGCAGATGTGGATGTTGAAAAGCAGGATTCCCTCGTGCGCGTGTTTTCCCAAATTCGGCCCGACGTGGTTATCAATTGCGTGGGTTTGACAAAACACCACAAGGAGGCCAGCGATCCTTTGCTGGCCATACCGATAAATGCGCTTTTGCCGCACCGAATGGCGGAGTTGTGCAAGGCCGGAGGTGCCAGGCTTATACACGTGAGTACCGATTGTGTTTTTTCTGGTACCGGCAGCCGATATGTGGAAACGGACCCGGCAGATGCGAACGATATTTACGGAAAGTCAAAATTTCTAGGCGAAGTTGATTATCCGCACGCGTTGACCCTTCGCACTTCGACGATCGGTCATGAGCTTCAAAGTGCTTATGGGCTACTTGAATGGTTCCTGTCACAGCAAGAACAATGCAAAGGGTTCGGCCGTGCTATTTTTTCGGGTCTCCCCAACACCGTGTTTGCGCAGGTTGTCGGCGATGTGGTGCTATCCAGGCCTGAATTGTCGGGCTTGTATCATGTCGGGGCTGAGCCAATTAACAAATATGATTTGCTTCGGCTTATCGCCGGGGTTTACGGGAAGTCAATCGATATCGTCCGCGACGACGGGTTTGTGCTTGACAGGTCCCTGGACTCATCACGCTTTCAGCAGGCAACGGGCTACCTTGCGCCTGCATGGCCGGCGTTAATTGAGAACATGCACACATTTTTTACATCGCAAAATATTCATGTTTGATAACAAAGTTTTGATGATTACCGGCGGTACGGGCTCTTTCGGGCATGCCGTGCTCAAGCGATTCCTTTCAACTGACGTCAAGGAAATCCGCATATTTAGCCGCGATGAAAAAAAACAGGAAGAAATGCGTCTCGGACTGGATAACGACAAACTCAAATTCCATATTGGGGACATTCGTAATTACGACAGCGTTTCTCAGGCAATGAAGGGCGTTGACTACGTGTTTCATGCTGCGGCATTGAAGCAGGTGCCGTCGTGTGAGTTCTATCCGATGGAGGCCGTGATGACCAACGTCATAGGCGCCGAGAATGTCATGAATGCCGCGATTGACCGCGGTGTGGGAAGAGTGGTTGTACTCAGCACGGATAAAGCGGTTTATCCGATTAATGCCATGGGCGTATCGAAGGCCATGATGGAAAAGCTGATGGTGGCCAAGGCTCGTACCCAAAACGAAGGGGAGACGGTGCTTTGCGCGACCCGGTATGGCAACGTGATGGCTTCCCGGGGCTCCGTCATTCCTCTGTTTGTATCGCAGCTGGAGGAGGGCAAGCCGCTCACGATTACCGATCCAAGCATGACGCGTTTCCTGATGTCACTGGATGATTCTGTAGACCTCGTGCTGCACGCGTTTGAACATGGGCAACAGGGTGATATCTTTGTGCAAAAAGCGCCAGCCTCGACCGTCGCAGACCTGGCTGAGGCGCTGATTTCACTTTTCTCTGCCAGTCATTCACTGCGCACCATAGGAACCCGTCACGGCGAAAAGCTATATGAAACCCTGGTGTCGCGCGAGGAGATGGCACGCGTTGAGGATATGGGCAACTATTACAGAATCCCTGCCGACAACCGGGATCTGAACTACGCCAAATACTTCAGCGATGGTGAGGAAAAGATTTCGCATCTCGATGACTACACCTCCCATAACACCACATTGCTGGACGTGGCCCAAATTAAAACCCTGCTGAAAAAGCTGGATTTCATTCAGGAAAAACTTAATGCTTAAGGTGATGACAATTGTCGGCACTCGTCCCGAGCTCATCAAGATGAGCCGGGTGATTGCGGAGCTGGACAAATATACGAATCATGTATTGGTGCATACAGGGCAAAATTATGATTACGAATTGAACCAGATATTTTTTGATGATCTCGGGATTCGCAAACCAGATCATTTTCTTGGTGCTGTCGGCGAGACGGCTGCCCAGACCATCGGTCAGGTAATTATCAAATCTGATGAGGTTTTTGATAGAGAGCAGCCCGACGCCGTTCTGCTTTATGGTGATACCAATTCCTGTCTGGCCGTAATCTCCGCGAAACGACGAAAAATACCCGTGTTCCACATGGAGGCTGGAAACCGTTGCTTCGATCAGCGTGTTCCAGAAGAACTCAATCGCAAGGTGCTTGATCATCTTAGCGATATCAACCTGGTACTTACCGAGCATGCCAGGCGCTATCTGATTGCCGAAGGTATCCGGCCTGAAACGATCATCAAGACCGGTTCTCACATGGATGAAGTGCTGGATTACTACATGCCCAGCATCGAAAGTTCCACGATCATGGATCGCTTGGGTCTCGCGCGCAGCAAGTTTTTCATTGTCAGTGCGCACCGCGAAGAGAATGTTGATACGCCACAGAATTTGCGCGATCTGGTTGAGACCCTCAATCTCCTCGCTGCCACATATGGGTACCCTGTCATCGTGTCTACCCATCCGAGAACCCGCAAGCGTCTCGACGCTCTGGGTATTTCCGACATTAGCCCCTTGATTGACTTCGCAAAGCCATTCGGATTTTTTGATTTCGTCAAGCTCCAGATGGAGTCCAAGTGTGTGGTGTCCGACAGTGGAACCATCACCGAAGAAGCTTCGCTTTTAAAGCTGCCGGCCATCACTATCCGTTATGCCCACGAGCGGCCTGAGGGAATGGATGAGGGCATTCTGGTCATGTCGGGACTCAAGCCAGAGGAAGTTCTTGAAGCTGTCCGCGTCGTGTGTGCTCAACATGAGGAACATGGCGCAATGAGGCCTGTGAGCGACTATGCCTCCAAAGACGTATCGAGAAAAATTTTGAGGCTTGTACTGAGCTATACCGGCTACATCAACAGGGTGGTATGGAAGAAATGACGAACTTCCGGCGCACAACCCGATGAAACGGCTGTTTGATTTATTGCTGGCCATCCTTGCGCTTGTGGTGCTGGGATTGCCCTGGCTGGTTGTGGCGTGTCTTGTAAAGGCAACTTCGAAGGGGCCCGCGCTTTATTGGTCCGACCGGGTCGGTCGGCATAACGCCATATTCCGGATGCCGAAATTTCGTAGCATGCGGACTGGCACGCCCGAGGTAGCTACGCACATGCTGGCTAACCCGGACAGTTATCTGACGCCTATTGGCAGTTTTTTGCGCAAAAGCAGCCTCGATGAGTTACCGCAACTGTGGAGCATTGTTGTTGGTGATATGAGCTTTGTCGGTCCACGGCCGGCTTTGTTCAATCAGCACGACCTGATTGCATTGCGAACCCAGTACGGTGTTGACAAGCTTGTCCCGGGGCTTACTGGTTGGGCCCAAATCAATGGACGCGACGAACTGCCTGTCGAACAAAAGGTCAGTCTGGACCGGGAATATCTTCAGCGTCAATCCTTTTGGTTTGATATCAAGATTATTTTCCTGACGGCCGTCAAAGTTATCCAGCGAGATAACGTTGTTCATTAACTGCGTTTCGCATCATGCCCGCATGCACGACATGTATTTCATCAGTTGAAGGGGTTGTTTTATGAGTAGTTTGCTAGATATTCAAAGCCAGATCGAGAAGCTGCAAAAACAGGCCAGCGAAATCCGAACTAGGGAATTTGACAAGACAGTCAAGGAAATAAGGTCCAAGATGCAGGCCTTTGGGATAACTCTTAAAGATCTCCAGGTCACGGCCCAGTCGGCCAGAAGGTCCAAAAAGACAACTCCGTCAGCGGCCAAAGCAGCCAATACTTCGCTTCGTAAAAAAGTGGCATCTGTGGTTGCCGTCAAATATCGTGGCCCCAATGGCGAAGCCTGGAGTGGGCGCGGCCTGACCCCGCGTTGGCTCGCGACCCTGTTATCGCAGGGGCGCAACAAGGATGATTTTCTGATCAATAAGTAAACGGTGTCTTGGCCCGCGATGCGTATGTCCTGAAAAGACGCTGATTGCCCTTGATGCCGGTTTGTCAGGTTACGGCTTTCCATAGAGTCGATTGAATGGGCCGCAATATGTATAGATAGACAGCTATTCGCGAGGCCGCGTAGAAGTGCCTTGCGGGAGGCGACTGTCGTTGGAGTACCGAGCCCACCGCCCAAAAAAGCCATGCAACTCCCATCCAGTAACCCCAGAATACTTTGGCTGATTGCGATCGGTCTATTTTTCCCGTTGTTTTTCCAGCTCTCCGGGCATGTGTTTAACAGCGAAAAACTGGTCATCGATTCGGGCGGGGTGCTAACCCAATTGCCTTTGCCGTTCTCTCTTATTGCCTGCCTGGCAGGGATACTGATGTCCTTCCGCCATTACAGGCGGGCCGGTACAGCCGCAGTGTTTATTCTTACTCTGGCCTTGGGCATGCTGCTATCAGTCTTGTTTGCGGCCCCGGACGGGCAGGTTGTCTGGCGCAAATTGCTGTTGGCGCTGCAGTTCCTGCTGCCGACCATGGGACTGGTGCTGGGGCAGCTCGTCGATGATGAACAGAACGTTATTCCCAAGGCATTCCTTTGGGTGCTTTGTCTGCTCGTACCGGTGCAACTTCTGGCGAGCTGGTGGCAACTCAGCCTGACACTGACGCATTACTTTTATGTGTTCAGCATTTATCAGCACTTTCAGTTTGTGCCGGTCATTTTTGTCATTGCGTATTGCCTGGTCATGGTGCATTTGTGGACCACGCGCCCACGGTTGTTGAAATGCCTCACGTTTGTCATGGGCATATATGCAATGGCCAGCGCAGCGTTTCTTGCCATCAGTGCTTACTGTGGTTTTCTTGTGGTGTTTTTCCTGCTAAAAATGTCTAGGCGTAGAGATGCTTGGCGGGCAGGTCTCCTCACTTTGGTGGTGAGTACGGCTGCCGTTGTGTCGATGTTTGGTATTTACTTCCTCGTGGCAAAAAGCGATACAGAGTTCGTTGACAGCACCAGTCAGTACGCCAACAAATTCAAAATGATTGCTGATGGCAAGCTTCCCTTGAATGTTGTGGACCGTATGGCGGACTGGAAAATGTATGGTGACTGGATTGTTGAGAGCCAGCGCACACTTGTCTTTGGCCATATTGAGCCACCACCGCGTGCTGTGAAAACAAGTGCCCATAACTGGTACCTCGACTTTGTCTACAACTTTGGCCTCATCTCGATGTTTCCAGTTCTTGTGCTTATTGCCTGCACTGCGTGGGCGGTTGTGCGGCAACGCAAAACTCTGCCGGAAGAGACCCTTTGGCTCGCCGGACTGGTGGCATTTCTTGTTCTGGTTGACAGTGTTTTCAAAGTCACCTTGCGGCAACCATACCCCGGAATTTTTGCGTATTTCCTTTGGGGTTTGTTGCTGACGCGCTTGCGTATTTCTCCGCTGCGACTGCAAAAGCCCTGACGGCGTAGCCCGCGATGCACGTCTCTGCTGTCCGAACTAAAAGTGGTGCGCTTGTTAGCAGTGCAGGTGTTTTTATGTCGGCTTTTCTATGGTTGCTCAGTTTCAAGGCCGTGGCCTGGTGGTTGGGCCCTGAGGGCGTTGGGCTGTTTTCACAACTCAGGCAAATCGTCCAGGCAGCCACTGTCGGAGCGACGTTTGGCGGCACCAACGCCGTTGTACAGGGCCTCGCCGAACGAACGGATGAGACGGCCCGGCGGCAATTTCGCGCCAGTTCTTCCCGGGCGATCGCATTGGCCGCGCTGCTGGTCGCAGGTCTGATGGTCGCAGCCGCCCCAGCGCTGGCACAGTTTTTCCTGTCTTCTGCGGCACCAGGCCTTGTGGCAACACTCCGCTGGATAGGGCTCGCCGTTTTGCTCAACGTCTGCGCTACGTACGCACTGGCGGTTTTGAATGGTTACCGGTCGTACCCGTACATGGCCCTGGCCCAGATTGCGGGGCCTGCAGCGCTGGTTCTGGTGCTGGCCGCTGCATGGCATTTGAATTTGCCGCCAGATCCCCGCTTTTTGGCCGCTTCTTTCGTGGTCTGTTTTGGCCTTACCTGCTTGTTGGGTGGCTTCGGCGTTTCGCGGCTGAGCACCTCCGCCCCGCAACACGCGCCCGGGGTATTGTCCCCCGAGCAACTGGGGGCGTTTCTGAAATTTGCATTTTCAAATCTGGTCGCTGCGCTTTCTGCGACCGTCGCGCTGCTCCTGATTCGGTCATGGGTGATCGAAGCAAATGGCCTTGCCTTTGCGGGTTTTTTTGATGCCGGCTGGACCTTGACCTTTAACTACACCACCCTGTTTTTGACGGCCTGCAGTGTGATCTACCTTCCGTTGCTCACGGCGATGTCGAGCCCGGAAAGCCAGAAAAACTGCATGCTGAAAACAGCCTATCTTGTGCTTGGCGCCAGCATTCTGGTTTGCCATGGGATGGTTCTGGCGAAGGAATTCCTCATTACCCTGCTGTACAGCCCGCAGTTTCAGCCTTCGGGTCAAGTGCTTTCCATTCTGGTGATCGCTGTGGTGCTGAGAGGGGCTTCCTGGGTGTACGGCACAATGCTTGTCGCCACCCGGAATTCACGCGTTCTGCTCATATCCGATCTGTCGCTAAACCTGCTGCTGCTCGCCACGACGCGACTTGCACTCGATAATTTCGGTACGCTGGAAGCCTTGAGCTGGGCATTTGTCCTGCCTAATTTTGCATACCTTGTCTTTGTAGTGGAGTACGCCCGTCACAAAAACCAGCTCATGCTGCGACGACGCGTCTGGCCAATAATTCTGGCGGGCACCGCGCCGCTGCTTCTCCTGGCGCTGTTGCCTCAATGGTCCCCGCAGGCATACTTGCCGGTGTTCAAGTGGATTTGCATGCTTATTGGTTTGACTGTAGGCGTGACAGCCCTCCTTGCCTGCAAGAAAATGTCCTTATGAAAAAGTTGCGTGCCGACATTGAGCGATATCACCGAATGCGCGGGCGCTTGGGCGCCTTGTCAACCACCGGTTTTATTCTGGGTTGCATGAGCCCACGCATGGCGCCAGTCACACTCCTGCGGCTGTCGAGTCTGTTTGATGAAAACGGGCTTGGCATATTGGCGAAACTGTGTGCCGTCCTGAATGTTTTCATCTTCGGTGTGGAAGCGTCGCCAAAGGTGGAGATAGGTGGCGGTTTGTTCCTGCCCCATACAGTAGGCACGGTGATCGGGGCAGCGCGTATTGGCGACAACTGCACCATCATGCAGGGGGTGACCCTGGGAACCAGTGAACCTGATATGGGTTTCACGGTTGCCTTGCGTCCTGTCGTGGGCAGCGATGTATTGATCGGTTCGGGTGCAAAAGTCATCGGCCCCGTGGTGATCGGCAATCAGGTGAAGATCGGGGCCAATGCTGTGGTGCTCAAGGACATACCTGCCAACTCCGTTGCCGTGGGTATACCGGCCGTCGTTGTTGCAAGCAGCCATGTACAGGGCGTCGAATGACCGACCTTCATGTCAGTGCTTCGCTTGTCCTCTACAAGCCTGATTTGCCGACGGTCGAGCGAACCCTGCTGGCCCTGCAGCTTGCCGGCGAGCGTGCAAAGGCACATTACGGGCTGATGCTCACTATGACGCTCGTGGACAATTCTGCGGACTCCCGCATCCATGTTCAGCTGGAGCGGTGGCTGCAGGAATTCGCTACGCGCATGCCGCTCTGGAACGTTCAACTGATGCGTTCGCCGGGCAACATCGGATACGGGCAAGGGAACAACCTTGTGATCAAGGACGCTACTTCGCAATACCACATTGTGGTGAACCCTGATCTCTTCGTTGCAGAGGATGCCCTGCTTGAAGCCCTGCGGTTTATGGAAGCCCGTCCGGATGCCGGTCTGCTTACACCGGCAGTGTTTGATGAGGATGGCGAACGCCAGTACCTCTGCAAGCGCGACCCCACCTTGCTGGTCATGTTCCTTCGCAGTTTTTCCCCGAAATGGCTCAAAAAGAGACTTCAGTCCGTAGCAGACCATTTTGAAATGCGTGACTGGGACTATGAGCAGGTGATCCCTTCCGTGGAATACCCTACCGGATGCTTCATGTTCTTCCGGACCCGGACCTTGCAGCAAATCGGGGGGTTTGACCCCGACTTCTTCCTGCACTATGAAGATGCTGACGTTGGCCGCCGGATGCGCAGTATTGCTCCCGTGGTCTACGTACCCGCTGTGAAGGTCGTACATCAGTGGGCGCGGAATACCCATCACTCCTTCAAGCCCATGTTTGTCACCGTCAGGTCGGGCTGGCTGTACGTGCGCAAATGGGGTGGATACTGGTAGACGGCAGAACTTAATTTGGACGTTAATATTGCTCCAGCCTTCTTTGATCACCTTGGCAAATACACCATGACCGAACCCGACCTCTCCCACGTAGGTCCGCGCGACAAGGCTGAAATCCTTGCGCAGGCGCTTCCCTACATCCGCAAGTTCCATGGCAAGACCATGGTCATCAAATACGGCGGTAACGCCATGACCGATCCCGCGCTGCAGGCCGACTTTGCCGAAGACGTGGTGTTGCTCAAGCTCGTGGGAATGAACCCTGTCGTTGTCCATGGCGGTGGCCCGCAGATTGAAACGGCGCTGAATCGGCTCGGCAAAAAGGGCGAGTTCATCCAGGGCATGCGCGTCACGGATGAAGAAACCATGGAGGTCGTTGAATGGGTGCTGGCCGGGCAGGTGCAGCAGGACATCGTCGGCCTGATCAACCAGGCAGGTGGCAAGGCCGTAGGCCTGACCGGGCGCGATGGCGGGCTGATACGCGCGCAGAAGCTCAAGATGACGGACAACAAAGACCCCGCAAAAGAACACGATGTGGGTTTTGTCGGCGACATCGTCACCATTGACCCCAGCGTGGTGAAGGCGCTGCAGGACGACGCTTTTATTCCCGTGATCAGCCCCATCGGTTTTGGTGAAAACAATGAAAGCTACAACATCAACGCTGACGTGGTGGCGGGCAAGCTGGCGACCGTGCTGAAGGCTGAAAAGCTCGTGCTGCTGACCAACACACCGGGCGTGCTCGACAAGGCCGGCAACTTGCTGACCGACCTGACAGCGCGCGAGATTGACGACCTGTTTGCCGATGGCACCATTTCCGGCGGCATGTTGCCCAAGATTGCAGGTGCGCTGGATGCGGCCAAAAGTGGTGTCAACTCGGTACACATCATTGATGGTCGTGTGCCGCACGCCATGCTGCTGGAAATCCTGACCGAGCAGGCGTTCGGCACCATGATCCGTTCGCACTGAAGGCACCGGCCAAGGCGAGTACGTGGGGCCTGCGCCGCCCCCGATTTCTGACAGATGGCTGTCGTGCGCCGACCGGCTGGTGTATTCCCGAATCACCCTGCCTTCCGGCAGCCTCTATGCTCAGGCACTATGCGACTCCTCCTGGTTGAAGACGATGTGATGGTGGCCAGCGGCATCAAGCTGGGGTTGACCGATGCAGGCTACGCCGTGGACTGGGTCGGCAGCGCCGAGCGTGCCGAAGAAGTCATGCTGAAGGAATCCTTCGACGCCGCCATCATCGACATTGGCCTGCCAAAGATCGACGGCCTGGAATTGACCCGGCGCCTGCGTACCAATGGTCAAGCCATGCCAGTGCTCATTCTCACGGCACGTGATGCATTGCAAGACCGTGTCCAGGGGCTGGACCTGGGTGCCGATGACTACATGGTCAAACCTTTTGAATTGCCGGAGTTGCTGGCGCGCCTGCGTGCCTTGCTGCGCCGTTCGCAGGCCGCCACCAGTGCGGTCCTCAGTTTTGGTGCGCTTGAAATGGACTCGGCCCGGCGTGAAGCCCGTGCCAATGGCCAGTTGATGGAGCTGGGACCGCGCGAGTGGACGGTGATGGAATACCTGCTCATCAATGCCCCCAAGCCCGCCAGCAAGGACAAATTGCTGCAGGCCCTGACCGGCTGGGACAAGGAGATCACGCCCAATGCCATTGAGGTGTATATCTCGCGCTTGCGCGGCAAGCTTGAACCTCACGGCATTGCCGTGCGCTCCATCCGCGGTTTCGGCTACAGGCTGGAACTGCTGGGGTCACCGCCTTCGGCCGGCGGGGAATAAGTCCCGACCACGGCGCCCATGAGTTCACCCAGCCGCGCCTGGACCCGCCGACTCCAGGGCCTTTTAGGCATCCACTCGCTGGCGGCTACGGGTTGCCGCATCGTACCGGCCGCGATGAAATCCGGCCTTCAGCGCCGCCTGCTGTTGCTGCTCCTTTTGCCGCTGGGCATTTTTGCGCTGTTCAGCGTGTATTTCGATTACCAGACGGCGGGCAACGTGGCCCAGCAAAAAGACCAGCAACTTCGGCGGCTGATCCCGCTGCTGGCCGACTCTGTCCTGGCGCCCGGGCCTGCCCAGGAAGGCGTGCCGATACTTCTGCTGGCCCCCGAGGTTGAAGACTTCATCAAAACCCGGGCGGGCTCCGCAGGTTTTCGCATGTCCGACTCGGCCGGGGGCTTTCTCATCGGCGAGGCCTGGATTGCGGGTGTCATCCCTGCCACCTATGAGCCGGAGTTTCAGAGTGTTGAAGAAAACGGCA
This sequence comes from Pseudomonadota bacterium, assembly GCA_040387435.1. Taxonomy (GTDB): domain Bacteria; phylum Pseudomonadota; class Gammaproteobacteria; order Burkholderiales; family Burkholderiaceae_C; genus Polaromonas. The sequence continues at coordinate 138,643 of JAZKDR010000016.1, forward strand.
TCACCTACCGCATCGTCACCCAGCGTGTGGAGACGTCCGCCGGCGAGTTGATCATCCAGCTGGCGGACGGCTCGGACGCGCGCCAGCAATGGGTCAAGTCGGTCTGGCTCAAGGTGCTGCTGCCGAATCTGGTCCTGGTTCTTATTGCCGGGTTTGCCGTCAATTGGGCGGTGACACGTGCGCTGCGGCCATTGATAGAGCTGAAAGACGCGGTCGAGCGTCGCAGCCCCCGTGACCTGAGCGCCATAGACCCGCAAACCACCCCAGCCGAGGTCCAGCCGCTGGTCAGCGCCTTGAACCGGCTGTTTGGGTTGGTCAATGCGCAGGCCGAAGGGCAGCGCCGCTTCGTCGCAGATGCCGCCCACCAGTTGCGCACGCCGCTGGCAGGTCTGCAGGCACAGGTCGAAGCCTGGGCGCAGCAGGCACGGGCAGCGCAAGGCAAAGGCGCTGGTGGTAGTGCGGCGGCCGCCGGCGCGGCCATTACTTTGCCGGCCGACAAAATACTGCGTCTTCGTGCGGCCACGCGGCGCACCTCCCAGTTGGCGAACCAGTTGCTGGCACTGTCACGCGCCGATGCGTCTACCGCCGCAGCGCAGCCCATGCAGCGTGTGGACCTGAAAGATTTGTGCGAGTCCATCCTGCCCCTGCATCTGGATGCCGCCACCGCCAAAGGCATTGATCTGGGCCTCGATGCCCAGCCCGCGCAGGCCAGCGCCTATGAGTGGCTGCTGCGCGAACTGCTCAACAACCTGGTCGACAACGCCGTCAAATACACGCCTGCCGGCGGCACCGTCACCATTCGCTGCGGCCCGTTGCAACCCGCCGATATGGCCACCGGTGTCACAGGTTTGCGGTCTTGCAGCGTGTTTCTGGAGGTCGAGGATGACGGCCCCGGTATTGCGCCGGAAGAGCGGCCCAGGGCGCTGCAGCGGTTTTACCGGGTGCTCGGCACTGTCGGCGAGGGCAATGGCCTGGGGCTGGCCATTGCCGATGAGATTGCACGTGTGCACCGCTCCCACCTTGAACTTGGCGATTCCCGCCACAGTGCAGAAGCTTCGCCCGGCTTGCGGGTCAGGCTGCGCCTGTAAGCCGAAAGTCTATTGGCGGGCAATGCGTCCCCTGGTTTTTGTCCCGCTTCGGCGCGGCTGGATTGTTCTTTTTACCCCACGGACGGGGGCGCACAGGGGCGACTACGGGGGGGCCCGAGAGGGCTGTGCGAGAATGAATTGAAACGAACCCCGGTTTTTTGAAACAAACTTCCTCAACCCGAACGCCACACCCTAACGCTTATGTCCGACCTGACGCTTGATGCCGAACAGAGCCCTGACGCCCCGTCCGCCGCTGCCGAAGCGCCAGCTCGAAAAAGGCCCAAGCCGGGTGAGCGCCGCGTGCAGATCCTCCAGGCCTTGGCCACCATGCTGGAGCAGCCTGGTGCTGAGCGCATCACCACATCCGCGCTGGCTGCCAGGCTGGAAGTAAGTGAGGCCGCACTCTATCGCCATTTCGCCAGCAAGGCGCAGATGTTCGAAGGGCTGATCGAGTTCATCGAGCAGAGTGTTTTCACCCTCGTCAACCAGATCGGCGAACGCGAGACCGACCACGCCCAGCGCACCCGCAAACTGGTCGTGATGGTGCTGCAGTTCGGTGAAAAGAACCCTGGCATGACCCGCGTCATGGTCGGTGACGCACTCGTTTTCGAGAACGACCGCCTGCAGGAACGCATGAACCAGTTCTTCGACAAGCTGGAATCCAGCCTCAAGCAAAGCCTGCGCGATGCCGCCACCGCAGCCGGTGCCGCCACCCCGACGGTCGACGCGCAGGTGCGCGCTTCCGTGATCGTCGCTTTCATGGTGGGCCGCCTGCAGCGCTTTGCCCGCTCCGGCTTCAAGCGCATGCCGTCCGAGCATCTTGAAGCCAGCCTCGCGACCATTCTTTCCTGAAGCATTCGAGCCCAGCCGCAGGTCCGATGGGCCTTGCGCGGCATTGAACAGCTTCGTTTCCCGTGTTTGAATCCCTGTTTCCAGTCAATTAGAAAGAGACATCATGAAACTCGTCCGTTACGGCAACCCCGGCAAGGAAAAACCAGGCCTCATCGATGCGGCAGGCAAGCTGCGCGACCTCAGCGCGCACATCAAGGACATCGGCCCTGAACAACTCAGCGCCGCCGCGCTGGCCAAGCTGGGCAAGATCAAGACCGACAAGCTGCCGCTGGTCAAGGGCTCGCCGCGCATGGGTTGCCCCGTCACCGGCGCACGCAAGTTTGTCGCCATCGGCCTGAACTACGCCGACCACGCCGCCGAGTCCGGCCTGCCACTGCCCAAAGAGCCGGTCATCTTCATGAAGCCCACCAGCTGCATTCAGGGCGCCAACGACAACGTCATGCTGCCCAAAGGCTCGGTCAAGGGCGACTGGGAAATCGAACTCGGGCTGGTCATCGGCACGCGTGCCCGTTATGTCTCGCAGAAAGACGCGCTCAGCCACGTCGCCGGCTATTGCGTCATCAACGACGTCAGCGAACGCGAGTTCCAGATCGAGCGCGGTGGCACTTGGGACAAGGGCAAAGGTTGCGACACCTTCGGCCCCATCGGCCCGTGGCTGGTCACGAGTGATGAAGTCCCCAACCCGCAAAAGCTGGACATGTGGCTGGACCTCAACGGCGAGCGCATGCAGACCGGTTCGACCAAGACCATGATTTTCAGCGTCGCCAAGATCGTCAGCTACGTCAGCCAGTTCATGACGCTGGAGCCGGGCGACATCATCACCACCGGCACGCCTCCGGGCGTCGGCATGGGCAAGAAGAAGGACGGCAAGTCGTCCCCGATCTTCCTGAAAAAGGGCGATGTGATGACGGCTGGTATCACCGGCCTGGGCGATCAGCGTCAGCTGGTGGTGCCTTTCAAGCTGTAAACAGCGTCTCAAAAACCCCGCGGGCAGCAGCCCGCGGCGGCTCAAGGGTTAACCCGCGACTTGCCTAGAGCGCGGACCCTATAAACCCCCAATTGTTGAAGTAAATGACTTGACGGGCAGTAATTTGCTGCAAAATAGAACGACCGTTCGTTTTATTTCTTTCATGTCTGGATGCCATGTCCGTCACTGATCTTTCTGCCAAAGTCGCCCGCCCTGCAAAGGACACCACGGGCAGCCGTGAAGTGCATGCCGGTTCGCCCGCCATGCACAAGGGCCAGCAAACCAAGGCCGCCATTGTGGATGCCGCCCTCGGCCTGGCAACGCAGATTGGCCTCGAAGGCCTGAGCATCGGTGCATTGGCCGAGGTCATGCACATGAGCAAGTCGGGCGTGTTTGCCCACTTCGGCTCGCGTGAAGAACTGCAGATCTCCGTCATCCGCGAGTACCACACCCGCTTCGAGGAAGAGGTGTTTTATCCCGCCCTGCGTGAGCCGCGCGGCCTGCCGCGTTTGCAGGCGCTGTTCCAGAACTGGATGGTGCGGACCTCGACAGAAATCGATTCGGGCTGCCTTTATATAGGTGGCGCGGTGGAGTTCGACGACAGGCCGGGCCCGGTGCGTGATGCACTCGCCGGCTCCGTGCAGACCTGGCTCGCCGCCATGTACCGAGCCGTTGTGCAGGCCAAGGAAACCGGCCACCTCCGCGCTGACGCTGAAGAGCACCAGATGGCCTTCGAGATCCACGGCCTCATCCTCGCGCTGCACTACGAAGCGCGTTTCCTCAAGACACCGGGCTCCATGGACCGCGCCAACGCCGGTTTCGCCAACATCATCAAACGTTATGGCAACGAGGCCGCTGTGTCCTCTGTTGCCGCCAGTAAATCAACCAAAGCTTCCAAGGAGTAATTCGCACATGCCCGTCTACAACCCACCCCTTCGCGACATGCAGTTCGTCATGCACGAGGTGTTCAAGGTCACCGATGAGTTCAAGGCCATGCCCAGGCATGCCGACGTCGATGCAGACACCATCAATGCGGTGCTGGAAGAAGCCGGCAAGTTTGCTTCGCAGGTCACTTTTCCGCTGAACATCAGCGGCGACGAAGAGGGTTGCAAGCTCGACAAGACCACGCATGAAGTCACGCCGCCCACCGGTTTCAAGGATGCCTACAAACAGTATGTTGAAGGCGGCTGGGCTGCGCTGAGCTGCGACCCGGAATACGGCGGCCAGGGCCTGCCTTTTGTGATGAACCAGTGCCTGTACGAAATGCTGAACTCGGCCAACCAGGCCTGGACCATGTACCCCGGCCTCTCGCATGGTGCTTACGAAGCCCTGCATGCGCACGGCACTGAAGAACAGAAAAAACTCTACCTGCCCAAGCTCACCAGCGGTGAATGGACCGGCACCATGTGCCTGACTGAGCCGCATTGCGGCACCGATCTCGGCATGCTGCGCACCAGGGCCGAGCCGCAGGCCGATGGCACGTACAAGCTCACCGGCAACAAGATTTTCATCAGCGCCGGTGAACACGACATGGCCGACAACATCGTTCACCTCGTGCTGGCGCGTCTTCCTGATGCACCGCAGGGCAGCAAGGGCATCAGCCTGTTTGCCGTGCCGAAATTCAATGTGGCTGCAGACGGCTCTATCGGTACGCGAAACGGCATTTATTGCGGTGGCCTCGAGCACAAGATGGGCATTCATGGCAATGCCACCGCGCAGATGGTGCTCGAAGACGCCGTCGGCACCATGGTCGGCGCGCCCAACAAGGGCCTGGCCGCCATGTTCGTGATGATGAATGCCGCACGCCTGGGGGTGGGCAACCAGTCGCTGGGCCTGACCGAAGTGGCTTACCAGAATGCACTGGCCTACGCAAAAGACCGCATCCAGATGCGTTCGCTCTCGGGCGTCAAGGCCAAAGACAAACCGGCCGACCCCATCATCGTGCACCCCGACGTGCGCAAGATGCTGCTCACCGCCAAGGCTTATGCCGAAGGCGGCCGTGCACTGGCCATTTATTGCACCGTGCTGCTCGACAAGGAACTGCACCACCCCGATGAAAAGGTGCGCAAGGACTCGGCCGAAATCGTCGCCCTGCTCACGCCCATCGTGAAAGCCTTCCTGACCGACAACGGCCACATCGCCACCAACAGCTGCATGCAGGTGTTCGGCGGCCATGGTTTCATCAAGGAATGGGGCATGGAGCAGTTTGTGCGCGACAACCGCATCAACATGATTTATGAGGGCACCAACACCATCCAGTCGCTGGACCTGCTGGGCCGCAAGATCCTCGGCAACAACGGCGCCACGCTGGTGAAGTTCGGCAAGGTGATCGGTGCGCTGATTGCAGAAGAAGGCGTCAACGAGAAGATGGCCGAGTTCATCAACCCGCTGGCGTACCTGGCCGACCAGATGACCAAGTTCACCACCGAACTCGGCTTCAAGGGCTTCCAGAACCCGGACGAAGTCGGTGCCGCCGCAGTCGACTACCTGCGCGTTGCCGGACACCTTGTGTTCGGCTATTTCTGGGCCCGCATGGCACAGACCGCACTGCGCGAAATCGCCGCCGGCAACACCGACAAGTTCTACGTCGCCAAGCTGCAGACTGCACGTTTTTACTTCGCGAAGCTGTTCCCTGAGACAGCAACGCTGATGCGCACGGCGCGGGCCGGAAGCAAATCCCTGATGGAAACAGACGAAGCTTTGGCTTGATCTCTCAGTCGGTCAAGACCAGAAACTCACAGAAATTAACGGAGAGAATCCATGTCACGCTTCCAGGTTAAAAAAGTCGCTGTCCTTGGCGCAGGCGTTATGGGTGCGCAGATTGCTGCGCATCTGGTCAACCTCAAGGTGCCTGTGGTGCTGTTCGATCTGCCCGCAAAAGAGGGTCCGAAGAACGGCATCGTCATGAAGGCGGTCGAGGGGCTCAAGAAGCTCAAGCCCGCACCGCTGGGCGTGCCTGAAGACGCGGCGCTGATACAGCAGGCCAACTACGAAGAGAACATGGATGTGCTGAAGGAATGCGACCTCATCATCGAGGCGATAGCCGAGCGCATGGACTGGAAGACCGACCTGTACCACAAGATTGCGCCCTTCGTTTCAGAAGGCGCCATCGTGGCCAGCAACACCTCGGGCTTGTCGATCACCAAACTGAGCGAGGCGCTGCCCGAATCCATCAAGCCGCGTTTTTGCGGTATCCACTTCTTCAACCCGCCGCGCTACATGACGCTGGTCGAGCTGATCAACACGCCGACCACCCAGCCCCAGGTGCTCGACGACCTTGAAGCGTTTGTCACCAGCGCGCTCGGCAAGGGCGTGATTCGCGCGCACGATACGCCCAACTTCATCGCCAACCGCGTCGGCATCGCCGGCATGCTGGCCATCATCAAACAGACCGAAGCGTTCGGCCTGACCTACGACGTGGTCGATGACCTGACCGGCAAGAAGCTCGGCCGCGCCAGCTCCGGCACCTTCCGCACCGCGGACGTGGTGGGCCTGGACACCATGGCCCACGTCATCAGGACGCTGCAGGACAACCTCGGACCTGACAAGACACCCGATCCGTTTTCTGACATGTACGGCACGCCGCCTGTGCTCGCCAAACTGCTGGAATCGAAAAGCCTGGGCCAGAAAACCGGCGCAGGCTTTTACAAGAAGGTCGGCCGCGACATCATGCGGCTGGACCCTGAAAGCATGGAATACGTGGCCGGCGGTGCCAAGGCCAATGAGGTTGTCGGCCGCATGCTGAAAAAACCTGCAGGCGAGCGCCTCAAGCTGCTGCGCGAAGCCGAAGGCGCCGAAGCGCGTTTCCTCTGGGCCATCTTGCGTGACCAGTTCCACTACGCTGCTGTGCACCTCGAAACCATTGCCGAAACCGCACGCGACATCGACTTCGCCATGCGCTGGGGCTTCGGTTCCAAACAGGGCCCGTTCGAACTCTGGCAACAAGCCGGCTGGATGCAGGTGGCCGAGTGGATCAAGGAAGACATCGATACGGGCAAGGCGCTGTCGAAAGCACCGCTGCCGGACTGGGTCTTCAAGGGCCCTGTCGCTGACGCTGGCGGCGTGCACACGCCGGAAGGCTCGTGGAGCGCATCCGCCAAAAAATTCATTCCCCGCCGCAAGCTGCCGGTGTACGAGCGCCAGTTCTTCCCGGAAGACGTGCTCGGCTCCAAAGCTGCGGACTTCGCCACGGCAGGCGCGACGCTGCATGAAGACGACGCCATCCGCCTCTGGACGCTGCCCGCACCGAACGACGACGTGCTGATTGCCAGCATCAAGACCAAGATGCACGCCATCAGCCCCGATGTGGCCGAAGGCCTGGCGATGGCGGTAGACCTTGCCGAGAAAAGCCACAAGGGTGTGGTGATCTGGTCCAACGACGAGATGTTCTCTGCAGGCGCCGACCTGCAGGGCATGCTGCCGGCCTTCATGGCAGGCGGCGTCAAGATGATCGAAGGCATCGAGGCCGAGCTGCAGAACGTGATGCTGAAGATGCGTTACGCCAACGTGCCCGTGGTGTCGGCCGTGCGCGGCCTCGCGCTGGGCGGCGGCTGCGAAATGGCGGTGTACTCCGCCAAACGTGTGGCCGCCATGGAAAGCTACATCGGACTGGTGGAAGTCGGCGTGGGCCTGGTGCCCGGTGCCGGCGGCCTGGCCTACATTGCGCGCCGTGCCGCAGAAAACGCCAGCACCTCGACCAACAAGGACATGCTGCCTTTCCTGACTGAAGGTTTCACCGCTGCGGCGATGGCCAAGGTCGGTACCAGCGCGATTGAAAGCCGCAAGATCGGCTACCTGCTGGACAGCGACATCATCGTGCCGAACAAGGACGAGCTGCTGTTTGTGGCGATCAACGAAGCGCGCGCCATGTTCAACTCTGGTTATCGTGCGCCGCACAGGCGTCAGTTCCCGGTGGTGGGGCGCAACGGCCTGGCCACCATCAAGGGCCAACTGGTCAACATGCGCGACGGCGGTTTCATCAGCGCGCACGACTTCCACATCGCCAGCCTGATTGCGAATGTGGTCTGCGGCGGTGACGTCGACACCGGCACTATGGTCAGCGAGGAATACCTCATGACGCTGGAGCGCAAGGCGTTCTGCTCATTGCTTGAAAACGCAAAAACTCAAGAGCGAATCATGGGCATGATGAGCACCGGCAAGCCAGTACGCAACTAAATACAAGCGATACATGATCCACCCCCCCAACCGCCTCGAGCGGCAGCTTGAGCGCCTGGAAGAGGTTCCGGCCTTCGCGCGCAACTGGTTTCGCAACATCGTGCTGCGCCGCGCCGTGCCATTCACCGGCACCGCAGGTCTGCATTTCATCGAGATGTCGCAGGCGCGCACCGAGATCGCCATCGACAACGTCAAGAAGGTACAGAACCACATCGGTGGTGTGCATGCTTCGGCGATGAACCTGCTGGCCGAGACCGCCAGCGGCATGGTGGTCGGCATGAACGTGCGTGACGACTGCATCCCGCTGGCCAAGGAAATGAAGATGGCGTTCAAAAAGCGCGCCACTGGCGGCCTGCACGCCGTGGCCGTGCTCAGCGAAGAGCAGCGCGCCACGATGGCGGCGAGCGACAAGGGCGAGGTGACGGTAGGAGTCACCGTGACCGACGAGGCCGGCATCAACCCGGTCGAATGTGAATTTGTATGGGCCTGGATTCCATCCGGCCCGCGTCAGAGTTAAGCAGATCCAAGCAGATTTAACAGCCAACAGCTGCACCGAATAAAGAAGGAAACCATCATGGCCAAACAAGTCCAGGAAGCCTATATCGTCGCCGCCACGCGCACGCCCATCGGGCGTTCGCACCGGGGTTATTTCCGCAACATGCGGCCCGACGACCTGCTGGTGAAAGCCCTGCAGGCCGCGCTGGCGCAGGTGCCCTCGCTGGACCCGAAAGCGATTGAAGACATCATCTGCGGCTGCGCCATTCCCGAAGGCCCGCAAGGCCTGAACGTGGCGCGCATAGGCGCGGTGCTTGCCGGCCTGCCGACCAGCGTGGGCGGCATCACCGTCAACCGTTTCTGCGCATCGGGCCTCTCGGCCATCCAGATGGCGGCCGACCGCATCCGTGTCGGCGAGGCCGATGTGATGATCGCCGCCGGCACCGAAAGCATGAGCATGGTGCCCATGTCCGGCAACTCGCCTTCGCTGTCGCCCAACATGTTCGTCAACGACGAGAACGTCGGCATCGCCTACGGCATGGGCCTGACCGCCGAGAAGGTCGCGCAGCAGTGGAAGGTCTCGCGCGAAGCACAGGACCAGTTCGCGCTCGAATCGCACCAGAAGGCCATGAAGGCCCAGCAGGCCGGTGAGTTCACCGCCGAGATCACGCCGGTTGAAGTGACCGACCGCACCGCCGACCTGGACACCGGCGAATCCATCAGCAAGACCCGCACGGTCAGCCTGGACGAAGGCCCGCGCCCGGATACGTCGCTCGATGGCCTGGCCAAACTCAAGACGGTCTTTGCCGCGCGCGGCACAGTGACTGCCGGCAACAGCTCGCAGACCTCCGACGGCGCTGGTGCGCTGGTGCTGGCCAGCGAGAAGGCCGTGAAAGACTTCGGCCTCAAGCCGCTGGCGCGCTTCGTGAGCTACGCCGCCAAGGGCGTGCCGCCCGAAATCATGGGCATAGGCCCGATCGAGGCCATCCCCGCCGCGCTGCGTTACGCCGGCCTGCAGCAGCAGGACATCGACTGGTTTGAACTGAACGAGGCCTTCGCCGCCCAGTCGCTGGCCGTCATCAACACCCTCAAGCTCGACGCCAGCAAGGTCAACCGCATGGGCGGCGCCATCGCGCTCGGCCATCCGCTGGGCGCGACGGGTGCCATCCGCGCGGCAACGGTCATCCACGCACTGCACCGCCACCAGCTCAAGTACGGCATGGTCACGATGTGCGTGGGCATGGGGCAAGGCGCGGCAGGTATTTTTGAGCGGGTCTAGGCCCACTACGCCCTAAAAGTTAACTTCCATATTAACTTTGTTAAGTTGGAAGTTAACTTTTGCCACTCTTGGGTCTGCAAACGCGGTTCTGATGCTTGGAAATGGCAAAAAAAGGCCTTTTTCAGGCATCAAATCAGCCTCCAGCCCTTTAGAAATGAGCGTGAGCAGCTACTGAAATGATAGTGAATGCCGCCTGAAAACCTGATCGGAGACCCCATGCCATCGCAAACACTCGACGCCGCGGGCGCCAAGCTCTCCCTGAAGGTCTACGACAACGGCGCCAGCCACACCAGTGTGGTCATAGGCGGTGCCATGGGCGTGCGGCAGGACTACTACGCTGCCTTCGCGCAATGGCTCTCAAGCCAGGGCTTTCGCGTCACCACCTTTGACTACCGCGGCTCCGGCTATTCACTGCCCGACACCGCGCATGGCGGCTTGCGTGGCTTCAAGGCCAACCTGCTGGACTGGGCGGCCGACTACGAAGCTGTCATCGACGACGCCAAAGCCGCCTTGCCCGATGCACCGCTTTATTTGCTGGGCCACAGTCTGGGCGCGCAACTGCCGGGACTGCTGGGCAACCAGCACAAGGTCGACGGCCTGCTTAGCGTGGCGGCGGGCAGCGGTTACTGGCGCGACAACGCACCGCAATTGCGCCGCCTGATTCTTTATTTCTGGTACGTGCTGGTGCCGGTGGCCACGCGGTTGTTTGGGTACTTCCCGGGCCGCAAGCTGAAAAAAGTCGGCGACCTTCCTGCCGGCGTCATGCTGCAGTGGCGCCGCTGGTGCCTGGATCCGCAGTACAGCGTGGGCGCAGAAGGCGAGGGCGCGCGGCAAAGTTACAGCCAGGTCGGTTTCCCGGTGCGGGCGTTGTCGATCACCGACGACGAGCTGATGACCCTGCGCGGCACGCACAACCTTATCAACCTTTACGCCAACGCACCGCGCAGCGTCGAGCAGATTGCGCCCGGCGACGTGCAGGCCAAACGCATCGGCCACTTTGGTTTCTTCCGCGAGCAGTTCACGCAGACGCTGTGGCCGCGCAGCCTGCAAATCTTCGGTGACATGGCAAAACTGCCGAAAACAGCGGTCACGAATACGACTGCCTGATTCCGCGCTTCAAGGCAAACTCAAGGCATATGAGCACACATCTTTTTGACCAGGCCATTGCGCTTGAACCTGCAGGCGCAGACCGCCCCCACACCTTCATCGGCCACACCAGCCCGGCTTACTGGAACATGGTCGGCCCTTATGGCGGTTTCAGCGCCGCGGTGAGCCTGCAGGCGGTGCTCAGGCACCCGGCATTGCTCGGCGAGCCCGTTTCCCTCACGGTCAACTACGCCGCGGCCACCAGTGAAGGCCCGTTCACCATCACCGCCACGCCCGTGCGCACCAATCGCTCGACCCAGCACTGGGTCATCAGCCTGAGCCAGCCCGATGCCAACGGGGAAGAGCAGGTGTCCACCACGGCCACCGCCATGACCGCGCTGCGCCGCGACACCTGGCAACTCAACGACATGCCCATGCCCGCCGTGGCAAAACCTCAGGATGTGGCGCGCGCCGACATGCGCGGTGCGATGGAGTGGCTGAGCCGTTATGAAATGCGCTTTGCGCGCGGCGCGATACCGACGGACTGGCATGGTGCCGAGAAGTTGTCGCCCGACAGCGTCACGCAAATCTGGGTGCGCGAAGACGTGCCCCGCCCGCTGGACTTCGCGTCCATCACCGCCATGTCCGATGTGTTTTACCCGCGCATCTGGCTGCGCCGACCGCTGCGTGTGCCGGCCGGCACCGTGTCGATGACAACCTACTTTCATGCCAGCGCCGCAGAACTCACGGCCGCCAGCAAGGGCTATGTGCTGGCACAAGGCCAGGGCCAGGCTTTCCGCCACGGGTTCTTTGACCAGGCGGCGCAACTCTGGAGCGAGGCGGGGACTTTGCTCGTCACGAGCCACCAACTGGTCTACTTCAAGGAATAATGAGCCCCCACGCTTGTCGCTGCGCGTACTGCGCTGCCCCCCGAGGGGGCCGTTCGCCTGCGGCCTGGCGAAGCCAGTTCCGCGGCTCTGCTTGCACGAGCCCCGCTTCGATCATTGCCTGACAGGCACTTTTTTACGACAAATTGGAAACCGAGACAACCATGAGCACTACCCTCAACACCATCCCCGAAATCCTGACCAACATCGATGCCGGCGTGATGACCCTCACCATCAACCGCATCGACAAGAAGAACTCACTGACGGCTGCGATGTACGCCGCCATGGCCGATGCGATTGAAGCCGCGCAGCACGACAGCAGCATTCGCGCCTTCGTCATTCAGGGCCACGAGACCATCTTTTCGGCTGGCAACGACATCAGCGATTTTCTGAACAAGCCGCCGTCCACCTCCGATGCGCCGGTGTTTCGTTTCCTGCGCGGCATCAGCACCTTCAGCAAGCCTGTCGTGGCTGCAGTTTGCGGCCCGGCGGTCGGCATCGGCACCACCATGCTGCTGCACTGCGACCTGATTTACGCAGGCGACAATGCCGCCTTCTCGCTTCCCTTCGTCAACCTCGGCCTCTGCCCAGAAGCTGCATCGAGCTTTCTCGTGCCGCAACTCATGGGCTACCCGCGCGCTGCCGAAGCACTGTTGCTGGGTGAACCTTTCCGCGTTGAAAGCGCACTCGAGATGGGCCTCATCAACCGCATCGTCCCGCCCGCCGAAGCCAACGCCCTGGCGCAGCAGCAGGCCCGCAAACTGGCCGCTAAACCGCTGTCGTCGCTGGTCGAAACCAAACGCCTGATGAAAAAGGGCAATGCCGGCATGATCGCCGAGCGCATCGTGGAAGAGGCCGGCAGCTTCGGTCGTATGCTGACTGAACCCGCAGCGAAAGAAGCCTTCACGGCTTTCCTCGAAAAGCGCAAGCCGGATTTCAGCGCGGTCTGAAACTGATTTTCTAGTCCGAGTGCAAATCAAACACCAGCGTCCGTAACCACTGGTTCGCCGGGTCCTTGTTGTACTTGGCGTGCCAGAACAGGTTGATGGCAATCTGCGGCAGCTTGACCGGGTGCGGAATCAGCTTCAGGTTGAAAGGTTTGACCATGCTGGTTGCCAGGCGCTCGGGCACCGTGGCCACCATGTCGCTCGATTGGAGGATGTGGCCAACCGCAACAAAGTGTGGAACGGTCAATACGATCTTGCGTTGCTGCCCATTGCTGTCGATGATGCTGTCCACCTTGCCGTGACCGGTTCCGGCCGAGACGATGACTGCGTGTTCTGCCGCAAAAAATTCTGCCAGGGAAATTTTTGGTTTATCCAGCTTGTGCCCTTCGCGCAGCAGGCAAACGTAGTCCTGCAGAAACAAACGGCGTTGAAAGAAACCGCCCTTGAGCTGGGGAAGCAGGCCAATCGCCAGGTCTATGCGGCCTGCTTCAAGCTCGTCCCTCAGGTTGGTCGCTGTATTGCGTACGGTTGTCACGGTCACCGAGGGCGCAAGACGCCTGATTTCCTTCATCAGCAACGGCAAAAAATAGATCTCGCCAATGTCCGTCATGCCGATGGAAAAGCGGCGCTCGCTGGTCTGTGGATCAAAGGACGTTCTGAAATTGATGGCACCGTGAATCACGCCCAGCGCCGTGGTGACCGACTCCCCCATCTGGATCGCAAACGGCGTGGGTTTCATACCGGTCGAGGTGCGCAGAAACAGTTCGTCGCCAAACATCTTTCTGAGCCGGCCCAACGCATTGCTGACCGCCGGCTGGCTCAGCCGAAGATTGTCGGCAACCCGCGTGACGTTTTGTTCGGTGAGCAGCTGGTTGAAAACAACCAGCAGATTCAGGTCGGCGTCTCTCAGTTCCATGGCAGATTCCAAGGTTTATTTTATTGATCGCAATGATAAAGAACATCAGTATTATTGCCTTGACTAATTTTCATCGGACACGGATCATTCAAAGCTACCCCGAAAACGGATCACGATTACCGGAGAAAACATGAGTCAGACTGCAGCCAGTGCGGCCGCCACCGAAACCTTCCCGCCAGAACTCAGCTGGGAGTCCGAAGGCACCAGCCGCATCCCTTTCATGGCGTACACCGGCGATGAACTGCACAAAAAAGAGCTGGAGCGCTTCTTCTACAAAAAGCACTGGTGTTACGTCGGCCTGGAAGCCGAGATCCCCAAACACGGCGACTTCAAGCGCACGGTGATCGGCGAGCGTTCGGTCATCATGGCGCGTGGCGGTGACGGCGAGATCAATGTGGTCGAAAACGTCTGCGCCCATCGCGGCATGCAGTTCTGTCGTGAGCGTCACGGCAACAAGAAGGGTTTTGTCTGCCCGTACCACCAGTGGGGCTACAACCTCAAAGGCGACCTGCTCGGTGTGCCCTTCAGGCGCGGCGTGCGGGTGGACGGCAAGGTCAACGGCGGCATGCCGGAGGACTTCAAGACTGCCGACCACGGCCTGAACAAACTGAAAGTCGCCACGCGCGGTGGCGTGGTGTTTGCAAGCTTCGACCACGACATCGAGTCGTTCGAAGATTTCATGGGCCCGACCATCCTGGGCTACTTCGACCGCCTCTTCGACGGCCGCAAGCTCACCATCCTCGGCTACAACCGCCAGCGCATTCCCGGCAACTGGAAGCTCATGCAGGAAAACATCAAGGACCCGTACCACCCCGGCCTGCTGCACACCTGGTTTGTGACCTTCGGGCTCTGGCGCGCCGACAACAAGTCTGAACTGAAGATGGACGCGCACCATCGCCACGCGGCCATGATCTCGACGCGGGGTGATGCCGGTAAGGCTGGCAAGGCGGAAGAGGTCACGCAGGTGTCCAGCTTCAAGGAAAGCATGGAGCTCAACGACCCGCGCTTTCTGGACATCGTGCCCGAGCCGTGGTGGGGCGGCCCGACGGCGGTGATGATGACGCTGTTCCCCAGTGTCATCCTGCAGCAGCAGGTCAACAGTGTGTCGACGCGCCACATCCAGCCCGTGGGCCACGGCGCCTTCGATTTTGTCTGGACGCACTTCGGGTTTGAAGAAGACACACCCGAGATGACGCAGCGCCGCCTGCGCCAGGCCAACCTGTTCGGGCCAGCCGGTTTTGTATCGGCAGACGACGGTGAAGTGATCGAGTTTTCACAGCAGGGCTTTGAGCAAAAACCGTTTCACCGCACGCTGGCTGAACTCGGCGGACGCGAGGTTGGCGACACCGACCACATGGTCACGGAGACCTTGATTCGCGGCATGTACGAATACTGGCGCAAGGTCATGGAGGCTTGAACATGATTGCCATCGACTTCAACGACTACCTGGCCCTTACCCAGCTGTACGCCGATTACGCCAAGGCCGTCGACTCAGGTGATTGGGATTTGTGGCCCGAGTTTTTCACTGACGATTGCTCGTACAAACTGGTGCCGCGTGAAAACCATGAACGCGGCTTTCCGCTGGCCACGCTGATGTTCGAAAGCAAGGGCATGCTGAAAGACCGCGCCTACGGCATCCGCGAGACGCTGTTCCATGACCCCTACTACCAGCGCCACGTGGTCGGTGCGCCCGTCATCCACAAGGCCGACGGCGATCGTTTTGAAAGCGAAGCCAACTACGCCGTCTTTCGCACCAAGCTCTCGCAGGAGAGCACGGTGTTCAACGTCGGCCGTTACATCGATGTGGTGGTCAGGACACCGCAAGGCCTGAAGTTCGCATCACGCCACTGCATCTACGACAGCGAGATGATCCCCAACTCCATCATTTACCCGATATGAGCATGAATCAGGAACCCAACCCCCAGGGCGCTGCACTGCGCCGTTTTCGTGACCCGGCTTACAAACCGCTGTGCGACAGCCTGGCCGGCGTGCGCGAGAACATTGATGCCCTTGACCAAAAGATCGTCGCGCTGCTGGCCGAGCGCGGCCGGTATGTGAAGGACGCCGCACGTTTCAAACGTGATGCTTTCCAGGTGTCTGCGCCGCAGCGCCAGCAGGAAGTCATCGACAAGGTGAAAGCCCTGGCGGTCGGGAGCGGGGCTTACCCGGAAGTGGTGGAAGCCTGCTACCGCGCGATGATCGCCGGGTTTATTGCGCGCGAGCAGCAGGATCATCTGGACATGGTGAATGTGGAGGACAAGGCATGACGTTTTCTATCTCTAGCGTGCGAGGTGCCGCGTGCGCCGCTTCGGCGCTGTTGCTGGTCAGCGGCGTCGCCTCCGCACAGGACTGGCCGCAAAAGCCGGTGCGCATCGTGGTGCCGTTTGCGGCGGGCTCGTCGCCGGACATCCTGGCGCGTATCGTCAATGACAAGCTGGCGGCCCGTTTGGGCCAGCCGCTGATCGTGGACAACAAGCCGGGTGCTGGCGGCAACAGCGGTACCGACCTGGCCTCAAAAGCGCCGGCAGACGGCTACACCTTTTTGCTGTCGGTCAACGCACCTCTGGTCTACAACACGGTGCTTTATAAAAACCTGCCTTACGACCCCTTCCGTGACCTGGTGCCGGTGTCGCTGGCGGCCACCACGCCCAATGTCTGTGTAGTGTCGAATGCACTGAACGTCGATTCGGTCAAGGGCTGGTTGGACGCAATGAAACGCAACCCGGGCAAGTTCAACTTCGCGTCCACTGGCAACGGCTCGATCTCGCACCTCGGGGTGGAACTCATCAAGCTGAAGACCTCGTCCTTCGCGGTCCACATTCCTTATGCGTCGTCGGGCCAGGCGACCACCGCCATCGTGCAGGGCGACGTGCAATACGCCTGCCTGCCGCCGGTGTCCGTGATGCCGCAGGTCAAGGCTGGTCGCATGAAGGCATTGGCCGTGACTTCGGCCGAACGCTCGGCGCTGCTGCCTGAATTGCCCACGCTGCGCGAGTCCGGGCTCCCCGACATCCAGGCCGTGCCCTGGTTTGCCTACATGGCACCCAAAGGCACGCCGCCGGAGGTGGTGCAACGCATGAGCCGCGAAATTGCAGCCGTGCTGGGCGACGCCGACACCAAACGCCGCTTGCAGACCGCCTACTTCGACCCGGTCGGCAGCACCCCGCAGGCGCTGGCCGACTTCATGCGCGAGGAACTGCGGCGCTGGAAGCCGGTCATCGAGCGCGCCGGCATCAAACCGGACAATTGAGGTCAGCGCGCGTGGGGTAGAGGCCGTTGCCCCGATCGGCTTGTCACGCCTTGGAAATCTTTTTAACGTACACGGCAAAAATTTAACGTGTACGGCAAAATATGAACAAAAGTTAACTCCTATATTAACTTTGGATTTTTTGGGGCGTTGGCATCGCAAAAATGGGGTTTCACAACCCCAGAAAACATCATTTTTAGGTGCCAAATCGGCCCCCAGACCAATAGACACGAGCGTAAGCAGCTACTAAAAAGATAGTAACTGCAGCGCCGCAAGCGCCTCCTGAAAAACCGGGACAATGCCGTCAAACCCTGGCCGCCGCTTCAGACCGCCGGCGAGGCAGCCATCACCTGAATCACCTGACCAGAGCAGAGGCCACGCATGTCCTATATGTTGTTGATCGTTGAAGACCCGACCCAGCGGCGCACCCGCACGCCGACCGAGGGTGAGGCCGTGTATGCCCGCATGGTGCGCTTCGGGCAGGACCTGCAGTCGCGCGGCCTGCTGGTGGCCAGCGAATCGCTCAGCTCCCACGCCAACGCAGCGCGTGTTCATGTGCGTGCCGGCAAGGCGGCCGTGGTCGACGGCCCGTTTGCCGAGGCCAAGGAGATGATTGGCGGCTTCTTCCTGCTCAACTGCAAAACCTGGGCGCAGGCCGTCGAGATTGCCGGCCAGTGCCCGGCCGCCGAATGGGCCACCGTCGAGGTGCGCGCCACTGGCCCCTGCTACGACGATGACACCGACCCGACGGTCAGGCCCTAGGTTCTTTTTGTCCCGGCAATTTTTTGCCGGGATTTGTCGAAATCGCGTCTGGCCGTTCGTCGTAGGTGTGAAGGCCGGATTTTTGGCCACTATTCATACCCAGGAGAACTGCCATGCGCTTCATCATCTTTGTCAAATCGCAGCCCGACTTCGAGGCCGAAATCACGCCACAGGCCCCGGACGAAAAACTGATGTCCGACATGGCCGACTTCATGGAAGAGCTGTCGCGCGCCGGCGTGCTGCTGGACGCCAGCGGCCTGCAGCCCAGCCGCAAGGGCTGGCGCATCGAATACAACGACGAAAAGCGCAATGTCATCGACGGGCCGTTTGCCGAGGCGAAAGAACTCGTTGCCGGGTTCACCATCATCCAGGTGCGTTCACGTGAAGAGGCGATGGAGTGGTCGCGCCGTTACCCCAACCCCGCTGGCGAGGGCAAGCCCGCCGTCATCGAGGTTCGCCAGCTGTATGAGCTGGACGATTTCGATCCGAATGAGCAGGTCGACCGCTTCCGCGAGATGAACACGCCCAGCCAGAAATAAGGAGAAGCCATGTCCATCCTGCTCACACTGACAGGCCTGCTGGTGCTGGCCATCGCCATCGTGTCGCTCATCGCCGCGCAGCGGCCCCACACGTTTACCGTCGCGCGCAGCCAGCTCATGGGCGCACCGGCCGGGAAAATTTTCCCGCTCATCAACGATGTGCACGCCTTCAACACATGGAACCCCTACAACCGCAAGGACCCGGCCATGACGGGCAGCTATAGCGGCCCCGCCAGTGGGCCGGGCGCGCACTACGACTTCGAAAGCAAAAAGGCCGGCAGCGGGTTTTTTGAAATCACACGCGCCGATGCGCCCTCGCAGGTGCACATGCGGCTGCTGATGACGGCACCTTTCAAGGCTGACAACGTCGTCACGTTCACGTTGATGCCCCAGGGGAACCAGACCGAGGTGACCTGGGCCATGGCCGGACCTGCGCCTTTTATATCGAGGTTCATGGGGGTCGTCTTCAACATGGACAAAATGATCGGCAAGGACTTTGCAGACGGCCTCGTCAACCTTAAGCACCTGGTCGAACAGGCCGGCTGATCCCGTTTCTATCTCTCATCCAATCCCCGCCAAAAGGAGAGCCGCATGTCACGTCAAGTCTTCATCAACCTGCCCATCAAGGACATGGCCAGCAGCCAGGCCTTTTTCAAAAGCCTGGGCTTCGAGTTCAACCCGCAGTTCACCAACGACCAGGGTGCCTGCATGATCATCAGCAAGGACCACAGCTACGCCATGCTGCTGGTCGAGCCTTTCTTTCAGGGCTTCACCAAAAAGGCCATTGCCGACGCGACCAAAACCACCGAGGTGCTGATCTGCCTGTCGTGCGAAAGCCGTGAGGCCGTCGACGAGATGGTGAGCAAGGCCGTGGCCGGCGGCGGCACCGCACCCAACCCCAAGCAGGACCACGGCTTCATGTATTCGCACGGGTTTACCGACCTGGACGGCCATGTGTGGGAGGTGATGTGGATGGACCCGAATGCGGCCCCACCAAATGCGTGAGCCCCCACGGTTGCTCACGGCGTGTAGCGCCCTGCCCCCCGAGGGGGCCGTCGCCTGCGGCCCGGCGAAGCCGGTTCCGCGGCGGGGTTAAACAATGCGGTTGGCGTGCCGCTAATATTGATTCATGCATTCAGCCACCCACCAGGCCATTGCCACCGTATGGCGCATCGAGTCCGCAAAAATCGTGGGTGCCGTGGCGCGCATGGTGCGCGACATCGGGCTGGCCGAAGAACTGGCGCAGGATGCGCTGGTCTCCGCGCTGGAGCACTGGCCCGCATCCGGCGTGCCTGACAACCCCGGGGCATGGCTGATGGCTGCCGCCAAAAACAAGGCCCTCGACCGTATCCGGCGCGAGAAGTCGCTGGACAGCAAGCTCGAGCAGGTCGGCCACGACATGGAAGCGCAGGAGATCCATGTGGTGCCGGATTTCGTCGATGGCCTCGATGCCGCCCGCGAGCAGGCAGAAATCGGCGACGACCTGCTGCGCCTCATCTTCACCGCCTGCCACCCGCTGCTGTCGACCGAGGCGCGTGTGGCGCTGACGCTCAAGCTGCTGGGTGGGTTGACGACGCACGAAATTGCGCGCGCCTTTCTTGTGCCCGAACCGACGATCGCGCAGCGCATCGTGCGGGCCAAACGCACGCTCAGCGAGGCCAAGGTGCCGTTCGAGGTACCGCATGGCGATGAACTCAATGCACGGCTGGCTTCTGTGCTGGAAGTGGTCTACCTGATCTTCAATGAAGGCTACACCGCCACCGCAGGCGAAGACTGGATGCGCCCCGCGCTGACCGATGAGGCCCTGCGACTGGGCCGCATGCTGGGCGGACTGGCTGCGGGCGAGAGCGAGGTGCAGGGCCTGCTGGCCTTGATGGAGCTGCAGGCATCGCGTTCTGCGGCGCGTGTGGATGTCGAAGGCCGGCCCGTGCTGCTGATGGTGCAGGACCGAAGCCGCTGGGACCGTCTGCTGATACGGCGCGGGCTGGCCGCGCTGCAACGTGCAGAAACAATCGCCGACAAGGAGGCGAAGCCACTGGGCTCGTATGCCATGCAGGCCTCGATTGCGGCCTGCCACGCACGCGCCGCCGCAGCCGAAGACACCGACTGGCCGCGCATTGTCGCCATCTACGACGCATTGGCTCAGGCCATGCCCTCACCGGTGGTCGAGCTGAATCGGGCCGTCGCCGTCGGCATGGCTTTTGGGCCCGCGGCGGGCCTGGTCATCATCGACGCGCTGGGCGCCGACAAGTCCCTGCAAAACTACCAGTGGCTGCCCAGCGTGCGTGGCGACCTGCTGGCCAAACTGGGCCGCAATGGCGAGGCGAAAGCAGAGTTCGAGCGCGCTGCCGAACTTGCCGGCAATGCGCGCGAGCGCGAACTGCTGCTGGCGCGCGCTGCGCAACTGTCGCCCCCTTGAGTCGCCCTTTTCAGGCTGCACGGCTGCATGACAATAAGCGCATGAAGAAACCCCACCCGCCAGCGACACCGGTTGAATTCGAAGAAGAATTCATCGCCGAACTGACAGACCTGTTCGAAAATAAAATTGTCTTCAACAAGGTGCTGGGCCTGAAGATCACCTCACTCACGCCAGATCTGGTCAAGGCCCGCATCGATATGCGGCCCGAACTGGTCGGCCATTACAGCTACAACCGGGTGCACGGCGGCGTGGTCAGTGCCGCGCTGGATGCGCTGGCCGGCCTGGCGGTGATGTCGGCGATTGGTGCGCGCCACATGGACGAATCCCCGCAGCAGCGCATCAGCCGTTTTGCAAAGCTGGGCACCATCGATCTGCGTGTCGATTACCTGCGTCCGGCGATTGGCGAGTACTTCGAGCTGCAGGCCGAGGTGCTCAGGCTGGGCTCGCGCGTGGCGACCATACGCATGGAGTTCAGGGGCGCCGACGGCAAGCTGCTGTCGACCGGCGCCGGGGCCTACATCGTCTCTTGACACAAAAGTTTGAACCATGCTTCGTTTGACAACTAGCCTTTTTCTTATTGGGTTGACCTCACTGTTGGGGGGGTGCGAGCCCAATGCTCCTCACACCATTACGCTTGAGCGTTACTCATTGCTCAAGCTGGTGTTTCCAGACTGGAGTGGTACAGCCAGCATGGTTCAAACAGTCGATTTGTCTGCCCTCAGAAAAAAAACGAGCTCGGCAAATACAGGTATGCAACGCGCTCAGGTTTTTCCTTTGTACGTCGTCAAGCTGGATGATATTCACGCGGTGCTATTGACTCAGACTTTGCCGGTTGGAAATGGTGAGGAGCCACACACCTGTCACGGTTGTTCGGGTTTTGTAAGCGCATATTTCTTTACGCGTGATGACGCAGGCTGGAAACTTAGTGGCCGACAGGATGCCGTCACGACGAGTGGCGTCGAAGGGGAGATTGGTAAAACCGCAATAGCTCGACTTGGCGAAGCGCATTACGCTTTTACATCTGAATGGGGAAGTTGTTGGCAGGGCTATTGCGGTAGTTGGCTTGAGGTTGTCAGCCTGCGGCCTGATAAGGCCGTCGCTGCAACGCTGCGCTCCTCGATAGATAACGACGGCGTGAATGGCGCCTGTTCGGAACTTGATGTCAAGGACTCAGCAGTTCACTCGAACAATGTGCGGGCATGTCATCAAGTTGTGGGAAGCTGGAAGTTCGCGGCAGGCCATTTGATTGGCGACTTCCGCGGTCGCTTAACCCCGACAGGTAAAAGCGTGCAAAAAATTCATGAGCAAGCTACCTACACCTTCTCAGATGGAACGTTACGGCTGGAGAGGGGTACCAACCCAATACCTGACTTTTAAAATTCCGTTGTCAATTTTTTGCGATCTTTCGCGGCCGGCCGAAATCGTCAATCGCAACATAGGTCAGGCTGGCTTCCGTGACCTTGACGTACTTGCCCTGGCTGCGCAGGCGTTCGGCATAGACCTCAACCTCCACCGTGACCGACGTGGTGCCTACCCGTGTGACCGTGGCAAAAAATGAGAGCAGGTCGCCCACGCGCACCGGCTGCTTGAAGATGAACTGGTTGACGGCCACCGTGGCCATGCGGCCATCGACATGGCGTGCGGGCAGCACCGCCCCGGCCAGATCGACGTGCGACATGACCCAACCGCCAAAGATGTCACCGTTGGCGTTGCAGTCGCCCGGCATCGGGATGACCTTGAGCACCAGTTCCTTGTCGGCCGGCAATTCGACGTGCAGGGTTTCCGGGGGAGTACCTGAGTGGGCGCTTGATTCGGAGGACATAGGCACAATCTGAAAGTATTAAAAACAATATAACGATTGTCCCCCATGCGATCCCGTGCTTCCAGTTTTGATTCTTCCCTCGCTGTCCCCGCCGTAGCGCTCAATGGCGTGGCCGTGCCGGAGCCTGTGCGCTCCGATTGGGGCACGCTCAAGCGCCTGTTCCCCTACCTGTGGGACTACAAGTGGCGCGTGCTGGCGGCCCTGAGTTTTGTGCTGGCGGCCAAACTGGGCAATGTCGGCGTGCCGGTGCTGCTCAAGACGCTGGTCGATGCCATGAGCCTGAAACCCGGCAACGTGCAGGCGGTGCTGGTGGTGCCGGTGGCCTTGCTGCTGGGCTATGGCCTGCTGCGGCTGTCGACCTCGCTGTTCACCGAGTTGCGCGAGCTGGTGTTTGCCAAGGCGACCGAGGGTGCTTCGCGCAAGATATCCCTGGAAGTCTTTCGTCACCTGCATGCGCTGAGCTTGCGCTTTCACCTGGAGCGGCAAACCGGCGGCATGACACGCGACATCGAACGCGGCACACGCGGCGTGCATTCGCTGATTTCGTATTCGCTCTACAGCATCATTCCCACCCTGTTCGAGGTGGGTCTGGTGCTCAGCATCCTGGCGGTGAAGTTCGACGCCTGGTTTGCCTGGATCACATTGGCAGCATTGGTGCTCTACATCACCTTCACGGTGACGGTGACGGAATGGCGCACCAAGTTCCGGCGCCACATGAACGAGCTTGACTCGACGGCGCACAGCCATGCCATCGATTCGCTGCTCAATTACGAAACCGTCAAGTATTTCAACAACGAAGCCTTTGAGGCGAACCGCTACGACAGCAGCCTGCAGAAATACCGCAGCGCCGCCATCCGGAGCCAGCGCACTTTAAGCATGCTCAACACCGGCCAGCAACTCATCATTGCGGTGGGCCTGGTGGCCATGCTGTGGCGTGCGACCCAGGGCGTGGTCGACGGCCGCATGACGCTGGGTGACCTGGTCATGGTCAACGCCTTCATGATCCAGCTTTACATTCCGCTAGGTTTTCTGGGTGTGGTGTACCGCGAGATCAAGCAAAGCCTGACCGACCTGGACAAGATGTTCACGCTGCTTGAAAAAGAGCGCGAGATTGCCGATGTGCCTGGTGCGCAGCCGATTCAGATTCAGGGCGAGCCCGTGGTGCGGTTCGAGAATGTGTTTTTTGCGTATGACCCCGCGCGGCCCATTCTCAAAAACGTGAGTTTTGAAATACCGTCCGGCAAGACCGTCGCGGTGGTGGGTTCATCCGGCGCCGGCAAGTCGACACTGGCACGCCTGCTGTACCGTTTTTATGACGTGCAGCAGGGCCGCATCACGATTGCTGCGCAGGATATCAAACAGGTCACGCAGGGCAGCGTGCGGCAGGCCATAGGCATCGTGCCGCAGGACACCGTGCTTTTCAACGACACCGTCGAATACAACATCGCTTATGGCAAGCCCGGCGCGACGCATGAAGAAGTCGAAGCCGCTGCGCGTGCGGCACGCATTCATGATTTCGTCGTCTCCACGCCTATGGGCTACAACACGATGGTGGGTGAGCGCGGGCTCAAGCTGTCGGGCGGCGAGAAGCAGCGCGTGGCGATTGCCCGCACCCTGCTCAAGAACCCGCCGGTCGTGATTTTTGACGAAGCCACCTCGGCGCTGGACTCCGCCAACGAACGCGCCATTCAGGCCGAGCTGCGCACGACCGCACAGAACAAGACCACGCTGGTGATTGCGCACCGGTTGTCTACGGTGGTGGATGCGCATGAGATCCTCGTGATGGATGCGGGGGAGATTGTGGAGCGGGGGACGCATGCTGTGCTCTTGGCGCTTGGCGGGAAATATGCGCGGATGTGGATGTTGCAGCAGGTGGCGGATTAGGGGCTTACCGGCGCCCCTGTCTTGCTAATTGGTGGAGGTGTTGCCCTTCACGACCAAGCCGGGGGTAGCCCGGCAGCTAGTCACTTTCTTTTGCTTCGCCAAAAGAAAAGTAACCAAAGAAAAGGCGACCCGACGTCTGGGTCCTTTCGCTGCGCTACAGGCAACCTGCGGTGCTCGATTCCGCCGGCGGGAAAAACAACTCGCTGCGCTCAAACAAGTTTTTCCCCTTTATGCCGTCTCCATCTGCGCTCCTCGGCCCAGCCTCCACGGGGTGGGGAC
>JAZKDR010000017.1:0-111266 GCA_040387435.1 Pseudomonadota bacterium
CCCCTGCGCTTCTCGGCTCCTCTCCAAGGGTTTGGGGTGCGGATTCAAATGCGGGCTCCTCCTTCAAGCGCTTCGCGCTTGAAGCCTCCCCGAACCCGAATTCATCCCCACCCCGTGGAGGCTGGGCCGAGGAGCGCAGATGGAGACGGCATAAAGGGGAAAAACTTGTTTGAGCGCAGCGAGTTGTTTTTCCCGCCGGCGGAATCGAGCACCGCAGGTTGCCTGTAGCGAAGCGGAAGGACCCAGACGTCGGGTCGCCTTTTCTTTGGTTACTTTTCTTTTGGCGAAGCAAAAGAAAGTGACTAGCCGCCGGGCTACCCCCGGCTTGGTAATGAAGGGCGCAACACTAAACCAGCAGCGCAGCTGAGATTTTTTAACACCTACAGCAAAAAATTAACGTAAACATTAAAATTAAACAAAAAGTTAATATGGGTATTAACTTTTGGTGCCCGACCAACCTAAAAACCGATTTTGGAGCGAAAAAAAGGCCTCAAAAACCCCTTTTTAGAGGCCAAAACAGGCCACAGCCCTTTAAACACGAGCGTGAGCAGCTACTAAATAAATAGCAATAAAGCTGACACTCAACGCGCAGGCATATCCGCCAGCGTGCAAAGCTGCTCACTCCGCGCATCAGCAGGTATCGGCCCCATGGCGGCGTTCCACGCCGCATGGCGCTCGCGCATGGCCTGCAGCCTTTCGGGCTCGCGTTTGGCGAGGTTGGCGCGTTCGCGTTCGTCTTTTGACAAATCGAACAGGTATTCATGCGGGCCGATCGCCAGGTACTTCCAGTCGCCGTCGCGCAGCGCCCGTTGGTTCTCGTGCTTCATGCGCCAGAACAGCTCGCGCTGGAAGGTGGCGTCGGGGTTGGTCAGCACGCCCATCATCGAGGCGCCGTCCGGTGGGTAGTCCGCATGGGGGGCCACGCCTGCGGCTTCCAGCATGGTGCGTGTCCAGTCCATGGTGATGACGTGCTGCGCGCTCACGCTGCCTGCCGGCACGGCCCTGGGGCAGCGCACGATGCAGGGCACACGAATCCCGCCTTCGGTCAAATCCATCTTGCCGCCGACCAGCGGCCAGTTGTCCGAGAACCGTTCACCGCCGTTGTCGCTGGTGAAGACGATCAGCGTGTCTTCCCCCAGCCCGGCTTCGTCCAGCGCATCGACGACGCGGCCTATGCCCTCGTCAAGCTCGCGGATCATCTGGTGGTAGGTGCTGATCGAGCCGCCATCCAGGTGGCGGATGTCGGCATCCACCAGCGGGTTGGCGCCGCCCTGTGCGCGGGTTTCCCACGGCCAGTGGGGTGCCGTGTAGTGCAGGCTGAGCAAAAACGGCTGGCGGTCTGCGCCGCGCTGGCGGACCACGTTGACCGCTTCGTCCGACAGCAGGTCTGTCATGTAGACGCCGTCGCGGTGAATCTCTTCGCCGTCCTGCACCAGGTCGTGTTTGCCGCCGCGGTCGACGTGGCTGAAATAGCTCACGCCGCCCGACAGCGGGCCGATGTGCGTGTCGTAGCCCGACAGCAGCGGGCCGAAGTGCGGCGGGTAGCCGAGGTGCCATTTGCCGACCAGCGACGTCCGAAAACCGGCGTCTTTCAGCAGCGAGGGCAGGGTGGGGTGGTCGGGCGGCAGGCCGATCTCGCTGCTGCCGCGAAAGCGTCCGGTCATCGGCTCTTCAGCCGCGCCGCGCAGGCGGTACTGGTAGCGGCCGGTGATCAGCGCGTAACGCGTGGGCGAGCACACCGGCGAGTTGGCATAGGCGTTGGTAAAACGCATGCCCTGCGCCGCCAGCTGGTCAAGGCGCGGCGATATCGGCACGCGCCCGCCGTAACACCCGAGGTCGGCATACCCCAGGTCGTCCGCGAGGATGAAAACGAGGTTGGTCATTACTCGGCCTTCATGCCGGTGGACTTGATGATCTTGGCAAACATCACGCGGTTGGCGTTGATGTGGTCGGTGGCCGCCTTGCCGGTTTCGCCCAGTACACGCAGGTCCAGGCTGGCCAGTTTGGCTTGCGTCTCCGGTTTGGCCAGCACGGCCTGGATGGCTTTTTGCAGGGTTCCCACGATCGGCTCCGGCGTGGCGGCAGGCACCATCACCAGTTGCAGAATTTCAAGCTCGAGTGACTTGAGTCCGAGCTCCGCCACCGTGGGCACAGACGGCAGCAGCGGTGAACGCTGGCGGCTGGTCACGGCCAGCGCCTGTATCTTGCCGGCCTGCACCTGCGGCACCATGCCGCCGGTGGCGATGATGCCCGCCTGCACTTCGCCTGCCACGATGGCCTGCACGGCGGGGGCATTGCCTTTGTAGGGGATGTGGGTGGTCTTCATGCCCGTGGATTCGGCGAGCAGCGACATCTCGATGTGCCCCGGCGTGCCGTTGCCGGCCGATGCAAAGTTTTGCGGGCTGGCCCTGCCCATCTCCACAAAATCCTTGAGCGACTTCACGCCCAGTCCGGGGTGCACGCCGAACAGCATGCCCAGCGACGCGGTCACCATGACGGGCTTCAGGTCCTCGGGTTTGAAGGGCATGCTGGCGTACAGCGACGGGTTGGTGGTGAAGGTGGTGTCTATGCTGACCAGCAGCGTGTAGCCGTCAGCCGGGCTCTTGGCCACCGCATCGGCGCCCAGGTTGCCGCCCGCGCCCGGCCGGGCTTCTACAAAAAAGGGCTGCTTCAGTTCTTTCTGCAGACCGTCGGCCAACAGGCGGGCAAAGATGTCGTTGGGCCCGCCCGCCACCAGGTTGCCGATGATGCGAACCGGTTTCGACGGGTAGGTGTCTTGCGCGGTGGCTGTCAGTGGCGCGGCCAGGGCGACGCACAGCGCTGCCGTCAACTGAAACCCGCAGCGTGCCAGCTGCCTGCGCGACGGGGAAAAAAATGGGGCCTTGAACATGTGTTGTCTCCTGGTGCGGGCTTGTCGTTTTGAATAAGTTAAAGGGGCGAACAGGCGAAGTTTAATTTCCAGAATAGGGTCGTAATCTGATAAATTTGCCACGTTAATCAAGATTTTGGAAATCAAAAAATGCAGGCCAGCCTGTACGACGCCCGGTTAAAGCTCCGCCATCTGCACGCGTTTGCCGCCGTCGCACGTGAGCGCACGGTGCAGCGCGCAGCTGATGCGCTCTCGCTGACGGCATCGGCCGTGTCCAAGGCCTTGCAAGAGCTCGAGGCCATCGTCGGCCACCCCCTGTTCAGGCGCACCCGAAAAGGCCTGATCGCCACTGCCGAAGGCGAGCAGCTGTTGCGTCATGTCGTGCCCGGCCTGGGGCTGCTGCGTGATGGTTTGAACCTGGCTTCCGGCAGGCAGGACGACACCGGTACCTACCAGGTGCGCCTGGGCATCCTGCCTACCGTGGCATCGGCCGTTGCGCCGCTGGCGGTGGCCCAGATGCAGGCGCGCCACGAACGCACCGACATCCAGGTGGTTTCCGGCACCAACGCCGCGCTGCTCAACCTGCTGCGCGATGGCGAACTCGACCTCGTGGTCGGCCGTCTGCCCGACACCACGCTGATGCTCAACATCTCGTTCGAGCCCCTCTATTCAGAGCAGATGGTGCTGGTGAGCGCGCCCGCGCACCCGCTTGCCGGCAAGGCCGAGGTGTTGGCCGCAGACCTGCTGGCCTACCCTTTGGTGCTGCCGCTGGGCGACACGATTGTCCGCAGGAGCGTCGACACCTTTTTTCTGGCGGCCGGGGTGGGCGCGATCCCGCGCATCACGCAAACCCTTTTCGAGTCCTTCGGCACGCCGCTGGTGCAGCTCAGCGATGCGGTGTGGTTCACGCCTGTGGGCTCAGTCCGGCGTCACATCGAGGCCGGCACACTGGCACGCCTGCGCATCGACACGTCGTCCACGGCAGGCACCATCGGGCTGTCCCTGCGTGCGGGCGCAGAACTGACGGCCGCCGCCACCGCGATGGCCGAGGCCTTGCGCGCCCAGGCGGCACGCTGGCGCGAAGCGGGGGCATTGCTTGATCTGGCGCAAACCGGCAGCCGATAACCTGCTTGAAAAGGGGGAGATTGCCCCGAACTGGGATTCAATTCGCAAACACCCCGGAGAGAACCACCCATGCGACAAGACAAACTCACCACCAAGTTCCAGGAAGCCCTGAGCGACGCGCAGTCGCTCGCGCTGGGCAATGACAACGGCTACATCGAGCCGGCCCACCTGCTGCTGGCCATGCTGCGCCAGGACGACGGCCCGCGTGCGCTGCTTGAAAAAGCCGGCGTCAACATCGGTGGCCTGATGCAGGCGACCGAGGCGGCCGTCAAAAAGCTCGCCCAGGTGCAGGGCCAGGACCAGATCCAGGTCGGCCCCGAACTCGCGAAGCTGCTGCAGGCGACTGAAAAGGAAGCGATTAAACGCAACGACCAGTTCATCGCCGGTGAACTCTTTCTTCTGGCCGTGGCCGACAGCAAGAGCGATGTCGGCAAGCTCGCCAAAGAAAACGGCCTGACCCGCAAGTCGCTGGAAGCCGCGATCGACGCCGTGCGCGGCGGGCAGGGCGTCAACAGCGCTGACGCAGAAGGCCAGCGCGAAGCCCTGAAGAAATACTGCCTCGACCTCACCGAACGCGCCCGCATGGGCAAGCTCGACCCGGTCATTGGCCGTGACGATGAAATCCGCCGTGCCATCCAGGTGCTGCAACGCCGTACCAAAAACAACCCCGTGCTGATTGGCGAGCCCGGCGTCGGCAAGACCGCCATCGTCGAAGGCCTGGCCCAGCGCATCGTTGCGGGCGAGGTGCCTGATTCGCTCAAGGGCAAACGAGTGCTGTCGCTCGACATGGCCGCGTTGCTGGCGGGCGCCAAGTTTCGTGGTGAATTTGAAGAGCGCCTTAAAACCGTGCTCAATGAACTCGCCAAGGACGAAGGCCAGACCATCGTCTTCATCGACGAGCTGCACACCATGGTGGGCGCCGGCAAGGCCGAAGGCGCGATGGACGCCGGCAACATGTTGAAACCGGCATTGGCCCGGGGTGAATTGCACTGCGTCGGAGCCACCACGCTGGACGAATACCGCAAGTACATCGAAAAAGACGCCGCCCTCGAGCGCCGCTTCCAGAAAATCCTGGTGGGCGAGCCGTCGGTCGAAGCGACCATCGCCATCCTGCGCGGCCTGAAAGAAAAGTACGAACTGCACCACGGCGTGCAGATCACCGATCCGGCCATCGTTGCTGCGGCAGAACTTTCGCACCGCTACATCACGGACCGCTTCCTGCCTGACAAGGCGATTGACCTGATCGACGAAGCGGCCAGCAAGATCGCTATCGAGCGTGATTCCAAACCCGAGGTGATGGATAAACTCGACCGCCGGCTCATCCAGCTGCAGATCGAGCGCGAAGCTGTGCGCCGTGAAAAAGACGAAGCCTCGCAAAAACGCTTTGGCCTGATCGAAGAAGAAATCGGCAAGCTGCAAAAAGAAATCTCCGACCTCGACGAAATCTGGCAGGCCGAAAAAGCCCAGGCGCTCGGCTCGAAGGACGTGATGGAAGAGATTGACCGCATCAAATTCCAGATCGAAGAGTCGACGCGCAAGGGCGACTTCAACAAGGTCGCCGAGCTGCAGTACGGCAAGCTGCCTGATCTTGAAAAGCGCCTCAAGGAAGCCCAGGATGTTGAATCCAGCAAGGGCGGCACCAGTGCGCCCACGCTACTGCGCACCCAGGTCGGTGCTGAAGAGATCGCTGAAGTCGTGGCGCGTTCCACCGGCATCCCGGTCAGCAAACTCATGCAGGGTGAACGCGACAAGCTGCTGCTGATGGAAGGCAAGCTGCACGAGCGCGTCGTCGGCCAGGACGAAGCCATTGGTGCCGTTGCCAACGCCATCCGCCGTTCGCGCTCTGGTCTTTCGGACCCGAATCGTCCGACGG
The DNA here is from genome assembly GCA_040387435.1 of Pseudomonadota bacterium. GTDB lineage: Bacteria > Pseudomonadota > Gammaproteobacteria > Burkholderiales > Burkholderiaceae_C > Polaromonas. The sequence continues at coordinate 5,868 of JAZKDR010000017.1, forward strand.
GTTCCTTCCTCTTCCTCGGCCCCACCGGCGTCGGCAAGACCGAGCTGTGCAAGGCACTGGCGGGTTTCCTGTTTGACAGCGAAGATCATTTGATTCGCGTCGACATGAGCGAGTTCATGGAGAAACACTCCGTCGCCCGGCTCATCGGCGCGCCGCCGGGCTACGTCGGTTACGAAGAGGGCGGCACGCTCACCGAAGCCGTGCGCCGCAAGCCTTACAGCGTGCTGCTGCTCGACGAGGTCGAGAAAGCCCACCCCGATGTGTTCAACGTGCTGCTGCAAGTGCTCGACGATGGCCGCCTGACCGACGGCCAGGGCCGCACCGTGGACTTCAAGAACACCGTCATCGTCATGACCAGCAACATCGGCTCACCCATCATCCAGACCATGGTGGGGAGGCCGTATGAAGAAGTGAAAGACGCCGTGACGGACGAGCTGAAGAATTACTTCCGCCCCGAGTTTTTAAACCGCATCGACGAGACCGTGGTCTTCCATTCACTCGACGCCAAAAACATCGAGTCCATCGCCCGCATCCAGCTGCAAACCCTCATCGGCCGCCTGCAGAAGATGGACCTGACGATGGAAGTGTCAGAAGCCGCGATTGCAGAGCTTGCGAAGGTCGGCTTCGACCCTGTGTTCGGCGCACGGCCTCTGAAGCGCGCCATCCAGCAGCGCATCGAGAACCCGCTGTCGAAGTTGCTGCTCGAAGGCAGGTTCCCGCCCAAGAGTGTGATTCCGGTGAGTGTGGATCCTGTGCGGGATCCTGGGGTGTTTCATTTTGAGGCTGCTGCCTGAGCTGGTGGCACCGCCAATAAAAAATCCCGCCGATGCGCTTGCGTCGGCGGGATTTTTTTATGGGGCATTGTGCGGCGGTTGCGCGACGCATTGCAGATGAGCATTGACTGGATGTTATCGCAAGCCAGTTAGATGATATAAATTTGCGTCTTATAAATAAAAATATCGATATTTATAATAAAATATCAAAAATAAATACGGAGTAAATTTGTGTCAAAGCTGGTTCAATTTAAAACCCTGCAGATCAGGCAATCCATCGGCGTTGTTTCGGGGGATGAGCTCATGGATATCGGGGCGCTTGCCGAAAACGCGCCAAAAAGCATGCTTGAATGGCTGCGGCTTGCTGAAGCTGAGCGGATGAGGCTGATTCAGCTGGCTTCCACATCTGGCAAGCGTATTCCACTTCAAGACATAGAGTTTTTGCCTGCAGTGACTGGTTCAGAAAAAGTCATTTGTCTGGGACTTAACTACGCGGATCATGCGGCTGAGGGCGGAAATGCCCGGCCCGACTACCCCAGTTTTTTCTTGCGGAGCCCGGGCTCTCTTGTGGGGCATGGATGTGCAATTTTGCTGCCGCATGTCTCTACAAAGCTGGATTTCGAAGCGGAGCTGGCCGTAGTCATAGGCCAAAGAAGTCGTTATCTGACGGATGAAAATGCCCTTCAGGCTGTAGCCGGCTATGCGTGCTTTAACGATGCCACGCTCAGGGACTACCAGCGTCGAAGCTCCCAGTGGACGATAGGCAAAAATTTTGACAACACCGGTGCTTTTGGGCCTTTCCTGGTTGAGGCCAGGGATTTGCCGGCAGGTGCCGCGGGCCTGAAAATTGAATCACGATTGAATGGCGCAGTCATGCAATCGAGCAACACTTCGAATATGTTGTTTCCGGTCGCTGAAACCTTGAGGCTTATTACCGAGGTCATGACGCTGGAGGTTGGCGATGTCGTGGTGATGGGCACCCCTGCGGGTGTGGGTTATGCGCGCACGCCACCCATCTGGATGCAACCGGGCGATTCAGTGGTCGTGGAGATTGAGGGCATTGGCGTGTTGACAAACCCTATTGAGCAAGACACCCGTAAACCGGGTCAGGTGTGAGTCGCTCGCCATAGCGAGCGGTCGCGTGGCCAAAGTGCGTGGCTAAAGGGACTGGGTGCACGCACCCGGTCCGGATTTTTCACCTGTAGCTCAGTCTTCACTTTGCTGGATATTGGCGAAGTAGATTTCTATTTGCTTCAGCGTGATGTTGTAGTGTGTAACCAGGGCGTCGACCGCGGTATCTATATCGCCATCCAGCACTGGTTTAAGAATCATCTCGTGTTCTTTTAGCGTGTCTCGATCCGGCTTGTAAATCGTGGATGCAGCCAACGAGCGATAGCGCTCACATTTCTCGCGAAGATCCTTGCAATAACCCAGAAGTGATGGCGAGTCGCAATTTGCCAGCAGCAAATCGTGAAAGTTCCAGTGCAGGATGTCTGCTGCGGCTGCGGGGACGGGTGGTGTCGTACTGGCCAGGCGAGGAACACGGGACATCCTGTGGTAAGCGACCAGGACGTTTTCTTCCCACGCATCGGTCCGATTGCGCATCGATTCGCGCAGTGCAATTTCTTCCAGCCAGCATCGCGTCCTTGTCAAAGATTTGATTTCCTTGAGACTGACATCTGCAACATTGAAGCCTCGCTGTTCCCGTTTCTCAACAAAGCCCTCAGCCCACAACCTGCTCAACGCTTCTCTTACGGGTGTGGCGCCCACTTCATACTTTTCGGCCAGTCCTTCAATGCGAAGTTTTGAGCGTGGCGCCAGGCCACCACTCAAAATATCGCCTCTCAGCTTTTGATAGAACTCCGAGGTGATGGTGCGTGTGCTCTCATCACTTTCAGAGTTTTTTTTGAGCACTGATGGTTGTGAGATCTCGTTCATTGGCGTGATTGAGCGTGTGTTTCCAGTAGCGCGGGCAATTTCAGGCTGCCTTTTCAGGCATTGTCGTTATCACCAGCATACGGGCCACAACCACTCCAGGGTTGGAAACGGAACGTTCGATGTTGGGCCGAATGACGCAGCTGTCCATCGCGTTAAGCAATTTTACTTCCCCACCCGAACTGATCTCCATTTGCCCATCCAGGACGATGTAGACCTTTTCAGTCGTGGAGGCGTCGAGTCCGGCACCCCCGCCCGGCAGAAAGTAGGACAGTGAAATATTGAATCGTTCCGGGCCGTGGAGGGCGCCCCCCTCCTGAAGACGAAATGAGCGCATGTCCCAGTGATTGGGCGATTGAAATTGTGGCGCTTGCGCCAAATGGCTGATTTGCATATTACCAATTCTATCGATATAAAATTAATATTTTATTGACTTATCGATAATTCTACTTAGAATTCGCCGTTATATTTTTTAATCAGATGGAGACAAAGATGGCGACGGAAAAGATCGGGATGACTGGAATCGCGTTCAGGAAATTGGGCGTCGTTATCGGATTGGCATTGTTCTCGGTGGTCGTGCAGGCCCAGAGTTTTCCCACCAGGCCGGTTCGATTCATTCTGCAATTTCCCGCTGGACTGGGGCCGGACGTAGTGATGCGCGATGTGGCCGAAAAGCTCACAAAGCAGTGGGGTCAGCCGGTGATTGTGGATAACAAGCCGGGCGCCAGCGGAATCATCGCCCTGGATGCGGCGCGTAGAGGGAGCCCGGATGGGCATGACATCGTTTGTGCGGATATGGGGGCGCTGGCAGTCAATCGGGCCATTTACAAAACTGTGCCTTACAACGTTGAACGGGATTTCGAGCCGGTCATTTCTGTCTTCAATGCCCCTTACTTTGTCATCGTGAACGCCAGTCTTCCCGTCAAGACGCTCAAGGATTTCATTGAATACGCCAAGGCAAATACAGGAAAGTTGTCCTATGGCTCCATCGGGCTGGGTAACCCCACACACCTGAGTGCTGAAGCCTTTAAGCAGGCCTACGGACTGGACATGACGCACGTCCCCTTCAAGGAAATTGGTTCCCTGGTGGTGGCAGGTGGTAGCGGCGATATTTCGATGATGACTTTAAGCACGGTCTCTGCCGCTGCAGGGCTTCAAACCGGACGTTTGAAGGTTCTGGCGGTTGGGACGCGCAAGCGTCTGGGGTCTTACCCGGACATTCCGACCATTGAGGAAGCTGGCGGGACATTCGTGGAGGCGGGTGCCTGGGTTGGATGTCTGGCGGTAAAGGGTACCCCGCCCCAGGTGATCGCAAAGATCAACCGCGATATGGATGCCATTGTTAAAAGTACGGATTTCCAGAAACGCCTGTTCACGATGGGCTTCCAGGCAACTGGTGGGACGCCAGCCGATTTGACGAAACTCATCAAAAGTGACGGCGAGCGTCTTGGCGGACTTGTACAGAAACTGAATATCAAGCTCGATTGAACAGCAATCAACTGAATGCAGTCAGCATTAGTAGCCGCAAAAAAGATGAGTATGGAAAAGCAGACGCAGGTGTTAATAGTCGGGGCCGGCCCGGTCGGTCAAGGACTGGCGATTGAACTTGGGCATCGTGGCATCAATTGCCTGATCATTGAAAAAAACAGCTTGATAGGTGTGGCTCCCCGAGCCAAGACCACACATCTAAGAACAAGAGAACACCTGCGGCGATGGGGCATAGCGGATGCATTGAGAGATGCTTCCCCACTGGGCGTTGACTATCCTTCGAACATCGTATTCACGACGCGCATGTCGGGTCACCTTCTGGCGCGCTTTGAAAATGCCCTTTACTGCGCGCCTGGCCGGAATCCACTCTATGCCGAACATGCGCAATGGATACCCCAGTACACGCTTGAGAAGGTCATGCGGGAGCATCTTCGAACCGTTGCCCCGGTCCAGTTCGAGCTCAATCAAGAGTTAATTTCTTTTCAACAGAAAGACGACGGCGTCGAGGCTGTTGTCCAGGATTCCAGGACGCGTGAAACCTGTAACGTGCGTGCTCAGTTTATGGTCGGCTGTGACGGCGGCCGCAGCAAGGTCCGCGATGCCATCGGCGCCAGGATGGAGGGCAGCTTCGGGTTGTCGAGGAACTACAACATTGTCTTTCGTGCGCCAGGGCTAAGTGAAGCTCATGGCCACGGGCAAGGCATCATGTTCTGGCAAATCAACGGCGATGTTCCAAGCATGATGGGACCCATGGATACCGGTGATCGCTGGTATTTGATGCCGACCGGATTGGGTCCAGACGTCAAGATTACAGAAGAAACTGCGGAAGACCTCATTCGAAGGGCAACAGGTATTAATCTTCGCTATGAAGTCCTGAGCGTTGATGAGTGGGTGGCACATCGCGCGGTGGCTGACCGCTACCGTGATCGAAGAGTATTTCTCGCCGGCGACGCTTGCCATCTCAACCCTCCCTACGGTGGATTCGGCATGAATATGGGTGTAAGCGATGCCGTAGATTTGGGCTGGAAGCTGGCAGCTGTATTGCAAGGATGGGGTGGAGAAATGCTGCTGGAAAGCTACCATCTTGAGCGTAAGCCGGTCCACCTCCACGTGTTGCAGGAAGCGGCAACGAATCACTCAAAGTTTAGTAATGCCCTGTTCGAAGAGGGTATTGAAGACGATGGGGAGGCAGGTGAGGCCATACGTCGACGCGTGGGGCAACGTATCCATGCTGAAAAGCTATCTGAGTTTTATACACTCGGCACCGTTCTTGGGGACACATATGCCGGGTCTCCGCTCATAAAAGCGGACAAGGATGTTCCCCCTCCACCCCGTGATTTTCTCAACTACATCCCGAGTAGTGCCCCGGGAGGCAGAGCGCCACATGCCTGGCTGCATGACGGCAGCTCTTTGTTCGATCATTTCGGCAGCGGATTTACTTTACTGGTTTTGCCCGGAGCCAGTCAGGCATGCATTTTGTCGGCCCAAAGGGAAGCGATTGCCAAGCGTGTGCCTTTAAAGGTAGTAGAGCTGGACAATCCTGCGCTCCCCGGTCTTTACAAAAAAACGCTGACACTTATTCGTCCCGACCAGCACATTGCATGGATCGGCAACACCTGGCCGCAAGTTGCGGAACTGGACGTGTTGTCTATGGCTACCGGAAACTGCAACCTGCAACAGTCGCAAAATCCCGACTGCGTGCCCTCCAAAACTGGGATGCCATGAAAACGGATACCAATCTGTACAGTCAGTTTGAGAAAAGATTCGCCGGCAGCGATGCCGTGTTCCTTCAAAGTCCTGACGGTGCCACGTTAACGTATAAGGAGTTGCCTGGACGCGTCGCGCAAATTTCCAACTATCTGGTTGCTCAAGGGGCCAAGCCTGGAGACCGGATCGCGGCTCAAGTGGAAAAATCTGCAACGGCAATTCTTCTTTATTTGGCATGCTTGAGGGCAGGGTGCGTGTACCTTCCGCTTAACCCTGCGTACCAGGCCCATGAATTACGCCATCTTCTCGGAGATGCAAAACCGACCGTCGTCGTGGTTGCGCCCAAGCTTGCATCGGTCGTGAAGGAGCTGGCCGGCGCAGGTTGTGTTGTCATTGAGCTGGGAGATGACGGCTGGGGTGAATTAACCGATGCTGCGTCAAATCAAGTTGATAGCTTTGAAACCGTTGAACGTGTTGAGACTGACCTGGCCGCAATTTTGTACACGTCCGGGACGACAGGATTACCCAAAGGGGCCATGCTGTCGCATGGGAACCTGCTCGCCGGGGTGAAGACTTTACATACCTATTGGTGGTTTAAGCCGGGTGACGTGCTGCTGCATATCCTTCCGATATTTCACTTTCACGGATTGTTTGTCGCTGTTCATTGCGCGCTTTGGAATGCGTCCAAAGTGTTTTTTGAAACAAGGTTTGATGTTCAGCGGGTGATGTCGCTGCTGGACAAATCGACCGTCATGATGGGTGTTCCAACCCACTACGTGAGGCTTTTGTCCGATCCGGAACTCGATTGGGCAGCCTGCAGCTCCATGCGATTGTTTATCTCTGGGTCTGCTCCCTTGCTCTCCGAAACGTTTACCGCTTTTAAAGCTCGTACCGGGCACACAATTCTTGAACGTTATGGAATGACCGAGGGCGGCATGTTTACATCCAATCCGTATCAGGGACCAAGAAAATGCGGGACGGTGGGTCTTGCTTTGCCGGGACTTGATGTCCGGGTGGTCAGTGAAGGTGGCTTGCCTCTCGCAAGCGGCGAAACAGGCGCCATTGAAGTAAGAGGGCCAAATGTTTTTCGCGGGTATTGGCAGCTACCCGAGAAGACCGCCTCTGAATTCACCGTCGATGGCTATTTCAAAACGGGTGATGTCGGACAATTCGATGATGAGGGGTACTTGAGTATCGTGGGCAGAAATAAAGACCTCATCATTTCTGGAGGGCTGAATGTCTACCCCAAGGAGATAGAGGAGTTGCTTGATGGCCTTGAAGGTGTTCAAGAGTCCGCGGTAATTGGCGTTCCGGACCCTGACTTTGGGGAGGCTGTCGTAGGCATCATTGTCCCGACCAGCGTTGATGGTGAACTGGACTCCCAGATCATCATCGATCAGGTTAAAACGCAGCTGGCCAAATTCAAGGTTCCGAAGGCCATTCATTTCGTCGGTGAGCTTCCACGAAATGCCATGGGAAAAGTGCAGAAGAACTTGCTTCGTGCGCAGTTCGCCCAGAAGGTTTAGCCAATTATTTACCGGGTCTATTCGTACAATTTTTATCAACACCTAACTTTTTAACGACCATGACAACAGATACACAGACACCCCCCATTCGCTTTGCTCATTTTGGAGTCAATTGCTTTGACATGAAAAAAATGGAGGAGTTTTACAAACAGGCTTTCGGTCTGGTTGAAACCGATCGCGGTTATGTTCCTCACATCGATCTCAACCTGGTGTTTCTCACGCTGGACCCCAAAGAGCATCACCAGATAGTGCTGTCTTCCGGGCGCAAAGAGGGTGAAATAGTCAAAGATGCATTTATTGGTGGTGGAGCGGGATCCGCGATTAATCAGATCTCGTTTGTGTTGCGTGACTTGGAACAGATGCGCAAAGTCGCGGCGCGTTTTGCGGAGTTTGGCATAACGAACGGTTCCGCGATTAACCATGGGATTGCATGGGCTCTCTACATCCGGGATATTGAAGGCAACCCTATTGAGCTCTACGTCAACACGCCCTGGTACATTCCGCAGCCTTGTGCCGAAATGCTGGACCTCGGTCTGTCTGACAAGGAAATCTACGAACTGACCGAAAAGATGTGTTTGTCCAGTGAGGGTTACGAACCAATGGCTCAATGGCAAGAGCGTATTGCTCAGAAACTTGCAGTTCAACTTGAGGCTTGAGATTTTTGAAATGCAAATCGCGTGCACAGGCCTTCGATTTGTGCGGTTTTGGGAGCGTGCGGACAACAGAGACATCCTTTTAGTGTGAGGGTCAACGGCCACCGCTGTCCAAGTTGCTGCTCGAAGGCAGGTTCCTGCCGAGGAGTGTGATTCCCGTGAGTGTGGATCCGGTGCGGGATCCGGGGGTGTTTCATTGAGGGTGTTGCCTGAGCCGGCGGACTCAAAGGCGAAACAAAAAATCCCGCCAGTGCGGAAGTGCTGGCGGGATTTTTGATGGCGTGCGAGACAGCTCTCCCTTTTTATTTAGTCAATCCTGATACCGTGCTCGCTGGTGAATTTGACCATTCAGCAATTTCACTGGCGACGAACGCCGTAATATTTACTCGCCCTTGATATTTGCGTCCTTGATCACCTTGCTCCACTTGGTGTGTTCAGACTTGATGTACTCAGAAAATTGGGCCGGCGTCAAGCGTGAGGTCGTGAAGCCCTGAGCCTGGAGCTTTTCCTGCACATCAGGGAGCTGCAGGACGCGCTGTACTTCCGCGTGTATGCGATTCACGGTGGCGGGAGGTGTGCCGGTGGGTGCTACCAGCCCCAGCCAGGTCCCAATCTCAAACCCACGAACGCCTGACTCCGCAACCGTGGGCAAATCCGGTGCGATGGAAAGTCTGGTTGGGCTTGTGATGGCAAGTCCTCTTAACTTGCCACTTTTTACATGGGGAAGTGCTGCTGCTGCGTTGCCGAACATCATGGGCACACGCCCGCCGATGATGTCAAGCATCGCTGCCTGTTCGCCAGGATAGGGGATGCTGTTCAAGCTGACGTTGGACATCAAGCCGAACAACGTTGCGGCCATATAAGGCGTGGTTCCCACGCCGCCAGAGCCAAAATCGATTTCACCCGGTTTGGCTTTGGCCAGATCGATGAGTTCCTTTACCGAATTGGCTTTCAGTGATGGACCTGCGACCAACACCAGTGGGGCGCTGCCAATCAAGGCAACTGCCGTGAAATCTTTCTGGGGGTCGAAGGCTGTTATCTTCTGCAAGATAGGCGACACCGTCAGAATGGACTGACTCACCAGGAGCAGGGTAGAGCCATCAGGTGGGGCCTTGGCAGCCATGTCGGCAGCAATCATGGATGCTGCGCCTGCCCGGTTTTCGATCACCACAGGCTGACCGAGATTCATGTGCTGGGCCACGATTCGAGCCACCTGATCATTCCCGCCTCCTGGAGGGGCGCCAACCAGCAGTCGAACAGGGCGGTTGGGTAACGTTTGTGCTGTCGCGACGACAGCCAGGGCCATCAGTGCCGATCCGATCAGTGCGTGTCTCTTTTTCATATTCGTCCTTGGATTGAAATATCAAAAATCCGCTTAACCGCGCCGTATGAGTTTGGTAGCGCTACCATAAATGATGATAAGTCATTGATTCAAAAAATTGACTGGGGTTTGTCTCTAGGCGCTTTCGCGTTTGATGATGGTGAAGCCGAGGTCCGTTACCAATGACGGGTTGGACATGCCTTCAGCGCGATTGATGATGAGTCTGGCTGCACAAGAGCCAATTTTCTTGCTGTCAATTCTGACTGTTGTCAGGGCCGGTGTGACGTCCTCGGAGAAGTCCAGATCTCCAAACCCCACGATGGCAACTTGTTCAGGGACTGAAATGCCCATTGCCTTGGCTTCGATCAGCATGCCCAGCGCCAGCAAATCAGAACTACAAAAAATGCCATCGGTTTCAGGTTGACGCCGAATGATTTCACGAAAAGCCATGCGTCCCTCACCCACTGTCGTTGGCACACCTACTGGCTGAACAATGACGGATTCGGCGCGAGCGCCTTTTTTGCGCTTGTCGAGAGCGGCTGACGAAAATGCTGTCGCGCGGCGTTGCGCACGCTCATGTGCCCCACCTGCAAAAGCAAGAAATCGGCGATTTTGGGCCAGGAGAAAACTGGCAACCTCCGATGCGATGTCGGCATGCGAGAACCCTACGACCATATCGATCGGTGCGCGAACCATGTCCCATGTTTCAACCACGGCAATACCCGAGGCGGTCAACTTTTTCCTGCCGCTGGACGAGGGCGTCACTCCGACAAGGACTATCCCGTCGGGGCGCCGCCCCAATATGGCATTGAACAGCTGGTCTTCACCGTCATGACTATGGTCTGTCTGCCCGAGCATCAATTGATAGTTTGAGCCCGAAAGCGAAACAATCAGCGACTGAACGAGATCCTGAAATACAGGTGCTGCGATGGAGGGTACAACTGCCGCAACAAGACGACTGCGTTGGGATGCAAGCCCGCCTGCGAGCCTGTTGGCAACGTAACCGGTCTCGCTGACTGTGGCAAGCACCTTCGCCAGGGTCTTCTCGGAAACGAGGTTGGGTGAGTTGAGCGCCCTTGAAACACTCATTGGCGAAACGCCTGCAAGTTTCGCCACTTCAATCAACGTGATGCCGCCCTTGACGCGACCCTTCTCGTCGCGGGCATCCTTGATCTTCTTGAGGTCCTGCGATCGCCTTGCCGGCATAAAGTCCTAACAGTCAGTTGTTGTGCAGATTTTATTATGGGTGAACACGTTCATCTGGCCTCTGACTTCAGGCTGGCAGGCGCGACGGTTCAGTCCGCAGTGATTTTTCTCACTTCAATCAATTGCTTCCAGCGTGCCCACTCTTTCGCCTGGAAACTCGTAAATTCCGCCGGCGTGTTAGCCACAATTTCAAGCCCCTGATCAACCATGGTTTTCTTCACCGCGGGGTCATTGATGGCTGCAATTGCAGCGGCTGCGAGTTTTTCCCTGACAGCGGGTGGTAGCCCCTTGGGCGCAGCAAGCCCTTGCCATGAATAGACCTCGGCCCCTGCCACACCGGCTTCTGCAAGGGTTGGAACATTGGGCAGAGCAGGGGAGCGACGTTGACCAGTCACGGCAATAGGGAACAGCCGCCCCGCTTTAATCTGGGTCAGAACCGCATTCACGTTCTGAAAAGAAAAGTCAACCTGGTTGCCGAGCAAGTCATTAATTGCCGGGGCACCGCCTTTGTAAGGGACGTGCAGGCCTTGCGTTCCGCTTTGCTGCCAAAAAAGTTCGGCTGACAGGTGGTCTGATGACCCATTGCCGGAACTGGCAAAACTGACCTTTCCGGGATTGGCTTTTAACGCGGCAATGACATCGGCTACAGAACGTGCTTTTTGACCAGGGCTTGCGACCAGTACGTTTGGCGCCTGAACGGGAATGGTGATGTAGTCAAAGTCCTTGACTGCGTCGTAGGGTGTGGCCTTTTGAAGGTGCGGGGCGATGACGAAAGATCCGAGCGAAGCAACCAGCAGGGTGTAGCCGTCAGCTGGTGCGCGTTTGACTTGCCCTGCACCGATAGTTCCGGTTGCCCCCGGCCTGTTGTCAACTACAAAAGGCTGGCCAAACCTGTTCTGCATCTGCAAGGCAATCGCCCGGGCGACCATGTCCGTAGATCCGCCAGCCGGAAAAGGGACCACAATGGTCACTTGTTTTTCAGGCCAGGTAGTGGGTTGTGCGTTTGCCAAAAGTGGCAAAACGCTGGCTATGACGAGAATCAGTTTCTTCATTTTTGTCTCCTGTAAAAAAGCGCTAAATCAGGGTTGCGTCATGGACCAGCGCTCGACTGTCCATGGTTCCAGCATGTGTGATGTGAGTTCAAACCCGAGGCCTGCGCTATCGGGTAATGGCACACAACCATCTGCCTCAACAGGAAACCCATAGAGCTTCATCAATGGGTTATCCGTGGCGTCGTACTCTATGTACGGGTAGGGCATGGGGCCACCACCCCTGCGCTCAGGGATCAGCGCAGCCATCTGGAGCGATGCGTAGAAGTTGATGGGTGTACCGAAAACGTGCGGCATCACTGGAATATCGTATGCGGCACAGAGATGTGCCACCCTCTGGAATCCTGAGAACCCACCGCAAACACCAAGATCGGGTTGAGCGACGGAGAGCGCAGAAGCAGATAGAAATTCACGGAACGATGCAAGGCTGCCCAATGCTTCCCCTCCGGCGATGGGTACAGAAGACGATCGCGCAACAGTTTTGTAGCCGGCAATGTCTTCCGGCTGTACCGGTTCTTCCATCCACAGCAAAAGCGATTCCTCCATTGCTTTCGCCGACGCGCAGGCCGCCGCTGCTGTATATCCCTGATTGATGTCCACCATCAGTCCCGTATCGGGCCCTACGGCCGCCCTCATGGACTTGATCATTGTTCCGTCAGCACGCGGTGAAAGTCCTGCGCGGGGTTTGATGGCACGGAATCCGCGCCTCAAGTAGCTCTCTGCATCCTTGTTGAAGTGAGCGTAAGGCGCGGGGTCATCCTTTAAAAACGGCCCGCTGGCATACGCAAACACTCTGCTACGCAACGCCCCGCCCAACATCTGGGCTACGCTCAAGTCACGCTCCCGTGCTGCCACGTCATGCAGGGCCATGTCGAGTGCAGAGATCGCCATCATTGCGGCGCCGCGGCGGTCGTATCCTGTGCTGGCAAGCATTTCGTGGAAAAGTTTTCCGTAGAGCTGTGCAGATTTTCCGACGATGTGATGTCCGAACGTGGAGCGAATGAGCGCAGCTGCCCCCCAGGGTGATGAAAAGACCTCGCCCCATCCCCGAATACCCGAATCTGTTAACAGCTCCAGAGCCAGAAACTCGCGTGAACGCATGAATGTGCGAGAGTTGCCGAGAGCCTCAGTCGGTTGAAATCTCAGGTGGTAGCCGTTTATCTGCTTGATTCTCAAACCGTATTTCCCTAAAAGTCGCGGAGTTGCGGTGGGCGTGGCCCTTGTGGTCAGGCGCCGAGGCTTACACAAAACAATTATGGTAACGCTACCATAAACTTTGTTCCACGGGCAATCGTGCTTCCCCCAGTGCCATCTTTTGGCCTAGGACAAACCCCCTGCCGGCAGCGCACGGTTGGTTCTATGATTTATGCGGCAACTGGTAGCGCTACCAAAAATTATTTCTGCAATTTATGTCTTCAACCACTATTCGTTCTGTACGCAGCTTGCCATTGCGCCTGCCCTTTGACCATGGTGCGCCTGCGCCTCTTTTTGCGGGCAAGCCGAGGACGACGCTGGACAGTGTGCTGGTCCGGGTCGAACTGGAAGGCGGGCTGGTCGGGTGGGGCGAATCCTACGGTGCGGACCTCGCCGCCGTGCAGTCCGTCATCAAGAACCGCGTCGAGCCACTGGCCGTGGGGCGAGATGCCACGGATGCCTCGCTGACATCCACACTTGACCGCACCTTGCACAACATGGGCCGCTCGGGCCTGGTCACACACGCTTTGAGCGGGCTCGACATCGCCTTGTGGGACCTGAGGGGCAAGGTCGAGGGCAAGCCGGTTTTTGAACTGCTGGGTGGCGCAAGGCGTACATGCATACCGGCGTATGCGTCGCTGCTGCAGTATTACGGTGACACAGCCCTCATTCAGGCCAACGTCAGCAGCGCGATGGACGCCGGTTACGGGCAGATCAAGTTGCATGAAAAGACTGCGGAGGCGGTCAGTGCCGCGCGGGATGTGATGGGGCAGGGCATGCCGCTGATGGTCGATACCAACTGCGCATGGACTTCCGACGCCGCCTTGGGCATGGTGCGCCAGATGAAGGCCAGCAACCCGCTGTGGATAGAAGAACCCATCTGGCCGCCCGAGGACATCGACGCTTTGCTGGCGTTGCGCCGCGCGGTGGATGTGCCGCTGGCCGTTGGCGAAAACGCCAGCAGCGCTTATGAGCTTTCTGCGCTGATCAGATCCGGCGCCTGCGATTACCTGCAGCCCAGCGCCATCAAATGCGGTGGTATGTCGACGTTGTGGGCGATGTCGCAGCAGTGCGCAGGCACGGCAGTAACCTGCTCGCCGCAGTCTGCATTTTTCGGCCCGGGCTTCCTGGCCACGCTGCACGTCCTTGCTGCTCAGTCGCAGAGTGCCGTTCTTGAGCGGCTTTACTGCACCCTGGGCCATGTGCCTTACGCGAGCAGCATTCCCTTTCGCGATGGCATGTTCGAGCTGACCGACCGCCCTGGACTCGGCGCTGATCCCGAGGGTGATTTGCTCACTGGCGCATTTGTCCAATAGACCATCAACGCAAATAAACCTGAACAACTTAAACAACGGAGACAAGCATGAAATCGTTTCACCGCAGGGATTTTTCGCTCAGGCTGCTTGCAGCTGCTGCGCTGGCTGCGGGCGCCGTGCCCTTGCGGGCGCTGGCGCAAGGCTATCCGGCCGGGCCGGTAAAAATCATCGTTCCCTATCCGCCGGGTGCCGCCACCGATACGCTCGCGCGCGTCATGGCCCAGTCATTGCAACAAGGCCTGGGCAGCAACTTCATCGTTGAAAACCGGGGTGGCGGCGGCTCGCAGATTGGCACCAAAGCCATTGCCGCAGCGGGCGCTGACGGGCTGACGCTGGGCTTTATCGACACCGCCTTTGTCATCAACCCCGGCTTGTTCGGCAGCAACCTGCCTTACGACACACAAAAAGATTTTGTGCCGGTCTCATTGATGGCGACGGCGCCCCTCGTGCTGATCGTTCACAGTTCGGTGCCTGCGGCCGACATGAAGCAATTCCTGGCACTGGCCAAGGCACAGGCCGGCAAGCTCAATTACGGCTCGGCAGGGGTTGGCAGCGCGCCGCATCTGGCCGGTGAACAGCTGCGCCACGCGGCTGCGATTGACATCAACCATGTGCCTTATCGCGGCGGCTCTACAGTGCTCAATGACCTCATCGCCGGGCACATACAGTTCGGCTTTACCACCGTGCCCACCATGATCGAGCACATCCGGAGCGGGGCGGTGAAGGCCATGGCGGTCACAGGCAGCGCGCGTGCGGCGCAGTTGCCGCAGGTGCCCACCATGGCGGAGGCAGGCCTTGCGGCGGTAGATGCGTCACCCCTGTTTGGCCTGATCGCGCCGGCCAAGCTGCCACAGGCACTGCTCGACCGGCTGGCCGCGGTGGCGGGCCCATCTGTCAGCAGTGGGCCGCTGAATGCGCGCCTGAAAGAGATGGGTTTTATTCCCGCCGGCAGTTCGCCTGAAGAGTTCAGGGCGCGCATCGACAACGAAATCAAAAAATGGTCGGCCGTCATCAAGGCCGGAAACATCAAACCCAATGCTTGACACCTCGCTAACCATCCCGGGCGTAGACCGCTTTCCGCCGCGCGACAAGGCGAGCCTTAATGCCAGCCAGCAAGCGCTGTTCGCCGATATCGAGGCGAGGCGCGGCAAGATGCCGGCACCCTATGAAGCCCTGGCCGGAAGCCCTGAAGTTGCGACGCTGTTTGAACGCCTCTCGACACGGCTGTGGAAAGGCGCGCTGCCCGCCCATGTGCTGGAGGTCGTGTTTCTGATCACCGCACGTCATCACCGATGCGCTTACCAATGGCAAACCCATCGGTCAAAAGCGCTGGAAGCGGGCGTGGAGACTGAGGTCATACGTGCCATCGGCAGTGACTCGGGGCTTGATGGCATTTCAATGCGTCACAGGGAATTGGCAGACCTATATACGTTCTTGCGGGCGCTGTATGGCGGGCACGCCGTGTCAGACCACGAGTTCAAGATGCTCGCGACCCATTTCGATGAAACGGAGCTGTCTGAATTGCTGGCTTTTTGTGGCCTTGCGACTTCAGTGGCCATGCTTTTAAATGTGCGTCAGATCATGCCCGCCCCGAGCGCGGACGACATCTTCAGCTGAAGCGCCACTGGTAGCGAAAACCAGCAACTCACGCCAACTACGATCACACGGAGACATCATGAAAAATTCTCGCAGGCAGTTTGTAAGGGCCATCATCGCTGCTTCGGCCGTGCTTGCTTTTGGCGCGGCTGCTCAATCGGGTTATCCGGTCAAGCCCGTGAAGCTGGTGGTCGGTTCGCCGCCAGGCGGCGGGCCGGACAATGTCGCCCGCATCATTGCGCAGTACATGCAGCTCGGCCAACCACTCGTTGTCGAAAACCGAAATGGGGCAGCGTCTGCCATCGCTGCTGAAGCAGTGGCCCGTTCGCCGGCGGACGGCTACACCTTGTTGATCACGAGCCAGACAGGCATTGCCGTCTCGCCCATCATCAACAAGATCAAAACATTCGACCCGCAAAAAGCGTTTACGGCAGTCAGCTACATCGGCAGCGCGCCGCTTGTACTTGTGGCCGGGCCATCGCTGCAAGCCGGTACCGTGCCCGAGATCATTGCGCTGGCCCGGGCCAAACCGGGCTCTATCGACTATGGCAACGGTGGCGTTGGCACCAGCCCCTATATGGCCGGGGCGCTGTTCTCCGTCATGACCGGCGGGAAGCTGACCAGCATTCCGTATCCCGGTGAACAGGCGGCCATGACGGACATCATGGGTGGCCGGGTTCCGATGATGTTTGCGAATGCGTCGGCGGCCATGCCGCATGTGAAGTCCGGGCGCCTTCGCGGACTCGCCGTCACCAGCAATGCCCGTGTCGACGTGGCCCAAGGCTTGCCGACGGTGGCCGAATCCGGCGTGCCTGGCTTTGAGATCGGGACATGGCTGGGCATCGTTGCACCGGCACAGACGCCCCCAGCCATCGTGGAAAAAATTCACCAGGAGATGAACCGTGTTCTGGCCTTGCCCGAGGTCAGGGAGAAGCTGGCAAGCCAGGGCTTTGTGCTGGCCGGCATGACGGTGGATGGCTTTAACAAATACATGGTCAGCGAGTACGCGAAGTGGAGCAAGCTGATCAAGGACGCCGACATCAGGGCCGAGTGACGTGATCCGGCCGTATACCTTTCTGCCGTCTCCGCCGGTCGCAGGGCAGGCGCCTTCGTTGGGGTTCTGGCACAGCAAGCCGTCGGTCAAGTTGCCACCGGGCGCATGCGATTGCCATGTGCACGTCTTCTGGCCGCGGGCCTTGTATCCACTTGCCGGTGACCGTGTCTTTGCGCCCGGCGTGGCTTCTGTAGAAGACCTGGTACGGATGCACACCGCGATTGGCGTGGAGCGGGTGGTGCTGGTTCAGGCCAGCACGCATGGCGATGACAACCGTGGCGTGCTGCATGCTGCGAAAGCGCTCAACGACATGGGGCGACCTGCGCGGGTTGTCGCAGTTGTTCCTCCCGGCGCGACGGTGAGAGAGCTCGAAGAACTCAATGCTGCGGGCGTGCGGGGCCTGCGTGTCAACCTTCAATCGTATGGCCAGACAGACAAGGCAGTAGCGGCCAGCCGCTTGCAGGCGGCCGCGGCCATGGCGGCTGAACTCGGTTGGCATGTGCAGACGTACACCAACCTCGGTGTGCTTTCAGAACTCAAGGACGTCATTGCAGGCCTGCCGGTTCCATTGGTCGTCGATCATTTTGCGTTGACCGACCCTGCGGCCGGCAGTGCACAGCCGGGCTGGAGTGAACTGCTGGAACTGGTTGGCAGTGGCCGTGTCTGGGTCAAGCTCTCTGCGCCGTACAGGCTCGTTCGCGAACTGGACGGTGGGGACGGCAGGGCCATGGCCCGTTCGCTGATTGAAACCAACGTTGAAAGAATGCTTTGGGGCACGGATTGGCCACACACCGGCCCCTGGCCAGGGTTGCCGCGTGAACGCGAGGGCGAAGAACCTTTTCACCCGGTGGATGACGGCACCATGTTGTCGATGTTCGATCGCTGGACGAGCGCGCCGGAGCGCCAGAAAATATTCGTCAGCAATCCGGCGCGTCTTTACGGATTTGAGCAGGATATGCCGCAGAACGGCGGGGCCAACTGACCCCGGAATTCCGCTGTCACGCCAGCTGAGGCAGGCCGCCTAGCAACTTGTCCAGTGTCACCGGGTAGTCGCGCACCCGCACCCCGGTCGCGTTGTACACGGCATTTTCCACAGCGGCACCCACACCGCAAATACCCAATTCACCCACGCCCTTGGCTTTCATGGGCGATGAGGTGGGGTCGGTTTCTTCAAGAAAGATCACGTCCTGGTGCGGGATGTCGGCATGCACCGGCACCTCGTAACCGGCGAGGTCGTGGTTGACGAAGAGGTCGCAGCGTTAGTTTCAAGGCTGCATCAATCAATATCGTCATCAACATGCAGGGCTTGTTGACCCATGCGTGGGTGGTGCCGCGCTGCACGATGCAGTCGCCCTGCCTGAGTAGGGTTTCGCCTTCTTCCATCACCATCCATATGTCGCCGGCCCTCACCACCAGGCGGTCGTTTGAGTTGCTCTTGTGCCTGTAGGCGTGCGTGGCCGAGTCCTCTACCCGGGGCTTTTTTGCGGCGCTCAGTGCGCAGTGGCTACGCTGCCGGGCACGGGCAGGGCCCGTCGCCGCGCATGCTCCATGAATGGCGGGTGCTGAGCTGCACCCGGATGTCGTCGGCCCTGAGCTATGCACATACATCATGTGAGCAAAAAGTAGTTCTGAAGAACCGCGAGCTTGTTACGGGCAGATACCGAGAGCATTCTAAAAAGTTATCGCTATATCGAAACATATCAATATACGGAATTTCGTGCGCCGCATACATTCCCCCCGGACAACGAAGAATGTATGAATTTCACGAGACAGCACGCCGTTCGCGTGTCGGCAGTCTGATGCTGCTGGAACTTCATGACCTTAGAAATAAATCAAAACAACTTTCACAGGAGACAAGCCATGTTTTTCTATTGCAGAGCGTTTGCCAAATTGGCGTTGATACCACTTGTCGCTGTATCGGTTGCCTGGGCGCAGTCTCCTACCGCCGCACCCGTTTCGGGAAAGCCGCCCTTGCGTTTTGTGATTCCGCTGGGGCCAGGCAGCGCGCAGGATGGCATCGTGCGTCGGCTAAGCGAGCGGATGGGCGCAGTGCTGGGCCAAAACGCAATCGTGGAAAACAAGCCCGGCGCATCAGGCATCCTTGCGACTGATACCGTGGTCAAGGGGCCCGCTGACGGCAGTGTGCTGACCTTCACAATGGCTTCGACCATTTCCATCGCGCCTCACACCTTCCGCAAGCTGCCCTATGATCCGCTGCGTGACCTCAAACCGGTGATTCGGGTGGGCACTACACCTCTGCTGCTGGTTGTCAACGCGTCAAACCCCGCGCGCAACCTGGCTGAGTTCCTGGACAACGCCCGCAAGAATCCTGGAAAGGTGAGCTTCGGGTCCTTTGGCAATGGCACGTCGGCACACCTGTTGGGCGAAGAGCTCAATCTTAAGGCCGGTGTCAAGCTTTTGCATGTGCCCTACAAGACTGTAGCTACGCCCGACCTCTTGGGTGGCGTTCTTGATTCGGCCATCACGGATTTCGGCAGCATCCGTGACTTCCTTCGGCCACCGGCGCGGCTGCGGGTGCTGGCCATCACCGGCGCCAGCCGCAACCGCGAGTACCCCGAGATCCCCAGATTTGGCGAACAGGGCTTTCCATCGCTTGACCCCATGGTCGGTTGGGTAGGAATATTCGCGCCTGCGGGCGTGCCGGACGGGCAGGTGGCCCAGCTCGCCAAGGACCTCACCGGGCTGGTCGACGGTCCCGAAGTCCAGCAGACGCTTCGCCTGTTTGGCTACGATGCCGGAACGTTGACAGGCGATGCGTTCAGGCGTTATGTCCAGGAGGACTACAACCGCTGGGGTGCGATCGCCAAGGCAATCAACCTCGAATTGAACTAAACACGGTTTTTCGGTGCAGCAGAGTCCGGATCCATTGCTCTTTGGTGTAAGCCACCGCCCGGATTGGCTTGCCCTTCACGATGAGCCCGTACTCTGGCCCCAACTGCCGATCATCGATGCCCATCACCATCTTTGGGAAAACGAGGCTGAGCGCTATTTGCTCGACGACATGGAGGCGGATTTGCGGGACGGCCACAGCATCGTCGCCACCGTCTATGTGCAGTGCGCTGCCCACTATCGCCAGGATGGCCCGCTCCATCTCGCACCTGTTGGAGAGACGGAATTTGCAAGCGCGGTTGCAAAGCGGTCTCTCGAACGAGGTGGTCAGACCAAGGTTTGTGCCGGTATCGTCGGCTATGCAGATTTGCGGCTTGAGGCTGCCCACGAAGTCCTGATGCAGCACCTTGCAGCCGATCCGCTGAGATTCAAGGGGATTCGACAGGCCACGGCCTGGGACAGCGACGCACGGCTGGTCAATCCGAAGATGGGCACAGCACAAGGTCTGTACGGGGATGCTGCATTTCGTCGGGGCTACCAATTGCTGGCACCTTTGGGCTTGACCTTTGACGCCTGGGCCCTGCATCCACAACTGGACGAAGTAGTCGATCTCGCACGCACTTTTCCGCAGACGACACTGGTGGTGAACCATATCGGAGGCCCTTTGGGGGAAAGGCGATTTAAAGGTCGGCATGAAGAGGTTCGCCCTACGTGGCTGGCAGCCATGCGTTTGCTGGCGGCCTGCCCCAACGTCATGGTCAAACTCGGCGGGTTGGGTTTGCCTGTGCTGGGCTTTGATCTTGGGCGATCTGACGACAGGCCGCTAGACTCGGCCGAATTGGCCCGCAGGATTCGGCCCTGGATAGAACCCTGCATTGAAGCATTCGGTGCGCGGCGCTGCATGTTCGAAAGCAATTTCCCGGTAGATCGCTGTTCCTTTCGCTACAAGCTGTGTTGGAATGCTTTCAAACGTGTGGCCCAAGGGTGCAGCGACGACGAACGAGATCAGTTATTCGCCGCGACAGCCTCGCGTGTTTACCGGTTGAGGTGAGCTAATCCCGCGAGCACAAGCATCACGGGATTTTTCGTAAATTTCCTGTTCTGTTCTGTTCTGTTCTGTTCTGTTCTGTCTTGTTGCGTTCCTGTTTATGGCGCGGGCACCGCATCAATCAATAACGCCATCAACATGCAGGGCTTGGCGCTTTTTTTGGCCCAGGCGTGGTTGGTGCCGCGCTGTACGATGCAGTCGCCGGGTTTGAGCAGGGTTTTGCCTTCTTCCATAGGCATCCACATTTCGCACAAGTCAGCTTACTTTGCGTTTCCGGTCCCGTCTGACGATAAATCCAAGCCCAAGATGCCAGGCGCAAGGCAACTGCGTCAGGGCAGTTGCGGCAACCCCGCCAGCAACTTGTCCAGCGTCACCGGATAGTCCCGCACCCGCACCCCTGTTGCGTTGTAGACGGCATTCGCTACAGCGGCGCCCACACCGCAAATACCCAGTTCACCCACGCCCTTGGCTTTCATGGGCGATGAGGTGGGGTCGGTTTCTTCGAGGAAGATCACGTCTTGGTGCGGGATGTCGGCATGCACCGGCACCTCGTAACCGGCGAGGTCGTGGTTGACGAAATAGCCGCGCTTTTCATCGATTGCCAGTTCTTCCATCAGCGCTGCGCCCACGCCCATGGTCATGGCGCCTATCACCTGGCTGCGCGCTGACTTGGGGTTGAGGATGCGGCCTGCGGCGCACACGGCGAGCATTCGGCGCACACGGATTTCGCCGGTGTAAATATCAACGCCGACTTCGACAAAGTGCGCGCCGAAAGTGGATTGCTGCATCTTTTTGCCAAGGTCACCAAACTCGATGGCGTCTTCAGCCACCAGACCCTTGTCGCCGGCCACTTCGGCCAGTGACATTGACTTGCCGCCTGCGCGAACCATGCCTTCGGCAAACTGCGCGTCGGCCGAAGCCATGCCTGCTTTTTTAGCCACGGCTTCGCGCATCTTGATGCAGGCCGCATACACACCCGACGTCGAACTGTTGCCACCCCACTGGCCACCCGAACCGGCCGACACGGGGAAGGCCGAGTCGCCCAAGCGCACAAATACCTTTTCAATCGGCACGCCCATCATCTCTGCCGCCGTTTGCGCAATGATGGTGTATGAGCCGGTGCCGATGTCGGTCATGTCGGTTTCAACCGTGACCACGCCTTTGTTGTCGAGGCGAATACGTGCGGCCGACTTCATGGTGATGTTGTTGCGGAAGGCCCCGGCCACGCCCATGCCGACCAGCCAGCGGCCATCGCGCACCTGCGCGGGCTTGGCGTTGCGTTTGGCCCAGCCGAATCTGTCAGCGCCTGTACGCATGCATTCGATGAACTGGCGCTGTGAAAACGGGCGCTGTGGTTTCTCGGGGTCGACCTGTGTGTCGTTGGCGATGCGGAACTGGATGGGATCGATGCCCAGCTTTTCTGCCATTTCGTCCATCGCGATTTCCAGCGCCATCATGCCGGGCGCCTCCCCGGGCGCGCGCATGGCGTTGCCTTCCGGCAGGTCCAACACGGCAAGGTGGGTGGCGGTCATGCGATTGGCGCCGGCGTACAGCAGACGGGTCTGGTTCACCGCCGTTTCAGGGCCGCCGCCGGGCAGGTCGCCTGACCAGCTTTCATGACCGATGGCGGTGATCTTGCCGTCGCGGCCTGTGCCGATGCGGATGCGCTGGATGGTGGCGGGCCTGTGGGTGGTGTTGTTGGCCATCAGCGGCCTGGCCAGCGCCACCTTCACCGGCTGCCGCGCGGCTTTCGCACCCAGCGCTGCCAGCAGCGAATCGGCACGCAAAAACAGCTTGCCGCCGAACCCCCCACCTATGAACGGCGAGACAAGACGGACCTTGCTCTTGGGAATGCCCAGCGTTCTGGCCATGTCGCCCACGCCCCAGTCGATCATCTGGTTGGCCGTCCACACGGTCAGCTTGTCGCCCTCCCATGCGGCTGTCGAGGCGTGGGGCTCCATCATGGAATGCGAATGATCGGGCGTGGTGTAGGTGGCATCGAGCTGAACAGGCGCACTGGCAAAGGCACCGGAAAAATCGCCGACTTTGGTTTGTGAAGGGCCCTGGTCGCCCGGTTTGGCGATGGGTGCCGAATCCTTCTCTTCGGCCAGGATGAACTTGCCGGGTGTGGTGGTGTATGTCACCTTCACGAGCAGCGCGGCTGCACGCGCCTGCTCGAATGTTTTGGCGACCACCAGCGCAATCGCCTGGTGGTAGTGGTCGATGGCCGGGCCGCCCAGCAGTTTGGCGGTGTTCATCTTGCCCTTGCCCAGCTTGCCGGCATTGCGGGCTGTGACCAAGGCGATCACGCCGGGTGCTGCGCGTGCGGCGCGCGTATCCATCGATGCAATGCGCCCCTTGGCGATGCCTGCGCCCACGACCTGGCCGTAGGCGGCATCGGGTGCCACATCGTGGCGTTCATAGGCATAGGGTGCCGTGCCTGATGTCTTCATCGGGCCATCGATGCGGTTGAGGGGCTTGCCGATGACCTTGAGCTGGTCAATCGGGTTGGTGGTGGCGGGTGTGTCGAATTTCATGACTTAGGCCCTCGCTTGCATCAAGGTGGCGGCAAGCGTGCGCTCGACCAGGGGGAGTTTGTAGGCGTTGTCAGGTGTGGTCTGCGCGCCTGCAAGTAGCTGGGCGGCCACAGCCTTCGCGCCTTGGGGCAGGCTGGCTTCCGCGGCCTCGACCCGCCACGGCTTGTGGGCCACACCGCCGACGGCGACGCGACCTGAGCCATCTTTCTGCACGACGGCGGCCACAGAGACCAGCGCAAAGGCATACGAGGCACGGTCACGCACCTTGCGGTAAATGTGTGTGCCGCCCAGGGGCTTGGGCAGCGTGACCGAGGTGATGAACTCGTCGGCCTCCAGTGCGGTTTCAATGTGCGGTGTGTTGCCGGGCAGGCGGTGAAAGTCAGCGATGGGAATCACGCGCCCGCGTCCATCCGCACGAACCGTTTCGACACGCGCGTCCAGCACGCGCATGGCCACGGCCATGTCGCTGGGGTGGGTCGCGATGCAGGCCGTGCTGCTGCCGATGACGGCATGCTGGCGCGTCACGCCGCCGATGGCGCTGCAGCCGGTGCCGGGCTGGCGCTTGTTGCAGGGCTGGTTGGTGTCGTAGAAGTAGGGGCAGCGGGTGCGCTGCAGCAGATTGCCCGCCGTGGTCGCCTTGTTGCGCAACTGGCCCGACGCACCGGCCAGCAGCGCGCGTGACAGCACGCCGTAGTCGCGCCGCACGCGTTCATCGGCGGCAAGGTCGGTGTTGCGCACCAGAGCGCCAATGCGCAGGCCGCCTTCGGGTGTGGCCTCAATGCTGTCCATGCCGACACCGTTCACGTCGATCAGGTGGCCCGGTGTTTCGATCTGCAATTTCATCAGGTCGAGCAGATTGGTGCCACCTGCGATGAAGCGTGCGCCGGGGTGTGCGGCCATGGCGGCAGCGGCTTCGGCGGATGTGCGTGCACGCTGGTAGGTGAAGGGAATCATGCGGCACCTCCCGAGACTTCGGTGATGGCATCGACGATGTTGGAGTACGCACCGCAGCGACAAATGTTGCCGCTCATGCGTTCACGCAACTCCTCTGCTGACAAAAGAGGCTTGACGGTGAGGTCGGCGCTGACATGGCTGGGGACGCCGCGGCGTATTTCGTCGAGCACACCCACCGCCGAGCAGATCTGCCCCGGCGTGCAATAGCCGCACTGGTAGCCATCGTGTTTGACAAAGGCGGCCTGCAATGCATGAGGGCGCTGGGCTGTGCCAAGGCCTTCGATCGTCGTAATTTTTGCGCCTTCATGCATGACCGCCAGCGTCAGGCAGGAGTTGATTCGGCGGCCATCGACGATGACAGTACAAGCACCGCACTGGCCGTGGTCGCAACCTTTTTTGGTGCCCGTCAGGTGAAGGTGTTCACGCAGGGTATCGAGCAGCGAGGTGCGGGTGTCGAGTTCCAGCGTCTGCGCCTTCCCGTTCACCTCAAGTGAAACCTTCATGACGGGAATGCTGTTGGTGGAGGAGGGCATGGGCGGAGGCGTGGCGGCGGTGCTGTCAGATGGTGCGGCGGCGACTGCGCCGGCTGCAGCGCCGGCAATCAGAACGTCGCGCCGGGACATGGGCAGGCTGGCACTGTGTTGCATTGTTGTCCTTGCGTGGGGTCATGGGGAGAAATCCTGCCGATGCCCGTTGCAAACTTCACAGTCCGCGTGGCTGGTGCATCGATCTTGGTGCAAGCTTGACCAAAAAAGCAGGGCGGGCCTGTAGGTCAACTCCGCATCGTGGTGCAGACAAGCGCGAAAAATTCCAGGCCGCCACGAAAGCAGCGGTTGGCCTGGTGAGAGCGGAAAGAAGTCGGCGCGACCGACACGGCCGCGCCTAGCTGGCGTCGGGCTCCCCGGCAAAAGTGATGCCGCAGCCCGATGACTGCGGCACCTTCAGCACGCCGTCGCTGATGCTCAGGGCGGTGAAGGGGTCGTCGAGCAAATTGTTGTGCTCTGACAGTTCACAGGCGTAGGGCAAGGACTTGATGGCGCTGGCCGCCTGCGCGTTCATGGCCTGCATGAGGGTGGGCCCAAAGGCTGCGCCCACGCGGCAGACAACGCCTGCAGCCTCGCAAATGCGAACGGCCTGCATGAAATTCCTGAAGCCGCCCAGTTTGGTGACCTTGAGGTTGATGACATCCACCACACGCCCGGACACCAGCCGGTAAACGTCCTGCACGGTGACGGCGCTTTCGTCGGCCTCGATGGCTGCAGGCAGGCTGCGGGTGAGCAGCGCCAGGCCATCCCAGTCGTTGGCAGGCACGGGCTGTTCGATGAGTGCGATGTCGTGCTTCTCCATGCGGGCGAAGGCCGCCATCATCTGTTTGGCGTTATAGGACTGGTTGGGGTCCAGCGTGAGGACGACGTCGGGGCCGACGGCATCGCGCACGGAGGCGACGCGGCTCAGGTCCAGCGCGGTATCGCCAGACAGTTTCAGCTTGAGCTGCCGGTAGCCGCCTTCGGCCAGTGCCGCCGCATTGGTACCCATTTCTGCGGGCGATTTGATGGCCAGAATGCGTGCGAGCCGGATCTCGCTGTGCATCCTGCCGCCCAGCAGCACGTTGATAGGCACGCCCAGTCGTTTGGCCAGCAGGTCATGCAGGGCCATGTCGATGGCGGCCTTGACGCTGTAGCTGAAGGCCAGGCTGCGGTCGACGTCTTCCATGATGGCCGCGATCTCGTCCAGCCGGCGGCCTTCAAGCAAAGGTATCAGCAGCTCCAGCGCCGACCTTGCACCTTCGCCGTGGGTGGTGATGGCGGGAATGGCATGTGCGTAGCCCAGGCCGGTGGTGCCGGCGTCGTCGGTCAGGCTCAGCAACTGGCCTTCGATGTGCGAGACGGTGGCGCGCGCAAACTTCCAGGTCGCATCGCGCATGCGCTGGTGGCAGGGAATGACGGACGCTGAAACGATGTGCATGGTGCTCTTCTAAAGTTTGCAGCCGCGTGGGTCTTACACGCCAAGCCGGTCAAACACCGGGGCGACGTCTGCCTGCGTATCCAGCGTCATAAGGCTGTCTATGGTCTGCTCGATCACGCTTGCAGATATGACGCCGTCGGCATTGGAGCGGAATTTTGTGAAGTAGTCCAGCTCGGAAATCGGATTGTCCCTTGTCCCGCGCACGCTGTCGATGATGTGCTGCACGCTGCTGCCGTTGTCGAGAAAGATGGTGACGTGCGCGCCAGACTTTGTGGCATCGACAGGTTTGGCAGCGACGCGGTAGCTAACCTTGTCGGCCAGTGAATTGATGGCCGGGTTTTGCAGGGCTTCGAGGCTGTAGGCGGTTTTGTCCATCTTGCCGATGACGAGCGCCTCGGCCAGCGAATGCTGCAAGCTGATGCGGCCGTGCCAGGTGGTCAGCGGGCGCAGCTTTTCGGCCACCGGTTCGCACAGGGTGGCGATCGAGCTTTGTGCGATCTCGCAGCGTATCTCGGTGATGCGGGACGGCACCAGCTGGTGCGCCTGCCTGAGCGCGAGAACGGCATCGACATAAGGGTGAATGGTGAAGGCGCTGGGGTAGGGCTTGGAAGCCACGTTGAGCATTTCCCAATCCTGGCCCAGTCCGTGGGTGGCCTTTGTGAACCTGAAGTCTTCTGGCTGTATGTGCTGAAGGTGTGTCCGGAACCAGCCGAAGCGCCCGTCGAAGGCCGATGCCGGGCCGCTGATGCCTTCAGCAGCCAGCGCCACCGCACGCACAGCCTGGCTCGCGGCCATGCCGACGTGCAGGGTTTTGGTGGAGGCACCGTCTTCCCATGAGGCCATGAGGCCGCCGCACATGCTGGCGCTGTGGCCGATGGCGCTGACGACCTGCGCGGCCTGCATGCCCTGAAGGCCGGCGAGGGCGTACACCGCTCCGAAGGTGCCCATGATGGCTGAGGGATGAATGCCGACGCTGTGCAGGCGCGAGGGCGAGACCAGTCCCAGTCTGCAACTGAGCTCGCTGCCGGTGATGACGGCCTGCATCAGTTGCGCGCCCGACAGATGCGCTGACTGGCAGCAGGCCGCAGCGGCCGAGAACGGCGCAATCGTCGAGTGCACAAATGATTCGATATGGGTGTCGTCAAACTCCAGCACCGATGCCATCACGCCGTTGACGAAGGAGGCACCGGCCAGCGACAGCGTGTTGTCAAAACCCAGCGCGCGTGCCTGCGTGCCCGGGTCTGTTTTGGCCATGGCACTGGCTGCGGCCAGCACGACATCCGAAGGCCTTGCGGCCAGCATGACGCCGACCACATCCAGGATGTGCAGCCTGGCGGCGTTACGCACGTTCTGCGGAATATCGGCCCACTGCAGCCCGGCCACCCAGCCGGCCAGCTGTTCGCTTGTTCCTGGCATGCGGCTAGTCCATCTTGATGGTGATGGCCTTGCCCAGTTTTGCCCACTGCTCGTATTCGTCACGCAGGAACTTGTTGAACTGCGCGCTGTCGGCCGTGCTTTGCTGGGCGCCCTGGCTTTCCAGCAGTTGCTTGAAGGCGGCGTCCTGGAACATGCCGTCGACGGCATTGTTGACCTTTGCCACGATAGGCGCGGGTGTGTTCCTGGGCGCAAAAATGCCGTACCAGCCCGCCAGCGTGGTGTTGCCGAAACCGGACTCGGCCAGCGTGGGGATGTTGGGCAGCTTGGGCGAGCGCACGGGAATGGTCACGGCCAGGGGCGTGACCTGGCCCGATTGGATGAAGGGCAGGCCCACCTGCAGGTCGCTGAACAACAGGTCGATGTGGCCGGCAGTCAGGTCGGCCAGCGCAGGGCCGGCACCTTTGTACGGCACATTCACGAGGTTGGCACCAGTCTTGTCCTTGAGCAACTCGGCCGCCACGTGGGGCAGGGTGCCGTTGCCGGGTGAGCCGATGTTGAGGCCGGCCGGTTTGGTTTTGGACTGCGCCGTGACGTCAGCGAGTTTGGTCACGCCGGATTTTTTGCTGGCCATGAGCACCATGGGCGCGGTGGCGATCATGCGCACGGCCACCAGGTCACGGAAAGGGTCGTACGGCACCTTGACGAGTGCCGGGTTGATGGTGATGGGCCCCTGCAGACCCAGCAGCAGGGTGTAGCCATCGGCAGGGGCATTGACCACAAACCCTGTGCCGATCACACCACCGGCACCGGCGCGGTTCTCGACGACGACCGGCTGGTGCAGCTGCTGCGCCAGCAAGGTGGCCATGGAGCGCGCGACCAGATCGGTCGGCCCGCCGGGCGCATAAGGTACTACCAGCTTGATGGGTTTGTCGGGATAGGCGGGTGCTTGTGCGGTGGCGTGCTGAAAGCAGCAAAGCGCGGCCGCCGTGACGGCCAGCGTACGCAGGGCGTGTGTGATGTGCATGCGAGTCTCCGTTTCGTTGTCTGCCGGACATCGGGTTCCGGCTAAAAACGATTACAACCCAAAATCGTTTCGCAGAGCGAAAAGGTTGAAATAAGCGGCTGGCTACCCTTTGGCTTGCAAGGTAGGGCGCCAGTCGCTATATCTCTTCAAGGAGCAGGCACCGCATCAATCAATATCGCCATCAGCATGCAGGGTTTGTCGCTCTTGTTGACCCAGGCGTGGTTGGTCCCGCGCTGCACGATGCAGTCGCCCGGCTTGAGCAGGGTTTCGCCGTCTTCCATCACCATCCACATCTCGCCGGCCGTCACCACCAGGTAGTCGATGGAGTTGGTTTTGTGCATGGAGGCGTGTTTGGCCGAGTCCTGCGCGCGGGGTTTGTTGTGGCTGCCCATGGCGGCGAAGGCTTTTTGGGTGTCGATGCCGGATATTTTGCTTTCGGGCGGGAACTCGACCACGCGGAAGACCGTGCCGTTGGGCGTCGGGTCGTGCCGCATCTTGCGTGCGCCCTGGTCGGTGTCGCCCATGTTGTTGATGGGCATCTCGCCCGTCACCCACAGTTCGCTGATGTAGAGGCCGGGCCAGCCTTCCACCGCCGTGACGTTGGGTGCATCGTCGTCGATGGTGATGACGGACTGGCCGTTTTTGTCGTGGCCTGTGACCACGCGTCGTATCGCTTGTCTCATGTGTTTCCTTTTTTCTGTTCAGGTGGCCGGTGTTTATTGCAGCTTGATGTTGAGTTCGCGGATGGCGCGGCCCCAGCTGGCGTGTTCGGCCACGACCTTGGTGTTGAGGTCTTCGGCACTGCCGCTGCCGGTGAGCAGCCCGAGGTCTGAAATGCGGCTGCGGACATCCGGCATCGCCAGCACCTTGAGCACATCAGCATTTATTTTTGAAATTACGGCTGGTGGCGTGGCCTTGGGCACGAACATGCCGTGCCAGGCGGTCGATACCGCGCCGGGGATGAACTCTGATGCGGTAGGCACATTCGGCAGGGCGGCCAGGCGCTGCTCGCTCGACACGGCAATCGCTTTTACCTTGTTGGCCTTGACCAGCGGGATGGCGGTGGTGGCGGGGTCGAACAGCAGGCTGACGGTGCCGCCCATCAAGTCGGCGGATGGGTTGGCGGCATAGGGCACGTGGTTGAGCTTGATGCCCATTTGTTTGGACCACATCTCGACGGCCACCTGGGTTTGCGAGCCGACGCCATAAGACGCGTAGTCGATGCCGCCGGGTTTGCGTTTGGCGGCCTCGGCCAGTTCTGCGAGGTTGTTGAAAGGCGCGGCAGGTGTGGCGATCAGCACATAGGGAATGGTGGCGACGGATGCGACACCGGTGAAATCCGTCAGCGGGTTGTAGCGCAGGGCGGCGTAGACGTGCGGGTTGATGGTGATGACGGACGACACGGTGAAGAGCACCGTGTAGCCATCGGCCGGGCTGGTCTTCACCAGCTCGGCACCAATGCCGCCCGCAGCGCCGGTGCGGTTGTCCACCAGCACGGGCTGGCCCCACATCTGCGAAAGCTTGTCGCCGACCAGCCGGGCGGTGGTGTCGGGCGAGGTGCCGGCAGGGAAGGGCACGACCAGCTTGACGGGTTTGCTCGGCCAGGCCTGTGCAAAGGCCGGGCTGGCTGCCATGCCGACGGCCAGTGCGGCGGCGGTGGCCAGTGTTGAAAGAACGATGTTTCTGCGCTTCATGTTGTTGTCGTTTGTCTCGAATTTGTCTTGAAGTTGATTTGATTTTTTAATGCGCGGTGGCGGCGCTGCCGGGCACGGGCAGGGCGCTGACAAGAATGGCCGCGACGATGCAGGGCTC
Organism: Pseudomonadota bacterium; assembly: GCA_040387435.1. Classification (GTDB taxonomy): domain Bacteria; phylum Pseudomonadota; class Gammaproteobacteria; order Burkholderiales; family Burkholderiaceae_C; genus Polaromonas. The sequence continues at coordinate 36,253 of JAZKDR010000017.1, forward strand.
GTCGCCGCGCACGCTCCATGAATGGCGGGTGCCGCGCTGGATCAGGACGTCGCCGGCCCTGAGCAGCTTTTCGCCGATGTCCATGATGGCGTGGATCTCACCCTTGAGCACGATGATGTAGTCGACCGTCAGCGTGGTGTGCACCATGGGGTCGCTGTTGCCTTTGTCGTTGGCATGGCCTGCACCAATCGAGGTGAAGGCGGCGGCCGCGTCGGCGTTGTTGCGCCACATCTTGTCTGGCGGAAACTCCACGATGCGCAGCACGCTGCCGCCTTTGGGTGGCTCGAGCCGCACGTCGCGCTCGACCGTGTCGTGGTTGCCTGCGTTGTTGGCCGGCGCTGTGTCGGTCTCCCACAGGTCGGTGAGCGCCAGGCCTGGCATGGATGCCATCTCCTTGACGCAGGTGGCATTGCCATCCATCGTGAATACCGACTGGCCGTTGGCGTCATGGCCTGTGACGACCCTGCGAACCTTCCACACCATAGTTGTCTCCTTTGTGCTGGTTGTTGAATGGGTTTGGGTAAACCCTATAGTTGAACGACTGTTCAATAAATTAATTAAATCATAGAATTAAACGAACGTCCAATAAATCAAAAAATGACCAAGTCCCCCACGCCCGCTAAAACCAAAACCATCAAAGCTGCAGCCAACGCGCCAGCCGACCTGCCCTCGGCCAACAAAAACGGCGAGCGCACGCGTGTGCTCATCCTCGATGCCGCCGAGAAACTTTTTTCCGAACACGGCCTGGACGGTGTCTCCATGCGCGACATCGCCGTGAGCGCCGAGGTCACGCTGGCCCTCGTCAACTACCACTTCGGTTCGAAAGACAAGCTCTACCGCATGGTGTTCGAGCGCCGCATCGTGCCGGTGTCGGCCTCACGCCGCGCGGCACTCTCGCTGGTGCTGGACCAGAAGGCACCGCCGATTCGTGATGTGCTGGATGCGCTGGCGCGCCCCTGGGTCGAGATGCGCAGGCAAACCGGCGGGCTGGCCTACAGCCGGCTGATTGCGCGCGAAGTGGGCGACCCTGCAGAAGGCAAGCGCGGCATCGTGTCCGACCTGCTGGACCCCATTGCGCTGGAGTTCATGGTCGCGATGCAAAAAGCCTTGCCGAAGATGAGCGCAAAAAAGGTCGCCTGGGCTTACCACTTCTTCATAGGCGCCTTGCTGCTGATCCTGTCCAACCCCGACCGCGTGAAGCGGCTGTCGGGCAAGGTGTGCGACATCGGTGATGAGCAGGCGGTCATCGACGAGATCGTCAATTTTTTCACCAGTGCCTTCATGGGCGGCGAGACAGCGGCCAAAAAGCCGGCAGCCGCCACACACAAACCAAAGACAGGAAAAACCAAACCGTGAAACTCGTTACCTTCCAGGCCGCCAACGCAACGCCCAAAGCCGGCGCACTCATTGATGGCGGCGCCACCGTCGTTGACCTGCAGGCCGCGCATGAAACCGCACACGGCAAGCCCTCACCCATGTTGGCCAGCGTACTGGCCATGGCTGAGAACAGCGATCACTCCGTCAAGCTTGCGCAGCAGCTGCTCGATGCAACACCCGCCGACAGTGTGAAGCACAAACTGGCCGATGTGCAGTTGCTCTCGCCGATCCCCGCACCGCCGCAGATGCGCGATTTTTTGTGTTTTGAAGAACACCTGGTCGAGGCGTTTAAAAAATCACGTGAAGTGCGCGCATCGTCAACGCCAGACCCCGCAGCCGCCATGCGCGAGATGGAAGAAAAAGGCATCCTGACGATTCCCGAGGTCTGGTACCAGCGGCCGATTTTCTACCACCCCAACCGCCTCAACGTGGTGGGTACGGGCTGCGATGTAATGTGGCCCGCCTATTCAAACCGGCTGGATTTCGAGCTGGAGTTCGGCGTGTTCATCGGCAAACCCGGCAAGGACATCAGCCGCGAGAAGGCGCGCGAACACATCTTTGGGTACACCATCTTCAACGATGTCTCGGCGCGCGATGAGCAGGTCATCGACATGCCCGGCCAGCTGGGCCCCGGCAAGGGCAAGGACTTCGACACCGGCAACGTCCTCGGCCCCTGCCTGGTGACCGCAGACGAGATGACAGAGCCCTACAGCCTCGACATGGAAGTGCGCGTCAACGGCGAACGCTGGGGCGGTGGCAACACCTCCACCATGCGCTGGAAGTTCGAGGACTGCATTGCGCACGCCTCGCGCTCCGAGACGTTGTTCTCGGGCGAGTTTTTCGGCTCGGGGACTGTCGGCACGGGCTGCGGGCTGGAGATGATGCGTTTCCTCAAGCCCGGTGATGCGGTCGAGCTAGAGGTCAAGGGCATAGGCGTGCTGCGCAACCGGTTTGTGAAATGAATAGATGGCTTGGTCGATTGGCTGGAGGTCCGCTGCTCTGGTCGCCAGGAATATTCACTCTATCAATAGCTAGCTCGTCATAACAAGATCATGACACCTCGAATGAGAAGCCATCAAATTCTATACTTCAAGAGCATCTAGCATTAACCCAGCTATGTTGCCCATCGACTCAATGGCGAACCGGGCTTGCGCTTGTGACACGGCACTTTCCCAAGGGCGGCCATGTCCGGTGCCCTGCTTGTTGCGAAGTGCATTCAGCGAGCACCCAAGCTCAAAAGCTGAACGTTCCATACGGCGGTTGATTGGCTCTCCTGCCACGATTACATCTGCAGGTGTTGCGAAGTTTAGAGCTGCAAATGCTTGGCCTAACAGCATGGGGAAGTTGCTGCTTGACGAGTATGTTCCCCATTTTTGGACTAAAACATGAGCAGCAGTAGCTTCAAGTAAATCTTTGGCAGTACCAGCAATGAGGGGGCTATCTAATGAACCTTTGCGTGCCCGTTCAACATATTGACGAAGAGCAGCTGTCAGTGCTCGTCCTGAGAGTGCATCAAGAAGTCGAGGTTGCAGTGATCCGTCCCTCGATAGTTCCCATCCCTCCGTCGAGAATGCCTCCCGCAGATTTGCGATCGATTCGACGCCGCAGAAATTGTCGGAATGTTCTCGAAAACCACCGCACCCTCTTACCAGCGAAATCAATCCCGCAACCAAGGCGCTACCTGCCTCATCGTCGTTGGATAGTGCCCAACTTAGAACACCACGTATGCGCTTAGATTTTCCCACCGGTCGGCCTTGCCCTCCCGGATCAGCGGCAGAGAGTCCCGCCTTGGTAATCTGAAAGCCGATATCTGAATGGCTTGGTTCTCGCGTCCCAGACTGTGCGTCATCCACCAGTCGAGCTATCGCAACCAATATCGTGTCATTGAGGGGGAGATGACTCATTTAATAATCCTGTGTAATACATTCTTCGTTAAGAAGTCGAGGAATATTAATTCTTTGGCTTGTCTCTGTTTACCATAGTCCTGCGCGGTGAGGATTACTCTAACTGATGAATCGAATACGAGGAACATCGGACATGTCCGACTCTCTTTTGCCGATACAGAGTACTCCGTCGCTCCTAATACGCAGTTCGATTTGAACGCCAAGGGTAGGTCAATTTATCCATCGGATACAGGATTTAGATTATGGATTGGCGAGATCGAATTACATTCCTTAACGTACGCTCGTTCGCATGGGGTGCCATCCGGCTATATGAGGTTTTAGAGAAACTCGAAGCAAGAGGATTTGGAACGTTGGTTATTCCGAGTAGAGGAACATTTCCTTTCACCGGGCAGCTTTTTGGTATACATCAAAGGTGGGCGGAAAAAAGAGTCTTTGATAATTCTGTAATGCATGGCCTGTCGACCCCATTTCATGCAAGCAAAATTACCCTCCCTTTTACGGCAGATACGCAGTTAGAAGACCCATCTGTCGGTGTATCAATTAGCGGGCAAATACGAGATTATTGGGTTCGTGTGTTGAAAGCAATACTGGCTGGAGACCTTTCATCACCCGAATTGCATTTCTACCAATATGTTCAAGATCAAATATTTGGCATCGGCGTGGGAGTTGGCGCAAGTATCAGACGTCCCTCAAGTCATTTCGTATTTGTTGACACTGTTGTTTCTGGCCGAGCGGTGGTTGAAATTGATCGCAGCATGAGGGAACAGGGACTTGTAAACGTTCATTACGTCCTGATCGTCGACAACGATGCCAAATCTTTGAGCGCAGAATATAGGCACACAATAAAAGGTTGGGAAGCATCAGGAAAAGCTACTCTTATCCCAATTGAGAATATTTTTACCGAAGATCGCGGACCTGGCTTAACTGGATCTTGGTGCCTTATTTCCCCGCAATTAATGAGTGCTGGGCCAACGTTTTTGCCAGGTTTCAGCAGTTCTCAGGTGGTGGGAGCAGCTGCCGGCTTTATACGTGTGCAATACGGCTCTGAGCTTGACAATATGAACATGACGCGAACGAATGGTGCGTTGCATTTCCTTTTGACTGCGCTGGTTTCTTCGGAATTGTTTCAATCGCAGAAAGGTTACGCTGAATATTTATATGAAGACTTCATCGAGGAATTGGAAGCCTATAGCCGCTCTGGTTTTGGCCCGGTGGATCCACGAGAGACACTACGAATCGCGAAAAATGCATTTGGCTCTAAATCTTCTATCGCTGTAATGGGTAGGCCAATAACTGCAGTGGAGGACGTCGATGTCAGCGCATCTCACGTTATTCGTGTCAGTTTTAGTGAGGCGGAGATCACTAGACACGTAGCGGCCTTTAAGAAATTATTGTCTTCTGGAAAGCAGGCTTTTTGGTACGTACACCACTAGAGATTTATAGCCACCAAATTAGTAGGCGATGAGTAGGCTCATTTTTCAGATCGTTAGCGGTGGAGTTGTTTCTGCTGTGTCGTGTTCACTGCGAGTTGTTTAGCGACCCAGTAAGCATCCCCGCATACTCCAACGCCGCCGGATGAAACGGCGCGAAGAGATTGAAATGGCTCTGGTGTGCCGCGGCCGCCAGTGCCTGAAGATCACGCGGCACGTAGTTCAGCTCGGCCAGCGTGGGCGGCAAACCCAGTTCGCGCATCAGCGACGCGATGGCCGGTGCCAGTGGCTGGCCGCGCTCCAGGCCCAGCGCCGCAGCGACTTCAGCCGCCCGCTCGGGCACCTGCGCACTGGTCGCATCGAGTGTGGCGACAAGGCCGATGCCGCTCAACACGCCGTGGTGAAAGCCCTGGTCGCTGCAGACGATGGCGACGGCATGCGCGGGCCCGAGGCCCATAGCGATTGCCGCGCCGCCTGCGAATGCCGCGAGCATCATTTCGCCACGCGCCTCGGCGTCATCGCGGTTGTTGGTGGCGCGTCGGAGGTATCGGGCCACACGGGCGATGCCGTCCAGTGCGATGGACTTGCCGAGAGGGATGTCTTTTTTCGACAGGAAGCCTTCGATGCAATGCGACAGGGCGTCGATGCCTGTGGCCGCGGTGAGGCGGGGCGGCAGGCTGCGTGTCAGGTCTGGGTCGAGGATGGCAAGCCGAGGGACAAGGTGGCGTGACCCCATGCCGACAGACGGGCTGGCTGCGTCGGGGTGTATGCCCGCTGATGGCGATGCCTCGCTGCCCGTACCTGCGGTGGTGGGAATCACGATCAGCGGTGCGCCCGGCCCGTGCGGTGCGTTGCGCACACCTGCGTAATCGGCGACCGACCCGGGGTTGGTGGCCAGCAGGGCAATCATCTTGGCGGTGTCGATCACCGAGCCACCGCCGAGGGCCACAACGCCATCGCAGCCCTGCCGGGCATACAAAGCCGCGCCCCTGTCGACGTCTGCAAAGAGCGGGTTCTCCGTCACGTTGTCGAAAACCTCGGGCACGCTTTTGCCGCAGGCTGCCATCGCCTTGGCGGCCAGCCCGGCGGCCACCAGGCCCTGGTCGCTCACCAGCAACGGTTTGCGTATGCCGAGCCCTTCCAGTTCACCGGCCAGCGCCGACAGCGCACCGGCCGCGAACAGCACGCGCGGCAGGTTGAGCGCGGAAGGCAGCTCGGTACCCGGGGTCATGTCGGGCTCCCGGTCTTCATGCGTTTGTGTTTCATCGCGCTTGCATGGTTCAGTTTGTTCATACGGGGTATTTGCGTTGTTGATCGCTGACGGTGATGAGGTTCAGGTCGGAGAAGATCTCGATGGCCCAACGGCCGAATCGGGCCCAGCCGCTGTCCTTGACGCCGCCGAACGGAATCTGCGGTTCGCCGCCCATGGTAGGCCCGTTCACGTTGACCATGCCGGCCTGGATTTGCCCGCCGAGTGTGATGGCACGCCAGGCGTCGCGCGACATGATGGACGCCGACAGGCCGTAGTCGCTGCCATTGGCTTTTTGCACGGCGTCCTGTTCATCGTCGAACGGCTCGATCAGCACGACCGGGCCGAACACCTCTTCGCAATAAATGGGCGCGTTGGTCGGCACATTGATGAGCACGGTCGGCTCGAAGCAGCGGCCGTCGGCGTTGCCGCCAGCGACCACGCGTGCGCCCATGGCGACCGCCTTGGCGATGCCGGCTTTCACCTTGACCACGGCATCGTCATTGATCAGCGGGCCAATTTTGGTGGCCGGGTTGGTGGGATCGCCTGCCTTGATCTCTTTGGCGCGCTCGACAAAACGTTCCAGAAAGTCGTCGAACAGGGGACGCGCGACCAGGATCTTGCGCGTGTTCATGCAGATCTGTCCCTGGTGAAAGAAGGACGCAAAGATGGCCGTGTCGACCGAGTACTCGAGGTCGGCGTCGTGCAGCACCAGCATGGGGTTGTAGCCGCCCAGCTCAAGCGCAATGCGTTTGAGGTGTTTGCCAGCCCGTGCCGCCAGCATGGAGCCGGTGGCCGATGAGCCGGTGAAGTTGTAGGCACGCACGGCGCGGCTTTCGAACAGCTCATCAGCGATGGGGCCGACGTCTGCCGGCGCGTGCGTGATGACGTTGACCACACCCGGCGGAAAGCCGGCCTCGTGGAGGATCTCGCCGACCACCAGGCCGGCACAGACAGGCGCTTCTTCAGACGGCTTCAGCACGACGGTGTTGCCGCAGGCGAGGGGGCACACCACAGTGCGCAGGCCAAGGGCCAGTGCGCCATTCCACGGCGAGATGCCGGCGACCACGCCCAGCGGTTTGCGGATCGCCATGGCGAAGACGCCTTGCGTGTCGGACGGCACGATCTCGCCGCCCGACAGATACGGGTAGCCTGCCGCCTGACGCAGCAGACCCGTGGACCACTGGATTTGGAAACGCGCGAAGGCGTTGGAGGCCCCGGTCTCCTGCGCCATGATGCTGACCAGTTCGTCGGCGCGGCGCTCGACGATGTCGGCGGCCTTGAGAAACAGGGCCTGGCGGGCGCGTGCACCCATCTTTGCCCAGGCCGGAAATGCTTTTTCAGCCGCCTCGATGGCGCGTTTGGCGTCTGCCGCACCGGATGCGGGAATGCGCGCGTAGACCTCGCCGGTGAAGGGGTTCATGTCGTCGAAGGTCTTGCCGCTGGCGGCTGCCACCCATTCACCGTTGATGAGTTGTGGCCGCGACTGAATCTTTGTGGCGCCTGGCGTGGTGGGGGCTGTTGTGCTGGTCATGTCATGTCCTTTGAGGTGTGTTGTTGTGTTGGATGTGTGTGATGTGGATTGAGGGGCCGTCACTGCGGCTTGACGCCGGCCTTTGCCAGCAGGCCAGGCCAGCGCTGGTTCTCGGCGCGCACAAAGGCCTCGACATCGGGTGTCGTGAAGGGGCTGAAACTGCGTGAACCAAGCTGCTCCCTGAAGGCGGGGGAGGCCACAACCTTGTCGATGGCCTGGCGCAAGCGCAACACCACGGGGCGTGGCGTGGCGGCGGGAACGAAGAGGCCGGTCCAGCTGGACAGCACCAGTTCAGGCAATCCGCTTTCACGGAAGGTGGGGACATCCGTCAGCTCACGGGTCTCGCCGGACGTCGCGATGGCCTTGACCTTGCCGCTCTTGATAAAGGGCTGTGCGGTGCCGGTGCCGTCAAAAAACAGGTCGATGCGGCCTGCCAGCAGTTCGGTGTAAATCGGTGGCGCGCCCTTGAACTGCACTTCCAGCAGGTCTATGCCCGCTAGGCTCTTGAGCAAGGCAGCGCCCACCGCCTGCCCGCTGCCCTGGCCGGGCGTTCCGATGGTGAGTTTGCCGGGGTTGGCCCGCGCATAGGCGATCAGCTCAGGCAAGGTCTTTTGTGCCAGGTCGGGGCGGGCGATGAGTGTGTAGCCGTTGGTCGAGACGAGTTGCAGCGGCATCAGGTCGCGCGTCGGGTTGTAGGGCAGGTCGCGTGTCAGCGCCGGTGCCTGAGCGATGCTGCCCACACCGCCGACCACCATGGTGTAGCCGTCGGGTGCGCTTTTGACGGCGTAGGTTGTGCCGACCACGGTGCCGGCACCGGGCTTGTTTTCCACCACCACTGCTTGCCCCAGTTCCCGTGACAGACCTTCGCCCAGCAAACGGCCAAGGTAGTCATAACTGCCGCCGGGACCGACCGGAACAACAAGGGTGAGCAGGCGACTCGGGAAGGGCGGCGAGGTCTGGCCCGTCGCGGGGAGGGCGGCGGCCACCATCAGCATGGTGGAAATAAGTGCGGTGCGGATGAGCATGGTCATGTCTCCAGTCAGTTTTTGGTTTCGGTGGCGCCTGGCTTGTGCGGGAAGTGCCGTGGCTTGTCTCTGGATGGGGAGTCTAGGGACGGCTTTAGAACGTCGTAAGATGGCAAAACTGTTCCAGTGATAGAAATTACTTATCAATCATGAAACTGCACCAACTGCGCGCCGCACTGGCGATTGCCGAACACGGCAGCCTGCGCGGGGCAGCCCGGTCGCTGGGCATGTCGCAACCGGCGCTGACCCACAACATCGGCGAACTTGAGCGGGAGCTGGGCGCGCCGGTGTTCGAACGGCGTGCGCGCGGCATGACGACCACCCCGCTAGGAGAACTGGTGTTGAGGCGCGCGCGCACCATCACCAACGAAGCGCGCCATGTGCTTGAAGATGTGCAGCAATATCTGGGCGGCGACAAAGGGCAGGTGGCGGTGTGCCTGTCCATCGTCGGCCATCTCGCCTTGTTGCCCGTGGCCCTGCCGCTGTTTCAGCAGCGCTTTGCCAACGTGAATTTGCAGCTGGTGGAAGGCTCTTTCCCGGCCGTGGAAGCACGCCTGCGTGATGGCAGCATGGACTTTTACCTCGGCCCCGCGCCCAAACCTGCGCCGTCACGCGAGTATTCGGTCGAGGTGCTGTTCAACAACACGCGGCAGGTGTTTGCACGCCGCGGCCACCCGCTGGCCAATGCCCGTTCGCTGCGTGAGCTGGTGGGTGCCAGCTGGATCACGACCGGCACCACCAGCGATGCCGAGGCGGAGTTTCGTGCCCTGTTCGTCAGCCGCAAGTTGCCGCCGCCGCGTCTGGTTATCCGGGCCGAGTCCATGCTCAGCGCGCTGATCACGCTGATGTCGTCTGACGCTTTGGTGGTCACCCTGAGGCAGTACGACGAGTTCGAACTGACCCGCCGTGCATTGCAGGTGATCGCGATTGAAGAGTCGCTGCCGGCGCCGGACATCGTCATCATCCGGCGCGCCGGGCTGCCGCTGACGCCGGCGGCCGATTATTTGTGCGACATGTTCCGGCGTGCCACGGCGCATTACGTGTCCTCGCACCCACCGCCTCGCCCGGGCGGCTGAGTTCGGGCGAGCCCGAGCGCCGATGGCGGCGGGGCCGCGCACAACGGTCTTGCCAAGTTCAGCCATTCCCGGCACGATGGTGCTGCATTGGCAAGCGCCTGCCCGGTGTTTCAGCATCCGCAGGCCTGCCGTGCTCAGCCCATGGACCCCGCGACGTACAGGAGTGCCTGATGTTTTTCCTCTGGCCGGAATATCTCTGGCTGTTGCTCGTGCTGCCGCTGCTGCCCGTGGCCTACCTGTGGCTGCTGCGCCGCCGGCGCAGTGCGGCGATGCAGTACAGCCTGCTGGCAGATGTGCGTGCCGCGGCGGCCGGGCGCAACTGGCGGCGGCATGTGCCGCCTGCGTTGCTGATGGTGGCGTGCTCGCTGCTGCTGTTTGCCGCCGCACGGCCCGCGGCGCGCATACCGCTGCCGTGGGCGCGCTCGTCCATCATGCTGGCGATGGATGTGTCGCTCAGCATGCGCGTCACCGACGTCAAGCCGACCCGCATGGTCGCCGCGCAGGAGGCCGCCAAATCGTTTCTCAAGGAACTGCCCAAGGGGATAGAGGTCGGCCTCATCACCTTCGCCGGCAGCAGCCAGGTGGCGCAGGCCGCCACACTCGACCGCACCTCGCTGGTCCAGGCCATCGATGCCTTCCAGATGCAGATGGGCACGGCCGTGGGCAACGCCATCGTGCTGAGCCTGGCCGAACTGTTCCCCGACCACGGCATAGACCTGAGCGGCATGACGTTTGGCTGGCGGCAACAACAGCAGCTGCAACAGCAACAACGTGGCCGCAGCCTGGATGACCGGGCCAAACCGCCGCCCAAAGTGATCACACCGGTCGCGCCGGGCTCGTACAACTCTGCCGCCATCATCCTGCTCAGCGATGGCCGCCGGACCACCGGTGTCGACACACTCGAGGCCGCCAAGATGGCCGCCGACCGCGGCGTGCGCATCCACGTCGTGGGCCTGGGCACCGTGAACGGCGACGCGTCGACGATGGAAGGCATGCCGATTTACCTGCAGCTGGACGAACCCACGCTGCGCGAGGTCGCGCGCATGACGGGCGGCGAGTACCACTACGCCGGCACCGCTGAAAAGCTGCGCAGCGTTTACGAAAACCTCGGCACGCAGCTGCAGGTGCACAAGCGCGAGACCGAACTCTCGGGCCTGCTGGCGCTGGTGGCCGCGCTGTTCGCGCTGACGGGGGCTGTGCTGTCCCTGCTCTGGTTCAGGCGCGTCGTCTGAGGCATTTCGCGCCGCGCGACGGCATCGCCAGTGCTACATATTTCGTAGCTGCTCACGCTCGTGTCTATTGGCCTGGAGGCCGATTTGGCAGGTAGAAATGGCCTTTTTTGGGGGGGGTGGACGGCCGTTTTGAGGGCTACAGAGACTCGAAACACTCGAAAGTTAATACCCATATTAACTTTTGACCAAAATTTAACGTGTACGTTAAATTTTTGCGGTATACGGCAAGTTTCGGCGAATGGCTAGGCGGCCACTCGCCGGGGATGCAGACCCCAGGCCATGAGCATCAGGGCGGTCACACACAGCCCAGCCGAACACAAAAACACCGCCGGGTAACCGGCCAGCCCGATGACGGCGCCCATGATGGGCCCGGCAATCGCGGTGCTCAGGTCGATGAAGGCGACGAAGCAGCCAATCGCCAGACCACGTCTTTCGGGCGGGACGTCGCGCATCGCTTCGACACCCATGGCAGGGAAGACCAGCGACAGCCCTATACCGGTGAGCACGCAGCCCAGCAGCGCAAACGCCGGTGAAGGTGCGAGCCACAGCATGAGCAGGCCGACGATCTGGATCAGCACAGAGATGAGGCCGACCTGCTTGCCGCCGAGCTTGTCGGGCAGGTGGGCCCAGAACAGGCGCACGGCGATGTAGCCGATGGTGAAACTGGACACCGAGAGGCCCGCACCGGCCCAGCCCTTGTCGCCGTAGTACAGGACCACAAAGGTGGTGATGACGGAGAACGGAATCGTGCCCAGCGCCATCGCCAGGCCCGGCCGCCAGACCAGGCCGATCACGCTCAACATCGATTCACGCGCGCGGCCACCGCCGGGCTTGGCCACGGGCGGCAGGGCCAGTGCGATGCACAAGCCGACCAAGGGCAGGGCGATGGTGGCGATGGACACGCCGGTAAACCCCCACTGCTGCATGACGGCAATGCCTGCGGGCGATCCGATGCCGAAGGCCGCAAACATGGCGATGCCCTGCCAGGCCATGACCATGCCGGTGCGCGCCGGGCCGATGCGGCCTATGCCCCAGGTCATGGTGCCGGTGAGGAACAGGCTTTCAGCCAGGCCCATCAATAAACGGCCCGCGACAAGCACGGCCAGCGATGCGTTGCCTGCGGGCATGAAGGTCGAGATGAGGTAGATGAGGCCCGCACCAGCCGCCAGTGGCAGGCCGGCCAGCGCAGAGGCTTTCGAGCCATGGCGGTCGCAGTAGTTGCCCGCAAACTGCCGCGTCAGCACGGTGGCGAGCGACTGTATGCCGACCACCCAGCCGACGGTGATGGTGTCGAACCCCAGCACGCCATGCAGGTAGAGCGGCAGCGCAGCCAGCGGCAGGCCGACCGCCAGAAAGCCGAAGAGCACGATGGCGGCGAGGGGCAGCAGTCGTGAGGCGGGGGAGGGTTCGGGCGCGGTTGGGGGGCTTGGCGGGTTCATGCGGCAGAGATTCGGTCAGTGCTGTGGCAGCAGGCAAGAAGTGCGCCTGTAACGGTGTCCCTGCCGGTTTGGGCTTTAAGGTTTGTCATCCCGGACTTGATCCGGGGTCCATGACTTCGGTCGCGATTGCGAGGGTGGGCTCGGGGGTCATGGATTGCGGTCCAGGTCCGCAATGACTGTTTTGATGCAGCGACGTCAGCCGCCCAGCCCGGCAAAAATATTCTGCACGTCGTCGTTGGCATCAATCGCGGCCAGGAAGGCCTCGACTTCTTCAAGATCCGCCGCGCTCAGCGTAGCCGGGTCAATCGGGTTCTTGGCCTTGTAGCCCAGCTTGGCCGACAGCACGGTGAAGCCCTGTGCCGGCAATGCTCGGCTGACGAGGTCGAGGTCGGTGGCGTCGGTGAGGAACATGGTCGTGCCTTCTTCTTCACCGGCTTCGAAGTCCTGTGCGCCGGCTTCGATGGCGGCGAGTTCGGGGTCGGCGCCTTTTTCAAGCGGCTCGGCCTCGATCATGCCGACGTGATCGAAATCCCATGACACCGAACCCGAGGTGCCCAACTGGCCCTTGCGGAAGAGCACGCGCATTTCAGGTGCAGTGCGGTTGAGGTTGTCGGTCAGGCATTCGACCATCAGCGGCACGCGGTGAGGGCCAAAGCCTTCGTAAATCACGTGTTCAAAATGCACGGCCTCGCCGGTCAGGCCGGCCCCCTTTTTGATGGCGCGCTCCAGCGTGTCCTTGGGCATGGAGACCTTGCGCGCCTGCTCGACCACGAGGCGCAGTTTGGAGTTGGACGCCGGGTCAGCCCCGGCACGCGCCGCGACCATGATTTCTTTGGCCAGCTTGCCGAAGAGTTTGCCTCTGGCATTGGCTGCCAGTTCCTTGCCTTTTGCTTTCCACTGCGCGCCCATGATCTGTCCTTGTACTTTGAATGTTGGGTGCCCGGCACCCGTCCTGGAAGGGCCTTGGTTATAACACCAGCCCCCAAATGAGGCGGACTTGATCACCAACACTAATAGTGGAAGCCATATGGGCTCTACCGTGAAGATGACCGGACTACAACAACCTGAGGCGAAGCCGCTTCCTGCTGTTGTGGATCCGAGTCGATTGGCATGTTAAAGGCATGTTTGTGCAGTCGCAGTGAATCAAAGAACTCCGCTTTACATGCTTCAAACTCGTTCGCGTCTGACTCGATAAGTGCCAACGCATATGCCGCGACTGCCCTGCCAAATTCATATGGCGGTTTGGCGCATTCAAACTCCGTCAGCACGATACCGATGGCCAATGCAACGTGGTCTGGTTCATTGGGAGCAACAACCTGATGCGCGGGGAAATAGTTGTTTGTGGCCCAGAAATGCATTTGTTCATCTGAAAGATCACCTCTGCCCCAGTCGCCGAGCGCAGAACAAACAACTTCACTGGAAAGGGGTTCTGAAGGGACCATGGAATGCGCTTTACCGTAAAAATGACCGGCCCATACTCAAACGCGGCGAAGCTGCGTCCTTCTGTTTTGGGGCCGTGTCGATTGGCAAGTTAAGGGGCACTTAGTTACCCTTGCTTTGAGAGTATGGGTTGGCCCTGAATAAAAGACTCTAACGCATCAATTGCCCATGGCCAAACACCCTTGGTGGTCGGATAGACAATTTGAACAACGTCGAATTCTCGACCGCCATAGAAATCGATGTTTTGACCGAAGTACTCGACGTAAGCTGACCGTGGCACTGCACCTATGCAGACCTCAAACCCCCCAAGAAATCCGTCGTAGTACTTACCAATCTCAAACCGATCACCCTCGCGAGTACGTCTGTTGTACTCGTTAACGACAGAGTGGGCCATCGGTCGCTTGAGGCCTATGACCACCACTTCCGGGGCACCAGTTTCCTGCTGAATACCAATGGAGTACGCAAAGGACGGCAGGTCACCTTCGGTATCGAAAACGTGCATGACACTGCACCCGTACTTTGCAATGTCTTCCTTCGTTCTTTGATCACCACCCAGTTCAATTTGTGCCCTTTAACGTAAAGATGACAGGACCACCGACATGAGCGGCGATGCCGCAGCCTGCCTCTGTGGGTCCGTGTCGATTGGCATGTTAAAGCTCATCACTGCAATGCCTCTGAGCGGTAGCTCCACTGCTGCGCCTGGACTTTCAGAACGTCACCAGATTGCAGTTCGATCTCGAAGCACCCTCGCTGGGGTTCGCGAACCACGTTAATTGAAGACGATGGCCCCCAAGGCTCCTCTTTCGGAAACTCCAACACAGTGAAACCCTCGAACGCCAGCACGTGTTCAGTTGTGCCAACTGGCTGAACTATTAGGTCGCAGCGAGCCGCTTGCCAACTGATATGAATTGCCGACAGCACAGCATCATGAAGTGGCAGATCACCGAAAGTCATTGATGCGCTTTAACGTTAAAAATCCAGTGGCTGCCGAAGGCGGTCCGCTGGAATGCCAGGTTAGCCATTGATAGCCACCCGAATGCATGCCACAGAAGCGAGGAGGGCGACCACGAAGTAACCGACCAAAAATGCCGCATGGCTCTTCCCCTTCCATTCGTCACGACTGGCGTACTTGCCCTCGCCGACCGCGATATACGGGTAGCGGAGCATGATCCACCAATACGCTCCGCAACACCAGATGAACACCAGCGCCGCCAGCCCCACGACTGTGCCAACAGGGAACGTTGCGCGGCCCTTGAACTGGACCAATGTTATGGCGGCAACGGCCCAGCCAGCAAGCGCTGCTACCAATAAGCCGTGCCTGTAGCGAATCAGTGGATGCGGAGGTGCAGCGCGCATTTGGCTAACGTTGAAGCTAACCGGCCAGCGACGGCAGGACGCCGAAGGGCCAGAATGAAATGAGGTCCGTAGGCGGCATGCCGTTGCGGGTCCGGTTGAGCGAATGGTTAGCCATCACCGTTGGGCAAGTCGCTTGACCAGCCATGCTTTGAATTGCGGAACGTCGTGCGCTCGCTTGGCTCCAATATGAAACTCAACTTCTTGCTTCTGTTGCCAGAAGTCTGCCCGCAGCGCTTCGACTTGCTGTTTCGAAACGTCGTAGGCACGCCGATAGAGCGTGAGCACCGTTCCATCATTTGTAGAGAAGACATAGGTGCCCAGGCTTTCCGAATCGCCGTCATTGAGAAGCGGCTGACCAAACATCTGAATCAGTTTCCGGGGCGCAGCTTCTACCTCTCCCTCGTGTGCGGTACCACCCCACCGTGCTTTGAGATCGACTTGATACTCCACCTGGCTGCCTTGAGCTGAAGTTCTTGTACTGCCAAGTAGTGCGATAGCGAGCGCGATGAATTGCCGGCGGGGAGGCATGTGATGGCTAACGTGAAGATGACCGGACCACCAACATTCGCGGCGAAGCCGCCTTCTGCTGTTGTGGATCCGAGTCGATCGACATGTTATCCCTCAGCGCTGCATTGCTTGGCATACGCTGCAACATGCTCTGGAAACAGTCGCTCATACAGTGGATAGGGAATGCCGTTGACGTGCACCTCTACGCCCGCCTGGCCCAACTCGTCAGAGTAATCAAATATTTGCACTCCGCCTTGCGCCGGCACCGACTCTTTTCCCGCAAGCCGGACGGAAAACCCAATGTGTGATTGCGAAGACTCACGCGCTGCCACACAGGCTAGGCGTACCGAGGCGTATCCGGGCGCGGGAACGAACTGGCCACCGGCTACACCCATCGGCGCGTCGCCGCGCTCAAGGTCTGAGTGACCAATGACCGTAGGGCCTACGAGAACCTCGAAGCGTTTCATAAGGGATAACGTAATGTATGCCGCAAAGCCTGCGGTATAAAAACGGCGCTGCAACATAACGTGGTCATCAAAATTCTCCTGCAAGCGGCATGTGTATTGAGTTTGACGATTCTTTTGTACGCATTTACAACTTCTGGTGGCCATCCTTGCGGCGCCTTATTCGGAAAATCTCCAGCTGACTGAAGTTGCGCACCGAGCGCCTTCAAGGACTCAGGTGTTCCCACAACCATCAGGCCGTTTTCGCGCCCTGAGTAGGCGTGCAACCAAAGTTGAGACGATGATTCACTCATTGCAATTAAGCGTTGGAGGCAACCGGACCGCAACTGGTGCGGCAAAGCTGCAGCGTTCAGTTGCGGGTCCGTGTTGGCCGACTTGTTATGCCACATGCTTTCTTGCCTCACGCTTTCCTGCTTCTTTCCAACTACAGATTGACGTGGGATCCAGTAACTCGCCCGCGCCAGCGTGATCCACGATTTCCAGAGCGACCACGCCGACGGATGATGCCCATACAAGAACGTCCACGCGCTGACCACTGGGCAAGTAACCCACGCCGTCCGCCGCACGGTAGTCCCCCGCGCCTGGAGGATTGATGTAGAGGCTGTGACAACCGCACTCGCACTCGCCTGCCACCGTGAGCCCAGCTACGCCTGCCACCATGCTGTCCGGTATGAGCCCGACGCTCGCACGCTCAAGCGCCCCGCGTATCACCGCGATCTCAACTGAGCTAAGGCTACGAGGTGTGATGGGCTTCATGCTGCATAACGTTCGAGGCCAGGTGCAGCCGCAGGCTGTCGACGCTGGGCCGACCTGTTAGCCCGCTTCATTTGTTCGACACCGGAGCTGGGCCCACGTCCATTCCGTCGTATGACGCAATGGACAAGCGGTCCGCGAGAAGGTAGAACTCGCTGTTGCGGGCATGCAGCGATGCCGGCGTGTGGACCTCTACCTTTTCCACATGCAAGCGGAAAAAGGCCTTGCCCTCGACTTGCTCTAAGCCGACCACCCGGAAGCCGGTACCCTCAAGCTCAGATGCAGCTTGCTTGAGCTTCTCCTGATTCTGGTCAAAGAAAAAATAACCCCACAGAAGCGGTCCATCAACGTCCCACTTTGTCTTGGTGCGTATGTTGGAGAACATTGCCTCCAACTGGCCAAGTGGAATTCGTTTCACTTGCTGCGCCCAAGTTGCAGCTGGCCCGGCAGTCAATGCGACAGCTAGGAGTAGGCGGTTTAGGTAGCGGCGGTTCCTCATAGGTTGAGGGCTAACGTAATTTATGCCGCGAAACCTGCGGTATAAAAACGGCGCTGCAACATAAGGTGGTCATCAAAATCCTCCCGGAAGCGGCATGTGTATTGAGTTTGACGATTCTTTTGTACGCATTTATACAGTTATAAAAAATCTGTGAAACCCCCGCAAGCTGGTTTGGCGCTTATTGGCTGCACTATAGCCCGGGCACGTCGAAAACCTGTCTGTACTTTTGGATGGTTTTCAAGTGACCGGCATGTTGTCACAGAGTCGCCATCTCTTCGGGCAAGGCCGCCACTACCTGGCTGCAGGCCTTGTCAGCTCTTGAACGTGCCGCGACAAACGTGATCAGTACCGCAGAGACCTATGCATTCACAGGCGGCACAAACTGGCGCCAGACCTCAGGCCGGTCAGCCTGCTCGCCGTAGGTTTGGAGCCTGTCTGCAGCAGTGCCGGTGATGTCGGCGGCAGACTGGCCGCAGCCGTCGAGGTAGGCATCGAGTTCGGCAATGGCTTCTGTCAGCGCGCCGTAACCGCGCATCAGCACCAGTGAGGCCATTTCTGTCGCGGCTGCGCCGGCCAGCAGGAAGCGGGCAACGTCGAGGCCGCTGCGTGCGCCGTTGGTGGCCAGCAGCGGGTAGTCACGGCCCACACGTTTGCGGGCCAGCGCAATACAGCGGGCGGTGAGGGGCAGGGCCCAGCCGCCACCTATCGCAGCTGAGGTGTTGAGCAGCGGTGCCTGTGTTTCAAGGTCGGGCATGAAGCCCATGAAGCGGCCCATCAGCACCACGGCATCGGCGCCGGCTTCTTTGGCTGCAACTGCCAGCGCAGCGGGGTCTTCGCTCTGGCCGGTGAGCTTGATCCACAGCGGCATCTTCACGGCTGCGCGCAGGCGGCCGACGATGGTGGTGATGCGGCTGGCGTCGCGCTCAAGGACGATGGCACCCTTGGCGGCCTCGTCGCCATGCGGTGCGCCTATGTTGACCTCCAGAATGCGAAAGCCCATTTTTTCAATCTGCTGCGCGTAGGCGGCGCATTGGTCGAGCCCGCTGAGGATGAGGCTGGGGATGACGTAGCTTCCGACGGCGGCGGCTTCCTTGTCCAGCGTTATCAATTGCTGCATCCACACATCGAAGTCCTGCTGTATCAGCCCGGAGCGGCAAAACACCGTGGCATCGCGTGGCACGTTGAAATCCCAGGGCACGGGCTGCCAGTTGTCGTCGAGCAGGCGGTAGTCGGTTTTGTCGAGCTGTGATTTGGCCGCTGCGGATTCATTGGTCGACTTGGCCACTACCGCGCCGGCACCGCTGGCAATCGCTGCGCGTATGCCTTCGGCGCTCATGGTGTGCTCACCGGAGCCGCAGATCACCGGGTTTTTGAGGGTGATGCCGCCTATGGTGGTTTGCAGTCGTGTCATGTCGTGCTGTCCTGTGGTCGCGTGTGAAATGGCTGCTATTTGCGCAGCCGGTCGTAGGTGTCGCTGCCCAGCCGGCTGCTGATGTCGGCTGCTGTGCCTTGCACGGCCTTCAGCAATTTGGCGGTGGGCGGGGAGGGCACGTCGCGCGCCGCGCCGATGATGCCGATCACGCCGACCAGTTCATCGCCCGCCGAAAAAATGGGTGCGGCCAGCACGTTGACGCCCTCGAACATTTCGCCGTTGGCGTCTTCGTACAGGCGCTGCCGTATGTTGGCCAGCCGCTGCATGACCTGCTGCGGGTCGACGACAGAGGCGTCGGTGTAGCGCTGCAGTTTGGGTTTGAGCAGCTTCTTTTGTGTGTCTGCATCACACCAGGCCAGCACGATGCGCCCCTGCGCAGAGCTGTGCACCGGCACGCGGTTTCCCGGCTTGACCGAGATGCAGACCGGGTTGGCCGAGTCCGCCGACGCGATGACCAGCGCAGAAGACTGGTCGGCCACTGACAGCACGGCGGTTTCGCCGGTCGCGTCGCGCAGGCGGTTGAGGTAGGGGTCGGCCAGCGCACGCAGGTCGAACTGGTTGTTGGCTGCCGCGCCGTAGCCGACCAGCCGCGCGCCCAGGCGGTACTTCTCGCTCAGGGCTTCCTGTTCGACCACGCCCAGCTGGCGCATGGACGCGAGGTGGCGGTACACACGCGGCTTGGGCTCGTCCATCAGCTGCGCGAGCTCGGTCACGCCCAGCGGCCTGCCGGCCTGGGTCAGCTTGTCGAGGATGTCAAAAACAATGCCGACCGACTCCAGGATGCCGGGCCCGGAAAGCGTGGCAGCGATGGTTTTGGTCTTTGGCGCGGCGGGTGTACGGGGCATGGACGATTGAATTTCAGGAAACCGGGGCGTTCAATTGTGCATAGCGGGTAGCCGTGGCGCGCCGCGGTTTCAAAAAAAGATGGCGCAAGTGTAGTGTTTCTTTCAAAGAAATGTTATTCTTTTGGAAAGAACAAGAATTTTTACCGATTTTTTTTAAAAGGCGATCTGGCCCTTTGGCCAGCGACCTCGACCCACTGACGATCTGGAGACAACCATGACACCCTTCAAAACCCGCACGTTCGTGGCATTCGCGGCCACGCTGTGCCTTTCGCTGGCCAGCCTCACCGCCCATGCACAGACTGCGGCCGCCTACCCGGCCAAACCCGTCAGGCTCATCGTTCCCTTCGCCGCCGGCGGCGCGGTCGACCTGATCGGCCGCCAGATGGCCGTTGCCCTGACGGAAGCACTGAACCAGTCCTTCATCGTGGAGAACCGCCCCGGTGCCGGTGGCCTGCTGGCCTACGAACAGGTCGCTGCCGCTGCACCCGACGGCTACACACTGGCAGTGGGCGCGGCCGGCCCGTTGTCGATGAGCCCCTCGCTCTACAAGGACCGCAACTTCGACCCGATCACGCGTTTTGACTCGGTGATCTGGTACGCCAGCACGCCGGGTGTGCTGGTCGTCAATCCCAATGTGAAGGCCAACAAGGTCAGCGACCTGATTGCGTTGTCCAAAACCTCAAAGCAACAGCTCAACATGGGCTCTGCCGGCAGCGGCAGCATCAACCACCTGATGGGTGAGTACTTCCAGGAGAAAAGCGGCATCAAGTGGGTTCACGTGCCGTTCAAGGGCAGTGCCCCGGCGCTGAACGAACTCATGGCCGGCCGCCTGGACGTGATGATGGACATCGTGCCGACAGCCTCCCCGCTGGTCAGCAGCGGCAAGCTGCGCGCACTGGCGGTGACGACCCCGAAACGCTCGTCGCTGCTGCCGGACACCCCGACGCTGAAGGAGCTGGGCTACCGCGACTTTGACGTGAGCTCATGGATATCGCTGATGGCGCCACACGGCACGCCGCCCGAGATCGTGCAAAAGCTCAACGCCACGCTGAACAAGGCCTTGCAGACGACGACCGCCCGCGCTCGCCTTCAGGTTGTCGGTGCCGAACCGGAAGGCGGCACGCCCGACCGCGTGGTGCAGCGCCTCAAGGTCGAAATCCCCCGCTGGGCCAACATCATCAAGACGTCAGGCGCAAAACCAGACTGATCGAACAGGCCGGATTTCTGCCCACCCCCTCCGGGTTCGCGGTTTGATCGCCCAAAGCCCGCTTCTGCTTTTGCAGGGCGGGCTTTTTATTGCCTGGCGACGCCGGTGATCAGATGCAGGCATTTCGCCATACCTCGGTTGCTATTTATTTCGTAGCTGCTCCTGCACGTATCCATTGGTTTGGAGGCCGATTAGATGCCTGAAAATGGCCAAAAAATGGCCTTTTCAGGCAGCTGGAGGGCTGGAAAACATGTTTCAGCCGTTCTCAGGGTTTACCCATACCTTTTTTGTTGAAATCAGGCTTCATGGAGGTTTTGTGATGCCTAAAAGGTATTGATGAGACTAAATTGAGGTCTGTTGCCCGGGGCGGGCACTGCCTAGCATCCAGCCTGCAACCACAGCAAAGACAAGAGGCAAGAACAGGCTTATGCAAGACCCCCAAGACAAGCGCACCGGCACCGCGGGCACGCGGCAAAAGACGCAGGTGCTGATCGTCGGTGCCGGCCCGGCGGGGCAGGGTATGGCCATCGAGCTGGGGCAGCGCGGCATCAGCTGCCTCGTCATCGAAAAGAATTCGCGCATCGGCGTGGCACCGCGCGCCAAGACCACCAACGTGCGCACGCGCGAACACCTGCGGCGATGGGGCATTGCAGATGCGCTGCGCGATGCCGCGCCGTTCGGTGTGGACTACCCGTCCAACATCGTCTTCACCACCAACATGTCCGGCCACCTGCTGGCGCGTTTCGACAACGCGCTGTACTGCGCACCGGGCCGCAACCCGCTGTATTCGGAGCACGCACAGTGGGTGCCGCAGTACACGCTGGAGCGTGTCATGCGCGCGCACCTGGAAACCGTCAAGAGTGTGGACGTCAGGCTCAACAGCGAGCTGCTGGGTTTCACGCAGGACGAGGGCGGTGTGCTGGCGACGGTGCGTGACCTCGAGAGTGGTCAAACCCATGAAGTCGAGGCGCAGTACCTGGCAGGTTGCGATGGCGGCCGCAGCCTGGTGCGCGAGGCGATCGGGGCGCGCATGGAAGGCAACTTCGGCATGTCCCGCAACTACAACATCGTCTTCCGTGCGCCGGGGCTGGCTGAAGCGCACCCACACGGCAAGGCCATCATGTACTGGCAGATCAACGACAGGGTGCCCAGCCTGATTGGGCCGATGGATTCCGGTGACCGCTGGTTCTTCATGCCTACGGGCCTTGCGCCCGATGTGCAGGTGACGATGGACTCGGCCGCCGAACTGATACAGCGCGCCACGGGCATAGCCCTGCCGTATGAGATTCTCAGCATTGACGAATGGGTGGCGCACCGCGTGGTGGCCGACCGTTACCGCGACAGGCGTGTGTTTCTCGCGGGCGATGCCTGCCACCTGCACCCGCCCTATGGCGGCTTCGGCATGAACATGGGCGTGAGCGATGCCGTCGACCTGGGCTGGAAGATGGCGGCCGTGCTGCAGGGTTGGGGCGGCGAGACACTGCTCCGGAGTTACGAATTCGAGCGCCGGCCCGTGCACCTGCATGTGATGCAGGAGGCGGCCACCAACCATTCGAAGTTCAGCAACGCGCTGTTCGAGCCCGGCCTCGAAGACGACACACCGGCAGGCGAGGCCGTGCGCCAGCGCGTGGGCAAACGCATCAACGGCGAGAAGCTTTCGGAGTTCTACACGCTGGGCACCATCCTCGGTGACCGCTACGGCAACTCGCCGGTGGTGCAAGCCACGCTGGGCGTGGCGGCTGCCCCGCGCGACTTCCTGAACTATGTGCCGAGTTCGCTGCCAGGCGGCCGTGCGCCGCACGCGTGGCTGCACGACGGCAGTTCGCTGTTTGACAACTTCGGCCAGGGCATGACGCTGCTGGCTTTGCCGAATGCGGCAGAAGCCTGCGTGCAGGCTGCACAGCGTGATGCGGCTGCGCTCGGCGTGCCTCTCACCGTGCTGCGCTGCGACAACCCTGCAGTGATGGGCCTGTACCAGCGCCGGCTGACGCTGATTCGCCCCGACCAGCACGTTGCCTGGACGGGTGACGCGTGGCCGGCCCGTGAAAATTTCGATGTGTTCGTCATGGCAACAGGCCAACAGCCTGACGCCGATTTCAATAACCAAACCCAAAAGGAGACCCACCATGAGTCAAACGCTTGAACAGGATGCCCCCGTCAGCACCGCCAAACCCGCAGGCGGCAAACCCGTCATTTCGCCGCAGCGGCTGGCGCATGTGGTGTTGCGCAGCTCGCAGCTACCCGCGCTGGTGGAGTGGTACACCACGGTGCTCGGTGCCACGGTGGCTTTTTCCGACGGCAACCTGGCCTTTCTGGCCTATGACGACGAACACCACCGCATTGCCGTGCTCAACATTCCCGGCCTGCAGCGCCAGCCCGACGGCGTGACCGGTGTGCACCACATGGCCTTCACCTATGCGAGCCTGAGCGACCTGGTGTCGACCTACGAACGCCTGGACAAGGCCGGCATTCGCCCGGTGACCTGCATGAACCATGGCCCGACCACCTCCATGTACTACGCCGACCCGGACGGCAACCAGGTCGAGCTGCAGGTCGACAACTACGACAGCGTGGAAGAAGCCGGCAAGTTTTTCTACAGCCCGGCTTTTGCGATGAACCCCATAGGCGTGGACTTCGAGCCGCAGGATCTGGCGAAGCGTTTTCATGCCGGCGAAAACGAGGCCAGCATCAAGAAGCGGCCCGACAGCGGCGCGCGCGGGCTGGACACCCTGAACCTGCGCTGAAGGCCTGGACATGGACGATCTGCTTCGCTGCGAGCGTGAGTGCACGCGCCTGTGCCAGGACTTCATCTACACCATCGACAGGCGCCAGTACGATGCCTTCCTTGCGCTCTTCGGCCCCGACCCGCTGCTCGACAGGGCGGGCCAGGTTTTTACGGGCATGGACGGCCTGCGTACATTTTGCGAAGGCCGGCCGCGCGATCGTTATGTGCGTCACACCTGCAGCAATATCCGCATCGACATGACCAGCCCGACGACGGCCACGGGTACCAGTGCGGTCACCATGTTCGGCGCGATAGCTGAACCTGATGCCGCGCTGCCTTTGCCGTCTTCGCTTCAGGTGTTTGCCGAATACGACGACGCGTATGTGCTGACCGCTGCCGGCTGGAAGATCAAAAGCCGCAGGATTCGCATCGTCTTCCAGCCCTAGGCGCACGGTCCCGCGACGGACGGCCGCTACGGGTTATGGCTGGTGGAGCGGGTGCGCCATTCTTTTAAGATGGCATGCGCAGCAGCGGCTCGCGTTGCCTGCAAGATCAAAAGCAAAATACGTCCATGCCCAAAAGCCGCCACCTGCGTGACTTCATTGCGATTGCGAATTCGCGCAGCCTGCGCAGCGCTGCCACCTCGCTGGGGCTGACCCAGCCCGCCATTTCGCGCAGCCTGCAGGAGCTGGAAGAAGAACTCGGTGTTCCCCTGGTCGTGCGCCATGCGCGCGGCGTGGTGCTGACGCCGGCGGGTGAAAAATTCCTGGTGCGGGCGCAGATCGCGACGGAATCGATACGGCGCGGCT
This sequence comes from Pseudomonadota bacterium, assembly GCA_040387435.1. Lineage (GTDB taxonomy): Bacteria > Pseudomonadota > Gammaproteobacteria > Burkholderiales > Burkholderiaceae_C > Polaromonas. Next base: position 60,556 of record JAZKDR010000017.1, read on the forward strand.
GCGAAGAGGCCAGGCAGTTCCAGGGCGACCTGAGCGGCACGGTGTCGGTGTCGATTTCGAGTGCGGCAGTGCTCGGCATGTTGCCCATGGCTTACCCGCAGTTTCGCCGGGCCTGGCCGTCCATCAACGTGCGTTTTGTGGATGGCAATTTCCCGGTGATCGAACCCCAATTGCGCGATGGTGAGCTCGATTTCTACATCGGCCCCCGTCCCGAGCGTGAGTTGGGTAGCGGCTACAGCATCCAGCGGGTTGCAGACAATGAACGCGTGATCATGGGACGCAAGGGCCATCCGCTGGCAGCTGCCACCAGCCTGGCGGACCTGGTCGATGCCGAGTGGGTGGTGTCGGCCATCCGTGACAAGGTGGAGCAGGAGTTTGAAGAGGTCTTCTCTGCAAACGGCCTGCCGAGCCCCGCCGTGCGTACCCGGGCGGAGTCCATGCTGGTGCTGGTGGTGCTGATTGCAACCACCGACGCGCTGGTGCTGCTGCCAAAAGTGTGGGCCACGAACGCGCTGTTCTCGGGCATCGTGCAGCAGATATTCGTCCGCGAGGCATTGGTTGCCCCCGATATCGTCCAGATGCACTCCTCGAATTTCCCGCTCACGCCGGCTGCAGAACACCTGGCGGTGCTGCTGCAGCGAGCGGCGGGCACGCCCTTTACGGGTGCCACCGGCCCGGGCCTGCTCCAGCTCTGAGCTTGCCGGGCCGGGAGGTGCTTCCGTAGTCGGAATGGGCCTACGCCATCTGGCGGAGCCCGCGCCTGCCATTTTCCTGCCACACTGGAGATCATGAGCCATGACTGCGCAGGTGCCCGCCATGAATGACAACCCCGTTGCGCCTGCCGCAACCTCCTGGTGGCCGCGCGTGCGTCGCTGGCTTGTGCCGCTGTTCGGCATCGGCGTTCTGGCCCTGCTGATTTCGCATGCCCACGAGGTCGACTGGGCCGGTGCATGGCGTGCGCTGAAACAATATTCGCCCTGGCTTTTGTTTGGGGTGCTGGGGCTGGCGACCCTTAGCCACGCGCTCTACGGCTGCTTTGACCTGATTGGCAGAAAGCACACGGGTCACCGTTTGCCGAAGTGGCGCACCTGGGCGATTGCCATCGCCAGTTATGCCCTCAACCTCAACCTCGGTGCGCTGGTGGGCGGCATGGCGCTTCGCGCACGGCTCTATTCACGTGCCGGCATCGACGACTTCACGATTGCACAGGTGATAGGGACCGGCTTGGCCACCAACTGGATGGGCTATGGCCTGCTGGCGGGCAGCCTCTTTGCGGCCGGCATCATCGACCCGCCCGCGCAGGCCCAGATTGAAGGCACGACGCTGCGGCTGTTGGGCGCAGCGCTGGTACTGGTCGCGGCAGGCTATGTGGCCGCGTGCGCGCTGGCCCACGGGCGCGAGTGGCGTATTCGGGGCAAACGCCTTCGCCTGCCATCACCCGGGCTTGCACTGATACAGCTCACGGCCTCTGCCGCCAATTGGGCCTTGATGGGGCTGATGATGTATTTGCTGCTGGGGCAACGCATTCCATATGGCACCACCCTGTGCGTGTTGATGGCGGCATCGATTGCCGGCGTGTTCATGCCTATCCCGGGCGGTCTGGGTGTGCTGGAGGCGGTGTACCTGGCATTGCTGGCGGGCATGTTGCCGCAGGGCGCGATTCTGGGTGCCATCCTGGCCTATCGCGCGCTGTATTACCTGGTGCCGCTGGGCGGGGGGCTGCTGCTCTACGCCTTTCTGGAGCACTACGCGTCAGCCCACCCCGCCAGCGACGCACCGCCGGTCACGCCGGAATAAATTCGGCGCGTAGCGGTGAGACTAGGGCCTGTTCACCCTATTTTCAGGAGATGCGTTGTGAGTCAAAAAGGCTGTGAGCAAGGCGCAAAACGCCGCCGGGGTGAACCCCGACAAGGCTTTGCAACGCCGCGCACGGCCTTTTTGATCACAACCCGCAGGGAACGGGGTGAAAACAGCGCCACTCTGCGTTGCACTCCTAGGCAAGGCATGAGCCTTGCCGTCGTCGCACGCCTTGATTGGCGCTGTTTTCACCGCGTTCGCACTCCTGAAAATAGGGTGAACAGGCCCTAGCCGCGAGGCGGCATGGTCAGGCCTTTGATGACCGCGGGCCGGGCCACAAAAGCTTGCAGTGCGCGAGTGACATTGGGGAAGTTTTTCATGCCAACCAGATCACCGGCTTCGTAAAAGCCGACGAGGTTGCGTATCCACGGGAAGGTGGCGATGTCGGCAATGCTGTAGTCGTCGTTCACAATCCACGCGCGGTTGGCCAGGCGCTGGTTCAGCACGCCCAGCAGACGTGTGGACTCGGCCACATAACGGTCACGCGGGCGTTTGTCTTCGTAGTCCTTGCCGGCGAACTTGTTGAAGAAACCGAGCTGGCCGAACATGGGGCCGATGCCGCCCATCTGGAACATCAGCCACTGGATGGTTTCGTAGCGGCCTGCCGCGTCCTTGGGGATGAACTTGCCGGTCTTGTCGGCCAGGTAGAGCAGGATGGCGCCGGACTCAAACAGCGCCAGCGGGTTGCCACCGGGGCCATCGGGGTCGAGGATGGCCGGGATCTTGTTGTTCGGGTTGAGCGACAAAAACTCGGGCGAGGTCTGGTCGTTCTTTTCAAAACTCACCAGGTGGGCTTCATAGGGCAGGCCGGTCTCCTCCAGCATGATGGACACCTTGACGCCATTGGGCGTGGGCAGTGAATACAGCTGCAGGCGGCCGGGGTGCTGCGCAGGCCACTTTTGGGTGATGGGGAAGTCGGATAGTTTTGTCATGGCTGGTTGTTGTGTTGTGTGTGTCGCTGGTCAGGGGGGCGTGAACGGGTGCGAGGGGTGCAAAGGGGGGCGAAGGGGCGCGGTTAAATATAACGGCAGCGCCAATCACGCGCACGCAGTAGGCCTAAACGTTTGGAGCCGTAAAAGCCTATGGCGTACGCCTGGCGGGGAAGCTGGCCGAGAACACCACATAGGGATCTGCGTAGGTGTAGCTCAGTTCGCCGCCATGCCCCGCAATGACCTTGTGCGCGATATAAAGTCCAAGCCCCAGCCCGTTCCGGTTGGTCGGAGACTGGGTGGTCATGCGTTTGAAAGGCTGAAACAGGGTGGGCACCATTTCATCGGGTATGGGTGCGCCGCTGTTGCTGACTTCCATGGTCACGATGCCGTTCTTCTCCCCAAGCTGCACCAGCACAGGCTCGCCGGCGGTGCCGTGGTGGCTGGCGTTGCTGAGCAGGTTGCTCAAAACCTGCGCCATACGGTCGGCATCGACGTTTGCAAAGAGGTGTTGCGGTAGCCGCGGCATGATCTCCATCCCGGGGTGGGCTGCCCGCGTTTCGGCGATCAGTTGCTCGAAAAGGGCGGCGAGATCGACCTCACGCATCTGGAAGGTCAGGCTGCCGCTGTGCATGCGCGACATGTCCATGACCTGGCTGACGAGGCGCTGCATGCGTGTGCTGGACGACATCAGCCGCTGGCTGATCCGGTCGTCGCCGCCGCGTTTTTCGAGCAGGGTGGCGGTGTTCGAAATCGACTGCAGGGGGTCGCGCAGGTCATGCCCGAGCATGGCCATCAGCTGGTTGCGCGCGCGGTTGATCTCTGCCATGTGGGCTGCGTCGGCGCGCGAGAGCTTGTCCAGCAGTTTTTGAGCGTTGTCCAGGTCCAGTGCATCCCAGGGCACGGCCTTGCCGCTGACAATTTCCTTCCACAAATCGAAGGAGCCGCGCGGCGTGAGGCGTGGGCCGAGCGGGCCGGTGGTGTAGTTTTTTTCCGGCTTGCCGCCCCAGAGCACGGTTTCAAGCTGCTCCTTGCGCAGCAGCAGCAGCCAGCTTTGGGATTCCGCGCCGAAAGGCAAAGCCAGCAAACCGCACCAGACGTCCATCTGTTGCAACAGCGTTGGCGGCAGGCCGTCGAGCGTGTTCATGTGTATCAGCCGGCCAGGTGCATGTTGCTGCTCGTTCAGCCACTGGATCAGCGTGGCCGCAGTGGCCTGCGGCAAGCCGCCCGAAACCTCGAGCCGGGCACCGTCGGCGACCACGACCCCGTGGGCACCAAAGACCTCGCAAAGCGTGGGGGCCTCGGAGGACAGGGCAAGAATCACATCGTCGGCATGCAGAACCTGCTCGACCACGCTTGCGCGCAGGCTGGCAGCGGTGTCCGCACGCCCCGCATGTTCGCGCGACAGCGCGCCCTGAAGGTTGGACGCCAGGATTTGCGCCAGCACGTCGCAGGCCATGCGCACGGTGTAGGCCGGCCTGCGGGGCTGCATATGGTGGCATGCCAGCATGCCCCAGAGCTTGCCGCCAATGACGATGGAGACACTCATGGAAGCGCCCACGCCCATGTTGGTGAGGTATTCGATGTGCACGGGCGACACGCTTCGCAGCACGCCATGGCTCATGTCCAGCGGGCCGCCTGCGTGGGGTGCGGCTTCGACCGGAATCGGGACGGACTTCACGTCGGCAATCAGGCGCAGCGTGTTGATGATGTAGAGCCTTCGCGCCTGCACAGGGATATCGCTGGCCGGGTAGCGCCTTCCGATGAAGGGGTCCAATGCGGCGTCTACGGACTCGGCAACGACTTCACCGCTGTCGTCGTGGCGGAAGCGGTAAGCCATGACCCGGTCGAACCCGGTCATGCGCCGCACCTCGTCAACCGCGACCGTCAACAGGCCCTGAATGTCCTGCTGCCGCTTGAGCCTTTCGGTGGAGCGGTGCGATGTGAAGGAAAAATTCGGCGGCACCGGCACGGCATGAAGTGCGTTTTCGAACTCGCACATCACCCCGTCCGGTGTGCGGTGTGCAATCACGTCGAAGGTGCCGTTCGCGCTGCTGAACTGCATGGCGTGCGGGATCACGTCGCCCTCTGCTGCTTCGCGCACCTCTGCCATGAGCTCATGAAAACCATCAAACCCGGGGAAATGATGGGCTGCCAGTGTTTCGCCTGGTGCCGGAATCGCATCGCCCAGCATCTCGTTTGCATTGACGCTGCGAAAGGTCAGACGGTCGTTCCTGTCGAATGCGAAAAGAACGCCGTGCGGCTGGATGTGGCCCGGGATGTGTATGGGTTCCCGGTCGCAGTTGTCGAGATTGACTTCGGGGGTGGGGAGGGCGTTCATGCCAGCGCCCCTTGCCTGCGGAAATGTGTCAGGAGGCTTTCAAATGCTGCAACGGCTCCCTTGCAGCCTGCGTCGAGCGCCGCGGGTTCTCCCAGCTTCTGGCGCAGGCCGGCGAGGAATTGGGGCCATGGCATGCCGTCGGCGCCGCGCTCACCGAGGTAGCGCAGGGGATGGGGTGCCAGCTGTTGTTGCAGGCGGCGGAAAAGCACCTGCCCGCCCAGGCGCGAGCCTTCCAGTACATAGGCGATGCCCCAGCCGAAAGCATCGCTGCCGTCGTCGACCGCTGTAACTCCAGCGAGGTTGATGTCCTGGGGTTTAGGAACCGCGATGCCGGCCGCCGCACAGTCCACGAGGTCGGCCGTGATGAGCGCCACCGAAGGGTCACTGGCGTTTGTCCGCGCCAGCCACGGTGCCAGGGCGACTTGCCAGTCACGCAATATGCACAGGTGCGAGGTGTAATCCGGAAGTCCCGCGTCAGGACGGGCCAGGGGCAGGTTGTGGTCGAGTTGCTGGTGCAGGGCGTGTGTGGCGGCGCGCAGGGACTGGATGGGGTCGGTGGCTGCAGCAGACGTTGTGGCGGGTTTTACAGGGCTGGGTGTGTCAATCACGAATAGGGATGGTCGCTATGGTTGTTTTGGACAACGATCATACAAACAGGGTAGGGGTGTAACCATGTCTTAAGACACACCTGCGTACCGTGACCGCCGCCGCCAAAAAAGCACTAATTTAGCATTCTCGTGGCCGTTTTGCATCAGGGCGCTTGCCTCTGTGGGGGATGCGGATTCCGCGACAATGAGGGCATGAGCGAATCACCAGCGTCAGCGCGCCCCTCCAGCGTCACCATACGGCAGTTGCGGGCATTCCTCGCGGTGGCGCAGGACGCCAGCATCACGCGCGCCGCACAGCGCCTGCATCTGACGCCGTCGGCGCTGTCCATGCTCATCAGCACGCTGGAAGGCGAGCTGGCCATCCGGCTGTTCGAGCGCACGACGCGGCGCATAGCGCTGACCGATGCGGGGCTTGAATTGCTGCCATCCATCCAGAAGGTGTTTGACAACCTGGACACGGCCTTTGACGGGCTGCGCCAGTTCTCGCACCGGCGTAGCGGCCGTTTCTCGGTGGCGACATCCCCCTTGTTGTCGGCCACGGTGTTGCCCACGCTGCTGGCCAGCTTTCGCAGCAAATACCCGGACATACGTGTCGATCTGTTCGACCTGCCGGTCGATGAAATCGCCCAGAGCGTGCGTAGCGGCCAGGCCGATTTTGGCGTGCGCACCGAAGGCACGGACATGCCTGATCTGGTGTCGACCACGCTCTACCAGGACAAACTCATGCTGGCCTGCCTGGGCAGCCACCCGCTCGCCGCCCGGCGTGAGGTGCGCTGGTCCGACCTTGGCGATGAAGACCTGGTGCTGCTGCGCCATGGCAGTGGCCTGCGGACCCTTGTCGAACGCGGATTCACCGAAGTCGGCGAGGCGGCGAGGCCCGCATTCGAGGTGGAACATGTGATGACCGCCGTGGGCCTGGTGGAAGCCGGGCTGGGCGTGTCGATATTGCCGTCTTACGCGCTGACGCGCAGCCGTTCCCTCAGCGTGGTGGCGGTTCCCCTGGTGGGTCCGGTGATGCAGCGCGACATTGTGGCCATCACCGATGGGCAACGTCAGCTGTCGGCGCCGTGCGAGGCATTCCTGGCGCATTTCAAGAGCGAGATGGGCACGACCCCCGCGGCTGCCCTTGGGAAAACCAGGTCGCGCGCCAAAGCGCCAAAAACCTAGGCGGCTGGCGCCAGCAAGGCAAAGGTCTCGCGGGTCAGCTGTGCCTGCGGGTCCATCCAGTCCATGATCACGTCGAAGTGATTGCGGCCCGCCACCTCAAGGTAGTCGACGCGGCAGCCATGTTTGCTGCATGCGTGTGCGTACATGACAGACTGGCGTTTGAACTCGTCGGTGTCCAGCCCGGCCGCGGCCACGCACAGACCTGTACCCGCAGGCGGCAGGGCGTGGATGGGGCTGAGCGCCACCGCACGCTGCACATCGAGCTTGAGCCAGTCGTTGGGCGTGGTCTGCTGCACAGGGGCCAGGTCAAACAGCCCGCTGACCAACACGGCACCCTTGACGATATCGGCGGGCACACCAAACGCTGACTGCCATCCCGGCGCTGCCAGCATGGCCGCCAGATGGCCACCTGCAGAACTGCCGGCCACCACAACATGACGGGTGCCGGCGCCATGTGCGGCGGCATGGGCGTGCAGCCAGCCCAGGGCGCGGCGGCACTGCGCCACAATTTCTTCGAGCGACGCGGCGGGTGCCAGCTGGTAGTTAACGGAGGCAACGGCGATGCCGTGGGCCACGAAGGTCTTTGCCATGAAGACCGAGTCTTCCTTGCTCATGGCACGCCAGTAACCGCCATGGATGAACACAAACAGCGGCGCATCCGGCTGGCCCGGCACGGGGAAAAGATCCAGCCGTTCATCGGCGTGCGGACCGTACGCGATGTCGCGGACATGCGGCATCTCGTACATGGGGGCCGAGGCGGTGCGGTAGTCGTCGAGCAGGGTGTCGATGTTGCTGACCGTCGCGCGCGCGTTGTACTGGCGCGCCAGCTCTGCCGCGTCCATCTGACGCCAGGCGTCAGCACCTTCCAGTTTTTCAGACACCCAGCGTGTCCTTCAGGATGTCGGTCGCCGCGAGCAGGCTGGGCGAGCTGCCGCTCCAGACGGTGCGGCCTTTTTCGAGCACGAAGTGGGTGTCGGCAATGCGCAGCAAAGGGCCGATGTTCTTGTCGATGACCAGCACTGCCAGGCCGGTGTTCTTCAGGGCCTGCAGGCAATCCCAGATTTCACCGCGCACCAGAGGCGCCAGGCCTTCGGTGGCTTCGTCGAGGATGAGCAGGCGCGGGTTGGTCATCAGGGCGCGGCCTATGGCCAGCATTTGCTGCTCGCCGCCCGAGAGGTTGATGCCCAGATTACCCGCGCGCTCCTTGAGCCGCGGAAACAGGCCGTAGACGCGCTCGAGCGTCCACGGGTCCTTTCGGTTGAGCCGGTTGTGCGCCGTGGCCACCAGGTTTTCGTAGACTGTCAGGTTGGGGAAAACCTGGCGTTGCTCCGGCACCAGGCCCATGCCCAGCCGCGCGATTTTGTACGACGGCCAGCGCGAAATATCCTGGCCGGCAAATTCGATGCTGCCGGCGCGTGCGCCCATGATGCCGGTGGCCGTGCGCACGGTGGTGGTCTTGCCCATGCCATTGCGGCCGAGCAGGGTGACGAACTCGCCCTCCGCCACGCTCAGCGCGGTGCCGAACAGCGCCTGTGCATCGCCGTAACAAACTTCGATGTCATTGATTTGCAGCAGTGCGCTCATATCGGCAATACCTCGTCGCCCAGATAGGCGGTGCGCACGTCTTCGTTCGCGCGGATTTCCTGCGGCGTGCCGCTGGCGATGATGCGGCCGTAGACCAGCACCGAAATGCGGTCCGCCAGTGCAAACACGGCGTCCATGTCGTGTTCGACCAGCAGCATGGTGTAGCGGCCCTTCAGGCCCTGCAGCAGCTTGACGACCTTGCCCGATTCCTGGTGGCTCATGCCGGCCATGGGTTCATCGAGCAGCAGCAGTTTGGGCTCGGCCACGAGCACCATGGCCAGTTCCAGTTGCCGGCGCTCGCCATGCGCGAGTTCCGACACGGGGCTGTGAGCGCGATGGGACAGCCCGGCATGCTCGATGGCTTTCAGGGCCGGGTCGACCAGTTCGGCCTGGCGCAGCACGGGCTTCCAGAAACCGAAGCTGTGGCCGCAGTGCGCCTGCATGGCGAGCGCGACGTTTTCAAGCACCGTGAACTCCGGGAAGACCGAGGTGATCTGGTAGGAGCGCGCAAGGCCGAGCAGGGCGCGCTGCGCGGGTGCCAGCGTGGTGATGTCGCTGCCGTTGAATTCGATGCTGCCGCTGCCGGGTGCGACTTCACCGCCGAGCTGGCCAATGAGGGTGGTTTTGCCGGCGCCGTTGGGGCCGATGATGGCGTGAAGCTCGCCCGGTGCCAGCGACAGGCTGACGTGGTCGGTGGCCAGCAGGCCGCCGTAACGTTTGACCAGTGTGTCAACTTTCAGCATGGGGGTCATGGCTGGCCTCCTGCGCTGCTTTTGGCTGCGGCCGCAAGCCGGCGGCGCTCGCGCCACGCGTCCCAGTCGAGCAGGTAGCCATACATGCCGCGGCGTGCCGTGAGCACCACCAGAACAATCAGCGGGCCGAGAATCATCATCCAGTGGTCGGTCATGGCCTTGAGCACTTCTTCGCTGATGAGCAGCGCCAGCGCGCCCACCAGCGGGCCGAAGACCGTGGCCATGCCGCCCAGCACGACCATCACGATGATTTCACCGGAGACCGTCCATGCCATGTAGGCGGGAGAGGCGAAGCCCGTGAGGTTGGCATACAGCAGGCCGGCCACGCCACACAAAACGCTGGACATCACATAGGCCGACAGCTTGTAGCGCAGGGCGGGGAAGCCCATGGCTTTCATGCGCCGCTCGTTGATGCGGCAGCCGCGCAGCACCATGCCAAAGCGCGCATCTACCAGACGCCGGGTGACAAGCAGCGCCACCAGCACGAGGGCCAGCGCCACGTAGTACAGGGACACCGGCGACGCCAGCGTGAAGACACCGAAGTCGCTACGCGAGGAAATGGACAGGCCATCGTCGCCGCCGTATTGCTTCAGGCTCACGAAGAGGTAATAAAACATCTGCGAGAACGCCAGCGTGATCATGATGAAGGCGATGCCCGCCGTGCGCAGTGAAATCGCACCGGTGATGGCGCCGACCAGTCCGCAGGCCAGCACGGTGACAGCGAGTTGCACCCAGCCATTGGTGATGCCGTTTTGTGCCAGAAGGCCGACGGCGTAAGCGCCCAGGCCCATGTAGAGCGCATGGCCAAAACTGACCATGCCGCCGTAGCCCAGCACCAGGTTGAGGCTGATGGCTGCCAGTGCAAACACCAGCACACGGTTCAGGAATGTCAGCACAAATGGCTCGGAGGCCATGGTGGCGTAAACGGGTGCAACGACCAGCAGCAGCACCACGAGGGCTGCAAACCAGACGGATATCTTTTGGCGCATCATTGGTTTTTGACAGGGAAGAGGCCCTGCGGTTTGAGTGCCAGCACAGCGGCCATGAAAATGCAGATCAGCATGGAGGCCAGCGCCGGGCCGGCGGCCTGGGCCGTGCTGCGGTCCAGGAATTCGCGCAGCAGCAGCGGCAGAAAGGCGCGACCGGCGGTGTCGATGAGGCCCACAATCAGCGCCGAATAAAACGCACCGCGCACGGAGCCAATGCCGCCGATGACGATGACGATCATGGCTGTGATGAGGATGGGCTCGCCCATGCCGGGCTGAACGGAAAGGATGGGCCCGCTCATCAGGCCGGCCACGCCAGCCAGTGCGGCGCCGAGGGCAAAAATGGCGGCGTTCAGCATCTTGATGTTCACGCCCAGCGTGGCAACGATGGTCGGGTTGCTGGAGCCAGCGCGTATCAGCATGCCAACGCGGGTCTTGTTGATGAGCAGGTAGCAGCCCAGCGCCACCAGCAGGCCGACGGCGATGATGGCCAGGCGGTACACCGAGTAGGACACACCCATCAGGTCGACCGTCCCCGACAGCGCTTGCGGCACGTTCATGTAGTAGGGCGACGCGCCCCAGATGGTGCGGGCCAGCTCGTTGAAGAAAAGAATCATGCCGAAGGTGGCCAGCACCTGGTCGAGGTGGTCACGTGCATACAGCCGGGCGGCCACGATGCGTTCGATGGCAAAACCCAGCGCCGCACTGCCCGCGATGCCGACCAGCGCGGCAATCAGGAAGGAGTCGCTGCGCACATACGCAGCGGCGGCGAAATAGGCGCCCATCATGTAGAGGCTGCCATGCGCCAGGTTCACAAAGTTCATGATGCCGAAAACCAGCGTCAGGCCGGCAGACAGCATGAACAGCAGAACGCCCAGCTGCAGGCCGTTGAGCATCTGTATGCAAAAAAGCGAGAAAGTCATGGGAGGACAGAAGACAAAGAGCAGGACATGGTGGGAACCAATGCTTCAAGGTTGAAAAAAAGCCTGGATGGCGTGACCACCCAGGCTTGTCAGGCGCACGCGCCTTACTTCATCGCGCATTCCTTGTAGTAGGCATCTGCGTGGTCTTTCAGGACCACACCCTTGTTCACCAGCGCGGCTTGGCCGGTTGAGTCTTTGGCGACATCAACCCGGTAGAAGTTGCGGATCGGGAACTGGTTGGTGTTGAACTTGAACGGACCTGCCACTGACGTGAAGCTTGCGGTCTTCAAGGCTGCGCGCAAGGCATCCTTGTTGTCGGCCTTGCCGCCGGTCTTCACGAGCGCTGCATTGATGAGCATGGCGGCGTCGTAACTCTGTGCGGCGTACAGAGATGGCACGCGGTTGTACTTCTTCTTGAAGTCGTCGACGAACTTCTTGTTCTGCGCGTTGTTCAGGTCGGCGCTGTAAGGCGAGCCGGTGACCACGCCCAGTGCGATGTCCTTGAGGGCGGGCAGGGTGGTGCCGTCCACTGTGGAGGTCGACAGCACAGGCAGCTTGCCGAGCAGGCCGGCCTGCTGGTATTGCTTGACGAAGTTCACGCCCATGCCGCCTGGGTAGAACACATAGATGGCATCGGGCTTGGCGGCCTGCAGCTGGGCGATCTCTGCAGAGTAGTCCGGCTGGTTGACCTGGGTGTAGACCTCATCCAGGACCTGGCCCTTGTACATGCGCTTGAAGCCGGAGAGCGCGTCCTTGCCGGCCTGGTAGTTGGGCGCCAGCAGGAAGACCTTCTTGTAGCCGGCATCGTTGGCATACTGGCCCATGGATTCGTGCAGGGAGTCGTTGTTCCAGGAGGTGGAGAAGAACATCGGGCTGCAGCCCTTGCCCGTGAGGGGCGTGGGGCCGGCATTGGAGCCGACCAGCAGCACATTGTCGGTGATGGGTTTGTGAACGGCCATCATCACGTTGGAGAAGGTCACACCGGTGATGATGTTGACCTTGTCTTTTTCAATCAGCTTTTGTGCCAGCTGCACACCGAGGTCGGGCTTGAGCTGGTCGTCTTCCTTGATGACCTGCACCGTCGCGCCGCCAAGCTTGCCGCCTGCGTGCTCGATGCCGAGCATGAACGCGTCGTACTGGTCCTGGCCCAGCGCGCCGGCAGGGCCCGACAGGGTACCCAGGAAGCCGATCTTGACGGTTTGCGCCTGCGCTGCAAGGCTGCAGGCCGCCAGACCCAGAACGAGCACCATTTTGTTCAATTTGAGTTTCATACGAGGTTCCTTGGTTAAAAAGACGGAAAGAAATACAAAAGGGAAAGGCAAAAAAGGCGGGGATAGTTCCGGGAAGCGTTGGTCCGAATAAATTTATGTCTAATTAGTTTAGGTATAAATTATCTATTGTCAATATTTATTACCCTGCCTCGGCCCGCGTGGCATGCCAGGCCTGCCAGTCGCGCCCCGGATGGACCGTACCGCACGAAGGGCACTCACGCAACTTTGGTGCCGACTCATAAAAATTGGCGTAGATCAGGGGCAGGTCTTCAACAATGCTTTGCAGCTGCAGTTCGCTGCGGTGCACCAGCCCGCCGCACCTGGCGCAATACCACTCGAAGGCATCAATGACCCCCGCAGGGCGCGTGCGCTCGATCACGGTGCACAGGCTGTCCGGATCGGGGCGCTGGGGTGAATGCCGCACGTGGGCCGGCAACAGAAAGATGTCACCCTCGTGCAGGTCTATGCGTTCGAACTTGCCGCGATCTGTGATCAAGAGGTGCGCGCTGCCGCGGAACTGGTGAAAGTACTCCTCAAACGGGTCATCGTGAAAGTCGGTGCGCTGGTTGGGCCCGCCCACCACCGTGACGATCATGTCGGTGTCGCGCCAGATCTGCTGGTTGCCGACAGGCGGCTTGAGCAGGTGGCGGTGCTCGTCTATCCATTTGGGGAAATTGATGGGTTTCAACATGGTGTGTCTCCTTATTCGACCTTGATGGCGGCGCTTTTGATCACCGCAGAATACTTGGCGATCTCGCTTTTGATAAAGACTGAAAAATCCCGCGGCCCCATGCCTGAGCCTTCCGCGCCCAGGCGTGACAGCGTCTCGCGAATTTCAGCTTGCTGAAGCGATTTCTGTACCTGCGCGTGCAGTTGCGCCACGATGGCCGGTGGCGTGCCGGCGGGGGCCAGCAGTCCAAACCAGGCGACCGTCTCGTAACCGGGCAGGCCGCTTTCGGCCAGCGTGGGGACGTCCGGCAATTCAGTGGACCGCCGGCTACTGGTCGCTGCCAGCGCCCTGAGCTTGCCGCTGCGAATCAGCGGCAGCACCGTGGGGATGTTGATGATCATGGACTGCACCTGCCCGGCCAGCAAATCGGTCACGCCGGGTGCGGCACCCTTGTAAGGCACATGCAGCAGGTCCAGCGAGGCCGATGATTTGAGCAGTTCTGCCGACAGGTGCGAAAGGCTGCCGCTGCCTGCCGATGCGATGGTGACCTTGCCGGGCTGTTGGCGAGCCAGCTGCACAAACTCGGCATAGCTGCGCGGGCCGGTGGCCGCATTGACCACCAGCAGGTTGGGCGTAGTGGCAATCAGCGCGATGGGCGAAAAATCCTGCACGCTGTCGTAGGGCAGTTTGGGGTACAGGCCAGGCGTCACGCCGTGTGAACTGCCATTGGCCAGAAACAGCGTGTAGCCATTGGCCGGCGATTTGGCGACGATGTTGGCGCCTATGCTGCCGCCCGCACCGGTTTTGTTGTCGACCACAAAAGGCTGACCCAATGCATCGCCCAGTGACTTCGACAGCGCGCGGGCCAAGAGGTCGGAGCCGTCACCCGCCGTCGCCGGCACCACGACCTTGACAGCCCGGTCAGGGTATTGCGCGGCGGCCATGCCGCTGGCCATCAGTAGCATGCTGACCGTGAAGGCCCAGCTGAACTGCTGGGGCCAGCGGGCGGGAAGATTTGCAGATTGCAGCATGTGGGGGGGCCTTTGTTCGTCGTATTTTGGGGTCGTACTGGCTGGACTGCTGTGTTTTTGGCGCTGTTACATCAACACGCTGGCGCTGCGGTTCAGGATGGCGCGCACCACACTGTGGGCTGTCATCACCGAACTGCGCGGGTTGCGTGCGTCCGCCACGCCTTCCAGCCGCAAGGCCATGCGGCCGCCAGCGCCCTGTGCGTCCACTTCGTGAATGTTGGCGGTGACGTGCGGGTCGGCCATGAGTTCCACCTGCGTGTCGTCAAAACCAAGTGTGGCCAAGGCAATCGTGGCCGCCACGTTGGCGTTGCGCGGGTAGTGCAGGGCGGCCTCACGTGCGCTGCCGCGGAAGAACAGCGTGGCCTCCGTGAGGCCGGCAAGATCGAGCTTGTCGTCTGCGGCGCTGCCCGCCCAGGCCTGGGGCGGTTTGCGCGAGCGATAGGTCACCTGCTGCAAGCCCGCAGTGCGTGCGGCCGACAGCCAGTCGATGCCGCCAATGGCGCCGGAGGGCAAGATCAATTTTCTGCGGCTGTTGCGCGCAGCCGAGACAAGTGCCTGCTGGCGCCGGGCATCGGCCAGCGCGCCGACCGACGCCATCAGCAGGTCAATGCCCGCCTGCAGCACCGCTTCGCCATGGGCATCCACGGCGTCGTGGCCTGCGCATTCAACCACCAAGGTGGGGTGCCGGCCGAGCAAACCGGGAAGTGTGTCGACCACCAAGGGCGCTTCCTCAGGTGCTTCACTCAATGCCCGTACGCGGTCACGCACCAGGATGGCGACCACCTCGACCGCATGGCCTGCGTGCTCGCGCAGCAGCCGGTGGACGGCGACACCGATGGCGCCGTAACCAATGAGGGCGATGCGTTCAGTCATGTCCGGGGGCTCAGCGGCTCAGCCACCAAACGACGGCAGCCGCGACGCATGCTGCGACGGCGGCGGCCATGGCTTTGAAAGTTGAGGAATTCCGTGCGGCGGGTGCCGGAGCGGTCGAAGCAGCGGGAGTCGTTTCGCCTGCGTCGGCGTTGCCCGGGGCTGCCAGCTGCAACTGCCCGGCGAAGCGGACAAAAAAATCATCACTCATCTTACGCACGGTGGCCTCGATCAGGCGAGAGCCGATCTGGGCCAGCTTGCCACCTACATGCGCGTCGGCGTTCCAGTCCAGCCTGGTGCCCGCGCCCTCGGGCGACAGTTTGACGTGGGCTTCGCCGCGCCCGAAGCCGGCCACGCCGCCCTGGCCGGCAAACTTCAGCGTGCACGAAGAGGGTTGCATGACGTCGGCCAGGGTGACGGTGCTGGCGAAACGTGCGGACACCGGGCCGACCGAAATTTTGACCGTGCTTTTGTACTCGTCATCGCCCGTGCGCTCGAACTTCTCGCAGCCTGCAATGCACTGCTGCAAGACCTGCGGGTCCAGCAGCGCCTCCCAGACACGTTCAACGGGATGCGCAAGGGTCTGTGTGCCGGAATAATTCATGAGGTCGTCGTTTCGGGGGAAAGATGGAGGATGTGCTGCACGGCACGGCGTGTCAGCACAGATGCAAGGTGGACCCGGTAGGCCGCAGATGCATGGAGGTCGCCGGAAGCGATACCTTCATCGGGCCGCATGCCTTCAATGGCGCCTGCGTCAAACCTGGCGGTGAGAGCCTGCTCTGCCTCCTGCCACCGCCAGATGCCCGAGCCCAGACCTGTCACGGCTACCCGCACCGCACCGGCCACGCGCGCGACCGCCACGCCGGTCAATGCAAAACGGGAAGCCGATTGTTCGAACTTGAGGTAACAGGCCTGCTGGACGATCGGGAAAAGAACGCCGCAGACCACCTCATCAGGCTCCAGGGCCGTGGTGAACAGCCCCTGGAAGAAGTCGTCAGCATCGATGTCACGCCTGTCCGTCCGGATGGTGGCGTTCAGGGCCATCAGCCCGGCCGGCCAGCAGGCGGCGGGATCTGCATTGGAAATCGAACCACCAATGGTGCCGCGGTTGCGCACCTGCTGGTCGCCGATACCACCGGCCAGGTGTGCGAGTACGGGCACCATGCGTTGAACCAGCGGAGAAGCGGCGACCTGGCCATGTGTGCACATCGCCCCTATCCACAGCTTGCCGTCCTGCGTTACAAGTGCCGTCAGTTCCGGCAGGCCCTGGAGGTCGATCAGCACCGTCGGTGCGGCAAAACGGAGCTTCATCGCCGCCAGCAGGCTCTGCCCGCCGGCCAGCAGTTTGGCTTCAGGGTCGTCACGCAACCAGCTGATGGCTTGCGCCACGTCGGACGGGCGACGGTATTCAAAAGGGTTCACGCGCCGGCCTTTTCTGCCTTGCCCGCACGCATCTGCTGCAGGCCTTCGCAGACGGCGTCCACGATGCCGTAATAGCCGGTGCAGCGGCACAGGTTGCCGCTCAGGGCGCAGCGCACCGCTTCCGGTTCGGCGGGCACACCCTCGGCGGCCATCGCCACGCCACGCATGACCATGCCCGGCGTGCAGTAGCCGCATTGCAGGCCGTGGTGTTTGCCGAAGGCCTGCTGCATGGGGTGCAGGGGGTCATCGCCCGAGGTCAGGCCCTCTATGGTGGTGACGGCGGAGCCATTGGCCTGCACGGCCAGCAGGTTGCATGATTTGGTGGCCGCACCATCGACCAGCACGGTGCAGGCACCGCACTGGGCTGTGTCACACCCAACATGCGTGCCGGTCAAACCCAGGTCTTCCCGCAGGAAATTGACCAGCAGCGTGGACGGCGCGACGCTGGCATGCCGGGCTGCGCCATTGACGTGCAGGATGATGGGGATCACGGCCATTGTCTTGTGTTGTCGTGGTGTGCGTTCAGGCCAGTTTCAGGCCGCTTTGGGCCAGCGCTTGCCGGGTCGCCGCTTTCTCAGCGTCCGTCAGGTTCAGCAGCGGCCGGCGAACCGGGCCACCGACCTGGCCGAGCAACTCCATCCAGTACTTGGTGTAGGCCTGCGGTGTGCCGCTCGGGCGGGCAGCGCGGAAGGCGTCACGGACGGGATTCAGGCTGTCGCGCACCGCACGGGCTTCTGCATGCTTGCCTTCGAAAGCCAGGCGCGTGTAGTCGTTGATGCGCTGGTCCGCTGCGGTCTGCAGCAGGAAAGGCGGCGTCGAGCAGAGGTACAGGCGCCAGCCCAGCTCGATGATGTTGTCCAGCCATTCTTCTTCAGAGGAGGTGCTGACCAGAATCTTGTCGCCAGCGAGCTCGGTCAGCTTTTTGTACATGGCGCGGTCCACGCTGTACTTGATGGCGACGATGTTGGGCAGCTCGGCAATCCTGGCGCACAGTTCCGGGCTCATCACGTAGCCGCAATCGGGGTGGTTCCACAGCGCAATGCCGATGTCCAGCTGTTCGCTGAGGTAGCGGTAGTACTCATACACCGTGCTTTCCGCGTCATGGTGAAAGTGCAGCACCGGGCTGTGCACCACGATGTAGTCGGCACCGGTGTTTTGCGAATGGCGGGCCAGGTCCAGCACCACATCCAGATTGGTGTCCGAGCAGGAGGTGACGATGCCGCAGTTGCCATGGGCCTCCTCGGCAGCCAGTTCAAACGTGCGTTTGCGTTCGGGCACCGACATGGAGAAAAACTCACCCTGTTTGCCGCTGACAAACAGGCCACCCAGCTTGAGGGTGTGTATCCAGTGCTTCATGTTTTTGCGGAAACCCGCTTCGTCCATCGACAGGTCATCTGCGAACGGCGTGGCGGTGGCGGCCCAGACGCCGCGGAAGTTCTCCCGCGCGTAGTCCTTGGCTTCGTGTTTTTTGTATTTCATGAAAAGTCTTTCGTTGGTGGTGTTTGCATGGCCTGCCAGAGCCGTTCGGCTGTCAGGGGGAAATCGGGGGGAGACACACCTTGCGGCGCAAGTGCATCGGCAGCGGCGTTGAGCAGCGCGGCCGGCACGCCAATGCAGCCAGCTTCGCCGACGCCCTTGGCGCCCAGCAGGTTGGCTTTGGTGGCGGCGGCCATGCTTTCCAGCTGCACCGGGGGCATGTCGTCGGCACGCGGAATGGCGTAGTCCATCAGCGAGCCGGTCAGCAACTGGCCTTCGCTGTCGTAAACAATGCGCTCGAGCATGGCCTGGCCCACGCCTTGCGCCAGTCCGCCGAGCAACTGGCCTTCGGCAAGCTGGGGCGAGATGATGCGACCGGCATCGTCGACCCACACCAGCTTTTCAATCGCGGGTTTGCCGGTGTCGCGGTCTATCGCCATGCGCGCCATGACGCAGCCGTAGCTCCAGGCCTCCGCCGGTGCTGTGTAAATACTTTCGGCCACGATGGGCAGCGCTTCACCGGCCGTGCGCCGGGCAGCGGCCTGGCGGGCTGCTTCGGTGACGGCACTGCCGCCAATCGCAATGCTGCGGCTGGCCAGGGTGCCCGTGCCTTCGGGCGCGGTGTGGGTATCGCCATGGGTGACGGCGACGAGTGCGGCATCACAGCCCAGCACTTCAGCTGCAATGACGGCGTAGGTCGTCTGGTGCCCCTGGCCTTGGGAAGGGGAGCCACTGGCGACCAGCACTGTGCCGTCTGCCTGCAAGGTCACGCGGGCGCTTTCCCAGCCATGGCCGCAGGGCTCGACATACATGGCTGTGCCGATGCCGACCACTTCGCCTGCGGCCCTGCGCCTTTGCTGCTCTTGTCGTTCTGCAGGATAGTCGAACAGGGCGTGGGCACGTTCCAGTGCTGCGCTGTAGTCGCCTGCGTCCAGGCTTTCGCCGGTGGGGGTGCTGAACGGCATGGCGCTGACGGCGACGAGGTTTTGCCGGCGCAAGGCCACAGGGTCGACGCCCGATTTCCTGGCCGCCATTTCTATCAACCGTTCCATCAACATGGCGGCTTCGGGGCGGCCGGCACCGCGGTAGATATTGACCGCGGCCGCATTCGACATCACGGCCTGCGAGGCGACGTCCAGGCTGGCCACGTGATAAGGCCCCGGCAGGATGCGTGCGGCATTGCGCGCGGGCACCGCGGCACTGAAGGGCAGCCATGCACCCACGGGGAACTGCAACTGCGCTTTCAGGTGCACAAAATTTCCCTGCGCGTCCAGCCAGAGCTCGCCTTCGAGTTTTGCGCCCCGGCCATGCGCGCCGGAGGTGAATTCTTCGGAGCGTGGCGAGGTCCACTTGACCGTGCCCTTGAGGTGCCGGGCTGCAAATGCGATCAGCAGGTCTTCTGGTGACACCGATGCCTTGGCACCAAATGCGCCGCCGACATCCGGTGCAATCACCCTGACGTTTTCAGGCGCAAGGCCCAGTGTTCTCGCGATGTCGGCGCGCGCCCGTGACGGGGCCTGCGTGCCCAGCCAGGCCGTCAGGGACTGGTTCGCGTCGTCCCATTGGGCGACGGCTGCGCGGGGTTCCAGCGACATGGCAATCACACGTGGCTGTTGCTGCGACACGCTGACCTTGATGGCGGCATCGGCGGGAGCTTGCCCCGTGCGGTGTGTAATGGCCGAAATCGGGTGGTTGCCTGCCGCGAGGTCGCATTGCGCGGGCTCGGCATCGTAGTCCACAAAAATCTGCTCGGCCGCAGCCTGCGCGGCAAAAAGGCTGGTCGCCAGCACGATGGCGATCGGTTGACCCACGGCGTCCACTCTGCCGGCTGCGAGTAGCGGGCAATCGGGCGTCTGCATGCCGGGCACCACGGTGTTGGGGGTGGGCATTTTCAGGCCGGGCAGGTCGTCGGCACTGATCACGGCCACAACGCCTTCGCTGTCGCGTGCCGCCTGCAGGTCCATGCTGGTGATGCGTGCCCGGGCATGTGTGCTGCGGAAGAACACAGCATGCAGCATGCCTTCGTGCCGCACGTCATGCACGTAGAGGCCCTGGCCCATCAACAGGCGGCGGTCCTCCACGCGCGCCAGGCCGTCGGCTCGGGCAGTGCGCGGGCGCTCGGCGTGGTGGTTGGTCATGGCTTGAAGTTCTTCATCGTGCTTGCGTCAGGGCGTATTACAGCCGCAGGCAGGCCAGGCATCAATCAGTTTTTTTTGAAGGATTCTTAAGGCTTTGTTGAGAGTCCCCTCAGTCCGGCCACCTGTGCGGGGCGTCAAAGTGTTTCTGGCTATTATCAAAAGCTCCCGCAGGCGTGACGGCCAGAGTCGGGACTGAATTTTTTTGACTGCCAACCAAAGGAAAACGCATGATCAGCTTTTACTACCATCCCTCTCCCAATCCGGCCAAGGTCGCGCTGTTTCTCGAGGAGGCGGGCATGCCTTACGAGATGGTGCCGGTCGACACCCGCAAGGGCGAGCAGCATTCCCCGGCTTTCCTCAAGATCAACCCGAACGGCAAGACGCCCGCCATCACCGACGGCGATGTCACGGTGTTCGACAGCAATGCCATCCTGCTTTACCTGGCCGAGAAGTCCGGCAAATT
Organism: Pseudomonadota bacterium; assembly: GCA_040387435.1. Classification (GTDB taxonomy): domain Bacteria; phylum Pseudomonadota; class Gammaproteobacteria; order Burkholderiales; family Burkholderiaceae_C; genus Polaromonas. The sequence continues at coordinate 81,044 of JAZKDR010000017.1, forward strand.
CCTTCCGGAAAACACGCCGGCCGCGCGCGGCCAGATGTTGTCATGGCTGATGTTTGTGGCCAGCGGCATCGGCCCTTACTCTGGTCAGGCGGTGCACTTCCAGCATGCGGCACCCGAGAAGAACCACTATGCGATCAACCGCTACACCTTCGAGGCCGAGCGCCATTTCAAAATCCTCGATGCACAGCTGGCCAAACACAAGTACATGCTGGGCGACACCTACACGCTGGTCGACATGGCCGTCTGGGGCTGGGCCCGTGCACTGCCGCGCGTGTTGGGCCCGGACGCCATGGCCAGCATGCCCAACCTGAAGCGCCTGTTTGATGAAGTCAACGCGCGTCCTGCGGCCCAGGCTGCCGAAGCACTGGCCAAAAAGTTCAACTTCAAGATGGAGATGGACGACGAGGCGAAGAAGCACATGTTCCCGCAAAACGCCCGGTTGGCAGCCGGCGCCTGAACCGGTTGCCGCAACAGAAGGCTAGCGGCGCAGGTCAAACCCGCCGCTGGCCAGTTTCTCGCCGTTGACCATGACGTCCACCGCGTGGTGGCCGGCGTGGTGCACGCGGGTGGTGAAGTCCCTGACCACCTGGCTGCGCTTGAGTGTGACGGTCTCGCCAGCGGCGAGCGTCAACTCCTTGAGCTTGAACACCTTGGCCGAGCTGGCCCCTGACTTCTTCACATAGTGGATGGCATAGTCCACCACCAGGCGCTGGCTTGACCGTGCGCTGGAGGTCAGGCTGACGGCGATGTCCAGCCGGTCACCCAGCGCGAGTTTTGCAGGGGTGACTTTGAAGCCGTCGATCGTCACCGCAGCTTTCTTGCCCGCGCCAATCACCGCCAGCGCGCGCCTGTCGCCCTGTTTGATGAGGGTGCGCAGTGCGTGGCGTGCAATCCATGCGGTCTGTGGTTTTTCCAGCGGCCAGGCTTCCAGGCGAGACATCACCCATTCAGGATGCAGCTTGGTGATGTCGTTGAGGTGGTTGGCGACCGACTTGCGCACGTAGAGGCTGTCGTCGGCCCTGAGTTTTTCGAGGATGGGCGCTGCCAGGCCCGGATCTGCCATCAAAGCATCGAGCCTGAAGGACCAGGGCAGGCGAGGGCGGCTGCCTTCGCTCGCCAGGCGGCGCACATGCTCGCTCTCATCGCTGGCCCAGGTCTTCATCACGGCCAGCGTGCGTTTGGGGTCGCGGCGCAGGAATTCCCGTATCGCAAATTCAGACGACCCAAAGGCCGTGAAGAACTTCAGCGCCTCCATGGACGTATCGAAATCGTCCAGCCCGTAAAGGCCCACATAGTCAGGCAACACCAGCGTGACAAACCCGCTATTGATGCGTGGCGCCAGCTTGCGCAGGATGGCGATGGCCTTCATGTAGTTGTCGGGCAGGGTGGCGTGCAGGCTTTCAGAAGTGCGCCGCAGGCGCTGCATGAGGCTCAGGGTGTCGAGGTCGGCCAGCGCCAGTTTCACAAACTTCTTCTGGTCAAAAGCCGGATAGACCGCGGCCACTTCGGTTGCGACGTGCCGCAGGCGGGCGGCATTGAAAATTTCCTTGAGGGCGGCTGCTGCGGTCTGCGCTTCTTCTGTCATGGCCAGAATGATCGCAGAACTTCATGGCCGGTGATGGCCAAAAGTCAGCTTGCGGCTCAGAGCTCGACCATGGTCTTGAACCCGCCCCAGAACATGCGCATGCCGTCGAAGGGCATGTTTTTCGGGTCCATGCCGGCGATGCGGGGATCCGCCATGACCTTGGCGTTCACGCTGTCGCGCTGTTTGCGCGATTTGTAGACGATCCACGAAAACACCACCACTTCGCCCGCCTTGAGCTTCACACTCTGCGGGAAGGAAGTCGTCTTGCCGGGTTTGACATCGTCGGCCACACATTCGATGTATTCCAGCGCACCGTATTCACGCCAGACCTTGCCGGCCTTGCGGGCCATGCGTTTGTAGGCATCGAGGTTTTTCTTCGGGACGGGGACGACAAATCCATCAACATAACGGGCCATGACAATCTCCTTGAACTAAATTGATTCGGGATGTTCAGAACTGTGGGCCTGCACAAGTCGGCTACAACGCTGGCCACGCCTGCAACTTCTTTTTACCTGCCTGACTGCCGTACCCGCGTCAGAAAATGCCGCCAATAAAACAGCCATGAATTCTTTTCCTGACGTCGACCACAGCACTCGCAGCCATCACAGCCATCCCAGCCCCCACAGCGTCGAACGGCGGCGCCTGCTGCTGGGCGGCAGCACCGCAGCCTTGCTGGCAGGGCTGTCAACCCTTGCCGATGTGGCCAACGCCCAGCAGGCCGGGCCCGCGAAGGCGGTCAGGCGCATGCCGTCCATCTTTGTTGGCCACGGCAGCCCGATGAACGCTATCCAGGACAACGCTTTCACCCGGCATCTTGGCAAATGGGGCCAGTCGCTGGGCCGGCCTTCGGCGATTCTTTCCATATCCGCACACTGGCTGACACCGGGCCAGACAGCGGTGGGCGTTGATGAGAAACCCAAAACCATCCACGACTTCGGCGGCTTCCCGGCCCAGTTGCAGGAAATGCAATACCCCGCGAAGGGCGCGCCGTCGTTTGCAAAACAGGCGGCCGCTGCGATGAAGACCGCCACCGCATCCACCAGCGAGGAATGGGGCCTGGACCACGGGACGTGGACGGTGCTGCACCACATGTACCCCAAGGCCGACATTCCGGTGTTTCAGTTGTCGATTGACTACGCCCAGCAGGGCAAATATCACTACGCCATTGGCCAGGAACTCGCGGCGCTGCGTGACAAGGGCGTGCTCATCATGGGCAGCGGCAACATCGTCCACAACCTGCGCGCCACCGAACGTGGCGCGCCCATGGGCGTGATGGCCAGCAAACCCTGGGCACAGTCCTTCGACAACGCCGCGCGCGATGCGCTGGCCACGCGGGACGACAACGCCCTCATCAACCCGCTGGCGCTGGATGCCTCGGTGCGCATGGCCGTCCCGACACCAGACCACTACTGGCCGCTGCTGTATGCACTCGGCGCGGCCGGCAAGGCAGAAAAAACCGTCAACACCTTTGAGGGTTTTCAGGCCGGCACCATCAGCATGCGCTGCCTGCAGTGGGGCTGATGCCCGCTGCAAAACTGGGGTTGCGCCCCTACTGCGGGAGGCATCTGGCCCCTATCATGGCCGGATGACCTCCAGCCCTTCCTCGCTCCAGTCCCTTTTTGACGCCCAGCACCGGGCCAGCCGCGCGCAGATCGATGTGCCGCTGGCCCTGCGACGTGACCGCCTGCTGCGCATGCGCGAGCTGATCAACGCCAACGGCGACGCCTTCGCTGCCGCCGTGCACGCCGACTTCGGCGTGCGCTCCCCACGGCTCACCGAGATCGCCGACATGTTTGTGCTGCGCATCATGCTGCACCACACGCTGAAGGCGCTGCCCAAATGGATGAAGCCGGTCAAGGTCAGCACGCCGATTTACCTGCAACCGTCCCGCGCCTACGTGCAGCGCCAGCCGCTGGGCGTGGTGGGCGTGGTCTCGCCCTGGAACTACCCGGTGCAGCTGTCGCTCGGCCCAGCCATCACGGCGCTGGCGGCAGGCAACCGCGTGATGCTCAAACCCAGCGAGCTCACGCCGCGCACGTCCGAGCTCACGGCCGAACTGGTGGCAAAGGCTTTTGCTGCCGACGAGTTTTGTGTCGTGCAGGGTGACGGCGAACTGGCCGCCGCGTTTTCAGGCCTGCCGTTTGACCACCTGTTTTTTACAGGTTCTACCGCCGTCGGCCGCATCGTCGCCAAGGCGGCGGCGGCCAACCTCACCCCGACCACGCTGGAGCTGGGCGGCAAGTCGCCCTGCATCATCGATGCCTCATGCGACATCGACAAGGCTGCCATAAAGATCGCCCACGGCAAGCTGCTCAATGCCGGCCAGACCTGCATCGCGCCCGACTACGTGCTCTTGCCCAAAGGCCAGGAAGGCGCGTTCGGCGAGGCTTTTGCCAAAGCCACGGCGCGGCTCTTCCCGACGATTGAGGGCAACCCCGACTACGCCGCCATCATCAGCCCACGCCACCAGGAGCGCCTGCAGGCCCTGCTGGCACAGGCCGAAGGCGAGGGCGCCCGCCTGCAGCGTGTGGGCGCCGATGCAGCGCCGGGCGCGGCCAGGCAGATGGCACCGGTGCTGGTGTTCGGTGCGAAGGCCGACTCAAAATTGCTGACTGAAGAAATCTTCGGGCCCATCCTGCCGGTTCTGCCCTATGACTCGCTGGACCAGGCCATCAGCTACATCAACGCCCGGCCCAGGCCCCTGGCCCTGTACTGGTTTGGCGAGGACACCGCTGCGCGCGACACGGTGCTGGCGCAAACCGTGAGCGGCGGCGTGACGGTGAACGAGACCCTGATGCACATCGCCCACGAAAACCTGCCGTTCGGCGGCGTCGGCGAAAGCGGCTGGGGCAGCTACCACGGTGAAGCGGGTTTCCTGCGGCTGAGCCAGCAAAAGCCGGTGATGGTGACGTCGAAGTGGGGCCGGGGCGACCTGTTCTACCCGCCTTACGGCCAACGCTTCGACAAGGTGATGGGGCTGCTCAAACGCTGGTTTTAAGGTGTCTCCTATCATTCCTTACGGGCATACGGTCTGATATATGAATCATTGGTGTTTTCGACACCACCGCGGCGAGGTTTTTGACATCAAAAACGACCTGAAAAGGCCATTTTCAGGTGCCTTTTAGGCCTCCAGCCCTTTAAACATGAGCGTGAGCAGCTACTGAATTAATAGCGCCAGCGCGCCCGTTTCATCTGGCTGATTACTGCGCCACCCAGCCGCCATCCATGTTCCACGCCACGCCGCGCACGTTGTTGCCGGCGGGCGAGCAGAAAAACACGGCCAGCGCGCCCAGTTCGTCGGGCGTGGTGAACTGCAGTGACGGCTCCTTCTCGCCCAGCAACTCCTTGTTGGCCTGCGCGACGGTGATGCCCTCACGGGCGGCGCGGTCGTCGATCTGTTTTTGCACCAGCGGCGTCAGCACCCAGCCGGGGCAGATGGCGTTGGAGGTCACGCCTGTGGTCGCCGTTTCCAGCGCGATGGACTTGGTGAAACCGACGATGCCGTGCTTGGACGTGACATAGGCCGACTTTTGTGCCGACGCTACCAGGCCGTGGGCCGACGCCACGTTGATGATGCGGCCCCAGTTGGCGGCTTTCATGGCCGGGATGGCCAGGCGCGTGGTGTGGAAGGCGCTGGACAGGTTGATGGCGATGATGGCGTCCCACTTTTCGACGGGGAAGTCCTCGACATTGGCGACGTGCTGGATGCCGGCGTTGTTGACGAGGATGTCGACACGGCCGAAGTCTTTGGCGGCATAGGCCATCATTTCTTCGATCTGGGCGGGCTTGCTCATGTCGGCGCCGTGGTAGCCGACCTTGATGCCCGATGCTGCGCCGGCGGCGAGGATCTCTGCCTTCGGTGCTTCCACATCGCCGAAGCCGTTCATGACGATGTTGGCGCCTTGCGCGGCCAGCGCCTTGGCGATGCCCAGGCCGATACCGCTGGTGGAACCTGTGACGAGGGCTGTTTTACCTTTGAGCATGGATGTTTCTCCGGATGATTTACGATGGTTGGCGTGGGAGCAGTGCAAGCATAAAACCTGCCACTCCGATTGAGTTCTCCATCTGATTATCAAGTCTTTGCCGCCAACCGACCTGCCATGACCGAACCTACGCTTAACTACGTCAACTGCCCCGACGCCAACGGCGGTCACCGCATGGCTTACTGGCAGTGGGGTCAGCCTGATGCCGGCCATGTCATCGTGTGCGTGCACGGCCTGTCGCGACAGGGCCGTGATTTTGACGTGCTGGCCCAGGCTCTTGTCGACGCGGGCAAAAGCGTTGAAGGCGGTATCCGCATCGTTTGCCCCGACGTTGCCGGGCGCGGCGCCAGCGACTGGCTCAAGGACCCCATGGGCTACCAGGTCCCCGCTTATGCGGCCGACATGCTGGCCATGCTGGGGCAGGTGCACGGGCAGGCACCCATTAGCACGCTGGACTGGATAGGTACCAGCATGGGCGGGCTGATCGGCATTATTTTGTGCGGCCAGCCCGGGTTGCCTCTACCTGCCAAGGTACGCAAGCTGGTACTCAACGATGTCGGCCCCGCTATCCAGTGGCAGGCGCTGGTGCGCATCGGCCAATACCTTGGCAAGGCCGGTGAGTTCAACTCGGTGCAGGATGCTGCTGACGCGATGTGGGCGGTGTCCACCGGCTTTGGCCCGCACACCCCTGCGCAGTGGCTGGCCTTGTCGCAGCACATGGTCAAGCCGGTGTCCGATGCGCCCGGCAGCAAATGGCGGCTGCATTACGACCCGGCCATGGCCGTGCCTTTCCGTCAGTCGACCGAAGAGGCGACGAAGCAGGGGGAGGCGATGCTCTGGCAGCTGTACGACAACATCCAGGCACAAACGCTGGTGCTGCGCGGGGGGAATTCGGACCTGCTGAGCCCGGAGACTGCCCTGGCCATGCAACAGCGCGGACCCCACGCCCGGCTGGTCGAGTTTGCCGGTGTCGGCCATGCACCGACGCTGATCGCGGCCGACCAGGTCGATGCCATCAAGGGCTTTCTGTTCGGCTGATGCAGCCTGATATCGATTGATCAAAATTCCGGATTTGGGTTTTCATGAAAAGCAATGTGCTGGGGCCTGACGGCTCGACAGCTTCCTCCGGCGCCCCTGTCGCCGTTTCGTCCATCGTCGCTGCCACGGCAGAAAGCCTGCCCGACCAGCCGAATGCGCTGGCGCGCGCGCGCGCCTTTGCCGAACCGCTGATTAGCAGCGAAGCCTTTGACACCGGCGAGAACATCCTTGCCCACGCCGATGCGGTGGCGGCCATCCTCAAGTCGATTGGCGGCTCCGAGGCCATGCAGGCCGCGACCTACCTCGTGCATTCCTGCGAGCACCTGAACAAGCCGCTGGAAGTCATCACCAAGGCCTTTGGCGCCAATTACGCGCAACTGGCCATCGAGACCACCAAGCTGGTCAATGTGCAGCGGCAAGCGCGCACGGCCAACGCCAAGGCACAGCTCATCGACGACCCGGCCGCGCAGACCGAGAACGTGCGCAAGATGCTGCTGGCCTTCTCGCGCGACCTGCGGGTGGTGATGCTGCGCCTGGCCTCGCGCCTGCAGACCCTGCGCCACCTGGCGGCCACCAAACAGTCGGCCGCGCCGTCGCTGGCCTATGAGTCGCTGCATGTGTTTGCGCCGCTGGCCAACCGCCTGGGCATCTGGCAGGTCAAGTGGGAGATGGAAGACCTGGCCTTCCGTTTCCTCGAACCCGAGACCTACAAAAAAACCGCGCAACTGCTCGATGAAAAACGCGTGGAGCGCGAGCAGTTCATGGAAGCGCTGCGTGTGCAGCTGGAGCGCGACCTCAACACCGGCGGCATCGCCGCGCTGGTGCGCGGGCGGCCCAAACACATCTACAGCATCGTCAAAAAGATGCGCGGCAAGTCGCTGGACTTCGACCAGGTGTTCGACATCCGCGCGCTGCGCGTGATTGCCGCCGACGTGAAAGGTTGTTACGCGGCGCTGGGTTTTGTGCACTCGCATTTCAGGCCCATCGAAGGCGAGTTTGACGACTACATCGCCAAACCCAAGTCCAATGGCTACCAGTCGCTGCACACCGTGGTGCGTGACGAAGCGGGCAGGGCCATCGAAATCCAGATTCGCACCCAGGCCATGCACGACCATGCCGAGCATGGCGTGGCCGCGCACTGGGCCTACAAGGAGGCCGGTACCAAGGGTTACGCTGGCGTGTCGGCCAGCAGCGAGTACGACGCCAAGATTGCCGTGCTGCGCCAGCTGCTGGCGTGGGAACGCGACCTTTCGGGCCCGGCCGCCACGCGTGCGCGTGAGGCCAACAAAGGCCTGTTCGAAGATCGTATTTACGTTCTGACACCGGACGCCGCCATCGTCGAATTGCCGCAGGGTGCGACGGCGGTGGACTTCGCCTACAGCGTGCACACCAACGTCGGTCACCGCTGCCGTGGGGCGCGCATCGACGGCGCGATGGTGCCGCTCAACACGCCGCTGCAAAACGGCCAGACGGTGGAGATCATCACCCTCAAGGAAGGCGGCCCGTCACGCGACTGGCTCAACCCCGAGCTTGGTTTTTTGAGCAGCCACCGCGCCAAGTCGAAAGTGCGTGCCTGGTTCAATGCGCTGGACATGGAACAGACTGTTGCGCGCGGCCGTGAAGCGGTTGAAAAACTGCTGCAGCGCGAAGGCAAGACAGCGATGAAGCTGGACGATCTGGCCGCGCAACTTGGCTTCAAGGGCGCGGACGATTTGTTTGAAGTCGTGGGCAAGGACGAGCTCTCGCTGCGCACGATTGAAAACATGCTCAGGCCGCCCGAGCCGGTGTTGACGCAGGACGACTATGTGCTGGCGAAGAAGGCACGTGCGCCCACCCAGAACGCCAAGGGCAATGGCGGTGTGCTGGTGGTCGGCATGGGCTCATTGCTCACGCAACTGGCCAAGTGCTGCAAACCCGCGCCACCTGACGAGATCCTGGGTTTCGTCACCAAGGGCAAGGGTGTGAGCATCCACCGCAGCGACTGCAGCAACTTCCGCAACATGGCAGGCGGCAGCCCTGACCGCGTCATCGAGGTGGAGTGGAGCGCGCCCAAGACTTCCGACGGTTCCGTCTACCCCGTGGACGTGGCGATCGAAGCCTCCGACCGCCAGGGCTTGCTGCGCGACATCTCTGAAGTGTTTGCGAAAGAAAAGATGAACGTCATCGGCGTGCAGACGCAGTCCGTGAAAGACAACCGTGGCGGCACGGCGTGGATGACGTTCACCGTCGAGGTCGCGCAGTCAGGCCGGCTCAAGCAGGTCCTGGGCGTTGTGGCCGACGTGCCCGGGGTGCGGTCCGCAAGGCGACGCTAGCGCCATCCGCCGTTTCTGGTGTCGGTGTGGGTAGTTCTGGCAAGACCTGTAGGGGCTTGCTTGCCGGAATGACATATATCCATAGAATCATTCGCATGGGTCTTCACTCACCATCTTCCTGTCTCACGCCTCGTGGCCTGCCGTGCCACGCCTGGCGCACGGGCGATGTGCTGCGCCTGCTGGCAGCACATTCTTAAGCCCGGCGATACCCACCCCCTTCTTTTTGCGCAATCCATTTATCGCCGGGCCCCAAGCCCGCGCGATGGCGAGCGCCGCACGCATGCAGACGCACGCCCTGTTGGAGATAGCCCCATGCATTCAATGCTTGCCAGTGACCGGACGGTCACAGAGCTGGACTTCGTCCGCCTGAAGAAACTCGGCGGGGGTGAACTGCCCCCTGAAATTTCGGACAGCCTGGAGCTTGCCGAGCTCGTTGCACCGCGTGACATCCAGCCCGACCGGGTGTCGATGTACACGCAGGTGGAGATCGAGGACGCGGGTTCGGGCGGCCGCCAGAAACTGGTGCTTTGTTACCCGGCCGACACCGAGCCCGCTGCAGGTTTCATTTCGGTGCTTTCGCCGGTCGGTGCCAGCCTGCTGGGTTTGCGACTGGGTGCCATCGCCAACTGGAAGACGCCGAACGGGGAGGCGTGCCGTGCAACAGTCACGGCCATCCTTTTCCAGCCCGAAGCCAGCGGCGACTACACCACCTGAACCCCCACGCACGGCGACCGTTGCCGGCCTGCGGGCGTGGCAAGGGGACGTGCACGTCCGAAAGGGACTTTTGATGACCAATACCATCGTTGCACTGACCGATTTCTCGGAGGCCGCAGAGGCCGGTCTCGAGCGCGCCGCCAGCCTTGCGGCACACCGGGGTGGACAGCTCCGCATCATCTACGTGGCAGAAAAAAACAGGGCCATCGATTCGGGGGCTCTCGCCAGGCTGGGCCTTCGTTCGCGCCAGCTCTCGAGGCGCTACAACCTGGCGGTTGAAGCTGCATCACAGGTGGTGCTTTCGGGCGCGCAGCTCATCGACGCGGTGGGTGCAGCGCAGCTTGTCGTCACCGGCGCTGTTCGTGAGGCCCCGCGCGCCTGGTTCTGGCGCGACAGCCTGCCCGATCAGCTCATGCGCAATGGCCACTGCCCGATTCTTGTGGTTAACAAGGGGAGTGACGGCCCCTACAAACGCATGCTGGTGGGCGTGGATTTCAGCGAGCGGTCCAGGGAACTGGTGAGCCGCGCGTGTGAGACTGTCCCGCACGCCGAGCTGCACCTGTTTCACGTCATCGGCAGGAGTGATGAGGCCAGGCTGAGGTCTTCGGACGCTTCGATAGACGCCATCAAGGCCTACAGAAGACAGGTCAATGAGAACGCCGAAGCAAGACTTTTCCGTTTTGCCGATTCGCTGGACGCACGCAGGAATCGCGTGATGTTTTTTGTCGGTTATGGCGATGTGGCCCTGCAGACCTCGGTGCAGCAGGAGGCGGTCTCGGCCGACCTGATCGTCGTCGGAAAACAGCGGCAGTCTGCGATAGGGGAACTGCTTCTGGGCAGCGTCGCCAGAAGGCTGGTGCGGATCGCCGCCAGCGACGTCCTGGTCGTGCCGCAGCGCGCGGAGCATATGTTCGTGGTGGAGAAGTGTCTTGCTGCGGTGTTTTGACGCGTAACCTGGCAGGACATTCGTCAGGGTGAAATCCAATGCTATAATGCTAGCTGTCGAACAGACTTTCAGGCGCGTAGCTCAGCTGGTTAGAGCACCACCTTGACATGGTGGGGGTCGTTGGTTCGAGTCCAATCGCGCCTACCAATTTCCGAAGACCGTTTCCCTTGATCAGGCTGCACGAAATGTGCAGCATGGTTTTTTCACAGGGTAAACCAAGGGGATTGCGGCTATCCTTACTTCCTAGAATGCACTGGGCAAACAGTTAACGCATTTCGTGTCCTGCAGCCGGTTATTCAGAGGAGCTTCCCGTGCCAAAAGCCAAGTCCACCAGCGCCAAAGCAGGCGCTACCGCCGCCAGGGCCTCTGCTGCAGAAGAAACACTTGAGACGCCTTCGAGCGCCAAAGATCCGGCAGATGTCAAAAACCGCGTCATCAAGAAATACCCGAACCGGCGTCTGTATGACACCGAAACCTCGACCTACATCACGCTGACGGAAGTGCGGCAGCTGGTGATGGGCAGCACCCACTTTGTGGTGCGCGACGCCAAGACCAACGAAGACCTGACGCGCAGCATCCTGCTGCAGATCATTCTTGAAGAGGAATCCGGCGGCGCACCGATGTTCACCGAGGCCGTGCTGGCCAACATCATCCGTTTTTACGGCAATGCGATGCAGGGTTTCATGGGTGCCTATCTCGAGAAAAACGTCCAGAGTTTCATGGATCTGCAGGTCAAGATGGCCGAGCAGTCCAAAACGCTGAGCCCTGAAAAATGGGCCCAGTTCATGAATGCCCAGTCCCCCATGATGCAAGGCATGATGGGCAACTACGTCGAGCAGTCCAAGTCTGTTTTTACGCAAATGCAGGAGCAGATGCAGAAACAAAGCGAGCAGATGCTGGCTGCCCTGGGGTTAAAGCGATAACTACAGCCCTGATGTCAGGGCTCTGAGACAATAGAGCCCATGAGCGAAGTTCTTTCCCCACCGATCACCACTACCAGCAAACCCGCACCACGCGTGGGTTTTGTCAGCCTCGGCTGCCCCAAGGCCCTGACCGATTCCGAGCTGATCCTGACGCAACTGAGCGCCGAGGGTTACCAGACCTCCAAAACCTTTGAAGGTGCGGATCTGGTGATCGTCAACACCTGTGGTTTTATCGACGATGCCGTCAAGGAAAGCCTGGACACGATTGGCGAAGCGCTGGCTGCCAACGGCCGCGTGATTGTCACGGGTTGCCTGGGTGCCAAGGCGGGTGAGGACGGCAGCAACATGGTCAGGAACATGCACCCCAGCGTGCTGGCCGTCACCGGACCGCATGCCACGCAGGAAGTCATGGATGCGGTGCACCTGAACCTGCCCAAGCCGCATGACCCGTTCATCGATCTTCTGCCGAATGCCTTTGGTATTGCCGGCATCAAGCTGACGCCCAAGCACTATGCCTACCTGAAGATCAGCGAAGGCTGCAATCACCGCTGCACGTTCTGCATCATTCCTTCCATGCGCGGCGACCTGGTGTCGCGGCCAATTGGTGATGTGTTGAACGAAGCCCGTGCGCTGTTCGAGGGCGGCGTGAAAGAATTGCTGGTCATCAGCCAGGACACTTCTGCTTACGGCGTGGATGTCAAATACCGCACAGGGTTCTGGGACGGCAAACCCGTCAAGACGCGCATGCTCGAACTGGTGCAAACGCTGGGTGAGATTGCCGAGCCTTATGGCGCCTGGGTGCGTTTGCACTATGTCTATCCCTATCCGAGTGTCGATGAGATCTTGCCGCTGATGGCTACCGGCAAGGTCCTGCCTTACCTGGATGTGCCACTGCAGCACAGCCACCCCGATGTCCTGAAGCGCATGAAGCGTCCGGCCAGCGGTGAGAAAAACCTGGAGCGGATTGCACGCTGGCGCGAGATCTGCCCGGAACTGGTGATTCGCAGCACGTTTATTGCGGGCTTTCCTGGCGAAACCGAGGACGAGTTTCAACACCTGCTCGACTTCATGCAGGAAGCCAAAATCGACCGTGCGGGCTGCTTTGCCTACAGTGCGGTTGAAGGCGCAACCGCCAACGACATTCCGGGCATGCTGCCGATGGCATTGCGTGAAGAGCGCCGCGCCCGTTTCATGGCGGTGGCCGAGGCCGTCTCAAGCCAGAAGCTGCAGCAGCGCCTGGGCGCGACGATGCAGGTGCTGGTTGATTCCGCACCGGCGTTGGGCCGCAAGGGCGGGGTGGGGCGTTCTTATGCCGATGCGCCCGAGATTGATGGCGTGGTCAGGTTGTTGCCACCCGAGAAAATCAGCAAGACGCTGAAGGTCGGTGAGTTCACCAAGGCACGGATTGTGGGCGTCCAGGGCCACGATCTGGTTGCGCAGCCGTTCTGATTGCAAAAACCTGATTGCAAAAACGACGGGCAACAAAAAAGCCACTTTGCAGTGGCTTTTAATGTCGATTTCGATGTTGAACTTCAGCCAGGTTACTGAAGTTCTGGGTAATTTTGGTGCCCGGGAGAGAACTCGAATCTCCACATCTTGCGATACACGGACCTGAACCGTGCGCGTCTACCAATTCCGCCACCCGGGCACAGCTAGCAGTGTACCATTATCTGAAGCTTTTTCAGAGCCATAAGCCCGAAATATTTCAACTGCATACTGATGCAGTTTTCATTAAAGAAAAAAGAGTTTTTTATCAAAACAGTTCACCAAAATGCCGGCGCCCACAGTGGCAATTCTGCCGGACTCCTCGCTGAATTCGAGGGCACCGTTTCCGGCCACCGTGATGGCCATGGTTTTGTACAGCGCGACGATGGCGAGGCAGACATTTACCTGCCGCCCAACGAAATGCGCGCCGTCCTCCACAAGGACCGCGTCAAGGCCCGCATCGTGCGCCATGACCGTAAAAACCGGCCCGAAGGCCGCGTCACGGAAATCATCGAACGCTCGCCCAACCCCATCATCGGCCGCCTGCTGCATGAGAGCGGCGTCTGGCTGGTAGCTCCAGAAGACAAGCGCTACGGCCAGGACGTGCTGATCCCCAAGGGCGCCACGGGCACTGCCAAGGCGGGCCAGGTCGTGGTCGTCCAGCTGACCGAGCCGCCCGCGCTGTTCGGCCAGCCGGTTGGGCGCGTCAAGGAAGTGCTGGGCGAGATCGACGACCCCGGCATGGAAATTGAAATTGCCGTCCGCAAATACGGCGTGCCGCATGAGTTCAGCGATGCGGGACTCGCGTTGGCTCGTACGCTGCCGGATGCCGTGCGTGCCGCCGACAAAAAAGGCCGTATCGACCTGACCGATGTGGCATTGGTCACCATTGACGGTGAAGACGCCCGCGACTTTGACGACGCCGTATACTGCGAGCCCGCCAAGGTCGGCCGTGGCAAGGGCTGGCGCCTGCTGGTCGCGATTGCCGACGTCAGCCACTATGTGGAAACCGGCAGCGCCATCGACATCGACGCCTATGACCGCGCGACCAGCGTGTACTTTCCACGGCGCGTCATTCCGATGTTGCCGGAGAAACTCTCCAACGGCCTGTGCTCGCTGAACCCGAATGTCGAGCGCCTGTGCATGGTGTGCGACATGCTGGTCAATGCCAAGGGCGAAGTCCACGCCTACCAGTTCTACCCGGCAGTGATGTTCAGCCATGCACGCTTCACCTACACCGAGGTCGCGGCCATTCTGGCCAACACCCGTGGCCCGGAAGCCGCACAGCGCAAGGCGCTGGTGCCGAACCTGCTCGATCTGCACGACGTGTACCAGGCGCTGCTCAAACAGCGCGGCGTACGGGGTGCGGTGGATTTTGAAACCACCGAGACACAAATCGTGTGTGACGAAGCCGGGCGCATCGAGAAAATCGTGCCGCGCACCCGCAACGTCGCGCACCGCCTGATTGAAGAGGCGATGCTTGCCGCCAACGTGTGTTCGGCCGACTTTATTGCCGACAGCAAGCACGTGGGCCTGTTCCGCGTGCACGAAGGCCCGACGCCCGAGAAGAAGGACATGCTGCGCAATTACCTGAAGGCGCTGGGCCTGGGCATGACGATCACGGACGACCCCAAGCCGGGCGAGTTCCAGAACATCGCCATGGCCACCAAGGACAGGCCGGACGCGATGCAGATCCATTCCATGCTCCTGCGTTCGATGCAGCAGGCGATCTACACGCCCATCAACAGCGGTCACTTCGGTCTGGCGTATGAGGCTTACACGCACTTCACCAGCCCTATCCGCCGTTACCCGGACCTGCTGGTGCACCGCGTCATCAAGGCGGTACTGAACAAGACCAAATACCAGTTGCCGGCATTGCCCACGCCGGGCGAGGCCGAGGCCAAGTTGTCCAAGCGCCTGGCGTCGCGCGTGAAAGAGCCCGATCAGAAGCCGAAAAAGATCAGCGCTGACGAGCTGGCCTGGCAGGCGGCCGGCCTGCATTGCAGCGCCAACGAACGCCGCGCCGATGAGGCCAGCCGCGACGTCGAGGCCTGGCTTAAATGCAAGTACATGCGCGAGCATCTGGGTGAAGAATTTGGTGGCGTCGTCACGGCTGCCACCGGTTTCGGCATCTTTGTCACGCTCGACGCCATGTACGTTGAAGGCCTCGTGCATATCACCGAACTCGGCGGCGAATACTTCCGTTTTGACGAGGCACGCCAGGAGTTGCGCGGCGAGCGCACCGGTATCCGCTATGCCATCGGGACGCGGGTGAGGGTGCAGGTCAGCCGGGTGGATCTGGACGGCCGCAAGATCGACTTCCGCCTGATCAATGAAGGCGAAGAGTTGCTGGGCCGCGCGATGAAGGACAAGGCCGGCGGCCATGCGACGGAGTTGCCGTCCAGGGAGCGCGGTGCATCCCGCAATGAAGGCAAATCCAAAGGTGCGCCCAAGCGCGCCGATGGCCGGTCCGATACACGCGGAAGCGGACGGGGCGGCAGCGGCGGTGCAGGTTCATCGGGCCGCAGCGAAAAGGGCGCAAGCCGCTCGTTGCCGTCGCCCATCCAGGCACTGAAGGCAGCGGTCAAAAAAGCATCAGGCAAGGCCAGCCGCAAGCAGGGTAAAAAGCCACGCCGCTGATGTTCGTCCTGTTATCACGTTGAGAATTCATGCTGATTCGCATTCTTTCCTTTCTGCTTGAGACGATATTTTTCCTGCTCATAGGCGCTTCGCTGCTGCGTGCCTGGATGAACTGGACGCGCGTCAACATGCGCGGCCAGCCCGGCATTTTTGTGATGGCGATCACCGACTGGATCGTCAAGCCGCTCCGGCGCACCTTGCCGGCCAGCCTCGGAAAATCACAGATCGATTGGGCCAGCGTGATCGCCGCGCTGGTGCTGGCACTGGCTTACGGCCTGTTGTGGAGCCTGCTGTTCGGCGCGCTGCTTGGCGTGTCCATGGACTTCGGTGTGTCCGTGCTGCTGGGCGTTCTGGTCTTTGCCGTGAAGATGCTGGTCCGCGTGGCCCTGCAAACCATGATGATTCTGGTCATCGGCTTCGCCATCCTGTCATGGGTGCAACCCGGCTCGCCTGCTTATGTATTGCTGGGCCGGTTGACCGAACCGTTGCTTGCACCGCTGCGGCGCATCGTGCCGTCGATTGGCGGTGTCGACCTGTCGGCGCTGGTGCTCATCCTCATCCTGCAGATCTGCCTGATGGTGCTGGCCTGAGGGCAGGCAATCATTGCCTGATTGACTAGCCTCTGGCCCGCAGCACGGCGGCCTTCACCAGCTGCAGCCGGTCATTGCCGAAGTACATGTCGTCACCGACAAAAAATGTGGGTGCCCCAAACGCTCCACGGGCGACCGCTTCATCCACGTTGGCCTTGAGCTGGTCTTTCACGGCCTGTTGGCCAATCCCGGCCATGAAAGCATCGGCATTGATGCCGACCTGTTTGCAGATGTCTGCCAGCACGTCGTCCTGGGAGATGTCCCTGTCGTGCGTGAAGTAGGCGGCAAACACCGCCTCGATGAACTCGAGCTGTTTGGCCTGCGCCTCGGCATCCTGGGCGACCCAGATACAGCCACGCATGGCTTTCACGCTGCTCACCGGAAACACGGCGGGTGGAAAGACGATCTTCATGCCTGCGGCGCGGGCGTTGTCCTGAACGTCCTTGAGCATGTAGCGGTTGCGCGCTGAATTCATGTCTTCGCGGGCTGCGTACACGTTCTTGTTTGCCACATTGAAGATGCCACCGACCAGCACCGGACGCCAGACGATGGGTGCCTTGAGCTCCGCGGCGATGGGCTGAATGTTGCGAAACGCAATGTAGGTCCAGGGGCTGGAGCAGTCGAAAAAGAATTCAATCATGCCTGTGTCTCTTTTTGTTGTGCGGCAACCAGCTCACGCTGGTTTGTGTTGTCCGGTCTTGATGCTGTCTGCGGTCTGGCCAAACAGGGCTTTGCGCGCTTCGTCTGTCAAGGCCGGTGCGCGCAGTTCCTTGCCGACGTCCAGCCCGCGCTTTACGGCATCGCGTTCAAACATGGCGTCGTACCAGCGTTTGATGTGCGGGAATTTTTCGAGGTCGATGTTCTGCGCCTTGTGGGTGCGCGTCCAGGGGAAGATGGCGATGTCTGCGATGGAGTACGCGTTGCCGGCCACAAACGCGCCTGTGGCGGCGAGCTGTTTGTCGAGCACGCCATACAGCCTGTCAACTTCCTTGCCGTAGCGGTCCATGGCGTAGGGAATTTTGTCCGGCGCGTAGAGCAGGAAGTGCCCGTTTTGACCGGCCATGGGGCCCAAGCCGCCCATCTGCCAGTTCAGCCACTGCAGGGTCTGGTAGCGATCGCGCAACACTGGCGAGAGAAAGCGGCCGGTCTTGTCGGCCAGGTATTGCAGGATGGCACCGCTCTCGAAAATCGCGATCGGCTCACCGCCACCCGCAGGCGCGTGGTCGACGATGGCGGGCATGCGGTTGTTGGGGCTGATGCGCAGGAAGTCCGGCGCGAACTGTTCACCCTTGCCGATGTTCACGGGGATCATGTTGTACGGCAGGTCGCACTCTTCCAGCATGATGGAAATCTTCCAGCCGTTGGGCGTGGGCCAGTAGTACAGATCGATCATGGCTTGTCTCCTTGATGGATGGTGGCTAAAGCTGCGTTGCGTGAAAACGCAGGTGGTCGTTCATGAAGGTGCTGATGAAATAGTAGCCGTGGTCGTAGCCTTCATGCTTGCGCAAGGTCAGCGGCTGGCCTCTGGCCTTGCATGCGGCTTCGAACAGGTGCGGGTGCAACTGCTCCGCCAAAAACTTGTCTGCCAGCCCCTGATCGATCAGGATGCCGGCGGGGAAGGGCGTGTCGCCTGCGCTGCCCATCAAGGCCGTTGCGTCGTGTTCCCCCCAGGCCGCCTTGTCATCGCCAAGATACCCGGTGAAGGCCTTGTGGCCCCAGGGGCACTGGCTTGGGGCTGCAATGGGCGCAAACGCCGACACCGATTTGAAGAGGTCAGGGTGCCGCAGCGCCAGCGTCAGCGCGCCATGCCCGCCCATCGAATGGCCGAAGATGCCGATGCGGGTTTGATCTACTGGCAATTCGGCCGTCACCAGCGGCAGCAATTCTGTGGTGATCAAGCTTTCCATCCGGTAGTGCTTTGACCACGGTGCCTGCGTGGCGTCCAGGTAAAACCCGGCACCCGCGCCGAAGTCCCAGCTGTCGGTTTCACCCGGCACATTCGCGCCGCGCGGGCTGGTGTCAGGTGCGATCAGCGCCAGGCCCAGCTCGGCTGCGAGCTGTTGTGCGCCGCCCTTGGTCATGAAGGTCTCTTCATTGCAGGTCAGGCCAGCCAGGTAGACCAGCGCTGCCACCTTGCCGCCGGCCTTTTCAATCGCCGCCCTGGACGGCAGGAAGACCGAGAACTTCATGGGCAGGCCGATGACCTGCGACTCGTGTTTGTAAAAGCGTTGCAGGCCGCCGAAACAGCCGTGCTCACTGAGCAGCTCGGGCTTTGACATCAATACAGGACCACGCCGCGAATCGACTCGCCGGATTTCATCAGGTCAAAGCCTTTGTTGATGTCTTCCAGCGGCATGGTGTGCGTGATCAGGTCGTCGATATTGATCTTGCCTTCCATGTACCAGTCGACAATTTTCGGCACGTCGGTGCGGCCGCGTGCACCGCCGAAGGCCGAGCCTTCCCACTTGCGACCGGTGACGAGCTGGAAAGGGCGGGTGCTGATTTCAGCGCCGGCTTCTGCCACGCCGATGATGATGCTGCGGCCCCAGCCCTTGTGTGTGCATTCCAGCGCCTGGCGCATGACCTGGGTGTTGCCGATGCATTCAAAGCTGTAGTCGGCACCGCCATCGGTCAGCTGCACGATGGCATCGACCACGTTCTCAACTTCCTTGGGGTTGATGAAGTGCGTCATGCCGAACTTGCGCGCCATTTCCTGGCGGGCCGGGTTGATGTCGACGCCGATGATCTTGTCGGCGCCCACCATCTTCGCGCCCTGGATGACGTTCAGGCCGATGCCGCCCAGGCCGAACACGACCACGTTGGCGCCGGCCTCGACCTTGGCGGTGAACAGCACGGCGCCAATGCCGGTGGTGACGCCGCAGCCGATGTAGCAGACCTTGTCGAAAGGTGCGTCTTCACGAATCTTGGCCAGCGAGATCTCCGGCGCGACGGTGTAGTTGCTGAAGGTCGAGGTGCCCATGTAATGGAAGATCGGCTTGCCGTCCAGGCTGAAGCGGCTGGTGGCGTCGGGCATCAGGCCCTTGCCCTGCGTGCCCCGAATCAGCTGGCAGAGGTTGGTCTTGCGTGACAGGCAGAACTTGCACTGGCGGCATTCCGGTGTGTACAGCGGGATGACGTGGTCGCCTTTTTTCAGCGTGGTCACGCCCGGGCCGACATCGACCACGATGCCCGCGCCTTCATGGCCGAGGATGGCCGGGAAGATGCCTTCAGGGTCCGCGCCCGACAGCGTGTAGTAGTCGGTGTGACAGATGCCGGTGGCCTTGATCTCTATCAGCACTTCGCCGAACTTTGGGCCCTGGAGGTCAACGGTTTCGATGGTCAGGGGAGCGCCCGATTTCCAGGCGACAGCGGCTTTGGTTTTCATGTGTTTTGGGTGAAGTTGAGGTGATGGGTGCAATGCCGCTTTGAGGCGGCGACGAAGCACTATAAGCCAGAGCCTCGGGGATGCGTTGGCTGGCAGGCGATAGCCGCACAAGGACGGCTGCCTGTGCTTGACACAAGGGTTATTCCTGAGCAGCAGCGCGTAGGCGTCGTCATATTATCTTTATAAAGCTATTTATAGACACAATATGATTCAAGACGTTAAAACGGCAAGCAGGGCGGATGTGGGCACGCAAGGAAAAACGACGCCAGCCGCAGGCTCGCGCGGCCCGCTGACGGGCGTGCGCGTGGTCGACATCACCACCATCTTCATGGGGCCGTCGGCCACGCAGATGCTGGGCGACCTGGGTGCCGACGTCATCAAGGTCGAGGCACCGGGTGGCGACGTGGTGCGCGGCATAGGCCCGCAGGGCCATGAGCGCATGGGGCCGCTGTTCCTGGGTATGAACCGCAATAAACGCAGCATTGCGCTGGACCTCAAATCTCCGGAAGGTCTGGCGGTGCTGCTCGACCTTGTGAAAGACGCCGACGTGCTGACCTACAACGTCAGGCCGCAGGCCATGGCGCGGCTGGGTCTGGGTTACGAAGCACTGGCTGCGATCAATCCGAAACTTCTGTATGTCGGCATGTTCGGCTTTTCGCAGCGCGGCCGTTATGCGGCCAGTGCCGCGTTCGACGACCTCATACAGGCCGCGTGCGCGTTGCCGCAGGCGGTGTCTATGGGCAGCGGCGATATTCCGCGCTACATGCCCATCACCATTGCCGACCGCTCCGTGGGCCTGTATGCCTTCGGTGTGATCAGCGCCGCCCTGTATGGCCGCGAGAAAACCGGCCAGGGCCAGCGCATCGATGTGCCGATGTTCGAGACCATGGTGCCCTACGTGCTGGGTGACCATCTCTATGGCCAGACCTTTGTCCCGGCGCAGGGTGATTTCGGCTACCCGCGCCTGCTGTCGCCCGAGCGCCGGCCTTACAAAACACTGGACGGTCATGTCTGCTGCCTCATCTACACCGATGTGCAGTGGCGCGCCTTCCTCAAGGCCATAGCTCAGCCGCAGCTCTACGACACGGACCCGCGCTTTGCCACGCTGGCTGAACGCACCAAACACATCACGGCGCTCTACGGCATGGTGTCCGACGAAATCGCCACCCGCACCACCGCGCAGATGCAGGCGCTGCTCGACGGCAGCGACATTCCCGTGTTCCCCATGCACACCTTCGACTCGCTGCTCAAGGACCCGCACCTCGACGACATCGGTTTTTTCAGCGAGATGGAACACCCGCACGTCGGCACGATCCGCCAGATGGCCGTGCCCAGCGAGTGGTCTGGAACACCCCCCGGCGAGGCCACGCCACCACCGCGCGTCGGTGAGCACAGCCGCGAGGTGTTGCGCGAGGCTGGTTATGACGAGGCTCGCATTGATGCGCTGTTCGCCTCGCGCGCCGTTCTCGAATAGTTGACCGGCTCTACCAAAAAAGGATTAGACATGCCTGAGAACCGCACCACGCCCCGCGTCGTTGAGTACGTCGTTGAAGCCGGCGTCGCCACCATCACGCTCAACCGGCCGGAGCGCCGCAATGCGATCGACGTCGCCACGCGCGACCAGCTCAATGAAGCCTCCAACAAAGCGATTGACGACGACACCGTTCGCGCCATCGTGATGACGGGTGCAGGCGGCCACTTCTGCGCGGGCGGTGACGTCAAGGCGCTGGATGCGGTCGAGCGCATGACGGCCGAGGCCGGGCGCCGTCGCATGCGCACCGTACACACCGGCATGCGGCGTCTGTTTGAAAGCGACAAGCCGGTGATTGCGGCAGTGGACGGCTGCGCCTATGGCGGCGGCTTCGGCCTGGCGCTGCTGGCCGACATGGTGATTGCCACGCCGTCAGCGCGCTTTTGCATGTCGTTTTTGAAGGTCGGGCTGGTGCCTGATTGCGGCGCTCTTTACACGCTGGCGCGCAGCATCGGCCTGCACCGCGCCAAAGCCATGATGCTGTCGTGCCGGGAGGTCGACGCGCAAACCGGGCTGGACTGGGGTTTCGTCAACGAGGTCGTGCCCGCAGCCAGCCTGCAGGCGCATGCACACGCCATCGCGCAGAACCTGGCGCGCGGTCCGGCACAGGCGATTGCACTGACCAAACATGCGCTGAACCAGTCGCAGCACAGCTCGTTTTCAACCATGCTGGAGGTCGAAGCCAATGCGCAGGGCATTGCCTTCGCCAGCGATGACCACCGGGCCGCGGCCTCGGACTTCGCGGCCAAACGCCCCAGCCGGTTTGCATGGGTGTAAACGCATCCCGCCGCTGACCCTATTTTTTGAGCAACAGGAAAAGATGAACATGACGACAGAAACCCCAAACGAGATGATTGAAGAGATGCGCGGCCCCGTGATGTGGCTGACCATCAACCGCGAAGAAAAACGCAACTCCATCAGCCCGGCCGTGCTGGCCGGCCTCAGCGATGCGCTGACCCGCGCCAACAAGAGCCGCGATGTGCGCGCCATCGTCATCACCGGTGCCGGCACGCGGGCGTTTTGTGCGGGTGCGGATCTGCAGAGCGGCAAGTCCTTCAAGTTCGACTACTCCGAGCCCTATGTCGCGTTCGCGGGCCTGCTGCGCCAGGCCAAAAACTCGACCGTGCCACTGATTGCGCGTATCAACGGTGCCTGCATGGCCGGTGGCATGGGCGTGATGGGCATGTGCGACATGGTGGTCGCCAGCGACAAGGCCATCTTTGGCATGCCAGAGGTCAAGGTCGGTGTCTTCCCCGCGCAAATCCTCAGCGTGCTGGCCAACCTGATTCCGCGCCGACTGCTGGCCGAGATGTGCCTGACGGGCGAACCCATCAGCGCCGCAGAGGCGCTGGGTCATGGACTCGTCAATTACGTGAGCGATGACGTGGACGCGAAGCTGCAATGGCTGCTGGACCGCATGCTCGACAAATCACCGGCCGCCATACGCCGCGGCCTCTACACCATGAAAAAGATCGAAGCCATGTCCTTCGAGGAGTCCATCGCATTCACTGAAAGCCAGATCGGCCTGTTCGCGCTGACCGACGACGCGGCAGAGGGCCAGCTGGCTTTCCGCGAGAAACGCAAACCGGTCTGGACCGGCCACTGACATTTTTTGAAAGAGCGAAGATTCATGAACGCGAAGAATGACAAGGTTGTCCGCATAGGCGGCGCCTCCGGTTTCTGGGGTGACAGCAGTGTGGGCGCACCACAACTCGTTGAGAGCGGGCAGATCGACTATTTGGTGTTCGACTACCTGGCCGAGTTGACGATGTCCATCCTGGCCGGTGCGCGGCTGAAGAAGCCCGAGCTGGGTTATGCGACTGACTTTGTCGGCGTGGCCATGAAGGCCGTGCTGCGCGATGTGGTCGACAAGGGCATTCGTGTGGTCAGCAATGCAGGCGGTGTGAACCCAGAGGGTTGTGCAGCCGCACTGGCCGCTCTGGCAAAGGAGCAGGGCATCGATCTGAAAATCGCAGTTGTCACCGGCGATGACGTGATGCCGCTGTTGCCCGCGCTGCGCGAATCCGGCGAGGTCAAAGAGATGCAAAGCGGTGCGGCCTTGCCCGAAAAAGTATTGACCGCCAATGCCTATCTCGGCGCGCTGCCGGTCAAGGCCGCGCTCGATGCCGGCGCGCAGGTGGTCATCACCGGCCGCTGTGTGGATTCTGCCGTCACGCTGGGCGTGCTCATGCATGAGTTCGGCTGGACCAGCACCGACTACGACCTGCTGGCAGCGGGCAGCCTGGCCGGCCACATCCTTGAATGCGGCTGCCAGGCGACAGGCGGCCTGCACACCGACTGGGACACCGTGCCCGGCTGGGACACCATGGGGTACCCGATTGCCGAGTGCCGTGCCGACGGCAGTTTTGTGCTGGGCAAGCCCGACGGAACGGGCGGCAAGATCACACCTGCGGTGATTGCCGAGCAGATGCTCTATGAAATTGCAGACCCGGCCACCTACATCCTGCCCGATGTGATTTGCGACTTCACGCAGGTGACGATGGCGCAGGTAGGCCCGCAACGCGTTGAGGTGCGCGGTGCACGCGGCCGTGCGCCCACGGCGAGCTACAAGGTGTGCGCAACCTACGTGCAGGGCTTCAAGTCATCGGCGCAGCTCACCATCGTTGGTTTCGATGCTGTCGCCAAGGCCCGCCGCACCGGCGCAGCGATTCTGGACCGCACCGGTGCCATGCTGGACAAGGCCAAACTCGGCCCCTACAGCGCCACCCTTATCGAGGTGCTGGGGGCCGAGTCCTGCTACGGCCCGCATGCACGCGCCGAGGCCACGCGCGAAGCGGTGCTGCGCGTCACGGTCACGCATGCCAAAAAAGAAGCACTTGACCTCTTTGCGCGCGAGATCGCACCGGCAGGCACCTCTTGGGCACCGGGTACCACGGGTGCAGGTGGTCGGCCCTCCGCATCCCCGTCCATACGGCAGTTCGCGTTTCTGTTCGACAAGTCACGGCTCACGCCGACGTTCAGCCTTGATGGTCATGCGACGACGGTGTCGCAGCCCGCTGGCGAAGCCAACCCGTCGCCAGCTTTGCGTGCAGGTGACGGCGACGCTGAAGGCCACATGGTGTCAGGTGGGCCCAGCACCATGCTCGAAGTACCGCTCATACGTCTGGCTTATGCACGCAGCGGTGACAAGGGCGACATTTCCAACATCGGCGTGATCGCGCGGCGGCCCGAACTGTTGCCGCTGCTGCGTGCGCAGGTGACCGAAGCCTCTGTCGCGGCCTGGCTGGCGCATCTGGTCAAGGGCAAGGTGACGCGCTTCGAGGTGCCGGGCATCCAGGCTTTCAATTTTGTGTGTGAGCAGGCGCTGGGCGGTGGTGGCATGGCCTCGCTGCGCAACGACCCGCTGGGCAAGGGCATGGCGCAGATTCTTTTATCCATGCCGGTGCAGGTCCCCGTTGCCTTGCTGGCGAATTAAAAAACTGACACGACAGGAGACAAAAAAATGAAGCAGACCCGCAGAACCATTGCCTTGGCCGCCGCATTGACGACACTGCTCGCCGGTGCCGGCTTTTCAACAGGCGCAACGGCGCAGGCTTTCCCCAACAAGCCGATTCGGCTGGTGGTGGCTTTCGGCAACGGCAGCGTGAACGATTTGATTGCACGCGACGTGGCCCACTACATGACGGAAAGCCTGGGTCAACCCGTGGTGGTCGACACGCGTGTGGGCGGTGGCGGCTCGATCGCGACCGACATCGTGGCCAAGGCCGCACCCGATGGCTACACCATTGGCCTGGGCACAAGCTCGCAGCTGGTGATGAATGTCGGCCTCCTGAAAACGCTGCCTTTCGACGCCGACAAGGATCTGCGCTCCATCGGCCTCATCGCCCGCACGCCGACCGTGATTGTGGCGAGCACATCCATGCCCAAAACGCTCAAGGAGGTGATTGCCTACGCCAAAGCCAACCCCGGCAAGGTGACCTACGGCTCTGCGGGCACGGGCGCGGTCAACCACATCTTCGGCGCGGCCTTCGCGCGCGAAGCCGAGGTCTCGCTGCTCCATGTGCCCTACAAGGGCAGCGGGGCCGCGCTGATCGACCTCTCGGGCGGCCACGTCAACCTGCTGCTCGACAGCCTGATCTCCACCGCACCCATTGCCCAGCAGGGCAGGGCGCACCTGCTGGCCATCTCCACGGGCAAACGCAGCCCGGCGGCGCCTGACCTGCCGACCTTTGCAGAGCTGGGCTTCCCGACGCTGGAAGCCTTCACCTGGAACAACCTGTTTGCACCGGCCAAAACACCGGACGACATCATCAACAAACTCAATGCCGCGCTCAACAAGGCCCTGACCGGGCAGGGCGTGAAAGACCGCCTCGCGCAGGGCGCTTCTGAAAATCTCGGCCCCAGCACACCGGCGCAGGCCGATGCGTTTGGCGCGGCGCAGCGTGCCAAGTGGGTGCCCTTCATTCGTGCGCTGAAGATTGATGTGAACTGACCAGGCAACGTCGTTGCAGATTTAAAAGCAAGGAGAAAACCATGAAGATGACCCGCAGATGCATCGGCACCGCCCTCGCGCTCACCGGGCTGGTGTCAGTCACAGCCTTCCCGACGCAGGCTTTGGCGCAGGCCTATCCGTCCAAACCGATACGACTGGTGGTGGCCTTCAGCACCGGCAGCGGCAATGACGTCATCGCCCGTGAGCTGGGCCGCTACATGGGGGAGATTCTCGGCCAGCCCATGGTGGTTGAAAACCGCACCGGCGGTGGCGGCTCCATCGCCACCGACTTTGTCGCCAAGGCCGCGCCCGACGGCTACACCATTGGCCTGGGCACCAGCTCGCAGCTGGTGATGAATATCGGGCTGTATCCCAAACTGCCTTTCGATGTTGAAAAAGACATTCGCTCGATCGGCCTGGTGTCGCGCACGCCGCTGGTACTTGTAGCGAGCACGGGTACGCCCAAAACGCTGAAAGACCTCATCAGCTATGCGAAGGCGAACCCCGGCAAGGTGACGTATGGCTCCGGCGGCGCGGGCTCCATCAGCCATGTGGTGGGCGAAAACTTTGCGCGCGCTGCAGAGATGAGCCTGCTGCACGTGCCCTACAAGGGCAATGGCGCAGCCTTGATCGATTTGTCGGGCGGCCACGTGAACCTGCTGTTTGACGGCCTGATCTCCGCGCAGCCCTTGCAGCAGCAGGGCCGCGCCCAGGTGCTGGCGATCTCCGGCAACCAGCGCAGCAGCATCGCCCCGAATGTGCCGACCTTTGCCGAACAGGGCCTGCCCAATTACGAGGCCTACACCTGGAACAACCTGATTGCGCCTGCAGGCACGCCGCAGCCCGTCATCGACAAACTCAATGAAGCATTGAACAAGGCCCTCGCACTGCCGCCGGTCAAAGAGCGGCTGGCTCAGGGCGCTTCTGAAAGCCTGGGCCCGACAACACCGGCCAAGGCCGATGCGTACGGCGTGGCCGAGCGGGCAAAATGGGTGCCGTTCATACGCGCCCTGCGTATCGACCCCAACTAGTTTTTCTTCAACCATGGTCTTTTCAGTGAAACCCCCGCCAGCCACGCCGCGTGCCGCGACGCACTCGGGTGCGGGTGTCACGCAGTACCTGCAACTGGCCAGCGTGCTGCGCCACCAGATTGCGCATGGCGAACTGGTCAGCGGCCAGCGCCTGCCGACCGTGGTGCAACTGGCCGAGCAGTACAAGGTCGCGGGCATCACGGTGCGCCAGGCGTACGGCTTGCTGAAGGCCGAGGGGCTGATCACCAGTGACCGTGGTCGCGGCACCTATGTCTGTGCGCCGGCGGCTGCCACGGCCGCGAACATGCACGCCGCCATCAACGACCCGCGCGCCACCGATGTGCGCTTCGAGGTGCTGGAGCAACGCCACGGCGTGGCACTGCCGCCCTCACTGGCGACAGGCGCTGCGGCGACATCCAGCTACGCGACCTACACCTGCATCCGCAAGATCCACGTGCAGGACGGCGAGCCTTTTTGCCTGGCCGAGATTTATGTGGCCAGCGAGATCTACAAACGCTTTCCCAAGGGCAGCGAGCAACAGCACAAGATTGCCTACCTGCTCAACGACCATTCAAAAAGCCGCATGCAGGCCATGCAGCAGACGCTGACGGTGGCGCCGGCCGACATGGTGCTGGCACAGACCCTGGGCTGCTCGTTTGCGACACCCATGGCGCACATGGCCAGGCGCATTTCAGACGAGTCCGGCCGCGTCGCCTACGCGGGCCTCTTCTGGTACCGGGGCGACCGCTTTGTGCTGGAAAGCGAATACCCCTTCGACCTCTGGCTCAGCTACCCGGGCGTGGCGGTTCCGCAGACGCTGGGGTGAAATTCAGGTTAAAGAGCCCAAAAGTTAATATGGAACTTAACAATGTTAACTTCCATATTAACTTTTAAGGCTTTCAGGGCGTTTGGAACGCCGGAAAAGCCCGGAAAAGGCAAAAACAAGCCATTTTCAGGCATCAAATCGGGCTGCAGGCCAATAAAGAAGAGCGTGAGCAGCTACTGAATTAACAGCAAAATCGCTGCGAAACCAGCATCGAACCTTTGCATATTCGTCGCACCGGCCACTGCGCGAGCGGCCGGGCGGCCCCGTCAATCAGGATCACGCGCTGAAAAAGTTCTTCAGCTTGTCCGTCCAGCCTTCTTCGCTGGGCGAGTGCTTGGCGCCGCCTTTTTTGATCGACTCGTCGAACTCTTTCAGCAGCTTTTTCTGGTGCTCGGTGAGTTTGACCGGCGTTTCCACCGTGATGTGGCAGTACAGGTCGCCGGGGTAGCTGGAGCGCACGCCCTTGATGCCCTTGCCGCGCAGGCGGAACTGCTTGCTGGCCTGGGTGCCTTCGGGGATGTCGATGGCGGCCTTGCCGGCGAGTGTCGGGACTTCGATCTCGCCGCCGAGCGCGGCGGTGGTGAAGCTGATGGGCACCGCGCAGTGCAGGTCGTCGCCGTCGCGTTCAAAAATCTCGTGTTTCTTGACGCGGATCTCGATGTAAAGGTCACCCGGCGGGCCGCCGTTGGTGCCGGGCTCCCCGTTGCCGGTTGAGCGAATGCGCATGCCGTCGTCGATGCCTGCGGGGATTTTGACTTCGAGTGTCTTGTTGGTCTTGGTCTTGCCCACGCCGTGGCAGGTGATGCAAGGCTCCGGAATCAGCTTGCCGGTGCCCTTGCACTGCGGGCAGGTTTGCTGCACGCTGAAAAAGCCCTGGCGCATCTGCACGACGCCGTGGCCGTGGCAGGTGGTGCAGGTCGCGACCTTGGTGCCGGGCTTGGCGCCGCTGCCGTGGCAGGTGTTGCAGTCGTCCCAGCTCGGGATGCGGATTTGCGCGTCCTTGCCTGCTGCTGCTTCTTCGAGGGTGACTTCCATCGCGTAGCTGAGGTCGCCGCCGCGAAACACCTGGCGTCCGCCGCGCTGCTGTCCGCCGCCACGCTGGCCGCCAAACACGTCGCCGAAGATGTCGCCAAACGCTTCTGCAAACCCGCCAAAACCTTCCGCACCGGGGCCGCCGCGGTTGGGGTCCACGCCCGCATGGCCGTACTGGTCATAGGCGGCGCGCTTCTGGTCGTCCGAAAGCATCTCGTAGGCCTCTTTGGCCTCCTTGAATTTTTCTTCGGCGGCTTTCGATGAATCACCCTGATTGCGGTCAGGGTGGTGCTTCATCGCCAGCTTGCGATAGGCTTTCTTGATGTCTTCATCGCTGGCGTTCTTGGGAACACCGAGCACGTCGTAGTAGTCTTTTTTTGCGGCCATGGCGGTCAGTCAGGGGTCTTCAAAAATCGGGTGGCAAAACGGTGGGTCGGGCGGGGCTGCAAACGCAAAAGCGGAAAGCCGGGATTGCTCCTGGTTTCCGCTTCTTTACGTGGCTTGTTCTTCCGCCTGGAAGTGATCAGCCCTTCTTCACTTCCTTGACTTCAGCGTCGACCACATTGTCGTCGGCTTCAGGTTTGGCCTGTGCCTGCTCGGCACCTGCACCCGGGCCGCCGGCTGCTGCGGCTTTCGATGCTTCCATGTCGGCGTACATCTTCTCGCCCAGCTTCTGGCTGGCTTCCATCAGCGCCGTGTTCTTGGCATCGATGGCGGCCTTGTCGTCGCCTGTCAGGGCTTCTTCCATGTCCTTGATGGCGGCTTCGATCTTTTCCTTTTCGCCGGCTTCGAGCTTGTCGCCGTACTCGCCCAGCGATTTCTTCACGCTGTGCACCATGGCTTCGGCATTGTTCCTGGCCTGCACGAATTCGACTTTCTTCTTGTCTTCTTCGGCATTCAGCTCGGCATCTTTCACCATTTGCTGGATTTCCGCTTCGGACAAACCGGAGTTCGCCTTGATGGTGATCTTGTTTTCCTTGCCGGTGCCCTTGTCCTTGGCGCCGACGTGCAGGATGCCGTTGGCGTCGATGTCGAAAGACACTTCGATCTGCGGCGTGCCGCGTGCTGCTGGCGGGATGCCTTCAAGATTGAACTCGCCCAGGCCCTTGTTGCCCGATGCGATTTCACGCTCGCCCTGAAACACCTTGATCGTCACGGCCGGCTGGTTGTCTTCAGCGGTCGAGAAGGTCTGTGCAAACTTGGTCG
The DNA here is from genome assembly GCA_040387435.1 of Pseudomonadota bacterium. Lineage (GTDB taxonomy): Bacteria > Pseudomonadota > Gammaproteobacteria > Burkholderiales > Burkholderiaceae_C > Polaromonas. The sequence continues at coordinate 110,724 of JAZKDR010000017.1, forward strand.
GGATGGTCGTGTTCTTCTTGATCATCTTGGTCATCACGCCGCCCATGGTCTCGATACCGAGGGACAACGGGGTGACGTCGAGCAGCAGCACGTCGGTACGGTCGCCGGACAACACCTGGCCCTGGATGGCAGCGCCAACGGCGACGGCTTCGTCAGGGTTCACGTCCTTGCGGGGTTCCTTGCCGAACAGTTCCTTGACCTTTTCCTGCACCTTGGGCATGCGCGTCTGGCCGCCGACGAGGATGACGTCATGGATGTCGGAGGCGCTGACGCCTGCGTCCTTCATGGCGGTGCGGCAAGGCGCAATCGTGCGCTCGATCAGTTCGTCGACCAGGCTTTCCAGCTTGGCGCGGGAGAGCTTGACCAGCAAGTGCTTGGGGCCGGTCGCAGGGTCGTGTGCGATGTACGGGATGTTGACTTCGGTCGCGGCGCTGTTGGACAGCTCGATCTTGGCTTTTTCAGCGGAGTCTTTCAGGCGCTGCAGGGCCACCACGTCTTTCGACAGGTCGATGCCGCTGTCCTTCTTGAACTCGGCCACGATGT
>JAZKDR010000018.1:0-132705 GCA_040387435.1 Pseudomonadota bacterium
CGCAGCTGCGGCCCAGCTCGACCATGCGCTCACGCAGGCTGCGCAGGCGGGTCAGATCGAACTCGGTGTCGCTGTAGGTGCTACCGGCGCGCTTGGCTTGTGTCGGCGTCAGCACGCGGTAGGTGCCGATGACGGCCTGGCTGTCGTCATCACGCACCAGCAGGTGCTCGCAATAGTCGTCAAACAGGTCGATGTCGTGGCCGGGCACGGTGTTGGGCAGGTTGGCGCCCATCTCCAGCGCGAAGACCTCGTACCTCAGGCGCTGCGCCTGCCGGACTTCATCCTGGTGGCGGGCCCAGCTGACGGAGATTTTCCCCACGGCAGGCCTTTGAACAGCGGCTGGAACTGGAGAATGACCGCTTTGACAAAGTGACCCCCGAGGCATGGCAATCGGCGACAGGGCAAAGGTCGGGTTGGGCAGTTCTTTCATGGCTAACTCCTGTGGGTCTGTAATGTGGTGATTTGTTGTTCGGCCAGTGATGCAGGCTTTTTCAGGCGGAAAAAAGCCCCGTCAAGCGGGGCTGGCGGCGGGGCCTCAAGCGGCGTCCCCGAAAGTCGACAGGGCCGGCGCTGCCCGCCCTCGCGCCATGCTGTCCAGGCCCTCCAGCCAGGGCCGGGTGCCCGCCTTGAATCGCAGCCCGCCCGGGCTGTTGGCCATTGCCCTGGCGGTGCAGCGAAGAACACGCAGGCATTGCTCATAAATCGGGTGGTGGGCAGCACTGGTCACGGGACAGACGTCCTCGTCCGTCTGCGGTGCGCTCAGGTGCTCGTGTTTGTTTGCCATGCGGGAATTCTGAAAGCCTGCAATGACGCAGGCGTGTCAGTTCGATGGCAATTGCGTGACAGCAGGGGGAGGCGCGGCCCCTCAGGACGCTCTCACATTAGAAAGTCAAAAACAGCTAATATAGCTATTACAGCTGTTTTGACGCGCAACGGGAGGCCCAAATGCGTCGCCCAGGCATTTTTGAAGCCTCAAAACCATGTTTCGAGGCCGATTTAGGGGGCAAAATTGGCATCCAGGCCAATAGAAACGAGCGTGAGCAGCTACGTTTTTTATAGCATCAAGCGGCTTCCGCCACGCGCTCGAACAGGATGTCAAAGCCGCTTCCCGCATATTCCCGGCTCTCCAGAGCTGCCTTAAAGCCCAGCGCGGCCATGCGTTCTTCAAAAAAAAGCATCTGGCCCACGCCGCCGATGGCGGCGCGGCGATATACCTCGCCCCTCGAATTCAGCACCCCCACCTCACAGGCGATAAAGTCGTCGCCCGGCAACAGCCAGGCCAGATCGAGCGCCGCAAGCACGCCAGCATCCTTTTCGCAAGGCACGATGTCCCCCACACGCGATGTGTCGACCATCAGACTGCCCCGAACCGTGGAACGCGGTTCATCACAGGCTTGAAGTCGTGCCCGGCGCTGGGCGATGGATGCGGTTCGTGCTGGCGTGGTTTTTCATGAGGTCTCTCCCAAACTGGATGTCTGCCTGCAACAGGCATGGCCTGATTCTGAAGAGCGCGGCGTCAAACCGCCATACTGCAAAGGCAGTAGACGACCTTCAGCCCGGCAGGTAATAGCCCTGCTGAACCGCATAGGCGGTGATCTCCGCCGCATTGCGCAGCGAGAACTTTTCCATCAGATTTTGCCGGTGCGTACGCACCGTGAGCACGCTGATGACGAGCTGCACGGCGATTTCGCGGTTGCTCAGGCCGCGTGCCACCAGCGACATGATCTCGCGCTCTCTCGGTGTGGCCTGCAGTTGGCCGATATCAGGGCTGTGACGCGATGGTTGCGGTTTGAACGCCGCCGCGATGTGGCTGCTGACGTATTGCCTGCCCGCAAGCACCGCATGGACGGCACGCAGCAGCTCGCTGCTGTCCTCGCTTTTATGAACATAGCCATCCGCTCCTGCCGCCAGCGCCTGCTGCACCGACTGCGGCTGCAAATCACCCGTCAGCACCAGCACCTTGATGGACGCGCCAAACTCGATCTTGATGGCCTCGGCAATGTCCACGCCGTGCACGTTGGGCAAGCCAAGGTCGAGCAACACCAGTTGTGGCCTGAGGCTGCCGACCAGGGCCTCTACCGCTGCGCCGTCACCGGTTTCGGCCACGACCTCGAAGCCGGGCTCTGTGGACAGCAGCATTTTCAGACCATCGCGCATCAGGGCGTGGTCTTCGGCAAGAACAATGCGGGTGACGCCGGGCATATCTGTCGTGCGGGTAGTGCCGGTCGGGCTGGCCATGCTGGTCATTCGATGCTTTCAAGCAGGTTGGCCAGGACCTCTGGCGCGATGGGTTTGTACACCAGTTTGTAGCCCCGGCTGGCGGCTTGCTCAATCGGCTCTGCAGAGGTATCGCCCGTGATGATGATGGCGGGGACCTCCAGGTTGATATCGCGTTGCACCGCATCGATGACATCAATGCCCGTGATGCCGTCGTCCAGGCTGAAATCGGACAGCACCAGCGCCAGGCTTTCCCGATTCTGGCGTGCGGCCTCGCAGGCCTCATCGACGTTGGCGGCCACCAGCGCGTGGTAACCCCACACCTGCAACAGCCGCTGCATGGACTCCCGCACCTCCGGGTCGTTGTCGATCACCAGCACGGCGCGGCGGTCACGGGCCAGCACCGTATCAACGCCATCCGTCACATCACGCGCGTGCGCCCCCGCCGCGGCAGGCAATGGCGCGCTGGCCTGCACCGCAGCGCGCGGCAGGATGAGCGTAAAAACCGAGCCCTTGCCCGGTGTCGAGCGCACCCTGATCTCACCACCCAAAAGCTGAACGGAGCGCTGCACGATGGACAAGCCCAGTCCCATGCCGCGCTCGCGTTCGCGTGCCACATCGGGCACCTGGTAAAACTCGTTGAAAATCTTCTGCTGCTCGGCCTCGCTGATACCAATGCCGGTGTCAAACACCTGGATTTCAACATGCCCGGCACGCCGCCGGCAACCCACCAGGATGCGGCCCTGCTCGGTATAGCGCAGTGCGTTGGACACCAGGTTGGACAGTACACGGGACAACACCACCGGGTCGGTGTCCACCCACAGCTGGTGCGGCATCACCACCTTCAGGGCCAGGCCTTTGGCCTGTGCCGGCCCGGCAAAAGCGTTGTGGATGTCACGCAGCAGATCGGCCACGGGTACCGGCCGCCTGACCACCGACACGGTACCGCTGTCAAGGCGCGAGAGGTCAAACAGGCCATTGAGCAGGCGCCCCAAGTTGTTGAGCGCCAGTTGCAGCTTGGTCGCCACATGGCCGACCTCGGCCCCCGTCAACCCGGGGCGTCTGGCAATCGCCTCCAGTGTGGCGACAAACAGGCTCAGGGCCTGAATGGGTTGACGCAGGTCATGGCTGGCCGCCGCCAGGAACTGCGTTTTGGCACGGCTTGCAGCCTCGGCGTTGTCTTTGGCGATACGCAGGCTGTCGGCAGTGCGCAGGGCCCGCATGCGCCTGCGCAGCAGCAGCCAGGTCAGCAATGCCGCCATCACGCTGGCAGCCGCACCCAGGCGGGCCACCCACTGCAGTTTGCTGATGGCGATGGCCGTCGTGAAGTTGGGCAGGGAGCGCGCCGTGAGCGTCCAGCCGTAGCCGCCGACTTCCACCTGCTGGGTGGTGTAGAACAGCTTGACAGCCGATTCACCACCGACGCGATCGCTGTAGGTGTCGATCAGCTGGTCAGCGCCTTGGGTTTCGCCCCCGTCATACACCTCGACGCTGATGTTGGGGCGCTCGCCCAGGATGTTGTCCATCAGTCCGTCCATGCTGAAGGCCGCGTAAATCCAGCCGACGATGTGGGCCTGGCGATCGGCCGTGGACGCGCGCGGCTTGCCATTCTGGTAGACCGGCAGGTACATGCGGTAGCCGGCCTGTACCTCGCTGACATCCTCTTCAGGCAGCTTGACTTTGTTGGAGACGGCGATGTTGCCGCTGTCGCGGGCGGCCTGCATCGCGGGGCGGCGCGAGGGCTCGGCGAAATAGTCGGTGCCCAGCGTGCTCAGGAAACTCGAGCCCGTGGGCTCGAAGTAAACCGCCGAAGTGCTGGCCTTGCCGTCGGCTGCAGGCTGCACGGTGTAGGCCGGAAACCCCTGGCTGCGCACGGCCGCGATGTGTTGTGCCCGCTCGCGTTCACTGACCAAAAGCGCGAACCCCATGCCCTGCAGGCCGGGATGGTTCTGGATGCGCAGGTTGGCCACAAACGCCTGGAAGTCACCACGCTGCACCTTCTCGTTGGCTGAAAACAAACCGTGCGTGGCACGCAGGGCCTGCTCGTAGGCCAGCATGCGCTCCCTGAACAGGCTGACGGTCTCACGCACACGGGTGTCGAACTCACTCTGCAGCACCAGCTCGATTTCCCGGCGCTCCCTGTCCCACTGGTACCACGAGAGCGACAACGCCAGACCCAGCACCAGGCACGGCATCAGGTAGCTGAAAAACCGCAGTTGCCTGAGGGTGGCCGACCCTGGCTTTGCCGCCTTCGCTGCCTTTACGGCTTGCCGGGGTACTGCCTTGCCAGCCATGGACTTGTCAGAACCGCTCATTACTCGCCCTCCCCTCAGCGCTGGTAAGGCAGCAGGATGCGCGCCGCCTCGGCCTGCGCATCGTTCATCGCCTGCTGTGGCGTCTTCGCACCCGTCAGGGCCGCCGCCAGGCCGGTGTTGAGGGCGCGGGTCACGCGCTGGTTCTCGTGCGTGGAGAGTTCCGCGACGGCCTGCTGCAGCTGATCCCTCGCGACCAGCGCTTCGGGAAAAGCCTTGACGTGGTTTTTCATGGCGGTGGTTTCCCACGCGGCAGGCCCGACGCTGATGTAGCCTGAATCAATGCCCCACTGTGCGGTGCGCTGCGGCGCGACCATCCACTTGATAAAACGGAAAGCCGCCTTTTGCTGAGCCGGCGTGGCCTTTTTGAAGACATAAAAATTGCCGCCACCCGTGGGCGAGCCGCGCCGCTTGTTGCCGGGCAGCATGCTGACACCGAAGTCGAACCGGGCCCCTGACTTGAGATTTCCCAGATTGCCACTGGTGGTCCATATCATGGCGGCCTTTCGCGCCATGAAGTCGCCAGGCGTGGCGCCCCATTCGACGATGCCGGGCGGGTTCACTTTTTGCGCTCGGGAGAGGTCCACCCAGTATTGCAGCGCTTCCACCACGGCCGGCTGGTCGAAGTAAGTTTTGGTGCCCCTGGCATTCATCAGCTCGGCCCCGTTGGCCGTGGCCAGCCCCTGGAACAACCAGTAGGGAAAGCCGGACGACGGGATCTGCACTCCCCATTGCGTGACCTTGCCCTCCGCATCGCGGCGGGTGAGCTTTTTGGCGTAGTCGGCCATCTCTGCCCAATTGGCCGGTGGGCGGTTGGGGTCCAGCCCTGCTTCCCTGAACAGCTCTTTATTCCAGTACAGCAGGATGGTAGAGCGCTGAAACGGGATGCCCCAGGTTTGCCCCGCCGCCCGGCTGTTGGCCATCAGGGCCGGGTAAAAACTGGCCAGCCAGGCGTTGTCTTCGGCCGTGCCAATCAGGTCGTCAAAGGGGACGATGGCATCGGCATCGATCAGCGTGAAGACATCGACCGCAAACAACACCGCCGCTGCAGGGGGGGCACCGCTTTTGTGGGCGGTCAGCGCCTTGACGATGGAGTCCTTGTAAGTGCCGGTGTAGATGGGTTTGACACGGATGCCAGGGTTCTCGTTTTCGAAATCGACGACCAGTGCCGAGATGCGTTTGGCCACCGGCCCGCCCACGGCAATGGGGAAATAAAACGAGATGTCTGTCGTCTCGGCGGCGTGGCTGTGACGGCCATGGATGCCGGCGAGCAGCACTGCCACAAGCGGCATGATTTTCAGAACGTTTGAAAAATGCACGCCAAAACCCTGGTTAACTGCATTGGCCATTCTGAGTCCGGCGATGCGCGATGGCAATACTGCCAATGCAGTAGGCAGCGAAGTTGCAGCGTGAATGAAACAGCCTTGAAGCGTGGTGGAGCCGGTTGCAGGCACTCGTGCGCGCAGCAAGTGATGCAAGGATATTCCGGCAGCCAGCACAGATGGCGCGCCGAAGCGACAGTCATCGCAGGCGCCCGTCCCGCCACCGGCCGATCGCAACAGCATCGAAATTGCTACAAATTCAATAGCTGCTCGTGCTTGTTTCTATTGGCTTGTGGCCATTTTTGATGCCTTAAACAGGCTTTTTTTGAGCTTGAAACCAGGTTACGAAGTTCTTCCAGCCACGCACGCCCGGTCAAAAACAGCTGTAATAGCTATAACAGCTGTTTTAGCTTGGCCTCGACGCGCGCCTCGTAGGACATCCCCCACCGGTCATCAGGCCAGCGGCGCGCCTGCCGGTGCGCAGGCTGCGTGTACGCTGCAAGTAAAAGTAAAGCTGCATCACCTGCAGGCGCAACGTGGCCGTAAACCAAATTGCAACGAACTCACTGAAGAAGGAACCGCATGCCCCCATCGAATGAGCCCGTTGTCATCACCCTCAAGCAGCGCATGCCCGCCAGCGACGAGGCCGTCTTCGATGCATGGGTCAAGCCTGAGGTGGCGAAGAAATTTTTCTTCACCACCGCTACCGGTGAAGTGCTGCTCTACGAGATGGAGGTCAAAACCGGCGGCGGTTTCACCATCACGGAACGCAGGCCCCACCCCGCGGGTCAACCCGGCACCCTCGATATCCGGCACGTCGGCCACTACATCGAAGTCATTCGCCCTTCGCGCCTGGTCTTCAGCTTCAGCGTCCCCCAGTTCCCCGGTGAGGAAACCGTGGTGGCGCTGGATTTTGTGTCACTCTCATCCGGCGAATGCGACCTGACACTGACCCACAGCCTGGGCAGCAGCGACACCGCCCACCAGTTCAGGGACAAGACAGAGGCAGGCTGGAAAACGGTGCTGGGCCGACTTGAAAAAGCCTTGGGCGGTAAATGACAAGACGGGCCATGACCCAACGCCAAAACGCCCTCTGCTTTTAAATGGCCTTCTGGTTCACACGCCGTGACAGCGCATCGGCACTTTCTTTTCGTTCACTGTAGCGATCTGTCAGCCATGGCGACACATCACGCGTGAGCAGCGTGAACTTGACCAGCTCTTCCATCACGTCGACCACCCGGTCGTAATAAGCCGAGGGCTTCATGCGCCCTGCTTCGTCAAACTCCAGAAAGGCCTTGGCAATCGACGACTGGTTGGGAATGGTCAGCATGCGCATCCAGCGGCCCAGGACGCGCATCTGGTTGACGGCATTGAAGGACTGCGAGCCGCCAGAGACCTGCATCACCGCCAGCGTCTTGCCCTGCGTGGGCCGCACCGCGCCATCGGCAAGCGGGATCCAGTCGATCTGGGACTTCATGATGCCGGTCATTGCGCCGTGCCGCTCGGGTGAGCACCACACCATGCCTTCCGACCATTGGGCAAGACTGCGCAGCGCCTGCACGCGGGGATGTGAGTCCGGTGCATCGTCGGGCAAGGGCAAACCGGAAGGATCGAAGGTCCGTGTTTCTGCGCCCATCGTCTGCAGCAGCCGCGCGGCTTCTTCACTGGCCAGACGGCTGTAGGAGCGTTCACGCACCGAGCCATGGAGTAACAAAATGCGCGGCGGATGAGTGGCGCGTGCCGGCAGGTTTTGCAGGCCGGCCACCGGCTGCCTGAACAGGTCAGCGGCAACGTTGGGCAGCACTTCTGCCAGAGGGCTAGCGTCCGGCAACACGTTCTCCCTGCGCGTCGATGACCTGCTCGCCGTCCTCTTTGGCAAACGCGGCGCGCTGCGGCAGCGGCAGAATATCCAGCACCGCTTCCGAGGGTCGGCACAGGCGTGTGGCCAGCGGCGTGACCACAATCGGGCGGTTCATCAGGATGGGATGGGCGACGAGGGCATCCAGCAGCGCGTCGTCGCTCAGCGTGACATCGTCGAGGCCGAGTTCGTCATATGGAGTGCCCTTGCGGCGCAGCAGTTCGCGTACGGGCATGGCCATTTGCGCCAGCAGTTCAAGCAGCTTCTCGCGACCGGGCGGGGTTTTGAGGTAGTCGACAACCTCAGGCTCGAAGCCGGTGTTACGGATTAGCGCGAGCACATTGCGCGAGGTACCGCAGTTGGGGTTGTGATAAATCGTGATGCCGCTCATGCGCTGCTCCTCATTGCCTCGTTTCAATATTTCAATTATATTTGAAATATGGAATCTCCAACCTTGTCTCTGGCCCTGGAAGAAGGCAGCGCGGTGAAGGCCCTGGCGGCCTTGGCACAGGCGCAAAGGCTGCGCGCCTTTCGTGCGCTGGTGGTGGCCGGCCCGGATGGCCTCACACCGGGCGTCATGGCCACGCAGCTTGATATTGCGCCCAGTGGCTTGTCTTTTCACCTGAAAGAGCTTGTACATTCCGGCCTGGTCAGCAGCGAAGCGCGCGGGCGAAACCTGATTTACCGAGCGGACTTCGCACAGATGAACGCCCTGCTCGGTTACCTGACGGAGCACTGCTGTGAAGGCGCGCCCTGTGAGGTCGGCACCGGGGCGAGCGCGTGCCTCAACTGCGATGACGCATGAGGCCCGGCGTTTCAAACACCCGCCGGCCATCACCGCTGGCCCGACAGCTGCTGGCAGAGTTTCTGGGAACCATGATGCTGCTGTGCGTGGTGATCGGCTCGGGCATCATGGCCGAACGCCTCAGCGAAGGGAATGCAGCCCTCGCACTTCTGGCCAACACCGCCGCCACCGTATTCGCGCTCTATGTCCTGATTGAAGTTCTGGGCCCCATCAGCGGCGCGCATTTCAACCCCCTCGTCACACTCGTTGCCTGGTCAGGGATGCCGGCAGATGAATCCGGAAAACCGCTGGCGGCGCTGGGTCGTATCGCGGTTCAACTACTTGGCGCTTGCGCAGGCGCATGGTTGGCGCATGCAATGTTTGACCTGCCTTTGTTGCAGGTCAGCAGCAAGCTGCGCAGTGGTTGGGGGCAATACCTTGCAGAGCTCGTCGCCACGGCCGGGCTGATCGTTGTGGTGCTGCGCGCGCCCGCAGACAAGGCCTCGCTGATGGTCGCCTGTTATATCGGCGCCGCTTACTGGTTTACAGCGAGCACCGCATTTGCCAACCCCGCAGCTGTGCTGGGCCGCATGCTGTCGAACAGCTTTTCGGGGATTGCGCCTGCCAGCGCACCGGGTTTTGTCATGGCAGAAGCAGCCGGTGCGGCACTGGGCGTTTTATTGAACCACTGGCTGGGGCAAACCCAACGCGGCCACGCCGCCGGAGCCTGACACCCCGTCTCAGAAACGCGTGCCGACCGATAGCCTGAGCATGTCCTGCGTGGTGAAGTTGACTTTGGGATCCCATGCAGCGCGCACGAAAAAACGCGGCCAGTCATACGTGGCGGACAAGCCTACTTCACGCGCCATGACCCCCGCCACCAGTCCGGTTTTGTAAACACCGTCCAGCGTCAGGCGGTGATTGCCATTGACTGCGCCGCGGTAAATCAAGTGCACGTTCTGCTGGTCGGGGTTCAAGCGGTTGTCGCGAATTCGTGAAAGGGTCAGGGCCTGGTTGCCCGACCAGCGATATCCGGCCGCCAGCGTGTAGGAGTCGCCTGGATCAAAGTTGAGGTTGACGAAATTCTGCAGGTTGGTGCGGCTCAGACCTGCGCCGGCAAACCAGCTTGTGCCGGCCTCGCCATAAATGCTGGCACCGGCATAACCGCCGGACGCCACTTCAAGCGACGGCACGACACGGACGGCGCCGAAGTCAAAAGTGCGGTCCCAGCCGATGCGGGTTTGTGTGATGGCCTGCGACGGCGACCGGAACTGGCCCAGCCAGGCATTGCCAAAACGTCCTGACGCACGCAGGTTGAGGTCAAGGGCCTCGCCAGTGGGCAATCCGCCACCACGCAACTGGTAAAGACCGCTGGTGAATTTGAAAGCCACGGCACCGGGTTCAGCCGCATCGCCAACGTCATCAGCCGCAAAACTGCCGGCAGGCACCAGCAGCAACACTGCGAGGCATGCCGGGCGCAAAAGACGTTGACGAAAGGTGTTCATGGTGCCTCGGGGGTGAGCCATTTCTGCAGGAACTGTGCGCTGCCCATGGCCGGGTCCAGCTGATACCCGGCGAAACCGGCGCGTTCATACAACCGGATGGCGCTGCGGTTGCCTTGCAGCACCTCCAGCGTCAGCTTGCAGGCGCCGCGGTCACGCGCGATTTCTTCGACGAGCGCCAGCATCTTCTCCCCCACTCGCTGGCCCCGGTGGCTGGCGAGCACCACCACATCGTGCACGTTCACCAGCGGCTTGCAGGCAAAGGTGGAGAAACCTTCAAAACAATTGACCAGCCCGACAGCCTGCGCGCCATCAAAAGCGAGCACGCTGAACGCCTGCGGGCGGGCAGCCAATTCGGCCGGCAGGTTCTTCATGACGACGTCTGCCAAGGGCTGGCCGCCACCAGCCGGGTCACGCGCATAGGCATCGAGCAGCATCACCAAAGCATCGCAATGACGGACGTTGCCATAGTCCGCACGGCAAATGTGAAGCGGCGCTGGGCGGCTTTGGGGGGCGTTGAGCATAAAGACGTCGTGGAGTTATCCGGCGATTCTAGGGACTCGTCCCACGGGGCGGCTGCGGCTTTACATGTGCCGTGCGCCGTCCCCCTAAAATCCAGCATCGCCGGATTGACTGGAATCCGGTCCACCCTATAAAAATGAGGAGACAACATGCCACTCAACTTTTCATCCATCCCGGATTTTTCCAGGCGCGCCATGGTCGCCGCAGCAGGGGCCGTGTTGCTGGCGGGTGGGCTGCCCGCTGTCGCGCAGGCCCAGGCTAAAACCGTGCTGCGCATCTCCACACCGGCCGTGCCGGACGACTGGCACGCAAAGATGTGGACGGTGTTCAAGGACAGCCTTGAAAAAGCCGCCCCCGGTGAATTTGATGTGCAGATAAACCTCAATGCCTCGCTGTTCAAGCAAGGCGCAGAGCCCGCCGCCATGGCGCGGGGCAACCTTGAACTGACCTCGATATCGGCCTTTGATATCGCCAAGCTGGTGCCTGAATTTTCGATATTTACGGCGGGTTATGTCGTGCGCGACCCGGCACACCAGCAAAAAGTGTTTAGCGGCGCGATAGGCGAAGGCCTGTTCAAAACCGTATCCGAAAAAATGGATGTCACGGTGTTGTCGACCGTTTACCTGGGCACGCGCCAGCTGAACCTGCGCGAAACGCGAAACGTGAAAACCCCGGCCGACCTGAAAGGCGTGAAGCTGCGCATGCCTGGCTCGAAAGAATGGCTCTTTCTGGGCGAAGCGCTGGGCGCGACCGCCACGCCACTGGCTTTTGGTGAGGTTTACCTCGGCCTGAAAACCGGCACTATAGACGGCCAGGACAACCCCCTGCCCTCGGTGCGCGCAGCCAAGTTTTACGAAGTTACCAAACAGATCGTGCTGACGGGTCACCTGGTCGACAGCCTGTTCATTGCCATCTCCAACAAGTCCTGGAATGCTTTGAGTGCAACGCAAAAAACGAAAGTCCGCGCTGCAGCGCAGGCCGCAGCCATCTACAACAACGACAACCGCATCCGCGAAGAAGGCCAACTGGTGGACTTCTTCAAACAGCAGGGCCTGCAGGTGAGCACGCCGGATGTAGACGCCTTCCACAAGGCTGTGCAGGCGGCCTATCAAAAATCGGACTACGCCAAAGTCTGGCCACAAGGCCTGCTTGAACGCATCAACAGCACCCGTTAAATACGGCAAAAAGCAGCAGAAAGCAGCACTTCCCGGATGACAAGCTGGCCGCGCAAGGCCGCCAATGCGATTGGCGGCGGGCTCTTTTTGACCCTCTTTCTCGTATTTGTCGTGCAGGTCGTTGCACGCTTTGTGTTCAACAAGCCCATGGCCTGGACCGATGAGCTGGCGGTGATTCTTTATGTCTGGGTCATCCTCTGGGCCGCCGCCTTTGTCGTGCCGGAACGCGAGCATGTCGTGTTTGACATGGTCTGGAACAACGTGCCGCAGCGGGCACGACAGGTGATGGCGATTACCGGCAACCTGATGGTCGGCGGCCTGGCGCTTTACGGGATTCCCGGTACCTGGGACTATGTGCATTTCATGGCCCGGGAAGGCACGCCCGTGCTGGGCATGCCCTTCATGTGGGTATTTCTTCCCTTTGTGTTTCTGCTGGCGGCCATCGCCGCGCGCTGCGCCTGGGGCATAAGGCAAGCCCTGCTGGGCAAAGGCCTTGAGGCGGAGCTCAGGCTGTGAACACGGCCCTGTGGGTGCTGGTACTGATCCTCGTGGGCGGGATGCTGCTGCGCATGCCCATCGGCTTTTCGATGCTGGTTTCCGGTATCGCCTACCTGATCGTGAAGCGGCAGGACATCGGACTGGTCGCGGAGCAGATTGGCAATGGCCTGTACAACAGCTACGTGCTGCTGGCGGTTCCGCTGTTTGTATTTGCAGCCAACATCATGAACGCCGGCACCGTCAGTGAACGTATTTTCGATTTTTGCCGCATCGTTGTTGGCCGCATGCGCGGCGGGCTGGCGCAGGTAGACATTCTGGTCAGCGTGATTTTCTCGGGCATGAGCGGCAGCGCGATTGCCGACGCAGCCGGGCCCGGCCTGGTCACCATCCGGCAGATGCTGAAAAAGCCGGAATACTCGCGGGGATTCGCCGGCGCGGTTGTGGTCGCCAGCGCCACGCTGGGGCCCATCATCCCGCCATCCATTCCCATGGTGATCTATGCGCTGGTATCAGGCGCTTCGGTCGGTGCGCTTTTCCTGGGCGGCGTGGTACCCGGTTTCCTGATGGCCGTATTGATGATGGCAGTCGTGCATTTCATCGCAGTCAAGCGCGACATGCCGCGTGAAGAAAAGGTTCCGCTCAAGGATTGGCCCGCCATCATTTACCGGGGTGCGTTGCCGCTGTCGATGCCGGTGGTGCTGCTGGGCGGCATCTACTCGGGTGCGTTCACGCCGACCGAAGCGGCGGCCGTGGCTGCGCTCCATGCCCTGGTGCTCGCTGGCGTTGTTTACCGGGCACTCAGCTGGCGCAGCTTTTGGGGCGTGGTGATGGAGTCCACACGCGGCAGCGCCGTCATCACCATGATTCTGGCCGGCTCTTTCATGCTGAACTACGCCTTCACCGCCGAAGGTGTACCGCAGGCCATGGCCACCTGGGTGGACAGCATGCACCTGTCGCAAACCGGCTTCCTGTTGATGGTCAACCTGATGTTCCTGGTGCTGGGCTGCTTCCTTGATGTGTCGGTTCTGCTGCTGGTGTTCGTGCCGATGTTGCTGCCGGCGGCCAAGCTGCTGGGCGTGGACCTGGTGCACTTCGGGGTGCTGGTGGTACTGAACATGATGATCGGCCTCATACACCCACCGTTCGGCATGCTGCTGTTTGTGACCAAGGCGCTGACAGGCATACCGATAGGCGAAATGATGAAGGAAGGCTGGCCCTTCCTGGTCATGCTGCTGCTGTTGCTGCTGGCGATGACGTTTTTCCCGCAGATCGTGCTGTGGCTGCCGCAGACCATGGGCTACGGCAGCAAATAGAGGCGCAGCCTCGCTTTATCAGCCGCCGGACTGAATGGTGGCGGCAATACGCGCAGCACAGGCCTGTGCCTGCTGTGCGTCACGCGCCTCGACCATCACCCGCAGCAGAGGCTCGGTGCCGCTGGCACGTATCAGCACACGGCCGGTGTCGCCCAGCTCCGACTCCACTGCCTGCGTCTCGGCCTTGAGTTTTGAATTCGATTGCCAGTCGAGCCCTGCACTGATGCGCACATTCAACAGCGTTTGCGGGAAAAGTACCACATCCCCCAGCAGTTGCGCAATGGTTTTGCCACCTCGCACACAGGCCTGCAGCACCTGCAACGCACTGATAAGGCCATCGCCCGTGGTGTGCTTGTCCAGCGCCAGCAGATGGCCGGATCCTTCACCGCCCAGCAGCCAGCCGCGCTTTTCGAGTTCTTCAAGTACGTAACGGTCTCCGACCTTGGCGCGCACAAACTCAACGCCCTTTTTCCTGAGCGCCACTTCAACCGCCATGTTGGTCATGAGCGTACCGACGGTGCCGGGCACTTTCTCGCTGCGCGCCAGACGTTCGTTCACCATCAGGTAGAGCACCTCGTCGCCGTTAAAGAGCCGGCCGTCGGCATCAACAAGTTGCAGGCGGTCCGCATCACCATCGAGTGCGATGCCGTAATCGGCCTTGTGTTTTTTGACGGCCTCTATCAATGCCTCCGGGTGGGTGGCACCGACCTTGTCGTTGATGTTCATGCCATCAGGCGCGCAGCCGATGGCGATGACTTCAGCGCCCAGCTCATGAAACACCTTGGGTGCAATGTGGTACGCAGCCCCGTGGGCGCCGTCCACCACAATCTTCAAGCCCCTCAGGGTGAGGTCATTGGCGAACGTACTTTTGCAGAACTCAATGTAGCGGCCTGCAGCATCATCCAGCCTGCGGGTTTTACCCAGCGTGGCGGAATCCGCCCAGACCGGCGGCTCATCCAGCGCGGCTTCCACGTCCATTTCCCAGCCATCGTCGAGCTTAGCGCCCTGCGCGCTGAAAAACTTGATGCCGTTGTCGGGGAACGGGTTGTGGCTGGCGCTGATGACCACGCCAAGGCTGGCGCGTTGTGCGCGTGTCAGGTAGGCCACGCCCGGCGTTGGCAAGGGGCCGAGCAACACCACATCGACGCCCGCAGAGTTAAAGCCCGACTCAAGTGCGCTTTCAAGCATGTAGCCCGAGATGCGCGTGTCCTTGCCGATCAGGACGGTGGGGCGTGATTCGGTGCGCTTGAGCACGCGGCCGACTGCATGCGCCAGGCGCAACACAAAGTCGGGCGTGATGGGTGCCTGGCCCACGGTGCCGCGAATGCCGTCCGTACCGAAATATTTTCTGCTCATGTATGTACTCCCCGGGGAAGCTTGTTATCGTGAAATGTCATTGATTTTAGGGCTGCCCTTGAGATGGATGAGAGACCGGGGATTCCAGAAATTCGATTATCGGGATGCAGGGCAAGGCGCGCGGAGCACAGGAACCGGAAAGGTTATTGGGGTCAGAGTCCAAATTCATCGTGCCTTCGGCACACCGTGTCGGTGCAGTGCCTCGCACCGCAATGAAATTGGCGTCTGACCCCAATAACCTTCGAGCACCGCGTTACGAAGCAATGCGCCCGAGAATCGGATTTATGGAACTCCCCCGGCGGCCGTCCAGACGTTGAGCGCCTGCACCGTCTCGCGCACGTCATGCACACGCACCACGCGTGCTCCCCGGTCAACGGCCAGCAACGCAGCGGAGACGCTGGGCACCATGCGGTCAGTGACATCCAGCTTGGCCACCGATTCCAGCGAGTCGTTCAGGACAGCTGCCAGCGATGACTTGCGCGACCATCCGGCCAGCACGGGGTAACCGGCCTGGAGAAGTTCACGCTGACGGGCCAAGAGGGCAAAGTTCTGTTCCACCGTCTTGCCGAAACCGATGCCCGGGTCCAGCACGATGCGAGAGGCGGCGACGCCCAAGGCCTCGAGTTGCGCCGCGCTTTTTTTCAGAAAATCCAGAACCTGTTCGGGCACGTTGCCCTGCATCGGCGACACCTGCATGGTCGTGGGCTCGCGATGCATGTGCATCAGGCAGACACCGCAGGTCGGGTGCAGTGAGATCACCTCATGCGCGCCGTCGTGGCGCAAGGCCCAGATATCGTTGATGATGTCCGCGCCCAGATCCAGCACGGCCTGCATGACCTCGGGTTTGTAGGTGTCGACCGAAACCGGAACGCCCAGCCGCACCGCGTGGCGCACCACAGGCAGCACACGGGCCAGTTCGTCTTCCAGTGGCAAGGGCGCGGCGCCCGGTCGGGTGGACTCTCCGCCGATGTCCAAAATATCGGCACCCTCTTCGATCAACTGCGCGCAACGCTCAAAGACGCCCAGAACACTGCCATCGGGCCGGTAAAACTTTCCCCCATCGGAAAACGAATCCGGCGTGGTGTTGACGATGCCCATGACGCGGGGCCGGGTCAGGTCAATCTGAAAACGTGAGGTTTGCCAGAACACAAAGGTCTCTAAAAAATCTGTAAGGGCAAATAAAAGAAAACCCGGGACCAGCCCGGGTTTGTCAACGTGTCAAATAGTGACCAAGGGTTTCAGGCCACCGTGGGTGCAGGGTCCGTGCTTACGGCAGGGGTACCGCCGCCAGGACCGCCACTGCCACCGACGGAAGGATTGCGCGGCGTCCAGTCCTTGGGAGGACGGGGTTCCTTGCCGGCCATGATGTCGTCGATCTGCTCCATGTCGATGGTTTCCCATTCGAGCAGGGCCTTGGCCATGACGTGCATCTTGTCCTGGTTGTCTTCAATCAGCTTGCGCGCCAGGCTGTACTGCTGGTCGATGATGCGGCGAACTTCGCTGTCCACCTTCTGCAGCGTCGATTCGCTCATATTGTTGGTCTTGGTGACCGAACGGCCCAGAAACACTTCGCCTTCGTTCTCGGCATAGACCATGGGGCCCAAGGCCTCGGTCATGCCGTAACGCGTGACCATGTCACGTGCCAGCGAGGTGGCCCGCTCGAAGTCGTTGCTGGCGCCCGTGGTCATCTGATTCATGAACACTTCTTCAGCAATACGGCCACCAAACAGCATGCTGATCTGGCTGAGCATGTATTCGCGGTCGTAGCTGTAACGATCCTGTGCCGGCAAGCTCATGGTCACGCCCAGTGCACGGCCACGGGGAATGATGGTGACCTTGTGAACCGGGTCGCACTTGGGCAGCATCTTGCCGATAAGGGCGTGGCCCGACTCGTGATAGGCGGTATTGCGGCGCTCTTCTTCCGGCATGACCATGCTCTTGCGCTCAGGGCCCATGAGGATCTTGTCCTTGGCCTTCTCGAAGTCCTGCATTTCAACCGTGCGTGCGTTGCGACGCGCAGCCATCAGGGCGGCTTCGTTGCAAAGGTTGGCCAGGTCAGCGCCGGACATGCCGGGCGTTCCGCGGGCAATCACGCTGGGGCTGACGTCCTGGCCGAGCGGCACCTTGCGCATGTGCACATTGAGAATCTGCTCGCGGCCGCGAATGTCGGGCAGCGTGACATAGACCTGACGGTCAAAACGGCCAGGGCGCAGCAGCGCGGCATCCAGAATGTCGGGGCGATTGGTCGCAGCGACGACGATCACGCCGACGTTGGTTTCAAAACCGTCCATCTCCACCAGCATCTGGTTGAGGGTCTGCTCACGTTCGTCATTGCCACCGCCCAGGCCGGCGCCACGCTGGCGGCCAACGGCGTCGATTTCGTCGATGAAGATGATGCAGGGCGCGTTCTTTTTGGCGTTGTCGAACATGTCACGCACACGGGATGCACCGACACCGACAAACATCTCGACGAAATCCGAACCGGAAATCGAGAAGAAAGGAACCTTGGCTTCACCGGCGATGCTCTTCGCCAGCAGCGTCTTGCCGGTACCGGGAGGGCCGACCAGCAAAAGACCGCGCGGAATGCGTCCGCCCAGTTTCTGGAATTTTTGTGGGTCTTTCAGGAAGTCGACGACTTCCTTGACTTCTTCCTTGGCTTCGTCGCAACCGGCGACATCGGCAAAGGTGACAGGATTGGTAGACTCATCAAGCAGGCGCGCCTTGGACTTGCCGAAGCTGAACGCCCCGCCCTTGCCGCCGCCCTGCATCTGGCGCATGAAATAAACCCAGACACCAATCAACAACAGCATCGGGCCCCAGCTGACCAGCAGGGTCATGAGCAGGGAGCCTTCTTCACGTGCCTTGACATCAAACTTGACGTCATTGGCGATCAGGTCACCGACGAGGCCGCGGTCCAGATAGGTAGCAGTGGTGCGGACTTTGCGGTCGTCCGTGGTGGTGGCCACAATTTCAGTGCCGCCCTGGCCTTCAGCGATGGTGGCCTGCTTGATGCGCTTGCCACGCACTTCATCGAGGAACTCGGAATATCCCAGTGATGTCGCATTGCCGCCACCGCGGGTGTCGAACTGCTTGAATACGGTGAACAGCACCATGGCGATCACCAGCCAGATTGCAATTTTGGAAAACCACTGATTATTCAAGGATGACTCCGATGTAAAGACCCTGATGCACTGACAGGGCACATGCGACTGATTTTAGGCCTTTCAAGGGATAAAACCGCATAAAACGGCTGTTTCACCCCTTGGTTTAAAGCGGGTTTAGGTTTTTTCTGACGTTTGTGTCCGCTTTGACCTCAGCATTCGTACTTTTTCAGTCGCTACTTGAGGCCCAGCCCGACCAGAAAAGTTTCCGATGACCCCGGCCGGGAAGCCTTGGGTTTGAAGCGCTTGAACACCTTGAACGTGTCCTTGAAAAGCTTGACCATGGGGTCATACGCGCCGCCATGAAACAGCTTCACGACCAGCGCGCCATCAGGTTTGAGGTGGTGAACCGAAAAATCCACCGCCAGCTCAACCAGGTCGCTGATGCGTGCGGCATCCGCCGACTCGATGCCCGACAGGTTGGGCGCCATGTCGGAGATGACCACATCGACCTTTCTGTCACCGGCCGTCGCTGACAGGGTGTCTTCCAGCGCCTTGAGAACTTCGGTTTCCCGGAAATCTCCTTGGATGAAGACCACGCCCTCAATGGGCTCCATCGGCAGTAAATCCAGCGCCACGATTTTCCCGTTCAGCCCCCCGGCAGCAGCGCCGGACGGCGAAAGCTTGCGTCGGGCGTACTGGCTCCAGGCGCCCGGCGTGCTGCCGAGGTCGACCACCACATACCCCGGCCGGATCAGGTTCAGGTTTTCGTCAATTTCCTTGAGCTTGTAGGCCGCGCGGGCCCGATAGCCCTCCTTCTGGGCCAGCTTTACATAGGGGTCGTTGATGTGTTCGTGCAGCCAGGCCTTGTTGACCTTGCCACCGGTTTTGGCCGGTGGCTTCGCGCCCGCGTTCACGGCTGGCTTCGTATTTGCTTTCATGCCCTGATTGTCGCCCCATCAAAAACCCCCGGCAGCCACGATAATCAGGACATGGCTCAAATACAACTTACCCCCGCCCAGCGCAAGGACCACCGGTCCGACGCACATCACCTCAACCCCGTGGTGATGATCGGCTCCGACGGCCTCACCCCGGCCGTCCAGAAAGAAATCAATGCCGCCCTGAACGCCCACGGGTTGATCAAGGTGCGCGTGCAGTCCGACGACCGTCCCGGACGCGAAGCGATATTCCAGGCCTTGGCAGACGAGCTCGATGCAGCCCCTATCCAGCACATCGGCAAATTGCTGGTGCTCTGGCGGCCCATGCCCGAGAAGGCAAAAAAGATCGACGAAGACCGCATGCCCGGCCCGCGCGACATCAAGGTGCTCAAAAACAGCTCCCGCTACGGACAGCGTCCGGAGGTCAAGGTCCTGCGGGTTCTGGGCAATCAGCGCCTGACCCCCGGCGGCACGGTCAAACGCGCCAAAAAGCGCCTGCAAACCAGCGTCAAGAAACGCGCGCAAGACTAAAACAGCCGCATTCCATCAAGGAATGTGTTTTGGCCCCTTTTTATTGCGCTGGCAACCCTTAACTGGCATTCATGACCAATCCACTCCTTGATTTTTCCGGCCTCCCGCTTTTTGACCGCATCCAGCCCGAGCATGTTGCTCCGGCCATTGACGAGCTGCTCCTGCAGGCCAATGCAGCGCTTGAAAAAGTCACGGCGGCGGATTTCCCTGCCGACTGGAGCGCCATTTCTGCGGTTCTGGATGTCGCCACCGAAAAGCTGGGGCGCGCCTGGGGTTCGGTCAGCCACCTGAACAGCGTGGCGGACACGCCTGAACTGAGGGCTGCCTACAACGCGGACCTGCCAAAAGTCACGGAATTCTGGACGCGCCTGGGCGCTGACGAGCGCCTGTATGCGAAGTACAAGGCGATCGACATCAAGACCCTGAATGCAGAACAACACCAGGCGCATAAAAACGCCATGCGCAACTTTGTGCTGTCTGGCGCTGAACTGACGGGCGCCGCGAAAGAACGCTTTGCAAAAATCCAGGAGCGCCAGGCCGAACTGAGCCAGAAGTTCAGCGAAAACTCGCTGGATGCCACCGACGCCTTTGCCTACTACGCCAGGGAGGAAGAACTTGTCGGCGTGCCGTCCGATGTGATTCAGACCGCCCGCGAACTGGCCAAAGCCGACGGCAAGGACGGCTACAAGATCACGCTGAAAATGCCGAGTTACCTGCCGGTGATGCAGTTTGCGCACAGCAGCGCCCTGCGCGAAATTGTGTACCGCGCCTACAGCACCCGCGCCAGCGACCAGGCGCCTGCAGAATTCAGCCAATTCGACAACGGTGCCGTCATGCAGGAAATCCTGGCCTTGCGGCTGGAAGAGGCGCAATTGCTGGGCTACAAAAACTTTGGCGAGGTATCGGTGGTGGCCAAGATGGCCAAGTCGCCTGAAGAAGTCATCACCTTCCTGCAAGACCTTGCCCACCGCGCCAAACCTTATGGCGAAAAAGATGTGGCCGACCTGCGTGCCTTTGCGGCCGACCGCATGAACATCAAGGAGCCCCAAGCCTGGGATTACGCCTACATCGGTGAAAAGCTCAAGGAAGAGCGCTACGCGTTCAGCGAGCAGGAAGTCAAACAGTACTTCACCGCGCCCAAGGTGCTGGCGGGCCTTTTCAAGATTGTCGAAACGCTGTTCGAAGTCGATATCCGCAAGGATTCAGCGCCCGTATGGAAACCCGCGGTCGAGTTTTACCGCATAGAGCGCGCAGGCCAGTTGGTGGGGCAGTTTTACCTCGACCAGCCCGCCCGTACCGGCAAGCGCGGCGGTGCCTGGATGGACGACGTACGCACGCGCTGGTTGCGCCCCGACAACCACCAGTTGCAGACACCGGTCGCGCATCTGGTGTGCAACTTTGCCGATGGCGTGGGCGGCAAGCCGGCCCTGCTGACGCACGATGATGTCACCACGCTTTTCCACGAGTTTGGGCACGGCCTGCACCACATGCTGACCCAGATCAACGAGCGCGATGTGTCCGGCATCAGCGGCGTGGAGTGGGATGCCGTCGAACTGCCCAGCCAGTTCATGGAAAACTTCTGCTGGGAGTGGGATGTGCTCAAGCACATTACAGCCCATGTCGACACCGGCGCGCCGCTGCCACGCGCACTGTTTGACAAAACGCTGGCGGCCAAGAACTTCCAGAGCGGCATGCAGACTTTGCGGCAGGTCGAGTTTTCGCTGTTCGACATGCTTTTGCATACCACTTACAAGCCCGGTGACGACGTCATGGCCATCCTCAACAAGGTACGCGATGAGGTGGCAGTCATCAAGTCGCCCGCCTACAGCCGCACGCCCAACACCTTCGGCCATATTTTCTCCGGCGGCTACGCAGCGGGCTATTACAGCTACAAATGGGCAGAAGTCCTGTCCGCCGATGCCTACGCTGCGTTTGAGGAAACCGCCGTGGCCACCGGCGACGGCGAAGCGCCCACCAGCACCGTCACCGTGGAAACCGGGCGCAAATACCGGCATGCCATCCTGGAAGCCGGGGGCAGCCGTCCCGCCATGGAGTCGTTCAAGGCATTTCGTGGCCGGGAACCGACGATTGATGCACTCCTGCGTCATCAGGGAATGGCCTGAAAACGTTAAGAGTTGGATATAGTCCGCTCTGGAAAATTTTCAGCCCTGCAACTGACGGGCACTGACTCACGGGAAGACACATGAAAGCCACTTTGAACAAGCTTTTGACCACTGGCACCGTTGCCCTCGCCGCAGCCATGCTGATGGTGCCAGCCGCCCAGGCGCAACAGGTCTACCGCATCGTCGGCCCTGACGGCAAGGTTACTTTTTCCGACAAGCCACCTCCGGTGGCAGCGCCTGCCAAAGTCACCGCCGGAAGCGGCGCTGCAGCAGGCAGCTCCGGCGGCCCTGGCGGATCCGGCGGCTCCGGTCTGCCTTTTGAGTTGCGCCAGGTCGCGTCCAAATTTCCCGTCACGCTTTACACGAGTTCGGTTTGCGCCCCTTGCGGCTCGGCCCGCAACATGCTGAACGCAAGAGGCATTCCATTCACGGAAAAGACCGTCAATACGGCCGCTGACTCCCAGGCCTTGCTGCGTATCAGCGGCGACAACTCCCTGCCCTTTTTGACCATTGGCGGGCAGCAACTCAAGGGCTATTCTGATGGTGAATGGACCCAGTTCCTGAATGCTGCCGGCTACCCGGCCACATCCCAGCTTCCCGCGAGTTATCGCCAGGCATCGGCATCGCCCATCGTTGCCGCTGCGCCGCCGGCACCAAGCGCTCCGGCCGCCAGCCAGGAGGTCGAGCGCCCAGCGCCACCACCCATCCAGGCAGCTCCCAGCAATCCTGCCGGGATCAAGTTTTAACAGACTGGCAACGCGTCAGAACAGCATCGTTTTGACGCCGCCGGGCGCGCCCAGCAAGCAGACGCCGGCTTTCTGGAAGGCGAAGACGCCGACCGTCACCACGCCCGGCCACTGATTGACCTGTGACTCAAACGCCAGCGGATCGGTGATCTTCAGGCCGGTGACATCGAGGATGTGCTGTTCGTTGTCGGTCACCAGGGGCACGCCGTCCTTCAATCGCAAGGTCGCCACGCCGCCCATGGCCGCAAACTGACGCGTGATGCGGCTCGCTGCCATGGGAATCACTTCGACCGGCACCGGGAAGTTGCCCAGCACTTGCACCAGCTTTGACTCGTCCGCAATGCAGACGAACTTGCGGGATTGCGCCGCCACAATTTTTTCACGCGTCAGGGCTGCGCCACCACCCTTGATCATGTTCCCGGCGTGGTCGATTTCGTCGGCACCGTCGATGTAGACCCCCAGTTCGTCCACTTCCGTGGCGTCGAACACCTTGATGCCCAGGGCCTGGAGGCGGGCCGTGGAGGCCACCGAGCTGGACACGGCACCCGCGATGCTGTCCTTCATGGTCGCCAGCGCATCGATGAATTTGTTGACCGTCGAGCCTGTGCCCACGCCCACGATGCTGCCGGGCTCAACGTAGTGAAGCGCGGCCTGGCCAACCAGGGTTTTGAGTTCGTCTTGGGTCATGTGGGGCATATCCGTAAATGGGCTGGGAACAGGTGCGGGAATCAGGGATGTGTTTTGCGACAATGAGGGCTACCCCACCGTACACCTCAAATTATCCAATGTCATTGCTCCCTTACGCCCTCGCCCGACCGTTTTTATTTGGGCTGGATGCCGAAACCGCCCACGAACTCACCATGGCCTCGCTGGCGCGCACCCAGGGCACGCCGCTCTCGCTGGCCTACTGCAATACGCGGGTGGACGACCCCATCGAGCTGGCTGGGCTGAAGTTTCCCAACCGCGTCGGGCTGGCTGCCGGCCTCGATAAAAATGCCCGCTGTATCGATGGGCTGGCAGCGATGGGTTTCGGCTTCATCGAGGTCGGGACGGTCACGCCAAAGGCGCAGGATGGCAACCCCAAACCGCGCATGTTCCGGCTGCCACAGGCCAACGCACTGATCAACCGGCTGGGCTTTAACAACGAAGGGCTGGACGCCTTCCTCGCGCACGTACAGGCTTCGCGCGTGCGCAAGCAGGCCGGCGGCGCATCGCCGTTGCTGCTGGGCCTGAATATCGGCAAAAACGCCGTCACGCCAATTCAGGATGCCGTCAGCGACTACCTCACCTGCCTCAGCGGTGTGTATCCGCATGCAGATTACGTGACCATCAATATCTCCAGCCCCAACACCAAAAACCTTCGCACACTGCAAAGGGACGAGGCGCTCGACGGGCTTCTGGACGCGATTGCCAAACGCCGCGAAACTCTGGCCAGCCGTCATGGCAGGCGCGTGCCAGTGTTCGTGAAGATTGCGCCCGACCTTGACGAGGACCAGGTTAGCGCGGTGGCCGCGACGCTCACCCGCCACGGCATGGACGGTGTGATTGCCACCAACACCACCATCAGCCGCGAAGCAGTCAAAGGCATGCAGCACGCAGAAGAAGCCGGTGGGCTCAGCGGCGCGCCGGTGCTTGAAGCCAGCAACCGCGTCATCGCGCAATTGCGTGCGGCACTCGGGAAAAACTACCCCATCATCGGTGTGGGCGGCGTGATGAGCGGCGCCGATGCGGTCTCAAAAATCAGGGCCGGCGCGGACGTCGTCCAGATCTATACCGGCCTGATCTACAAAGGCCCGGCGCTGGTGACCGAGGCCGCGCAGGCCATCAAACGCATGCGCTGAACGCGCAGCGGGCTACTTTGCCCCGATCTCCGACGCCCTGTGTCCGCACCTGACCCCCGGGCGCTATGAATTACGTAGCTGCTCACGCTCATTTTTAAAGGGCTGGAGGCCTATTTGATGCCTGAAAATGGCCTTTTTTCGGCTCTTGAACGCCTCCGGAAGCGCATTTTCTGGTTTTTTGATTGAAATGTTAATACCTAACTTAACATTTGGCCATTTTTTAACGTATACGTTAAATTTTGGCGCCGCCCGACTTTTTTTGCGGCCAAGTCGCCGATCGGGCCACAGAACAGGGTTTACACGGGGCGCACCTAGGCTCAGGCCTCTAAGCATGCATCTGGCAGCCTGTGGGTGCGGCGGCTGGACCGTAGCTGCCGCTACCATCGCGCGGTCGCCACCCACAAGAACGAGTTTGCCTTGACGCCCCAGACTGCCCCAGCCGCACAGGCTTCGCCCTACCCCCACCTGCTCGCCCCGCTTGATCTGGGCTTCACCACACTGAAAAACCGGGTGCTCATGGGCAGCATGCACACCGGGCTGGAAGATGGCCGCAAGCACTTTCCGGCTATGGCGGCGTATTTTGCGGAACGGGCACGCGGCGGTGTCGGCCTGATGGTCACCGGCGGGTTTGCGCCCAACATCGCCGGGTGGACCAAACCCTTTGCAGGCATGCTTGCCAGTTCAGGTGCTGCGCGCAGGCACAAACAGGTCACCGATGCGGTTCACGCCGAAGGCGGCAAGATCGCGCTGCAGATATTGCACACCGGCCGCTACGGCTACCACCCGCTGTGCGTTGCGCCGTCACGCATCCAGAGCCCCATCTCGCCATTTACGCCACGCGAGCTCAGCGCAGCAGGCATTGAACGGCAAATCCGCGCCTTCATACGCTGCGCCATGCTGGCCCGCGACGCGGGCTATGACGGCGTTGAAATCATGGGCAGCGAAGGCTACTTCATCAACCAGTTTCTGGTCACGCACACCAACCAGCGCTCCGACGACTGGGGCGGCAGCTACGCCAACCGCATGCGCCTGGCGGTCGAGATCGTGCGCCGCACGCGCGAGGCCGTGGGGCCGGACTTCATCCTGATCTACCGGCTGTCCATCATCGACCTCATCCCGGACGGCAGCAGCTGGGATGAAGTTGTCCAGCTCGCCAAAGCCATTGAAGCCGCTGGCGCCACGCTGCTCAACAGCGGCATAGGCTGGCATGAAGCGCGTGTGCCGACGATTGCCACCTCGGTGCCACGTGGGGCATTCACCTGGGTCACGAAAAAGCTCCGGGATGAGCTGCGCGCGGCGGGCCTCACCATCCCCGTCATCACCAGCAACCGCATCAATATGCCCGAAGTGGCCGAGCAGGTGCTGGCCGATGGCAGCGCCGACATGGTCAGCATGGCGCGCCCTTTTCTGGCCGACCCCGAGTTCGTCAACAAGGCCGCGCAGGGACGAAGAAACGAGATCAACACCTGCATTGCCTGCAACCAGGCCTGCCTGGACCACGCCTTCCAGGCCAAGCTGGCGAGCTGCCTGGTCAACCCCCGCGCCGGGCATGAAACCGAGTTGGTGATCAATATCGCGACCGCCAAAAAACGTTTCGCCGTGATCGGCGCCGGCCCCGCAGGCCTGGCAGCAGCAACCACGCTGGCGCGGCGCGGCCATGAGGTTCACCTTTACGATTCGGCCGACAAGATCGGCGGGCAATTCAACCTCGCCAAACGGGTGCCGGGCAAGGAAGAGTTCGAGGAAACCCTGCGTTATTTCGCCCGGCAAATCGAGCTCACCGGCGTGGCGCTGCACCTGAACACGCGCGTGACGGCAAGCGACCTTGTCGCGCAATCCTTCGACGGCGTGTTGCTGGCCACTGGCGTGACGCCGCGCAACCCGCGCATCCCGGGCCAGGAACATCCCAAAGTGCTGAGTTACATCGACGTGCTGCTGGGCCGCCAGCCGGTAGGCCAGCGCGTCGCCCTGATAGGCGCAGGCGGCATCGGTTTTGATGTTGCTGAATTTCTGGTCACGCCTTCAGGCCATTCCACCGCACTGGACCTGCCGGCCTGGCTGGCCGAATGGGGCGTGGCCGACCCCGGCACCGTGCGCGGTGGTGTGGTGCGGCCCGCGGCTGAAGCCCCTGCACGCCAGGTCACCCTGTTACAGCGCAAGCCCGGCAAACCCGGTGCCAAACTGGGCAAAACAACGGGATGGATTCACCGCGCAGCTTTGAAAATGAAAAACGTCGAGATGCTGGCCGGTGTGAACTACGAGCGAATCGTCGAGCAGCCCAACGGCATCGGCCTGTTCATCACCTATGGTGAAAAGCGCCTGGACGGCACTGTCATCGAAGTCGACAACATCGTGTTGTGCGCCGGGCAGGAGCCGCTGCGCGAGCTGATGGAGCCCCTGCGATCAGCAGGCGTCAAAACGCACCTAATAGGCGGTGCGGATGAAGCGTCGGAGCTGGATGCGAAACGTGCGATTGACCAGGGCACACGGCTGGCGGCGCAGCTTTAAGGGAACTGCCCGCCGAAGCAAAACTAGTCGTCAGCGAGCAAGCAGGCAACAAACCTGCCAATCGCCAGCGAACTCGTCAGACCTGGTGACTCGATGCCAAACAGATTGACCAGCCCGGGCACACCGTGGTCGCGCGGGCCCTGAATGACAAAATCCCCTGCAGCTTCGTGCGGCCCATGCAACTTGGGGCGTATGCCCGCATAGCCGGGCTGCAGCGCGCCGTCGGCCAGCGCAGGCCAGTACTTGCGAACCTCGGCATAGAAGACATCACCGCGCGCCGGGTCCACCACAAGCTCGTCGGCCGACTCAACCCATTGCACATCGGGGCCGAACTTGGCCTGACCGCCCAGGTCAATCGTCAAATGAACGCCCAACCCCGCTGCCTCGGGCACCGGGTAGATCAAACGGCTGAAAGGCGAACGCCCGCTCAGCGTGAAGTAATTGCCCTTGGCGAAATAAGCAGGCGGTACGGCACTGGCCGGCAGCCCGGTGAACCGGCCCGCCAGCGCCGGGGCATGCAGGCCGGCCGCGTTGACCAAGGTCTTTGCCAGCAGCGTGGTGCCGTCTTCGGTGGTCAGCGTGATGCCGGCAGCCCCGCATTGCGCGGTAGAAAGCGGTGACTCGAACGCCACCACGCCGCCTGCATTTTCAAGGTCGCCCTGCAGCGCAAGCATGAGTGCGTGGCTGTCGACGATGCCGGTGCTGGGGGAAAGGATGGCCGCCGTGCATTCGAGTTGCGGCTCCATGGCGTGGGCCTTATCGCGCGTCAGCAGCACAAGGTCATGCACGCCGTTACCGGCCGCCTTAGCCATGATGGATTCCAGCTGCGCCACCTGGTGCGCGCTGGTGGCGACGATCAACTTGCCGCAACGGCTGTGGCCTATGCCGCGCGCTTCGCAGTAGTCGTACAGCAGCTGTTTGCCTTCAACGCAAAGCTGCGCCTTGAGCGAGCCTTTCGGGTAATAAATGCCGGCATGAATGACTTCGCTGTTGCGTGAACTGGTACCCGTGCCTATGGCAGACGCCGCCTCCAGCACCAGCACGTCCCTGCCCTGCAATGCAAGCGCCCGCGCGACGGCAAGCCCCACCACGCCCGCACCCACCACCACGCAATCAACCTGATCCACGCTGCCCGCCCCTGTCGTCACAACAGCCGCGGATCGGTGGCCATCAACAGTCCCACCAGCGCGCGAAGATGCAGCTTGAGTGGCTCCGCACCGCTGCTGATGTCCAGCGTTTCTTCATTCATGTACAGGCGCCGGTTGATTTCCAGTTGAATGCTGTGCCGGTCGCTGGCCGGCTCCCCATACCGCCTGACGAGCTCCACGCCCTTGTACGGGTGGTTGTAGGCGACGCTGTAGCCCAAAGAGCGAAGGTACTCGCAGATCTGCAGCGACAGCGCCGGTGCGGCCGTCGTGCCGTCACGGTCGCCGACAACAAAGTCGGCATGCGCCTCCCCCGGAAAATCCGTCGCATGGCTGGAGGCCAGGGCCGGCATGGAATGGCAATTGATGTGGATGCTGTAGCCATGCGCCTGATGGGCCGCAGCGATGGCAGCCCCCACTGCGGCGTGGTACGGTTTCCAGCAGGTCTCTATGCGTGCCTGCACCTCGACGACCGACAGCTTGCGGTCATACACAGGGAGGCCGTCATCCGTCGTGCGCCATATCAGCCCCTTGCCAAGCCGGACCTTGGACATGATGCGGGCATCAGTTTCAACCGCGCCTGGCCAGGGCTCATCAAAAAGTGTGACGTCGACTTCCGTCGTGTTGCGGTTGGCGTCCAGATAGCTGCGCGGGAAAAATGCCTCAACCCAGTGCACGCCCAACGCAGGCGCAAAGTCATAAAGCTTTTCAACATGCGTGTCTTCCGCACGCCTCAACACAGCCATGTCGCAGGCGTGCCCGAAATCAGCAGGATAAGCCGTGCCGCTGTGCGGTGAGTCAAGCACCAGGGCAGCGCTTCCCTCGATGTGGCGAACAGTCTGCACAGGTGAAGTCATGCCCCAATTGTGCCCGCAGGCTCAGAGCTCACGCTCAAGCAATGCGCCGCAGCGGGTCAGGCCGTGTACGTAAAGTCAGCCATGTCCTACAAACGCCGCGTTGACGCACCTACATAGGGCATTGCCCTGCGCAAATAGAGTGCATCTACCTCCCTCACGGAAGGGTAATTTGTTATAGGCAACCACGACACACCAAAGGACGAATCGTGAACAAAACCAAACTGAACCGCGCCTTGACCGGCCTTGCACTTGTGGCGGGATCATTCATCGTGGCCGCAGGCGCACAGGCGCAGACCACCTCTACCTCCACCTCAAGTGGCTACTCCATGTATGCCCCCGGTTCTGCATACGTCGGCCTGAACGCCGGCCGCTCACGCTATGGCGACCGAACACCCGGCCTCGGCGGCTTCATCAACGACCGCAGCAATAACGCCTACAGCCTGTATGGCGGCAGCTATTTCAACAGCAACGTTGGTTTTGAGCTGGGCTACAACGATTTCGGCCGTGTCAACCGCTTCGGCGGCACGACCAGCGCAAACGGCATCAGCCTGAGCCTGGTCGGCAAGGTGCCGCTTGGCCAGTCGTTCAACCTGCTGGGTCGCCTCGGCGGAAGCTATATCCGCACAGACATGTCGACATCGCCAGCCAGCGGTGTTGCAGGTGGTCGCGACAGCCGCTTTGACGTGTCCTACGGCATTGGTGCCGAATGGAACTTCTCACCAGCATGGTCCGCCGTGCTGCAGTATGACGAGTACAACCCACGTTTTAACGGCGGTAGCCGCGAACGCCTGAACACCACGACCCTGGGCGTGCGTTACCACTTCTAGATTTTTGCGCTGGAGTATTCCTGGACCTCACACCTGCACGCCCTCACGGGCCTGCAGGTTTTTTTACGCGTCCAGAAGCACGGATATGCGGCCCGACGACCGCACGGACCACGCTCAGCGCATCTGGACGGAGCCGCTCACGTTGACGATGACGGTGCTTTTGCCGGCTTCCACAGACACGGGCGCATCGGCCATTTCGGATTTGGCCTGCATGGCCATCATCCGCGGGCGCGGAACCGGTCCCTGGTCGTTGGAGTTGATCGACACCTCGCGCAGGGTGTAGTTGCTGAATCCAAACCCTTTGGCAACATCGGAAGCCTTGGCCTTGAAGCGTTCAATGGCCTGGGTCTGTGCCTCGCCTTCGACACGCGCGCGCTGTTCACGGCTGAGGGAAAAACTGACGTTGCCCAAAGTCAGGCTCTGGATCCTGCCTGCCGTCGTGGTGATGCGGGAGAAATCCTTGCCCTCCAGGACCAACTCCGTCGAACCCTGCCAGCCATTGATCTTTCCGTCCTTGCCATAGCGCGGATACAGGCTGAAATTGCCCGTGCGCACGTCAAGCTGACCGGGCACCACTGCCGGCCGTGCCTGTGCCAGGGCCGCATCGAGCGCCTGCTTGAGCTGCGTCTGCACAAGGCCTGCGTCCGTGCCGTCACGTGTCGTGCTCATGGCAATGGACAGGACATCCTGCTGCACCTCAACCGTGCCGCTGGCGGACAGCTGGGCGACATTTTGCGGCGCTTCCCGCAAAACCGTTTGGGCCAGCAGGCCGGTGGTGCAGGCCATCAGGGCGGCGCCGGCAAGAAGTTTGAGTCTGAGCATTTTTGCGTGTCTTTCAGGGGTTGGGGACATGAAGCGGATCGGCAAGGAATGACCGCCGATCTACAGGAAGGGCGACATTGTCACCCGCTAAAAGCACCCCGTTTGGAATTGGCGAATTCAGACTACAAAGGCTCGGGCAGGGACTGCCGTATAACTTCGACATCATCAAACATGCTTTGTAACAGTGTGTCAAAGTGACTGAAAAATGCCACATCGGGGGTTTTCAGCCCTCAAAATGGCTCTGTTACAAATTACCGGATCACCATGAACCAGCCTACAACGACTGCAAGAGCCGACAAAATTCTGATTCTTGACGACGACGCCCGCATCCGCGACCTCTTACGCCGCTACCTCGCCCAGGAAGGGTTCGAGGTGATCCTTGCCGAAGACAGCAAAGCACTCAACCGGATCATGCTGCGCGATGCGGTCGACCTGATCGTGCTGGACCTGATGATGCCTGGCGAAGACGGCCTGTCCATTTGCCGCAGGCTTCGCGCAGCCAACGACAAGACGCCCATCATCATGCTCACGGCCAAAGGCGAAGACGTGGATCGCATCGTCGGCCTGGAAGTCGGTGCGGACGACTATTTGTCCAAACCCTTCAACCCCCGGGAGTTGCTGGCACGCATCCATGCCGTGCTGCGCCGCCGCCCTACCGCAGAAGTGCCGGGCGCGCCGTCGGTAGACCAGGAAATCATCACCTTCGGGCCGTTCTCTTTCGACATGGGTCTGCGAACGCTGCACAAAAACGGCGAGGAACTGCCCCTCACCACGGGCGAGTTCGCCATGCTCAAGACGCTGGTACGCCACCCACGGCAGCCCCTGTCCCGCGAAAAACTGGCCCAGCTTGCACGCGGCCGCGAGTTTGAGCCCTTTGACCGCAGCCTGGACGTGCAGGTGTCCCGCCTGCGCAAGCTGATCGAGGTTGATGCCGCGGTCCCACGCTATATCCAGACCGTGTGGGGCGTGGGCTACGTGTTTGTGCCAGACGGTACCAATTGAGGGGCTTGAGGAGCCCGGACACGCCGGACCGCGGTAAGCTTTGCCGGGGACCGGTAGCCAGCATAAACTTGGCGGTGCGTTGATCTTGCGACGCACCACAAGTTAATGACCATTACCGGCCCTGCCCCCCTCGAAACCGCCCCCGCGCCGCTGGAGATGCGTCCGCGCCGGGGCTTGAGCCTTTTTTGGCGCACTTTTTTCTTCCTGGCGTTGTTGCTCTTCGGATCCATCGTCGCCTGGCTGCAGACATTCAGGTCCCTCGAATCGGAGCCCCGCGCCATACAGAGCGCCCAGCAACTGGCGTCCCTCGTCAATCTCAGCCGCGCCGCCTTGCGGTATTCCGACGCCATTGCACGCGTGTCCCTCATCAAGACGCTCGCAGACGAGGAACGCGTGCGCATCACCATGCACGAGCCCCGCGACAGGTTCGAGGTGTTTGAAAGCGACGATCTGGGTGAACGTATTTCGGAAGAGCTCAAGGCACGCCTGGGGTCCAGCACCATTGTGGCCAGCAGCGTGAACGGCGAAAAAGGACTGTGGGTGGGCTTCACCATCGACAAGGATGCCTTCTGGCTGCTGACCGACCTGTCACGCGTGGGGCCTTCGCGGGGCAGTACGTGGGTCATCTGGCTGGTCACCGCGGCAGTGCTGTCCCTTGCGGGTGCGGCTTTTATTGCGCGGCTGATCAACCGGCCGCTCAAGCAGCTGTCTTTTGCGGCCAGCCGCATGCGTGACGGCGATTTCGACGCCAGCCTGCTGGATGAAAAGGCCTCCACGAGCGAAATCCGCGAGGTCAATATCGGTTTCAACCGGATGGCGGAGCAGCTCTCGAAGATCGAGCAGGACCGGGTCATCATGCTGGCCGGCATCTCACACGACCTGCGCACCCCGCTGGCGCGCCTGCGGCTTGAAACCGAGATGAGTGTGTCTGACGAAGATGCGCGTGCGCACATGGCGGCAGACATCTCGCAACTCGATGCCATCATCGACAAGTTTCTCGACTACGCCAGGCCTGATCCGGCGCAGCTGGCGCCCGTGTCCCTCAACGCGGTGGTGGAGGCCGCCGTCTATGCGGTGGCCGAATACGACGACATGAAAATCACCATCACCATGCCGGATGACATGAATGTGCTTGCCGACGAAACCGAGCTGCTGCGGGTCATTTCCAACCTGATTGAGAACGCACGCCGCTACGGCAAGACGCCCGAAACTGGCATCGCCCTTGTCGACATCGCCGCCAAGGCCCGCGACCAGTGGGTGTTGATAAAGGTACGCGACCACGGCATGGGCGTCTCACCCGACACCCTGCCCAAACTGACCCGTCCGTTCTTCCGGGGCGATGCCGCGCGCACCGCTGCGACAGGCGCGGGCCTCGGGCTGGCTATCGTCGACAAGACGATACAGCGCATGGGCGGTATCTTCGGCCTGGCCAACACGGCCTCGGGTGGCCTGGCGGCACATATCAAGCTTCGCCGGGTGTAGCACACGCAGCCCACGGCCGATGGTCCGGCGTGGATCCGCAGGGCAAAGGCAACAGGACCACTGGCCTTACCTACAATTCGGTCATGACGTCAAACTCCGGCTCAACCCAAACCACGCCCTCCGGCGCCCACGATGAAGAGCTTTGCCTCATGGGTGTTACCCGGCTTGCCGACTTCCTGGATTTCGTCCGCAAACGTGCTGTGGGCGGGCCGGACATGGACAAAGGCGAGCTCGTCGCCATTTGGCGCGATGCCTCAAAGGTATTTGACGGTTTGCAGACCACGGAGGCGGGGGTAGCCGACAAGCCCGACGTCAGGCCACTCACGCCCTTTCTTCAGGCCCATGTAGACGAGCTGGTCACCCTTCCGCATTTCCAGGCGTCGTTCCAGAGCGTGCCGGTGGCTTTCGGCATGGTCGAGCTGGACAAGCTGGTGGTCTACCAGCAACACATTACGCAATCCAGCGTGCAGAAGATGACCCGCACACTGCAGACACCCATCACGGAAGATGTGCTTGCCGGTCTGTGCCTGCCGTTAACGGCGGACACCACAGGCTTTCATGTCACGCTGGAAGACGACGGGCGCTTTATATTCAGTTCCGGATCGCACGATGCCCGGTTTCTCGGTGCGCAGGTCATCAACCCGGCAGATATCAAAGGCTTTGCCGTCAGCGGCCACCCCCAAACCGTGATTGCCCTGAGTGTCGGTTTCACAACCAACATTCTCAATGTAGTCCGCTATGGCCCGCGCATGGTGCTCAACAACGGCTATCACCGGGCCATGGCGTTGCGGCAGCTGGGGGTCACCCACGCCCCTTGTCTGATTCAGGTGTGCAGCCACTGGGAAGAGGTAGGACTGGCCGGTTCAAATGAGATCTACGAAAACTCCACGGTCTACTTCAGTGCCGCGCGCCCACCGCTGCTGCGCGACTACACCAATGGGCTGCTTACAAAGTCTTTTACAACCTGGCGCACGAACAAGGAAATTCGAGTTAGCTACGAAGTAGATACAGCCCACTTGGCCCAGAAAACCTGAATTTTTGGGACTTATTCACGAAAATTGGCTTTTCTTGCCTGAATAAAGATCAAGGCAATCTGTAACAAATTGCTTTTTTCGCATTTTTTCTTTACAGTTGTATCTGACGTTTGATCAGCGAGGCAGTTGAATCCTGAAACCAAACGCAAAAAAGGCAGACAGTCACTGAATTTTTAACGTTTCAGAAGGAAACAAACCATGCGTATCCTGACTCTCGAAGAAATGGAATTGGTTGCCGGTGGATGTGGCAAGCCGAAGGCAAAATCCTCCAGCAAGAAAAAGAAATCTGGTGGCAAAAACTCCAGCCGCGGCGGTTGCAACAAGAGCAACA
Source organism: Pseudomonadota bacterium (assembly GCA_040387435.1). Taxonomy (GTDB): domain Bacteria; phylum Pseudomonadota; class Gammaproteobacteria; order Burkholderiales; family Burkholderiaceae_C; genus Polaromonas. The sequence continues at coordinate 34,148 of JAZKDR010000018.1, forward strand.
GCAGCAATAGCAGCAGCGGCGGCACGGTGACCCCCCCACCCCCACCCCCACCTGTCGAAATCTAAGCAGGCAAGATATTAAAAAAGCCCCGAATTTCGGGGCTTTTTTATTTGCTCAGAACTATCCTTCCAGCGGCGACTTCCAGCCGCAATCTCGCTTGGGCTTGCAAGATTCTGGCCTGCGCCAATTGAGACCTGGCACTGGCAAACGCCACCTGGGTGGCAATCAGCTCCAGAATCGACCCTACACCGGCCTTGTAACGGCCCGAGGTGATGCGGTAGCTCTGATTGGCCGTCGATAGCAGGCTGCCCGCAGCCTCGAGGTTCTGGCTTTCGGTCTCGAGCAGCTTGATGTTCCTCCAGAGTTCGGACTCCACATCACGCTCGGCCTGAACAATGGCCTCTTCACGGCTGCCGATCTGGGCGAGGATCTGACCTTCCCTCGCCTGCTGCTCGGCATGGTTGAACAATGGAATGCTGGCCACTACCGAGCCGCTGACGCTGCTATCAATACGCCCGCTCCTGACGCTGAAATCCCTGGTGCTGCCAGCGCCAAGGGCCAGAGAAACACTCAGGCCGTCTTCCGCACGAACCGAATCCAGCCGCGACTTCAGCGCCAGCACATCGGCGCGGACCGAGCGCAGGCGCGGATGCTCCCGCTTGGTGCGCTCCATCCAGGCAGCATCAAAGCGCCTTGCGCCAGCTTCCGGGAAGGCATTGGACAGCGGTGCCAATTCGAGCGAGGTTGCCACCGGAAAGCCCATGCCCACCACAAGAGCGCCACGGGCGGTTTCCCAAACACCTTCACCGCGAACCCGGTCCAAAGTGGCCTGCGCCAGCGCAGTTTCAGTCTGCAGTTTCTCCGACAGCGCGGCCACATGGGCGTCATATTTGGCTTTGGCGACCTGCACACTCTGGCGTGCAACGGCCTCGGTCTCGGCCAGGGCCTCAAGCCGCGACAGGGCTGCCGCCGCCTCGACATACAGCCGCAGAGCCTCATTGATGGCACTCAGCGCAGCGGTCTGCTGTGCAGCCCGGGCGGAACTCAGCGTCTGGCGCGATTGCTCAAGGTTGGCATTGCGCACACCCGAATCAAAAAGTACCCAAGAGACCCCCAGTGAGCCCGTACCGCTGGCGCTCAGCGATCCCGAACCGCTGTTGCTCACCGGAATCCGGTTGGTAGCAATCTCCGCATTCGCGGACATGCGCGGACGGTAAGCAGATTTCGCCAGATCCACCCCGGCCACCTGCTCGTCCACCAGCAGGATGGACTGGTTATAAAGCGGTGTTTTACACAGCACGTGCTGCACGGTGTCCATCAAGGTCAGCCGCTTGAGCAAAGAAGGACTCAAATCGCGGCACGCGGCTGTTCCGGGTTCAATAATGGTGAGCGGTTCAGGAATCACTTCATCGCCTGCCCCCGCCAGCCCCAGTGGAGAGATCGATGGATTCGAGACTCGCGTCACCATGTTGAGGGACGTGTCCATGCGCAGAGGCACGCCCTCCCCACTTGCAGCCTGTGCATGGACGAACCCGCCGGGCTGCGAGAAGGCCATGGCCATCAAGCCGGCCAGGCAGGTCAGCCTGATGCCGGGAGGTTTCACGCGGGCAAGGCCGGAGACGGCGTATCCATCTCTACCTGGTCAAAATAGCCTTGCGGGGAGCCGTCATACACGATTTTCCCGCGGCTCAGCTCGACGACCCGGTGCGCAGCGCCTATGGTTTCCGGCCTGTGGGCAATCACAATCCGCGTGATATTGAGCCCCGCAATTGAGGCGTTGACCTGCATTTCGCGCCTGACATCCAGGTGGCTGGTGGCCTCGTCGAGGATCAGCACCTGCGGCTTTTTGTAGAGCGCACGCGCGAGCGTCACGCGCTGCTTCTGCCCGCCAGAGAGCACCGTGCCCATATCACCCACCAGCGTCTGGTAGCCCATCGGCATGGCTTCAATATCCGCGTCAATGGCCGCCAGTCGGGCCGACGCCTCGATATGCGCCGGGTCGGGCTGCGGATCGAAAAAGCAGATGTTCTCGGCAATCGACCCTGAAAACAGGGTGTCGTCCTGCATCACGGTGCCGACCATGTCGCGCCATGTGTCGTGTCCCATGTGCTCCAGCGGAACGCCCCCGATCTGGATGCTGCCCGAGGCCGGTTTGAGCACCCCCAGTAAAAGGTTGGCAAGCGTCGTTTTGCCGCAGCCTGACGAGCCGGTGATGGCGACGACTTCGCCAGGTTTGATGAGAAGACTCAAGCCATCGAGAACCCATGGGTCCTGCTCCGCGTAACGGAAACGGAGGTTGTCGATCCGGATTTCCGGTGCCTGAGCCACCACTTGTTCAGTGAGGGTTCTGCGTGTGTTTGTTTCCACGGGCGTCAGCACCACATCCGCCAGCCGTTCGCCATAGAGGGCCAGCATTTTGAGGTCGATGAATTGATCCACCAGGCCGGTGAAACGGGCATCGAACTGGCTTCGATAGGCGAGGAAGGCCACCAGCATGCCCACGCTGAGGTTGCCGGACAGGATCTGCGTTGCACCAACCCACAGCAAAACGATATTAAAAACCCCGCTCAGCGTGGCCCTGGCCAAGGCGTAAAAAATCCGCAACTTCTGGATCTTCAGGGACGCATTGGTTTCATTGACCAGCAGGGTCTGCCAAGCGCCACGCCGCACCAGCTGCCGGGAAAACAGTTTGATGGTCCGCATGCCGCGTATGGTTTCAAGGTAGTGCGTCGACAGCGTTGCGGCCCGGACAATCTGCTCCTCTGTGGCAAGGTAAAGCGGCTTGAACCACAGCAGGCGCAGGCCCAGGTAAAGAACGACAGCCAGAACCGCCACCCACGCGAGGCTGGCGTTATAGAGGAACATCATGCCCAGCGTCAGCAGGACCATCAGGCCGTCCAGCAGGGCCTCGACGAAGGCGCCCGTCAACACGCGCTGGATTTCGTCGATGGAGTTGGTGCGGGACACGATGTCCCCCAGATGCCGCTTCTGGAAATACTCAAGCGGCAGACGCAGCAGGTGGCTGAAGATATTCGCCTTCCACTGCACCTTGATCGAGGTGCTGATGGACAGCAGCAACCAGCTTCGCACCAGCCCGATGCCTTGCTGTACAACCAGCAGCAGCATGAAGCCTATCGCCAGCGTCGTCAGCAGGTTGGTGTCACGCGAGACCACCACTTGGTCGACGATCAGCTGCATGAACAGCGGGCTGACCAGCACAAAGACCTGCAACACCAGGGACAAGGTGAGCAGCTGAGCCAGCGAAGGCAGGAACCCCGACACCTGCCCTATGAGCTGCCCGAGCGAGATGGAGGTCTTTTCCCGGCGCGGCTCAAAACCGGGGTCGGGCCACAGCTCCAGGGCAACGCCGGTAAAACGTTGCGACACCTCATCAAGCCGGTATTTGCGCTCACCGACGTCCGGGTCATGGACCGTGATTGATGCGCCATCCACCGCCTTCAAAACCACAAAATGATTGAGGTCCCAATGCAAAATGGCCGGCAGCCGCAGTTTGTCGAGATCCGGCAGGTCAAGCCGCACGGCGCGAAAGCCGAGTTTCTCTTCCTGCGCCAGCTTGCCCAGCGACGCAAGGGTGATGCCTTTCAGCGAGATGGCATGGCGTGCCCGGAGGGCGGCGAGGTCGGTAATGACGCCGTGATAACCCAGCACCATCGCCAGGCAAGCCAGCCCGCATTCGGCCGCCTCTGTCTGCAGGATGACTGGCAAGCGGCGGCGCAGGCCCAATGACAGCGATTCAATCCAGGCCACATTCATCCTTGTTCAGCATCACAAACGCCCGGAAATACTGTAGAGCGGCTCCAGCATCCACTCATACAGACGCCGGGTTTCCTGGAGGATGTCCGCATCCAGGCGCATGCCGGCCTGCAGCGGCAACTGGTTGCCGTAGGTTTTGACACTTTGGTCGTTCAGACGGACGGTGATCGAAAACACCGGTTCGCCCACCGGGGTGTCGGGCAGGGTAAAACCAATCTGCTCGGTCGCCGGCACAGAGGCATTGGAGACCGACTCAACCACACCTTCATACTGGCCAAACTTCTGGAAAGGATAGGACTGGTAGCGCACCAGCACCTTATCGCCCTTGCGCACAAAACCAATCGTGCGGCTGGGGGCGTAAAGGCGCGCTTCGAGTTTGCCGTCCTCAGGCACAACGTTGACCAGTGGGCGCGTGGTGTCGACAGCCTGCCCCACCTCTCCGGCCACCAGGGTTGCCCGGCCCGCTTCAGGCGCCGTGATCACCACGCGGCGCCGGCCTTCGACCTCGGTCAACTCCTGCTGGGCAGACGAGATGCTTCGTTGCAAGAGGGAGTTCTGGTTTGCAAACCGCATACGCGTGGCTTCGATCTCGCGCACCGCCGTGGCCAGCTCACGCTGACCGGTCAACGACTCCCTCTGCAGTTGCTGCATCCTCGACTGCTGATCGCTCAGCTCGGCCTCTTTCTGGAACAGCTGTTCACGCGGGATGTAGTCCTGGTCAGCAAGCCCCTGGTAACGGGTGCGTGCATCTTCTGCAATTTTCAGGCGTATCTGCTGTTGCTCCAGTTGCCGCTGCACGGCTGCGGCTTCTGCACGCAGGATGCCGACGCGGCGCTCCAGCAGGTTGACGTCGCCGCTTTCAACCGTCCGGTTACGGGCAATTTCGGATTCAAGGGATCGCCTGCGTTCATCGACCTGTGCGCCTATGTCCAGCTGGATCTCGCGTGAACCGGTTCCCAGTCGGTCACTGCTGAGCACATACAACACATCGCCTTTTTTCACGGCCTGACCTTCAACGACCGCTTTTTCGATCACCACGCCTGGCTGCGGCGTAAAAACCCGCATGACTCCTGCGGACGGCACCAGCTGCCCGGTGACCGTCGAGCGTCGCGTATAACTCCCCAGCGTCATGAACAGCACCACGGTCAGGCCGATGACCGCCGAGATACCGGCAAACCACGACATGGACAAGCGCGGATTCAGGACGATTTGCCCCACGGCACTGGTGCTGCGCGCCTCCAGCACTTCCTCACGAAAGAGCTTGGTATCGGGTTTGTGGGGAGGGTCTTGTGGCGTCAAATCGGATGGCGTTTGCAAAATGTTACAAATCGTCGGCCGATTTTAGTCGAGGCCCGCAGCGATGCAACCGGTTTGACGCGGTCAGGCAGCGCAAGACTTATTCGGGCTGGGGCAAGGACTTGGCAGGCGGCCCCGTTCGGCTGAGCTTGTCGCGTTCATACCGCGCTTGCCGCTCTTTGGCTTTTTCCTGCTTGTCGTTGAATTTACGCACTTCTTCCGCGCTTTCAGCCTGCTTGGTCGAGCGGCCGGTCGCCTTCTGCTGGCTGCTTTTGAGCCTGTCTGCTGCAGAATCCGCATTGCTTTTCTCGTTGGATTTCGCCGTCGCACGATCTGCGTTTTTCTGCTTTTCGCGCTCCAGGCGTTCGTCGAAGTCCTTCAGGGAAGTTGCACGTCGATCAGCGGCTTCCTGCTGCTTCTCGATGGACGACTTTTCTTCCGTTTTGCGGATCTGCTCTGCCGCCCTGGCTTTGCGGTCCTGCTCATCGAGAAGGACTTCCTGACGCCTCAGTTCTGCCAGCGCTTCCCGCCGACGCGGCTTGATGGCATCCAGGCAGTTGTTCACCAGGAATTTTTTATAGCAAGCCGCCTCTTCCGACGTAAATCCCGCCTCCAGGCGTGCGCGCTCCGCGTTGATGCGCGCACGCTCGGCGTCCGCCGTGGGCGGCAACTGCGCATGGGCAACCAGCGCAAATGCCGAGAGCATCAAAAAAAGAGGTTTTTTCATGTCAAGGTGGTGTCTACATCCCTGCGCTCCAGCGCAAGATATTCGGCAGACTGCATTTCCTCAAGTCGCGAGACCGTACGAGGGAACTCATGGGCCAGCGGCCCTTCCGTGTACAACGCGTCCGGGCCAACTTCTGCCGACATGATGAGTTTTACACGCCTGTCGTAAAGCACGTCTATCAGCCATGTAAAGCGCCGGGCCTCAGAAGACATTCTCAGCGGCATGGCGGGCACGTCGCTCAGGAAAACTGTGTGGAACTGTGTCGCAATTTCCAGGTAATCGTTTTGCGAACGCGGCCCCCCGCACAGGGTCTTGAAGTCAAACCAGACCAAGCCACCCGCCTTGCGCCTGGCCTGTATCTGCCGCGATTCGATGTGCAACACAGGGTTCTCATCGGGTGATTCGGCCAGCTTGTTGAATGAATCCCGCATTTCCGCATCGGCTTTTGCGCCCAGCGGCATGTGATACAGCGTCAGCTGCTCCATGGTGCGGCGGCGGTAGTCCGTGCCGTTGTCGACATTCACGATCTCGAGCTTGTCCTTGAGCAGCGCAATAGCTGGCAATACACGGTCACGGTGCATGCCATTCGGATAGAGGTCGTCGGGATGGAAGTTCGACGTCGTGACAAAACCCACACCATTTTCAAACAGGGCTGCGAGCAAACGGTGCAGGATCAGTGCATCGGTGATGTCGGCGACATGGAATTCGTCGAAGCAGATGAGGCGATAACGCTTGGCCATGCGCTTGCCGAGCTCATCGAGCGGATCCGCCGTGCCCTGCAAGTCCCGCAGTTCGCGATGGACTTCGCGCATGAACTCGTGAAAATGCAGACGGGTCTTGCGGTTGAGCGGCACGGCATTAAAAAAGCAATCCATCAGGAAGCTCTTGCCGCGCCCCACGCCTCCGAACATGTAGACCCCGCGGGGGACGTCAGGCCGGTTGATCAGCTTCTTGAAAGCGTTGGAGCGCTGCGCCTTGAACTCCACCCAATCGGCCGCACAACGTTCCAGCGCATCCACTGCGCGCAACTGGGCGGGGTCACTCACGTAACCCCGAGCCACAAGCTCAGCCTCGTAGGCTGCGCGGACCGGACCCGTCACCCGTGAACGCCGCTTTAGAAGTTCAGGGTGCGTTTATCCACCGCCAGCGCAGCCTCTTTGGTGGCTTCGCTGAGCGACGGGTGCGCGTGGCAGATGCGTGCGATGTCTTCACTGCTGGCGCGGAACTCCATGGCGACCACACATTCAGCGATCAGCTCGCTGGCCATGGGTCCGACGATGTGCACACCGAGGATTTCGTCTGTCGTCGCATCTGCCAGCATCTTGACCATGCCGGTCGTGTCGCCAAGTGCGCGTGCACGGCCATTGGCCAGGAAAGGGAAGCTGCCAGCCTTGTACGCACGGCCTGCCGCCTTAAGCTGCTCTTCGGTCTGGCCGACCCATGCGATTTCGGGGTTGGTGTAGATCACCCACGGAATGGTGTTGAAGTTGACGTGACCATGCTGGCCGGCGATACGCTCGGCCACAGCAACGCCCTCTTCTTCGGCCTTGTGCGCCAGCATGGGACCGCGCACCACATCACCGATGGCCCAGACATTGGGGAGGCTGGTCTTGCAGTCGCCATCGACGACAATCGCGCCGCGCTCGTCCAGCTTCAGGCCCACAGCCTCAGGTGCCAGGCCGATGGTGTTGGCCACACGACCGATGGAGATGATGAGCTTGTCGACGTCCAGCGTCTGGGCTTCGCCCTTCGCGTCCGTGTAGGCGACGCTCACGCCCTTCTTGCTGTTCTTGATCTCGCCCACTTTCACGCCCAGCGCGATCTTCAGGCCCTGCTTGTCGAAAGCCTTCTTGGCTTCCTTGGCGATCTGCTGATCAACGGCGCCCAGGAATGTCGGCAGGCCTTCCAGCACCGTGACTTCAGCACCCAGGCGACGCCAGACAGAACCCATTTCGAGGCCAATCACGCCAGAGCCGATCAGGCCCAGCTTTTTCGGCACTGCGCCAATGCGCAAGGCACCGTCATTCGACAGGATGTTCTCTTCATCAAACGGCGTACCGGGCAGAGCACGTGCGTTGGAACCCGTGGCCACGATGACGTGTTTGCCGGAGATGGTTTCTTCGGCGGCACCCGCGACCTTGATGTCGTAGAGGCCGTCTTTGGCAGCAGCAAAAGAGCCGCGGCCATGGAAAAACGTGATCTTGTTCTTTTTGAACAGGTAAACGATGCCGTCGTTGTTTTGTTTGACGACGGTGTCCTTGCGGGCCAGCATCTTCGCGGCATCCAGCTTCAGGCCGCTGACCTCGATGCCGTGGTCGGCAAAGTGATGGCTGGCCTGTTCGAAATGCTCGGACGACTGCAGCAGTGCCTTGGAAGGAATGCAGCCGACGTTGGTGCAGGTGCCACCCAGAGCCGGGCCGCCCTTGGCGTTTTTCCATTCGTCGATACAGGCCACGTTGAAGCCCAGCTGCGCAGCGCGGATGGCGGCGACATAGCCACCGGGACCGCCACCGATGACGATCACGTCGAATTGTTTTGACATGTGGATTTCCTCTTACAGGTCGAACAACAGGCGTGCCGGATCTTCCAGCGCTTCCTTCATGGCCACCAGGCCCAGGACGGCTTCGCGGCCGTCAATGATGCGGTGGTCATAGGACATGGCGAAGTAGTTCATCGGGCGAACCACGACCTGGCCGTTTTCGACCATGGCGCGGTCCTTGGTGGCGTGCACGCCGAGGATGGCGCTTTGCGGCGGGTTGATGATGGGGGTGGACATCATCGAGCCGAAGGTGCCGCCATTGCTGATGGAGAAGGTGCCGCCGGTCATGTCTTCAATGCCCAGCTTGCCGTCCTTGGCTTTCTGGCCGAACTCGGCAATCTTCTTCTCGATGTCGGCAAAGCTCATCTGGTCTGCATTGCGCAGGATGGGCACGACCAGGCCGCGCGGCGAACCAACGGCGATACCGATGTCGAAGTAGCCGTGGTAGACCACGTCATTGCCATCCACGGAGGCGTTCAGCACAGGGTATTTCTTGAGCGCGTGAACTGCAGCCTTGACAAAGAAGCTCATGAAGCCGAGCTTGACGCCGTGCTCTTTCTCGAACTTTTCCTGGAAGCGCTTGCGCATGTCCATGACCGGTGCCATGTTGACCTCGTTGAAGGTCGTCAGGATGGCGTTGGTCGATTGCGACTGCAGCAAGCGCTCGGCGATGCGGGCGCGCAGGCGGCTCATGGGCACGCGCTGCTCTGGGCGTTCACCAAGGTCAGACGCCTTCGAAGGGGCGGCGACCTGGGGCAGTGCCGCAGTTGGCGCACCGGTAGGAATGACAGCAGCGGGCTTGGCAGCCGCACCCAGCACATCGCCCTTGGTCACGCGGCCATCCTTGCCGGTGCCGGCCACGGAACCCGCAGCCATGTTGTTGTCGGCCATCAGCTTGGCGGCTGCAGGCATGGCGACACCAGCCATCGAGCCACCGGATGCGGCAGGCGCCAGTGCAGGCGCGGCAGCCTGGGCCGGTGCGGGTGCAGCAGCAGCAGCGGCGGCCGGCGCAGGAGCAGCAGCTGCGCCCTTGCCTTCGGAATCGATTTTTGCAATGAGCTGTTCGGCAACAACGGTGCCGCCGTCGCCCACCAGCAATTCGGTGATCACACCAGCGGAGGGTGCAGGCACCTCCAGCACGACCTTGTCGGTCTCGATTTCGATCAGGATTTCATCGATTGCAACTGCGTCTCCGACTTTTTTCTTCCACTGCAGCATGGTGGCTTCCGCCACGGATTCGGACAGCTGGGGGACTTTGACATCTACGATAGCCATGTGTTTCTTTCAGTTTTCTTGTGTTCGTGTGGGGTTCGCTGCGACCTTACTTGGTCAGCACAAAACCCTTGAGCTTGGCGAAGGCGCCGTCGACCAGCGCCTTTTGCTGTTCCTGGTGCAGGTGTGAATAACCCACCGCAGGCGAAGCGGATGCCGCGCGGCCGGAGTAACCCAGCTTCTGGCCTTCCAGCATGTTCTCGTGGATGTAGTGCTGCACGAAGAACCACGCGCCCTGGTTTTGCGGCTCGTCCTGGCACCACACGATGTCGGTGGCGTTCGGGTACTTCTTGAGTTCGGCGGCAAAGGCCTTGTGCGGGAAGGGATAGAGCTGCTCGATGCGGATCAGCACCGTGTCGTCAAAACCCTTTTCCTCGCGCTTCTTGGCCAGGTCGTAATACACCTTGCCGGAGCAGGCGACGATGCGCTTGACCTTGTCGGCCTTCTTGATGACGTCTTCCTTCTGCTCGGGAATCACCGTCTGGAAACCGCCCTTGGTGAACTCGGACAGCGGCGAGGTCGCGTCCTTGTTACGCAGCAGCGACTTCGGCGTCATGATGATCAGCGGCTTGCGCAGGTTGCGCACCATCTGGCGACGCAGCACGTGGAAGATCTGGCTGGCGGTCGTCGGCTGCACCACCTGCATGTTGGTGTCGGCAGACAGCTGCATGAAACGCTCGAGGCGAGCAGAGCTGTGCTCCGGGCCCTGGCCTTCGTAGCCGTGCGGCAGCATCAGGGTGATGCCGTTGACGCGGCCCCACTTGACTTCACCGGAGGCGATGAACTGGTCAATCACGACCTGCGCCCCGTTGGCGAAATCGCCGAACTGCGCTTCCCAGATCACCAGCGTGTTGGGGTCGTTCGATGCATAGCCGTATTCAAAAGCCAGCACGGCTTCTTCGGACAGGATGGAGTCGATGACCACAAACGGTGCCTGCTTGTCGGCCACGTTTTGCAGCGGCACGTAGGTGCCGGTGTCGAACTTTTCACGGTTCTGGTCGTGAATCACGGCATGGCGGTGCGTGAAAGTGCCGCGGCCGCAATCTTCGCCGGACAAACGAACCGGATAGCCGCTGGCCACCAGCGAGGCAAAGGCCATGTGCTCGCCCATGCCCCAATCCACCGGCACATCGCCGCGGCCCATGGCTGCGCGGTCGTCGTACACCTTCTTCACCAGCTGGTGCGGCGTGACGGTTGCGGGGATCGTGGTAATTTTTTCAGAGATACGCTTCCACTCGGCCATCGGCAGCGCGGTGTCGCCGGCGTCCGTCCACTTTTTGCCCAGGTAGGGGCTCCAGTCGACGGCGTACTTGCTCTTGAAGTTGGTGATGACGGGGTCAAACGTGCTCTTGCCGGCGTCGAGCGCAGCGCGCACGGCCTTGACCATGTCGTCGCCCAGGGTGTCGCCCATGCCTTGCGCAGACAGCTTGTCGGCGTAGAGCTTACGGGTGCCAGGGTGGGCGGCAATCTTTTTGTACATCAGCGGCTGGGTCAGTGCAGGGGTGTCCTGCTCGTTGTGGCCCAGTTTGCGGAAGCAGATGATGTCGACCACGACATCCTTCTGGAACTCCATGCGGAACTCCAGCGCGAGCTGGGTGGCCAGCACGACGGCTTCAGGATCGTCACCATTGACGTGCAGCACCGGCGCTTCAATCATCTTGACGACGTCCGAGCAGTACAGCGTCGAGCGGCTGTCGCGCGGGTCGGAGGTGGTGAAACCGATCTGGTTGTTGATGACGATGTGCACCGTGCCGCCCGTGAAATAACCACGGGTTTCGGCCAGCGCCAGCGTTTCCATGACCACGCCCTGCCCTGCGAAGGCGGCGTCGCCGTGCACCAGCACGGGCAGCACCTGCAGGCCCTTGGGGTCGGCACGGCGGTCCATGCGCGAACGCACAGAACCTTCAACCACAGGGTTGACGATCTCGAGGTGGGACGGGTTGAACGCCAGCGTCAGGTGCACCGGGCCGCCGGGGGTGGTGACGTCGGAGCTGAAACCCTGGTGGTATTTCACGTCGCCGGAAGGCAGGTCTTCAGGTGCGGTGTGGTCGAACTCGGCAAACAGGTCGGCGGGCACCTTGCCCAGCGAATTGACCAGCACATTCAGGCGGCCGCGGTGGGCCATGCCGATGACGATTTCCTGGACGCCGATTTCGCCGCCGCGCTGGATCAGCTCGTCCATGCTGGCGATGAAACTTTCGCCGCCTTCGAGCGAGAAACGCTTCTGGCCGACGTACTTGGTGTGCAGGAAACGCTCCAGGCCTTCGGCCGCGCTCAGGCGGTCGAGGATGTGGAGCTTCTTTTCCTTGCTCAGGTTGGGCGTGCTTCGGATGCCTTCCAGCTTTTGCTGCCACCAGCGCTTCTGGTTCTGGTCCGTCATGTACATGTACTCGGCGCCAATGGTGCCGCAATACGTTTCGCGCAGTGCATTGAGCAGCTCGCGCAGGCTCATGGTGTCTTTGCCGAAGAAGGTGTTGCTGGTGTTGAACACCGTTTCCTGGTCGGCATCACCGAAGCCGTAGAAAGACGGCTCCAGTTCGGGAATCTTGTCGCGCTCGGTGCGCTTGAGCGGGTCGAGGTCGGCCCAGCGTGCGCCGACGTTGCGGTAGGCGGCAATCAGTTGCTGGACGGCCGTGCGCTTGCGGCCCATTTCGGAGTCGGCACCGCTGGCGACGACGACTTTGGTCTGGCCCTGCTTGGCGCGCTCGGCAAAGGCGTTGATGACGGGCAGGTGCGGCACGTCTTTGGCATTGGTGCCGTCGACTGCGGGGACATGCTGGAGGGCGTCGAAATACTCGCGCCAGGTGTCGGGCACGCTGCCGGGGTTGGCGAGGTAGTTTTCGTACATCTCTTCAACGTAGGGCGCATTGCCGCCGAAGAGATAGGTGTTGCCGCTATAGGCGGCATAAATCGATGATGCAGACGTGGACGACTGCGAGTTTGAACTCATATCCGCTGACCTCCGTTTCCCTTGGGGAAACATTAGCTGGTTAAAGCTGGTTGATTAACCTTCCGCGATCACGGCTGAACCGATTAGCGGATGCGACTGTGGCAGGAAGGGCCTTCAGAAACAGCCTCAATTGTGCCACTGTTCTGTGACAGAGCCAAGAAACCATGGGGCCGAAGCATGTTTCGAAGCATGCTTTCCCACATCTCCGGACAGGAGGTTTGGCAGGAGCCAGCCTAGCCCGCCAGACCGGGATTGCCGGCCACGCCAACCAGTTTCGGCGTGTTCGGCCGGACAGGTTTGATGGTTTTATGCGTCTTGAACCAGGTTTCCATGACCTCCCAGATAGGCGGACCAGCGTTTTTGCTGGCTTCGGCCACCGGCGCCCAGCCGGCGACCTTGTAGGTCTTGTCGGCCTCGATCAGTTTGCCCTTCAGGCGCATGTCCTGGATGCGTGAGCCCATCTTTGCGCCCGGCTCGCAGGTGTAGGTCAGCCCGCCCACACGCACCATGTCGCCGCCCTGCTGGTAGTAGGGGTCAGGGTTGAAAAGGTTGTCGCCCACGTCCTCCAGAATGGTCTTGATCATGTCGCCGCGCATGTCGGTGAGTGTGGTCCAGGGGTAGGTGATGGCGGTCTGGTCCATCAGGTGCTCGCGCGTGATGGCCTGGCCGGGCAGCAATGAGGTGCCCCAGCGGAAGCCCGGCGAAAACCCGATCTCGGCGCCACGCACTTCCATCAGGCCGTCGAGAATGACCTGGTCGAAGCTGCCGTTGAAATTGCCGCGCCGGTACAGCGTGCCTTCGGTGGTGGCAAGCTTTTCAGACAGTTTGGCCTCATACGGCGCGCGAACTTTCGCGATCAGCTCGCCCATGGCGGCGTCGGCCGGCAGCAGTTTCGAGAAGACCGGCAGCAGGCGGTAACTGAAGCTGGCGACCTTCTTGTCCTTGACGTCGAGGTCCAGCACGCCGAGGAACTTGCCGTTGCTGCCAGCGTTGGTGACGATGGTCTTGCCGCCGGGGTTGCTGACGACGACCGGGCGCGGCACACCGTCATGCGTGTGGCCGCCCAGGATGGCATCGATGCCGGTCACGCGCGAGGCCATCTTCAAATCGACGTCCATCCCGTTATGGCTGAGCAGCACCACGGCCTGCGCACCCTTGGCGCGGGCGTCGTTGACCGTTTCCTGCATCTCGGTTTCGCGAATGCCGAAGGACCAGTCGGGCGTCATCCAGCCGGGGTTGGCAATCGGCGTGTAGGGGAAGGCCTGGCCGACGATGGCAACAGGGATGCCGTTCATCTCCTTGATGACGTAGGGCTTGAACACCGGGTCGCCGAAATCGGCGGTCTTGACGTTCTGGGCGACAAAATCAATCTTGCCGGCGAAATCGCCTTCGACGATCTTCTTGATGCGGTCCTGACCATAAGTAAAGTCCCAGTGACCGGTCATGACATCCACGCCCAGCAGCTTGCAGGCATCGACCATGTCCTGGCCTTGCGTCCAGAGCGCTGTGGCACTGCCCTGCCAGGTGTCGCCACCGTCGAGCAGCAAGGCACCGGGGCGCGATGTGCGCAGCTGTTTGACCAGCGTGGCCAGGTGCGCAAAGCCGCCGACCTTGCCGTACTGGCGTGCGGCGCGTTCAAAGTCGAGGTAAGTCAGCGCGTGGGCCTCGGCGCTGCCGGCCTTGATGCCCGCGGCCCTCAAGAGGTGCTGGCCCACCAGGTGCGGCGACTGGCCGCGCATGCTGCCCACGCCCAGATTGACCGAAGGCTCGCGGAAGTACATGGGCATCAACTGCGCGTGGCAGTCGGTCATGTGCAGCAGGTGGACATTGCCTGAGCGCGGCACGTCGTAAAGCGAAGCGGCCTGTGCGGCGCCAGCCTCGCGCTGCAAGGGGAAACCGCTGGCCAGCGCTGCGGCCATGACGCTTGAAAACTCTCGGCGGGACAGGTTCATGGCTGCGGCCTTGTATCTGGAGGAACTGGTGGAAAAGCCTGTGGGAAGCTGGCGGGAAGGCGGAGGAACTTCAGTTACTATCAAATCAGTAGCTGCTCACGCTCGTATCTATTGGTCTGCAGCCGTTTTAGTGCCTGAAAATCGCCGTTTTGGGGGCTTTTTGGCACCTCCGGCAGGGCAAAAGCCGGTGAAAACGATGAAAAGTTAATATGGGACTTAACTTTTCGGATATTTTTAACGTATACGTTAAGTCTTTGCCGTACACGTTAAAAATTAGAGGGGCAGGCACCGCAGTCAAATCCCGGTAGTCCCGCCCTCCTCACCTTTTCACATCCTTACTGATTGACCGGCGACTTGGGGTCCAGCAACAGTGCCATGACGTCGCGCAGCTGTTGCTCGGTCAGAATGGATGCATGGCCGAAGCGGGGCATGTCGGAGCAGGCGTTGAAGGCCTTGGCGTTCCAGAGCTTGCTCCAGGTGTAGTCGACGATGGGCTTGCTGGCCGGCGCAGCAGGGTCGCTCACGCCGCGCAGCTTGCCGTAGTTGTACAGGCTGGGGCCGATGGAGCCAAACGACAGCTCGGCCTTGCTGATCTGGTGGCAGTTGTAGCAGCTGCCGCCGTTGACCGCGCTGGCCGGGTCGCTCCAGGTCATGCCGCGGCCGTTCTGGGCGATTTTTTCACCTTCTGCCCAGCTGCCGATCAGCTTGCCGTCGGCCGGGAACTTCACCGTCTTCAGGTTGGATTCTTCAATCGACTTGGCAAGTTTTTCGTCCAGTGAAGCGCCCTGCGCATCGGAGCACGCCTGGTTGGACGCGTCCAGCACCAGACGGTCCATCTTGGCGTCGCCTTGGGCGCGGAAGGAGCTCTGCATGACCTGCACCGTGGCTTCGTCGACCTGCTGCGACGTCGGCGCCGCGGCGCAACTGGCCAGCAACACGGCCATGCCGAGGCTGGCGGAAAGAAGAGCGGCTTGTTTGATGATTTTTTTCATGGTTGTGCTCCCCGCCTAGCGTTTGAGTGCCGGGGCAATCGACTGACCACCCTTTGCATTGACACCCATGAACACACCAAGGGCGATGGTGGCGTCAGACGCGTAACCCGGGAAGGGGAAACGCTGCTGGCGGTAGCAGTCATTGAGGCGGCGTTGCATGCTCCAGAGGTCACCGCTGGAGACGCGGTAAGCCGGCCAGGAACCAAAACCGGTGGCCGCGCCAGCGGGCTTCGTCAGGTTGGGCAAATCCTGCAGGCGAACGCGCTTGTCGTCTGCACCGTGGCAGGAGGCACATGAAAAGTCGTACGGGCCACCGCGCAGGTAAAACACCTTTTTGCCGACTTCATACATCAGCTTTTCCTTGGCGTGGGTTTGCGGCAGGTTGAACTTCATGTCGCGCGACTCGCCCGAGATGTAGGCAACCAGTGACTCGATGGTCTTTTGCTCACCGGCACCGAAAGGGGTTTTGGCGATATCTGCAGCGCTGAAGCCCTGTTGCTGCTCCATGCAGGTCAGCAGGCGGGATTCCAGATCCTGCACACGGTTGGTATCGGCGAAGAAACGCGGCAGTTCGACGAACGCGCCCTTGACCACGCCCGGGCCCTTGCCCAGATCACATTTTTCAAGCGAGGCCTTTTTGGGGCCGCGGGCTTCCTTCCAGAGGCCCTCGCCTTTGGCTTCATACAACTCTGCCGGGTTGCCGTCGGCCAGCATCGCGCGGTATTCGGCAATGCCTTCGGCGGTGGTTTTCTGGGCTGATACCAGGCCCGGCATTGCGGCGATCGAGGCCGTGGCGGCCATCGCTGCCAGCAGGCGCAAGCCCCTCGCGTGGTTCCGTTTCATCGTGTGCTCCTCAGCGGATTTTTATATGGGTAAGCGCAAGGCCCGCGCGGGGCCTGCGGGTCAGGCTCAGGCGATCACGGCCTCATCGCTGCGCTTGTCGCCGCGGTTGTCTACCCAGCTGACAACGACCTTCTCGCCGGCCTTGCCGCCCTTGAAGGCGAACTGGATGAACGGGTTTTTGGACACGGCTGTGCCCCATTGGGCGTTCATCACCGTCTTGCCGTTCCAGGTGGCGTTGATGTTCTGGATGAACCAGGCCGGCACGATCTTGCCGGCCGCATCGCGGCGCTGGCCGCTTTCCATTTCGTGGCTGACGAGTACGCGAACGGTGGTTTTATCGCCCTGGGCCTGGGCCCTGATACGCATTGGATCTGACATGTCTTTTCCTTTGAATTATTGAAATGCGCAGGGGCTCAGCCGCCGCAGCCGCCCAAAGTGACTTTGACTTCTTTGACAGCGTAGTAAAACTTGTCGCCGGCCTTGGCCAGCGCATAAACATTGGAGGACTGGCCCATCTTCACGTTGGTGGAGACATTGGCGTCGGTGCCTGCAGGCACATCAAACGCGGCGGCCAGCGCAAACGGGTTTTTCTCGACCACAAACGCGATTTGCGAGGTGTTGGCGATATTGCTTTGCGCGGCGACCCGCACCACGGCACCGTTTTCGGCGATTTCGGGGGCCTGGAGAACCAGGTCCTTGCTTTCGACCGGGGCGCTGGTCGCACCCAGGGCCTTGGCCGCATCGGCCAAGGATTTGGTTTCAAAAGCACCCTTGTTCCAGCCGGCAGCGCTTTGCGCGTGGGCGGGCGTCAGGCCTGAAGCGGCAGCCAGGGCCAGCGCGGTGGCGCTTGAACCGCTGGCAAGAAAATCACGACGTTCCATGTTGAACTCCTTTAGTCTGAACACTGTTGAATATTGGACACAAAATCGGCTGGCTTTCACAGGGGATTTCTACCAAGCTGCACGCCTATCGGGGCATGCCCTGAGACAGCCACTGCGCAACCTGCGCGGCATCTGCCTCGTTCAAGGGCTGCGCCGGCATGGGAATCGCACCCCACACACCCTGCCCGCCAGCCCTGATTTTGCCCGAGAGGTAATTCACCGCGTCAGCGCGGTCCTTATATTTAACGGCTATCTCGCGGAAGCCAGGGCCCACGAGCTTGCTGTCCATGCCATGGCAGGACAGGCAGGCGTTCTTTTGCAGCACGGGCGTGACGGTGGCGGTTGTCGGGCCTCTGGATGCCGAGGCAGGCGCGGCAACGACGGCGGCGGCTGCAACCTGTACGGGCCTGGCTGGTGAGTTTCCTGCAAGAGCGGCTGGTGGCGGCCGGGTGGTGTCCGCACCGCGCGTGGCGCCTATCAAACGCGACTGCTCGGCCAGGTTGCCATGCGCATTGCGGGCGTAGTCCGGCAAAAAGCTCTTGATCACAGGCTCCGGGCCGCAACTCGTCACGCAGGCAGACCCGGGCGCATCCGGTTTTGCCGTTCCGCCGAGTTCCTTTCCAGGCCACATCGCGTGGGCCGTCGTCATGCCTTTGCGATTGGGCAGCATGCCCTGCACTTCGCGCACATTGCTGTCCGACAAGGTAAATTCGGCGGGCAGGATATTGCCGAGGTTAAGCACATACGCGGTGACGGCGTAGACCTCATTGACCGTCAGGGTCTTGGGCTCGTTCCACGGCATGGCGCGGTTGATGTAGTCCCAAAGGGTCGAAAGCGTGGCCACTTTCATCAGGGTGGTGCGCTGTGGCTGGTTCGCGCCCGGCATCAAGCCGTCGACGCGCCCGGCTTTCATGTCTTCTGCCGTGGTGCCGCCGGCAATCGGGGTGAAAACTTCAGAAGACTCGCCAAAGCTGCCATGGCAGGAGGCGCACTTCGCCTCCCAGATGACTTCACCCTGCTTTACCGAGCCCTGTCCCTTCGGCAAACCCTTGAAGTCGGGCCGCACATCGATGTCCCAAGCCCGGATTTCAGCAGGCGTGGCCGTGCGGCCTATGCCTGCAAAGCCGGATTTTGTGGGTGCCTGCGCATGTACGCCGGTCATAAAACAGAACGGGATGACCAGACAGGCACAGCGCAACGCCACGTCCAGCGACTTAAACCTGGACATTTTTGACCTCGCCGTTTTCTTCAAGCGACCACGACTGGATGGCGTTGTTGTGATAAATGCTGCGCGAGGCGCGCACCTGCCTGAGCTGGTGGTAGGTCGGTTGAACCTGCCCGGTGTCGTCGACCGCCCGGCTCTGGAAAATGGCGGGTTTGCCGTCCCATACGAAATCGGCGTTGAAGCGCGTCAGACACTTGGTCAGCACAGGCCCCTCGATACGCGCAGGCCGCCAGTTGCGCCCGCCGTCCGTCGAAACATCCACTCGCTTGATCTTGCCGCGGCCGCTCCACGCCAGGCCGGTGATGGTATGAAAGCCCTTGTCGAGCAGCACCTGGCCGCCACTGGGCGAGGTGATGACACTTTTGACTTCCTGGATGCTGGTGTATTGGCGATGCAGACCGCTGGGCTGCAGGTCAACGTAGTGGATGGTCTCGTCCTTGGTGCCGTAGGGCATGTCGCCGAGTTCTATGCGGCGCAGGTACTTGACCCAGCTCACACCCTGCACACCGGGCACGATAAGGCGCAGCGGATAGCCGTTTTCGGGTCGCAGCATCTCGCCATTCTGGCCATAGGCAACCAGCACCTCGCCGCTCATGATGAGGCTCATAGGGATGGTGCGCGTCATGCTGGAGCCATCGGCCCCCTCGGCCAGCACGAACTTGCCACGCTTGAGGTCGGCGCCGCACAGTTCAAGCAAGGTGCGCAGCGGCACGCCGGTGAACTCGCTGCAACTGAGCATGCCGTGGGTGTACTGCACGGTCGGCACAGCGGTGTTTCCCCACTCCATGCCGGTGTTGGCGCCGCATTCGATGAAGTGCATGCGGCTGACATTGGGCAGGCGCATCAGCTCGTCCATGCTGAACACCATCGGGCGTTTGAGCATGGCGTCGTCCGAACCATTGACCATCAGCCGGTGTTTCGAAGGGTCTATGTCCCACCAGCCCTGGTGGTGACGCTCGAAGTGCAGGCCACTCGGGGTGATGATGCCAAACAGCCCCTGCAGTGGGCAAAAGCTGACGCTGGCCTGGCCGATGCGGGTGAGACCCGGGCTTTCACGGCGCTGCAGGTTTTTTTCAAACTCGCTTGGCAGGCCGTAGGGCCTCGCCGCCACGGGCTGGCCCAGCCCTGTGCTGTGTGTCGGCAGATTCAGGATGTTCGGGTCGCCCTCTGCGGCCTGGGCCTGTGCATTGAGTGCGACTGCGGAAGTTGCAGCGGCCAGCGCGCCCGCCAGGAAACCGCGGCGGCCCGCGCGCACGTCCTGGATTTGCTGGCGCGTGAGGAAGTTTTCCGGCGCTTTTTGAATGAAACGGCTCAGCATGTCTGGGGCGCTTTTTGGGGCGAGGTGGGTGCGAGGGTCTGGCCAGGCGGCAAGGCATCCGGCTCGTCCAGCTCAATCGCAATCTGAGTGCAGACACTACGGCACAGGGCGACGGCCTTTTCGCTTTGCACCCGGTAAATCACCTGGGCACCTTCCTTGCGCTTGGCCAGTACACCGGTGCGGTACAGCACGGCCAGGTGCTGGGACAAATTGGGCTGGGTGGTGGCGATGTCCACCAGCAGCTCGTTGACGGACTTCTCGCGAACACAAAGCGCACTCAGGATACGCAGGCGCATAGGCGTGGACAGCACCGCAAACAGCTCTGCGGCAAGCTCAAACACCCGGCCCTGCTCAACCGGCCCTTCGGCCTGAATCATCTTGTCCATCTGCACCTCGATTCAAATATAAGCATTTACTTATATTTTGAATCGCCAAGCTCGCGGTTGGGCTGGGATTTACCCTTGACCTGCCCGGCCAGGTCACCAAACCATTCCAAGCCAAGGCATGAATGTTGCTTTAACGTCAAACACGTCGTAGCAGAACGAAACAAGTGGAAAAAGTCACGGTGTTTTGGTAACACGCGTGCTATAAAACTTTTTTACTGGGATTGCTCCCGGAAAAATCACAAAAAACTGACGGGGCATGAGGGCTATGGCTTCAAAACATAAAAGACTTGCAACCGCCTTGCTGGCGACGTTGATCGCATCCTCCGCAGGATTGGCCCATGCGGAGGTCGATGCGCTGGTACGCGATGCCAAAGCGCTGCTGGACAAAAACCAGGCCAAGGAAGCATTCGACCTGCTTGAACCCCAGGAAACCCCGCGCGCAGGCGACCCCGATTTCGACACTGTGCTGGGCATTGCGGCCAACGAAACTGGCCAGTTCACACGTGCTGTGTTTGCGCTGGAGCGCGCGCTGTCTGTGCAGCCGGAAAACTCCCGCGCCCGCGCAGAACTTGGCCGCGCCCTCTTTTCGGTCGGTGATACCCAAGGGTCCCGCCGAGTGCTTCTGGAAACAAAGAAGGACAGCATTCCTGCAGAAGCGGCAGCCACCATCGATCAGTTCCTGCAGGCCATAGATCGAACAGAACAGGCCGCGCGCTCAAGCATCAAGGGCTACGTTGAAGCCACCGTCGGACATGACACCAACGTCAACAGCGGCCCGGGAAATTCGGCCATTGCGGTGCCGGCCTTCGGCGGCCTGATTTTCACGCTGAGCAACACGGGCGTATCCATCAGGGATAACTTTGCCGGCGTCGGTGCCGGGCTGTCCGCACGTTATGTGCTGGACCCCCGCCTGTCCCTGATCGCCAATCTGTCCGGCAATGGCCGCGGCAACCAGAACAGCGCAAACAATATCTTCAACAGCATGCAGCTCGATGCCAATGCCGGCGCGACTTATCGCTACGACAAGCACGAATTTTCAGGCGTGGTGCAGGTCGGCAGTTACGACGTCAACGGCACGCGTGCCCGTGATCAGTCGGGACTGGTCGGCGAGTGGACTTACCGCTTCGATGGCTTTCGCCAGCTGAGCACCTACCTCCAGTGGGGCGCTTTGAGTTATCCGGGCCAGAACACCCGCGATGCCATACGTACGGTTGTTGGCACGTCCTACGCGCACGCCTTCCGCAATGGTTTTCTGGCTTTTGCGGGTGCCTATACCGGTACCGAGAAACAAAAAGACGGCGCATTTCCCCAACTGGGCCACAAGCTTTACGGCGTGCGTACCGGCCTGCAACAAGAGCTGTCGCAAGACCTGTCGCTCTTTGCAGGGCTGAGCTTTGAAAACCGGAGGTTCAACGGTGTCGACCCACTGTTTCTGGTGACCCGCAACGACAGGCAGTACAACCTGAACCTGGGCTTGAACTGGGTGCCGGCCAAGGGCTGGCGCGTGACACCGCAACTTGCCTACACGGCAGTCAAATCCAACGTCGTGATTTCCGATTTCAGGCGCAGTCTGATTTCCATCACCGTGCGCCGTGATTTCTAGCAGGAACGCAGGACCAACAACATGAGAACTCCCATCAGACTCCAACACACCGTGCTGGTCATTGCACTGGCGTCGATTTACCCCCTTCAGGCCACTGCGGCTGTTTCTGCAGGCGTTGCGCAGTTCACGGCTGGCGATGTCAACGTCCGCCGCCCGGACGGTGGTGTCGCACCGCTGTCCAAGGGCAAGGATATTGAAAGCGGCGAGTCCATCGTCACAGGGGTCAATGGGCGGGCACAGGTCAAGTTCACCGACGGCGGACTGATATCTCTTCAACCGAATACCGAGTTCAAGATTGCGAACTACAGCGACAACGCAGCCAACCCCAAGGAAGAGCGTTTCCTGGTTGACTTGCTGCGCGGCAGCATGCGGGCCATCACCGGCCTGATCGGCAAGCGCAACCGCGAGAACTACAAGGTCAACACAGCCACGGCGACCATCGGCATCCGCGGGTCCGGTTTTAACGTGGGTTACAACCCCGACGGTTCCCTGGGCGTGACCACAGAACTTGATGCCATCGAGGTCTGCAATGCGGGCGGCTGTGTGGGCTTGACGGCAGGCGAATCTGTACGGGTGGTGAGTTCAAACGAGGCACCTGTACGGACGAACGTCAAGGCCACGATTCCCACGCCGGGACCCGAGCGCGACCCCGTGGTGGTTGGCGACAAGGTCAACAGCGAGGGCAAGGCGTCGATTGTTCCTGAGCAGGAGACCAAGAAGACAGTGGAGGTCAACAGCGGCACATTTACAAACCTCAAGATTGCTGCCACCGGGTTCCTGCCCGGGATGTCCGGACCATCGTCTGGCGGCGTACCGACCGTTGTGCCGCAAGTCGCTACTTCTGCGACCCTCGTTGATGGCAAGCTGACAAAATTCATCCTCGGCAGCGATGCTTATTTGCCATCCACCACGAATGGCGTCAGCTCGGTTGGCTCGCTCTCCGCCGGGGATTTCATAGGCTGGGGTACCTGGGTCACAAGCAGTAAAAACGGGGGCACCGCCGTCGCCAACCTGCACTACGTTGTTGGCCAGCCGACCGTCAACATGCCGACAACGGCGGGTGTGCTGACCTATACGCTGACGGGCGCCTCCCCCGTCACCAGCTACGTCAATTCAACTGGCGTCGCAGGCGCATCCGGAACACTGACCTCGGCTTCGCTGTTTGTTAACTTCAGCAACAGCAAAATGGGTGCGAGCATCAACACCACGCTCGGCAACATCAGTATCGCCAGCACAGCCATGATGATTTCAGGATCGCAGTTTTCGTATTCGTCTGGCACCGGCATCTACGTAGATGGCTTTTTTGCAGGTGTCAATGCGGCTCGGGCAGGTATCGTTTACACCGCGCCTGTTCTGAGTACCGGCTCCTTCTCCGGCGCGGCGACGTTCAAGGCCCCTTGACGGCCCGGGCCACCGCGACCCCGCGCGCGTAAAAATCCAGATAGCCCTCGGTCGCCATCGGTCCATGCACCTTGACGGCCGCCTGCATTGCAGCACCGCCAATTTGGCGGCGGAGCTCCGCTGATTTTTTCAGCGACATCAGCGTTTCGTAGGCCTCTTCCTGCGTGCGGACGAGGAAGCCCGAAACACCATGCTCGATGACTTCCGTGTAGCCACCCACATCATGCGCGACCACCGGCAAACCAGCCGCCATGGCTTCCAGCACAACCCTTCCGTACGCCTCTACAAACATCCCGGTACGGTAGAAAACCGAATCCAGCGACCGATAGAAATCCGCCATATTCTCCGCCCCGGCCGGCAACAACTCAATGCCCTCAACATCACCAATGCCGGGTGCCAGACAACGCCCCCCCATGATTCGAACGCGGACACCCCGGCTCGCCAGCATGCGATAAAGCCCGAGATCGTGGGGATGGTGTTTTTCGAGGAAATCCCGGCTGGCACGACCCACAGTGAAGGGCATGGCTTGCAGGCTATCCAGCGGTGCGCGGCCAAGGCGTTCCTGCGCGACCTGCAAAAAAGACGCAAGATCAATCAGGCTCGGTATGACCTTACCGGGCAACGCCGCCGTGCGCCTGAGCAGGTCAGAAACAAACACTATCTCGGGCTCAAGTCCGGTGAATTCGCGGATTTTTTCAATAAGGGCAAAGAGCTGCAGCTGGTTGGCGAGATTGTGAAAAAGGATGATCCGTTCAAAGCGCGTGTGCTTCAGCCAGATGCCAGGTTGCAGATGAACGCCGCCTATGAGCAATGTGCCACTTACGGGAAATTTCCGTGCAAATGGCTGGATGCAGGCAATCCCCTCAGTTGCATAAGCGGCATGGACAGGCATGTCGGACCACAGCGTGACGGGGCTTCGCCCGGCGATCAAACGCCGGAGGTCCAGCAACTCCCTTTCAGCGCCGGTGTAGAGATCATTGAAGCGGCCCAGCAGATGCAATGCAGGAGGTGATGCGGCGGCTTGATCAGTCATTGCCCTGCGATTATCCCCGGGCGGTGCCACATAATCCAGAAATGAAGGATGGGACCCATTTACGGGCTGAGCAACATGGCCAATGGATGTTGCAAGCCGCGCAGCTGCACGGCACAGGCAAACCTGAACTGGCTCTTGTCGCCTTTGAAACAGCCTTGGCCCTTGCTCCTGGTGATCTGAATACAGCGTCCGCCTGCGCAACCCTCCTCAGTGAGCTGGACAGACCTGAGGCAGCTTACAGGACCCTGCTGTCAGTTGAAGACTTGTTGCTGAATGACGCCGATGGCGCCGCAAACCTTGCAATCGCAGCAGAGTCATGCGGCGACCTGGAGAAGGCGCAGGCCAGTTATGCAAGAGCCCTCGCACTGGATCCGGACCACCTGCGTACGCTCAACAACGTCAGTATCCTTGCAGCATCAGCGGGGCGATGGGATCTCGCCGTAGAGCTTGCACGCAAATGTCTTGCCCTTGCTCCGCAGCATCCTTCGTACCATGCGAACCTGGCCGAATTTCTTTCGGGCGCCCAGCGTTTTCATGAGGGCCTGCAAACTTTAACCACCGCGATTGCGCAGTTTCCCGACTCCATCGAATTGCGGGTACGCCATATCGTGCTGCTTGCCTTCAACGGCGAGCTGGAAAAATCAGATGCGGCAACAGCACAGCTGGGTGCTGAAGGTCGCAAAATTCTCGGCGATTTTTTGCTCAATCTGGAAGCGCCCGAGGACAGGCACCTATATCGCACCAGAACACGCAACAATCCGCCAAAGGCACCAGATGCACTCGATATTCTTGCGGGCCAATCTTTCCGTAATCTGGCTTTATGCGACTGGCGAAACAACGCCAGCCTGACCGCCATCCTCCGCGCTTCCCTTGCGCGCACGTCCCACACAATTGAACGCCGCCACTGGCATCTGGCACCTTTCTACGGCATGTTGCTCGGTTTGAACGACGACGAACTTGAGCAAATGGAGCGCGAGTCACTATCGGCAGACCTTGCCTGCAACCATGCATTGCTACCGCCATTTACTGCCCTTTCGAAGGTCGCAGCAAAAAAAGACCATCGTATTCATGTCGGAATCGCGTTGGACAGCCTGAACGATGAGGGCCAGTTTGAGTCTCTGGTGCATCACCTCGCGCATCACAACGCCAGTCGTTTCGCAATTCATGTTTATGCTTTTACGCCCCGGCCTGAAGCGAAGCACGCTGAGCAGTTGCGCTCCGTCGGCGTGACCCTGGTCGAGCTTGGTCATATGTCTGACGTTGAAGTCGTCGCGCGAATCCGGCTGGATCGCCTGGATGTGTACGTCGAAATTGCGCCTGAATTGCCCTTCCGGCGATCTTTAATTTCGGCACTGCGGGTGGCCCCCGTACAAATCCAGCGATCCTCGAAGCAATCGCAGTCCGCACCAGGCTTGGACTACAACACTTCTGACGAATTTCTGCATCCGGAGGCATCCCGAAGCGCATGGGCGAGCTCAGGCACAGCGGTTGCACAAACATCGTCGCACGCAATCGCAGAAACCAGGCCCACCTGCGAGCTATCGGTGTCGAACGGTCCTGACCTGGCTGAAGAAACGCTGGTGTTGTGTGCGCTGACGCCACCGGAAAAACTGGACCCGCAAAGTTTTGCTGCGTGGATGAAAATAATGCGCTCACTACCCGACGCGGTGCTGTGGTTGCCGCGCTGCGCGCGCGGCGCAATCAACCTCGTTCGCGAAGCCAATGCAGCAGGCGTTGGTGGAAGCCGGCTGCTTTTTTCAAATTCTTCTTCCCGCGCAACCCTCCTGGCAAGACTTTCGCAAGCCAGTCTGTGTCTGGATACTTTTCGCACGAGTTCGGCCGTGGATCTGGCGTACGCACTGAATGCAGGAATACCCGCCATCACGCTTGCAGGTCACAACACGTCATGCAGATCGGGCGCCAGCATCATGCGTGCTGCTGGCATGCCCCAGTGCGTCATGCCCAGCGGTGAAGCCTATGTGAGCGAAGCTGTGCGGCTGGGTCGGGATGAGCAGGCTCTTGCGGCGTTAAAGGAAAGTCTCCTGGCCGCACGATTAACGGCACCGCGGTTTGACGTTCAATCTCATGTTCAGCAATGGGAATCCGCCTTGACGACGATGGTGGAGCGCCTTCGCGCCGGTTTGTCGCCAGCGGCTTTCAACATAGCGCCCTCTTCCATGACGCCGGACACGACATCAAACCCATCCTGAACGGGAAATCACCGCAATACGGCACACACCTCGCCCGTAGGCGGCAAACCCAACTCGCTTTTGGCCTCCGCCACATTGACGGTGCGGGGCAGCGCTACCGCATTTTTAACGGCGGTGAGTTCCGCCAGAATCGAGATGGCGATCTCCGGTGGTGTCTTGCTTCCGATGTAGATGCCGATGGGGCCGTGCAGTTTGCCGAGTTCTTCATCGGTGAGGCCGAAGTGCTCAGCCAGCCGCTCACGCCGGCGCTGGTTGTTGATGCGTGAACCAATGGCGCCCACGTAAAACGCGTCTGATTTCAGCGCTTCCATCAGGGCAAGGTCATCCAGCTTGGGGTCGTGCGTCAGCGCAATCACGGCACAGCGACTGTCCAGCTTCATCGCCTGCACCACGTCATCCGGCATGTCGGTGGCCAGTTCCACGCCGGCCACCTGCCAGGAATTGCGGTATTCCTCACGCGGGTCACACACCGTCACGGCGTAATCCATGCCCTGGGCGATTTGCGCCACAAAGCGTGACAACTGTCCGGCGCCAATGATCAAAAGACGCCAGCGCGGCCCGTGCAAGGTCACCAGCGCGTTGGCAGAGACCTGCATCGACTGGGACGGCGACGCACTGCTCAGCGTGACCTGGCCGGTCAGCATGTCAAGTCGTCGCGCCACCAGTTCGCCCGCTTCAAGCCGCGTCAGCATTTCATCGAGTTTTCCGGACGATGACAGCGGTTCTATCGCCAGCTCAATCGTGCCGCCGCAGGGCAAGCCAAACCTGTGGGCCTCGTCGGCCGTCATGCCGTAGGTAACGACTGCGGGCAACACCCGGCTCAGGCCCTCACGCCTGGCGCGGTCGATCATGTCGTCCTCTATGCACCCGCCCGACACCGAACCGACCACACGGCCGTCTTCACAGATGGCCAGCATGGAGCCCTCGGGCCTGGGACTGGAGCCCCAGGTTTTGAGCACGGTGATCAGCTCGCAGCGCAGGCCGGCAGCCAGCCACTGCGACGCGGTCTTCAATACTTCAAGGTCAATGTTGTCCATGGGCCAAGATTACCAAAAACCGTTTGAAACGTCAGCGGCGGGCCCCATGCCCTTTTTGTAGCTGCTATGCCTTTTCCAGATTCGCATGCAGGGGCAACTGGCGTACACGCTTGCCGGTGGCGGCAAACAGGGCGTTGGCTACTGCAGGCGCCACCAGTGCCGTCGCAGGTTCACCAATACCACCAGGCTTTTCGGTGCTCTGGACCAGCGTGATGTCGATCACCGGCACTTCATGCATGCGCGGCACCGGGTAGTCACCGAAGTTGCTTTGCTGCACACGCCCCTTGTCCAGCGTGATCTGGTTGTTCAGGGCGGCCGACATGCCAAACACAACACTGGACTGGATTTGCGCCTGCACGGTATCGGGATTGATCATGCGACCCAGATCTGCCACCACCGTGACCTTGTGGATGGTGATCTGTTTGTCCTTGACCGATATCTCGGCGACCTGTGCCATGTAAGTGTCATAGCCTTCCATCAGCGCCATGCCGCGGAAGCGGCCCGCCGGTGCTGGCGACGCCCAGCCCGCCTTGTCGGCCGCCAGTTTGAGGACGTTGGCAAAACGCGGTTGCTTGTCCAGAAGTGCCATGCGGTAGGCATAGGGGTCCTTGCCAGCAGCGGCGGCCAGTTCGTCAATGAAGCTTTCATTGGCAAACGCGTTGAGCGCATGGCTGACCGAACGCCAGTAACCCACACGCAGCCCGCTGTCGTGCTTGACGATGGCATGGCTGGTCGCGGGGATGTCGTAAGGCGCGAGTGCCGCCTCCGTCATGAGCGGGTCCTGCACATCGCCCGGCAGGCCAAAGACCCGGCCCGTCACCGATTGCGACACCATGCGGAAGGTCATGGCCGTCGGTTTGCCGTCAGGGCCGACAGCAGCCGCGAGCTGGTGCACGGACATGGGACGGTAAAAGTCATGCGTCATGTCGTCCTCACGCGACCAGATCAGCTTGACCGGCTTGTTGACGGCTTTGGATATTTGCGCGGCCTGGACAATGAAATCAAGGTCAATACGCCGTCCGAAACCCCCACCCAGGAAAGTCGTCCTGACCGTGATGTCCTCAGGTTTCATGCCCAGCGCCTTGGCCACGGCGCCCTGCGCACCGTCCTGCCACTGCGTCGGGCCGACGAGTGCCATCTTGCCGTTGCTGTAGCTGG
This sequence comes from Pseudomonadota bacterium, assembly GCA_040387435.1. Lineage (GTDB taxonomy): Bacteria > Pseudomonadota > Gammaproteobacteria > Burkholderiales > Burkholderiaceae_C > Polaromonas. The sequence continues at coordinate 62,745 of JAZKDR010000018.1, forward strand.
CGGTGAAGTTCATGGGCTCCATCGTGGCGTGCGCCAGCAATGGTGAGACGTACTCTGCTTTGACAACTTTCGCGGCGCCCTTGATGACCGCGTCGGCGTCGCCCACCGGCTTCAACATCAGCGGCTTGTCGGTCGCGGCCCGTATGCCCGCCAGCATGGCAGTGTCGCTGATGGCGGCGCCTGCACCTTCATCCCAGACCACCGTCAGGGCCTCGCGGGCCTTTTTCGCGTGCCAGTATGTATCGGCCACGACGGCAACACCATCGGGTATCTGCACCACATCGATCACACCGGGCATGGCTTTGGCTTTGGCCCCGTCAAAGCTTTTCACCGTGCCGCCAATCACCGGGCATTGCTCCAGCGATGCGTACACCATGCCAGGCAATTTGACGTCGATGCCGAACTCGGCGGTGCCGTTGGTCTTGGAAGGCGTGTCCAGCCGGCGTGTGGCCTTGCCGATGATGGTGAAGTCCTTCGGGTCTTTCAACGCCACCTTTTCCGGCACAGGCAGTTTTGAAGCGGCCTCGGCCAGCGAACCATAGGTCGCGCGCCTTCCCTTCGCACCCGTCACCACGCCGTTTTCAGCCTTCAGGGTCGAGGCATCCACATTCCATTTTGCAGCTGCAGCAGATACCAGCATGGTGCGGACCTGCGCTCCCGCCACACGCAGCTTTTCCCAGCCGTCGCGCACCGAGGTCGAGCCGCCCGTCAGTTGCGGCCCACCCAGCAATGCATTGCCATACACCTTGCCATCGGGCGGTGCAATGGCGACCTTGATCTTGCGGATGTCGACATTGAGTTCTTCCGCAATCAGCATGGGCATGGAGGTATACACGCCCTGCCCCATTTCCGAGCGCGCCGAAATCAGGGTGATGGTGTTGTCATCGGCGATATGCACCCATGCATTGGGTGTGTAGAGCGTGCCGGCCGCCTGGCTTGCCAACGGGAGGCCCAGGCTCACGCCAATCATCAAACCACCGGTGACGGTAGACGATGTCTTCAGGAAGCTGCGGCGGTTCAGGGAGGCGATGCGGGATGTGCTGTTCATGATGTTTCCCCTCAGGCTTTGCGCATGGTTGAAGCGGCGTCCTTGATGGCAGCCTTGATGCGCGGGTAAGTCCCGCAGCGGCAAATGTTGCCGCTCATGGCGGCGTCGATTTCGGCGTCGTTGGGGTTCTTGTTGGCCTTGAGCAATGCCGCCGCGCTCATCAGCTGGCCGGACTGGCAGTAGCCGCACTGCGGCACATCGTGCTTGATCCACGCCACCTGCAGCGGGTGCGTGTTGTTGCGCGACAGGCTTTCAATCGTGGCCACCTGTTTGCCCGCGGCGGCCGACACCGGCGTCTGGCAGGACCGCACCGGTTGCCCGTTGAGGTGCACCGTGCACGCCCCACACAAGGCCACACCGCAACCGAACTTGGTGCCCGTCATGCCGAGCTCATCGCGTATCACCCACAACAGGGGGGTATCCGGTTCTGCGTTGACGGAAACGGCGCGGCCGTTCACCTGGAATTTTGTGCTCATGGTGGGGTCCTCTGGTAGTTGCTTTGTCAGTCCGGCCTGGCCCGAAAATGCGGGTTCAGTGCGGGCAACGACTGCATGCTACGACCGCGCTATAGGACGCGCCCACGTGGAAACCCTCATGCACGGGCCAGCAACGTCGTCCGCGCGACAGTCGCGCACGACGAGATTGTTTCCAGACGTTACGGCAGGTCGTTGAAGATCTCGAACACCATGCGGCGCAACCACTGGTGGCCCGCATCGGCATGACGCTGCTCATGCCACTGCTGCTTGATCGGGAAAGGCGACACCGTGAACGGCAGCTCGGCAATCCGCAGGTCCGTGCGAGATACCGTCATGGCCAGTGCCAGCCGCTCCGGCACGCTGAGCAACAGGCGGGAGTTCGCCACCATGGTCGACAAGCCAAGCGAATGAACCGCCGTCAAGACCACCTTGCGCCTGTCCAGCACATTCAGGTCTGCCAGCGTTGTGTGCAAGGCGTCGTAGCTGGCCCCACTGGGCCGGTACACGATGTGCGCGGCTTCGAGGTATGCGTCAATGCCGATTTTTGGTGCCTGCAATTCGTGGCTGGCGCTGAGCAAGGCGACATAGCCCTCCTCAAACAGGCGCTGCTGGTAAACGCCTGCACCCAGCGGCTGCCAGCTGCCGATAGCGAGGTCTATCGCCCCGTCGACCATGAGTTGCCGGCAATTCGACGGCGACGCCTCAACGGTTTCAAACCGCACTTTGGGTGCCAGCGCCTGAGCCCGGGCAAGCAAGGGCGGCATCAGCACCAGCTGGCCGATGTCATTGACGGCAATACGGAACAGCTGGCTGGAAGTCTCCGGGTCAAACCGGCGGCTCTGGTCTATGGCCTGGTTGAGCCTGGCAAGGCCTTCGTCGACGGGTTCAATCAGTTTGATCGCCACGGCGCTGGGCACCATGCCGTTAGGTGTACGCACAAACAGCGGGTCATCAAAACGTTCCCGCAGGCGTTTGAGCGCGTTGCTCACGGCCGATTGCGACATGCCCAGGCGGTCACCTGCCAGGGTGACGCTGCGCGTCGCATAGATCGCCTGGAACACCAGGAAAAGGTTGAGGTCGACGGTATTGATATTCATGCAGTGCCAGAAATTGAAGCAGTCGCAGCGGCTTCAATTTTAGGCCCGCACCCTTACCTGTCGCGCCCTGAAATCACCCCGTAAACCCTAAGGCGGGGCCACGGTTGCAAGCCTTCGGCTAAGCCGCTTTGGCCGAGGCGTGCAGAAAATTGGGCGCAGTTGGCTTGCTGCCTTCATGGACGGCATCGACGATGGGTTCAAAGATGGCAGGGTGGCCTTTGACGCCGGGAATGCGGTACTCGCTGGGCGAGTAGGCATCATGCGCGACCCGCCAGGCCTCGGCACTTTGCCAGCGGGCGATGTTGATGAAGCTGAAGGTGCCATTGCCGACACCCGCATTTCGGTGCAGGTGGGCTTCGATAAAACCAGCGTCCTTGACGAACACGGTGGTCGTCTGCTTCCAGTTCTGCAAAAACTCGTCCTCGCGTTCCTTGGGAACGATGAACACATTGATCAGGGTAACGGCCATTTTTCTGCTCCGGTTGTGAGTTGCGGTTTTGGGTTCCGGTTTAAAAATCAATCGACAAAGGGAATCTCGACATACGACGCATGCGGCTCGCGCAGGTACAGCGTGTCCGAACCAATCTTCTGGGGGTTGTAAATATGGGCCCAGACCACTTCCGTCACCGGCGTATCGGTGTTGGCGATCTCTACCCTGATGCGGCTGCCCTTGCGGAAATGGTAGGCCATGGGGCGTAGGGGTATCTCCAGCCGCATGACGGTGCCGGGGCGTGAAAAGTGCTCTTCTTCATGGAGGTAATACGGTGCGTCTGGCGTGCTGAGGGCCGCATCACGCGCCCTGGCATGCAGGGCGTGCGAGGCCCGCAGGCAGCCCTTGGTCACGATCACGGCGCGCGGCTGCTGGCCGGGCACCGCCGCCGCATCCAGCGGGAACTGCTCCGTGATTTTCACAAAGACGTCTGTGTCATGGCGCGTGCTCTCGACATGGATGACCGCCTTGGCATTACCTGCCATGACCCGGTCGCTTTCAAGCGGTGCACTGGTGAAGGTCAGCACGCCGCGCACAGTGTCCGGCCCCTGGGGCGTGATGACAGCCGTGCCCAGAACCCAGTCGGGGTGTGGATAGCTGTAGGTGATGCTTGCGTCGCGTCCTTCGCCCACTGCCGCGTCCGCATGCAGCGAACCATCGTTGACCGAGTTGACCGATCCGGTCTTCACCGTTCCGAGGAACAGCTTCTCGCGCCTGGCGTTTGTGGGCGGCCATGAGGTTTCCTGCTTACGCAGGGACGAGTTGCGGATGGGGTACTCCACCGCAGGCCGCGCATCGTAGGCCGACGGAATGCCTTTGAGATAGCGGTCGTAAAACGGCAACATCACATCGCGGTGAAAGGGAATGGACTCAAATTCGCCTGCCGCATGGAACGGCGTAGGGACACCGCTGATAAGCAGCTTGCATTTGTCGCCCAGCAGTCGGCTGGCCAGGATGTTGCCTTCAAGGTGCAGGTCCTGCTTGGCCCAGACACCGATAGAAAAAACGGGCACCTTGATCTGGGCGACACGGTGAATGGCCGTGCGCTCCTTCCAGAAATCGTCGTTCAGCGGATGCTGCCCCACCAGGTAGGCCATGTCGTGCGGCAGGTTGCGCGGCGTGCCGCCGTTGGCCGGGTACTTGTTGGCAACCCGCACGTTGTTGTTAAACCAGATGCTGAACCAGTCAGACTCAATGCCGTTCAGCGTGCCGAAGAAACGGTAGAAGTCGAGCATGCCGTCGTAAGGGGCGATGCAGGCCAGGTGCGGCGGGTTCTGTATGCCCATGTGCCACTGCGACATGGCGTAGTAAGACTGCCCTATACCGCCGACCTTGCCGTTGCTCCACGCCTGCGCAGCAATCCATTCGATGATGTCGTAGTGATCGCGCTGCTCGGCTTCGCTGAATAGCCCGTAGTCCCCACCGGACTTGCCCGTGCCGCGGACATCGGCATGCACATAGGCATACCCCTGCTCCACATACCACTCGATGGGCCCTGTCTCACGCCACAAAAACTGCGGCGTGGCCGGCAGCTCATTGTTGTCATACCTGTATGGCGAGGCCGCATAGAGCACGGGGAAAGGGCCGGGCCCGGCAGGCCTGTAAATGCGCGTGGCAACCTCCACACCATCGCGCATGCGCAGCATCACATCTTTTTCTTCAATCACGGGGTTCCTTGTGTCCATGCCGCGGCATCACACCGCAGGCCCTGCTTCAACCAGTATTTCTCAACCTGCAGCGCTTCAGGAGTCTGCCGAGAAATTGAAGGACTTCGCAATCGGCGCCCACTGCGCCATGTTGGCCTTCAGGCGCGCAGCCATGTCAGCCGATGTGGACCATCGCGGCTCAAGGCCCCGGTCTTCCATGGCCTTGACGACGGCGGGCATGGACAGCGCGGACTTGATGGCCGCGTTGAGGCGCTGCACGTGGACGGGCGGCGTCTTTGCTGCGACAAAGAAGGCAAACCAGTCGCCAAGCACGATGTCCTTGTAGCCCTGTTCCTGGAAAGTACCGACATTCGGTGCAAAGCGGCTGCGTTTGGCGCCGGTAGTTGCCAGCACGCGGCATTTGCCGTCTGCCAGAAAGGGCATGAAGTCGCCGACGGGCGCGCAGACCGCGGCGATCTGGCCGCCGATCATGTCAAGAATGGCCGGCGTGGTGCCGCGGAAGGCCACATGCGTGAGATCCACACCGGCCGCGCGTGCGGCCATGCTGCCGACAAAATGCAGCGTCGATGCGGCAGCGGGAGACCCAAAGTTGGCGGCGCCCGGGTTGGCCTTGCACCAGGCAAAAAACTCAGGCATGGTCTTGACGCTGGCAGGCACCATGGGGCCTACGGCAAAGCCCACATCAAACACCGCGCCCAGCGATACGGGAATGAAGTCATTCACCGGGTCATAAGGCAGCTTTTTGTAGGTGTAGGGATAGAGATACATCATGGGCGACGGTGTCGCCAGGATGGTGGTGCCGTCTGCAGGCGCTGCCTTGACGGCAGAGATGGCGATCTGCCCGCCCGCACCGTTGCGGTTCTCCACGATGATGTTGCGCGCGTAGGCCGGCTGGATGGCGTCAGCCACACGGCGCGAAAACAAATCCATCAGGGTACCGGCGGGCGAACCCAAAATGATTTTGGCGAGGTTCAGCTCATTGCCCTGCGCCATTGCCGATGGAAATACGCTGCCTGCTGCCAGCGCTGCGGCCGAAGCCTGCAGCATCTGCCGGCGCGAAAAATTGTCCTGATTCATGATGGTCGTCTCCTTGGTGTTGACTGGTCAGTCCTGCTTTTACAGGCCTGTTTTCTGGTTTTTAAGCCGTAGGCTTAATCCTAGGTTCCGTCACACGCGAAGTCGAATGAATCGTCGTGATAGCTGTCATACGGTTTTCGAATCTTGCGACCGCATGACGCGTTTGAAGTTATGAACCGCTGAACTTCGGCGGCCGTTTTTCCAGACGTGCGCGCATGCCTTCGGTCTTGTCTGCAGTGGCAAACAAAAGCTGTGATGACTTGCGCTCAAACGCAAGACCGGCATCGAGGTCGAGGTTCATGCTTTGCAGCACCGCCTCCTTGATGAAGCGCACCGCCATCACCGGCAAGGCGGCGAGTTGACCGGCGAGTTGCAGCGCGCGCGTCTCGACCTCGGCATCGTCCACCACCTCACTCGCCAGGCCCATGGCCAGGGCGACGTCGGCTTTGAAAGGCTCACCGGCCAGCATGATTTTCATGGCGGCAAATTTGCCGACGGCGCGTGTCAGGCGCTGCGTGCCGCCACCGCCTGGCATGATGCCGATCTTCACCTCCGGTTGGCCAAAACTAGCGCCCTTGCCGGCGATGATGATGTCGGCATGCATGGCCAGTTCGCAGCCGCCACCCAGGACGTGGCCACGCACAGCAGCGATCACCGGCTTGCGGCAATCGGCAATTGCATCCCAAAGCTTGCCCATGTCGCGGCTGATGACGTCCATGGGCGATGCATCGACGTATTCGTTCAGGTCTGCACCGGCGCAGAAGGCACGCTCGCTCCCGGTCAGCACAATGGCTTTCACGCTGGCATCGCCGTCCAGCCGGGCAAAGGCCTCCGCCAGCGCCTTGCGCAAGGCGAGATTCAGCGCATTCAGCACTTCAGGCCGGTCAATGCGCAGCAGCGCCACGCCGTCGGCCGGCCGTGATTCGATGAGCACGTCGGTACCGCTCATTTTGAAAACACCGGTGGGCGTTTTTCAAAGAAGGCGTTGACGGCCTCATGATGGTCGGCCGTCTGGTGTGCAAGACCCTGCACCCTGCCCGCCTCGGTCAGTGCCTGGTCCAGCGTTTGCGACTGGGCCTGGCGCAGCAGCTGTTTCGTCCAGCGTAGGACCTGCGGCGGATTGGCGGCGATGCGTCCGGCGAGTTCCATCGCGGCAGTCATCAACTCTTCCGGTGCGACGACCTTTGACACAAGGCCAATACGCAAGGCCTCATCGGCCGAAATGGTGTCGCCCGTGAGCGCCAGCTCAGCCGCTTTGGACTGGCCGACCACGCGCGGCAGCAACCAGCAACCACCGTCGCCCGGAATGATGCCCAGCTTGACAAAGCTCTCGGCAAAACGTGCGCTGCTTGAAGCGATGCGGATATCGCACATGCTGGCCAGGTCGCAACCCGCACCCATGGCCGGGCCGTTGACGGCTGCGATGATGGGCACTTCGAGCGTCAGGAAGGCACGCGGGATGCGCTGAATGCCGACACGATAGCCTTCGGTGACTTCAGCCCGGCCACCGCCAAACATGCCTGTCTTGTCGCGCATCTCGGCCACATTGCCACCCGAGCAGAAGGCCGTGCCGCTGCCCGTGAGGATGGCAACGCGGATGTTGGCATCGGCGTTCAGTTCGGCAAAACGGCTTTCAAAGGCAGCGAACACTTCCTCGCCCGACAGGGCGTTGCGCGTTTGCGGACGGTTGATGGTCAGCACCGCAATATGGCCATCAGGGCCGTGGCGTTCAAGCATCAAGGGTGCCTCGGTGCTCATGGCTTACAGCCCCAGCACGCGCTCGGCATTGCCGTGCATGATTTTTTCCATGACTTCATCCTTGTAGCCCAGCTCTTTCCACTCGCGCAGGATGCGCTCGTAGGGCAGGCTTGGATAGTCGCTGCCGAACATGATCTTGTCCTGCAGGCGGCCGCGAATATCCACCTTCAAATTGCCCGGAAAGTGCTTGGGTGCCCAGCCAGACATTTCCCAGTAGACGTTGCCTTTGTGCAGCGCTACAGCCGTGGTTTCATCGACCCAGGGCCAGCCCGGGTGGGCCATGATGATCTTGAGGTTGGGGAAATCGGCCGCCAGGTTGTCAATGGCGGAAGGATGCGCATGGCGCACGCGCGCACCGTTACCGCCGGGCATGCCGGCACCCATGCCGGTGGTGCCGACGTCAATCATCACCGCCGCGCCCAGTTCATTGATGACCTCGAACAGGTCGTAGTGACGCCTGTCATCCACCGCAAAGTGCTGCATGATGGGATGGAAGTGAAAGCCGATGAAGCCGAGTTCCTTCACGGCCTTTTTGGCCTGCTGAATGGCGATCTCGCCCTTGGCCGGCTCGACCGCACCCCAGCACTGGATCACGCGCTTGGGGTGGCGCTTCCACATGTCGTGCACATACTCATTGGTACACGGTGGCGTGGCAACCGTGGTTTCCAGGTCCAGCGCCACCAGGCAGGCTTCGACACCAGCATCGGTGAACTCCTGGATCACGCCAGCTTCGTCCTTGGCGACCCAGTCGCGCTTCCAGTAGGTGGCCAGTGCTTCAGGGTAAGGGCCCTGGGCGTCGATCCAGGTTTGGGTGCCGGGGTAGCAATGCAGGTCAATGATTCGCATGTTGTTCTCGTGACTGTTTCAGGTTGTTCGTTGATGTTCAGGCGGTGATTTTTGCTGCTGCAACCGCATGTTCGACTGCCAGCTTGGCGGCCACCATTTCGCCCAGCGCCTTTTTGGACACTTTGCCAAAGGTCGACACCGGAAAATCATCCAGCACTTCCAGCCGCTCCGGCAGCTTGAACTTGGCGATTTCCTTGGTCAGCAAAAAGCCGACCAGTTCCTTGAGGTGCAGGGACTGTCCGGCATGCAGGATGACATAGGCGCACATGCGCTCACCCAGGTTGGCATCGGGCATGGGCACAATCGCCACGTTCTGCACCGCAGGGTGCATGAGGATCAGGTTCTCGATTTCCTCGGCGCTGATTTTCTCGCCGCCACGGTTGATCAAATCCTTCTTGCGGCCTTCAACGATGTAGTTGCCCGACGGGTGCTGACGCATCAGGTCGCCAGAACGGTAGAAACCATCCGGTGTGAACTGGCGTGAGTTGTACTCGGGCACACCGTAATAGCCACGCAGCGTGTAAGGGCCTCGGCAGGTCAGCTCGCCAACTTCGCCGAACGCCACTTCCTTGCCGTCGTCATCGACCAGCCGTATTTCGTCGTCCGCGCAGACCGGCCGGCCGCAGGTTTCCAGCTTCACATCGGCAGGGTCTTCAAAGCGCACGAACATCAGCACGCCTTCAGACATGCCGAAGTTCTCCTGCACGAAGGCTGAAGGAATCAGCTCTGTCGTTTTGGTGCGCACTTCTGGTTGCATGCGCTGGCCGCCGCTCTGGATCTGCTTGAGCGACGACAGATCGTAATTGCCGATGGCCGAATCGTTGATCAGGCGAATGAGCAGCGCAGGCACCACCTTCAGGTGTGTCACCTTGTGCTGCTGGATCAGCGCAAACATCTCTTCAGGCCGCGTGTTGGCATGCACCACCACCTTGCCGCCGTTGAACATGAAACCCTGAATGCCGGGGCACGCCAATGGCAGGTTGTGCGCGATGGGCAATACGAGCAGCAACACCGAGTCGCCATCGACATGCGCGGCCTCGGATGCCACCTTGGAGTTGTAGGCGTAGTCGTTGTTGGTACGGGGAATGAGTTTGGGAATGCCCGTGGTGCCGCCCGACAACTGGAAGATGCAGGGGTCGGTCGGCTCGATATTGATTTTTTCAAGCTCGCTGCGTTTCAGCGTGGCCGGCTTTTCGATCAGCTCGACCAGCGAATGCTCGCCCTTGCCTGCCTTGCCCAGCACGATGCGGAACTTCAGGCAGGGCTGTTCGGCCTGCACGCGGTCAATCACAGGCGCGAAGGCGAAGTCGCCCTGCGTTTCAGGGTAGACACAGGTCGTGGCCTGCGACAGGTTCACGAACTGGCTGATCTCCAGGTAGCGGTGCGTCACCAGTGCAGCAATCGGTATCGCACCGAGCTTTTGCAGCGCAAAGTACAGGATGACAAACTCGGCCACATTGGGCAGCGTCGGCACGACACGGTCTTGCGGCTTCAGGCCCAGCTCCAGCAGGTTGAGCGCCAGGTTGTCCGTGACGCGGTCCAGCTCGGCGTATGTGTATTCGCGCTTGCCGTCGACCAGCGCCACCTTGTTCGCGTAGCGCTTGAACACGGCATCGAACTCCTGCGCCAGCGACTGGTCGCGCCAGTAGCCCTTGGCACGGTAGTCGGCTGCGAACTCCGGGGGGAAAGGTACAAAGCCTTGCAACATGATGTTTGCCTCTGCGTTGGGTGATTTCGTTTGGTGATTCGTTGGGTCGGGGGATCAGGTCGACGCGGTGAAGCCGCCGTCGATGACGATGATTTCGCCCGTCACAAAGCGGTTGCCCTGCAGCAGGTTCATCATGGTTTCGGCCACGTCGTCCGCCGTCACGCAGCGCTTGAGCGGCGTGGCACGTGCGCGCTTGCCCATCAGGTCTTCGTACTTGTCGCCCAGCATGCGTTCCATCCAGTCGCCTTCCATCCAGCCAGGGGCCACCGCATTCACGCGGATCTCGGGCCCCAGGTTCCAGGCCAGGGTCTTGGTCATGTTGACGACCGCGGCCTTGCTGGCGGCGTAAGGCAGCGGCTGTGGGCCGGGGCGCAGGCCGACAATGCTGGCCGTGTTGACGATGGAAGGGTTGCTGCCTTTTTTCAGCAGGGGCACGGCAGCGCGCGTGACCTGAAACAGGCCGCGCACATTGACGGCAAAGGTGCGGTCCCACTCGTCCAGGTCCAGGCTTTCGAGATCCTTGACCTTCCACTTGGCGGTGGTGCCGGCGTTGTTGACCAGCGCATCGAGGTGGCCAAACTTTTCTTCAATGGTTTTCATCATGGCACGCACGCCGGTCTCGTCGCTCACATCGCACTGGATGCACAGCATGGTCGCGCCCAGCTTTTCAGCCTCAGCAGCAGTCGCTTTGGCGGCTGCTGCGCTTGAGCCGTAATTAATGGCGACGTCATAGCCCGCTTTGGCCAGCGCCAGTACGGCGGCTTTGCCGATGCCTGTTGCGCCACCGGTGACCAGGGCTTTTTTGCGTGCTGCTGTCATGAAATTTCCTTTTGATTGAAGAGTTGATTCCGGAGATGCGGCAGCCGCTACCTGCGTAGCCTGGCTGCCGATCGGTATTTATTGAGGTTGCAGCTTGAGGTCAGTCACGACCTTCTTCCACACCGTGCGCTGCTCGGTGACAAACTCGCCCAGCTGTTTGGGCGTGCCCGTCTTCGGGTACACACCCAACTCCGCAAAGCGCGCCACCAGGTCCGGTGCCACCACCACCTTGTTGATGTCTGCGTTGACCTTGTCGACCACCGCTTGGGGCGTGCCGGTGGGGGCATAAATCGAGAACCAGCCTATCGACTCGATGCCCTTGACGGTGTCGGCCGCCACAGGCACGGTTTCATAGCCCGGCAGGCGCTCCTTGGACATCACAGCCAGCGCCCGGAACTTGCCGGCCTTGACGTTGGGCACGAGAGCAGCCATGCCGTCAATCGTCACAACGGCTTCGTTGGACAGCAATGCAGTGATGGCTTGCGGGGAGCCGGTGTAAGGCACGACCATCATGGGCGCACCCATGGCCTTGCCGAGCATTTCACCGGTCAGATGGGGAACCGAGTTGAGCTGGGCGGCGGCAAAGGTGACTTTGCCGGGCTGGGCTTTGGAGGCTTTGGCGAGGTCGGCAAGGCTCTTGATGTCGGAGTTGGCATTGACCACGATCATCATGGGACTGGTGCCGACAGCGGCCACAGGAACGATGTCGGTGTCGGGGTTGAACTGGGGGTTCTTGTAGAGCTCGGGGGTCAGGGTCAGGACGGCTGCCGGAATGAAGCCGATGGTGTAGCCGTCGTTAGCGGAGCGCACCAGGGCGCTCATGCCGGGGATGCCGCCGGCGCCGGGGCGGTTATCGACAATGACGGCCTGACCCCAGCTGGTGCCGAGTTTGTCGGCTACGAGGCGGGCAATGACGTCAGGAGCGGAGCCTGCAGGAAACGGCACGATCATGCGCACGGGCTTGCTGGGCCAGGCCTGGGCTTGGGCCGGCGTGGCGACAGCGCCAAGGCCGAGGGTGGCGGCAAGAGCTGCGGCCATAAGGGCGAGCTTGCGGCGCGTGGTTGCTTTTGTAGACGTAGGTGAGGTCATGTTTGTCTCCGGTATTTATGAAATTTCACGGCTTGTTGACCAGCCGATGGCGAAATTTAGTGCCATCTGGTGATTAAAAAAAGATGGCAAAATTCATCGACTGATACCAAAAATACATACCTATTTCGAGGGTAAACCTTGACCCCGCAGATGGAGACACCATGAAACTTACACAGATGCGCGACATGGTCGCAGTCGTCGAGCGCGGCAGCCTTCGCGCGGCCGCACGCCACCTGGACCTCGCACAACCAGCGCTGACACGCAGCATCGGCGCACTGGAGCGCGAGCTCGGCGTGACGCTGTTTGAACGCGAAGCACGAGGCATGGTGCTGACACCGGCGGGCAAGCTGTTTCACCGCCGTGCCAGCGCTGTCATCAATGAAGTGCGCCGTGCACGCGAAGACTTCGACCAGACCGACGGCGACATGAAGGGCACCATCACGGTGGGCCTTTCGATCATGCCGCACATGGGCATGCTGCCCGAAGCCCTGCCCGTCTTCCGCCGGCGTTACCCGCTGGTGCGACTGAAGATCATTGAAGGCCTCTACCCCGCCATGGAAGCCGGCCTGCAGGACGGCAGCATCGACTTCTACCTCGGCGCCACGCCACGCGGTGAGCCGGCTGGCGGTCTGGTGTCCGAAACACTGCTCAAGAACACCCGCACCGTGATTGGCCGGCGCGGCCACCCCCTGGCTGGCGCCAAATCCATCAAGGAACTGGCAGGCGCCGAATGGGCCACCACCACGCTCGACTTCAATGCCGCCACCGACCTGAACGAGCTTTTCGCAAAATACAAAATGCCGCCGCCCGTCATCACACTGCAGACACACTCGGCGCTGTCGGTGATGGTGGCCCTGTCAAGCTGCGATCTGCTGGCGATATTGCCCGCGCAGTGGAACGAATTCCCGCTCACGCGAGATGTTCTGCAGGTCATCAACATCAAGGAAAAACTGCCCGCGCCAGACATCGTGCTGATACGCCGGCCGGATTTGCCGCTCACGCCGGCGGCTGATCATTTTTGTGATTTGTTGAAGCGGTATTTGCCGGGATAGGTGAGACGCTATAAATTAAATAGCTGCTCACGTACGTATTCATTGGCTTGCAGCCATTTTTACCAGTAAAAAATGCCCTGAAATGGCTCCAGATGTCTGCCAGACAGAGAGAAAACGCCACCCAAGCCCCAAAATGTAAAGTTGACTTTACATTATGAGCCGGGCAGATTTTTCAGGCGGCACCGCACCCATCTCAATACCTCAACCGCCCATCCGCGCCAATCACACCAATATCCACGTAACTGCTGCCCGCATTGCCTTTCGAAAAATCAACGCGGTAGCCGCCGAAATCAAGCTCACCCATGGACCGCAAGGTGGTGGCAAGACCTGCTGCTGTAGGCTCCTTTTCCTTTGACCGCTTCAGGGCCTCGCCGACGATACGTGCCGACAGGTAGCCTTCCAGGTGGAAGGTCGAGTACTCCTGCACCTGCGGTAAGGACGCCTTCATCGCCGCCTGGAAATCGCGGTGCAGCGGCAGGTTGCGGCCATTCGGGTTGGGGTAGGTCTGGGCAATGCCCACGCCACGTGCGCCTTCGGGGCCAGCCAGCTTCACGATGAGCGATGCCTGCACGTAAGACATCACAAATATCGCCTGCGAGACCCCGGCCTTGCGCAGGGCCGCCACGCCTTCGCCCATAAACCGGGGCGTACCGACAATGAGCACGCCTTGGGGGTTCTGTGCCGCAAGCTGCACGCTGGCAGCGGCCAGTTCCGGCGGTGTTCCCGCCGTCTTGACGCCCTTGAGTTCCACACCGTCCCCACGCGACGCCACCTGCTGGGCCACAGCCATGCCGGACGAGCCGACCGGCAGGTCTTCGTACAACACAGACAGGCGCTTGATGCCGAGCGTGCGCACGTGGTTGATAATCTTTTCAATCTGCTGCTTGTCGCCCGCGCGCACGTGAAACAGCTTGGGGTGACCCGGGCTTCGAAAACTCTCTGCGCCGGGAATGGCATTCATCACCACCATATCGGCGCTGTCGAGCAGTTTGTCATCGAGCATTCGCTTGACCGCCGGTGAGCCTATGGGCGAGATCAGCACCAGCGGCTTGTCTTTCAGGGCCGTCCCGAACTCCGCCACAAAGGTGTCGACATTAAAACGGTCGTCGGCCTGCGTCAGCACCAGCTTGCGGCCATTGACGCCCGTCTTGTTGAATTCATTGACGTAGGCCTTGATGCCCTGGTTAACAAGCGTCGCGTCGGGCGTGGGGAGCACGGTGAACGGGCCGATTTGCACCAGCCTGATGTCTGCGGCAAAAGCGCCGGGCACAAGCGTCAGGGCAACAGCAACAGCCGCGACGAAACGCCGAGCCATCACCGGCGGGACCTGTGCGGAAATGAATAAGGTCAAAGCGCGGCTGAACCGGCCACGCCATAGGGCTTGTAACAATCTTGTCTCCTGTTTTGGTCTTCTGTCATCCAGCGCATGTGAAGCCATGCGCACGGACCGGGCCAAATTTAGGCAATCACCTGCGCTTGCGGCAGATGGCAAAAACAGCTGGGCGATACCGTAAGCGTATCCCCGGAAAAAACCCTAGCTCGCGGCGACGCGATCGCGGATTTGCTGCAACGCTGCCGGGTCATCCATGGTGGTCAGGTCACCCGCGTCCCTGCCCTCACACACGGCCTGAATCGCGCGGCGCAGCAACTTGCCGCTGCGTGTCTTGGGCAGCAAGGTGACGAAGCGCACCCGCGATGGCCGGGCGACGGCGCCCAGGTCACCGTCGACGCGCTTCATGATCTCGCCTTCCAGCTTCATCGCGGCCGCGCTGTCGGTGACGACCAATGAATCCTTGGGCACCACAAAAGCCATCGCGACCTGGCCCTTGAGCTGGTCTGCTACACCAACCACGGCGACCTCTGCGACGCCCGCATGGCCAGAGATGCTTTCCTCGATCTCGCGTGTGCCCAGGCGATGCCCGGCAACATTGATGACGTCGTCGGTGCGGCCCAGGATGAAGTAATAGCCGTCTTCATCGCGAATGCCCCAGTCGAAGGTGGAGTACACCATCTTGCCGGGCACGGACTTCCAGTAGGTATTGACGAAGCGCGCATCGTCCTTCCACACCGTCTGCATGAAACCGGGTGGGGTCGGGCCTTCGATGACGACCACGCCTTTCTCGTTGGGCTGGGTCAGCTCTTCGCCGGTGGACTCGTGCAGGATTTTGATGCGATAGCCGAACATCGGAATGCCCGGACTGCCGAACTTGCTGGCTTTCTTTTCAATCGCGTTGGCGATGGTGATCATGGGCCAGCCGGACTCGGTCTGCCAGTAGTTGTCGATGATGGGCACATTCAACCCGTCGCTGATCCAGCGGGCGGTGGGTTCGTCCAGCGGCTCACCGGCCAGGAAGAGCGCGCGCAGGCTGGAGAGATCATATTTTTTCAGCAGCGCCGCGTCCTGCTTCTTGAGCACACGCACCGCCGTCGGCGCGCTGAACATGGCGGTGACCTTGTACTTTTCGACCAGGCTCCACCAGATGCCGCCGTTGGGCTGCTGGTCCATGCCCTGTGTGGGCAGGCCTTCGTACATGATGGTGGCCATGCCGGCAATCAGCGGGCCGTAAACGATGTAGCTGTGACCGACGACCCAGCCGATGTCGCTGGTCGAGAAATAGGTTTCACCCGGGCGGCCGTCGAAGATGTGCTTCATGCTGGCCGCCAGCGCCACGGCATAACCGCCGGTGTCGCGCTGCACGCCCTTGGGCTTGCCGGTCGTGCCGCTGGTGTAGATGGTGTAGCTGATGTCGGTCGACTCCATCCACACGCAGTGCACCTGCGCGGCCATGAACTTGGCGCGCAGGTCTGACCACAGCAGGTCACGGCCCTTGACGAGCGTCATCGGTGCCAGTGTGCGGTCGACCAGCAGCACTGCCTCGGGCTTGTGTTTGGCCAGCTTGATGGCTTCGTCAAGCAACGGCTTGTACGCGACGACCTTGCCGCCGCGAGAGCCGGCATCAGCGCTGATGATGACGCGCGGTGTGGCGTCATCGATGCGCGAGGCCAGCGAGCCACTGGCAAAACCGCCGAACACCACGCAGTGAATGGCACCAATGCGCGCACAGGCCAGCATCGCAAACGCAGCTTCGGCAATCATGGGCATGTAAATGAGCACACGGTCACCCTTGACCACGCCCATCGCCAGCAGGCTGGCCGCCATACGCTGCACTTCGAGGTGCAATTCATGGAATGTGTAAGTCTTTTCGATGCCGGTTTCGCTGGAGACGTAAATCAGCGCCGCCTGGTCGCCGCGCTCGGCGAGGTGGCGATCGACGGCGTTGTGGCACAGGTTGGTCTGCCCGCCTTCGAACCAGTGGACAAAGGGCGGCTTGTCGTCATTGCAGACGCGGGTGAAGGGTTTGTGCCAGTCGATCAGTTTGGCCTGCTCGGTCCAGAAGGCATCTGGCTGTTCGATGGACTGACGGTAAAAGTCTGCGTAGCTTGTCATGTGTTTTTGTCTCCGTTTTTTTGACTCTTCCCTGAATGTAGTCTGAACTCAGATCCTCACGATCACACACCACTGGCCTACCCGTCCATTCGCGGACAAGCCCGCTGGGTACCACCTCTTGCCAGCACAGGGATTCGGCTTTTAAAAAACGGCTGACGCGGGCTCCGATGGCGCAAGGATGTCATGCCGCACGCGCATTTCAAAAAAGAAAACGCAGGTAAATCACGAGGATCACCACAAGCTAACAGGTGATTCGACTACATCCAGTCGAATGTCGGCTGCGTAGAGTGGTTCGCTTAGGGCGAAATATAACTACAGATAACTACAAAGAGAAATATAACTATGCAAACCGCAAATTTTACGAAGCCAACACTTCACAACCTGAACCACGCCTGTACAGGCACACTGGCTGCAACATGACCGCCGGTTCCGGCAAATTGCATTCACGCCGGACCCCAAAAACCTTCATCGCAAAGACAAGTAAAAATCCCGCAATACCATTTTGGCCGCTGGTATTGTTGGCACTCGGGCAGGCGATCCACGCCCAACAGATTCCCAACGCCGGCAGCCAGCTTCAACAGATACTGCCCCCTCCCGTTCCACAAAAAGCGGCTCCTGAAATAAGCATACAGCGAGGGACTGCACCTTCCGCCGCCGCTGCTGACTCAGTAAAAATTCTGGTTCGTACCCTGCGCGTGACGGGTGCAAGGGTTTATCCTGAATCAGAACTCATCGCCATCACCGGCTTTACCCCGGGCACCGAACTGACGATCAGCGAACTGCGCGCCATGGCGTCCAGGATCACCACCTACTACGCGAACAATGGTTATTTTGTGGCCAGGGCATATCTGCCCGCGCAGCAAATTCAGGGTGGCACCGTCACCATCGAAGTAAGTGAAGGCAGGTATGGCAAGATCGTCCTGCGCAATCAGACCTCCCTTGCCGATGCCCAGGCGTTGCGGCTTCTTGAAGGCCTGAACAGCGGCGACCCCATCACCAATGATCCACTTGAGAGCCGCCTGCTGCTGCTCTCGGACACACCAGGCATCAAGGTCAGTTCAACGCTTGTGCCGGGTACGGATCCAGGAAGCTCCGACCTGCTTGTTGAGCTTACCCCGGGCAAGAGCGTCAATGGTGAAGTCGATGCAGACAATGGGGGCAGCCGATACACCGGTGAATATCGGCTCGGTACGACGGTCAACATGAACAATCCGCTAGGACTGGGCGATGTCGCCAGCATCCGTGCGGTCACTTCAGGCTCCGGCCTGACCTATGGCCGTGTGTCTTACCAGGTTCCCTACGGTAAAGCGACCTTCGGTGTTTCTTACAGCAGACTCGAGTACAAGCTTGGCCAGGAATTCGCGCCGCTGCTTGCCAGCGGCACTGCAGAAATTGCCAGCATCTACGGCATCTATCCGCTGATCCGCACACGTAACAGCAACCTTTACACCCAGCTTGCCTATGAAGCACGAACTTTCAAGGACAAGGTAGATGCGTTCCCGTCCGTTACCGACAAAAAAGCGGACGTGTTGCTGGCAAGTCTGTATGGCAATCACAAGGACAGCCTCGGTGGGGGCGGCATCAACGCCTATTCGCTGACATTCTCGGCAGGTAATCTGGACATCAAAACCCCAGGTGTTCTGGCCGCAGACGCTACGAGCGCCAGAAGCAATGGGGCCTACGGCAAACTGGCTTACAGTGCGACGCGACTGCAAAGAGTCACAAGCGCAGTGTCGATCTACGCGTCCATCAACGGACAGGTCGCTTCCAAAAACCTCGACTCTTCGGAAAAATTGGGCCTGGGCGGCATGAGTGGTGTGCGCGCCTATCCGCAGGGTGAGGCTTACGGCGACGAAGGCTACATCGTCAACCTTGAAGCCCGCCTGCTGTTGCCCAAATGGTCAGAGCGCATGCCGGGTGAGATGCACCTGATTGGCTTTGTGGACGCAGGCAACGTGACCATCAACAAGAGCCCATGGGCGGGCGGCAACAACAGCCGCAGTCTGGCAGGTTACGGCGTTGGCGCAACCTGGGGCGAGACCGGCAACTTTCTGGTCAGGGCGTATTACGCCCTCAAGATAGGTAACGAACCGGCCATCTCTGCCCCCGACAGATCCGGCAGATTCTGGATTCAGGCCATCAAATATTTCTGAGCAAGCCAAGCGCACCAGAAGCCCGATACAAGTTTTAAGGAGTCATCCATGAACCGCATATACAAATCCATCTGGAACGAAAGCGCCGGTGCATTCGTGGCCGCTCCCGAAAATGCAAAGGGAGCGGGTACCAAGCCGTCCGGCACGACGCCTCCCCCCACTGCTGCAAGGTTTGCCATCAATGCGTTGTCGGCCTGCCTGATGCTCAGCTTCGGCGCTTCTGTCTGCGCCCTGCCCGTCAATGGTGTCGTCGCTGCCGGCGCTGCCACCATCTCCAGCGCCGGGTCCGCTACAACCATCACCCAGTCCACCGCCAATGTGGTGCTCAACTGGCAAAGTTTTGGCATCGCGGCCGGCCAATCGGTGCAGTTCATACAGCCTGGAAGCAGTTCGGTGGCACTCAACCGTGTACTTGGCGCTGACCCATCCAGCATCATGGGCAACCTGTCGGCCAACGGCAAGGTCTTCCTGCTCAATCCCAACGGCGTCCTGTTTGGCAACGGTGCCTCCGTCAGTGTCGGCGGTCTGGTCGCCACCACCATGAGCCTGAGCGACGCAAACTTCATGGCGGGCAACTACGCCTTCACGGACGCAGGAAGCGGCAGCATCGTCAATCGGGGCACGATCAGCGCGGCCGATGGCGGTTATGTGGCGCTACTGGGAAAGAGCGTCAGCAACCAGGGCGTCATATCTGCGAAATTGGGTTCCGTGGCCCTGGCGGCTGGCAACGCCATCACGATGGACGTTACGGGCGACGGCCTGCTCAACATTTCCGTGGCCCAGGGAGCGGTCAATGCCCTGGTTGAAAATGGCGGCATGATACAGGCCGACGGCGGCCGCGTGCTGCTCACAGCCCAGGCAGCCGGTAACCTCCTCCACACAGTTGTCAACAATACGGGCCTGATTCAGGCCCAAACTATCGTCAACCGCAACGGCACCATCCTGCTTCTTGGGGATATGCAATCGGGCACCATGAGCGTCGGCGGAACACTCGATGCCAGCGCACCCAATGGCGGTAGCGGCGGCTTCATTGAAACCTCTGCAGCTCATGTCAACATCCGTGACGATGTCAGGGTGACCACTGCTGCTCCGCAGGGCACTATGGGCAACTGGCTCATTGATCCGCAGGACTTCATCATCGGTGCGGGCGGCAACATCTCCGGCGCCACCCTCTCGGGCCAGCTGGTTAACAACAGCATCACCATTCAGACTGCAGCTGGCCCCGGCAATGGGGACATCTTCGTCAATGACGCCATTACCTGGACGGCAGCTGGCGCGCCTACGACGTTGACGCTCAACGCGGACCGGGATACCAACATCAACGGAGCAGTGACTGCCACCAACGGCAATTTCTCAGTATGCTGTGGCCGCGACGTGAACGTCAACTCAGCCATCACCACCACAAACGGCAGCATACTCCTGAGCGCCGGGCGCAACATCAACATGAGTGCCGCCGTGACCGCAACCGATGGCAACCTGATGATGTGCGCCGCCAACGATGTCAATATCAGCGCCAAGATTACCTTGACGAACGGCACGCTGGACACTACCCGCAGTTTGGGCCTTGCCCGCGGCCTGACGCTGAGCGCAGACACCGATGGCACGGGCCCAGGTGTGGCGGGCGGTACCGTTGTATTTGGAGCATTGACCCCGCCTGCTGCCGTGACCAACGCACCGGTTGTCGTCAACTACAACCCTGTCTCCTACACAACGCCGACAGACTATTCGACGAAGTTCACCCTGACAGCGGGTGCAACCTTGTCCCAGCGCATGCTGGTGTTTCCCGAAGCCACCAAATACTACGATGGCACCACCAATACTGTTCTTTACTCGCTCAAGGGAGACCCACCGGGCGTCAGCCTGATTGCCGGTCCGGGAGCTACTGCCACGTTTGACAATGCGACACCGGGACTGAACAAGGCAGTGAGCTTCACGGGCTACACACTGAGTGGCCCCAATGCCGCCCAGTACGCGCTGGCTACCACTTGCTGCGGACCGATTGTCCAGAAGACGACTTCCAGCATCAGGCCCAGAACGGATTTCACATTCGCCCCAGCGCTGGCAGTCTTCGCATTCAATCAATCGGAGATGATGCCAACCTACATGTCCGACGCGGGCGATGTTTTCTTCTCGATTAAAGAGGAAGAAGTCCCCGCAGTGACGCCCCTGCCCCCGCGGCTGCCATACGTGGCCCCAAGGTATTTGCCCAAACCTGCACGCAACTGATTAAGGCAGGCATGACATTGGTGCATGACGCAATGCCGACACTTCGCCTCTGGACAGCCCTTCTCGCAGCCTGCGTCGCGCTGCCTTTGGCTTTCGCAGGCGAGGATACGCCTCGCGCAGCCGATGGGGTGGTCGCTGCCAGCCAGTCCACCCCAGTGCGCCAGCCAGGCCACGCCAATCTCGGCCAGGAGCGCGCCTCAGTCGAGGTGGTTCAGCTCGCTGACTGGGTGGTGGACTCTGCCAACAACCAGGGGATGCCTTTCATGATCGTGGACAAGGTCAACGCCCGGGTCCTGATGTTTGATGCGTCGGGCAAGCTGCAGGGTGCGGCATCTGCGCTGCTGGGCCTCACCCGTGGCGACGACTCGACCCCTGGCATCGGTGACCGAAAGCTTTCAACCATTCGCCCCGATGAACGGACAACACCCGCAGGGCGCTTCGTCGCCTCGCTGGCCAGGGATATTCACGGCGAAGAAATCCTCTGGGTCGACTACAGTACCGCCATCTCGCTGCACAAGGTCGTCAAGGGCACGCCCGGAGAGCGACGTGCCCAACGCCTTGCCGGCTCCTCATCGACAGACAGACGCATCTCCTTCGGGTGCATCAACGTTCCACCGGCTTTTTACGACAAGGTTGTACGCCCGGCATTTACCGGCACAAGCGGCGTGGTGTATATCCTGCCTGAGACACGTTCTGCACGCGAGGTGTTCGGCTCCTATGTCGTTCCTGTCACCTGATAAATCCGCAAAGCTCTGATATCACTGACGGCCTGACCTGAAGCGCATGGGCTCATCCGGCTCACGACCCTGCTTGCGCTAGCGCAGCGACTTCCACCAGAGCACATTGTTTCTCGGCTGGCCCAGCGTCAGCACCTCGCCGATCTCGGGTGTGGCCAGCGGTATGCGGTCTTTTTCAGCCAGGGCCGCCGCACGGTCCAGCGGGTCGCGCCAGGTGTGGAACGCCAGGTCAAAGGTGCTGTTGTGCACCAGGTAAAGCAGCTTGCCGCGCAGGTCCTTGAAGGCCTGCACGGTTTCTTCCGGTGTCATGTGCACCGCTGGCCAGTAGTCGTCGTAGGCCCCGTTTTCCATGAGAGCGATGTCAAAGCCGCCCAGGCGCTCGCCAATCTGTTTAAAGCCCGGGAAGTAGCCCGAGTCGCCGCTGTAATAGATGCGCTCTGCCCCGCTCTGTATCACCCACGACGCCCACAGCGTGCTGTTACGGTCCGTCAGCGTGCGCCCCGAGAAATGCTGCGATGGTGCCGCAGTGATGTCGACCTCGCCGAACCTGCGCTTTTGCCACCAGTCAAATTCGTCAATGCGGTCTGGCGCTACGCCCATGCCCTGCAGCCGTTTGCCCACGCCCAGCGGCACAAAGTAGCGCTGCACCTTGCCCAGCAGGTACTCAATGGTGGCGGTGTCGAGGTGGTCGTAGTGGTCGTGCGACAGGATCAGGCCTTCAATGGGCGGCAGCTCGCTCAGCGGCAGAGGCGTCGGATGGAACCGCTTGGGCCCAAGCCACTGCACCGGCGAGGCCCGTTCACTGAACACCGGGTCAATCAGCCAGTACTTGCCGCGCAGCTTGAGCAGGTGCGATGAATGGCCCAGCCGCACGATGTGGTTGGCGGCGGGGTCCAGCGCCGCCAGGTCCTTCTTGCTTAGCCCCCGCACAGGAATGGGGTCAACAGGCACCGTGCCCTGCTTGGTCCCGGTCAAAAAGCGGCTCCAGATCTTCCAGCTGCTCTGGCTGGGTTTAATATCCGGATTGGGCAAATTGCTGTAGCGGCAGTCCCCACTGGCCGGGGCGGAAACCGCCGAGCGTGGGTCGCATGCGGTCTGGCTGACAGCGCAACCAGAGGCCAGCCATGCCATGCAGGCAACAAGCAAGGCAAGCGACCATCGTGGCAAACAGTTCATCAAAAAGACTCCTTACTTGATCAGGCCCTGGACATCCCTGAACGCCGGGTGTTCAGCCGACCCCAACCACTCAAACGCCACCATCTCAGTCGTCACCAGCTCGGCCCCAGCCCCCGCCAGCCGGTCAAACGCAGCATCACGGTTGCGCTCCGTGCGCGAGCTGCAGGCATCAGTGACGACCCAAACATCGAACTCTTCTTCGAGCAGATCAAGCGCCGTCTGCATCAGGCAGACATGGGCTTCACAGCCGGCGATGACGATGGTGCTTCTGCCCTCTTCTTCCTCGGGTGCAGCCTTTTGCAGGTGCTTGGGCAGGCTGCGGGCATTACCCCCCTGCGCCGGTTTGCGGGCTGGTGGTCGCAGCCACTCGCCCAAGCCGTCGGCCACGGCGCTGAAATGCATCTTGGCCAGCGTGCGGCCGGCTGCCTCTTCAATCACGGACTGCAGCGGCGGTACGTTGGGGCCCAGCTTGTCGGGGTTTTGCTCGGTCGCCCACACGGGCACCTGCATGACCTGCGCCATGCGCGCCAGCCGCACGGCGTTGGCGATGACGAGTTCGTTTTCAAAAATGACCGGCATCAGGCGGGTCTGGTAGTCGACCAGCACAAGCTGGCTGTCGTCTGCATCAAGCAGCATGGTGTTTCCTTCAAATAAATAAGCGATTGGCATGCAATTTGAACAGTGTTTAAATGGTTGCGCCGAAAAATATAACCATGACCGGAGACAGTTCATGAACGCCCCCGCCCCGCAAGCCACCCTGATGTCCGGCGACGACTTCCGCGAATCACTGCGCCGCTACAAACCCCGCGTCTTTCTCGATGGCCAGCTGGTGGGCAGCGTGGCCGACGAGCGCGGCTTCGGCCCCGGCATCAATGCGGTTGCACTGACCTATGACTACGCCCTGAAACCGCAATACGCGCCCATCATGACGGCGGTGCAGCAGACCAGCGGCAAGCTGGTGAACCGCTTGAGCCACATCAACACCAGCAGCGGCGATTTGCTCAATAAACTTGAAGCCGTGCGCCTGGTCTGCCAGGAAACCGGCTGCGCGCAGCGCTACCTGACGCACGATGCGCTGAACGCTATCGGCCAGGCATCAGCACGCATCGACGATGCCCGCGGCACGACTGAAAACACCGCGCGATTCCTGAACTACCTGCACCGCGTGCAGGATCAGGACCTGACGCTAGGCGTCGCCATGACGGACGCCAAAGGCGACCGCAGCCGCAGACCGCACGAGCAGGCCAACGTCGACAGCTATGTGCATGTGGTCGAGCGCAATGCTCTTCACAACGGCAAGCGGGGCATCGTCATCAGCGGCACCAAGGCCATCGTGACGGGTGCGCCCTACATGCATGAGTTCCTCGTCATGCCCTGCCGCAACATGGGCAAGGAAGACGCCGACTTCGCCGTTTGCTGCGCGGTCCCTGTCGATGCGCCGGGCATCACGATCGTGGCGCGGCCAGCGGGCCGACCCGGCGAGAAGGTCGAGCACGGCGCTGCCCTGTTCAGCCGCAAGTACGGCCAGAGCACAGGCGTGGTGATGTTCGACAAGGTGTTCGTCCCCTGGGACGACGTGTTTTACGCCGGGGAGTGGGAGCACACCGGCCACCTCACCTACAGCTACGCCACCCACCACCGCCACACCTGCATAGGCGCGCGTGCGGGTTTCGGCGACTTGCTCATAGGCGCCGGCGCGCTGATGTGCGAGGCGAACGGTTTCGACCCGGGGAAGGAAACGCATTTGCGTGAGCAGATGGTCGAGCTGATCACCATCACCGAGAGTTTTTATGCCTGCGGCGTGGCGGCCAGCGTGTATGGCAAGCCTGACGAGCTCAGCAAGACCTTCATGCCCGACCCGGTGTTCTCCAACATCGGCAAGCTGCTGCTGGCGACCAAAATTTACGACATGCACCGCATTGCGCATTACGTGAGCGGCGGCCTCATCGTTACCCTTCCAGGGCCTGACGAAGACCACAACCCCGAAACCGGCGCCAAACTGAGCGAGGTGCTGCGCGCCAACCCCGATGTGCCTTATGAGCAGCGCATTGAAACCGCAAGGTTCATCGAAGACCTGACCGCCGGTTACCAGGGCGGCTGGTATAGCGTGATCAGCCTGCACGGCGGTGGCTCACCCGCCGCGATGAAGCAGGAGATCTATCGCAACTACCCCATAGGCAGCAAGGTAGAACTGGTGGAGCGCATTCTTGAGCGCGGCGTGAACGGAGAAGGCGTGCCGCACGACACGGCCCGAGCCATCACTAAAAACCGCCAGCCGGGCAAATGCTGCGATACGGGCTGCACCACACCGGGCCAGCCGGTGATGGTGGATTTACCCGCCGTTGAAGCCACGCTGCCTTCGCGGCGCGACACCAACGTTTAAACCGGGCTTTGGCGGCGCCTGGATGCGGCTTAGATGCGGCCCAGATCCTGGATCGCATCAACCACCATATTGGTACCCAGTGCAATCAGCAGGATGTCGGAGGCGACGCGCACATACTTGTGGCCTGCCGGTGGCGTACCCAGTTGCACCAGCACGGGCGCTGGTACGGCGTAATACACGACACCACGCGGCAGCGGCTGGCCGACTGAATATTTCTTCGCCTGGCCCGGGGGCAGGCAGCCGTTGTTCTTTTTGGCCAGGCCCGGAGGGCAATGGCCGGTGCTGAACTGCTGGCCGTAATAGCTGTTGGCCGCCACGCGCTGCTGCTCGCCAAAATAGCCGCCAATGCGGACGTCATCTACACGGCCACCTTTTTTGGCGTTGTTGCCGCGGTTACCCTCGCCCTGGTCGCTCTGCATTTGTCCGTGGCTTTCACCCTTGTTTTTGCCACCTTTGCCTGCCCACTCTGGTTTGTCCGCAAAGCTGGCACCGCAGGCCAGAAGCATTGCCAGGCCGAGCGCGACGCCCCTGGCAGAAAAAGACGTAGAGACGGAAGCAAGACTGGATGTTGTTTTCATGGGGACTCCTTCCTGCATGAATTTGCAGGTGATGAGACTGTATGACGGCCCCTTTCCTGGCGGGGTAGTCTGAAAGCCTGTGTCCCCGTGATCTTCAAGCCAAAGACATTTGTGCGACAACCCGTACCGCCCAGGCAATAAAGCGCTACAAATCAGTCATTAACCGCCTAATGACTGATATATGAATCATTAAATTTCAAGCGCCGTTGTAGGCTGCCAAAAACCAGGCTTAAAAGGCAAAAAGCGGTCATTTTTGCCCTTTTTTAGAGGCCTTTTTGACCTCCAGCCCTTTAAACATGAGCGTGAGCAGCTACCAAAATAGTAGCAATTTTGGCGGCGTATACCGTGAAGGCGACTACTTCGGCTGCACTGGCAACTGCGCAAACCGCAGCAGACGGGTGGCCAGCAGGGTTTCGCCCAGAAAACACACCAGAGCCGACAAAAAGCACACAACGCCCGACAGGAAACTGATGGTGGCGATCTTCAGAATGGGCAGCTCCGCCGTCTCACCCAGAAACAGCAGGATGATGGTCAGGCCGATCAGCATGGCGCAAAGCGTCAGCAGCGCCAGGCAGCCATTGACCAGCCAGCCGCGCTGACCCAGTTCCCGCAGCTCGCGGTACATGCGGCTGGCTTTAGCCTCGGGCACTTCGCCGGCCTCCAGCCGGTTTTCAAGCAGCCGTGCGCGGTCGATGATGCGCGCCAGCCGGCCAGCAACGGCGGCGATCATGCCCGACACCGCCGTCAGCAGGAAGACGGGTGCCACGGCCAGCTGGATGCCGTGGGTGACGGTCGAAAGTTCGGTCGCAAAGTTCATCGTGTTTCCGGCGGGCCAGTTCAAAACCCCAATTGTCCCAGCAATGTCGGCGTTGTCTTACACGGGGCAACCGTCGCTGCTGCAGACAATCGTTACCGCAGCGCAACAAACAGTTGCACCGCCCGCTTCTCCGCCTCCTGCCGCCCCGCCCAACGGTTCGGCATCTTCAAAACCCGCTTTTCACAGGAAAACCACCATGCTGCCAAACAAGGAAGGTCAACACGTCCCGGATGTCACGTTCAAGACCCGCAAGGACGATCAGTGGGCCGACGTCAGCACCTCCGAGCTTTTTGACGGCAAGACGGTCGTCGTGTTCTCGCTGCCCGGCGCCTACACCCCGACCTGCTCGTCCACGCACCTGCCCCGCTTCAATGAACTGGCCGGTACCTTCAAGGCCAACGGCGTGGACGATGTGGTGTGCATCTCCGTCAACGATGCCTTTGTGATGACCGAGTGGGGCAAGGCGCAGGAGGCCGAAAACCTGACCCTGATCCCCGACGGCAACGGCAAGTTCTCCGAAGGCATGGGCATGCTGGTCGACAAGAGCAGCCTGGGTTTCGGCAAGCGCTCATGGCGCTATTCGATGCTGGTCAAGGATGGCGTTGTCAAAAAGATGTTCATCGAACCCGAGCGCGACGGCGACCCGTTCGAGGTGTCCGATGCCGACACCATGCTGCAGTACGTGGCACCCAAGGTCAAGGCGCCGCTGCCGGTCACCATCTTCACCAAGCCGGGCTGCCCTTTTTGCGCCAGGGCCAAATCCATGCTCAGTGAGGCCGGCATGCACTACGAAGAAGTCACGCTGGGTCGCGGCATCACCTCGCGCACACTGCAGGCCGTCGCCGGCGCAGGTACCGCACCTCAGGTGTTTGTAGGCGGTGAAAAAGTCGGTGGTTCAGAAGCGCTGGAAGCCTGGCTGGTCAAGAGCGGCAAACGTCAGGCCGCGACGGCCTGACGCAACAGCGGCGCGCTCAGGCAAACCGGCGCGCAGCGTCAAGCGCCAGCCCGGCGCCAATGCTGCCAAAGCGGTCGCCCTCCACCGCGCGGGCGTCCGGCAGCAGGGCCGCGATGCGCTCACGCAGCAAGGGCACACCGCTGGAACCGCCGGTGAAAAACACGGTGTTCACTGCGGTCGCACCAATGCCCGCATCACGCAGCAAGGCGGTCACGGTCGCTTCGACCTTCGACACCAGGCCATCGATCGCCGTGTCAAAGTCCGGCCGGTGCAGGCTGAGCAGTTCGCCGGGGGCGATGCGGCCCAGGTCCATCACGGCTTCCGACGCATCCGACAGCGTGATCTTGGCAGCCTCGACCTGCATGGCCAGCCAGTGGCCCGCGCGCTCGCGCACCAGGTTTTGCAGGCGTTCGAGCTTGTCCTTTTCCAGCGCGCCGCGGTGCAGCTCCGTCAGCTGCGCCCAGGCCTTTTTGGTGTACGCCAGGTTGATGGTGTGCCAAGTCGCCAGGTTGAAGAAGAACGCCGACGGAATCTCCAGCCCGCCCTGCAGGCGGCTGCCCAGGCCCAGCGTGGGCATGACGCTCTCCAGGCTCAGGTATTTGTCGAAGTCGGTGCCGCCTATGTGCACGCCGCCGCTGGCCAGGATGTCGTCGCGCCGCTCGACCTTGCCGGCCAGCGCCGGACCCAGCCGCACCAGCGCGAAGTCGGAGGTGCCGCCGCCTATGTCCACCACCAGCACCAGTTCCTCACGCGCGTCCTGCGGGATGTGCGACTCGTAATCGAAAGCGGCCGCAATCGGCTCGTACTGGAAGGCAATGTCTTTCAGGCCGACCGCATGGGCGATTCCGGCCAGGGTGTCTTCTGCACGCTTGTCGGCCTTGGCGTCATCGTCGACAAAAAACACAGGGCGGCCCAGAACCGCGCGGGTAAAGGGCTGGCCGGCAGATGCTTCAGCGCGGCGCTTGAGCTCGCCGATGAACTGCGCCAGCAACGCGCGAAACGGCAGCGCGCGCCCGGCGACTTCGGTGTACTCGTCCATCATCGAGGTGCCCAGCAGGCTCTTGAGCGAACGCATCAGTCGCCCCTCATGCCCGGCAAGGTAGTCCGCAAGGCCCGCGCGCCCATAGCTCACGTGGTCGTGCCCTTCCTCGGGCTCCGCATGAAAGAACACCACAGACGGCAGTGTGGCCTTGCCATCTTCAAGCGGCAGCAGCAGTGATGCGCCGGCAGCGCGCCCGGGCCGGTGCCACCCCGCGGTGGAATTGGACGTACCGAAGTCGATGCCGCATGCGGCGGCTGAATGGCCCACCACTTAAGCGCGGTCGTCCGGTTTGGCGAAACCGCCTTCTGCCCAGGCCGTGGCGCTGGCGCGGCTGAGTTTGAACGACGGCGCGACGCGCACCTTCGCAATCTCTTCCCCGTCTTCACCCTGCGCGCCCAGCAGCGCATGGGGGTTGTCTTCATCGGGCACGATGTCGAGCGACACCGTGATACGCGCGCCCGCAGCCGTCACAGTGATGCTCTGGTGCAGGGTGGCATGCAGTTGCTGCTCATGCCGGCGCACAAATTCGGAGGCGGTTTTCACCAGCGTGCTGAAGGCGGTGCTGTCGAGCGGCTTGGGGTTCTTTTTATCGCGCCCCATGGTCCACGGCCCGACCAACGCAGGCTCGGGCTCGCCATCCTTGATCATGGCCACGGCCCAGCCGTCGTCGTCTTCGTTCTTGATGACTTTGGCTGTCCAGCCATCGCCGCACCACAGGCGCGCCTCCTGGGTTTTGGTGTCGTCTGCGGGAGCGGTGGAATCGGTCAGGGAATCAGTCAAGGAGCCGGCCAGTTTGGGAGAAAGAGGCGAGATTCTAGTCGCCACCTCATCGCGGCCGGTTTGTCCGGGCTAAAGACCCAGATCGCTCAGCCCGGGGTGGTCGTCGGGACGGCGGCCCAGCGGCCAGTGAAACTTGCGGTCGGCCTCCTTGATGGGCAGGTCGTTGATGCTGGCGTGACGCACGTCCATGAGGCCGTTGTCGTCGAATTCCCAGTTCTCGTTACCGTAAGAGCGAAACCAGTTGCCGGCATCGTCATGCCATTCATAGGCAAAACGCACCGCGATGCGGTGGCTGGCAAACGCCCAGACCTCCTTGATGAGGCGGTAGTCCAGCTCGCGCGTCCATTTGCGGCTCAAGAGGCCGGCGATTTCTTCGCGGCCGTTGACAAACTCGGCGCGGTTTCGCCAGCGGCTGCCCGGCGTGTAGGCCATGGACACCCGCTGCGGATCACGCGTGTTCCAGCCGTCTTCGGCAGCACGCGCTTTCTGTTGGGCGGTTTCAAGCGAGAAAGGCGGAAGCGGCGGGCGGGTGTCCATTAAGGTGTCCTGTTGTTGCGGTTTCGTGCAGGTAGACAGGTTTGTCTACTTTCGGGCAATTCTGGCAGATGTAGACAGACCTGTCTACAATTTAAGCCATGAACGACATCGCACTGCCTGCGCGCGACCGCATCCTCGTCACGGCGCACGACCTCTTCTACCGTGACGGCCTACGCGCCACCGGGGTGGACCGCATCATTGCCGAGTCCGGCGTGGCCAAACTCACCTTTTACCGGCACTTCCCCGCCAAGGACGAGCTCATCAAGGCCTTTTTGAATTACCGGCACGAACGCTGGATGGCCTGGTTTGTCGATGCGCTGGGGCGCCACGGTGCCGTGGCCGGTGGCGGGTTGCTGCCGCTGGTCGGTGCCATGCGGGAATGGTTTGAAGACCCGCTGTTTCGCGGCTGCGCTTTCATCAACGCGATTGCCGAGATGGGCGGCAGCCAGCCGGCTGTGGCCCAGATTGCCCAGAGCCACAAGGACGACATGCTCCGCGCGATTGAAGGCCTGCTACCAGCCAAAGACGAAGCGCTGGCGAGTGCCGCGGCCCTGGCCGTTGACGGCGCCATCGTGCGGGCGCAAATGAATTCGGGCAAGCAAAAAAAATCAGCACTCGACGGTTTGCGTCAGGTGCTGATGGCCCTGGAGAGAGCTTGAATGGACTCAATGAAAAGGGCGTCCAGCACGCCCGCTTGAATAGCCGGAAATCAAGCTTGGTGTGGCTGTCAGAACACGCCGAGCAGCATGAGAATGAGGACAACGCTGAGGGGGACACCGAGTAGCCAGGCAATGATAGGCATGAGTTGCTCCGTTTGGAAAGTTGAAGCCTTGACGTTACCGAAGCCTGCGCGCGCTCGATGCGGGAAGATGGCCCCATCAACGGTAGGGTATGGCTTACAGGCCCTGTAGCCTGTTTTCGCAGCACTGCATGATTCGGGTTAGAGTGACGGCCGGCAACGCCTCACAACATCTCACCTTCACACAAACACCACAGGAGCACACATGATTCTCGAACTTGTCGACATCCGCATTCACCCCGGCCAGCAGGCTGTATTTGATGAAGCACTGCAGCGCGGCATTCGCGAGGTCATCTCCAAAGCCAAGGGTTTCAAGGGCTACAAGATCTACAAGGGCATCGAAAGCGCCGAGCGTTATGTGGTGAACCTGTACTGGGAAACACTCGAGAACCACACGGTGGACTTCCGCGGTTCACCGGCCTTTGGCGAATGGCGCGCCATCGTCGGGCCGCTGTTCAACGGCGCACCCACCGTCGAGCATTTCAACCTGCTGGCTGAATCGGCCTGACCGACCCCATCGGCTCCGAACCTCAGTTGAATTAAAGATCAGGCCGGTCGTCCGCGCCCTGATGCGCGGCGACCAGCTTGCCCAGCAACGCCGAGAGCTGAACCTGCTCATCGGCTTCCAGCGGGCTGAGGATGCGCTGCTGCGCCCTGCTCACGGCGCGCTTCATTTTCAGGGCCACCTGGGCACCTTCGTCGGTGGCCCACATCAGCTTGCGGCGCTTGTCGCCGGGGTCGGCCGAGCGCCGCACCCATCCCTTGGCTTCCAGCCGCCCTATCACCGAGCCGAACGTGGCAGGGTCAAACGCTACCCGGCCGGACAGCGTGATCTGGTCTTCACCGGGGTCGTCCATCAGCGCATTCAAAATGGCAAACTGGACCGGCGTGACATCAAAACCGGACGTCTCTTCCATGAAGATGGCCACGGCCAGTTGCTGGGCACGACGTATCAGGTGACCAGGCGCTTCGCCGAAATTAAAGCTTTTTGCCATGCGGTGAGTTTAATGATCTCCGCTTGACACAGCCTTACGCCTGCGGCGAGTCGCCCTGCCACGATCAGGGTATGTACCAAGTTCGAATATAATAAGTATACTTATCATTATTGCATTGGCGCGGCGGACGGCGTAAATTCATCAATACCGATACGCAGCGCAACCCACCCACCCAAACATGGAGACACCATGGCAGGCACCACATCTTCGAACCCCATCATCATTTCCGGCGGCGGCATTGGCGGGCTGGCCACGGCCATGGTGCTGGGCCGGGACGGCCATGCGGTCACGGTGCTCGAGCAGGCCGCTGAATTCGGCGAAATCGGTGCCGGCATCCAGCTCGGCCCCAACATCTTCCGCATGTTTGAATACCTCGGGCTGACCGACGTCATCAATAAGGTGGCCTTCTTCCCCGAAGGCCTGGGCATGAACGATGTGCGCACCGGTGAGAAAGTCATACGCGTGCCGCTGGGCGATGTGGCCCGCGCCGCCTACGGCTTTCCCTATGGCGTGATTTACCGCGCCGACCTGCACCAGGTCTTCGTCGATGCCTGCCGCGCCCTGCCCTCCGTCACGCTGCGCACCAATGCCAAGGTCGAGTCCTACGACCAGTCTGCGGACGGCGTGCAGGTGCACCTGGCCGGCGGTGAAGTCGTCGAAGGCCGCGCCCTGATCGCCGCCGACGGCATGTGGAGCAAGATCCGCGAGGCCGTGGTCGGCGACGGCAAGCCGCGCGTGTCCGGCCACATCGCTTACCGTGCCGTGCTCAAACGCGAAGACGTGCCCAAACACCTGTGGAGCGACGACGTCACGCTGTGGGGTGGTGAAAAAACCCACCTCGTGCATTACCCGCTGCGCCGCGGTGAGCTGTTCAACATGGTGTGTGTCTTTCACAGCAGCAAGTACGACGAAGGCTGGAACACCTTCGGCGACACGACTGAATTGAACGAGCGTTTTGCCGACGCCTGCCCGCAGGTCAAGGAGCTGCTGGCCAGAATCGAAACCTGGAAAATGTGGGTGCTCTGCGACCGCGAACCGGTGAAGAACTGGACCGATCGCCGCGTGACGCTGCTGGGCGACGCCGCCCACCCCATGCTGCAGTACCTCGCACAGGGTGCGGGCCAGGCGATTGAAGATGCCGTCGTGCTGCGCGAGGCCCTGCGCTTCACCAAAGGCGACATCCAGGAAGCCTTCCAGAAGTACCAGCAGACGCGTTACCTGCGCACCGGCCGCGTGCAGCTGACGGCACGTTTTTACGGCGATATTTACCACGCGTCCGGCGTGCAGCGCGAGCTGCGCAACCAGATGTTCCAGAGCGGCAAGGAGAGCGCCGGTTTTGCCGGTTTGAAGTGGATGTACGACGGCATCGAGCCGTCAAAACTGTTCCAATAAGGGTTTTTCGTCCCCTTGGAGATTTTCATGACAAAACCCGTGACCTCTACCCAACAAAAGGCCAACAAGGCTCGCCGCACCACGCTGGCCCAGGCCGCCGTGCTGGTGGCCGCCTGCGCCCTGCCCTTTGGCGCTGCGGCC
Organism: Pseudomonadota bacterium; assembly: GCA_040387435.1. GTDB lineage: Bacteria > Pseudomonadota > Gammaproteobacteria > Burkholderiales > Burkholderiaceae_C > Polaromonas. The sequence continues at coordinate 96,031 of JAZKDR010000018.1, forward strand.
CAGAAGGCCAGCAAGAAAGTCGAAGCCCCCTGGCCGACCAAACCGGTCCACATCCTGGTCGGCTTCCCCGGTGGCTCCACGCCTGACCTGGCAGCCCGCACGATTGCAGAACCGCTGTCGCGCGCCCTCGGCCAGCCCGTCATCATCGACAACAAGCCCGGCGCATCCGGCAACATCGCGGCAGACCAGGTCGCCAAGGCCACGGACGACCACACCCTGGGTGTCGTCATCAACGGCAACCTGACCTCGTCGAAGATGCTCTACTCGAAGCTGCCTTACGACCCGGCCAAAGACTTCACCCCCATCACGCTGATCGCCACCGCACCGCTGGTGCTGGTCGCGCCCACCAACCTGCCTGCAGGCGGTGCCTTCTTCAACGCCGCACGCAATGCCGGCGACAAGTGGAACTACGGCTCGGTTGGCAACGGTTCGGTCGGCCATCTGGGCATGGAGCTGCTCAAGTCCAAGGTCGGCGACATGTCTGCCGTGCATGTGCCTTACGCCGGCAACCCGCAGGTCGTGACGGCGCTGCTGGGCGGCCAGGTGCAGATGGCGCTGATCCCGCCGGGCATCGCGCTGCCGCAGGTCAGGGCCGGCAAGCTGCAGGCGATCGGCCTGACCAGCAGCCGCAGCTCGCTCGCGCCCGAAACCCCTTCCCTGTCAGACGCCGGTGTGCGTGACTTCAACCTCGAAGTCTGGACCGCCCTGGTCGGCCCGGCCAGCCTGTCGAAGTCGGCACGTGCCCGCCTCGACACCGAGATCTACAAGATCATGCGTGATCAGGAGACTCGTCAAAAATTGTTCAACCAGGGCTGGGCCCCGGTGGGCACGTCGGCTGACGGCCTTCTGAGCCGCATCCGCAGCGAGACCGCCATCATGGGCGGCATCATTCGCATGCGCAATATCAAGATTGAGTGATGTTGAAAGCCAGCCTTGACCGCCCATAGCCCACAAACCATCACAGAGCCCGCACGCAGCTTGCCGATTTACGGCGAGTTCGATGTGGTGGTGGTGGGTGGCGGGCCGTCGGGTCTGGCGGCCGCGGTCAGTGCGGCAAAGCACGGGGCAAAGGTATTGCTTGTCGAGCGCTACGGTTTTCTCGGCGGTATGGGTACGGCGGGTGGTGTCACCAACTTTGCGGGCCTGTATGGCCGCAAGGACGGCGAGATGCGGCAGGTGGTGCATGGTGTGGTCGACGACCTGCTGGCCGGCATGGAAGCGCTGGGCGGCGTCAACGCACCGCAGGACGGCATGCAGGGCCGCATTCGTGTGCGCTCTTACGATGTGTCGGCCTTCAAGTGCGCGGCCGACCAGTTGCTGCTGGCAGCCAAGGTCGAGATTCTGTTTCACGCCCTCGCCGCGTCGGTGGTGATGGACGGCCAGCGCATTGCCGCGCTGGTGGTTGAAACCAAATCCGGCCGGCAGGCGATACGCGCGCGCAGCTTCATCGATTGCTCGGGTGATGCCGATGTCGCCACCTTTGCCGGTGCGCCGTTCGAGCTGGGCGATGGCCATGGCAGCGGGCTGTACCCGACGACCATGTTCCGAGTCGGCCATGTCGATGCGCCCAACGCGCTGGCCGCCGTGGGCGAGTTCAAGGCCATCAACACCTTCATGGAAGCCAGCCAGGCGCGCGAGCCGGGCCGCTACAAATTCCCGCGTGCGGGGGCCATCCTCCGGCCGCAAAAGAACCCGACCGAGTGGCGCGCCAATGTCACGCAGGTGGCCAATGCAGGCGGCACGGCCATGGACGCCACCGACGCGCGCCAGCTCAGCGATGGCGAGATCGAAGGCCGCCGGCAGATTACCGAATATTTCAGTTTTCTGCGCAACGAGGTGCCCGGGTTCAAGGACTCGGCCATCGTGGACATCGCGCCGCAAATTGGCGTGCGCGAAACCCGCCGCATCATGGGTGAGTACGTGTTGACCGGCGAAGACATCCTCTCGTCAGCCCGGTTTGACGATGCCATCGGCATCAACGCCTGGCCGATGGAGCTGCATGCTGCGGGCCGCATCGACTGGCAGTTTCCGCGCAACTGGGAGTCAAGCAAAGGCCGCGTCTACAACGACCTGCCCTGGCGCATGCTGCTGCCTAAAGGCGTGAGCAACCTGCTGGTCGCCGGCCGATGTGCATCGATGACGCACGAAGGCCAGTCGGCTGCGCGCGTCAGCGGCGGCTGTTTTGTGATGGGCCAGGCGGCAGGCACGGCGGCGGCCATGCTGCAAGCCGGCCAGTCATTCGCAGACACCGCCATCCCCGCACTACAAAAAAACCTGCGCCAGGACGGCGTGTATTTCGATGATGACACTGCATAAGGAATTCGCATGGACATGACACCTCCACCCACCGCAGGCCACGGCACCACGCCCACCGACAGCGCTGCGCGCAAGGCTTTCTACAACGACATCTCGGGCTTCAACCTGTCCCCGCTGTGGGAAGTGCTGCACGCCCTCGTCCCCACCTCACCCAACACGCCCTGCGTGCCCGGCTTCTGGAAGTACGCCGACGTCTACCCCTACCTGATGAAGTCGGGCCAGCTCATCACGGCAGAAGAAGCTGTGCGCCGCGTGCTGATTCTCGAAAACCCCGCGCTGCGCGGCCAGTCCTGCATCACACAGTCGCTGTACGCCGGCCTGCAGGTCATCATGCCGGGCGAGATCGCGCCCAGCCACCGCCACACCCAAAGCGCACTGCGGTTTGTCGTGGAAGGCCACGGTGCCTACACCGCCGTCGATGGCGAACGCACCCGCATGAAACCCGGCGACTTCATCATCACGCCGAGCTGGACTTTCCACGACCATGGCCATGAGGGCCATGTCGAAGCGGATGCACCGGTGGTCTGGCTCGACGGCCTGGACATTCCCATGCTGAAATTCTTCGATGCCGGTTTCGCAGAGAACCACGCCGAGAAATCGCAGCCCGTCACCAAGCCCGAGGGCATGACCAACTACAAGTACGGTGCCAACATGCTGCCGGTGCGCGGCGATTCGCCTTTCGGCCAGACCTCGCCCATCTTCAGCTACCCCTACGACCGCACGCGCGAAGCGCTGCACGAGCTGGAGAACCATGCCGACATCGACGCCTGGGACGGCGTGAAGCTGCGCTACGTGAACCCGCTGACCGGCGGCTCGCCCATGCCGACCATGGCCACCTTCATGCAGCGCCTGACCGCGGGCTTCAAGGGCAAGCCCTATCGCCAGACCGATGGCGCGGTCTTCAGCGTGGTCGAAGGCCACGGCAGCGTGGACATCGAGTTCAACGGCAAACGCACCACATATACGTTCGGCCCCAAAGACCATTTCGTGATTCCGTCGTGGCACACCGCCACATGGAATAGCGCGCCAGGCTGCGTGCTGTTCAGTTTTTCAGACCGCCCGGTGCATCAGGCATTGGGCATACACAGAGAAGAGAGGTTGTGATGAGTTTTGTATTCCCCCCGCAAGAGACCGTGTCCGTGCCCATCGTGGGCTCGAAAGACCGCTTCCCGGTGCACCGCATTTATTGCGTCGGCCGCAACTACGAAGAGCACGCCAAGGAAATGGGCTTCACCGGCCGCGAGCCGCCCTTCTTCTTCCTGAAACCAGCCGATGCGCTGGTGGTGGTCGATGCTGGTACGACGGGCACCATCCCCTACCCCAGCCTGACAAAAAACCTGCACCATGAAATCGAACTCGTCGTGGCCATCGGCACCGGCGGCAAGAACATCTTGGCGGCCGATGCGCAGAAGCACATCTACGGTTACGCCGTCGGCCTCGACATGACGCGCCGCGACCTGCAGAACGACATGAAAAAGCAGGGCCGCCCCTGGTGCATCGGCAAGGCCTATGACCACTCGGCACCCATAGGCCCGATCACGCCAGCCGCACAGGCCGGTGACGTCAACAACGCCGAGCTGTACGTGCAGGTCGACGGCAAGGACCGCCAGCGCAGCACCGCCGCCAAGCTGATCTGGAACGTCGCTGAAACCATCGAGCACCTCTCCGCTGCATGGGAACTGCAACCCGGCGACCTGATTTACACCGGCACGCCAGAAGGCGTCGCCGCTGTGGTGTCCGGCGACACCATGGTGGGCGAAGTCAAGGGCCTGGGCACGCTGACCGTCAAGGTGGCCTGAGCCTCTTCAGGTTTCCGTCCCCCCTAAAAGCCGGCCTTCGCGCCGGCTTTTTTACGCCTCAATCGCTTGAGGCCCTGAACTGGAACCGGTAGCTACACTCAAGCCGTGCCCTGCCAGAACTTCAAAATACGGAGACAATTTTTATGACCTACGCAACCCGCCAGACCTGCCTGCGCACCTTCTCGACGCGAACGTCCCGGGCCCTCATGGGCGCACTGGCTGCAGCTGCATTTGCCGGTGCAGCATTCGCGCAAAGCTACCCGACCAAGCCGGTGACACTGGTGGTCCCCAATCCGCCCGGCGGGTTTGTCGATGCATCGGCCCGCATCCTTTCCGATTCACTCGCCAAAATCACCAGCCAGCCCGTGGTGGTGGACAACCGCGGCGGCGGCAGCGGCAATGTGGCCTACCAGTTCGTCGCTCGCGCCACCCCAGACGGCTACACGCTGCTCAACTCCTATTCGGCCTACCACGTTGGCAACCCCAACCTCACACCCAAACTGCCGTGGGCGCAAAAGGATTTTGTGCCGGTCGCGCTCATCACCGTGGCCACCAACGTGATTGCCATTCATCCGTCGATTCCGGCAAAAGACCTGCGCGAATTTATCGCCTATCTCAAGGTCAATCCCGGCAAGGTGAGCTACGCATCGCAGGGCAATGGCTCGCTCTCGCACATCGGCACAGAGATGTTCAAGGCACAGACACAAACCAGCATGGTGCACATCCCCTACCGCGGTTCTGGCCCTGCATTGCAAGACGTGCTCTCGGGCCAGGTACAGGTTTTCATCACCACACCGCCGTCGGTGATGGGACAGGTGCAGATCGGCAAACTGAAAGGCCTTGCAGTCGCTGGCAAAAGCCGCCACCCGGGCATGCCATCGGTGCCGACAACCACCGAGGCCGGACTGAAAGGATTTGAACTGGAAGCCTGGGTCGGCATTTTTGCGCCGGCCGGCACGCCGCCCGACATCGTCACCAGGCTGAGCGGGCAGATCAAGGCGGCACTGGAATTGAGCGAGACAAAAACCCGCGCCGACGCAGCCGGTATCGAACTGCGTTACCTGTCGCCCGCCGCACTCGACGAGCTGGTCAAAAAGGACACGGACTTCTGGGCCAAAACCATCAAGACGGCTGGCATCAAGGCGGAGTGAGCTTGATCCGTGCTGATTGAAAAGCCGGCCTGAGCGCCGGCTTTTTGACGCCTGAACGCTTGAACCCTGCACGCCAGCGAGTTGATCCAGCACGGCAAGGCGAAGCAACGCCGTTATCGCTTTCAATGGGCAGCTACACTCAAACGATGCATCGCCCTCCCCTCAATCACTGCCGGGTTTGCGGCACTTCCGTGGTGTACCGGCTGCCCGATGACGGTGACACCAAGAAGCGCGCCGTCTGCCCTTCATGCAACACCGTGCACTACGAAAACCCGCTCAATGTGGTCGGCACCGTGCCGGTCTGGGGTGAAGGCGGCAGCCAGGTGCTGCTGTGCAAACGCAACATCGAACCGCGCAAGGGCTTCTGGACCTTGCCCGCCGGTTTCATGGAGCTTGGCGAAACCACCGCGCAGGGCGCGGCCCGCGAAACGGTTGAAGAAGCCGGTGCCCAGTTTGAGATGCAGCCCGTCTTCACTATGATGAACGTGGTGCGCGCAAGCCAGGTCCACATCTTCTACCGCGCCCAGCTGCTCAGCACCACCTTCGACCCCGGCCACGAAACCATGGAAGCCCGCCTCTTCAGCGAAGAAGAGATTCCCTGGGACGAGATCGCCTTCCGCACCGTCAAGGAAACGCTCAGGCTGTACTTCGCCGACCGCAAGACCGGTGACTTCGACTTTCACACGGTCGACATCGAGTAGGCGGCGAGCAGGCGGATGGTGCAGGACCCCCTCATTCAACGCGTAGAGGCTTACTTCTCCGCCGTCGACCGCAAAGACCTTCGCGCGACGCTTTCCCTGTTAACGGCCGATGCGGTGTTCACCATTGCGACCTACAACACCGTCTACACCGGCCGCGACGAGATCGCCGGCATGTTCGAGCGCCTGTTCGCGCGCTACGCCCGCATCTGGCATGGCAACTTCCACCACGTCCTGCAGGCGCCCGACCAGATTGCGACGCGCTTCAACGTCGAGAACGAAAACCCCGGCCAGCCCGTCACCCACAAGAACAACTGCAACTTCTTTCGTGCGCGGGGCGAGCTGTTTGACGAGGTGTTCGTCTACATGAGCGGGGACAACGCGCTGCGTTGATGTGCGGTCGCCCCCAGGTTGATCGGACGAACTTCAGGGGGGAGATTTAACGTACACGGCAAATTATTAACGTATACGTTAAATTAACGCCAAAAGTTAATATAGGAGTTAACTTTTCGTCCCGCAAACAGTTTTTGGACTCAAAAACACGTTCAAAACGCCCAAAAAAGGCCGTTTTAGGGCATCAAATCGGCCTCCAGCCCTTTAAACACGAGCGTGAGCAGCTATGAAATATATAGCATTTTGGTGCTTTTTGGAGCTTTCCAAAGCCGTGACCCAGCCCAGAGCCAGGCCGCGTTGACCCCATGCGTCGCTGACAACAACACAGCAGGCTCGATCTCCATCACGCCTGCGCAGCTTCCCTGGCGATCAGCTGAGACAGCATCCGCCGCGCTTGAACAGGCCCCGCATCTGTGACCAGGGCAATGGGAAATGCCGAGCCTTCGGCGCCAATGGAGCTTTGCTGAAGCTCAAGAATTTCAGCATCCTGGTCGAAGGTTTCCGCGATCTGCTGACGAATGTATTCAGTCAACTCCGCGTCGTCCCTGGCGTACTGGCGGGATACACCCCAGAAATAGTGCGTTGTCGTTTCGGTGGCCGGGGTGAGGACATGCATGACCCGCCTCTCCAGTGCCTGATCTCTGGACCCCGTTGCGGGGTACGAGCCGTTCTCAATGACGTGATTGCCGGGCGGCGTAAAGATGGTGGTGTGCCAACGATTGATGTTCTCGGTGAAGCCCGTGGCCTTGATGTAAAAGGCCGGCGGCTCTGCATTCAGGATATCCCGGTGAACGCGAACTTCATTGTCTGAGCGCGTCATCGAGGCAGGCGCCTCGGCGACGGCATCGTTACCAATGGTCGTGTCATGAACGTAAGACTCGTGCGACAGGTCCAGAAGGTTGTCGTTCAGCAACTGATAGTTGGCCTTGACGTGGTGGTAGCCGGTACAGGTCACCCACTCCGGATCGTCCATGTAGTGGAAATCTGGAATCTTCGATGGGTCGGCAAGTTCTGCCTTGCCCATCCAGACCCACACCAGCTTGTATTTGACTTCCAGCGGATAGCGTCGCACCCTGGCCTGACTGGGGATCTGCGTCTGGCAGGGAATCTTGACGCAAACGCCCTCGCTGTTGATGCGAAGGCCGTGGTACCCACAGCGCAAGTCGTTGCCCAACACCTTGCCGTAAGACAGCGGTACACCCCTGTGAGGGCACCTGTCGGCCAGGGCAGTGATTTCTCCGCTCTCACCCCTGAACAGGACAAGTTTCTGGTCAAGCGCCGTTACTGCTATCGGTTCATCCTTGACGGCATCCGCAAATGCCACGGCATACCAGGAGTTTTCCAGCCACATATATCAATTCCTCTTTTCAATCGCCCTTGATCCCGCCCTCTTTGGCCACAGCCCGAACGCGAGCGTCATCTTCCTGAATAAATTTGGCCAGCCGCTCGGGTGAACCGCCAATCGGCTCCAGTTGGGCCGTCGTCAGATTGGCCATGACTTCCTTGTCCGTCAATGCTCTTTCAATGGCTGCATTGAGTCGCTCTACAACAGCGCGCGGTGTTTTCGCCGGTGCCAACATGGCGTACCAGCCGATCAGCGCGTAATTGCTCAAACCAGTCGCCTCGGCAACGGTGGGAATGTCCGGCAGCAACTTTGAGCGTTGACCGCTTGTGACCGCCAATGCCTTGACACGGTTGCTGCTGATAAACGGTCCGACGGCGGTCAGGCTGATGACGCCGAGATCCACCTGCCCGCTGACCACGTCGGTCACGGCGCTGCTGCAGCCCTTGTAGGGGATGTGCACGATGGAAGCCTTCGCCATGGACTTGAAGAGCTCACCTGCGAAGTGGTGGATGTTTCCGTTTCCACACGAGGCGTAAGACAGCTTGCCTGGATTGGCTTTGGCGAAGGCGACCACATCCTTCATGTCCTTCAAAGGCGAGCCCACCTTGGTCACAAACAGCACAGGGGATTCCGCCATCAGGCTGACCGGCGAAAAGCTCTTTTCAGCGCTGAATTTGACGGTTTGGTAAAGAACCGGGTTGATCGTCAGGTTGTTTGTCGCCAGCACCAGGGTGTTGCCATCGGCAGGCGCTGCCGCCACATAGTCCATGGCAATGTTGCCACCGGCACCCGGCTTGTTCTCCACAATGACAGCATTACCCAGCGAACTTTGCAGGCTGCGGGTCAGGGCCCGCGCCAGGCTGTCGACCCCGCCACCCGCCGTATATGGAACGACGATTCTTGTGATCTTTTCCGTCTGTGAACTTGCAAAAGGGGCGGCCAGGACAGCAAACAAAAATATGCAGGCCCGAGATCTGAGTTTCATGGGGGTTGTCTCCTTTATTTATAAAAAAGGAGAAAGAACCTCCTTGCCAACACGAGGTTAAGGCTGATTCCCGATACCGGCAACGCCACATTGCGAGATGCAGCTATTCAGATATTGAGTGGCAATCTACTGACCAATGCCCTTCAATGCATCCGCAAACGATCTTTTCAGTTGCGCCAGCGTGGCCTCCTGAAGGCGGGTCATGTTTTGCTTCAGGGGGCTGGCAAGGTAGAGGTCGGTGGTCAGGTTGGGCTCGACTATTTTCTGGACGATCAGATCTGGCGCCGCCCAACCCGAAGAAATGGCGACTTTGGTGGATACCGTGTGGGCAAAACCGCTGTTCACCAGTTCAAACAGCGAGTCGACAGCATCGATCTCCACTGAAATTTTGAGGGGCACCTGAAGTTTCGCCGCGGCGACCTGCAAGGGCTCACGGGTGACGTGAGGCGCCGAGGGCATGACGAGGGAAAGCCCCGAAAAATACTCGACCGACACCGAATCCCTGTCCGGGCCAATCTGCCTGCGACCTACCAGGTAAAGCGCCTGGCTGGTCAACAGCTCTATCTGCAATGTAGGGCTGGGAGGCGGGTTATGGAGTATGGCGAAGTCTATGCGCGACGCCCTGAGTTGATCGTGGAGCTGCCCTGACAGTTGATTGACAATCGCCAGCTCGGCGAATGGGAGTTCTTCACGAAATCTCCGCACGAAATCGGGAATCATGACCCGCCCGACACTCGGCGTCAGGCCACAAACAACCCGTCCACGAAGCGCGGCATCGCCCTCATGAAGTTCAGTCAGCGCCAGTTCTGCGGAGTGAAGAAGGCCTTCAGCCCTGAGCAAAAACCGGCCGCCCGCTGGCGTAAGGGTGACACCACGCCCGTGCCGATGGAAAAGGGTGGCCCTGATCTCGACTTCGAGCGCCCGTATGTGACGGCTTAATGTCGGCTGAGGAATCCCCAGCAGGTCCGCTGCACGTGCAAAACCCCCAAGTTCTGCAACCTGCACAAAGTACTTCAGCTGCGTCAGATCCACGCGTGTTCCACCCATTGCAGTGAGTTGCGTCCTGCATCGGCATGCAGTCCGGAAGGTGGTATTTAACCACCTTCAATTTCTCGAAGGGCATTGGGCGGGCCACGCTCGTTCTGGAAACGAAAAATGGGGCACAGCAACCCCTGAACCCTTTATTCCGGGCAACCGAGGATGGCCTTCACCTCCAGGTATTCCTCAAACCCGAAGACGCCGAACTCGCGGCCGTTGCCTGACTGCTTGTAGCCGCCAAACGGCAGGCTGCGGTCAAACGTGGCGCCGTTGATGTACACGCGCCCAGCGCGTATGCGGTTGGCCACCTTGCGTGCGTGGGCGAGGTCTTTGGACTGCACAAACCCGGCCAGCCCGAACGGCGTGTCGTTGGCGATCTCGACCGCCTCGTCTTCGGTGTCGTAGCTCATGATGGACAGCACCGGGCCGAAGATCTCTTCACGCGCAATCTTCATGTCGCGCGTCACGTCGCCGAAGATGGTCGGCCGCACGTAGTAGCCCTGCGTCACCTCTTGCGGCCGGCCCATGCCGCCCGCCACCAGCGTGGCTCCTTCGTCCACACCCGACTGGATCAGCGCCTGCACCTTGTCGAACTGCCCCTGGCTGACCAGCGGCCCCATGGTGGACTTCGGGTCCAGCGGGTCACCCACACGAATGCTCTCAATCGCCTCACGCGCGGCCTCGAAAGCCGCCTCGCGTTGTGCACGCGGAATCAGCATGCGGGTCGGTGACTGGCAGTTCTGGCCGCCGTTGGTGTAGCAGGCATGCACGCCCGCCTTCACCGCAGCTTTCAGGTCGGCATCCGACAGGATGATGTTGGCCGACTTGCCGCCCAGCTCCTGCGCCACGCGTTTGACGGTGTCCGCCGCCAGCTTGGCCACACGCACGCCCGCCGTGGTCGAGCCGGTAAACGACACCATGTCGATCTCCGGGTGAGAGGCAATCGCCTCCCCCACCGTCGGCCCGTCGCCGTTGACGAGGTTGAACACCCCCGGCGGCAAACCAGCCTCATGCACGATCTCTGCAAACAGCATGGCGCTCAGCGGCGCGATCTCGCTGGGTTTTAGCACCACCGTGCAGCCGGTGGCAATCGCCGGCGCCACCTTGGAGGCAACCTGGTTCAGCGGCCAGTTCCACGGCGTGATGAGGCCGCACACGCCAATCGGCTCGCGGCGCACGATGCCGTTGCCCATGCGCTCTTCAAACGGGTAAGTGACCAGCACGCGCTCGGCTTCTTCAAAGTGAAACAGCGCCACCGTCGCCTGGCGCTCGGTCGCAAACGTGATGGGTGAACCCATCTCCAGCGTCATCATGCGGGCCAGCTCCGGCAGGCGCGCCCTGAAGCCCGCGATGATCTTGCGCAGATAGCCCAGCCGCTCTTCCACACTGACTTTTGAATAGCTCTCGAAAGCGCGGCGCGCGGCCCTGGCGGCGCGGTCCACATCGGCGCGTGAGCCCATGCTGGTCTTCGCAAACGTCTCTTCGGTCGCAGGGTTGACGATGCCCAGCGTGGCGGGCACGGCCGGGTCTACCCAGGCGCCGTCGATGTAGAACTTCAATCTGTCCATGCTTGTCTCCAATCGTTGTTGTCGGCCGGGTTGCCCGATGGCGTCCCGTGTTGGCGCGAGTATCTGGCACGCCCCCGCCGCATCCAACCGGTTTTTCGCTTCTTTTCGCTCTGCGAAAAGTTCAAAACATTCGGTTGTCGGTAGGCAGCTTCCTGAAGAAACTGCGCACATAACTATTCCGGAGACAAAGCATGACTTCTTTCACCCGCCGCCGCGCCGCGCGCACGCTCGCCAGCGCCATCGCCCTTTCAGTTCCGCTGTGCATGACACTGCAGGGCAACGCGCACGCACAAAGCGACTGGCCCAACAAACCAGTGCGCATCGTCGCGTCGTTTGCACCCGGCGGCAGCTCTGACCTGGTGGCCCGCCAGCTCGCAGCGCACCTGACGACCCGCTACGGCCAGCAGTTCATCGTCGAGAACCGACCCGGCGCCGGCGGCAACATCGGCGTCACATTTGTGGCCAAGGCCCCGGCCGACGGCTACACGCTGGGCCTGGCCACGTCGGGCCCGCTGGCCAACAACAAGTCGCTGTACAAACCCATGCCGTTCGACGCCGAGAAAGACCTGACGCCCATCGCGCTGGTCGGCGAGATCCCGCTGGTCATCGCCGTCAACCCGGCCATCAAGGCCGGCAACCTGCGCGAACTGGTGGCGCTGAGCAAAACCGGCACCAACGTGCTGTCCTTCGCCCACCCCGGCAACGGCACCATTGGCCACCTCGGCATTGAATACATGCGCATCAATTCCGGCGCGCGGCTGCTGGCGATTCCCTACAAGGGCGATGCACCGGCCATGACCGACGCCATCAGCGGCTCGACCAGCGGGGTCTCTGCACCCGTGACCTCGCTGATCCCAAACGTCCAGGCCGGCAAACTCAGGGCCTTGGCCGTCACCTCGGCCAGCCGCTTCCCCGGCCTGCCGAATGTGCCTACGGCCAATGAGCAAGGCGTCAAACTCGAAGCCACCGTCTGGAGCGCCATGATCGGCCCCGCCGGCCTGCCCAAAAACATCGTCACCTCGCTCAACGACGAGATCAACAAATACACCAGTTCCGCAGAAGGCAAAGCCAAACTCGCCTCCCTCGGCATGAACCCCTTGGCCGGCAAGCCCGAACAGCTCAGCAAGCTGATGGCGACCGAGGCGGTGAAGTGGAAGAAGGTGGTGGAGTCGGCGAAGATTTCGGTGGAGTAGTCCCGGCACTACGTCGGGGTTTGCGAAAACCCGCCTGCAAGCTGGACGTGCGCGGCACGTCGACGCAAAAGCGTCAGTGGCGGCCAGTGCCGGACGCGGCAGGTTGCAGCCCGATCGCACCCGGTGCTTGCGATATCCGCTGCAGCGCCAGCGCATCGCGCACCACCACACCGCAGGACTCGACCTCGATGACGCCCTCGCGCTCCATGGTCTTCAGTTCGAGGTTGATGCGTTGCCGCGCGCCGCCTACAAGCCTGGCCAGTTCCTGCTGGGCGAGGCCGAGGTTGATGCGCGTGCCCGGCATCTCGCCGCACGGCGAGGCTTCCTTGACGCCGTGGCCACGGCACAGGTGCAGTATTTTTTTGGCCAGCCGTGAACGCAGCGGAAGACCGTTGAGGTCTTCGACAATCTCGAACAACTTGCGCATGCGCCTCGCCTGCAGACGCAACATCGCGGCATACAACTCCACGTGTGCGGCCAGCACCCGCTCAAAATCGGCCTTGCCCACGCAGAGCAGCACGGTATCGCCCTGTGCCCAGGCATCGTGGGTGTGCGTGTCGCCTTCAATCAGGGAGAGTTCGCCGAACCACAGGCCCGGCTCAATGTAGTCCAGCGTGATCTCCTTGCCGGAGCCACCCGTCGAACTCAGCCGCACCGCTCCCCTGGCACAGGCCATCCAGCTCACGGGCAGCTCACCGCGCGCAGCGATCTGTTCGCCATGCCGGTAACGCCGCACATACATGCAGCGCAGGATGTCATGCCGCAGCGCCGGCGACAGCGACGAGAACCAGCGGCCGTTGTTGATGGCCGCCCGCTCGCCGGGCGACAGCAACGGCTCTTCAACATCGGGCTCGGTCATGGCCATGCCTGCGTGCTGCGGATAGCGTGCTTATTCCAGCACGATGTTGAGTTCCTTGACCAGATTGCGCCAGCGCGTTTCTTCCTGCACGGCAAGGGTCGTCGCCTCGGCAGACGACATCGGCTTGGGGATCACCACCCCGCCGATGCCGCGCATCTTGGTGGCATAGGACTCGCTGGCCATGGCGGTATTGATGGCCTGGTTCAGTTTTTCGACGATGGGGGCAGGCATGCCTTTGGGTGCGATCAGGAAGTAAGTGATGGGAGAGTCATACCCCTTGATGCCCTGCTCATCCAGCGTTGGCATGGTTGGCTGGTCGGCATAGCGCTGCAGTAACTGGCCGCCCAGGACCTTGACCTTGCCCTCCTTGCCGAACTGCGCGGCCACGCTGACCGGCAGGAAGGCGTAATCCACGCGGCCGCTCGACAGTTCGAGCACCACCTGCTGAATGGACCTGAAGGGAACGTGCACGGCGCGCGTGTCGGTCATCTTGCTGAACAGGGCCGCACCCAGGTGGTTGGCGCTGCCCAGGCCGGCAGAGGCGTAACTCATGCCGTCTGGTTTGGCCTTGAGCAGGGCTACAAACTCCTTCAGGTTACTGGCTGGCACCTGCGGGGCGATGGCCAGCGCGCCTGACAGGCTGGCAATTTTGGACACCACGGTGAAATCACCAATCGATTTGTAGGGCAATTTGGCCTGTATCGAGCTCGAGATCACATTGGGCACCAGTGTGCTCATCAACGTGTAGCCATTGGCGGGCGAGCTGTGCAGGAAGTTGGCGCCAATCACCTCACCGGCGCCGGGCCGGTTGTCCACAATGATCGGCTGCTTGAGCGCCTGCGTGAGTTCGTTGCCCAGCGTGCGCACCATGATGTCGCCCAGGGTCCCGGCCGGATACGGCACGACGATGGTGATCGGCTTGTCGGGAAACGATGCCGCGGTCTGCGCGCCGGCATTCGCCATCAAAAGCGAAGCAGCGCCCAGCACCACGGCGCGGCGGATGGTCGAAATGTTTGTCTTCATTGTTGTCTCCATTATTTGAACTTCACAAAAAGCGTTACGACGACACCGGCATTCCGCACCCTGCAGCGCCCTGAACACCGGACCACTGAAATCTTCGCCCTTAATTTCGCAATTAGGATGACTATCCAGTTTATGAAATGTTTTTTGACAATTCAACCGTTTTATCTAATGGTTTACGCTACTTATGTTCTGTATTTCGGTTTATACAATTTATTGCGATACAACTTTCAACGTCAAATCATGCGTTGCGTTTCCCGCAACGGAGCCTTACCCGATTTATGGAACCCGTTTACGCAGGAACACTGGTCGACCACCTCTCCTTCCCGGAGGCCCCCCGCTGGCACGCGGGCCACTTGTGGTTTTCTGACTTCTACCAGCACAAGGTGTTCCGCACCAGCCTGGAAGGCCAGCTCGAAGTCGTCGCAGACGTACCCGGGCAACCGAGCGGCCTGGGCTGGCTGCCTGGCGGTGATCTGCTCGTCGTCTCCATGCTCGACCACCGCGTGCTGCGCATCGCACTCAACGGCCACACGACGACCCACGCCGACCTGTCGGGTCTGGTCAACGCGCCGTGCAACGACATGGTGGTGGCCAACGACGGTACGGCCTGGGTCGGCAACTTCGGTTTCGACAGGCACAAGGGCGAGGCGCAAGCAAGCACCGTATTGATCAGGATAGGCGCAAACGGCGATGTGTCGATCGCCGCAAACGGGGTGATGTTCCCAAACGGCTGCGCACTTTCGGCAGACCAGCAATCGCTCTACCTTGCAGAGTCTTTCGCCAACCGCATCACGCACTTCCCGGTATCGGCCCAAGGCGGGCTGGGCGAGCGGCGGGTCGTCTACCAGGCCGAAGGTTTTTTCCCTGACGGGCTGTGCCTGCATGAAGCGCTCGGGCTGTGGGCAGCAGACCCGGTGTCCCGGCACGTGCTCAACCTCGACACAAGCGGCAAGGTCATCCGCACGCTGCGCCTGCCGGACAACCGCCTGCCGATTGCGTGCGCCATAGGTGGCGCGGACAACAACACGCTGTTCGTCGCATCCAACACCGGGCTGGGGCCCGGCATGGCGCAACAGCGCAACGGGCGCATTGAAATGTTCTCTCTGGCCACCTGACACCTTTGACACGCCTGCCCCGACAAACATCCCAAAAAAAGGAGACACCATGGCATTGCTGCCTTACCTGAAAAAAGAACAACTGCCCCCGGCAGACCAGGACGCCGTGCTGCTGCCCATGCACATCTATGAGCTGTTGGCGCACAACCCCGAAACCGCCCGCGCCATGATCGGTCTGGGCAGCCACATCCGCGTCGGCAAAACCCTGGGCGAATACCTCAAGGAAATGCTGATCCTGCAGGTCGGCTTCACCACCGGCTGCGCCTACGAATACTCCCACCACCTGAAGATTGCCGAGCGGGACGGTATCGCTGAAAAGGACATCCACGCGGTCGCGCGCGAGACCGCCGGCGAGACCACGCATCTCGACGAACGCACCCGGCTGGGCCTGAAAGCCGCGCGCGAGATCACCACCAGCCTGCGCTGCAGCGACGACACCAGCGCCGCGCTTCTGAAGCATTACAGCCCCGAGCAGCTCATCGACCTGACCGTCACCGTCGGCTTCTACAACATGATCGTGCGCTTCCTAGAAACGCTGCGCATCGACGTCGAGGAGGCTTACCTGCCCTACCTCAAGAAGTACCCGCTCGCGGCCTGAGCCCCAGGCACCCGATCCCCATCAACCACCCGAAACAAATGACCAAACAAATGACAAATGACGCGAACAGCGTTGCCGTGGCCGTATGGCTGGGCCGCTTCGAACAAGCCCTGGCCGCAGCAGATGCCAAAGCACTTGAAGACCTTTTTATCCCCGGCGCGGACTGGCGCGATGTGGTCGCCTTCACCTGGGACATGCAAAGCACGCTCGGTGCGGCACAGCTCGCCGGCCGGCTGGTCAAGACCGCGGCGACCATCAAGCCGCACAGCTTCGCCATCGCGCCCGACCGCACGCCGCCGCAAGCCACCGTGCGCGCCGGTGACCGCGTGATCGAGGGCTTCTTCAGCTTCGAGACCAGCACCGGCCACGGCCTGGGCGTCGTGCGGCTGGACCTAGAAGAAGGCGAAGGCAAGAAAGCCCGCACATTGCTGACCACGCTACAGGAAATCAGCGGCCACGAAGAGCAACTCGGCGCGCGCCGCCCGCATGGGCCGGCGTATTCGCGCGACTTCGGCGGCAAAAACTGGCTGGACCTGCGCGACGAAGAACTGCTCTACACGGACCGCTCGCCGCAGGTGCTGATCGTCGGTGCCGGCCAGGCCGGGTTGACCGTCGCCGCCCGGCTGCGCGCCATCGGTGTCGATGCGCTCATCGTCGACAAGCACCCGCGTGTGGGCGATGTGTGGCGCAAGCGTTACCACTCGCTGGTGCTGCACAACGAGGTGTGGGTGGCGCACATGCCTTACCTGCCCTTCCCCGAGACCTGGCCCGTCTACGTGCCCAAAGACAAGATGGGCAACTGGTTCGAGTCCTATGCCGAGATCATGGAGCTCAATGTCTGGACGGGCACCGAATTCCTCAGCGGTAACTACGACGACCCGTCGGGCCGCTGGACGGTGAAACTGCGCCGCGCAGACGGCACCGAACGCGAGCTGTCGCCGCAGCACATCATCATGGCCAACGGCGGCGTGAGCGGCGTGCCCAACCTGCCCAAACTGCCCGGGCTGGACGACTTCAAGGGACAGGTCATGCACTCCAGCCGCTACACGTCCGGCTCGGAGTTCGCCAACCGCAAGGCCTTGGTCATCGGCACGGGCACCAGCGGTCATGATGTCGCGCAGGATTTGCACGGCCTCGGCTCCGAGGCCACCATCGTGCAGCGCAACTCGACCACCGTGGTCAACCTGGAACCCAGCGCCATCATGGTCTACGAGATCTATTCAAAAGGCTTGCCGACGGAAGACTGCGATTTGATCAGTGCCGCCAACACCCTGCCCACCTTCGTCAAGTCCAACCGGGTGATGGCGCAGAAGATGCTCGAGGCCGACAAGGAATTGCTCGACCGCCTGCATGCCGTCGGTTTCCGCACCGACATCGGCGAAGACGGCACCGGCTTTCACCTTAAATACAACCGCCGGGGTGGCGGCTACTACCTCAACGTCGGTGCGTCCGACCTGATCGCCGACAAGGAAATCGGCCTGCTGCAGGCAGACCAGATCGAGCGCTTCGTGTCCGAAGGCATCGAACTGAAAGACGGCAGCCGCAAGGCGCTGGACCTTGTCGTGCTGGCCACCGGCTATCGCAACCAGCAGCATGAGGTGCGCATTCTCTTCGGCGATGCCGTCGCAGAGCGCATCGGCCCGGTCTGGGGTTTCGACGACGGCGGCGAAATGCGCAACGTGTGGCGGCCGACCGCGCAAAAAGGCCTGTGGTTCCATGCCGGCAGCCTGGCCGCCTGCCGTGCGAACTCCAAGTACCTGGCGGTGCAGCTCAAGGCCGCGCTGGAAGGCATTCACCCGCAGTACAAGCAGTAGCCCGGCAGTGATGCGGCACTCCTGCCGCACAGCGTGGGTTATAGTCCGCAGCTTCAAGCAGGGGCGCCATGTCAGACGTTGAGATCAGCGACAGCGAAAAGCCTTCTTCAGGCGCGGTCAACAAAGCCACGGTCCGGATTTTCCAGGTGCTCGCCGCCTTTGTCCGCCAGTCCGAGCCCTGCGGCGTCACCGACCTCAGCCGCCAGCTCGGCATGACCAAAAGCATGGTCCATCGCGCGCTGATGACGCTTGAAGAACAGGGCTACGTCTCACGCGACGAACAAACCAGCCTGTACCAGCTCGGCCACCGGCTGGTCGAGCTCAGCTCGCCCGCTGAAAGCGAACTGACGGTGCATGACCTTGTCGCGCCGTTTCTGAAAGAGCTGGTCGACATCGCCGGTGAGACAGTCATCATCATGGTGCCCGCCGGCCGCCGCGCCATCATCGTCGGCGGTATGGAGGGCAAGCAGGCGATTTCGCTGCGCGTGTCGGTGGGCGCCATGGTGCCGCTGCATGTGCTGCCCGCCGGGCGCTGCATCCTCGCCAACCTGCCTGCCGACGACATCAGCCGCTACTTCATGCACCCGCTGGAGCGCTACACCGAGTTCACCATGGTCGAGCCCAGCCGCCTGCGCCGGGAACTCGACGGCATTCGCCGGCGCGGCTACTGCGCAGGCGTGGGCGATTTGTCTGCCGGCACCGCGTCCATCGGCTTTCCGGTGCTGGACGCAGACTCGACACCGCACGGTGCGATATCGGTCACCGGGCCGGCCGACCGTTTCAGCGACCGCATGGAAACCGTCCGCCCGCAACTCGAAGCCGTGGTCGCAGAGATGCACCGCAACAGCCGGCTCTACCGCACCACCGCCGTCCTGGGTGCCGACTGATGGCCGAAGGCAAAACCACGGTTTCTTCAGAGCATGTGTTCGACGTGCTGCGCCTTGTCGCGGCAGCCGGGCGGCCGATAGGCGCCAGCGAGGTGGCCGCCACCCTGAAGCTGAGCCACACCACCGCCCACCGCGCGCTGCTGACGCTGCTCGAGGTCAAGGCCATCGACCGCTCCTTCGGCGGCAGCAAATACCACCCCGGCGTGTTGACCCACGAGTTGCTCGACTCGCTGTACAACCGCTTCGCCATACGCGCGGCCAGCTACCCCACACTGCGCCGCCTGGCCGCCAGCACGGGCGAGACGGCATCGATGGGCATCCTGCTCGGCTGGTACGGCATCCGCATCGCGGCCATAGGCGGCTGGAAGCCCAACCGCGTGTCACGCGTCGGCAAATACACCTCGCTCAACTCCAGCTCGGCCGGCCGCTGCATGCTGGCCTTCTCGCCGGCCCAGGCCCGGGAAGACTACCTGGCCAAAGGCCTGAAGATCCGCTTCACCGAAGACACGCCCACGGAAGTCGCCGACCTCAAGCGGCGCATAGACGCCATCCGCGCGCAAGGCTACGAGGTCGACATCGGCGGTGTGTTCGACGACGTGGCATCGGTGTCGTTTCCCATCCGCCTGGCGCCGGACCACTGCATCGCCTCCATCACCATCGAAGGCCCCCGCTTCCAGTTCGACCCGCACAACGACCCCCTGCTCCCCGACTGGATCGCCGCCGTCGCCCTGCTGGAGCAAGAGGTGCAGGCCAACCCGCAGAAATTCATCCCGCCGTTTTCTGAACTGAAGCCGGAAGCGCTGCTGTTGCCCTGAGCGCAGTCCGCTAGTTACGGCGGCGCCTGTCGACTGCCAGTCCAAACGCCACAGCTTGAAAATTAACGTACACGGCAAATATTTAATGTATACGTTAATTTTTTAACGTATACGGCGAAATATGGTTTTGAGCAGTATGGACAAGCGCCAAAACAGTCGAAAACAGCCAAAAAAGGCCATTTTCAGGCATCAAATCGGGCTGCAGCCCTTTAAAAATGAGCGTGAGCAGCTACGAAAGATATAGCAATTTTGCTGCTATCGGCTGCCCGGCTTGGGCGCGTCGATGGTCAGCTGGTCCGCAAACGCCCGCTTGTACGCCGGCCTCGCCTCGCCACGCGCCACATAGGCCGCGAGGTCGGCTATGAAACTGCCCCCGCTTGCGGCAACAACAAACCTTCATCCAGCAGGCCCTGCACAATGCCTGCCTGCAGCAGGTCTCGCTGGCGTTTGGCCTGTGGCCGCTGGGGCGCCTTCGCGGCCATCCAGCGTTTAAATTCGACAAAGGCTTCGGGGGCAATCGTGCGCATCAGGGTCATGCGGCCGGTGGCCGAAACCACCACATGCTCAAATCTCGGCGCGTTGGTCAGCACCGACGCGCGCACTGCCTGCACAGGCCACAGGTCGCCCTCATCGTCTGAAAATCTGAACGGGTGAGGGTCGTCGCCTTCAGGTTGCCGGCGCAAAAAATCAACCTCAAAACCCTTGTCATTGATCGCGGTCTCGTTCTGGCCTTCCTTGCGCACAAAACTCTTGTCGGCGCGTTGCAACACACTGAGCATCGACGACTCAAGCCTGCCAATGTCGGTGATGAAGCGCACCCGCCGACGGGCGTCCCACAGCAAATCAACATCCTGCGTGGCCAGCGCAGCTGGCACGATGCGCACACTCGCTGCTGTTTCATAGGCATACAAGGCATGTGTGCCCACCACAGTGAAGTGCTGACCCAAGCCCGCGTCCTCAACGGCCTGCAACACGGCAACCACCGGGCTGGGCACACGCCCCACCTTCAGCGCTTTGTTCAAGCGCTGGGCATCGGTCAACGCCTCTTTCAGCGACTTCAGCCGGGCCTCAAGCGCGGTCTTGCGCTGCATGAATTCGGTATGTATCTTTTCAGTGTCGGGTGAACGAGGGCCTATCCGGCTCTGGCTGTTGTCCGGCTGGGTTTTGACCAGATATTCGTAATCGCCCTGACGCTTCCAGTACATGCCGCCTGCATAGGCCAGCGCCTGCGACTGCACGCGCATGAACTCATCGAACACCGTGGTGCTGTCAATGAGCTGCCGGGCAGCCGCGTCGGAAAGGGGCAGATAGTCCATTGGCCGTACATTTTTAAAAATTGAATTTTATACGGCCAATAGCCTTTTGACAAACTTCAGGCCCGTTGCGCCGGCCAGCCTTCTCGCGCTTCAGTTCGTTCAGAGTCTTGTCGCTTGCGTCATGTCATGAGCGGGTTGGCGCGTTGATCGCCAGCTGGTCCGCAAACGCCCGCTTGTAGGCTGGCCGCG
Source organism: Pseudomonadota bacterium (assembly GCA_040387435.1). Taxonomy (GTDB): domain Bacteria; phylum Pseudomonadota; class Gammaproteobacteria; order Burkholderiales; family Burkholderiaceae_C; genus Polaromonas. Next base: position 117,133 of record JAZKDR010000018.1, read on the forward strand.
CCTCGCCACGCGCCACATAGGCCGCCAGGTTGGGGTACTCGCCCAGCAGGCCGGACGAGCGCAAGCGAAGAAGCACCGACACCATCATCAGGTCAGCCGCACTGAACGCGCCATCCAGCCAGTCTGCATCGCCGAGCCGGGCAGACAGCTGCTGCAGCCGCGTGCGTATGTTGCCGTGAAGCAGCGGCATGCGCTCCTTCGTCCAGGGCTTGTCACCCTCCATGATTTTGGCGGTCATCAGTTCGAGGATCGGCGGCTCCACCGTGTTGACCGATGCAAACATCCACGTCAGCGCCCTCGCCCTCGCCCTCGCCCGCGCATTCGCGTCCGCAGGCCACAGACCGCCTTTGCCCGCATGGTGCGAGGCGATATGAAAAACAATCGCCCCCGTCTCGAACAGCGCAAGGTCGCCTTCCTCATAAGTGGGAATCTGCCCAAAAGGATGAAGCGCCATGTGCGCCGCCTCCTTCATGGCCTTGAACGACACAAGGCGAACCTCATAAGGCAGCCCCGCCTCTTCAAGCGCCCAGCGAACGCGCGTGTCGCGTGCAAGGCCCTGGCCGTTGTCGGGGGAGTGTTCGAAGGCTGTGATGGTGATGGTCATCGGAGCTTCCTCCTTACGGAAAAATCGACTACTAAGCTGCCAACTTGCAAACGCCTTACACCTTCAAGACAGTTAGTCGGCCAAACAGTACCAATGGATTGATGCTCCACCAGAGTTTAAAGAGTTGCTGCTGTGGCATGGAACGCGTTAGTGCAGAACTTCAGGAAGGCGAACTCCGGATTCAGTATGAGGAGTTCATCCCTGTCATGGCCAAATTTACGGAACACTACCTTCAACAGCTGCAGAACGACGTAAGCCATGCTTGCCACGCTGTCTCGAACGGCTTTCTGAAAACATGGGAATCCACTCGATATGCGCGACTCTTCCCGTTGGCTGTAACCATAGGAAACGTGTGGTTCCGTGAGCAAAATCTTCATGGTGCAACAAGGGAGTCAGTGCTTGAACAGCGCGATAGCGAGCGACGCCAAGGCTAGGTTTTACCTCTCCATGTTTGGCTCACGCTAGACAACATGACGGTCTTTGATCTCTCCATACTGTCTTCATTACCTGCGCTGGAATTCGATAACCTGACTCACAAATCCCGCATACTTGTTTGGAAAGACGGAGTTGATAGCTAATTCGACTACCAACCAATTCTGGTAGACAACGACTTCTTCAGCAGAGTAGACGCAGGGCAGACGATCCTTCTGAATGGCCAAGGCAAGAACTGAGGTAGCGTGAAGACGCGGCCGCAGCGAAGAAACTGAAGTCGACGGCGTTTTTAAGACTTGGCCTCGCTCTGCTCCCCTTTAGATGCAGCAAAGCTCGTTGCATCTCCGCTTGCGATAGAAAGCCCACGCATCCATTTCGACGTTGACGACAACCCGCTGCTGGAGGCTGAAGTTCAGAAGCACCCTGCCAGGTTTGACGATGGCAAGGCGATGTCAGCTACAGCTGATTAAAAGCGTGCATCCTCCTGATCTTTGGAGTGCTCGATTTGGTGCTCCAAGTTCTCGATCTCCTCTTTTATCCAAATACGCATTGGTGAGCTGGTCTCACTAGCCAATATGGTTTCCAGTTCGCTCTTTTTATGTCGATAGTGCTCACTAGCAGGGCCAGAAAAAACTCCTGTCCAATAGTTTGCATGAGCGGCACTGCGAACCTCTTTATCTACCCCAAAAGACTCAAGAATTTGACGAAGAAGTGATTTTTCCGAGTCTGCAGCCTTACCAATGATTGGCGGCGCATATTCTGCGATGAGAGGTGCTCGACGGGCAGGGTCACTGTTTACCCAATCCAGAACTGGCTTAGGTGGCATTAAGTCAAGGCCTGTAGGGCTATCGATGCCTCCATCTGACCTTGCGCCGCGAAGCCAGTGGAGCATCCGATAACTATATCCGTCGCCTTCGACCTCTAACTGCGCAGCAATAGCCGGCCATATCTCTGCAGGATATTTTTGAATTACCTCATCGAAAAAGGCCGTCCCTTCTTTTCCGTATGCGTCTGTGATGGTTCCACTCTTCCCGAATGTCCTCACTCCTTCGGTGGCGAGCTCCAATGCGCTCTGCGGATTCTTCTCAAGCAAAAGCTTAGCCGCCTCATTCCAGTGGTAGTTCCGCATGTTGTTCCAACCCTCCTCTTTTTTATGTCCTGCGAGAAAGGTTTTATGACTCAGCGTCGGTAGATAAAGCTCCAGAAGCACCGACGTATCTGCTGGCACAGATCGGCGTCTAGACTCGAGCAAGTCCAATGCAGTGTCGGCATCGACGGGGTCGGAAGAGGATATGAGCGTCTTCACAATGCCTTGCAAAAAGTCTAGTGGTATTTGTCGCACAACTGCGCCGTAGACCAATATTCGAAACTCCCGAGGCTGAATTCGCCTTTGCAGCATGAGCTCAAACAGTGCCTGAGCAACCTCCTCATTCATACCTGATCGCCAAGCAAGTTGCAGAAGGTCAGAGCCGTTTGGAACTATGGCAAACAGCTCGCCCATCACCAAACTCCATAGACCCTCGTCTTGCTTGAATAATCCGTGGAGATAGCCGCCAAAGAAATAATCCGAGCGATCGGTTCCGGCTACCTCCCACGCATCAAATATCTGTGTGAACAGCGAAAGATGCAAATCTTCAAAACCGAGCAGCTCGCCAAATTGAAAGCCATTTTTTGCCTCCGAAGAGACTACCCAAGCCAGCTCACCAGTTAAAAGATCAGGGCTCGCAATCGCTTCATCCCGAAGCTCCAGCAGACCAGTTTTAGGCAGCTCGGTGTATTCACCAGAGTCGTCGAATGAGTCCTCTAAAAGCCTCAAACCTACATACCTACGCATCCGGTCGTGAAACGTAGTCTCGGTGAGCGCTTTTAGGAAATCAGCTAACTCAACTTGAAGCGGAACCCTCAGCGATTTGCCTTCATAGTGAAGGACGCTAGCGACTTTCTCAACCACTTCTCCCTTGAGGTCTGCAAATTCTGCAAAGCGTCGAAGCGCCTTTATCAGTCGCTCCTCCAGCAAGGGAATTAAGAAAAGACTACGAATGTGATTCATGACTGCATGGGCGGCAGCGCTTCGATCTTTTCCCTGGAGAAAGTCAAAAGCCGTGATTAGCAGGTCCACATGACCGGCATAACAAGCCCACAAATCACTATATGTGGCCGGGGTCCACCGTTTGGGTAAGAGCCTGAGACCGCTGGACTCACCGATATCCACCCGACTCAAGAATGGGCTCAAGCTCTCCGAGAGAGCCTTGAGAATGATGGTGCGTCTCTCGTGGCTGCTTCCTCTGAGCTGTCGCTCTAGGTAAGGCAGCTTGTCGAGTGGAGACATCTGGGACGCCGCTATCTTTCCGTAACCCAAAGTGAAGAGGGATACAAAAGTTCCGGTTGCGTTGTTTGACCAGCTTTCGTTTTCTTGCTCGGCCAAAAGCAGCAAACAATCAGCCGCGTCAAAAAAGTTTTCTTCAAACACAGCCAAGCGCTCGAGGCCGTACACAACTTCCCGACGTCCTTCTCGAAACGCCTTTCTTTCTGCAAGCGATGCTGCTTCCAAGGTATAGCGCAAACGGCGCAGGGCTGCCTTGGAATCAGCCTGCGCTAACGCGAAAAAAAGTGCTGCGTTACCTTTGCCAGCGAATGATGCCAAAGAAGAAAATGAGGCCGACTCTATCAATATCTCCTCGACGAATCGTGTTGCCGCCTTTGATTCTTTCGCAAACTCAAACATCGCAAAGAGCTTTTCCATCATCGGGATGGTCAAATTGTCTTTAAACCACTGCTCGTCAAATTTGTGTTCGAAGTTATCCCATAGGTCGACCCACATTTTTATATGTAGCAGCTTCGGTGACAGATAAAGAGTATTCGTGCCCTGTAGAACACGGCGCGCCCGTAGTGCCTCAATTGAGTTATTCAGCACGGCTGTCGTTATGCCAGGGTCAACTTGCTGCACGACTTTCTCAAAGATTTTTCTACTAGCGCCGCCATCGAGTCGCCCCCAATACAGGTCTCGAAAGAGTGCTACGCATCGAGCGACCGTTAGGCGCTTACTCCCGACATCTGAGTCTTTGCCCTCTGGACTGCAAATAATCTGCTTCCAAAGCCAGTCAAGTTTATGAAAGTGTTCAGAATATTCAACCTCTGGGCTGACACTAATGAGCCGCCCAATTTGATGCGCAGCGCGTGGCGACCCCTCGCACAGTTGTGCAAGCCAAGTCTGCTTTTCTTCTGGAATGCCATAACTACCAAAGATTTGCGCCATAGGTGCTACGGCTAACGGGCTCACTTCAACCATCGCAAGGTCACCGCCTAACGCGTCATCGCCGTCATATTGGTTGTAAATTGTGATCAGTAATAAGTGCGCGGCAACATTTTTGAGCTGCGATTGCAGTGCCGCCGCATTGCCCACCGGACACTCGTCGGCCACCAAGATAATATTTGCGCTTCTGGAAAGTTCCAACAGCTGCCAAAAAGCCGGGCTAGTCGCGAGCGCCTCGCTGTCTTTGCAATACAGAACGTGCATGCTTGAAGCGGACTGGGTGAGCGCGCGGTAAACCAAGTGCGTCTTGCCGCTTCCCGCGTCACCTAGCACCCTAATGTGGCGAAAAGACTGTAGGGCGTCAGCATCACGAGTTATTTCAGTAGCAGTTGCATCGAGTTCCGGAGTGCTTTGATACCTTCCAACTTCCAAATCGCATGACTCGCCCAAGTATTTCAATTGATGAAAGGGCGCACCCTGCTGACCGGCCAACCCATTCAACCTTAGAGCGGTTGCAGGAGATATTGCTGTTATGGCAGCTGCAATTTGATTCGCGCGCAAGACCTTAAACGTGCAACGCTCATAGGTAGGGTCTATTTGCACCGCCAATTCTTTAAGTTGTGCGCTACCGTAGTCCTCGGAAGTTCCCACAGCATCGGACCCAAACAAAACAGCGACGAAGGTTCCGCCGTTATCAAGGCAATACTTCACTCGATCATTGATATCCTCAGGAGTAAATGGGCCACCACCAGCTACACCCGCTTTTAGTAGCAAACTTTTGATGTCGCCCGGAGTCGAGGCAGAAAAGGAACCGGTTTTGATTTGATATCTAACCTTCCCCTCGCAAAGAAGTCCGAATGGCATGAATGCACCAGGCCCGAGGTCAATATCCGCATCCACACCGCCATCAGCCGTAGTTATAGCCCGAGGGACATTAGCCTGAGCGACTGGCCGACCCGTCCTGATCAATTCAGTGCGCAGAAGATCGGAAAAAAGCTCTACAGCTTCGTCAGGCTTGAATGCTTTCAAGGTATCGACCAACACGTCGAAAGGACCGGATTCCCGCAAAGCCGCCATGCTGCCCCCTTAGTTATTTAGTCAGTTTAGTGGACGAAGAAATTAAGCGTGCCCGCGAATGGTGCCTCGATCGCAGAAAAAAGAAAAAGGGGCTACAGAAAACTCTGTAACCCCTTGATTTTATTGGTCGGTGTGAAAGGATTCGAACCTTCGACCCCTTGCACCCCATGCAAGTGCGCTACCAGGCTGCGCCACACACCGAAGCCTTAAATTATAGCGTGCGCGAAGGAGTGTTCTCAGTGAGTTGCGCCGAGCAGATCGCGAATTTCGAAGAGTTCGCGGCGGACGAGTTGCAGGCGTTGCTGGGCCAGGCTGCCGGTGGGCAGGTCGGCGGCGTCGTTGCCGGGTTCGCTGTCTTCAAAATCGCCTGAATCGGCAAAGTCGCCCAGGCCTGAATCGGCGCCGTCAATGACGTCAACACCTTCAAGCATGACTTCGCCGTTGCGGCGCCTGTCGGCTTCGATCTGGACGATCTCGTGTAATTTGTTGCGCGCACCGCTGATGGTGAACCCCTGGTCGTACAGCAGGTCGCGTATGCGGCGGATCATCAGCACCTCATGGTGCTGGTAGTAGCGGCGGTTGCCGCGCCTTTTCATCGGGCGCAGCTGCGTGAACTCTTGCTCCCAATAACGGAGCACGTGAGGTTTGACACCGCACAAATCACTGACCTCACCGATGGTGAAGTAGCGTTTCGCGGGAATGGGAGGAAGGGATTTCTCCAATTAAATCAATACACTAAGGAGGAAACCTCTAAATCTACTCTAAGTCGAAACTTAGCGCACAAAGAGTTGTAGATTTTTTTTGAAATGTGTTGCGCCTTCACACAAGTCACACATTTTGACGATTGACGGCCTGCCCGGACGCTGGCTGGCCGGGGTGGGAAACCGGGGTTTGGCGGGCTATTTCGGGATTTTTGCGGAGGATTTCCGGGCCGGGCCAAGGCTGGTGCCGGGCTACAGCGGGACCATTGCCGGGCTGTTGCCGGACTATTGCAGGTTTGTGGCCTGTTTTCTGGCCAGCTTATTCAGTCGGCGCAGCGCCGTTGCCCTGGATCTGGTCCTTGAGCTTGTGGCTGGCGTGGAAGGTGACAACGCGGCGGGCTTCGATGGGAATGGCTTCGCCGGTGCGCGGGTTGCGGCCAGGGCGCGGGGCCTTGGTACGGATCTGGAAGTTGCCGAAGCCGGAAATCTTGACGTCGTTGCCATCGACCAGGCTGTCGGAGATGAGGTCAAAAAACGCGTCAATCATGTCCTTGGATTCGCGCTTGTTGAGGCCGATCTGCTCAAACAGCAACTCCGCCAGGTGCGCTTTGGTGAGCGCCGGCGTTTCCAGGCTTTCAATCGAAAATTCCACTTGAGCTCTCCTCCGGGATGCTGTTGTTCTTGGGTTGGGCTTTGTCAGGCCTTCTACCCTCTGAGCCGCGCCTGCAGTTTGGTTTGCAGGTTGGCCAGAACCGCTTGCACGGCTGCCTCGATATCCTCTTCGGTCAGTGTAGCGGTGTCGCTGGAAAGCACCAACCGGACGGCCAGGCTTTTCTCGCCCTGCTGCATGCTGGTGTTGCCGGCCTGTGGCCTGTAAACGTCAAACAGCGTCGCGGCCTTGAGCAAACCGCGCGTGTCGGCACCGCGGATGGCGGCCATCAGCGCGGCGTGGGTGATGCCCTCGGCGACGATGACGGCGATGTCGCGCTCGACCGGCTGCAGCTTGCTGACGGCCTCAAACACGGGCACAGGGCGTTGCAGCACGGCGTCGAGGTCGAGTTCAAACAGCAGCGGTGCCTGGGCCAGCTCGTAGCCCTGGCGCCACTTGGGGTGCAGCTCGCCTACAAAACCAATCGCACGGCCGCCCACAGACACGCTGGCGCAACGGCCGGGGTGCATGGCGGGGTGTTCGGCAGGTGTGAACACGGCCGCCAGGGGTGCGAGCAGCGCCTCGACGTCGCCCTTGATGTCAAAAAAGTCAACGCCCTTGTCAGCCTGGCCCCAATGCAGGCCGGCACGCGGGCCATAAGCCAGACCGGCGACGCGCATGGGCTGGTTGAAGCCGGCGACGGTGGTGTCGGTGTTCTGGCTGGCGGCATCACGCAAAAAGACGCGGCCCAGCTCAAACACATTGACGCGGGGTGCCTTGCGGTCGAGGTTGAACTTGAGCACCTGCATCAGCGAACCGATGAGGGACGAGCGCATGACGCTCATCTGGCTGGCGATGGGGTTGAGCAGCTTGATGGGGTTGGCGTTGCCGGCGAGCTCATGCTCCCAGCGCTCTTCAACAAAGCTGAAGTTGATGGTTTCCTGGTAGCCCAGCGAGGCCAGCGCACGGCGCACGGCAAACGGGCTGCGCTCGGCCTCGGCGCGCAGCTTGGCGGTGATGGGCGCCAGCGGTGGCGTTTCAGGCAGGTTGTTGTAACCCACCATGCGCACGACCTCTTCAACTAGGTCTTCTTCAATCTGCAGGTCAAAGCGGTAGGCGGGCGGCGTGACGGTAAGGGTGCCCTCGCCTTTCACGTTTTCAACGACGTCGAGGCCCAGGCGCTTGAGCGCATCGAGGCACTGCGCCTGCGTGAGCGGCATGCCGATGACCTTGGCCGCACGCGCCACACGCAGCGTGACGGGTTGCGCCTTGGGCACGTTGGGCTGCTGGTCATCGATGGGGCCGCAGGCCGTGTCTGGCGTGCCGCAAATGTCGATGATGAGCTGGGTGATGCGCTCGATGTGCTCGACCGTCTGGGCGGGGTCTACCCCACGCTCGAAACGGTGACCGGCATCGGTCGAAAAGTTGAAGCGGCGTGAGCGGCCTGCAATGGCCTTGGGCCACCAGAAAGCGGCTTCGACGTAGACGTTTTGGGTGTCGTCAGACACCGAGGTGGCGTCGCCGCCCATGATGCCGGCGAGTGACTCGACCTGTGCATCGTCTGCAATGACGCCAACCTTTTCATCGACCGTGACGGTGTTGCCATTGAGCAGCTTGAGCGATTCGCCGGCCTTGCCCCAGCGCACATCGAGGCCGCCGTGGATTTTGTCGAGGTCAAAAATGTGCGAGGGGCGGCCCAGCTCGAACATCACGTAGTTGGAAATATCAACCAGCGCGGTGACGCTGCGCTGGCCGCAACGTGCCAAGCGATCGACCATCCACGACGGCGTAGCGGCTTTGGTATTGACCTTGCGCACGACGCGGCCGGAGAAACGGCCGCAGAGGTCAGGTGCGCTAATCTTGACGGCGACGCGGGTCGCATCATTCACGGCTACGGCGGGGATGGCCGGGGTTTTGAGCGGCGCGCCGGTCAGCGCGGCCAGCTCGCGTGCCACGCCGTAAACGCTGAGGCAATGCGCGAGGTTGGGCGTGAGCTTGAGGGTGAACAGCGTGTCGTCGAGCTTGAGGTGCTCACGGATGTCCTGACCCAGGGGCGCATCGGCAGCCAGCTCAAGCAGGCCGCCATGGTCATCGGAGAGCTTGAGTTCACGGGCCGAGCACAACATGCCCTGGCTTTCAACGCCGCGCAGCTTGCCGACCTTGATGAGGAAGGGCTTGCCGTCTTCGCCGGGCGGGAGCTCTGCGCCGACGAGTGCGACGGGCACCCTGATACCGACGCGCGCATTGGGCGCGCCGCAGACGATGTTGAGCAGGCTGCCCTGCCCCGCATCGACCTGGCAGACGCGGAGGCGATCAGCATCGGGGTGCTGGACGGCTTCCTTGATCTCGCCGACGACGATTTTTGTGAATGGCGGTGCGACGGGTTTAAGCTCTTCTACTTCGAGCCCGGCCATGGTCAGCGTTTCAGCGAGTTGTTCAGTGGACAGCGGCGGGTTGCAGAATTCGCGCAACCAGGATTCTGGGAATTGCATGGTCTTACCTTGTTGTTCTTTTTATTGTTATGACTGGAATTGCGACAGGAAACGAATGTCGCCGTCAAAGAACAGGCGCAGGTCATTGACGCCATAACGCAGCATGGTCAGGCGGTCAGGGCCCATGCCGAAGGCAAAGCCGATGTACTTCTCGGGGTCGAGGCCCATGTTGCGCACAACGTTGGGGTGCACCTGGCCGGAACCGGCGACCTCGAGCCAGCGGCCGGACAGCGGGCCCGACTGGAACTGGATGTCGATCTCTGCGCTGGGCTCTGTGAACGGGAAGAAGCTGGGGCGGAAGCGCAGCACGAGGTCATCGCTTTCGAAGAAGGTGCGGCAAAAATCGGTGAAGACAAACTTCAGGTCCTTGAAGCTGACGTTCTCGCCAATCCACAGGCCTTCGCACTGGTGGAACATGGGCGAGTGTGTGGCATCGCTGTCGACACGGTAGGTACGGCCGGGGGCGATGACGCGAATCTCGGGCATGCGACCACCGGCATCGATCAGGGCGCGGTGTTTTTTGACATGCTGGACCGCATAGCGGATCTGCATCGGGCTGGTGTGTGTGCGCAGCAGGTTGGGCGCGGTCTCTGTGCCGCCTTCCACATAGAAGGTGTCGTGCATGGAGCGCGCGGGATGGTCTTCGGGCGTGTTGAGCGCGGTGAAGTTGAACCAGTCGGTTTCGATCTCGGGGCCTTGCGCGACGTCAAAACCCATGGAGCCGAAAATGGCCTCGATGCGTTCGAGGGTGAGCGAGACGGGGTGCAAACCGCCCTGGCTGCGCTGGCGGCCGGGCAGGCTGACATCGAGCGCTTCAGCCTTGAGCTGCTTTTCAAGCTCGGCATCGGCCAGGGCCTGGCGGCGCGCATTGAGGGACGCTTCAATCGCCTGCTTGGCGAGGTTGATGGCGGCACCGCGGGATTTTTTCTCTTCGACGCTGAGGGCGGCCATGCCCTTCATCAACTCTGTGACGCGGCCTGACTTGCCGAGAAAAAGCGCCTTGGCGTTCTCCAGGTCAGCCGGCGTGGCGGCTTGTTCAAAACTGGCTTTGGCGCTGTCGACCAGCTCGCCCAGGGCATCAGGTTGATTCATACATTCCCGGTTTCAACATAAATACAAAACGGCACAGGCGTTTTCAGCAATGCTCAGCACGGGCTGAGGCTTGTTGAAAAGACCATGAAAAAGGGCCAGAGCCTTTTCAAGCTCCAGCCCTCTTACCTTCAAGCGCAACCGGCTATTTGTTCAATAGCCTGTCGCCTTGAAAATCAGGCAGCCAGCTTGGCCTTGACCTGTTCGACGATGGCGCCAAAGGCAGCGCTGTCGTGAATGGCCATATCGGACAGAACCTTGCGGTCGATCTCGATACCAGCCTTCTTCAGGCCGTTGGCGAACTGGCTGTATGTCATGCCGAATGAACGGCTTGCAGCATTGATACGGGCGATCCACAACTGGCGGAACACGCGTTTCTTGGTACGGCGGTCACGGTAGGCATATTGCCCGGCCTTCATTACCGCTTCTTTGGCGATACGGAAGACATTGCCGCGGCGGCCGCGGAAGCCTTTTGCAAGGGCGAGAACTTTTTTGTGGCGGGCGCGAGCCGTTACACCACGTTTGACGCGAGGCATGTGTTTACTCCTTGTTCGTCGTTAAATTAAATGCCCTGGCCGGGAAGCATTTGCGACATGTGACCCATATTGGTCTCATGCACACCTACTGCACCGCGCAAATGGCGCTTGTTTTTGGTGGTCTTCTTGGTCAGGATGTGACGTTTGAAGGCTTGACCGCGCTTGACGGTGCCACCTGGACGAACGCGAAAACGCTTTTTCGCGCTGCTCTTGGTCTTCATTTTGGGCATATAAATGCTCCTTTTCATTTGTGCTCGTGAGGCGCTGCGAACCTTACGCAGACTTGATGGCCCCGAGCCACTTGTTGTGGCGAGTTTTTAATTCACCACTTGTTAGTAGCGAGTGTTTAGCTCGCCACTGGCGCAGACGGTTTTACCCTTCTGCTTTCGCAAATCCGGCTTGCACCGGCTTTGCAGGAGCGCCCGAGAGCTACCCCTTTATCTTCTTGCGACGACTCAGGCCGTCGCGGCAGGAGCCTGCGCAGCTTCTGCTGCCGGCTTGGCACTGCTGCCACCACCGCCGCCTGCCTTTTTACGGCCTGGCGCAATCATCATGACCATCTGGCGGCCTTCGAGCTTGGGGAACTGCTCCACCACGATCAAATCTGCCAGTTCGTCACGAATACGCGCCAGCAGGGCCAAACCCAGTTCCTGGTGCGTAATTTCCCGACCGCGAAAGCGCAAGGTAATCTTGCACTTGTCGCCCTCTTCCAAAAAGCGCTTGATATTGCGCAATTTGATGTTGTAGTCACCATCATCAGTGCCGGGACGGAATTTGATTTCCTTGATCTCGATCACTTTTTGCTTGGATTTCGCTTCGGCGGCCTTTTTCTGCTCAGCGTATTTGAACTTGCCGTAATCCATCAACCTGCACACGGGCGGAACCGCCGTGGGGGAGATTTCAACAAGATCAACATCAGCCTCACCGGCGAGGCGCAAGGCCTCCATCAAGCTGACAATACCCAGAGGCTCATTGTCAGGGCCCGACAAGCGGACTTCGGGGGCCATGATTTCACGGTTCAAGCGATGCTTGCGTTCTTCGCGCTGGCGGCGGTCACGAAATTCAGTAGCGATGGTTCTATCCTTTAACTTTTGCTATAAAAGCTATAGCGGCTTGCGCCCGTCCGATAAGGACGACAGGCCAAGATCATCAACAAACAAGTCAAAAATCAGGCTTTTTGTGCGATGTCGGAAGCGATCAGTTCAGAGAAGGCTTCGAGGGACATCACTCCAAGGTCTTTGTTACCCCGGGCGCGCACTGCGACGGCTTTGGCTTCTTTTTCCTTGTCGCCTACGACGAGGATATAAGGAAGCTTTTGCAACGAGTGCTCCCGTATTTTATACGTTATTTTCTCGTTGCGCAGGTCAAGATTGACTCTAAGCCCTTGATTTTGCAGTGTTTTAACAACTTCCCGGGCGTAATCTGACTGGGAATCGGTGATATTGAGCACCGAAACCTGCGCCGGAGCCAGCCAGGCAGGCATGGCGCCGGCGTGCTGTTCGATCAAAATGCCGATAAAACGCTCCAGGCTGCCCACAATGGCGCGATGCAGCATGACGGGGCGGTGGCGGTTGCCGTCTTCGCCGACATATTCGGCATCCAGGCGCTCAGGCATCGAGAAATCGACCTGCATGGTGCCGCATTGCCACTGCCGGCCAATCGCATCCTTGAGCGTGTATTCAATCTTCGGGCCGTAAAAGGCGCCATCGCCCGGTGCGATCTGGAATTCGCAACCGGACGCGCGCAGGCTTTCCATCAGCGCGTGCTCGGCCTTGTCCCAGCTCTCGTCGGAGCCAATACGCGCGTCGGGCCGCGTCGCCACCTTGTAGATGATGCTGTCGCTCTGGAAGCCGAAATCGGCGTAAACCTTTTGCAGCAGCGTCGTGTAATCCACGCACTCTTTCAGGATCTGGTCTTCGGTGCAGAAGATGTGGCCATCGTCCTGCGTGAAGCCGCGCACGCGCATGATGCCGTGCAGGCCGCCCGAAGGCTCATTGCGGTGGCACTGGCCGAACTCGCCGTAACGCAGCGGCAGGTCGCGGTAGCTCTTGATGCCCTGCTTGAAGATCAGGATGTGGCCGGGGCAGTTCATGGGCTTGAGTGCGTACTCGCGCTTTTCACTTTCCGTCGTGAACATGTTGTCGCGGTATTTGTCCCAGTGGCCGGTCTTTTCCCACAGCGTCTTGTCGATGATCTGCGGACCCTTCACTTCCTGATAGCCGTTGTCCTGGTAAACCTTGCGCATGTACTGCTCAACGCCCTGCCAGATGGTCCAGCCCTTGGGGTGCCAGAACACGAGGCCGGGGGCGTGGTCGTCGACATGGAACAGGTCCAGCTCGCGGCCGAGCTTGCGGTGGTCGCGTTTTTCGGCTTCTTCGATGCGTTTGATGTAGGCCTCAAGATCCTTTTTGTCCGCCCAGGCCGTGCCATAGATGCGTTGCAGTTGCTCGTTCTTGGCATCGCCGCGCCAGTAGGCGCCGGAAACGCGCGTGAGCTTGAAGACTTTCAGGAAGCGCGTGTTCGGCACGTGAGGGCCGCGGCACATGTCGACGTATTCCTGGTGGTAATACAGGCCCATGGCTTGTTCGTCGGGCATGTCTTCGACCAGGCGCAGTTTGTAGTCCTCGCCACGGGCCTTGAAGACCTCAATCACCTCGGCGCGGGGCGTCATCTTTTTGACGACTTCGTAGTCCTGCGCAATCAGCTCACGCATACGCGACTCGATGGCGGCCATGTCTTCGGGCGTGAAGGGGCGCTCGTACGCGATGTCGTAATAAAACCCTTCGTCGATCACCGGGCCGATGACCATTTTGGCCGTTGGATAAAGCTGCTTGACCGCATGACCAACCAGGTGGGCCGTCGAGTGGCGAATGATCTCAACACCGTCGTCATCCTTGGGCGTGATGATCTGCAGTTTTGCGTCGTGGTCAATGCGGTCGCTGGCATCGACCAGTTTGCCATCGACCTTGCCGGCAACCGTCATTTTGGCGAGGCCAGGGCCAATCGAGGCCGCGACCTCTGCCACCGTGACCGGGCCTGGAAAGTCGCGTTTCGAACCGTCGGGAAGCGTGATGTGAATCATGGGAATCTCTGTGTAAAAACGGGCAACAAAAAAGCGCGGTGAGTGCCGCGCTTGATCTGATTTTCGGGAAGGGTGCTGCGTACAGCTTGTCAACAGGGGTGCGGGCTAGCGCCCTGAATGACTCCAGGAAATAGGCGAGGTCGTAGTTCGCGGTGTCATAACCCGGACTATCCTTCCTGTTTCAAGTTTGATTGATTGCATGGCCATATTTTACGACACGATGGCGGCGCGCTGCCGCGAGGGATTTTTGAGCCTATTGCGGAGATGCGGGCGGCATGAAACCCAGGCCCCGACAGTTCTGGCATTCCATGATGACAGTCTGCTTTTCAACTTCAAAGTTTTCGTTGATGTTTTCGCTCTCAATGCGCAACTCCCCGGTGCCATTGCACTCAGGACAGGGAACACGCTTGAAACCTGTCGTCAGTTCAGACATCGCGGCCTCCTCCACAATTGATTTGTCAGCTTTTACCGGGGCAGCCTGCACTCTACGCGAAAACTCCCTCATAAAAAAGCCCGGGCAACCCTGTGGAGGGAGGCCCGGGCTTTCTGCTCAAACCCTGATTTTCAGGGGCTTGCAGGCTTTAACCAGAGATCAGTGGAACTGCTCTTCTTCGGTAGAGCCAGTCAGCGCCTTCACGCTGGACGAGCCGCCCTGGATCACCGTGGTGACGTCGTCGAAGTAACCGGCGCCAACTTCCTGCTGGTGCGACACGAAGGTGTAGCCCTTGTCGCGTGCTGCGAATTCGGGTTCCTGCACCATGTTGACGTAGTGCTTCATGCCTTCGCCGTTGGCGTATGCATGGGCGAACTGGAAGGTGTTGAACCAGTTGATATGGATACCGGCCAGCGTGATGAACTGGTATTTGTAGCCCAGTGCAGACAGGTCTTCCTGGAAGGATGCGATCTGTTTGTCGTTGAGGTTCTTCTTCCAGTTGAAAGAAGGCGAGCAGTTGTACGACAGCAGCTTGCCTGGGCAGGCGGCGTGCACAGCTTGTGCGAATTCACGCGCAAAACCGATGTCAGGCACGCCTGTTTCGCACCACACCAGATCGGCGTAAGGGGCGTAAGCAACGCCGCGGCTGATGGATTGCTCCAGACCGTTCTTGACGCGGTAGAAACCTTCCTGCGTGCGCTCGCCGGTCAGGAATGGCTTGTCGTTGGCATCGTGGTCAGAGGTGATCAGGTTGGCCGCTTCTGCATCGGTACGGGCCAGAACGATGGTGGACACACCCATCACGTCAGCAGCGAAACGTGCAGAGATCAGCTTTTCGCAGGCTTCCTGCGTAGGCACCAGCACCTTGCCGCCCATGTGGCCACACTTCTTGACGGCAGCCAGCTGGTCTTCGAAGTGAACGCCTGCAGCGCCCGACTGAATCATGTTTTTCATCAGCTCAAATGCATTGAGCACGCCACCGAAGCCGGCTTCAGCATCGGCAACGATGGGCAGGAAGTAATCGATGAACTCCTTGTCGCCCGGGTTGATGCCGCGGCCCCATTGAATTTCATCAGCGCGTTTGAAGGTGTTGTTGATGCGGCGGACCATGGTTGGCACAGAGTCGTAGGCATACAGCGACTGGTCGGGGTACATGGTTTCAGAGGTGTTGCCGTCAGCAGCAACTTGCCAGCCCGACAGATACACGGCTTCGAGGCCAGCCTTG